>CAVPYM010000016.1:0-172293 GCA_963709935.1 uncultured Actinomycetes bacterium | reverse complement strand
GCGCAAGCCACCGGTCCCGCCGGAGCTGCCGACAGCCGCCTGGATCAACAAGCCAGCCGACACGAAGGAGGTTGCCGCTCACTAAATTCGAACACGAAGCGTCTCACCGGGCTTGACAGGCTCCGGCCGCCAGGCTGGCCATCTGAACGTGATCCGTCGACCAGCGGCCGGGGCTCAGCACCTTGCGGGGAGCGGCAAACGGGCTGACCGTTGGGTCGCGGAGGTTCCGTGCAGGGCCTTAGAACGCGCTACAAGGCGTCGGAATCGGCGTCGTCGGTGCCTGACTGACAGCCTCGCCGGGGCGTTCTCGGCCGCAGGGAGCGCCGCAGGGGCCTCAGACGCGGCGTGCCCGCGGCCCGCAGGGAGGCCTCGACGGCGCTCGTGGCGGCGCGATCGGGACGGTTGCGGTGCGGTAGACGAGGCCGTCGGGCGTGAGGGTCTGGTAGCAGTGGCGCTCCATGTCCGGCTCGCGCGTGCCGCAAGGGCAGGACCGTGACGGCGACGAGGCGGCCGGCGTCGTCGCGGCCGACGACGCGCCTCGCCGGAGGATCTGCGCGCCGAGCTTGAGCGCGCCGGTGTGCTCGACCGGCTCGGGACGCTGACGTGACCGGCGCTGGTCCGGCCGTCCTGCCGGACGGCTACCCGAACGGCCGGCGAGCTGGGAGGAGTTGCTGCGCGCGGCGTCCGGCCGGAGTTCCTGTCGATGTCTACGGCCGGGCGGCGACCCGGTGCTGTTCGGCCCGCGCTGCGTGGTCGGTGGTTGCCGGCGCGCGGGTTGCAGCGCGCCAATGGGATGCGCGGCCATCTCTGCGGCGGGCACGCGCGAGCGTGGCGCCGCGACGGCGAGCCGCCGTAGGGCGGATGGGTTCGCCACGGCGCGCGAGCCTGCGCGGCGACCGCGTCGCGACCCGTTGCGCGGCGCGGGATGCCCGCGCTCGGTCTATCAGCACGGGCTGTGCTATGCGCACCCGCCACTGGAGCGGGCCGGCCGCCCCCCCTGGCCGCGTTCGCGGCCGCCGCGCCCGCGGTCCGACGAGGGCGACGCTGTCGGATCGGGGTTGTCGGTTCCCGGCGATCGGGAGCGCGGGTTCTGCGACAGCCATCAACGCAGCTTCGGTGGCTGCGCTTGCGCCGTCGGGCTCGAGCCACATGATACGCCGAGCACCTTGGCGAGCGCCCGCGAGCCCGCGGACCGCGCTTTGATCTGCGCGGCGTCTGCTAGCTCGTCGCGCTGGAGCTCGGCTACGCGCTGCAATGCCGCCACGACGCGCGCGGGGCGGCGATCACCCCGTTGGCGTTCGGCCAGGTCCTGCGCTGGCTGCGCGAGCAGCCGGTCGACTCGCTGCTGATCGGCAGCGACGCGGCTTGGGCGCGCGCCGCGGCGAGCGCTTCCGCGCTGCGTCGCGCGCGAACCCGCTGGCCTGGCTGCGCTTCTGCCGCAGCGCGCTTCAGCGGCTGCGCGACGAGCGCGACGGCGGCGAGGTCTGGGAGTGGGACACGTGGCCCACGGATCGCATCGACGCTCTGGCCGCTACGCCCATCAGCCGGTGCGGCGGATCTACTTCGCCGACATCGAACCGCGCTGGCTGCGCGAGCTGGCCAAGCGCTGGGCGCGCTGGCGGATCACGACCACGACGAAGTCGCCGGCGTCGGTCGCGGTCTCGACCAGCTCGCTGCGGCGCTTCAGCGCCTGGCTGGCCGAGCGCGACGCGCTGCCGACCACCCGGGCCAGATCACCCGCGGGCTGCTGGAGGACTACCGCGCGCACGTGCACGCGCTGGCGGTCTCGCAGGCGCGGCGCAACGGGCTGCTGGTCGACCTGAAGGTGTTCCTCGATGACGTCCGCCTGCACGAGTGGGCGCCGGGGCTGCCGGCCAACGCGACCTACTACCGCGGTGAGATCCCGCGCAAGACGATCACGCTGCCGCGCTTCATCGACGAGTTCGTGATGGGCCAGATCGACAACGACGCCGACCTCGCTCGGCTGCCCGACGTGACGACGCAGACGGCTGATCGTCGATCTTGATCGAGACCGGGCTGCGCTCGGTCGACGCGCGTCGCCTGCCCTTCGACCCGATCACGACCGACGAGGCCGGCGCGCCCTACCTGCGCTTCGTCAATCACAAGCTCTCGCGCGAGGCGATCATCCCGATCTGGCAGCGCCTGCTCGCGCAGATCCGCCGCCAGCAGGCGCGACCTCGCGAGCGCTTCGGGTTCGACCCGCCGCTGCTGCTGCCGCGCCCGCGCGCAAACCCCGACGCCAACAGCCGTTCGACGCTCAGTGCTGCCGCGCGTGGATCGCTGGATGGCCGACTGCGACATCCGCGACGCCAGCGGCCAGCCGGTCCGCGTCACCCGCACCAGTTCCGCCACACGCTCGGCACCCGGATGATCAACAACGAGGTGCCGCTGGACACGGTGCAGCGGATGCTCGATCACGACTCGCCGGAGATGACGCCCGCTACGCCAGATCAAAGACCAGACGCTGCGCCGCGAATGGGAGCGCTTCCGCCAGCGCATCAACATCGCGGCGAGCTCATCCCGCTCGACCCGGGCGGCCCGCCTGTCTCCGACGCCGCCTGGGCGCTGGAGAACCTCGCGCGCGCCAAGCAGACGCTCCCCAACGGCTACTGCGGCCTGCCGCTGCAGCAGACCTGCCCGCACCCCAACGCCTGCCTGACCTGCGACAGCTTCCTGACCACCGTCGAGTTCCTGCCCCAGCACCGCGAGCAGCTCACGCGCACCGAGCAGCTGATCGCCGACGCGCGAGTGACGGCCGCCAGCGGCTGGTCGAGATGAACGAGCCGGTCCGGCTGAACCTGATCCGCATCATCGACGGCCTCCAGGCACTCGATGGCTGAGCCGCTCAGCCAGGCCGCGGCGGCGCGCCACGACCGCGCGGTCGAGCGCGCCGAGCGGGCGCTGCGCGAGCTCGCCGCCGAGGGCGGCCGGTCAGCTTCCAGGCGGTCGCCCGCCGCGCGGGCGTCTCGCGCCAGTGGCTCTACACCCAGCCGACGCTGCGCGCCGAGATCGAGCGGCTGCGCGACCGCGCCCCGCCCACGGCAATGTCCCCGCGCGCGAGCGCGCGAGCGAGGCGTCGCTGCGCCAGCGGACGGAGTCGCTGCGGGCCGAGAACCAGCGGCTGCGCGAGGACAACGCCGCCCTGAAGGCCGAGCTGGCGATCGCCTACGGCCACCAACGCCAAATCAGCGACCGCTGACCGGCGGTCAAGCCGCAGCAGGCAGCTCGTCCTCGGCGTCGCTCAGGACGCTCTCGATGCGGCGAGCGAGCTCGACAAGGTGCACGTGGACGCGCTGGCGCGGTCGTTCGCGCTGCGCGGGCTGCTCGTGCCGCTGATCGTGCGCTCCGTCGACGGCGGCTACGAGCTGGTCGCGGCTATCACCGCATCGCGGCGTGCCGGCGGCTGGACCTCGTTGACGTGCCCGTGGTCGTGCAGGAGCAGGAGGGAGGCTCGGCCGACAGCGCGGTCGAGAACGTCACCGCAAGCAGCTCAGGCCGCTCGAGGAGGCACGCGCGGTCAGGCGATGCTCGACGAGGGCTACACCCTCGACGGCGCCGCGCAGGCGCTGGGGTGGCGCCGCCAGTTCGGCAGTCCGCGGGCGAAGATCCCTTAGGCTGCCCGCCGTCGGACAGCAGCTCGTCGGCAGCGGGGCGCTCGTGCAGAGCAAGCCGACTACGCCGCGGCCTCGGAGACGCTTCGCCGCCGTCCACGGCTCGCGAGCAGCGACCAAGAAGCACTAGAGCGAAGGTGTCCTCGGGCCCGAAGCTCAGCCTCGCGCGGTCTGAGTGGTCTCCAGTAACGCTCGCGCTGTCTGTGAGTCGGTGATGAGCGTCGTAGGCCTGGGTCCGGTCCACGTCGGGCCGGTCACCTCCACCAGCGCTCGCAGCTTTGCCTCCCCGCCGGCGACGAGGATGCGTTCCCGGGCGCGACCTAGGACCGCCGGATCAACCGATACGACCTGCTCATTAAGCCCACCGACGATCCCGCGAACGTCCTGTTCATGCTCAGGGGGAGTCTCGCTGGTGGCGTAGAAACGTTCGCAGTAGTCGATAACCACGGCAGGCACCTCCTCGATGATCCTCGCGAGCGCCGCGCGCTCGCGACTGATCGCTTGCCCTTGGGGGTCATCGTCCCTCATCCGAACGACGTAGTGATCAGCGTCGACCACCGTTACGCCATACACGGCGATGTCAAGCACAAGTTCTGGGTCAACCAAATGGGGCGCGTCCTCGGCGAAGATGATGTCCCGCGACCCCTTGGCTCGGTAGGCCCGCGCCGCACAGAGGAAGCGTTTGCACGTCAGCGCCTCCGCCAGCATGTGCGCGTTGTAGTCGGCTATGAAGAGACGCAGACGGTCGCCGCGCGTCACCGCCTCTAGAAACGAGCCGCCGCCGAGGGAGTAGACCTCGCCGTCAAGCTGATAGCGCCTGCCCACACCAACCTCCGCGGCGCTTCTTTGCACGCGCGGGCCGGCGTTAGCTTCGCGTCTGAGCTTCTCCTCGACGTGTTGCGCCGTAAACCCAGCGGCCCGGCCGCCGCAGACACCGATCTTGTCGCCGTGCCGCACGCGGGTGAGCAGGTAGTCGCCCGCAGCCTGTCCGAGCGCCTCGTGCACGCCAGTGCTCGCCGCCCATCGAGCGTCACGCTCGTGCGCGTACTCCTGCCCGGCGAGCGTCGCTGCATCTGCGTGCGCGACATATGCGTTATCCAGACCCAGCGCGGCGACGAGGCGATCTGCGAGCTCCCGGTCCAGAGCGGGCTCCCGCCCCACCCGGCTGACCGTGACTGCGACCAGCCCCTTCGCGCGTTGCAGCAGCTCATTGAGATCGCGCCTACCGCGAAGTCCCAGTCGCGCGATGACCTCTTCCGGTCCGAGGCTCGTCCTCGAACTTGAGGCGCGCTGCACGGACAGCCAGCTCCTCAAGCTCCTTGGCCGATCGTCGCGAATATCGACCGTTAGGCATAACGTCCAGCCAACGTTGCGATACCGACCGCTACCGTTTTCTGGCCGAGAGGTACGGTCCGCACCAATGGGGATTGGACGCTTGGCCATACATCATGGGCCTGCTCTAGGTGGATCATTCCATCCAACGGTAACCCACTGCTAGACGCCAGAGAGGAATATCCGAATGGCCACTATCGCACTTGCGCCCATCATCGACGACGACAAGCGGCGCTTCCCGACAAGCGCGCCGCCCGTCGAGGTCACGACCATCGACCCCACCACCGACCGCGACGACAACACTGAGGACTTGGTGCCCCCTGTCCCGACCACAGCCAACCCGGACACCGACCGCGATGACTCCACCTCGGACGACACCAACGACCCTGACGACGACGACGACGCGGCCTCGCGCGCGGTTTCGCCATCCACGCGCGAGCCGAAGGACGGCAAGTACCTCAATGGCGACGGCACGATCGGCTTCCTCAAGCGCGGATGGCTCGTCACCCTGTCGCGAGCAGGCACCATCGACGACGGTACCGTCGTCTACGCGATCACGGAGGAGCGCTTTCTGGGCTCCCCCGACCCGCGACCTGGAGACCTCGGCGCCTAGTCGCGAGCGCAGCAACGCCGGGCGGCTCTCACGCCGCCCGGCTGGCGCACACGACACCAAGGGGTCAGAAGATGTGTGAGCGTGCCGAACGGCGAGAGCCGCGTGACCAAAAGGAGTCCGACGATCAGCGCACGCGGCAACTTCACGCCATGCGCTGGATCATCTTCGCGACCGTTCAAGTACTGGCGCTAGCTTCAATCGCCGTCGTCCTCGTGCACGAGGCATCGCTCTGGACGACCGTGCTCGCGGGTCCCGCCGTAGCGGAGTTCTTCTGGCTTCTCCGAGTGCTGTTCCGCGACAGTCCCGCAGACATCAGGCACGAGACGGTGCGTGAGACGATCGACGGGCACCCCCAGCACCCAGCGCTCGCGGCAACTCCAGCGAATGCTGTCGCACTCGCCCCGGCGACAGACGATCTGCAAGCCCTGCCCTGTCTGGCGGAGGACACGTCCGCATTCGTCGCGGCACGTGCCATTGCGATGGGCCCCGCGCCCCCTCGTTCCTCGTGACCGATCTATACATGGCGCCCCCCGTGTAGTCGCCGTGACCGACGACCGCGAGCTGCTCGAGCTGATCCAGCTCATCGGCGCCCAGCTCGGCGATGCGCGGCGCGAGCCCGGCGATGCGCTCAAGCCCCCACGGCCTAGCGGCCGTCGCGCGACGCTCGGCGTGGCGCGGCCGGCGCCTGACACCGTGCCCAGCGCGCCACCGGCGATCACACCGACCACGCCTTCGGCTCGCCCTCGCGGTCACCATCGAGCATCCCACACGCAGGCCCGCGGACGTCAGGCCCCACCGCCAGACGTCCGCATCCGCTGCAGAAAACGGGGTGGCGCACAGGCGGCGACGACGGAGCCGCAGCCACCGTCGACGACATGTCACCGACGAGCAGACCCAGCGCGCAAGCAGCGACGACAAGGCCCGCTCAAGATAAGCACGCTGTAGCGCCGCAGCCCGACACGGGCGCGGACGGTCAGCCAGCGCTGCCAGCCGGCGCTTGAGCGCAGCTGCGCGACGGCCTGCTCGGTCAACTGCTGCTCCTGCTTGCGCCGTTCGGCGCGTTCCTCGTCGGTCATCGCGATGCGCTTGGCCATCTCTGGTTCCTCCTCGAGTACCTCGACGGGCTCCGCCGGCTGCGGGGCCTGTGCCGCTCAACCGCGCCCCGCAGGGGTGCGATCCTTGAAGCGGTCAGGCCCCGCGGTCCGGGGGTGCCGCTAGGCGCTCTGCTGCTCGTCGTCGCCGGCGTCGGTCGCGGCGGCCGTGTCGTCGACCGGCTCGTCGACGTCGGGATCCTCGGCGCCGGGCTCGACGTCGCCCGCCGCCGCGGTGGCCTCGGCGTCGGTGCCGGCCTCGTCGGCCGGGTCGGCCGGGTCGGCCGTGGTGACGTGCGCGTCGGCGAGCTGCTGGCGGCGCGCGCGGACCTGACTGCGCAGCGTCAGCGTCGCCGGCATGTACTCGCCGTGACCGACGGCGGCGAGATGCTTGAGCTCGTCCAGCTCGTCGGCGCCGAGCTGCGCGATGTGCGGCTCGAGCTCGGCGATCCGCTGGAGCGCCGCGGCCTGGCGGGCGGCCGCCGCGTGCCGTTCGGCGTGGCGGGCCCGGCGCTCCTCGAGCACGGGGTCCATCAGCGCCGCGGGCAGCTTCTCGCCGGCCAGGTCGTCGATCAGCTCCGCGACGTCGTCGGCCCACGGCAGTACCCGCTCGGGCGTCACGGTGTGGAACGCCCGGTTGGAGTTCGCGACCGCGTCCTCCTGCGCGTAGACGGCCATCATCACCAGCGCGATCGTCCGCCCCGCCAGCTCCCCTGCGGTCGTCGCCCCCGCGAGGTACTCGACCGCCTTCGCCTCGGCTTCGTGGCGGTGCTCGAGGTAGCGGCGCTTCGTGCCGCGCTTGGTCTCCTCCAGGGTCACCCAGCCCGGGAAGCCGTAGCGGGCGCCGCGCATCGCGATCCGATCGAGGTCGGCGGCAACGTTGATCGCCGTCAGGATCTTCACCGTCCGCTCGTCGACCTTCACCCGCGACAGGGAGTTGACGATCGCCACGCCGAGCTGCTCGTTGAACACCGCGCACTGCTCACGGTGCGCGGCGGCCGCGGCACGCTCCGCCCGGGCCGCCTCACGCTGTTGCTCCTCGCTGGGCGCCGCGCCACCGCCGGCGGCGCCGGCGTCGTCGGCAGCGGTGCTTGAGCTCGGCGCCGCGGCCGCGGTGCGTGCGGCGTCGCGGGCCCGCTTGTCCTCCGTGCGGGCCTGCTTGAGCGCCGCGGTGACCGTGTCGGCCGCCAGCGTGTCGGCGACGTCCTGGCCGACAATCAGCGTCACCCAGCCGTGGTCCGGGGTGTGCGCGGCGTTGAGCTTGCGCGCCTGCTCGACCATGGTGTGGTCAAAGCTGATCTGCAGCGCGTCGACGTCGGTGCCGCGCAGCTCGGCGAACTTCGCGGCAGCGGCCGCGCCCTTGTCGTCGAGCGTGAACGCGCTGAGCGGGTAGCTGCTCGTCGACACAAAGACGCCGGCGGGCGCGTCGACGGTCTCGTCGTGCAGTCCGCCGGCGACGACGCGCAGCGGGTCGTCGGCGACCTCGCGCCAGGTCCACGGCTCCGCGTCGTAGACGTCGGCGCGATCGAGGACGAGCGTGACGGCGACGTCGGCGAGGCCGGGGTGCATCTTGGTCAGCGTGAGCAGTCCGGGGATCGCGCTGGCCGGGATCTCGCCGGCGGCCACGCGCGGCCACAGCGACTCGGGCAGATCGAGGATCGCCAGACGCTCACGGACGCGCGCCTGCTTGATGCGCAGCTTGTCGGCGATCCCCTTGATCGTGAGGCCGTGGTCGACCTTCAGCCGCCGGCACGCCAGCGCCTGCTCGATGAGGGTCAGCTGCGAGCGGTGCTGGTTGACGACGAACGCGTCGACGAGCAGCTCGGCCTCGAGCTCCGCGGTGTCGTCGCCGGCGTCGACCGGTCGCACGATCGCGGGCAGCTCCATCATCGCGCCGAGCACGGCGGCCTTGTAGCGCTTCTCGCCATCGACGAGGCGGTAGTCGGGGTTACGACCACAACTCTACGTGGAACAACGCTAAGCGTTAGTCGCCGTGAGGCGCCGTTAGCCGGGCTAGCGCCTTCTCACTGCTCAACGACCCCGCCGCGCTGAACGCGCGCCCAAACCGGGCGCGGTCAACCCCGGGTGCAGCCTTACTCACGCGGTGTGATGGAGTCTCTCGAACAACGCACAAGCGACCGCCGGCGAAACCGCAACGAGCGCGTACAAGAGTGTCGTCCCAACAACTCCGCGTAGCCACCTCGGTAGGTCGAGCGTGTTCGATAGGGACAGGCTGAGGGCGCCGAGCACGAACACCGAGACGACGGCTAGGCCGACGAAAGCGATGTTGTCGATCGAGGAATTGGCTGTGATCGTCGATGACTGCCCAGGAACTAGCCCGATCGCCCAGGCCACGATGAGGAAGAGCGGATATCCGAGTGGCACCATAATCACGAGCACGAGACGTTCTACCCATAGGGTCTGCCGATCGTCGGTGACCTCCCGCCGCTCCTGCTCACCCTCGGCCCTAGATTGCAGCGCTGTGGCGGCGGTGTCGTCTTTGGCCAGTTCGCTGTCGAGCGCTGGCATGTCCCCGGCGCCGAGTGCGGTTGCTCGAAGAGTTACCCCGTCGTCGGTGATCGCCCGCTGGCCCAGCTCACCATCGGCCGTAGGTCGGGGCGCTGCGCCAGCGGTTTCGCCTTCGGACGCTTCGCCGCCGTTACGCGCTGGCGGGCCCCGGTGTCGAGCGCAGTTGTTCGAACATCGTGGGCCGCTGCTACAACGAATGCTGCGGCCAAGATGCTCGTCACTACGAAGACGGTGCGGACAAGAGTGATGACGTTGGGGCGGTCTAGCACTACGGTGATCAGCTCAGCGAGTCCCCATAGTGCGAACAGCGACGACGTTGCCAGCGTCACGCTAGCCAGCAACACCAACCAGAAGGTCCGTGGGCTCGGGTTGGATGTGTCTTCGATGGGCGCGCGGCCACCTATACGCGCCATCAGAAACGAGGACATCACAAGCCCCACGAAGGCCGCCAAGAACGCGCCGATTGCCCGATCGAACTTGTCGGCGGCCGTGAGCGTATTGAGTTGCTTCGCCTGTCTGCCCGCTTCCTGTCGAGCCCCAGCCTGCGCATCCTGTTCGCTTAAGGCCCCCTGCGCTCTCAGCTCCGTGAGAGCCTGGGCCTCTGCTTGCACAAGTGCCTGCGCCTTGAGGTTGTCGTTTCCCTGCTGCAGGCTGACGATCAAGACCACGGCTGCAAAGCAGAATCCGGCCAAGACGGCAGCCACGCTCGCGTAGGCGCGGCATGCCTCGTGTGCTCTGAACGGAACGGCGCCGCGATCAAGCGACATCCCAACAGTCGTCATGTTCGACCCTCCCGCAGTGTGGCCCGACGCAACTGACAATCGCGTACCTCGCCCCATGCGTCAACCGGTCATGGTCGGCTCAGCGGCAGCCCTCGCCGTCTCTCAGCCTGAGCTAAGGTTCCGGCGAAGTCGCGGATGCAACCGAAGAACATCAAGCGCCTCGTGATACTTGGTGCCGTATGCATCGTTGGGGTGATCGTCGCCCTCCTAGGCAGCAGCAGCGGCGACAACCCCCCTCGGAACGGTGCATCTTCGGCTACGGCGCCCGGTGCTAGGTCCGTCATTACATCTCCACCAGCGGCTCGTCCCGCCGGGCCAGCCCGTGTGCTACTGGCGATCGACAGATCAGCATCAATGCGATGTCCGCTGGAGCTGCGCACACCAGATGAGCAATGCACCCCGGAGCTGCGTAAGCAGGAGCGGCGACTCGGTGAGCACCGACGCCTGACGCGGATCGGAGCAGCGAGGAGCTTTGCGAGCGGCGGGATCGCCGTTCTCAAGATGCCGGGCGACGAGCTGGGTGTTTCAGCGTTCTGGACCTCGAGGGGCACCGGCACGCGTCGCGAGGTGCTCAAGCGGAAGCCCAAGCGCGTGCTCAGGCGGTTTGTGACGCTTGGCCCCATCTCGGGACTACAGAGGCTCCAAGAGCTGCTTGGTCGCTTGGGGGCGACCGACGGAGGGACTCCTCTCTACGACATGATCGATCAAGGTGCCCGAGACCTGCGCACTGGCTCGTACGCTGAAACCGCGGTTAACTCGCTCGTGATCCTTACTGACGGGGGCAGCAACGGCTCAAAGTTGACGCTCGCCGAACTTGGAAGCCGGCTCCTCGCAGCGGGCCGCGCCGACGAGCCCGTAAGGCTGCTCATCACGGCTACCGGCGAAGCTAGGTGCAGGGAGCTGAGAACCTTGACCGAACCGGGCGACGGCGACTGCTTCCAGGCCCCCACCAGGAAGCTAGTCGAATGTGCGAGTCAGAAGATCCAGGCCCTGCTTCGGAAACCTCAGCCTCCGAAGCCGCGCAATGCTGAAGAGAAGGCCAGAGATCGTGCCCCATGCAAGTAGCTGGCCGTCTCTCTCGGCGCGGCTAATAGCCATTAGTGGCCGCGCCGGACCCGTTGGACGGCGACTAACGCGGCTCGGCGCCGGGGTCGATCTCGTTCCGACCGCGGCCACTAATAGGTTCGCGCCGGTATGGACGGCTGGCGCGACCCGCTGCAGGCACTCCAAGCGTACGAGTCATGGCTCGCGCGTCAACCCTTGTCCTCGCGCACTCGCGGGGAGTACGTCCGCTGGGTGCGCCTGTTCTGCGGCTGGCTGGCCGACGGGGCGGACGAGCGCGCGCTGGGCGCCGACCCGCTCGCGGACCTCGCCGCGCGTGACTACGCGGCGCGGGACTTCAAGCGGTTTTTGAAGTCCGAGCGCGCGCTCGGCCCGGCGTCGGTGAACCTTGCGCTCGCGGCCGTCGATCACCTGTACCGCCAGCTCGGGCTCGGGCGCGCGAACGTGCGCCGCGAGTCGCTGCCGGTCGCGGCGCCGCGGGCGCTGTCGCGTGACGAGCAACGTGTGCTGCTGCGTGCGGCCGAGCGCGCCGGCGCGCGTGATCGCGCGCTCGTCGTGCTGATGCTGTTCGCCGGGCTGCGGATCGGCGAGGCCGTAGCGCTGGGCGTCGATGACGTGACGATTTCCGCGCGCAAGGGCATCGTCACGATCCGCTCAGGCAAGGGCGACGCGTACCGCGAGGTCGCGCTGAACGCGCTCGTCCGTGCGGTGCTTGAGGAGTGGATCAAGGAGCGCGAGCGCTGCGCTCCCGACGGCGAGCCCGCGCTGTTCCTGAGCTCGAAGGGCACGCGGATCTCGCCGCGGGCGGCGGACTCGGCGATCCGCCGTGTCGCCGGCGACGCGGGCCTCGATTTGTCGGCCCATGTCCTGCGCCATACGTGTCTGACCAACCTCGTTCGCCAAGGGGAGTGGCCTCGTGATGGTCCGGGTTGCGAAGCACGGGATCGTGCCGATCTCGGTGCCCACGAGCCCGAGCACCGGGAGGGGGTCGCCGGCGGGGTTGACGAGCGTCTTGTACGTCGTTGCGGCGCGGAACTCGGTGCCCGTCGCGGCGACGGTGAAGAGGCGAAAGAAGACGCGGACATCGGTGGCGTCGAGGGTGCGCCCGCGGTAGCGCACCTTGGCGATCGCGTAGTTGAACGTGCGCTGCCCTGCGCGTTGATACGCCCAGTCGAGTTGCGTGGTCTCCGATGCCGCGACGAGCGAGTTGAACTCGGTGCTTCCCGTGGCGGCATCGTTGTTGAATCGCGTGAGCACGCCGCGGATGAAGCTGACGGCGTCGTCGTCGCCGGAGCCGTGGCTCGGCTGCCCGAAGCGCGCTTGCCCCGCCCTGACGTTCATCACCTGCACGTCGACGCTGAGCCAGGTCACCGGTCCGTCGAGGAGATAGGGGTTCGGTTGGTGGTGAAGCCGGATCGAGCCGCGCCCGCGGTACGCGCCCAAGCCGGCCTCCAGCGACATCGTCTGGGTCTCGATCGCGGTCGTGCCATCGGCCGCGAAGAACGGCGCGGTGCCGGCAATGCTGAGGCGGTAGGTGAACGTGAACCGTTGGCGCGTGCCCGCCGGCAGGGAGGGCAGCTCATACATCAGCTGTTCGACGGTGGCGCTCAGCTCGTTGACCGGGCTCCCGTCGCCGCGGCGGAAGGTGATGGCCGGCGCCACCGCTGCCGGGGGCGGGCTGGTGGGCGTGGAGGCATCGATCCCGAGCTCGCCGGGAAGAAATCCGTCCATGACCACGTAGAACGCGGGGCTGAAGCTCGTGGGCGGGGCGGGGCCGGCAGCCACCTCGTCCTTCGAGTACTGGCTGCGGTCGACGATCACGTAGCAGCGCGCCCGGATCAGGCGCACGAACGGCGCGCGCCGGCACGGGCGGTTGTCGGAGTCGACGATCCAGACCATGTAGTAGCCAGGCGGCGCCACGCTCGGGTCGTCCGGCACCTGGGCGGTGAGCTGTCCGGCCCCGGGACCCGCTATGAAGTCGAGGGCGACGTAGCGCTGCTCGGAATCGGTGTGGTGGGTCATCGAGCCCGGGCGCATCAGCCCGACCTTCCGGATGGCTGCCGCGTCGGGCGTATCGATCACCATTTGCCCGCCGTGCGCGATCTGGTCGGTCGGCCCGTCCACCGACGCGAGGCTCGTGATCGTCGGCCGGGTGGCGAGCGTGTCGTCGGGGTTGAAGAAGTAGGGCGGCTCGTAGAACTCGAACGACTTGCGGTTGCGGTCGCCCGGGCCGTTGGGGTCGTAGCCGCCGGCGACGAGCACGCGCCCGTCGGGCACGAGCAGCGCGGCGGAGTGATACATGCGCGGGTCCCCCATGGTGGCCACCGCCCGCCAGACGTTCAGCACCGGGTCATAGATCTCAGCCTGGTCTGAAGAAGTGCTCGTGCCGTCGAACTTGTACCTGTCGTGGCCGCCGAGGACCAGCACCGTGCCGTCAGGGAGCAGCACGGCGCTGGCGTTGATCCGGGCATGTGCCGCATCGGCGATGCGCGTCCACGTGGGCGGCGTCGTGCGGGTGTCGAGGATCTCGGTGGCACGCGGCTGGCAACCGGGCGCGAGCCCCGTGAAGTTGCCGCCCGTGTCGAAGATGGCGTGGGCGCCGCCGACGAGCAGGATGCGTCCCTCCTGCGCCGGAGCGAGCAGCACCGACATGCCCTCCTCCCGCAGCGGCACCGAAGGGGACACGCCCTCGTCGGTCCACGCCCCGGTGCTCGCGCCCGTGAGTCGGAAGGAGAAGGTCGGGATCGGGCTGGTGACCGAGTCCTCGTAGCGCCACGTGGGCCCCGTGTGGACAATGCGCCCGCCGGGCACGAGATGCAGGCCGGGGTAGGTCGGAAAGGTCTTGTTCGCGCCTGCCAGGGCCTGCGGCGTGAACCCGGGCCCGACGAATGGTGGGCTCAGCAACTCGACGGTCGAGTTGATGTACTCCGGCCCGCCGGCCTCCTCACGGCCGGAGAACACGACGAGCCGGCCGTCGGGCAGCGTCACGAGCGTCGGGTACCAGCGCCCGTGCTGCATGTCGCCGATCTTCGTCCAGGTCCGGCTCCCGGGATCGAACACGCACACGTCCCGGATGCCCCGGCCGTGGTTGGGGTCGGCCATCGCGCCGCCGACGGTGATGACGCGACCGTCGTCAAGGTTCGCGTGGTGGCCGCAGAAGATGTCGGTACCCGGTGGAAACGGCTGCTTCGCGGCCGTCGAAACGGGCTGCGCCGGATCCCACACATACGACTCCGTGAGGTAGTGAGAGGTCTCGGCGTGCCCCGAGAACCACAGCACCTCGCCCGTCCGCATGAGCGTCGCGTGGATCACGAAGACGCCGACGCCGTCGCCCACGGTGTGGGAGTCCCCGGGCGTCTGCTGAACGCCCGTCCAGCGGCCGTCGGTCGCGGGCGGCATGCCGTTCTCCTCGGTTCGGACGTTCGGCACCAAGCGGCGCCGACGTTCCCATCGGCCGACGTTACGCGAGCGCGGCATTGCGGTCAAGCTCAAGAACGCTGAGTGAACTTGAGGGAGGAAGAACGCCTTGGCGGCGGCGCCGGCACGGAGCTTCACACCGCAACGGTGTCAGTGCATCATGTCCCGTCGTGCGGCTCCGTGTACGTGTCTGGTGAAGCTGGTGGTCGTGCGTCATCGGCGCGCCGTCGACGACCTGGCCGCCGCCGGTGGCCGCAGGGGCGGACCGCGGCAGCGCTGGGACCAGCCGGCGGGTCAGGCTGTGAATCCGGCGTCGTAGTTGCTCGAGTTCTGTAGTGCGTGTGGCCGTACGGGAACCGGTAGTCGGGCGGGATGCGCTGGTAGCTCAGGCCGGACTGCTCGAGCTCGAGCGCCCTACTCGCGAGATGAACTCCAGGTCCGGTGCCGCGGCCTACCCCGCGATCGCTTGCACGGCCCGCACGTGACGTCGTGCGGCGGCGGTGGCGAGCCGGCCGGGGCCCAACTCGACGACGAACGCGGTCGATCGGCGCAGGACGTGCATCTGCCAGCGGGTCGCCGTGCCGGGCAGCTCGCTGCCGCGACAACGCTTGACGGGCAGCTTGGCGATCCGGGCGTAGCGTCGCTGCAGCGGGGCCGAACCGTGACAGGGAGCGAGCACCTGTTCCCATGGCTGGTGAAACCAGATCGTGACCCGCGGGCGCAGGGTCAGGATGAGTCGGCGAACCGCACGCGTCTCAGGCTCGGAGAACGCTCGCGGGCCGGCGTAGTCGAGGCGCCCGCGTGCGCTGGCGCGCCAGCCCCGCGAGAAGTTGCGGTTCAGATCCACGCCGCGGGCGTTGGTGCGCGTCGCGCGAAGCGAGCCGTCGGGGTTGGCGGTGGAGATCAGCCAGACGTCCGACGAGACGGCCGCGGCGTCGCCGGCAAGCCGCTTCACCACCGCTCGTCCAGCGCCCTCGCTGCCGTGGATCGCGCCGATGACGAGCACCTTGCGCGGGCTCCACGGATCACCGATGCGGCGCGCCGTGATCGGCCGTCCACGCGCCGAGTGGCCGATCACCACGGGCGCCGGGGCGGGGGCGGAGGCGGGCGTAGGCGCCGGCCCGCCCGCGAACGCGGCGACCCCTACCAGCAGCGCGAGCACGACGGACTCACACGCAGTTCACCGTCACATGGTGCCCCTCAACCTCGCCGTGACGACGCGATCGCGGCGCATCGAAACGATGCACGGCTGGGCCGTCATGGGTGGGACGTCGCATCCGGTCCACCGTATGACGTACAGGGCGCGGCGCAGTCGCTCCGGGGTGCCGCCGGCCAGCGTCACCACCGTGCCCGCCGGGAACGTGCAGACACCCGGCGCGCAGTCAGGCCGCGTCGCACCATCGGCGGACAGCGTCACGTTGCCCGCGGCCAAGTCGCCCGTGACGCGGGTCGTGAGCCTGAACTGCGCCGGCTCGAAGCGCGCGGTGACGTCTTTCGAGGCGTCCATGGTGACGGTGCACGGGCCGGTCACCTGACAGCCGGCGCCCTCCCAGCCGGCGAATCTCGAACCGGCACTGGCGGTCGCCGTCAGCGTCACGACGTCGCCCTTACGCAGATCGGTCAGCGTGCAATCCGCGTCACAGCGGCGCGCGTTGGCGCGCACGGTGCCCTGGCCCGCACCACCGTGGTGCACCGCGAGGGTGAGTAGCTGCGCCGGCGGGGCGGCGAACACCGCGACCACGCGGGTGTCGCTGCCGACGCGAACGTCGCAGGTCGGGCGCGTCACCGTGGCGCACGCGCCGCGCCAGCGCCGGAACCGCTCGCCCACCGCGATCAGCATCACGTCGCGCCGATCAAACCGCGCCGAGCAGCGCGTGAAGCAGTCGATGCCCGCCGGCTCGCTTCTGACGCGGCCGGCGCCCTCGACGGCGACGCTCAGCCGCCTGCGGACGAACCTCGCCACCACCCGCCGGTCGGCGGTCATCGTCAGCGAGCAGCGCGAGGTCCCGCGGCAGGCGCCGCTCCATCCGGTGAACGCAGAGCGCGACGGATGCGCGGAGAGCACGACCTTCCGGTCCTCGGGCAGGTCGTTCACGCATGTGGCCGAGCAGCGGATCGAGCGGCCGCCGCTGACCACCCGTCCGCGGCCGTTGCCGGTCACCTCGATCGTCAGGCGAGCGGACACCTCGGCCGCGCTGGGCGTGGGCGAGTCGTCGAGCACCGCCGCGCCGGTGGCGATCGCGCCGACGACCAGCAGAGCTGCGATCGCACCGAGCAGCGCGATCGACACGTGGCTCAGGCGCATCAGCAACGGCGGCCGGCCCGACACGACGGCGAGGTTCTGCCGCGTCGCGGCCGCACCGTCCTCGTCGCCGATGCGCTCACGCAGCTCCAGCGCGAGCTGCAGCTGGGTGGCAGCGGCGGGGGCGTTGCCAAGCCCGAACTGGCGCGTGCCGAGCTCGTGCAGCGCCCAGGCCTCGGCGGGCGTGTCGCCTGTCGCGCGCGCCGAGGCGAGCACGAGTTCGAGCACCGCGCCCCACGCCTGCCAGCGATTGCCCCAGGCGAGCGCCCACTCGATCGCCAGGCCGAGGCGCACGACCTCCGCATGTCGCTCGGCGCCGTGCGCGCGCGCCATCAGCGCGACCAGTGCGTCGGCCTCGGCGAGGACGCGCTCGCGCCGGCCCGCGCGGGCGTAGGACTCCGTCCAGGTCGCGAAGTACTCCAGGGCGCGGTCGATCTCCGGCGCGAGGTCGTGGTCCGTGAACGCCGCGCGGATCGCGCCGACGAGGCTGTAGCGCGGAGAGTGCGAGCGCGCGTCGTGACGCGCTTCGAGCGCGCGGGCGGCCCCATGCGCCCCGGGGCCGGCCAGCGCCTCGATGTGCTCCACGCCCAGCGGCGCGTCACCATGCACCGCCAGCGTGCGCGCGACGGCGCGCTCGGGCTCTGACAGCTGCGCCGCCAGGTCGTACGCGTCCGCCGCCCGCGGCGCCAGCGCCTCGATCGACAGCCCCTGCTCTCGCGCGCGACCGAACGTCTGACGCAGGCGCAGCGGATGGCCGCCGAGCCCCGTTCCCACGGCCACCGCGGCGGCGCGCTCGCGGCCGCTGAGCGCTCGCCCCAGCTCCTGCTCGGCGATCATCACGACGTACGCATCGGCGAGCCCTTCGAGCGCCAGCGGCGTGCCGTCGTAGAGCACGCGCTCGGACGAGGTGAGGATGAAGCGACAGCGCGGCGCGCCCAGCGCGAGGCGCTGGGCGTCAGCGGACGTCAGGGCGACGTCCTCGAGCGCGACGACGGCGCGGCGGTCGGCGAGGTGGCGCTCGACGCGCAGGTCGCGCAGCGGCACGCGGCACTCGAACAGCTCGTCGAAGATCGCGTGCAGACAGTCCGCCGCGTCGCGGCCGCGCGCGTCGAGGTAGATCGTCCCGTCGCGCGAGCCGAGCGCGGCGTGGTTGAGCGCCGCGACCACGACGTGCGTCTTGCCGACGCCCGAGCTCCCGTAGACATTGGCGACGCGCGGCTCGCCGTCGCGGCCGACCAGGACCGCGATGTCGGCGTCGCGGTCGACGTGGCTCCCGAACGGCGGTGGCGCGACCGGGCGCTGCCCGCGCCCGCGCGGGCGCGGGCGGTTCCAGCGAAACGCGTGCGCGAGCAGCGCGCCGCTGCCCGACAGCTGCATCTCGACGGTGTTGTTGTCACCGGAGATGATCAGCGCGTTGTTCGTCGGCGCCGTGATGACGACGTTGCGCTCGCCCTCGACGATGACGGGGCGTGTCGCCAACTCAGCCGCCGCGTCGCTCGCTGCCGTCGCCGGTGACGATCGAGACGTTCGTCAGCGTCGCGTCGACGATCGTGGCGTTGCGATCACCGACCACGTGAATCTCGACGCCCGCGCGCTCGGCCTCACGCATGAGCGCGTCGACCTCGGCGGCCAGCGCAGCGTCCGCCGTGAGCAGCTGGCCGAGCTCGTGGTCGAGCAGCACCCGCAGACCCTCGTTGGCGGGCGACTTCGCGATCTCGTCGATCGCCAGGCGCCCGGCCGGACGCTCGCTCAACCGCCCGCCGACCTTCGCCCAGACGCGCTGGGCGAAGTCCCACGTGACCGCGCCGAGCGCCTCAGCGGCCCGGGTGGCGACCTGGTCGGCGGACTTCAGCAGGTAGGGAAGGGCCGGCGCCAACAGCGCTCCGACGGCTGCGACCTCGATCATCGGTGCCTTTCGTGGGGTGAATCGCGGGGGTGGCGTTTCACCGAACGTAACGCGCCACCACACCCAGATCAACCCGCCCGGCGAACGACCCACCTTCGACTGCCTGCCCTGGCGGCGGGGGCCGGCGCGCTGCGCCTCGCCCTGCGCATGGTCAGGGTGTCGGGAGCGCGGCAGCGCCAGCCGGGGCGGTCGCCCAGCTCCACGCGCGGGGGCGGGTCCAGCACGATGCGGGCAGGCGCCGGAGAACGCGCGAAACGCGTCGCTCGTCATCGCGTCGCTGTCGTGCGTTCGCCGGCCAGCGGGCGTCGTGGACGCCGTGCAGCAGCCGGTTCTTACCGTACGGATTCGCCGGGTCCCGCGCCGGCAGCGGCCTGCGCAGCCAGCAGGGCAGCCACGCGAGGGTTCGCTCGAGCAGGCGGTGTGACTGCGAGGGCCAGCTCTCCTGCTGGGCGATGCCGATCGCGTGCTCGCGCTCGACGAGCGCGACCACGCCGGCACGCATAGCAGCCGCGGGAACGCCTCCATGCCTGGCGATTGCGACGTACGAGAGGCCTTGGTGACGCAGCTGCTCGTAGGCCGGTGCCGGCATCCCGAAGAGGTCCTGGCTATGCGGAAACAGCTCGCGTCCGTGAAAGACGTGAAAGAAGACGTGCTGCGAGAGGTGCCCCTGGGTGAGGATCCGCATGGTGCGGTCGCGCAGCACGGCGCGGTGCGCATCGCTGATGCCCTGCCATGGCACCACGAGTCGGGTCGCGAGGTCGGCGCTGCTCAGCCCGCGGCGCTGCGCGAGCTGGGCGAGCGAGTGATGATCGTTGTACAGGTAGGACTGCAGGTCGAGCCTGGGAAGACCGAGCGCATGCGTCAGCGCCGCTTCGTCGAACGGCACCCAGCGGTGATGCACCCAGCCCTCGTCGGGCAGCCAGTTGTGCCACGCGCCCGGGGGAGCGAGGCTGTCATGCGCGTGAGCGACGCCGCCCACGGACACGCACGCGAACGCGCACAGGATCACCAGCACGCGCGCGGGCGGCCGGCACCCGCGATGTCTGTCTCGGATCGTCACCGTGTCCGGTCAACGGCACGGTGAATCCGAAGTTGCGTCCGCGGCGGCGGTGTGCGGCGCTCGCAGCGACCCGCCGTCGCCCGGCCGCACCGTTCCGAGCACCCAGCACAGCCGGCGGAAGTGCTCACCCCACTCGCGTTGCAGCGCCTCGAGCTGCGCGATCGTGAGGATCTTCGCGCGTCGTCCCGCTGAACTGCGCGGTCGCGTCATCGTCTCAGCATAAGCCGCCGAACCTGGCGCGCTTGCGCCGGCGCCAACTGACGCAGCTCGACTGCGCGGGCACTGCCGCCCCGTCGAGATTCACCAGCGCCAGGACGCCGGAGTTGAGGTCCGGCACCGCCGCCCGGGTGGGGGTGTACAGCGTCCCGCTCGAAGCGACGCGGTGCGGCCCGACGGTCAGCAGGCTGCTCCCGACGCCGCCCGCAATCGCGAGGCCGGGGGACGTCGAGAACGCGATGGCGCCGGCGCCGGCTCGTTGGTGACGACGGTGGCGATCTCGGTCATCGCGGGGCGCCTGGGTGGCCGCTCGCGCTCGTCACGCCATCCACGCCCACAGGCGCGCCGATCGCTGCCGCGCCGGCCATCACGGCGAGTGTCACCGCGCGGGTGAAGGCATTGCACGGAATGCCTCGCCTGCCCCCGGGGCCGTGGTCATGTACGACCGCATCCTGGGTGCCGAACACCCCGACACGGTGTGGGCGCGCTGCTATCTCGCCAGCGCGTACCGCAACGCGAACCTCGCCGACCAGGCCATCGAGCTCGCCGAGGCAGTGGTGCACGACTCCGAGCGCGAGCTGGGACCAGAGCACTCGGAAACCATCAGCTGCCGGGCCGTGCTGGCCGACGCCTACCACGATCGAGGTCGCCTGGCTGAGGCGCTCGAGCTCGCGGCGCAAGTGGTGACCGCGCGCGAGCTGGTCCTCGGCGCGCAGCACCCGCACACGCTCGATGCGCGCTCACGACTGGAAGTGCTCGCGACGCCGGCACGCGGGCGCGGCAGCGCACGCCGACGCGTTGCAGCTCAGCGCACCGCAGTCAGGCGATCGCCGCGCGGACGGGCCGCGCGGCGAGCGCCCGGTGAGCGGTCAGGTGCACAACACCGCACGGCGGTCGGCACCCGCTGTTGCCCCCGCGCTGTGGCGGCTGGATGGCCGACGTCGCGCACGCCCGGCCGCGACGTCCGGCGCAAGCGCGGCTGCTGCCCGCGCGTGGAGGCGGCGGAGCGCGCCCGAGCCGGCTGCTGATCAGGCGGTCGTCGCGGCAGCGGCCGAGCTGGGTGCCGCCGCCGCTGCCGCGCTCAGCAGGTCTTCACGCGACGCCAGCTTGACGCGCGGACGCTGCTCGTCGCGGCCACGCTGGCGCTCGATGCCGTCGATGGCGCGCCAGCCCTCGATGGTGACGACGTCCGGCACGCGCTCGGCCACCAGCGCGCCGATCTGCTCGCGATCGGGGTTCGCCGGTTGCGCGAGCGCCCCCGCCGCCAGGTCGTCGGCGAGGCAGCTCACGGTCTCCTCGGCGTCGCGCTTGTTCGTCCCCAGGATCCCGGTCGGGCCGCGCTTGATCCAGCCCACGGCGTAGACGCCGGGAAGCGGCGCGCCGGCGGGCGTGAGCACGCGGCCGCGCTCGTTGGGCAGCACGAACGAGCGCTCGTCGAAGGGCACGTCGGGCAGCGGCACCGCCCGGTAGCCGACCGAGCGCAGGACCAGCCCGCACGCGATCGTCTCCACCGGCTCGTCGACGGCGCGCGCCCGCAGCGAGCCGTCGTCGGCGCGCACGATCTCGTTGCGGCGGATGTCGACCGCCTCGACCCTCCCGTTCCCGCGGATCTGGACCGGTGAGCGCAGGAAGCGCAGCTCGATCCGGCGCGGGGCGCCCTCGCGCGGCGGTCTGGCCGCGAACTCGCGCAGCAGCTCCATGTTCGTGCGGACGGTGAAGGTTCCCTCGCCGGCCAGCCAGTCCTGTGACACGGGATCGAGCTCGAGCTCGTCGGCTCGGACGCGGGTGTCGACGCCGTCGAGGTGGCCCAGCTCGCGCAGCTCGGCGCTCGTGAACGCCGCCTGCGCCGGACCGCGCCGGCCGAGCACGATCACCTCCTCGACCGTGCTCTCGCGCAGCGCCTCGAGGGCATGGTCGGCGACGTCGGTGCGCTCCAGCTCACGCGGGCTCAGCGTCAGCATGCGGATCACGTCGGCCGCCACGTTGCCGTTGCCGATCACGACGGCGCGGTTCACCGACAGGTCGAACTGCCGGTCGCGGTAGTCCGGGTGGCCGTTGTACCAGGCCACGAACTCGGTGGCGGCCCAGCTGCCGGGCAGATCCTCGCCGGCGATCCCCAGCGACTTGTCGGTCTGGGCACCCGTGGCATAGATCACGGCCGTGTAGTGACGCATGAGCTCGGCGTGCGAGATGTCGACGCCGACCTCGACGTTGCCGAGAAAGCGACAGCCGCGCCGCAAGGTCTGGCGGTCGAACGTGTCCTCCAGGCGCTTGATGTCCTCATGGTCGGGAGCGACGCCGCCGCGCAGCAGCCCCCACGGCGTGGGCAGCCGCTCGAACAGATCGATCTCCACGTCGCCGGAGGAACGCCGCAGGGAGCTCGCGGCGAAGGCCCCGGCCGGTCCGGCGCCGACGATCGCCACTCGAGGTCGCGGGCCGGCCATCAGCGGGCGGTGCGCTCGACGCTGCTCTGCTCGGCGAAGAACCGCCCGTTGAGCTCGCGCGCGTGCTCGTGCTTCTCGGGAAGCTCGAACTCCGCGAAGATCGCGTCGACCGGGCACGCCTCCACGCAGGCATCGCAGTCGATGCACTCGGCCGGGTCGATGTAGAGCTGCTCCACCCACTCGAAGTCGGGCGCTCCGATCCGCGGATGGATGCAGTCCACCGGACACACCTCGATGCAGGCGTCGTCCTTGATGCAGCTGCCGACGATCACGTAGGTCATATCCCGACAGGCTACATACCCGGAAAACCTAGGTGCCTTTCCCCCCTTGCCAGCCGAACCGAAGCCGTTGCCCTGCTACCGAGCCGAGGGCGGCCACCACGGCCAACCGCTCGTCGTCGACCTCGAGCCCGTCGCGGTCAGGATTCAGAGGAGCAGGTCGAGGTGAGCGGCGTGTCTGCCCAGCGCCGCGCGCTGGCGATGCTCGGGAAGCTCTCGCGTTTCGCATGCGACTGGCCCCACCGTAATTCTGCGTATTGCACGAATACTGCTTGCGCGAGCGCCGTTTGCAACTACATGCGCCAACGCCTATCTTTTCGAGCGCCGTGAGCGGGTCGGGGACGGCGAGCACTGGGCTCGCGTGTCCAGATACGTGATGTTGGCACTCGCGAGAGAGGCATCATCCGTGTTGCGTAGTCGCAGCGTCGCGCCCGTTAGTTCGCAATTGAGGTCTCGTCACCACACGAAACGAAGGGCATGACCATGGCCAATCACCCGGACTCGGCGCCCGATCCCCTGCCTGAACTGAAGGAGGACGATTTCGCGCTCGACCACGACGGGAAGACCGACAAGCAGCGCACGGCCGCGCTCAACCAGCTTCGTGATTACCTGTACTTCTACCGGAAGCACTTTCTGGGCTATCAGGTCAATCAGGACCTCCAGGGCCTGCAGGAGGCCTGGGCCCGTTTCTGAACGTGCATTCGAACAACATCGGCGATCCGTGGGTCGACACCAACCTCAAGACGCACACGAAGGTGCTCGAGCGGGCCGTCCTGGACTACTACGCGCGCCTGTGGGGCCTGGACCCGCACGAAAAGCACGAGAAGGGCAAGCCCGTCGACGACACCAAGGAGGGGACCGCGTGGGGGTACGTGCTGAGCATGGGCTCCTCGGAAGGCAACGTCTACGGCCTGCTGAACGCGCGCGACTACCTCTCGGGGCAGGTCCTGATGCGGGAGAAGGACAACGGGCCCCCAACGACCTTCATGGCGCAAGGCACGTTCGTCGACATGGACGACCACAAAGCGGACAACGCCACCAAACCCGTCATCTTCTTCTCAGCCGATACGCACTACTCGGTCGCCAAGGCCGCTCACACGCTCGCGATCCCGACGTTCGGCGAGATGGCCACCAAATGCGGGTACCCGCACCCGTCCGACAGCGGGTCCGGCGTGTGGCCGACGGAGGTTCCCTCCCACCATGACGGGACGATCAACGTCGAGGCCCTCAAGGCGTACGTCGCGATCTTCGTCGAGAAGGGTCACCCGGTCCTGATCGTGCTGAACCTCGGCAGCACCTACCGGGGCGCACACGACAACGTCTCCAAGATCGTCGACGAGCTGAATGAGTTCTTTTGGAGGCGCCCGCTCGAGGCCGGCGGCACGACCCACCACCGCAACAACCACTGGATCCACATCGATGGTGCGCTCGGTGCGTCCTACCTGCCGTTCCTGCGGCGCGCGCAGGAGCTCGAGCTTGCCGGTGCCGGCGCCGTTCGGGTCATCCCGTTCGACTTCAGCATCCCGGAGGTGTCGTCGATCGTCACCAGCGGTCACAAGTACCCCGGCGCCCCGTGGGCGTGCGGGATCTACATGACGCGATCGGAGCTTCAGCTCAGGCCGCCGAAGGCAGCCGAGTATGTCGACTCGCCCGACACGACCTTCGGCGGATCACGCAACGCGTTCTCGGCAATCGTGCTGTGGAACCACATCGCCAAGCACTCCGAGACCCATCAGGTCCAGATGATCGCCGACTGCATGCAGCGCGCCGCGAGCACGCGAGACCGCCTGCAGACGGTGGTCGAGCGCCACCGTCAGGACGGCCACGACCCGGACGAACTCGTCACGCGAACAGAGAACTCGCTGAGCATCGTGTTCCCCAAGCCCAACGACCACATCGTCCAGAAGTTCTCGCTGGCCAACGTGACCGTCGCCGCGGCGGATAACGACGGCACTGTGCGCAAGAGCCACATGTTCGTCATGCCGCACGTCAGCGATGAGCTCGTAGACGACCTCATCGAGGAGCTCACACCCCACGGTGCGTTCCCGTCGACCCACGTCAGGTTTACGCTCCCGACGCCCGACGAGGAGGACGCCGGCGACGGCGCGCCTGAGGCCTCCGAGACGGACATGGACGTCGTCCTCCAGATCTCGATGAACCGCGGCTTTTCCTGAGGCTCGCATCGCTGACCAAGCTCGCGACGGAGCCCGGCGTGTCCGCGATATCGAGCTCAGGTCAGAGCGGGGAAGATCCCGGCGGCCACGATGGCACCGAGCAGGCCGCCCACGAGGGTCTGGGGGGTTGTGTGATCACCGAGCAGGACGCGTGACCAACCGGTCAACGCCACCAGCGGCGCGATGACGGTCATGGAGCTGCCGTAGGTGAGCATCAGGACTGTGACGACGCCGCTGACGACGGCGGTATGGATGGAGACCTTCCACCACCTGGTGATCACGAGTCCCATGCCCAGACCGCCGAGCATGGCGGCCTGTAGCGCGAGCAGCTCACGCGGAGCGCTCGGAACGCTGAGCAGGACCCCGATGCCCGCGCTGGTTGACGCCATGGCGACGAGCAGTGGCACGATGCGCTGCTCGCGACGTTCGATGTGATGTTCTCGGCGCCGAATCCCTCCTAGCACGACTGCCGTGGGGATAAGGCTGCAGAACGCCGCGGCCAGCAGCGCCCAGGCGACGCCGGCAGGGCCGGCGGAATGCCAGCCGACCGCGAGAAGCACGACCACGATGAGGATGCTGGGCGCGAAGATCTCACTGACAACGCCCGCCACGCGCACGGCGGTGATCCCGGTCGGGGCGGTGATCGGTCGGCGCGCGGACGTCTCAGGGATCAATTCGCGGCCTCATGAACGTAGGGTGAGCCGATTGTTGCTCAACAGGGGATCGGTCGGTTCCGACGACATCGCCGATCCTCGCAGGATCGCAGCGACGTTGCGATCAGCCGCGCGAGCGCTCCCTGTGTCGGATACAGGTGTCGGCGGCATCCCGGTTTGCCAACTCCGCGGGGAAGATCATGGCCATGCTTGGTCGGAGTTCGCGTGTATCGTGCGCGCCACACATACCGCGAGTCTTTGCGCCGCGCGGATACCGCGTCAACAGGAGAGGCCGGGCAATGAGATCCATTCGCAGATCAGCCCTACTGACATTGATCATCGCGGTCGCGGTCGGTGTCCAGCCGGCAGCCGCCTCGCCGGTCGACCTCGTGTGTCCCTTCACTGCTACGGCGAGTTTCGCGCCCGGCGTCACGCTCGGTGCTCGGCCGGTCGCCATCACCGGCGTCACCGCGCTCGGTACGGCAGCGCCGTTGCTGGCGCCGTGCTCGTCACCGCTGACCGGCGTGCCGTTCACGGCAGGCACCGGTCAGGTCTCAGCCAGCGGCACGCTGGCCTGCGTCATCCTGGGCAACAACCTGACGGGCGGCGTCACCGGCACGATCGCCCAGTCATGGAACAACGGCGAGACGTCCACGATTTCATTCAGCGTCCTGTCGGTTGGCCCTGTCCCCGTGTTCTCCGCGAGCGTGACCGACGGGGCCCTGCGAGGCTCGAACGTGACCGTGATTCCCGGACCGACGGGCCTCACCGGCAACTGCCTGCTCAGCCCGGCCACGAGCCTGAGCTTCGCCGGCGTTCTGATCATCTCGCGCCTCTGAGGGGGCCGACGTGCACGAACGCGCCGCCTCTCCGTGTCCCGGTTCGTTGGCGGGCGAACCATTCGGCCGTCCGGACGCGCTCGAGCTGTGGCACCCCGCCCCCGGAACCAGCGTTGGCGTCGCGCTCTGCTGCGGCGGGGGCGCCAAACGGTGTCACAGCCTCCGCGTCAGCCGTTTGGGACTTCCGTAGCTAGGTGTGCTAGCTAGTATGCGGTCATGCAGGTCAACATGCACGACGCCAAGACGCGTCTCAGCGAGCTCGTAGCCGCCGCCGAGAGCGGAGAAGAGGTGATCATCGCTCGGAGCGGAACGCCCGCGGTGCGCTTGGTCGCGGTCGTCGTCGAGCACCGGCCGGTGCGCCTCGGTGCGCTCAGCGGCCAGATCGAGGTCGGCGAGGACTTCGACGAGCCGCTGCCGGAGTTCGAGCCTTACAGCCTGTGAACGGCGTCCTCGTCGACACCCACATCGCGCTGTGGGCACTCGGCGATCCGGCTCGGCTGACAGACGCCGAGCGTTCTGTCCTGATCGACCCGGCCATCAATCGGTGCCTCAGCCCGATCTCGATCTGGGAGGCGGCGATCAAGCGCCAGGCCGGGCGGCTGCGTGCGCCGCGCAACCTGGCCGACGTCCTCGCCGACGAGTTTCACATCCTGGACATCAGCGCTGCGCTCCTCGAAGCCGCCGCCGACCTCCCAGACCACCACGCCGACCCGTTTGATCGCGTGCTGATCGCCCACGCGCTCGAGGCCGGCCTTGGTGTGCTCACACGCGATCGCGCGTTCGCCGCGTACGGCGTCCAGATCCTGACCTGACCACCGCGTTGGCCACCGCCGGTGCTCTACCTGCGCTCGTTCGGCGACGACCGCCTGCGGATGCGCACTGGCGGGGCGCATCGGCACGACCTGGCCGAGCGCATCCGGCCGGTCCGGCGCGAGCTGGTGGAGGAGGTCCTCGTCGACAAGCTCTGGCGCTACGGTCCGGTCGTCGCAGTCAGCGAGCCGGGTGGGGCCCAGCCACCGATCGGCGCGGCGCGCGAGCAGCTGCCCGACCATGAGTGGCGGGCCGCGATCGAGGAGCGCATGACGGCGGCCGCGTTGATCGTGGTCATCATCGGCCGCACGCAGGGCCTGGCGTGGGAGGTCGAGACCTTGGCGCGCCTCGGGCTGCTGACCAAGGTGCTCTGGGTCTTCCCACCGGTCGATGTCGGCGAGCTCGAGCGACGCTGGGCGGCCACGCTGCGACTGCTGGTCAACGAGGTCGGTCCTGGGCTGACCCTGGGAGCCGAGCCGGGAGCGGTCCTCATGGCACGGGTGCACGACAACACCGAGCTCGTCGCCTATATCGGCGACCGCCGCGACGAATGGGCCTCCGACCGGCCGCCTCGGCTGGCTCGTCGCTGGCGTTCGCGCTCGGCGCCGACATCGTGTTCGGTGCCAACCGCTATCGGCCCGAGACTCCGGCGGGCCGGGGCCTGCTCGCCCACGAGCTCACCCACGTTGAGCAGCAGCGCACGGGGGTCGCTCCCCGGCGGATCCAGCGGCAGGCCGCCGGGGCCACGCCGGCTCCCGCCCCTGCCGTTCCCGGTATCGCCAACACGGACATGGGTCCTCGGAGTACCGGCGACGAATGTTCTCCGGCACGGCGGCGCCCCACCCGGGCCTGTCGTGATGTGCAACGGGATGTTCAACCTCGACAACCAGCCGGCGTCCGACCTGAGCTTCCTCGGGATCGTCGCCCGCTTCGAGTTGCGCGGCGAGGATGCGACCGCCGACAACGCAGCGAAGATCCGGGCGACGATCAGCAAGCACTGCAACGCGGTGTTCAGCGGCATCGGCCTTGTCACCCTCGTCACCGTCGATGTCGGCGACCCCGCGACGCCCGTCGCGCCTGACCGAGGCGTCATCGAGCTCTTCCGCACCCCGGCTGACGGGCGATCGACGATCGAGAGGTTCGGGCCGGGCATGCCCCCAGAACCGCAAGATCGTGATGAACCTCAACGACTGGGACGTCAACTGGACGCCGGCGCACGAGTTCGGCCATTACATCGGGCTCGACGACCAGTAGAGGACGTCCCGACTGCGGCCGGAGGGGTCACGAGCGTCCCGAACCCAGGTTGGGAAGGGACCATCATGGCCCAGACCAATGGCGTCGGCTCGATCGGCGACCTCGTCCTGCTGTGTCCTGGTGGGCAAACCGGCCGGTGGTGTGACGGCGCGGAGCGCCATCTTCTGATTTGAGGAAGTCCAGTGACGCGCCCAGCCGATCCGACGCTTGGCGAAGGTGCGGCGCACCAGGTCGCCCGGCACCGATGGCTGCCTGCGCTCCGTACCCCTTCAGCTTCCGAAACCGAGCGTCCCCGGGCTGCGTCAGCGTGGTCGGGCGCCTGGCATCAGCAGCAACCCCTCGCGCACCAGCCGCCGGCCGAGCACGAGCCGGCCGGACGCGTCGAGCCGGCCGGGCAGCTCGGCGGCGGTGAACGGCGCGCCGGCGCCGTGGATCGCCGCGACGGCATCCGCTGCGTGCGGCGGAAAGCCCACCTCCTTGCCCTCGAAGCGCAGGGCGACGCCACCGTCGGGGTGCTCCTCGAGGTCGGCGATCACGGTCGCGCGGCGCTGCAGCGGCGTGTCGACCGTGAGCGCGCCGAGCGCGCGCACCTGCGTGAGCTGGCCGTCGAGGATCGGCCGCCGCGTGTCGACGAAGTGCCGGCGCGCGCGACGGGCGACGTCGTCCGCCGACAGCCGCGCGGCCAGCCGCTCGACCAGCTCGGCCGGCAGCGCGCCGCCGGCGTGCAGCGCACGCCGGAACTCGACGTCGTCGGCGCATCCGGCGAGCGCGGCGCGCATCGCGTCCAGCCGTGTCGGCGGATGCAGTCCGACCGTGACGTGCAGGGAGCCCGCGTCCGCCGCGGCCGCCTCGTGCGGCCAGCCGCGCGGGATGTACAGCGTGTCGCCGGCGCGCAGCGTGATGTCGTGCCGCGGCGCGCCGACGGCGTCGGCCAGCTCCGGCTTCCAGCGCTGGTCCTTGCCCGGCAGCTCGACGACGGGCGCGTAGATGCGCCAGTGCTTGTGCCCCGACACCTGCAGCACGAAGACGTCGTGGGTGTCGTGGTGCACGGCGAAGCCCTGCGAGCCGGCCGGCGTGCAGTAGGCGTTGGCCTGCACCGGCCAGCCGAGCGCGACCTCCAGACCGCGGCAGTACAGCGCGGCCGGGTGGTGGTGCAGGTGCAGCGCCTGCAGGACGAGCGTCGCCCCGGCGGCGTGCTCCTCGGCCACCCGATCGACCAGCGCCGTCCCGGTGAAGCTGCCGGGCCGCCAGGGGATGTCCTTCGTGTAGCCCGCCAGCGGCAGCTGCGCGCCGTCGCGCACGAGCCGGAACGCCGGCGAGCGGATCGCGGTCTGGCAGATCAACCGCTCCACGTCGTCATCCGACAGCACGCCGTCGAAGCGGCCGACCTCGCCGCGCTCGAGGATGAGCGGCCGGGTGTCGCAGTACTCGTCGAGGAACTGCTCGCGGCTGACCGGATCGAGCGTGAGGTCGAGTGCCGACGTCGCCTGACCCCGCGCCGGCGCGGGCGCGGGGTGCACGGCGACGGGGCTAGCTGCCGTCGGTGGCGTCGTCACTGACGTCGGTGGTGTCGCCGGCGTCGTCGCCCGTGTCGGTCGTGTCGCCGGCGTCGTCGCCCGTGTCGGTCGTGTCGGCCACGTCGCCCGTGTCGTCGGTCGTGTCGGCCACGTCGCCGGCATCGTCGGTGGTCGCCACCGCCCCGCTGTCGAAGCGGTGCGTCTGCACCTCGTCGTCGGTCAGGGTCGTGGTCTCGTCAACTGGATCGCTCATGCGACCTCCCATCAGAGAGTGTGCGGAGAACCCGCTTGTACCCGAAGCGGGCCGCGGCCGTGCAACCGATCTGTGACTACGCGAGGAACGAGCCGGCGCCATCCTCGGCGAGATCCGGCGCGCCCGCCACCGCGCCCGCCGCCATGAGCTGGCCGATCCGCTCCCCAGAGAAGCCGGCCGCGCGCAGCACCGCCTCGGTGTGCTCGCCGAGCTCCGGCCCCGGCAGGCGGTCACAGTCCGCCGGCGTGCGCGAGAGCTTGACCGGCGCGCCGAGCAGCGACACCGGCCGCTCAGCCCCCGGCTGCGAGAGCCCGGTCACCATCCCGCGCGCCCGCACCTGCTCGGACGAGAGCGCCTCGTCCAGATCGAGCACCGGCTCCAGGCAGCACTCGTGCTCCGCGGCGAACGCCTCCCACTCACCCCGAGTACGCGCCGCGAACACGGCCTCGACCGCGGCATGCCCCGCGCTGCCGGGCGCCGCGAACTGCTCGCCGATCAGATCCTCGCGGCCGGCGCCGCGACACCACGCCGCCCAGAACTTCGGCTCCAGCGCGCCCATCGCGACCCAGCCGCCGCCGGCGCAGGCGTAGGGCCGATAGCAGGCCAGGCCGCCGGCGAGCTCGAGCAGCCCGCGTGCCGGCGGCTGCGCGCCGTCCTCGTTGAGCACCCGCGCGGCGACCAGCGCGAGCCACGACAGCGCGCCATCGGCCATCGCGACGTCGACGACCTGCCCCTCCCCGGTGCGCTCGGCCTCGCGCAGCGCCGCCAGGATCCCGAACGCCGCCATCAGCGCACCGCCGCCGAGGTCGGCGATCTGGCCCGCCGCCTGCACCGGCGGTCCGCCGGCCGAGCCCGTCAACCCGAGCAGCCCGGTCAGCGCGAGGTAGTTCATGTCGTGCCCGGCGCGGTCGCGCAGCGGACCGTCCTGCCCGTAGCCGGTGATCGAGCACAGCACCACCGCCGGGTTGGCCGCGCGCAGCGCGTCGAAGCCGACGCCCAGCCGGTCGAGCACGCCCGGCCGGAAGGACTCGAGCACCACGTCGTGCTCGCGCACGAGCGCGAGCAGCACCTCGCGCCCCGCCTCCTGCTTGAGGTCGATCCGGATCGAGCGCTTGTTGCGGTTCAGCGCGAGAAACAGCGCCGAGCGGGCGCTCTGCGCGGCGCCCTCGACGTACGGCGGCGACCAGCGGATGTAGTCGCCCATCCCCATGTCCTCGACCTTGAGGACGTCGGCGCCGTAGTCGGCGAGCAGCAGCGAGCAGAAGCCGCCCGGCAGCAGGCGGCTGAGGTCCAGCACGCGCACGCCCGCCAGCGGCAGCGCCAGCGGCAGCGGCCCGCCGCTCATCGCCGCGGCGCCCCGAGCATCGCGCGCGCCTCGGCCACCGTCGCCGGCCGGCGCCCCGCGTCGAGCGTCATCCGCCGTGCCCGCGCGACGAGCTCGCCGTTGGAGCGCGCGATCGCGCCGTCGGGCAGGTACAGGTTGTCCTCCAGCCCCACCCGGATCGACCCGCCGAGCGCGAGCGCGGCGGCGAGCAGCGCCCACTGCGCGCGCGCGACGCCGACGACGCCCCAGTGCGCCCCCGCCGGGAGGTTGTCGACCATCGCCGCGAGGTTGCGCGCCGTCGGCGGGATACCGCCGGTCACCCCCATGACGCAGTCGACGTGCAGCGGCGCGCGCAGCACCCCCATGTCCAGCAGGGGCGCCAGCGAGCCGACGTGGCCGACGTCGAAGCACTCGTGCTCGGGCCGGATCGCCAGCTCGTTCATCGCCTCCAGCAACTCGACGATCTCCTCGAAGGGATTGGCGAAGACCGCCGAGAACACGAACGCCTTGCGCCTGGCCGAGTACTTCGCGTAGTTCATCGAGCCCATGTTCAGCGCGGCGACGTCGGGGCGCAGCGCGCGCAGGTAGGCGATGCGCTTCGCGACGGGCACGCCGACGGCCCCGGTCGAGAGGTTCACGATGACGTCGTCGTCGCCGAGCTCGGCGCGGATGGCGCCGACGATCGCGGCGAAGTCCTCGACCTCGTAGGACGGCGCGCCGTCTGGCCGGCGCGCGTGGATGTGGATCATCGCGCCCCCCTCGTCGACGATCCGCCGTGCCTCGGCGGCGTACTCCTGCGGGGTGTACGGGATCGCCGGGCACTGCTCGCGGTTGGCGAGCGCACCGGAGATCGCGCAGGTGATGATGACCGGGTCGTCGAGGCTCATGGCGGGGCGGGCGCCCAGAGACTAGGCGGCCCCGACACCGCGCCCCGACGCCGCGTCCAGCGGCTACGCGACGCGGTCGGCCTGGAAGAGTCCGGCCGACGGCCGCGGCATCGACGACGGCAGCCGCAGCGCCCGCGCCGGTGTCTCGGGCAGCAGCTCGTCGACGAGCAGCGTCTTGGCGCTGATGATGTCGACGAGCGCGGTGTTCCACAGCAGCTCGGCGCGCACGTCCAGGCTCCTGCGCACCGTGCGCCCGACCGACGCGAACGAGAGGCCCAGCGCGCCGGCGACGGGAGTCATCACCGCGATCAGCTCCTTCAGGGGCGGATCCTTGGAGAGGGCCAGTAGCAGGCTCAGCCCGATCAGCGCGGCCAGCGCGACCGTGCCGCCGACCAGGACGCGCCAGTTGTGCGCGTAGGAACGCAGCGTCCGCGCGACCATCGTGCCGCGCACGCCGGCGCGATCCTCGTGGTCCATGTAGGCCTCGGGCTCCTTGTCGCCGGACACGAGCTGAAACCAGGTGACGGCCTGGCTGTCGAGCGGGTCGAGGTCGGCCCGCGTCGTGCAGTCCGCGGTGCGCTCCTCGGCCGCCACCTGCCAGCATTCCAGGTGCTGCTTGACGATGCGCACGGCCGCGGGGTCGATCCGCGTCTGCAGGTCGTCGAGCAGGCGCTTGATGCGATCGACGCGGCGCTCGGAGAACACCTCGCGCAGCTCGTCGGTGACGTGCGCGCACGGATCGCCGGTCCGGCGCAGCTCGAGCACGACGCGGTTGCTCGTGTCCGACAGGAAGCTGCCCAGCTCGTAGGCCTTGCCGGTTGCCTCGTGACCGGCCCACAGCATCGTCTGCAGCTCGATGTGCCAGGCGCGGATGCGGGCGCGGAAGCCGGCTTCGGTGCCCGGCGAGTCGGGTGCCTGCTCGGCGAGACCGATGAGCGCGTCGAGTGCGGCGGGCTCCAGGGCGAGCCCGAGGCGCCCGGCGTCGCCGGCGGCGGCGCGCAGCTCGAGCACGAGCCGCTCGGCGGCCGGCAGGCTGCGCCGCATCGGCAGCAGGTTGTCCGGCGGCGAGCGCGGCAGCTCGTCGGCGCGCAGGCTGTAGAGCGTCGCGATCCGCCAGCCGAGCGTGATGGCATCGCTGATCTGCGGCTCCGTCGTGCGACGCGGCTCGAAGGCGTTCATGTTCTAGGAGAGGGCGGGCCGGGCTGGGAGATACGCGCGCTGCGATGAATCCGCGCGCCGGCCGCGGTCTAACAGATCAACCGCGTGCAACTCGGCAGCGGATCTCACCACAGGGGAGCGATCACCATGGCCCGCAGCGACATCACCACCGATGGCTACGTCGACATCTACCTCCTGCCGATCCCGGCGCGCAACGCCGCGGCCTACCGGCAGCAGGCGACGCTGTTCGGCCAGATCGCCCGCGAGTACGGCGCGCTGAGCTACCGCGAGTTCCGCGGCGACGATCTCGGCGACTTCCTGACGGTCGGCGAGGGCGATCTGCTGACCGCCGCCGTCGTGGACTTCAAGTCGCGCGCGCACCGCGACGAGGTGATGGCCAAGGTCATGTGCGACGAGCGCGTGGAGGAGCTCGTCGCCGCGCAGCCGCCGCTCGCCGAAATGAACCGGATGAGCTACGGCGGGTTTGCGCCGTTCGTCAGCGCGTAGGCTCACGATGCGGCCAGGGCGACCGGCGCGCCGCCCGTCGCGTCGCGCCACTGGCCGATGTCCGCGATCTCCTGCCCGAGGTTCCAGAGGGCCGCCGTCTCGGCGAACGCGCAGCGCCCCATCAGCGACTCCTGGCCGAGCAGCTCGATCTGCAGCGACTTGACCGCCAGATGGCCGTGCATGAAGAAGCTGACGAACGCGCGGTCGTCGATGCCGTACAGCGAGATCGACGGCAGCGTGTCGTAGAGGCGCACGCGCAGGTGGCGGCGATGGTCCGCGTCGACCATCTGCGACACGGCCGCCAGGACGTCGAGGCAGTGCTCGATCCCCGGCCTGACCATGTCCTGGCGAAACCGTGCACGCGTCGCGCCCTGCAGCGCCTGGCTGCGCAGCTGGGCGATGTGCGACCGCGGATGCAGCAGGAGGATCGAAACGGACGTGCCGCGCTCGATCGCGTCGGCCAGGGCGTCGGCGAGGATGTCGATGCCGGGGATCCACGTGTTGAGGATCGTCACCTCGCGGGCGTGGCCGATGTACTGCGTCAGGCGGTGGTAGTCGAGGTTGGGGTGAACGCGCACGATGCCGTGCTCGGCGTCGGCCGTCGCCGGCACGCCGGCGAGCGCGGCTTCGAGCTGCTCGACGGTGACCTCGGGAACCGGGGCGGCGGGCGGCGCCGGGCGCGCCGCGAGGCGATCCTCGTGGTCGAGCGCGAGGAAGCGGCGCGCGCACTCGAGCAGCAGCCGCGGCTCCTGCCGCCGGCCGAAGTCGCTGGCGGCGCTGACGAGGTGCGCGGCGGCCTTGTGGTAGCGCGTCGTGAGCGACTGCAGCTCGCCGTCGGCGTCCTGCCACGTCAGCAGCTCGCGGATCGCTCGGCAGTCGCGCCCGCCGGGCAGCCGCTCCAGGTACTCGGGGACCAGCCGGTGCAGGATGAAGTGCACGCGCGCGGGCTCGTCGACCTCACCGCTCGCGCAGACGCGATGCAGCGCCGAGAGCGCGGGCAGCCGCCCCTCGAGCGCTTCCGGGTCGCGCCCGGCGAGGCGGATGACCGCCTTGAGCTCGTGCGCGAGTGATGTGGACCGTGTGGTCATCTTGATCGCCTTGCGAGATACGACATGCCACCTGCGGTTACGGTGACGACGTTAACCTTCGGCGACCCGGTCGCCTAGTGGACGGCAGCGACCTTGACCGAATCCTGAGGTTCGAGAACCAGATGCGGATCCTGCTGGTCGAGGACGACGACGCGTTCGCATCGGCGCTCGGCGACGGTCTCGGCGATCGCGGCTACCGCACGAGCCGCGTCGCCAGCGCCGCCGCCGCGATCACGGAGCTGAGCAGCGGCCTGGCCCCCGACCTCGTGCTGCTCGACCTCGGGCTGCCCGACCGCGACGGGCTGGCGCTGTGCGCGCAGATCCGCCGCGGGTGGTCGGTTCCGGTGATCGTCGTGACCGCGCGCGGGGACCTGTCCTCGCGCGTCCAGGGCCTGCGCAGCGGCGCCGACGACTACGTCGTCAAGCCGTTCGCGCTCGTCGAGCTGCTCGCCCGCGTCGAGGCGGTGATGCGCCGTTCCCCGGCAGCGGAGCCCGCCCCGGCCGTGGTCATCGGCGATCTGACCCTCGACTTCGCCGCGCGGACGGTGTCCGTCGCGGGCAGCCGCGTCGCGCTGACGCCGAAGGAGTTCGACCTGCTCGCCGTGCTCGCGCGCGTGCCGGGCTGCACGATCGACCGCCAGCGGCTGCTGCTGGACGTCTGGCACGGCGACGACCCCGGGCGCAGCCGCACGCTGGACGTGCACATGGCCACGCTGCGCAGCAAGCTCGGCGCCGGGCTCATCGAGACCGTCCGCGGCGTGGGCTACCGCCTCGCCGGCGACCGGGTGCGGTGAGGGCGCGTGCGGCGGCGCCTGTTGCTCGTGCTGCTGCCGCTGCTGACGGCGCTGCTCGTGGCGCTCGAGGTGCCGCTGGCGCAGACGTACGCCGAGCGCGAGACCGAGGTCCGTCTACGGCGTGCGGTCGGCCGATGCCGAGAGCTTCGCGGACGACGCGAACCGCATCCTCAGCGACGGATCGGGAAAGCTCACGCTGCAAGCGGCGCTCGACAGCGCGGCACAGGTCCTCGGGGGCGTCAGGATCGCGGTGTTCGACGCCGGCCGGAAGCTGATCTACCGCAACGGACGGTCGTCGCCGGGCGGCCTGGAGACCCGCGATGCCCTGCTCGCCGGGGACGACGCGCCGCCCCCCAAGACGGCGTGGCCGTGGCGCACGGCGCGGATGGTCGCCGGGGCGCGGATCGGCAGCCCCGAACCGATCGGCGCGGTCGTCGTCGAAGCGCCGACCACGAGCGTGCGTGAGCAGGTCGCGGGCCACATCGGCGTGCTCGCGGCGGGCGGCCTCGCGGTGCTGCTGCTGACGAGCGCGTTGTGCCTGCTGCCGCTGGCGCGATGGCTGCTGCGCCCCGTCTACGACCTCAACGCGGCGGCCGGGCGGCTGGCGGCCGGGGATCTCGCCGCACGCGCCTCCGAGCGCGGCGGGCCGCCCGAGCTGCGCGGTCTCGCCCGCGCGTTCAACCAGATGGCCGACTACCTCGTCGCGACGCTGGAGCGCCAGCGCGCGTTCGTCGCCGACGCCTCGCACGAGCTGCGCAACCCGCTGGCGACGCTGCGCCTGCGCATGGAGGCGCTCGACGGGAAGGTCGACGACAGCGGCGCGCGCGACCTGCGGCTGGCGCTCGGCGAGAGCGACCGCCTCGCGCACACCGTCAAGCGGCTGCTGGAGCTCGCGCGCGCCGAGGCGACGGCGGCCGAGCAGCTCGACGTCGATGCGGTGTCACTCACGGCGCAGCGCCTCGAGGCGTGGCGACCGGCGCTCGATGCGGTCGGCAGCGTCCTGCGCTTCGATGCTCCCGCCCGCGCCGGCGTGCGCGCCTCGCCGGACGCGGTCGAGTACGCGCTCGACGTCCTGCTCGACAACGCCTGCACGTTCGCGCCCGGCGCGCCCGTGAACGTGATCGTGGCAGCGGGCGACGGCGGCGTCGACATCGTCGTGCGAGACCACGGTCCCGGCCTGAGCGAGGAGGAGCTGGCCTCGGCCGGTGAGCGCTTCTGGCGCAGCCCGCGTCATCGCGCGCTCGCGGGCACCGGCCTCGGGCTGGCGACCGCGCGCGCGCTGCTCGAGGGCGCGGGCGGGTCGATGACGATTGCCGCGGCCGCTCCCGGGCTGGAGATCCGCATGCGGCTGGCGCCGTCTACCGGCGTGCTTCGCGATACCAGCGCAGCGCGCCGGGATGCATCTCCAAGGGGTACGGCGAGGTCGCCGAGCGCAGGTTGAGCCGCGCGGCCTGCGGGTGCTGGCGCTCGAGCTCGCGCTGGTGCTCGAACAGCGCCCGCGTGATCCGGTAGGCGACCTCGGCGGGCAGGTCCTGGCGCACGACGAGCAGGTTCGACGCGATCACCGTGTTGACCGGGTCCGTGTCGTAGAAGTGCTGCGGGATCTGCGCCTCGGTGTACAGCTCGGGATCGAGCTCGTTCGCGGTGCCCTCAGGCAGCCCGATCAGCCGGATGTCCACCTTCTCGCGCAGCTCTTCGATCGCCGCCGTGGGCAGGCCGCCGCTCCAGAAGAACGCGTCGATGCGCCTGGACCGCAGCGCCGCCGTCGACTGCTCGAGCGTGAGCGACCTCATCTTCACGGCGCGCTTTCCGCGCAGGCCGATGGTCGGCAGCCCGAGCACGGCCCGCGCTTCGAGCGCGGTGCCCGAGCGCCTCGCGCCGATCGACACCGTCTTGCCCGCGAGGTCGGCCATGCTGCGAAGGCCGGAGTCCTCGCGCACGATGATCTGCAGGTAGTCCTTGTAGAGGCTCGCCAGGGCCGCGAGCTTCACCGGGCGCTCGAACGGCTTCGTGCCGTCGCGCGCGGGCAGGGTGGCGTCCGCGAGCGAGAACGCGATCTCCGCTCGGCGGGCGTCGAGCAGCTGGAGGTTGTTGATCGAGCCCTCGGTCGGGACGTCGGTCGAGCGCATCGGCCGCAGCTCCCGGTCCAGCACGCGTGCGAGCGCGCGTCCGTACACGCGGTAGACGCCGCCGTCGAGGCCGGTGGCGACGCGCAGCTGGCCCGCCGGCAGCGGCGCCTCGGAGTCGTCCGAGCAACCCGCCAGCAGCGCCGTCGCCAGCACTGCTCCGAGGACCGCCGCAATCAACCGCACTGTCACATCTAACTACGTCCTGCCACGCGGAGATCTGGTGAAACGGCGCGCCGCTTCTCCGCGGATGGTCAAGTGCCGCAGAACGTCTGGTAGCACGCGCCGAAGCCGGCGGGCGCCGGTGCGGCGTAGTCGTCGAGCCCGGGGCGCTCGTCAAACGGGCGGGCGACGACGCCGACCAGTCGCTCGAACGGCCCGAGGTCGCCGCCGGTGGCCGCCTCGAGCGCCTCCTCGACCTTGTGGTTGCGCGGGACGTAGAGCGGGTTGGTGCGGTCCATCGCCTCCGCGATCGCCGCGCGGTCCTCGGCCGCGGAGGGCAGCCGTTCGCGCCAGCGCTCCGCCCATCCGTCGAAGGCGGCGGGCTCGGCGAGCCGCGATCGCGCCGGCGCCGCATCGCCGCGCACCGCCTCGGACAGCGCGCGGTGAAACGAGGTGAAGTCGGCCCGCTGCGCCTGCAGCAGCGCGAGCAGGTCGTCGATCAGCTCGCCGTCCTCGGGCCGGGCGTCCGCCAGGCCCAGCTTCGCGCGCATGCCGTCGCGCCGGTAGCGCTCGTAGCGCTCCGGGAAGGAGTCGAGCACGCCGGTGGCCGTCGCGATCGCCGCCTCGGAGCCGGAGCCGGCGTCCAGGAGCGCCAGCAGCGACTCGGCCAGGCGGGCCAGGTTCCACTGCGCCATGTGCGGCTGGTTGCCGTAGGCGTAGCGCCCACCGCGGTCGATCGAGCTGAACACGGTCGCCGGGTCGTAGGCGTCCATGAACGCGCAGGGGCCGTAGTCGATCGTCTCGCCGGAGATCGTCATGTTGTCGGTGTTCATGACGCCGTGGATGAACCCGACGTTCATCCAGCGCGCGATCAGCGCGGCCTGCGCGTCGACGACCGCCTCGAAGAACGCGAGGTACGGGTTCTCCGCCGCGGCGGCGTGCGGGTGGTGACGGGCGATCGCGTAGTCGGCCAGGCGCCGCACGAGCGGCGCACCGCCGTGGATCGACGCGTACTGAAACGTGCCGACGCGGACATGGCTCGCCGCGACGCGGGTGAGCACCGCGCCGGGGAGCAGGATCTCCCGCACGACGTCCTCGCCGGTCGCCGCGACGGCGAGCGCCCGCGTCGTCGGGATGCCGAGCGCGTGCATCGCCTCGCCGACCACGTACTCGCGCAGCATCGGGCCGACGGCGGCCCTGCCGTCGCCGCCGCGGGCGAACGGGGTGCGGCCCGAGCCCTTCAGGTGCAGGTCGCGGCGGTGCCCGTGGACGTCGATCACCTCGCCGAGCAGGAGCGCCCGCCCGTCGCCGAGGCGCGGCTGAAAGCCGCCGAACTGGTGGCCGGCGTAGGCCTGGGCGACCGGCGACGCGCCGTCGGGCGTCGCGCTGCCGGCGAGCACGGCGACCCCGCCCGGCGTGCGCAGCGCGGCGGGGTCGGCGCCCAGCTCGGCGGCCAGCGGCTCGTTGAGCGCCAGCAACCGGGGCGCCGACGCCCCCTCGCCCTGCCAGGGCTCGTACAGGCCCTCGAGCTCGCGGACGTAGGAGTTCTCGAAGGCAAACAGCGGCCGGCCGGCGATACTCATGCCCTCCAGGCTAGAGCGGCCGCGATGCCGGCCCCGTACCGGGCCCGGCAGACCGGCGACCCACGGCTTCGTCCCACCCGCCGGCCGCTACGAGGCCAGCGGCGCCCGCGTGTCCCTCGCGCTCGTGAGCTGCAGCTCGACGCGAACCCGCCGGCGGCCGCGGGACGGATCGTCACACCGGCATGACGCCGTGGCGCTTCCACGGCCGCTCGACCCGCTTGCCCGCCGCCATGGCCAGCGCGCCGATCACGACGGGGCGCGTCTCGCGCGGGTCGATGACGTCGTCGATCATCGCGTTGCGCGCGGCGACGTAGACGTCGATCAGGCCGCGGTAGGCGGCGATCAGCTCGGCCTTCTTCGCGGCCGGGTCGTCGGCCTCCTCGACCTCCTTGCGAAAGACGATCTCGACCGCGCCCTCGGCGCCCATGACGCTGATCTCGGCGGTCGGCCAGGCGACGAGCAGGTCGGGCTCGTAGGCGCGGCCGTTCATCACGTAGTAGCCCGCACCGTAGGCCTTGCGGATGACCACCGTGACCTTCGGGACGGTCGCCGCCGCCACCGCATGCAGCATCTTCGCGCCGTGGCGGATGATCCCCGCCGCCTCGACCTTCGTGCCGACCATGAAGCCCGGCACGTCGACGAGGAACACCAGCGGGATCGCGAACGCGTCGCACAGGGACACGAAGCGCGCGGCCTTGTCGGCGGCGTCGTTGTCGAGGATGCCGCCGAGGTGGCGCGGCTGGTTGGCCACGATCCCCACCGGGCGGCCGCCCATCCGCGCCAGGCAGGTGATGATCGAGCGCCCGAACTGCGGCTTGAGGTCCATCCAGTCGCCGTCGTCGACGATCCGGCGGATGACGTCGTACATGTCGTACGGCTGGCGATTGGACGCCGGCAGGACGTCGAGCAGCGCCTCGTCGCAGCGGTCGGGCGGGTCCGGCGCGTCGGCCCGCAGCGGCGGCGGCGCCTCGCAGTGCGAGGGAAAGAAGCTCAGGTAGCGCTTGACCTGCGCGATGCACTCAACGTCGTCGGCGACCTCGAGATCGCCGACGCCCGAGACGCGGCAGTGCACGCGCGAGCCGCCGAGCTGCTCCTGCGTGACGTCCTCGCCGACGGCGGCCCGCACGAGATGCGGCCCGGCCAGCGCCATCGAGCCGCGCCCCCCGACCATCGGGACGAAGTCCGCCAGGCCGGGGATGTAGGCCGTGCCCGCCGCGCACGGGCCCATCAGGGCGGCGACCTGCGGGATCACGCCGCTGGCCAGCACCTCCTCGAAGAACAGGCCGCCGGTGCCGGCGAACAGCGAGCCGACGGCCTCCTGGATGCGCGCGCCGGCGCTGTCGAGCAGCCAGACGAACGGCATCCGCTTGGTCAGCGCCAGCGACCGCAGGCGGGCGACCTTGTGCTCGCCGGTCGTGCCCATCGAGCCCGCCATGACGGTGAAGTCGTAGGCGCAGACGGCGACGGGGCGTGCGTCGACGAGGCCGTAGCCGGTGATGACGCCGTCGGCCGGGACCTCCCGGTCCTCCAGCCCGCGGACGGAGTGATGCACGCCCGCGTGGATGCCGAGCTCGGTGAACGTGCCCGCGTCGACGAGGAGGTCGATCCGCTCGCGCGCGGTGAGCTTGCCGGCCGCGTGCTGGCGCTCGATGCGCTGCGCGCCGCCACCCAGGCGCGCGGCGGCGCGGCGCTCGCGCAGGTCGTCGGCGAGCGGGCGCAGGATCGAGGCGGGCGTCGTGCCGGTGCTCACGGTTGAGCGCCACGCTAGCGGTCTCGCGTGAACGTCGTTTCACGTACGACGAGTTGCGCGGGGCACTGGGGCTCAGACGCGATTGGTTCCACACGCGCCCGGGAGTGTGCGATGGTGAGCCACCTTGCGACATCGAGCAGCGCCCGGCAGGAATGGAATCCGTCGAAGCCTTCTCGGTGTCGCAGTCCTGCTCGGCCTGCTGGCGGCGGCGGCGCCGGCGCCGGCGCACGCGGTGAGCACGATCGCCGCCGACACGACCCGCGCGCCCCTGCGCGACGCGCTCGCGGCGGGCCGCAGCCCGACCCTCCTCGCCGGCGGCCTGGACCGCACGCTGCTGCGCTTCCGCGTGGCGGGCCTGTCGGCGCGGCCGGCGCGCGCCGTGCTGCGCCTGCGGGTCACCGACGCGACGTTCGAGAGCGTCCAGGTGCGCACCGTGCCCGCGTTCGCCGAGGATGCGGCCACGCCGGCGATCCTCCTGCCGAGCCTGTTCGCCATGGCCAGGGTCGCCGGCGTGCAGGCCGGGACCTGGGCGCAGTGGGACGTCACGAGCGCGGTGGGCGGCAACGGCGACGTGAGCCTGCAGGTCAGCGGCCCGCTGCTCGACGCCGCGGGCTTCTCCTCGCGCGAGGGCCCGTACGCGCCGCAGCTCGTCGTCACGCCCGACGACGGCGCCGCCGTCCGGCTGGCGGGCCTGCTCGACATCGCCAGCGCCGACAGCTTCGACGCCAACGTGCGCGACAGCCTCGGCCGCTCGCTCGACGGCCTGGAGGTCATCGACGCGCCGCCCGCAGACGGCGTGCCCGGCCGCCACGTCGGCGTCTACCACTCGCTGGTCGACGGGGTCTACGTCACCCAGGTCGCCAGCTCCGACGACCTGCGCCACTGGACGCACCGGGCGGAGCTGGATACGCACGCCTCCCAGCCGTCGATCGTCACGGTGCCGGGCGGCGGCTTCGTGGTCGCATTCGAGCGCGACACGCCCGACGCGCGGTGGGTCAGCGTCTCGAACATCGTCGTCCGCCACTACGCGAGCTGGGCCGCGCTCGTCGCCGGGACGTTCAGCGCGGAGGCGAACCTGCCCCGCTCGCTCGCGCCGACCGCCGAGGGCACGCCCGAGCTGCGGGTGCTGAGCTGGGGCGGGACGCCGGCGAGCTCGCAGATCGAGATCACACTGCACTACCTCAAGAGCGTCCTGGCCGACCGCCAGGCGGCCGGGGTCCTGACGAACTTCGACCCCGCGACGTGGGCGCCGCAGGTCGACCCGCTCGTCAACACCCTGTTCATCGCGCTCGGCACGCGCGGAAATCTCGGCGACCGCGCCGACGTGCGCTTCGAGGACCGCCGCTTCACCGTGCTGGAGGCGCAGTCGGTGCGCGGCGACTTCGGGACGTGGCGCTGGTTTCTCTACGACCGCGATCGCGACGAGGCGCGCCTGCTGGCGGTGCGCGGACCGGCCGGCTCGTACGCGCTCGGCAACCCATCGGTGAGAACATTCACCGATGCGCAGGGCGTCAGGACGCTGTTCATCTCGGGCTACGCCTTCGGCCAGGGCGCCGCGTACGGCGAGGCGGGCGCGTTCATCGCGCTGCGCCGGCTGGGCTGAGCGCACGGGCGCAGCGGGCGCGACGCCAACGAGATCGGCGACGGGAGCACGATGGCCATCGCCGCGGTGCTGACCTTTCGCAGCGGCACGCTGGAGCGCTACGACGTGCTGCTGGCCAAGCTCGGCTACGAGTCCGGCGGCACGGGACCGCCCGGATCGTTGTTCAGCTGGGTGACGCAGACCGGCGACGGCCTGCTCGTCACCGGCGTGTGGGAGTCCAAGCGCGACTTCGAGCAGTTCGCCTCGCGGTTCGGCGCGTTCGCCGCCGAGGTCGGGGTGCGCGAGCCGCCGCAGATCACGTTCCATGAGGTCCACAGCCACCTGACGGCGGGGTAGCCGAGCGGCTCGGGCTCATCGCTGTGCGGCGCCGGCCGCAGTACCGCGACGCGGCGTCAGCCCCGCTCATGCTCGGTTGCTAGCCCAGCAGCGGTGCGATCGCGTCGGCGGCGACCTGCGCGTAGCCCGGCGCCGCCGCCGTGATCTGCGCGCCGACCAGGGTCGCCTCGGCGGCGACGTAGGCGAGGACCTCCAGCAGCGCGGCGGGCGGGAGACCGAGCGGCGCGGGGAAGCTCGCGGGATGGAACTCCGGGTCGAGCACGTCGAGGTCGACGTGCACGAAGAGCTCCATCCCCTCCAGCTGGGCGGGCTCGCCGAGCCGGTGCACGCCGTTGCGATCCAGCGCGACGCGCTCGGGACCGTCGACGTCGCGCACGCCGAACATGATCACGCGGGCCGGATCGAGGCCCGCCCCGAAGCCCGTGTCCCACAGCCCGCACGCGCCGGCCAGGCACATGCCGGCGAGGTAGCCGCTGGGGCTCGTGTCGGGCGTGTTGAAGTCCGGGTGCGCGTCGAGCCACAGGACGCGCACGTCCGGTCGCCGGCCGACGACGACGGGCAGCGTCGACACGCACACCGAGCATTCTCCGGCGAGCAGGATCGGCACGCGCCCCGCCTCGAGCGCGTCGTCGATCTGGCCACCGGCCTCGAGCAGGCAGCCGCGCGCCTCGCGCAGGTCGTCGCGATGGTCGCCGGCGTGCGGTTCGCCGGGCGAGCCGATGATCCGCGCCCCCAGCAGCTCCGCGAGCTCGCGCGTGCCCGCCGCGGCCTGCGCGCCGCGGTCGGAGGTGCGGCACAGCAGCGCGGCTATCTGCCTTTCCACTGCGGTTCCCGGCGCTCGAGGAAGGCGGCGATCCCCTCGTGCGCGTCCTGCGAGGTCTGCCCGATTACGAGCTGCGCGCGCCCGAACTCGAGGGCCTCGCGGAAGGCCATGTCCTGCTGCGCGAACAGCGCGTCCTTGCCGAGCGCCAGCAGCAGCGGCGACTTCGCGGCGAGCTGGGCGGCCCAGCCGGCGACCGCCGCGTCGAAGTCGGCCGGCGCCACGACGCGGTTGACGATCCCCAGCCGCAGCGCCTCGGCGGCGTCGATGCGCTCGCCGAGCAGCAGCAGCTCGGTCATCTTCTTGCGGCCGACGTTGCGCGCGATCAGCACGGCGATCATGAACGGGAAGAGGCCGACGTTGATCTCCGGCGTGCCGAACGTGGCGTGCTCGCTGGCGATGACGAGGTCGCACGCGAGCGCCAGGCCGAGCGCGCCCGCCAGGACGTGCCCGCCGGCGGCGCAGATGACCGGCTTGCCGAGCTCGCCGATGAGCGCGAACAGCCGGGGAAAGCGCCCGTTGGCGGCATGACGCTCGGCCAGTGACAGCTCGGCCTTGAAGCCCGCGAGGTCGCCGCCGCTGGAGAAGACCGTCGGGTGCGTGGACGCGATCACGACGACGCGCACGGCGGCGTCGTCGCGGGCGGCCGCGAGCGCCGCCAGCAGCTCGTCGAGCAGCGGGTCGGAGAGGGCGTTGCGGGTCTCGGGCTGGTCGAGCGCGATCGTCGCAACCGCATCGGCGACGTCGTAGCGCAGCGTCTCGTACGGCACCGGCGCAATCTACCGGCCATCGTCCGAGCGGCCAGCGGCGCCGCCGGCGGGCGTAGCGTCCAGGCATGGCCGCCCGCTCGCTTCCCGCGCTCGTCGCGGCGGCCGCCCTCCTGCTCGCGAGCTGCGGAGGTGGTGGTGGCGGCGGCGGCGAGCCGGATGCGAACGGGCAGATCGAGGACGCCGTCCGCGCGGTCTTCGGCGCCGCCCCCCTCGTCGTGCAGGACGGCTTCACGCGCGCGCAGTTCGTCACGTCCCGCGACGCGTTCTGCAACGCCCTCGTCGTCCACAGCGGCAACCCGAGCGAGCTCGAGCGGACGCAGATCCCGCCGCGCCCGACGGGTGAGAAGGGCGTCGAGGCCGGCGCAAACGACAAGGTGGTGGGGTCCGCGAGGGTCACGTCGATCGGGCCCATCGAGATCACGGCGATCGCGCGACCGTGGAGTTTCCTGCCTGCTGAGGTCCCGGACGACCCGAAGCCGCAACCCTCGGCCGCGCTGCTGCTGCGCCGCGAGGGGCGCTGGCGGGTCGTGCTGCCCTGCGCGGTGATCGGCTGCCGGCGCGACGCAGCGCAGTAGCCACGCGGTAGCGTGCAACCCATGGCAACGGCCGACGAGGTCCGCAGGCCCGACCACGCCGCGCGCCGCCGGCACTTCATCTTCACCGAGGAGCACGAGGCGCTGCGCGAGTCGATCCGCGCGTTCGTGGCCAGGGAGCTCGCGCCGCACGCGGACGAGTGGGAGGAGACGACCTTCCCCGACTGGGTCTTTCGCCGCATGGGCGAGCTCGGCTTCCTCGGCCTCGACAAGCCCGCGCGATACGGCGGGCAGGGCGGCGACTACTTCTGCTCGCTCGTCCTCGCCGAGGAGCTCGCCCGTGCACGGTCGGGCGGGATGGCGATGGGCGTCGCCGTGCACACCGACATGACGATGCCGCCGATCCTCGCGTTCGGCACCGAGAAGCACAAGCAGGAGTGGCTCGTGCCCGCGATCGCCGGCACGAAGATCCTCTGCCTCGGGATCACCGAGCCCGACGCGGGGTCCGACGTGGCGGCGATCAAGACCCGGGCGGTGCGCTCCGACGACGGCTCGGGCGACTACGTCATCAGCGGGGCCAAGACGTACATCACCAACGGCCACCGCGCCGACGCGATCGTGCTCGTCGCGAAGACCGATCCAGATCTCGGCTACGACGGCTTCACGCTGTTCATCGTCCCGATGGACCGGCCCGGCGTGATCCGCGAGCAGCGCCTGGAGAAGCTCGGCATGCACGCCAGCGACACGGCGCTGCTGGCCTTCGACGAGGTGCGCGTGCCGGCCAGCGCGGTTCTCGGCGAGGTCGGCAAGGGCTTCTACCACATCATGTGGGAGCTGCAGGGCGAGCGGCTGATCGGCGCCGCGGGAGCCGTCGCCGCCGCCCACGACGTGTTCGATCGCACCCTCGCCTACGCGCTCGAGCGCCGCGCGTTCGGCCGCGCGATCGGCAGCTTCCAGGTCACCCGCCACAAGTTCGCCGAGATGGCCACGAAGATCGAGTCGGCCCGCCAGATGGTGTACACGACGGCCTGGCGGCACGCCAACGGCGACTACCCGGTGCGCGAGATCTCGATGGCGAAGCTGCACGCGTCGCGGATCGCCGTCGAGGTCGCCGACGAGTGCATCCAGATCCACGGCGGCGCGGGCTACATGAAGGAGTACGGCATCGAGCGCGTGTGGCGCGACCTGCGCCTGAACCGGATCGGCGCCGGGACCGACGAGATCATGCTCGACGTGATCGGGCGCAGCTACGGGCTCTGACCTGCGGGCGGCCGCCTGGCCGCAAGCTCAGTAGCCGCCCCCGCCGCCGTCCGCGCCCCCTCCTCCATCGGCGCCGCCGCCGCCGAACCCCCCGTCGTCGCCGCCCTGAGCCCAGCCGCCGAGGCCGGCCCCGAGGAGGCTGAAGTCGAAGCTCGGGTCAAGCGCCGTGAGGCGCATCGAGGTGTACACCCCCGTCTCCCACGCGCCCGTGGCGCCGCTCCCGGCCTCCGGTGTCCGGCGGGCGTAGAGCTCGCGAACCGCACGCCATGCCGTGCCGGCGAGCAGCACCGCGCAACCGGCCTGCGCGACGAACGCCGCCGCACGTCCGGGATCGTGACGGACCCAGCCGCGAAACGGTCCGTCGAACACCGCCAGCCGATCGTCCAGCTCGGCTCGCGCGTCGTCTCCGAGCGGCGTGAGCGCAGGCTTCGGACCCAGCCAGCTCAGCGCGCGCCGGCGATCGGCGAGCTGCATGAGGCCCTTGTCGCAGAGTGCTGGCACGACCTCGGACGACACGTAGTCACGCGGCGTCGCCCATGCACGCGACAGCGCGTGCTCGAGCGCGCGCAGGTTCATCGGCGCGCCGCACAGGGTCGCCGCCACCGCCGCGACCGGCGCGTCGAGGTCGGCCTCGACACCCGTGAGCTGCACGGTGGCCGCGCGCGGACGGCCCCCGCGGCTCCAGCCGCAGCACACCGCGGACGACGAGCTCGAGGACCGCCATCCGCAGCGCCTCATGTCCGTCGCCGCGGCCGGCCTGGCGCAGGACGCACAGCTCGGGCGCCGAGAGCGGGCGCGTGGGTGCCGGGACGTCGCACCTGCTGCGCGCGCCGAAGATTCTCCCCGCGCGCGAGGCGCGGTGGCCTGTGGCCTGCGTGCTGACGCGGTTTGCGTTCATGCGGCGGATGCTGCCCCGGCGCGCCGCGCGCCGCTACGCGCGCCGGCAGGCGTGTATGCGACGTCGCCCGGTGGCAGACGGACGGAGATCCGACGCTGAGCCGGGCGCCGTTACGGGCTGTGCGCGTCGGAGCCCGTCCGCGCGACGGGGAGCTTGCCGCCGGCCAGCGCCCGCCGCGTGAGACCCGGCAGGACGATCCGCGCGACCGCGGCCAGCCAGTACACCCGCGGCACGTAGCGCTCGGCACGGCCGCCTGGGCCCGCGTCGAGGATCGCCTCGGCCACCTTCTCCGGGGTCGAGACGATCCAGCGCGTCTTCCAGTTGTCGACGAGCTGGCGTTGCGGGAAGCCCTCGGTGGCGACGAAGCCCGGCAGGACGAGGCCGACGTGCACGCCGTGGCGCGCCTCCTCGAAGTACAGCGAGTCCGTCCACCCCGCCAGCGCGAACTTCCCCGCGGAGTAGGCGGCGGTGCCGTCGCGGCCGACGCGCCCGGCGGTGCTCGCGACGTTGACGATGGCACTCGGTGCCGAGCGCCGCAGGAGCGCCAGCAGCGCCTCGGTGACGCGCACCTGGGCGTCGAAGTTCAGCGCCATGTGGCGGCGCACGTTCTCCCAGCCGCCGTCGGCGAACGAAGCCCGCCAGGCGGCGCCGGCGTTGTTGACGAGCAGGTCGAGCCCGCCGTGCTCCTGCTCGACGTGCGCGGCGATGCGGGCGGGCGCGCCGGCGCCGGTGATGTCGACGGCGACGAACGTGACGTGCACGCGTGGCGTCGCTCCCAGCTCGTCCGCGAGCGCCCGCAGGCGCTCCTCGCGCCGCGCGACGAGCACCAGCCGGACGTCGCCGGGCTCGCGCGCGAGCCGGCGCGCGGTCGCCTCGCCGATCCCGCTCGAGGCGCCGGTGATGAGGGCGATCACGCGGCCCAGGCTACGGGCTGCGGCGTCCGCGGGCGAACGCCGCGCGCGACCAGCTCCTACGCTGGAGCGGATGCCCGAGCTCCCCGAAGCCGAGCGCGCCCGCGTGACGCTGGAGTCGGCGCTCGGGCGGCGGATCGCGGCGGTCGACGACAGCGACACCTACGTGTGCCGCCCGCATCCGCCCGGCGAGATCGCGTCCGCGCTCGTCGGCCACACGTTCGCCGGCGCCCACCGGCGCGGGAAGTTCCTGTGGCTCGTCACCGAGGACGGCCCCACGCTCGGGCTGCACCTCGGGATGGCGGGCTCGATCGCGCTCGAGGCGCCGACCGAGAAGCCGATCTGGGATCGCTTCACGGTCCAGTTCGAGGACGGCGGCCGCTTCGCCCTGCGCGACCGCCGCCGGCTCGGCCGGGCGATGCTCAACCCGGACTTCAGCCACGTCGGCCCGGATGCCGCCGACGTCGGCCGTGACGCGTTCCGGCGGCTCGTCGGCGCCGGCAGCGTCGCCGTCAAGGCGCGCCTGCTCGACCAGGGCGCGATCTCCGGCGTCGGCAACCTGCTCGCCGACCAGGTCCTGTGGCAGGCGCGGATCGCGCCGCGGCGCCCGACGGCGGAGCTCTCGCTCGAGGATCTGGACCGTCTGCGCCGCCAGCTGCGCGCCGCGGTGCGCTCGGCGATCCGCCAGGGCGGCGTGCACACCGCCAGCTTCATCCCGGCTCGCGAGCGCGAGGGCGCGTGCCCGCGCTGCGGCCACCCGCTCGAACGCGCGACCGTCGGCGGGCGCACCACCTACTGGTGCCCGGCCTGCCAGGCGTAGCGCGCGGGCGGGGATGGGATCCGCGCCCGGCGGTGTAGGTGGTGCGTGAGATCCCGTTCGATCCGTGCCCCATCCCGGTGGCCCGGCGCGCGTGCCCGCGGGATCGGCACGTCGCTGGTCGCCGATCAGCGCGACGTTCCGGATCCGGCGGCGCTGACCGCCCGCTGCCGGCTGCGGCACTGCTGCCTCCGGCGTCGAACACCGGCCCGGCGGCCCGCGCGGCGCTCGCCGTGCCCGTGACTGATCGGGACGCTCCGGACGCCGTGCCGTCAGCCGGCCGCGCGGGGTGTGGCGAATGCTGCACGCGGGGCGATACCGATGCGCCACACCCCTCGACCCGCACGTGGGTGACGCCCGGTGCCACCCCGGCGACGAACACCGACTGGCCAGTCAGCCAGCCGCTATCGTGCGCGCCGCACACTCGGACAAGGAGCGCACGGCATGGGAGTTCTGGACGGCAAGGTCGCGATCGTCACCGGCTCGGCGCGGGGCATCGGCCGCGCGACCGCGGAGCTGCTCAGCGAGCACGGCGCGAAGGTCCTGATCAACGACCTCGACGGCGACGTCGCCGAGCAGACGGCGTCGGAGATCGCCGGCGAGACCGTCGTCTACGGCGGCGACCTGACCGCGAACGGCGCCTGCGACGAGCTCGTGCAGACCGCGATCGACGCCTGGGGCAAGATCGACATCATCGTCAACAACGCCGGCTACACGGTCGACGGCGGGGTCCACAAGATGACCGACGACCAGTTCCAGCGGATGCTCGACATCCACACCGTCGTCCCCTTTCGCGTCGTCCGCGCCGCCGCGCCGCACCTGCGCGACCCGGCCAAGCAGGAGCGCCAGGACGGCGTCGAGGTGTTTCGCAAGATCGTCAACGTCTCCTCGATCTCGGGCACGATGGGCAACGCCGGCCAGGCCAACTACGCCGCGGGGAAGGCCGCCGTCGTCGGCCTGACCAAGACGCTGGCCAAGGAGTGGGGCCAGTTCAAGATCAACTGCAACGCGGTCGCCTTCGGCTTCATCGACACGCGCCTGACGCAGGCCAAAGTCGACGACAACACCATGCAGATCGGCGGCGAGACCGTCCAGCTCGGCATCCCCGAGCAGATGCGCGCGATGGCCAACTACGTCATCCCGCTCGGCCGCGCCGGCACCCCGCAGGAGGCCGCGGGCGGCGTCTTCTTCCTCTGCTCGCCGTGGTCGAACTACGTGCACGGCCAGGTGCTGAACGTCACCGGGGGGCAGTTCACCGGCATGACGACGTAGCGGCTACCGGCCGGCGATCTCGCGCAGGGTGCTGAGGTGATTCTCGAACGCGGTGCGGCCCGCCGGGGTGAGCTTGAGCCACGTTCGAGGCCACTTGCCGACATGCCCCTTGCGGATCGCCACGTAGCCGGCCTGCTCGAGGGTCGACGCCTGGCGCGACAGGACGGAGTCGCTGACGTCGAGCGTGTCGCGCAGGAACCGGAACTCGAGCTCGTCGGCCTGCGCGAGCCCGGCCAGCAGCGAGAACCGCACCGGCTGGTGGATCAGGTCGTCGAGCCGTGCTCGGGGATGCGTGGTCATGCGCCGCGGCGCAGACGCTCGCCCCACAGCAGCAGCGGCACGGCCGCGATGACGCCGCCGAGGACGTAGGAGAACGCGAGCGAGTCGTCGAGGAACTCGGCCACGGCGCCACCGAGGCACACGCCGGCGGTGAGCGCGACCCAGGTCCAGGACGGCGTGCGATCGGCGACGCGGACCTGCCGCTCGCGCGCGACGAAGTACGCCCCGGTCGCGGCGAAGAGGGCGACGGCGACCGCGATCGTCGTCCAGCCCCAGGTCGTGCGATCGACGAGGTCGAACCCCGGGACGAGGATCGCCATGAAGGCGCCCCAGGCGATGAACGGCACGTGCTCCTTCGGGGTGCGGGCGCTGACCGCCCGCTGGGCCTGGCCGGCGTGCGCCAGCATCATCTCGGCGTCCTGCTTGTTCGGTTCCATGTCGCCATCCCCTTCTGAGTGGTACGTAGTTTCACATTAGGAAACTACTTTCACGCTCCGCTGTCAAGAGCCGATTCCGACGAGGCGCCGACAACGGCGCTTCCTCGCCGCCGCGCCGTCCTCGCCGGGGGGAAAGCGGGCTCCGCCGGCGGTCGCCGCAGGGGCGGCCGCAGAGCGTCCCGCGGCGGGGCCGACTGGACACGCGCACGTCAGAACGTCGAACTTCCGTTCTGCGGGTTTCCGACAATCGGGTCTGAGAGTAGTCTCCAGGCCGTGCAGATCGTCAAGCCCGGAGCAGATCGTCGCGTGCCGCGCGGAGTCGTCGGCGGCGCCGAGGTCTCGCAGGTCACGACCGGGGCGACGAACATCTACATGGGCGTCTTCCGGGTGCCCGCCGGCGCGCAGTCGCGCCCGCACTTCCACGCCGACTGCGAGTCGGCCGTCTACATGCTCGCCGGCCGCCTGAACGTGCGCTGGGGCGAGGAGCTCGAGCACGGCGTCACGCTCGAGCCCGGCGACATGGTCTACGTGCCGCCGCGCGAGACGCATCTGCTGGAGAACCCCTCCGAGACGGACGCCGCGGAGTACGTCGTCGCCCGCGACGCGCCGCAGGAGGACTCCGTCGAAGTGCCCTGGGCCGGCTGACCGCGACGCCCGCCCGGCTGAACGCGGGTCGTCAACCGCCCTGGCGGCGGCGGGCGCGCTCTTGGCGCTCGCGCTCGCGCGCGGCGGCACGGCCCTCGGCGCTCTCCGCCGCCGACGGCGCCGGCGCCGCAGAACGGGGTGGGTCCGCGACGCGGGCCGGGCGCTTGGCCCGGGCCGGCCGCGGCTCGCGCGCCGGCCGCGCCGGCGACGCCGCCGGCGGGGTCCGCGGGGCTCCCGGGTTGCGCTCCGGCCGCTCCGCCCGCGGCGCTCGCGGGGCCCGCTCGGGTCCCGGCGCCCGCTCGGGCCGCGGCGTCCCCGGCCCCGCCAGCCCGACGCCGACCCCCACCACGCCCGCCACCACCGCGAGGATCAGCCAGTCGACGACCGGCACGTAGCGCTGGCGCGCCTGCGTCCCGCCCGTCGTGGTGTACGTGCACGTCCGCGTCAGCGGCGGCGCGAACGACGGCGACGACGAGCTCTGGCTGCCCGCGGGCAGCCGCCCGACGTCCGGGCAGGCGTCGCCGATCGGCGTGACGAGCCAGACGCCGAGCACGCCCACCGCGAAGACCGCGAGCGCCGCCCGCACCGCGCCGCTCATCAGAACTGGTCGTAGAACTCGAGGCGCAGCGCGAGCACGCGCGCCTCGGTGGCGGCGAAGCGCGCGTCGCCGTCCGCGCCGTCGAGCAGGCGCACGAGACAGGCGCCGAGGCGGCCGGAGTGCGTCGCCGCGTCGTCTCCGGCGGTGGCCAGGGGGTCCCGGCCGTCGTGGTGGTGGTGGGGGTGGTAGAAGCGCGAGACGGCGTCCGCCGCCGCGAACTGCGCCTTCATGCGGCGCCAGAACTCGCCGTACTCGACGGACACGAGCACCTCGCCCCAGAAGCGGATGATCGTCATGAGCTCGAGGTCCGTGTCGCGCTCGGTGGCCTCGGCGAGCAGCGCGAAGCTGCGCTCGATCACCGACTGGGTTACGGGCGTCGGGCGCGACGCGAGGATCTGCGCGCGAGTGGCGCCGAGCGTGACGAGATCGGCGACGAGGTCCTCGCGGTGCGACGGCGTCGCGCCGGACGGGTCCGGATACTCCTCGCGGAGGATCTCGCGCACGACCTTGATCGCGATCGGATCGGTCAGTCCGTCGATGCCCACGTCGTACATCACGGGGAACATCAGCGACAGGAACCGGCGCTGCAGCAGGATCGCCAGGAACGCATCCTGTCCGATCTCCTCGATCCCGCGGAAGACGGGGTGCGCGGTGAAGCGCGCGAGCAGCTCGTCCTCGGCGGCGTCAGCGCTCACGGAGCGATGCCGAAGCGCGGTCCCATGCTCTGCATCTCCGTCTCCCATTGCGTGATGTCCTCGAACTCCAGCCCGATTTCCCAGAGTGCCTTCAGCTCCCCGAAGGCGAGCTCGCCCATCACCGAATCCTGACCCAGCACCTCGATCTGCACGGACTTGACGGCGAGCTGCCCGTGCACGAACACGCTGACGAACGCGCGATCGTCGACGCCGTAGATCGAGAGCGACGGAAGCGAATGGTAGAGCCTGACGCGCAGGTGCCGGCGGGTGTCGTCGTCAACCGAGCGGCCGATCGCCGCGAGCACCTCGAGGCAGTGCTTCACACCGGGCTTCACGCGATCCTCGCGAAAGCGCCCCTGCGTCGAGCCCTGCAGCGCCTCGCTGCGCAGCCGCGCGACAGGTGAATCGGGAAAGAGCATGAGGATCGACACGTACGTGCCGCGCTCGAGCGCGTCGACGAGGGCGTCGGCGAGGATGTTGAGCTCGGGGATCCACGTGTTGAGGATCACGATCTCGTCGGCGCCGGCCATGAGGTCGACGAGCAGGTGGTAGTCGAGGTTGCGGTGCACGCCCACGATGCCGGCGTGGGGATCGCCGGCGGGCAGCGCCGCGGCGGCGGCGAGCGCGGCCAGATCGGCGGGTCCCGGGGCGGCGGCGGGATCCGGAGCGGGATCGGCATGGGATGCGATGGGGGTCGAGCCGGCCGGCTCCGCGCCGGTCGCGGCCGCGGTTCCGGCTGCGCCGGCGAGCCGGTCCTCGTGATCGAAGGCGACGAAGCGCCGGGCGCATTCCGCCAGCAGGCGCGGCTCCTGACGGCGGCCGAAGTCGCTGGCGGCATTCACCAGGTGCGCCGCGGCCTTGTGGTAGCGCGTCGTCAGCGACTGGAAGTCGCCGTCGGCGTCCTCCCAGGTCATGAGCTCACGGATCGCGCGGCAGTCGCGCCCGGCCGGCAGCCGCTCGAGGTAGCCGGGGATCAGCCGGTGCAGGATGAAGTGCACCCGGGCGGGCTCGTCGAGCTCCCCCGCCGCCGACACCGGATGCAGCTCCGACAGCTCGGGCAGCTTGCCCTCGAGCGCCTCGGGGTCGCGGCCGGCGAGCCGGATCACGAGCTTGAGCTCCTCGGCAACGGCTCGGGAGCGCGTGCTCACCGACCGCACCGTAGCGTCGGACCTGCGTCGGCACAACGTCGGCGCAGACCGCTGCGGCACCCCGCGTCATGACCCGGCGTCGTACAGGCGTCGTGACACCGCCTGCTGTGAGGCGTGGTGGCCGCGGTGACCGCAGCGCATGCTCTGTGAGGCAGTGAACGACAAGGTCACTTTCACCCGACAGGTGGTCGACGATGACTCGTGAAGCCGCAGAACTGCAGGCGCAGCACCGCAACGCAACGCTGAGCTCCGCCGCCCGGCACCGCTGGTTCGTGCGCGGCGCCGGTGCCGACGGCTGGACGCTCGTGAAGGTGGCCGGGCTGCCGGCCGGCGGGCTCGGCCCGCTGACGGCGACGACCGAGGCCAAGCCGCGCCCGCCGATGGCCGACGACCCGCGGCCGAGCTTCGATCGCAACGTGGGCGGCGGGCTCTGGGTCGGCTGACCCGATCCCGCGCCGGCCCCTCTCGATTCTCCCGCGCCGGCGCCCGGTGCTGCGGCGCGAACGCCAACGAAGCATTCCCTTGGAGCGTGAACCATGCTCGTAACGACGACAGCCGGCACCTGGGGCATCACCGGTGCACAGTTTCTCTGGGGCTACGGCGCGCTGTGCGCCGCGAGCGCCGTCGGCCTCTGGCATGCGTACCGGCAGGCGCTCGGGCCGCCCGCGGGGCCGCTGGACCCGCTGCCCGACCTCACCGTAAGTGAGATCGGGCTGCTCAACGACGGCCCCGGGTGCGCGATCACCGCCGCCACGGCGCGGCTGTACTACGACAGGCTGGTGACCGGCACCGACGACACGCTCGCGGTCACCGGCGAGCTCGACGCGAGCGCCGATCCGGTCGAGCGGGAGGTCCACGAGACGGTTCGGCGCGAGCCCTGGCTCTCCGTCGCCGAGATCCTCGCCCGCGTGCAGGAGAGCGCGACCATGCAGACGCTGTCAGAGCAGCTGACGCGGTCGGGGCTGCTGCTCGACGAGCGCCAGGCGCGACGCATCCGCCTGCTCTGGATCGTCTCCGCGCTGGTCACGGCGATCGGCGTCCTGCGGATCCTCGCCGGCCTGGCCGAGGGCCGCCCGATCCTGGTGCTGGGCGTCATGACCGCCGTCGCCGGCCTGGCGAGCGCACGGCTCTTCTTCCTGTGGCCGGAGGCGACGCAGCGCGGCCAGGACGTGCTGGAGCGCCTGCGCGGCGCGAGCGATCCGCTCGAGCGTCAGTCGAGCTCGACGCAGATCGCGCTGACGGCCGCCCTGTTCGGGGCCGGCACGTTGTGGCTCGCCGAGTCCGCGATCGCCTCGGCGCTCGGCGTTCCGCGCGAGGACGATCCCTCCGTCGGCACGAGCGGCAGCGGTGGTGGCGGTGGCTGCGGCGGCGGCTGTGGCGGCTGCGGCGGATGCGGGGGCTGACGATGCGCACGCTCGCCAACACACTGAGGCTGGGCGCCGGCGCCGCCTGGCGCCCGCAGATCGACGGCGCGCTCGCCGACGTCGCGGCCCTCGGCTTCATCGAGATCATCGCGGAGTCGATCGGCTCCGGCGCGCTGCCCGACGGCGTCGTGGCGGCGCGCGAGCGCGGACTGCACGTCGTGCCGCACGGCATCGGCCTGTCGCTCGGCGGTGCGCAGCCCCCGGAGCGCGCGCGCCTGGAGCACCTGGCCTCGGTCGCGGAGCGCGTCGGGGCACCGCTCGTCAGCGAGCACATCGCGTTCGTGCGGGCCGACGGGCGCGAGGCCGGCCACCTGCTGCCGGTCCCGCGCACCCGCGAGGCGCTCGAGATCCTGTGTGAGAACGTCGCGATCGCGCAGGCGGCGCTGCCGGTCGCGCTGGCGCTCGAGCACGTCGCCGCGCTCGTGCAGTGGCCCGGCGCCGAGATGGACGAGGCGGCGTTCGTGCGCGAGCTGATCGAGCGCACCGGTGCGTTGCTGCTGCTCGACGTGTCCAACCTCTACGCCAACGCGCACAACCACGGCTACGACGCGCTCGAGGCGCTCGAGCGCTTCCCGCTGGAGCGGATCGCCTACGTGCACGTCGGCGGGGGCGTGATGCGCGACGGCGTCTACCACGACACGCACGCCCATCCCGTGGTGCCCGGCGTGCTGCACCTCCTCGAGGAGCTGTGCGCGATCGTCGATCCGCCCGCCGTGCTGCTCGAGCGCGACGACGACTTCCCTCCTGCGAGCGAGCTCGTCGCCGAGCTGGCCGCGATCGCCGACGCGGTGCGCTGGGGAAGCGAACGCCGTGCCTGCGCCTGACCGCGCGGCATACGCGGCGCACTGGGGAAGCGAACGCCGTGCCCGCGCCTGACCGCGCGGCATACGCGGCGCACTGGGGAAGCGAACGCCGTGCCCGCCCCTGACCGCGCGGCCTATGCGGCGCACTGGGGAGCGAACGCCGTGCCCGCCCCTGACCGCGCGGCATACGCGGCGCACTGGGGAAGCGAACGCCGTGCCCGCCCCTGACCGCGCGGCCTATGCGGCGCGCCAGGCGCAGCTGCTCGAGTCGCTGCTGCGCGGCGAGGACTTCCCGGACGGGTTCGCGGCGGCGGACGCCGATGCCGCGGGCGCCGCGTTGCGGCGCAAGCGCGGTCACGCCGTGGCCCACGCGTGGCCGGCGCTCGCGCTGTGCCTCGGCGGCGCGTTCGACGAGCGCTTCGACGCGTTCACCCGCGACGCCGGCGCCGCGGCGAGCGGCGATCCGCTGCGCGACGGCCTGGCGTTCGCCCGCTCGCTCGAGGCGGGCGGGACGGCGCTCGACGACGACGCGCGCGTGGAGGTCCTGCTCGCGCGCGCGGGGCTGCGGGGGCATGGGATGTGGGTGCGCGCGGCACGCCTGCGACAGCCCTATCCGCGACTCCTCGTCGTCGCGCGGCTGCCGTCCGCCGGCACGGTCTGCGGCAGCCTACGGCTACGGCTGCGGCCGCGGCTGGACCCACCACCAGCCGATCGTTCAACGATCTGAGCACGGTCCGGGCGCGCCGGGTGCGATATCCGCACTCGGCGCGCCCCGACCCGCTCAGCCGGGCCGGTTCGGCGGGAGCGCAGCACTGCGAGCCGTCGCGCGCTCCGGGCCGTGGAGCGCGATCAGGTCGCCGTGCCGTACTCGTCGTGGAGGTTCCACCACTGGTAGGGCGGGGTCTGCGGGTAGCCCTTCGGCGAGTCCTCCCACTCCTCCTGGCGCCCGAACGCGGTGATGTCGAGGTAGCTCCACGTGCTGCCCATCGCCTCGTCGCCGCGGTTGTCGACGAAGTAGGTGCGGAAGATCTGGTCGCCGTCGCGGACGAGCGCGTTGGTGCCGTGCCACTCGGCCACGCCGAAGTCGGCGTCGAAGTCGTCGGTGAGCGTGTACCACGGGATGTCCCAGCCCATCCGCGCCTTCCAGCGCTCGATGTCCGGCTGCGGCGCGCGCGACACGAACACCAGCGTGGTGTCGCGGGCGTTGAGATGGGCGAGGTGCGCCACCTGGTCAGCCAGGAACGAGCAGCCGCTGCAGCCACGCTCCGGCCAGCCGCCGACGCCCGGCTCGAAGAAGAAGCGATACACGATCAGCTGGCGGCGCCCGGCGAAGAGGTCGAGCAGGCTCGCCGGACCGTCGGGGCCCTCGAAGCGGTAGTTCTTCTCCAGGGCCATCCGCGGCATCCGGCGGCGCTTGGCGGCCAGGGCATCGCGGGCGCGCGTCAGCTCCTTCTCCTGCGCCAGCAGTTCCTCGCGGGCGGCCGCCCACTCCTGCGACGAGACGATCGGCGACAGCTGCACTGTGGATCCTCCTCGGTAGACGCATGAAACGACATCCGGCGGGTCGACGGAGTGCGCGGCTCCGTCGCTCGCGTATACAGACCCGGCGCAGGCCCAGAACTCATCGGCGCAACGTCGCGCTCCCCTGCTAGACACCCCCACATGCACCGCATCAGCCTCACGAGCCCCACCTTCGAGTACGACGACGACGATCCGCCCGGCATGCGCGCGGGCATGCATCGCTTCGGCACGCAGGTCGGCGCCGAGCAGACCGGCACGAGCTTCTACGAACTGCCGCCCGGCGAGGCGCTGTGCCCCTACCACTACGAGTACGGCGAGGAGGAGTGGCTGCTCGTGGTCGACGGCACCCCGACCCTGCGCGACACCGAGGGATCGCACGAGCTCGCGCCGAACGACGTCGTCTTCTTCGCGCGCGGCCCGTCTGGCGCGCACCAGATCCGCAACGACGGCGACACCCCCGCGCACGTGCTCATGTGGTCGGCCGTCGTGCACCCCGCCGCGACCGTCTATCCCGACAGCGACAAGATCGCGATCTGGACCGGCAACCGCGACGACGACGTCATCGTGCCGCGCTCGGCCGGCGTGGAGTACTTCCACGGCGAAGCCTGACCGGCGCCCGACGACAGGCGGGCGGCTACGCCGTCGCCGCCCGACGACAGGCGGGCGGCTACGCCGTCGCGGTGCGCTTCTTGCCCTGGCGCTCCAGCCGGCGCTGCTCGCGCACGCGCTGCAGCACGCCCTTGCGACCGAGCGTCTCCAGGCCCGAGTAGAGCACCCGGATCTCACCGAAGATCGCCTCGGCGACGGCCATCTGCTGGTCGCGCGTGGGGTTCTCGACCGCGTCGAAGCGGATCGGGTCGCCGTACTGGACGGTGACCTTCGGAAACTCGCCCTTGCGCCAGTTGCGCACCTTCGCCGAGCCGTGGATCGCGACGGGCACGATCGGCGCGCCGGTCTCCAGCGCGAGCTTGCCGATGCCGGGCTTGGGCCGGTCGGAGAGCTTGCCGTCGCGCGAGCGCGTGCCCTCGCAGTACATCGCGACCGCTCCGCCGCGCTCGAGGATCGCCCGCGCCGTGACGAACGCCTCCTCGTCGCGGTGGCCGCGACGCAGCGGGAACACGCCGCCGTGCGAGTAGACGTACTGCAGCGGCGGCTGGAAGAGCTGGGACTTCGCCATGAACTGCACCTTGCGGCGGATGAACGCGGCGAGGAAGAAGTGGTCCATGAACGAGCCGTGGTTGGGCGCGAGGATGACCGCGCCGCTCTGCGGGACCTTCTCGCTGGAGATCGTGCGCGTGCGAAAGAACGTCAGCGCCCACAGGCCGGTGAGGACGCGCACCCACTCGTAGGCGAAGTCCGGTTCCTGCGTGCGCGAGCGTTCGTGGAACGCCGCGAAGTCCTCCGCCGGGCGCTCGTCGCGCCCGCCGCTGCCCATCGCCGCGAGTTGCTCGCTGCGCTTCATCCTCGCCATGGGAGGAACTTTACCCTCGTGCCCAGCCACCGGCACGTTCTACGGCGCGCCGCCACTGGGAGATCAACATCTCGCGTTCGTCGTCGCCCATCTTCGGCTCGTAGCGCGCCCGCTCGCCGTCGCGCGCGGCGACGTCGTCCTGCGTCCAGGCGCCGGTCGCCACGCCCGCCAGCAGCGCCGCGCCGAGCGCCGTCGTCTCGGCCAGCTCGGCGACGGCGATCGGGACGCCGAGCATGTCGGCCTGAAACTGCATCAGCCAGCGGTTGACGGTCGCGCCGCCGTCGGCGCGCAGCTCCTCGAGCTCGCGACCCGACGCGGCCTCCATCGCCTGCACGGCGTCGACGGTCTGAAACGCCATCGCCTCGAGCGTGGCGCGCGCGAGGTGCGCCCGCGTGCTGCCGCGGGTGAGGCCGACGATCGTGCCGCGCGCGTAGGCATCCCAGTGCGGCGAGCCGAGGCCGGTGAGCGCCGGCACGAAGTACACGCCGTCGTTGGAGTCCAGCGAGCGCGCGAGCTCCTCGGTCTCGGCGGCGGCCTCGATGATCTCCAGGCCGTCGCGCAGCCACTGCACCCCGGCGCCGGTGATGAAGATCGACGCCTCGAGCGCGTAGATCGTGCGCTCGCCGATCCCCCAGGCGACGGTGGCGAGCACGCCCGCCGGCGCGGTCGGCACCTTCTCGCCGGAGTTCATGAGCACGAACGAGCCCGTCCCGTACGTGTTCTTGCCGAGGCCCGGCTCGAGGCAGCCCTGGCCGTAGAGCGAGGCCTGCTGGTCGCCGGCGATCCCGCTCACCGGGACGCCGTCGTGGCCGGCGCCGAGCGCGCCGTCGCGCACGGTCCCGAACTCGCCGATGCTCGGCAGCACCTCGGGCAGCGCCGCCTCGGGGACGTCGCCGAACAGCGCGAGCAGCTCGTCGTCCCAGACGCCGCGGTGGATGTCGTAGAGCATCGTCCGCGAGGCGTTCGTGACGTCCGTCCGGTGCTCGCCGGTGAGCTTGAACACGAGCCAGGCGTCGATCGTGCCGAACACCGCGCCGCCGTCGGCGGCCTGCTCGCGCAGACCGTCGACGTTGTCGAGCAGCCACTCGATCTTCGTCGCGCTGAAGTAGGGGTCGAGCACGAGGCCGCTGTGGCGGCGGACGAGGTGCTCGTGGCCGGCGTGGCGCAGCTCGTCGCAGCGCTCGGCGGTGCGGCGGTCCTGCCAGACGAGCGCGTGGTGCAGCGGCTCGCCGGTCTTCGGATCCCAGACGCAGACGGTCTCGCGCTGGTTCGTGATCCCGATCGCCTGCAGGTCGCCGGAGCCCACGCCCGCGTCCTCGAGCGCCTCGCGCGCGACCGCCTGCGTCACGTCCCAGATCTCGGCGGCGTCGTGCTCGACCCAGCCGGGCCGCGGGAAGTGCTGCTGAAACTCGCGGTAGGCGCGGCCGGCGGGCTGCGCGGACTCGTCGAAGACGAGGCAGGTCGTGCCCGTCGTGCCCTGGTCGATGGCGAGGATCACGCGCGGGACGCTACGCCGTGCGGGCGAAGAATGTGTCGTGGTTCTGCCGAGGACTGGCCGGGACCGGGAGGATGGAACGGTCCCGGCCTGGTCCTCGGCTCGGCAGCGGTTGCTTGGCGATCAGATCGCCGCCGTGTTGTTCGCCCCCGGCGACGGTGCGGCTCGCCGGTGGTGATGCATCCAAGGTACGGACGGTCCCGGGGCCCACCCATCGACGACCGTACAAACTCGCGGCGCCGCGACTGGACACTGCGTCGAACCTCAATCCAGGTCTTCCAGCGCGGCCTCGATCGCGGCGGCCGCGGGCTCGATCTGGTGGTTGGTGAGGTGTTCCCACACCCGCGTGCTGCCGTCCGCGAGCGCCACGACGAGCGCGTGCGTGGTGAACAGCGCGGCCTCGCCGCGTGGCCGGTCGAGCACCGCGCGCACGTCGCGTAGCGCGATGGCGCGGGGCGGCGCTGCCCCCGGGCCGGCCCAGCGCTGGTCGACGATCCGGCGGCTGGTCACGGAGAGCTGCGCGGGCGGGCCCCACTTCTCGCTCATCTCCGTCCAGCCGCATGTGAACCGCAGCGTCTCGCCGGGCTCGAGCAGCTCCAGCAGCTGCGCGACGTGCTCGTCGGCGGGCTCGCTGCCCTGCGTGTGCTCGACGTACAGCTCGGCGATCGTGTCCGCCGTCTCCATCTTCACCCCGCGCCCAAGCCGCTCAGCGGCGGCTGGCGTAGACCGCGAGGAAGTCCAGCAGCTGGCGGCCACGGTGCGCGAAGCCGCGCCACGTGCGGCCCGTGGCGCGGTGGGCGAGGTCCAGCGGGATCTCCTCGATGCGAAAGCCGGCGCGCGCGGCGTCGACGGTCATCCCGATCTCCATGCCGAAGCGCGGGGCGAACGGCACGACGGTGGCGAACGCCGGGCCGCTGAGCGCGCGCTGGCCGGAGATCGGCGCCGCCGTGTCCAGGCCCGTGAGGTTGCGGATCGCCGTGTGCGCGAAGCCGATCGCGAAGCCGAAGCCGCCGCCGACGCGCGAGGCGAACACCGCGACGGCGAGGTCGCAGCGGCCGGCGCGCACGGCGTCGGCGAGCGCGGGCAGCTGCGCCGCGCTGCCGGCCAGGTCGCCGTCGACGAGCACGAAGACCGGCGGATCGGGCTCCAGCGCGCGGCTGAGGACGCGGCGCGCGGCGAGCGTCGCGGCGCCGCCCTTGCCGATCGCGCGCTCGCTGCGGATGACCTCGGCGCCGCCCTGCACGGCCACGGCGGCGGTCCCGTCGGTCGAGCCGTCGTCGGCGACGAGCACGCGCGCGCCCGGGAACGCGCCGCGCAGCGCGGCCAGCGTCTCGCCGAGCCGGTCGGCCTCGTCGTGCGCGGTGACGATCACGATCGTGGCGGCGTCCATACCGGCGGCTACTCTGCCACACGCGGTCGTGCCCGGAACAAGGAGACACCATGGTTGAGGTTGAGGCCCACATCACGGGCATCGTCTGGAAGATCGAGTGCAAGGTCGGCGACCGGATCGAAGAGGGCGACACCGTCATCACCCTGGAGTCGATGAAGATGGAGATGCCGGTCGAGGCCGAGGACCCCGGGGTCGTCAAGGAGATCCTCTGCGAGGAGGGGCAGCCCGTCGACGAGGGCGACACCCTCGTCATCCTCGAGTAACGCATCGACGCGGCCCTAAGCCCCGATAGACGGTGTGCTAACTGCGCCGCGCAGCGGTACGTTTCCACGCGTATGCCTGGGTCCTTGATCGTCGATAGACCCGCAGAGGGCGTCCTGCGGCTGGCGATCTCCAACCGGAAGACCCGCAACGCGCTCGACCACGCGATCCTCGGCGCGATCTCCGACGAGCTGGCCGCGGTGGGCGCCGGCGTGCGCTGCGTGATCATCACCGGCGCGGACGGGATGTTCTCCTCGGGCTACGACATCTCGGAGATCCCGCTCGCGGACTTCTCCGCGCAGGCCGAGAAGCTCGTCGCGCACCCGTTCTGCCGCGGCCTCGCCGCGCTCGACGCGCTCGACATCCCGTCGCTGGCGGTGCTGCCCGGCTCGGCGATCGGCGGCGGCCTGGAGCTCGCCGTCGCCTGCGACCTGCGCCTGGCCGGCAGCCACATCAAGCTCGGCATGCCGCCCGCCAAGCTCGGGCTGATCTACTCCCACAGCGGCCTGCGGCGCTTCGTCGATGCGATCGGCGCGCCGCGCACGCGCGAGCTGTTCCTGCTCGGGCGCTACATCGACGCCCCGACGGCGGGCGCCTGGGGCCTGGTCAACTGGGTTGTCGACGAGGACGACCTCGAGGAGACCGGGCTGGCGATCGCGACGCAGCTCGCCGCCAACGCGCCGCTGTCGATGTCCGGCAACAAGCGCGTCCTGCGCGAGCTGCTGCAGGCGGAGGGCGCGCTGGATCCCGACCTCGAGCGCGAGCTGCTCGCCCTGCGCGCGTCGAGCTTCGACTCCGAGGACCTCATCGAGGGCGTGTCGGCGTTCGCGGAGAAGCGGATGCCGACCTGGAAGGGTCGCTAGGTCCGCTCGCCGAGCGCCGTCTCGACGTGCGCGTTGATCGGGAGCACGCGCGTGCCCTGGCGCTGCAGCGGCCTGGCGATGCGGTGGCTGTCGCGGGCCGAATCGGGCGCCAGGCCGACGACCGCCCACGTGGTCCTGTCCTGCACAACGGTGCGGATCGTGCCCTGCATGCTGGCGCGAGCGTAGCCTTCGCCGCCGTGAAGCTCGTCACCTGGAACGTCAACTCGATCAAGGTCCGCCTGCCGCGCGTGCTCGAGTTCCTGGGCGAGCACGCGCCCGACGTGCTCTGCATGCAGGAGACGAAGTGCGAGGACCCGGCGTTCCCGGTCGAGGAGCTGGCCGCCGCCGGCTACCACGCCGTGCACCACTCGGCGGGTCGCTGGGCGGGGGTGGCGATCGCCGCGCGCGAGGGGCTCGCGCTCGACGCGCCGGTGCGCGGGCTGGCCGGGGAGCTGCGCGAGGACGAGGCGCGCTGGCTGGAGGCCACGGTCGCGGGGATGCGCGTCGCCAGCACGTACGTCCCCAATGGGCGCGAGGTCGGCTCGCCGACGTTCGAGGAGAAGCTCGCGTTCCTCGACGCCGCGGCGCGGCGCGTGGGCACGCTGCGCTCCGGCGCCGTCCCGCTGGCGGTCGCGGGCGACTTCAACGTCGCGCCGCGCGACCTCGACGTCTACGACCCCGCGGCGTTCGCCGGCTCGACGCACGTCACGCCCGAGGAGCGCGGGCGGGTCGAGGCGATCCTCGACGCCGGGGGGCTGGTCGACGCGCTGCGCACGCTGCATCCCGACGCGGTCGCCTACACGTGGTGGGACTACCGCCAGGGCCACTTCCACCGCAAGATGGGGCTGCGGATCGACCTCGTGCTCGTGTCCGAGGAGCTGGCGCCGCGGCTGGAGCGGGTGGGGATCGAGCGCAACTACCGCAAGGGCGCCAAGCCTTCGGACCATGCGCCGCTCGTCGCGGAGCTGCGTGACGCCGGCGCCGGCGCCGGCGCCGGCGCCGGCGCCGGCGCGGGCGACGGGCCGGCGCAGCGCTGACCGCGCGCTACGGCAGGGCGTCCGCCTGAGCCTGTGACGTGATCACGGCGCCGCGCGGCACGTGCGTGCCGTCGGCCAGCCGGATCGGCGCGTCGGCCGGGCCCGCCACGATCGCGGAGTCGCCGATCGTCACGCCGTTGCCGACGATCGCGCGAAACAGGATCGCGTCGTCGTCGATCGTCAGGTCGTTGCCGACGGTGAGCGGCCCGTGGAAGACGACGTTGTCAGCGGTGTTGAGCCGGTCGCCGATCGTGATCGACGTCCCGCTCAGCGCGTGGAACGTCACCCGGTCCTCGATCTCCGCGCTGGCGCCGATGACGATCGGGGCGCCCTCGTCGGCCCGGATCGACGTGCGCCGGCCGACGGTCGCGTTGGGTCCGAGGCGCACGTCGCCGGCGATGCGCGCGAACGGCTCGCGGCTCAGGCCCGCGCCGATCGTGGGTCGCAGGCCGGGGTTGAAGTCCGTCCGCGGGGAGCGTGAGATGCCGGTCACGGCGGCGTGTCCCGCGTGGCGGTACAGCTCGGCGTAGCCCTCGGCGAACGCCTCGTTGACCTCCAGGACCTCGCGCTGGAACTCCGCCTGCGCCTCGGACTTGTACGGCAGCGCGTCGGCCACCGTCTGCGTGGTCACGCGCTGGCCGATGCCGACGATCCGGTCGCGGGGAATGCGGACGTGGCGGATCACCGCGCCGTGGCCGATGAACGCGCCGTCCTGCACCACCGCGTTGAACAGCTTGGCGTGGAACCCGACGAAGACGAAGCTCCCGATCCGCGAGTTGATGACCTCGGCCTGATGGGCCAGGCTCGTGCGCACGCCGGTCTGCGTCGCCTGCCGCGCACACGTGCCGCGGACGCCCGCCCGGTCGCCCAGGGCCAGCACGAAGACGTTGTCCTGCACGTTGGTCTGCGACCCGAGGCACACGCGCCTGCCCGGGTCGGCGCGCAGCACGGTGTTGCCGGCCACGAAGACCTCGCTGCCGACCTGGACGCGGCCGAAGCGCTCGACGAGCGGGCTCACGAACGAGTGGTTGATCGCCACCGGGGCCTGGTCGGAGACGCCGACCTGGCGGTCGTGGCGCTGCGCGGCGACGGCGATCGTGGCGGTGCTGAGCGTCAGCGTCGCGGCCAGGACGAGGCCGCTGTTGCGAGCGAACCCGCCGGTGTCGCGGGAGACGAGGTGAGGGCGCAGGGGCATGGCGCCATCATGCCCGCGCCCGTGGGCGAAAGATAGGGCCGCACTACGCTGAATGCGCAGCCCCGTCACGCAACCTGGGAGTCAGCGCTGATGCATCAGCCCACCCGCCCGATTGGATGCACAGTGACCAGACTGGCGCCGGCGCTGGCCGCGGCGCTCACCCTGGTTCCCGGCCCTGCGCGCCGCCCTGGCGGGAACCGCGCGGCGCTGTGTACATCACCCAGATGAGCCCCAGACGCTGGGCTCGTCCTACTACTACGACGCCTACCGCAGCTACGTCCTGGGTGGGTGAGCCGCAGCCCGCCCGCGCGGCCCGGTCCGAACGCCGGGTGCGGGCGGCGGCTCCGGGAAGCCCGGCCCGCCGGCATAGCCGTCCGGTGCGGCTGGCACTCTGCCGCGCAATGGCACCGCTCATCACCCGCGAGGAGGCCCTGGCGCTCGGCGAGCTCGAGGACCGCCCGGAGATCGAGGCGCTGATCGAGCGCGCCTGGCAGGCCCGCGTCGAGCGCTTCGAGGACGCCACGGACATGTGCTCGCTCGTCAACGCGAAGTCCGGCGGCTGCGCGCAGGACTGCGGCTTCTGCGCCCAGTCGCGCTTCGCCGAGGCCGAGACGCCGCTGCACGCGATGATGGAGCCCGCCCAGATCCTCGAGCACGCGCGGGCCGCCGAGGCCGCGGGCGCGCACCGCTTCTGCATGGTCACCCAGGGCCAGGGCCTCTCCAAGCGCGACTTCCGCAAGGTCCTGGAGGGCACGCGCCTCGTGGCGCAGCACACGAACCTCAAGCGCTGCGCCTCGATCGGGCACATGTCGCCGGCGCGGGCGAAGGCGTTGAAGGAGGCCGGCGTGCAGCGCGTGCACCACAACGTCGAGACCGCGGAGTCCTACTACCCGGAGGTCTCCGAGACCGTCCGCTACGAGGGCCGCCTGCGGACGATCGACGCAGTCCGCGAGGCGGGCCTGGAGACGTGTGTCGGCGGGATCCTCAACCTCGGCGAGACGCGCGAGCAGCGGGTGGAGATGGCCTTCGAGCTGGCGGCGATCGACCCGACCTCGGTGCCGATCAACCTGCTCAACCCGCGCCCGGGGACGAAGTTCGGCGATCGCGAGTACATGGACCCGTGGGAGGCGGTCAAGTGGATCGCGATCTTCCGCCTGATCCTGCCGGGCGCGCTGTTCCGGCTCTGCGGCGGGCGCGTGGAGAACATCGGCGAGCTGCAGCAGCTCGCGGTGCGCGCCGGGATCAACGGCGTGATGATGGGCAACTTCCTCACGACACTCGGCAACACGCCCGAGGAGGACCGTGCGATGTTCGAGAACCTCGGCCTCAACGTCGCGCGCCAGCCCGACAACGCCGCCAACCCGCGCCCGGACAACCGTAGCGGCTGGCTGGAGGGCGACACGCCGGCGGCGGACGCGGGTGCGGACGCCGACCTCGCCGGCGAGGTCGCCGGCCTGGAGGTGCGCCTGTGGGATCCCTCCACGCAGCTGCGCTTCGCGCGCAAGCGCGGCCCGATCCCGCCGCGGCCCGAGCCCGCGCCCGACATCGCCTCCGCGCGAGGCTGACGGACATGAGCGAGATCGCGGCGCGACTGGCAGAGCTCAAGCAGCTCGGCCTGTATCGCCGCACGCGCCTGGTCAGCGGGCCGCAGGGCCCGCACGTCCTGCTCGAGGGCAAGCCCGTCCTGCTGCTGTGCTCCAACAACTACCTCGGCCTCGCCGACCACGCGCGCGTGCAGGAGGCGGCGGCCGACGCGGCGCTGCGCTGGGGCGTCGGCGCGGGGTCGTCGCGCCTGGTCAGCGGCACGATGACGATCCACCGCCGGCTCGAGCAGCGCCTCGCCGCCTTCAAGGGCACCGAGGCCGCACTGCTGTTCGGCTCGGGCTACCTCGCGAACCTCGGCGTCGTGGGCGCCCTGTCGGGGGCGGGCGAGGTGGTGTTCTCCGACGAGCTCAACCACGCGTCGATCATCGACGGCTGCCGCCTGTCGCGGGCGGAGACGTTCGTCTACGCGCACAACGACGTCGAGCACCTCGCGTGGGGCCTGCGGCAGGCGGGCGCGCGCGCGTCGCTGATCGTCACCGAGTCGGTCTTCTCGATGGACGGCGACGTCGCGCCGCTGGAGGAGATCGCCGAGCTCGCGCGCCGCCACCGCGGCGTGCGCGTGGTCGTCGACGAGGCGCACGCCACCGGCTGTGCCGGGCCGGGCGGGCGCGGCGCCGTGGCCGAGGCCGGCCTGGACGGCGAGATCGACATCGTCATCGGCACGCTGGGCAAGGCGCTCGGGGCCTACGGCGCGTTCGTCGCGTGCGACGAGGAGATGGCGGCGCTGCTGACCAACACCGCGCGGCCGCTGATCTTCTCGACGGCGCCGCCGCCGCCCGCGGTGGCCGGCGCGCTGGCGGCGCTGGACCTGATCGAGGAGTCGCCGCGGCGCGTGGAGCGGCTGGCGGCGAACGCCGCGGTGCTGCGCGGCGAGCTCGCCCGCGAGGGCTTCGACGTCGCCGGCTCCGAGACGCAGATCATCCCGCTCGTCGTGGGCGACGCGGCGACGGCGATGCGCGTGTGCGAGGCCGCACTGGAGCGCGGCGTGTTCGCGCAGGCGATCCGGCCGCCGACGGTGCCGGCCGGCACGTCGCGGCTGCGCCTGGCGGTGATGGCGACGCACACGAAGGACGAGCTGCGCGAGGCCGCGCGGGTGCTCGGGCGCGCCGCGCTGCAGGCCGGCTTCCGGCCGGCGACGGCGCTGCCGGTCGCGGTCGCGCAGGAGGCCGTGCGGGCGCGCGGCGTCGCCGATTTCGCGGACTTCGCGCACGAGGCCGACGCGGCCTAGCGGGTCCGCGGCGGCCTCGCGTGTCTTTTCACGGCTGCTTGGTCACCGGCACCGACACCGGCGCCGGCAAGAGCGTCGTGGCGGCGGCGATCGCCGCGGCGCTGCACGCGCGCGGGGAGCGCGTCGCGGTGTGGAAGCCGGTCGTGACGGGGGTCGACGAGCCGGCGGCAGATGGGTGGCCGGCCGATCACGAGCTGCTGGCGCGCGCCGTCGGCGGCAATGCCCGCGACGTGACGACCGCGACGTTCGGGCCCGCCGTCTCCCCGCACCTCGCGGCCGAGCTCGCCGGGGCGATGCTCGAGCTCGATGCGCTGACGCGGGCCGCACGCACGGCCGCCGCGCGCGCCGACGTGCTCGTGGCCGAGGGCGTCGGCGGGCTGCTCGTGCCGTTCGGCGACTTCACGCTGCGCGACCTGGCCGTCGCGCTGGGGCTGCCGCTCGTGATCGCGGCGCGGCCCGGCCTGGGCACGATCAACCACTCGCTGCTGACGATCGAGGCCGCGCGGGCGGCCGGCCTGGACGTGCGGGCGGTGGTGCTCACCCCGTGGCCCGCGGAGCCGAGCGTCATGCAGCGATCCAACCGCGCGACGATCGAGCGTCTCGGCGACGTCGAGGTGGCGACGCTGGCGCCGACGAGCCCGGCCGTGGGCGACCTCGCCCGCGCCGGCGCGACGCTGCCGTTTCAGCGCTGGATCGGCGACGCGTGCCCATGAAGAAGCCCGCGCCCGCCTTCCTCACGGCGCAGTGGCTGCACGTGCTCGGCGTCACGTACGCCGTCGACGCGGCGCTGCTCGAGCCGCACCTGCCGCGCGGCGCGCGGATCGACACGCTCGAAGGCTCGCCGCGCGTCAGCATCGTCGCGTACCACGAGGTTGCGAAGGGCTCGATCGACCACGCGCTGCGCTTCACCGCCCGGCGCACGCGCCGGGCCTACGTCCACCCGGCGCGGCACTTCGCCTCGGGCGACAGCGACCCGGCGCTGCGCCGATGGGCCTGCGCGTGCGCCTGAAGGCGAGCACGAGCCTCGCCGGCCTCGGCCGCCGGGCGAGGGTCGTCGCGCGGGCGCTCAAGCGCTACGGCGCGCTGCTCGCCGACGACGGCTCGCCGTGGTACTTCAGCGGCGCGCCCGACCGGCGCTGGGACGACGACGACCTGCACACGCTCGATCGCCTCACCGGCCGCGACTTCGAGGTCGTCGACACGCGGTCGCTGCGCCGTCCGCGCTGACCAGCCCCGCGGCCGGCGCAAGCCGTGGACGCAGTGTGCGCAAGCTCACACGGCGCGGGCCCGCAGGCCCGGAACTTCGTGGCATTGCGCACGTTCTCACCTGGGACGCCGCCGCCACCAAGGAGAGCACGGATGACCCCACGTCCACGGCCGGACCGAACGAGCAGGCTGCACACGCTGTGGCTGGGGCTCTGCCTCGGGCTCGCGGCGATCACCGCCCTGCCGGCTGGCGCCCAGGCGGCGCCACCCGACAACGACGCCTTCGCCGACGCCCAGGTCGTGCGCGCCGGCGACCGCATCACCGCCAACACCGCCGAGGCCACGCCCGAGGCCGGCGAGCCCGCGCCGAGCGACCCGCCGTACACGCGCTCGACCTGGTACCGGCTGACGCCGAGCGCGGCCGAGACGCTGCGCATCGACACGTGCAGCGGCGGCCCCTGGTCGGAGCTGACGATCTACACCGGCACAGGCCTGGGCGCCCTCACCGCAACGCCGCTCGTCAGCCGCACGGGCTGCAGCGCCGGCAGACGGGCCTACCTCGACGTCGCCGCCGCGACCACGTACTTCCTGCGCGTGGCCGGCCACGACCTCGGGGGCGGCGCGATCGTGCTCGACGTGGCCCGTCCGCAGGCTCCCGCGAACGACAACTTCGAGCACGCCCAACCGGTCGGGCGGCCCGCGCACATCACCGCCTCCAACGTCGACGCGACGGTGCAGGCCGGCGAGCCCGAGCCCCCGCTGTTCGGTGGCGGCGGTCGCTCGGTCTGGTACAAGCTCGCGGCGACGACGAGCGACGTCGTCGTGGCCAGCACCTCCGCGAGCCCGAACGGCTCGATGGTCGCGGTCTTCACCGGCGCCGCCGTCAACCGCCTCACGGAGGTCGGCCGCGAGGGCGGCCCCACCGGCCAGCGCACGACGATGCTCTTCGCCACGACGCCCGGCACGACGTACTACATCGCCGTGCGCGGCTACGGCGACGGCGCCGGCGACTTCACGCTCGACGTCTCGGCCCCCGACCCGCCGTCGTCGCCGCCCGACATCCCGGACCCACCGGCGCCGCCGTGCTTCCCGGACGCCGACCTGATCACGTACACCGGGACGCACGCGGCCGGTGGCACCGTCTGCCTCAGGGTCACGAAGGACGGCACCGGTGTCGCGTGGTTCTCCGGGACGAACATCCCGGGCGACCGCTGCACGATCCCGTGGTTCGCCGACGTCATGTACAACCTGCCGGCGCCGGTCGACGCTCGCCGCTTCAGCTTCGGCAGCCCGTTCACGCGGCTCATCGGCGCGTTCCCGACGAACCGGGGCGCGCGCGGCACGCTGCAGGTGACCCAGCGCAGCGCGCGGGGAGCCTGCCACAGCGCGCCGATCGCGTGGACCGCGACGACGACGGGCACCCCGCCGTGGGCGGACGTCACGCCGCCGTCGCTGCGCCTCGGCGGGGCGACCGTGCAGCGCCCGCTGCGCGACCGGCGCGGGCTCGTCGTGCTCGCGCGCTGCCGCGGTGAGTCATGCGGCGTGAGCGCCTCGGCGACGATCGCCGGCGTCAAGGTCACCGCCGCCAGGCGCACGGTGAAGACCTCGGCGGCCGGCCGCGCCGTGCGCCTCGCGCTGTCCGCCCGCGCGCGGCGTGCGCTCACCGCGGCGCTGCGCTCGCGCGGCTCGCTGAAGGTGCGCGTCACCGGGGTCGCCCGCGACGGCGAGGGCAACCGCGCCACCGCGCGGCGGACGATCACGCTGCGTCGCTGAGCGGCTTGTCGCCGTAGCCCGCGCCGGTCGGCTCGGCGCGCGCCACGAGCGCGTCGAGCACGCCGTCGATGCCGGGCTGCCCGCCGCCGCCCGGGCAGGCGCGGCGCTGGATGCCGGCGCCGCCACCGTCGGCGAGCAGATCGGCGAGGTCGTCGAGCTGCTCCTCGCAGCCCAGCTCGCCCGCCGCGGGGCGAATGGCCTCGACCATGCGCTCGAGCAGCTCGGGCACCGGTCGCAGGCGGTCGTCCTCGTCGGGGAGCGTCGCCGCGACCCCCTCCCGCGCGGCGCGAAAGCACGCCTCGTCGAGGAGCTCGGCCGGCGGGCCCTCGACCGGCCTCGCGCGCGACTCGTGCAGCGCCAGCGACTGGACGGCGGCGGCCAGCGCGGCGGTGTGGCGCGGCGAGAGCTGCGTGTCCAGCGCGCGCATCTCGACGGTGCCGATGCGCGGGTGCGGGCGCAGCTTCCACCAGTGAAACGTGTAGTCGGCGACCTCCGCGATCTGCGTCAGGCGCGCCGTCGAGCGCAGGAAGTCGTCGATGTCGGCCATCGCGCGCGGCACCCCGGCGCGCGGCCACGAGCGCAGGGTCAGCGCGCGGGCGGAGGCCAGGCCGGTGTCGCGGCCGTGGCGGTAGGGCGAGTTCGCGCCGAGCGCCTCGAGCAGCGGCAGGTGGCGGCGCAGACCGTTGAAGACGCGGATGGCGGTGTCGGCATCGGGCATGCCGACGTGGATGTGCACGGCGCAGACGGGCGTCGCGCCGGCGTCGCCGAGCAGCTCGTGGATGCGCACGTAGCGGCGCTTCTCGGTGAACTGCGAGTCGCCCTCGACGGCCGTCGGATGCGTACCGCAGGCGACGATCCCCGTGCCCGTGGCGAGCACGGCGCGGCGCAGGTCGCAGAGCTCGGCGACTGCCTCGTGCACCGTCGTGCAGACGCCGGTGATGAGCTCGATCTGGCTCTTGTGCAGCTCGTTGTTGACCTCGCCCCGCGGCAGCTCGCCGAGCTGCTCGAGCACCTCGGGGCCGGTGTTGACGAGGTGGCCGTCGGCGCGATCGACGAGGAACAGCTCCTCCTCGAGGCCGATCGTGAACGGCTCGCCCTCGCCGAAGTGCAGCTCGTCGTCCTGGTCGCGCATTGCGCGCCGGGTTACCCGTCGCCGCGCGCGATCAGCCGTCGCCGGCGGCGAACTGGACGATCGACGAGTCGATCAGCCATTCGACGGGCGCGACGTCGTCGGTGTAGACGCGCCCCCCGCGCAGGCGCGGTGCGACGCGGCCGGCGGCCTCGAGCGCCAGCGGCCGCAGGTCGGGCGGCAGCGCGCGCGCGTTCTCGCGCAGGCGCTGCGCCGAGGCGCTGCCGTGCGTGCCCAGCAGCAGCGTGTTGACGCGCTGCGAGGGGTCGCGCAGGACGGTCGGGAAGACGCTCGCCATCGTGGCGCTCAACACCTGCTCGAGGTCGTCGGATCCCTCCGGGTGGCCGGCGTTGACGACAACCACCCCGCCGGGTCGCAGCCGGTCGCGCGCGAGCTCGAAGAACTCGCGGGTGGCGAGGTAGAACGGGATGTACGGCTGGCGGTAGGCGTCGACGAAGATCGCGTCGTAGCGCTGCTGCGTGCGGCGCAGGAACGGGCGCGCGTCGGCGGTGTGCGTCGTCAGGCCGGGGGAGTGCATGTCGAAGTAGCGCCGCCCGATCTCGGTCAGCTCGCCGTCGATCTCGACACCGTCGATCTTCGTCTGCGGGAAGTAGTGGCCGTAGGCGCGGGCGGTCGTGCCGGCCGCGTTGCCGAGGATCGCGATCCGGCCCGGCGGGCGGTCCTGGGCGGCGAACGGGACGATCATGTACTCGTCCCAGACGTTGTCGGTCAGGTAGGAGTTGGGCCGCCTGAGCGAGTGCACGGCCTGGCCCTCGTTGAGCTCCAGCGTGCGCGTGCCGTCGAGGTCCTGCACGACGCGGGCGTACTGGTACTCCGTGTCGGCCTCGTGGATGACGCGCGCGCCGGCCTCGGTCTCCCCCTTGATCGTCCCGAACGGGACGACGAGCAGCACCGCCAGCAGCGCGGGCGCGGCGAGCAGCCGGCTGCGCGCCATGCCCCACACGGCGAGCATGACCAGCAGCAGGCCGAAGAGGATGAACGTGCGCCGGGTCCCGATCAGCGGGATGAACAGCAGCGCGGAGGTGAACGTGCCCAGCAGCGAGCCGACCGTCGAGATCGCATACAGGCGCCCGGAGACCGTGCCCGCCTGCGCCACGTCGCCGACCGCCAGGCGCAGCGCGTAGGGCGCGACCGCGCCGGACACGAGGACGGGCGTGGCGACGAGCACCGTTACGCCGAGCAGCGAGCCGACGAAGGCGCCGGCGGAGATCGAGTCCAGCGCCTCGACGGCGACGCCGAGGAAGGGATCGGCGACGAACGGGACGGCCGCGAGCAGCACGCCGGAGAGCAGCACGATGCGGTACAGGCCCTCGCGCGTGGGGTTGCGGTCGGCCAGGCGGCCGCCGTACCAGTAGCCGATCGACAGGGCCACGAGGACGATGCCGATGGTGTTCGCCCAGACGATGGTCGAGGCGCCGAAATACGGCGCCAGCAGGCGCGCGGCGGCGATCTCGGCGCCGAGGATGCTCGTGCCGACGACGAAGACGATGAGGGCCAGCGGGGGTTCGGGGAGGCGGCGCATCGGGCTGCGAGGGTATTCGCCGGGGGCGCGCGGGCGGGTCAGCGGGGGTGGCGAATCGTGCACGCGCAGCGATACGGATTCGCCATGGCCCGTGCCGCCGCCCCGCCGGCCGGTTTCGTCCGCACCCCCGCCTAGGGTCATGGCCATGACCACGCGGGAGCTCGCAGACATCGACAAGCGGGTGCTCTGGCACCCGTTCACGCAGCAGCAGGGCTGGTGTGAGGAGGAGCCGCTGATCATCGAGCGCGCGGCCGGCTGCACGCTCTACGACACGGACGGCAACAGCTACATCGACGGCGTCTCGTCGCTGTGGTGCAACGTCCACGGCCACGCCCATCCGCGGATCGATCGCGCCGTGCGGGCGCAGCTCGAGCGCGTCGCCCACACGACGATGCTCGGCCTCACGCACCCGGGGGCGATCGAGCTCGCGCAGCGGCTCGTCGACATCGCGCCGCCCGGCCTGAGCCGCGTCTTCTACTCCGACAACGGCTCGACGGCGACCGAGGTCGCCCTGAAGATGGCCTTCCAGTACTGGCGCCACCGCGGCGAGCCGCAGCGCAACGGCTTCATCTGCCTGCGCGACGCCTACCACGGCGACACGATCGGCGCGGTCTCCGTCGGCGGGATCGACCTCTTCCACGCCTGCTTCGGGCCGCTGCTGTTCGACACGTGGCAGGCCGAGCCGGGCGATGCCGCCGACATGGCGGCGCTGCTGCAACAGCATTCCGGGCAGGTCGCGGCGGTCATCGTCGAGCCGCTCGTGCAGGGCGCGGCCGGCATCCTCACGCATCCGGAGGGCTACCTCGCCGCGGTCCGCGCGCTGTGCGACGAGCACGACGTCCTGCTCATCTGCGACGAGGTGGCGACCGGCTTCGGGCGCACCGGCACGATGTTCGCCTGCGAGCAGGAAGCCGTCGCGCCGGATCTCATGTGCGTCGCGAAGGGGCTGACCGGCGGCTACCTGCCGCTCGCCGCGACGCTCACGTCAGAGCGCGTCTACGCGGCGTTCCTCGGCGAGCACGAGGACCTGCGGACGTTCTTCCACGGCCACACGTACACGGCGAACCCGCTCGCGTGCGCGGCGGCGCTGGCCACGCTCGACGTGTTCGAGACCGAGCGGACGCTGGCCGCCCTGGCGCCGAAGATCGCGCTGTTCGGCGAGCTGCTGGAGGAGTTCGTCGTGCCGTTGCGCTGCGTCGGCGAGGTACGCCGGCGCGGCTTCATGTGCGGCATCGAGCTCGCTGGCTTCCCGTTCGAGGCGCGGACGGGGCATCAGGTGACGATGGCCGCGCGGCGGCGCGGTGCGATCGTGCGCCCGCTGGGCGACGTCGTCGTGCTCATGCCGCCGCTGGCGATCAGCGCGGAGGAGCTCTGTCACCTCGTGCAGATCACGGCCGCGTCGGTCGCCGAGGCGACGGCGCGGCCGGTGCTCATGGCGCAGGCGGCATAGCGCCGGCGTACGCGCGCGCCTCGGCGTAGAGGCGCGCGAAGTCGGCCGGCTTGTAGCAGCCGCCGGCGTGCAGGGCCGGCCAGAAGCGGTTGCCCGGGGCGGGCGAAGTGGTGCCCGGCCGCGGCCGAGCGCGGCGGCTGCGCCCCGACGGGGACGCCGAGCTGCCCGCGCAACCAGCCGCGCCTCGTCGCCATCGTCGTGCGACCGGTGCCGCTACCCGGGCCGCCCGCACCGAACGGCGAGGCGCTCGCGCGTGCCGCCGACGTGCTGCAGGCCGCGCGATGGCCGGCGGTCATCGCCGGGCGCGGCGCGGTCCTCGCCAATACGCCTTCCGCGGCGGTGAGCGCGAGCCCGGCCGGCACCGTCGCGCCGCCCTTGCGTTCCGGTGATCGGTGGGGCTAGGCTGGCGGCCACCCAGCCGGTCGACCGAGGTGGAAGGTTGTCAGACAGCGCGCCCACGGCGCAGGAGCGAGGCGATGGTCCCGACGGGCCGGACCGCGTTCCCAACGAGGACGGCTGCGCTCTGGCGATGACCGTGTTCTCCCTCGTTCGGCCCTGGTACCGGCGCCCGCCGCGGCCGCGCGCCTGGTACGAGCGCGGCATGGTGTGGCTGTGGGCCGTGTTCACGGTGGGGCGGGCGTTTCCCGAACGCTCGAAGACCATCCGGGCGTTGTCGTTCATCCACTTCGCCCGCTGGATCGTCATCCGCCGGCTCCCCGATCACGGGCAGCCGAAGGAGCGTCTGAAGTATCCGCTGCTCATGTTCGAGAGCAACTACAACGGCAGCTTCAACCAGTACATCGACGGGTTTGCGAACATCCTCACCAGCGGGATGACGACCATCTGGGGGACGTCGTACGGCTTCCCCGGCCCGAAGCCGGTGGGACCGTTCAAGACGTACATCCACGACAACGAGTTTCAGGCCGAGCACTACTACTCGGCCTATCCGGACGTCACGACGACGATGGCCAAGTCGGCGCTGGCGGTCCGGACCGAGCTGGAGGCCTTCGACGAGCGAACCGCCGACCTCGACGCCGAGGCATTCGCGGCCGAGTACCGCGCATTTCTGACGGCCTGCCAGGGCGACTTGTGAAACGCCCGGCGCCCGTCGCGGCGGTCAGCGGCGCGCTGCGCGCCGTCGGGGCCTTTGCGCGCGCAGTGCGGGCCGACGGCAGCGTCAGCGGCCGGTCGTTCGCGCTGACCCTGCTGACGCCGATCCGGCCCGGTGCCGAAGCCGAGCTGGCGGCGCACCTCGACGGCCTCGGCGTGCGCCGGCAGAGTCCGCTCGCCAGGCTGCCGTTCGTGCATTTCGGTCGCTGGGTGGTGATCGATCAGCTCAAAGCGAACTACGCCAACGCGCCGGTCCCGGCACCGCGCCTGAAGTCCCAGTACCTGCTGTTCACCACCTGTGTCACCGCCCCCGCCGGGGACGGCACATCTGGTGGCAAACGCGCCACGGCCAAGCTCCCGCAATCGTTCCTGGAGGAGGTCTGGCAGGCGATCCCGGACGAAGCCGATGCGATCTGGCGCCACTGCCTCGGGTACCCGGGCGTCGCCGACAAGGCCGCCTTCGTCGGCTACCTCGCGCGCAGTCAGGTCAAGACCTCGCTCTTTCACGTCGGCTATCCCGACGCGACCGTGGACGAGGTGCGCCGGGCGATCGCCACGCGCGAGCACCTCGTGGCCTTCGCGCAAGCGCATCAGGGCGCACCGGCCGAGACCCTGCAACGGGCCTACCGGGAGCAGTCGCCGACGTGGCCGCTCTAGCGCTGGCGGACATCCAGGGCAACGTGCTCCACGGCTACGGGTTCCCGCGGGCCGCGTACCTCTTCTTCGAGGTGTCCGACGCAGGCTCCGGCCGGGCGTTTGTGCGCGAGCTCGCGATCACGCCCGCCACGAAATGGGCCAAGCGCCCGCCCACCACCACCAACGTGGCGCTGACGTGCGCGGGGCTGCGCGCGCTCGGCGTCGCCGACGCGGTGCTCGACCGGCTGCCGGAGGCCTTCACGACAGCGATCCGCGACCGCGCCCGGACGCGGCTCGGCGACACGGGACCGAGCGACCCGAACACCTGGGTGGAGGGCCTGGGTACGAGCCGGTCGCACATCCTCGTGACGATCGGCGGTAGCAGCGAGACGGATCCGGTGCCGTTCGAAACCGAGATCGGGCGGCTGCTCGAACGCGCCGAGGCGCACGGGCTGGGGGTGGTGCACCGCCAGGAGGCGAAGGCGCTCGAGCACCGGCGCGAGCACTTCGGCTGGGCCGACGGGTTCGGTCAGCCCGCCGTCGAGGGCGCCGGCGACTCCAGAGCCGGCCAGGGCGTGCCGCAGGAGGACCAGACCACCTGGCGCGACGTGAAGGCGGGCGAGTTCATCCTCGGCGAGACCGACGAGGACGATGGGCGCGTCGACGATCGGCTGCTGCGCAACGGGACCTACATGGTGTACCGCAAGCTCTACCAGGACGTCGCCCGATTTCGCCGGGAGCTGTACGCGGAGGGGCTGCGCTACGGCGAGAACGTCCAGCCCGACCCGCCGCTGGACGGCGACCAGCTCTACGAGCTGATCGCGGCGAAGGTCGTCGGCCGCTGGCGCGACGGCGTCGCGATCGAGCTGGTGCAGCGGCGCGAGGAGTCCGAGAGCCGCCGCCTCGGCGGGCACGCGCAGGAGTTCCCCGACAACGACTTTCGCTACTGGGAAGACGACCGCGACGGTCTGCGCTGCCCCCGGGGGGCGCACATCCGGCGCACGAATCCCCGCGACGCCCTCGGCTGGAACGGCGAGATGTCCAAGAGCCACCGCATCATCCGTCGTGGCATGCCGTACGGAACACCGCTCCCCGCGGGGGTCTACGACGATGACGAGGAGGATCGCGGGCTCATCTTCATCTGCCTCAACGCCGACATCGCGCGGCAGTTCGAGGTGATCCAGGCGCTGTGGTGCAACGACGGCAACGCGTTCGGCCTGTCGCACGACAAGGACTACCTGCTCGGGGACAACGGCGGCGCCGGCCGGATGACGATCCAGGGCGACCCGCCGCACTTCGCGCGCACCCAGCCGGACGTCGTCCTCACGCGCGGCTGCGAGTACCTCCTGGTGCCCGGGATCGCCGCCCTGCGAGACCTGGCGGCCGGATGAGGCCGGCCCGCGACGTCCCCGAGCTCGGCGAGGAGAGGAGCGGGTGCCGCCCGGCGAGGACGCGGTCTCGTCCGCCGCGGCGCGACCTCAGAGCCGGTCCTGTGCCTCCGGCTGCCCCGCCGCCGCGGCCCGCTCCCACAGCTCGCGGGCGGCGCCGGGATCGTCGGCCTCGAGCAGCCGGCCGAGGTTGAACATCGCGTCGGCGTCACCCTCCGCGGCGGCCTGCTCGTACCAGCCGCGCGCGACCGTGGGATCGCTCTTCTCCTGCAGCAGCCCGAGGTTGAACTTCGCGACCCTGCTGCCGGCGCCGGCCGCCTGCTCGTAGAGCTGGCGCGCCTGCGTCGTGTCGCCGGACTCCTGGGCGAGCACGCCGAGCTTGACCATGGCGTCGCGGTGGCCGCCCTTCGCCGATCGCTCGAGCCACATCCGCGAGCCTGGGGGATCGTGCGGCTCGAGAAACAGCGCCACGATGTACATCGCCTGCACGTTGCCGCCCTCGGCCGCGCGGCGAAACCACACGCGCGCCGCCTCGGGATCGTCGGGCGCGCGCACGGTCCCGAGGAAGAGCATCGCGTCGGCGTCGCCGGCCTCTGCCGCGACCTCGTAGCGGCGGTGCAGCGCCCGGCGCCCGGCACCGCGGAGGGAGAGCTTGGACGGCGGCTTGGGCATGGCGCTCAGCGTAGAGGTCGCGCGCCGAGCGGCCGCGCCGGGCCCGCTACCGGCGATAGCCGGTCTGCCGGAGGAACGTCAGCAGGCGGGCCTGAAAGCCAGGCGCGACGAGCTTGCGCCGGCGGGCCCTCCGCTAGCGTCCCGGCGCATGGCCAAGCGCCGCGATTCCAAGGTCGTCTGGTCGACCACGGACGGCGACCTGCGCAAGGCGCGCGACCCGCGCCTGCGTGAGCTGCGCGCCGGCGGCGGCGGTCCGGTGAAGGTGCGCCGCGAGACGACCGGCCGGCGCGGCAAGGCCGTCACGACGATCGCCGGCGTGCCGCTCGCCGACGACGAGCTGCGCGAGCTCGCGGGACGGCTGAAGAAGCGCTGCGGCGTCGGCGGCTCGACGAAGGACGGCGTGATCGAGCTGCAGGGCGACCACCGCACGGTCGTCGTGGAACTGCTGCGCGCCGAGGGCTACCAGGTCGTGCTCGCGGGCGGTTAGGTCGCTGCGAGCGACAGCCCGCGCCGCGGCACCGGCGCGGACTGCATGATCGAGCTCGTCGTCGTGCCGTAGGCGGCGAAATGGTCGATGACCGTCTCGAGGTGCTCCACGTCGCGCACGTGGGCGGTCATGACGTAGCAGTCCTCGCCCGTGACGCGGTGGCACTCGACGACCTCGGGCGTGTCGCGCGCGAGCTGCGCGACGTCGGCGAGCTGGCGCGGGTTGGGGCGGATGCGGATGATCCCGCCGAGCGCCAGCCCGAGCGCGCGCGGGCTGATCTGCGCGTGGTATCGCCGTGCTGCTGTTCGCACGCGTCGACGTGCTCGGCGTCGCCTGGCTGCGGATCCGCGGCGCTGATCTTCGCCCTCTTGCGCCGGCCCTGGCGCGCGTACGCCGCCCAGGATCGCGAGGGCCGGAGGCTGCTGCTCGCCTGGGGCGCGGTCCTCGCCGCGATGAACGTCAGCTTCTACACCGCGATCGACCGGCTCGCGCTCGGCACGGTCGCCGCGATCGAGTTCCTGCCGGTCGTCGCGCTCGCCGCGATCGGCGCGCGCACGCCGCGCAATCTCGCGGCGCTGCTGCTCGCGGTGCCCGGCGTGTACCTGCTCACCGACGTCCAGTTCGCCGCCCAACCGCTCGGGCTCGCCTTCGCGTTCGCCAACGCCGGCCTCTTCGCGCTCTACATCGTGCTGGCCGACCGCGTCGCCAAGCGCGACGCGATCGGCGGCATCGACGGCCTCGCCGCCGCGATGCTCGTCGCGGCGGTCGTCGTCACACCGATGGGCGGCTGGGAGGTGCTCGGTGTGCTCGGCGACCCGGTCGCCCTGCTGGCCGGCATCGGCGTCGGCGTCGGCGTCGCCTCCTCGGTGATCCCCTACCTGTGCGACCAGCTCGCGCTGGCGCGCCTGCGGCGGGCGACCTACGCCCTGCTCGTCGCGCTGCTGCCGGCCACCGCGACGGTCATCGGGATCGCGGTGCTCGCACAGATCCCGACCCCGGCCGAGGCGGCCGGGCTGCTGCTCGTCGTCGCCGGCGTCGCGCGCCACCGCGAGCCGCCGGCCCTGATCACACCGCGGCCTGCGCCCGCAACGCCGCCAGCAGCCATTCCCACGCCGGCGTCTGCGGCACGGCCCGCTGCGGCCAGCCGTTCATGATCGCCAGCAGCTGCCAGTAGCGCTCGACGCGGCCGTCGGTGAACGTCTCGATCATCTCCGCGAGGTCGGCCCGGAACACCGGCCCGTCCTTGGTGCCGTAGAGCTGCGCGATGTGCGCCACGAGCTCCTCGACGACCGCGCGCGCCGCGCCCGACGCCGGGTCGATCCCGGCCTGTGCCGCCCCGCCGGCGCGCTCGGTGACGAGCTGCGCAGCGGCGCCGTGCGCCTCGCGCTCGGGGCCGGACGCCGGCGCCTCGGTGGCGGCGCGCACCGCGACGCTGCCGCCGGCGGCGCGGTCGTCGGCGCTGCGCTGCGCCATCGAGCGCACCCGCCCGCGGAAATCCGGGTCGCCGACGAGCTCGGCGAGCTCGATCCACGCCTGCACCTGCTCGGTGGTCGGCTCCACGGGCAACTCGGGCATCGTCATGCGCATGCGCTCGACGACGCTGGGATCGGCGTCGAGGCCGACGAAGACGTCGTCGACGAAGTCGGTGACGATGCGGTGGCGCTCGGCGGCGCTGAGTCGGGCGAGGTCGTGCATGAGCTTCATCTCCTGTGGGGTCGTGGTCGTGCGCGCCGCGGCTGCGGAGAGCACGGCGCGCTGCAGGCGCAGCACGCGGATCTGCGCGTCGACCGCGGCCGCGTGGGCCCGGGCGACGCCGGCGACGCTGAGCTCGCGATCGAGCACGCGCCTGATCGTCGGCAGGTCGACGCCGAGCTCGCGCAACGTGCGCACGAGCTCCGCCCGCGCCGCGGCGCCCGCGTCGTAGAGGCGGTAGCCCGCCTCCGAGCGCGCGGCGGGCGCGAGCAGCCCGCCGTCGGAGTAGAAGCGCAGCGTGCGGACCGAGAGGCCGGTCAGCCGCGCGAGGGCTCCGATCGGGATGAGGGTGGCGTCGTCGGCCATGGACCCATCTTCAGGTCTCCAGCGGCTGGAGAGTCAAGCCCTTCTGATGATGACGGTCGCAGACGACGTCTGCACGTCGCCGCGACGGCAGCTCCAGCCGGCGATGCTCCGCCCGTCCGCGAACGCCCAAAGGCCGCGGCCGTCCCCTCCGAGAGCGGCCGCAGCCCGGTACAGCCGTGGAGGGCGGTCTAGTACCAGGCGGTGCGAGCGAGCACCGTCCCGGGCACGCACGCGAGCGCGCCACGTGAGTAGCGGCCGCTGAGGTTGTTGCCGACCATCGTGTAGGCGTAGCTGATGTCGTTCGCCTCGATGCGCACCGGCACGTCGAAGCGGCGCTTCGTCACGTCCGGGTTGGCCGGACTGACATCGGTCGGCCCGGGAACGGCCTCCTCGAGGGCGAGCCGTTGCGGCTCGTCACGCAGCCGCGGGATGCGCCCGCGCACGAGCCGCCCGCCGATCCCGCCCGGCAGACGCCGAAGTAGGGGACGCCGTAGGCGAGCGTCATCGCGACGCCGCGCGGACCGAACTCGTGGCGGCGCTCGATCGCGAGCAGCGCGGCCTCCAACCGGTGCTGGTCCTGGGCGGTCGGACGGCGCCGCAGGGCAAGTGTCGTGAAGCTCGTGTAGACCGGCGGGAAGCGCACGACGACACCCCCGATCCGCCGCGCCGGCCCGAGCACGTCGGCGAGGTCGAACTGGATGTCGGACGGGCGGCGGCGCAGGACGCCGGCCGCTGCGGCGCGAGGCGGCGCCACGGCGAGCACGTCGAGCCAGCCGAGCGTGGCCGCGGCGAGGCCGAGCCGCGCAGCTAACTCGGCGAACGCGCGCCGGGTGAGCGATGGGGACCCTGCGGTCATCGGGCCGTTATCCTATGCACCGCCTATGAGCGAAGTCCGCCACCCTCGTTGCGTCTCCCGTTGGTTCCCAGGCCGCCGGGCGCGGCGGCCGGCCTGCCCCGCAACGGTCGCTGAGGCCGCTGCCATGGACGCCCTCACGTCACGCTTCAGCGCCCAGCGCCCCGAATGGATCGGCGAGACGCTGCGCGGCGTTCGCCGCGACGGCTACGCGATCGTCGAGCACGCCATACCGCCACAGCAGGTCGAGCGGATCCAGGCCGCGATGTACGAGCTCCAGGCGCGGATCCACGCTGACGTCGGCGAGCAACGGCTAGTGTCCCGGACCGTTAATTCGTTGTAGAAGTCGTTTGATGGACTCCAGGATCTGCTCCGCGGTCTTGGTCCAGATGAACGGCCGGGGATTCTCGTTCCACGCCGTGACCCAGTTGCGAATGTCTTTCTCCAGCGCCTGCACGCTGCGGTGGTCGGAGCGCTGCAGGAGATCTTGCGTGAGGTAGGCAAACCAACGCTCGACCTGGTTGATCCAGCTTGAGTACGTCGGCGTGTAGTGCATGTGGAAGCGGGGGTGACGCGCCAGCCAGTTCTTGATCGCCGGGGTCTTGTGCGTGCCGTAGTTGTCACACACCAGATGCACGTCGAGATGCTGGGGTACCTCGGCGTTGATCTTGGTCAGGAACTTCTTGAACTCGATCGTGCGATGGCGACGATGCACGCTTGAGATCACGGTCCCATCTGAGGTGTTGAACGCGGCGAACAGGCTCGTGGTGCCGTGTCTGACGTAGTCGTGGGTGCGTTTCTCAGGCATGCCGGGCATCATCGGGAACGCCGGTTGGGAGCGTGCGAGGGCCTGCACCTGGCTTTTCTCATCCACGCAGTACACGACCGCCATCTCGGGCGGGTTGAGGTACAGGGCGACGATGTCGTAGACCTTCTCGACGAACAGCGGGTCGTTGGAGAGCTTGTAGGTGTCCGCGAGGTGCGGCTTGAGCTCAAACGTGCCCCAGATCCGGCCGATCGTCGACCTGGAGAGTCCCGAGCGCTCAGCCATCTTTGACCGCGACCAGTGCGTCGCGTTCTTCGGCGCGGACTCCAGCGTCTCGACCACCACCTGCTCGACCTGCTCGACTGAGATCGTCCGCGGGCGACCCGGCCTGGGCTCGTCGACCAGGCCGTCTAACCGCAACTCGCAAAACCGCCGCCGCCACTTGCCGACCGTCGGCGCCGACACCCCACACGCCGCTGCGACATCCGTGTTCGAGCGGCCCTCCGCGCAGGCCAACACGATCCGCGAGCGCAACGCCAACGCCTGCGAGGAGGACCGTCGGCGCTCCCACCTCGCAAGCTGCTCACGCTCGGTGTCTGTCAACTCCAACACCTGCTTGGGCCGTCCAGTTCGTGCCATGGCACAGCATAACACACTTACATAACGAACTTAAGGTCCAGAACACTAGGAGCCGGGCGTTGTGCTGCTGGCCCCGAGGACCGGACATGCCCGCTGGCGGACGAGCGCGCACACGCTCGCCAGCGGGATCGACAACGGAGCGCTCTCGGTGGAGTCGAATGTGTGCGCGTCCGTCAGGCCGCGCCGGGCGCCGTGGTCCGAAGGCCCGTGAGTCGGGCGGCGGCCGACTGGCGTTCGTCGTAGCTGACGAAGGCGTCCAACGGCGTCACCCGGAGTGCGGCGACGACATGGATCGCGTCGAGCGCGCGCAGCGCGGGCTCCGCGATCGCGCCGGCAGCGGCGAGGACCGCAGCATCGACGGCAATCAACGCAAGCGTGTCATGCAGCTCGCCGGTGCGTTGCAGAAGGGTGTCGAGCGGTAGCCGCCGGTCACGCGCGGCCGCCCGCCGAACGGCGCGGGGGACTTCCGTGAGCACGAGCTCGCACGAGACGAGGTCGGCACCCGCGAGGTAGGTACGCAGCGCGGCGCTCTCGGGCTCCTCACGGACGAGCTTGACGAGCGCGGACGCGTCGAGATAGAAGAGCGCCACGCGGCTCAGCGGTCGCCACGGACGTCGTCCAGGGCATCGCTGAGCGCGTAGAGATCGCCGCCGACCTCGAGCGGCGGCGGCAAGCCATGCCGGCGGGGGCGCGAGGCGCGTCCCTCGGCGATGAGCCGGTCCAGCGCCGCTCCGGTCGCGGGCGGCGGGCCGAGCTCGGCGACAGGGCGATTGCGGTCCGTGACGACCAGCCGCTCACCCGCAGCGACCCTGCGCAGGTAGCGGGTGAGATTCTGGCGCAGTTCAGCGATCCCGACCGTCTCGCTCATGTACATCAACGTAGCAGTTACCGAAGGTGCGGTAGAGCGACGGCAGCAATCATGTAGCGCACGTGCGCGGGGCGCAGCGCCCGTAAGCCCGCATTGCGAGCTTGCATTGACGGTTATCCTAGACTTTGGCCGACGAGTATCTAGACAAGGAGTGCCCGATGGCAGACCCCGATGACGCAGGAGCGCTGCAGTCGCTGCTCATGACCCGCTCGCTGAGCGACGTCGAGCTCATGGAGGCGAGCGCGACGGTACCGGACTACAAGATCCTGCCGGATGCCAACGTCGTGAAGATCGGCGGCCAGAGCCTGATCGACCGCGGCAGCACGGCGATCCTGCCGGTCGTCGAGGAGCTCGTCGCGGCGAAGCAGGATCATCAGCTGCTGATCGGCACCGGTGCCGGCACCCGCGCGCGTCACCTCTACGCGCTGGCGTCGCAGTTCGGGTTGCCGACCGGCGTCATGACCGACATCGGCAGCGCCGTCGCCGGCCAGAACGCGCAGATCCTCGGCTACCTCATGGCGCGCCACGGCGTCCCGGTCGTCGGCGGCTCCGGCTTCGGCGCCATCCCGCTGTACCTGGCCGAGTGCGGCGCCGCGATCTTCCCCGGCATGCCGCCCTACGACATGTGGCAGCACCCACCGGACGAGGGCGTCATCCCGCCCTACCGCACCGACGCCGGCTGCTGGCTCGTCGCCGAGGTCTACGGCGCGAAGAGCATGATCTACGTCAAGGACGAGGACGGGCTCTACACGGCAAACCCGAAGACCGATCCCGACGCCACGCTCATCGAGTCGATCACGATCGACGAGCTCGTCGCGATGGACCTGCCCGACCTCGTCGTCGAGCGTCCGCTGCTCGAGCTCATCCGCAACGCGCGCAACGCGACGTCGATCCAGGTCGTCAACGGGCTCAAGCCCGGGCTCCTGACGCGCGCGCTCGCCGGCGAGCACGTCGGCACCGTCATCTCCGCGGCGTGATCGCCCCCGGCCCCGCGACGACCTTCAGGAGAACCACATGACCGACGACAAGCCCGACCTCTTCGCCGCCAAGGACGTCCCTTCGGCGCTCATGCGCCAGACGCTGCTCGACCGCGAGCTCGTGCGTCCCGTCACCGACCGCCCGATCATCCGCATGCTGCCCTGGTTGCACGTCGTCTCGCTCGGCGGCCGCTCGATCATGGACCGCGGCCGCGATGCCGTGCTCCCGGTGCTCGAGGAACTCCGCGCCGCGTACGCCGAGAAGCGCATGCTCATCACGACCGGGCCGGGCATCCGTGCGCGCCACGTGTTCGGCGTCGCGCTCGATCTCGGCCTGCCGACCGGCGCGCTCGCGGCGCTCGCATCGACCGAAGCCGAGCAGAACGGGCACATCGTCGCGGCGTTGCTCGCCGAGGACGGGGTCTCCTACCTGCCGCACACGAGCGTCGGCCATCAGCTCGCGACCCACCTCTCGGCGAGCCCCGCCGCGGTCTCCAACGGCTACCCGCCGTACGAGCTCTTCGAGCACCCGCCGGCCGTCGGCAAGATCCCGCCGCATCAGACCGACACCGGCGCCTTCCTCATCGCCGATGCGTACGGCGCCGCGCAGTTGGTCTACGTCAAGGACGTCGACGGCGTCTACACGAGCGACCCGGCGACGGCGACGGTGGACTCGGAGCGCGAAGCGCAGTTCATCGCGCAGATCGGGGCAGCCGAGCTCATCGCCAGGAACCTGCCGACCCTGCCGATCGACCGTCTCGTGCTCGAGCTCATGGCCAACGCCAAGCACATCAAGGAGATCCAGATCGTCAACGGGCTGACGCCCGGCAACATCACGAAGGCGCTCGACGGCGAGCACGTGGGGACGATCATCTCCGCGGACTGAGGCGCTCGGCGACGATCGTGGCGGCGCCTGCGAACCGCAGGCGCCGGCCGCGCGCCCGATGCCAGACAGGCGACACGCGGACCGGAGCCCAATTGACCTGGATCTAGGTGTTGCATAGGTTGGGCGCCTCATTCCCGACGATGTGAGTGCAAGGTGCTGAAGACGTGGCCGCGAGCCTGCTGTGCGACCGCGGTGCTGGCCGCGGGTGGATCGACCGGCGCAGCGACCGCTCAGGCGGCCCCGGTCGCCGTCGACGGCGACGTCAGCACGCCGGCGAGCTACTCGCCCGCTCAGCTGCAGGCCCTTCCGCAGACGTCGCTCGAGGTCCGCCGCTCGCCGTTCAGCTCCCGGACGACGACGTACGAAGGCGTGCTGCTGCGCGATCTCGTCAACGCCGCCGGCCCCGTCTTCCCGGCCGGGGCGAAGAACGCGCCCCTGCGCGTGACGCTCGCGGTGAGCGGCTCATTCGGTCGCGTCGTGACGCTTGCGCTCGGCGAGCTCGATCCGAACTTCGGCAACCACCCGGCGATCCTCGCCCTCGAGCAGGACGGCCGCGCGCTGCGCAGCGGGCCCGAGCTCGTGCTCGCCGACAGCCTCCCGCTGCGCCGCCTGGATCGCGTCAGCCGCGTCGCGGTCAGCGTTCGGAATCCGGCCACCACGCCGCCGCCGAGCGCCGGCGCCGTGACCGTGCGCGACGGGTCCCGCACGACGGTGCTGACCGCCCGGCGGATCGCGGCGCTGCCGTCGCGCACCCTGACGGTCTCGTTTGCGGCCGGCACCACGCCCCCAGACGCGTACTGAGACCGGGCCGCGCCTGGACAGCGTCCTCGCCGCCGCCGGCATCAACCCGCTGGCCGTCGCCTGGGTCGCCGCGGTCGCGTCGGACAGCTACGTGGCGACCGTCACACCGGCCGAGGAGTGGGTCGGTGGCCGCCGGCTGCTGCTCTCGCGCATCGAGGACGGCGTCGCGCTGACGCAGCCGCGGCTCGTCACCGACGGTGACGTCAAGGGCGGGCGCTACGTCTCGGGCGTGACCGACCTCGTGATCGGGCGCGCGCCCCCGTGGTGGTTCCTGTCGGGCGCCGGGCTGGGCTCGCCGAACTGAGCGTGATCCGAGGAGCGTGACGCGGCCGGGCGGCGATCGCCGCCCGGCGGACGTCGCCCCCGGTCGTCGGCGTTCAGGCCGCCGGACCTGCCGGCGTCCCGAAGCCGGCCCGCCGCAGGATGGCGCGCGCCGCAGCGGCGCTGAGCGCGTCGACCCAGGCGCCTGCCGCCTCATCGTGCAGCGCCCGGGGGTGCACCGCGCTCGCCGACGGAAGACGTCGGCGGGACTCCCCGGCCCGGATGCGCTCGGCGAGGTTGCGGGCGTTGTCGTACTCGAAGGCCGGCTGGCCGGGGGCTGCCGCGGCGATCTCGTCGAACGCCGGACGCAGCGAGCCCGCCGCGAACACGCGCAGCGCGCCGCGCGCGCTCATCGCCGGCGCGGCGCGGCGCGGTCACGACGTTGCGTCCAGCACCGCTTGGATGGCGGCCGCAGCGCTCGGCGTCAGGTCGGCCCGCTCCGGCCCGCCCGCGGCCTCGCGCAGCCGGATCGGTCCGTGGCCCACCGGCTGCACCGCTTCGTCGGGCGCCGCGATCCCGGCCTCGGGCGCCGGCTGCGTCGCGGCCCGCCCGCGCAGCCTGATCGTGCCGTGACCGACGACCGCCCGCGCCGCTGCGACGGGCGGGATGCCCTCGACCGCGTCGAGGGCCGGCGGAGCGCTGTCGCGCAACCGGATGGCGCCGTGCCCGATGGTCGCCCCGGATGCGGCGACGGGAGAACCGGCGCGAGCTGCGGTGACCGGCGCCTCGTCGGCCCACTCCATGATGCCGCCGCCGTTGCCGATCGCGGCGAGGATGTCCGCCATCGCGGCGATCGTTGCTTCGTTGCCGGCGGCCCCGGCGGTCATCTGGTCGACATCAGACATGCACCATCTCCCGTTGCATAGGCTCTGCCTAGGCGGACTTGGCCGATCAGCCTAGCATCCCGCCGGCGCGGCGATAAGCCGGCGTTGCGCCCGGATCGCCGGCGGACGCAGCGCCCGTGCGCGCCGTCCCCGGGACGGACGGCGGGCTCGGACGTAATCGCGAGGGTGCCGACCAGCCGCCCCCTGCGGAGGAGCCAGGAGCATCCCCGTCCGCGTCGGGACCCTACTCGGGACGCGGGACGCGGGACGGGGTGGTCGTGGGTCGCGACGGCACGGGAGTTTATCCTAGGCTTTACCTATGTGTCTAACGAGGTCGCCGGATCCGCCCGACGTCGCCGCCGGCCCACGACGGCGATCACCTTCGGCGAGTCGAGCCCGCCTATGCATGGAAGATCGGGCGGACGGTGGGCCGGCGCTAGGGGCGCTCGACGACGACGATCGTCGACTTGACGACGGCCGTCGCAGTCTGACCGGGGCGCAGATCGAGCTCGTCGGCGGCCTCGCGCGACATGAGCGAGACGATCCGGAAGGGCCCGCACGCGAGGTCGATCTGCGCCATCACCCCATCGCGCTGCACGTCGACGACCACCCCGGCCATCCGGTTGCGCGCACTCGAGCGCGGGTTCGTCCCGCGGTCGCGCAGCACCCGGGCGAGCTCCTCCGGTGCCAGAACGCGCCGGTTGCCGCGCCGCTGGAACTCGATTCGCCCGTCGCGCTCCCAGCGACGCAAGGTGTCGACGCTGACGCCGAGCGCCTGCGCCGCGACTCCGATGCGGATGCCTTCGTCCACTGCGCCGCAGACTACCCGGATGCCCGGTCGCATACCTAGGCAGCGAGGGTTCCGATGGCCGCGCGCGCCATCAGCGGCTCGGTCTACGCGCTCGAACGCGAGAAGCGCTTCGACGACATGGGCTCGGCGCTGCTCGAGCAGATCGCCGTCGCGCGATTCGTCGACAGCGGGGGCTTCGCGCGTCACCTGCGCCATCCTGGCGATGTCGCTCGCCACGCTGGCTGCCTGAGCCGGTCGATCGCCGCAGGCCTGCGGGGCCTTCGCGCCTGGTGAACGTGAACGCTGACCGACCGATGTGGAGAACGTCCGGCGGTTCACGCGGGCTGATCCGTGGCCGCGCTGGAAGTCGCGTTACCACTCTGCCCACTGAACCAAGGATGTGACTGCAATGCCAACGAACATCGGCGCAAATGCGATTGTGTCCGGCTCCATTCTCGTCGGTGTCGGGCCGGACAGCCTCCTCTACCAGCGAAGGACCCTCACCAGCCCGTGGGAGCAGATTCCCAAGAGCGGGTGGGTGCTCGACGTCACCGACCTCGGGCTGGGCAGCATGCTGGGCATCGGCGCGATGGACAACGAGCTCTACCGGCGCGAGGCCGGGGGCGGCGCGTGGGTGCAGGTGGCGAACTCGGGGAGGGTGAAGTCCGTCGCGGTGTTGCCCGACGGCTGGTTCCTGGGCGTGGGGATGGACGACCTGCTGTGGACGAAGACGACGCTCACCAGCCGCTGGGAGCAGGTTCCCAACAGTGGGCACGTCACGGCGGTGACGGTGCTCTCGAACGGCACCATCGTCGGCGTCGGCCTCGACTACAGGCTGTGGACCCGGACGACGCTCAGCGGCGGTTGGCAGCTCGTCGAGAACACGCAGACCGTCATCGATGTCACGGAGCTGAGCGACGGCAAGGGCGACATCATCGTCGGCCTCGGCATGGACAACCTGCTGTGGACGCGCGAGACGCTCGCGCAGCCTTGGAGCGCGGTCCCCAACAGCGGCCACATGACGGCAATCGCGTCGCTGTCAGCGCGGTCTGGCGGCGGAGCCTGGTAAGGCTCGTCAGTTCAGAGGTGTCCGTCGCTGTCAGGGCCGCGCGGTATTCGCAGGAGCTCGACGGGAGGCAGTGCAGCATTGATCAGGCATTCGCTGCGCTGCCGACCGAGCTGCGACGGTCGGCTTGCGAGGATCGGAGTCCCTCATGATCCAGGGTGCCTCGTGCGGTGTTCGCAGCAGCTCAGGCGGGGACCACCGCGATGCCCGAGCGCACCGCCGCGCGGGCGAGCTCACGATCCCAGGTGACGAGCGCCAGGTCGGGTTCGCCGGCGGCGAGCGCGGTCGCCAGATGAACGGCGTCGTAACCGCGCAGGCCGTGGTCCTCTGCCAGCTCACCGGCGTGTCGTGCGAGCGGCCAGTCGACGCCGATCAGCACCATCGCCTCGCACGCCGACCGCAGATCGCTGACAGTGCTGCGGTACAGGCGCTCATCGATCCGTCCGCCGCGCTGCGCGGCCGCCAGGGCGGCCCGCGCCTCGGGATAGATGAGACGGCTGGCCATGCGCGCTGACGATCTGGACCACAGCTCGTCTGCGAGCCGCGTTCCGTCTTCCTCCAGCAGCGTCTTGATCAGTGCCGAGGTGTCGAAGTAGGCGATCAGCGTCGCTGCTCAGCAACGAGATCGCTCACCGGCGCGGTCGGGACCGCACGGCCGCTTCGGCGCGGGATCCACTCGCCCTCAGGCTCTCGCACGAGCCCGCGCGCGCGCAGGTCGGCGAGTGCGTCATCAGATGACACCGGCGCCAGGCGAGCCACGCGGCGGCCCCGCATCGTCACGACGACCTCGGTGCCGCCGGCAGCATGCCGGACGTACCGGCTGAGCTGATCATGCAGTTCACGCACACCGACCTCGCGTTTGAGCGGTGGCTTATGTGGCGTCATCAATGGCAGTCTAGACGCCACATTCAACGCCGGCAAGGGCGGCAACCGCCTGAGCACCGATCCCAGCCACCATGACCGGCACCGCATCGACGCCAGCCGCACACGTGACAACGGCGCCATCTCCGTCCGCGCGGTCCCGAGGTGTGAGCGCCGCACCCTTGGGGGGCTATCGCGGGTCGCCGAGGCCCGCGATCCTGACCGCGTGGTCAGGAGAAGCAGCTTGATCCGGACGCAGCCGCGCGACGGCGACTGAGGACCCGCTCCGCCATCACGCGGCGGAACAACCGATCGGAGACACATGACCATGCAGGAGATCCGCGCCCATGTGTGCGCGAAGACGCCGACCTCGGCACGCCGGCCAGGCCATGCGGTGACCCGTCGTCCGCCACCGCGGCCCCTGCCGGGCGTGGTGATCAGCGTCCTCGCGGTCCTCGTGGCGTCGGCGGTGGCGCCGGCGCTCAGCTCGGCCGCCTCGCCCGCGCCGCCGGCAGCCGATACGGCGCGGCCACAGCTTCAGCGCCTGCTGGACGACGTCGTCGCCGCTGGTGGCCCAGGTGTCGTCGCGCTGATCAACGAAGTGCACCTCGCCACGGCGACCGCGATCGGCAGGACGTCAAGAGCAGCGGGCGCCGCGGCCGCGACGCGACCCGAACGCGCACCAGCGGCGTGGCCGACCTGCGCACACGCCGGCCGATCCGGCCCGAGCATCGCTTCCGCGTCGCCAGCGTGACGAAGCCGTTCGTGGCGACCGTGATGCTGCAGCTCGTGGCCGAACGCAGGCTGTCGCTGCAGGACACCGTCGAGCGCTGGCTGCCGGGGATCCTCCCGTACGGCGATCGGATCACGATCCGCCAGCTGCTCAACCACACCAGCGGCGTCCCCGATTACGTCGATGCCCCGATCGTCGAGCTGTACAGCGGCGACCGCCTGCGGTCCTGGCGACCACGGGAACTGGTCGCGCTCGTCGCCGGCCGCCCGCCCGACTTCCCGGCTGGGACCGCGTGGTCGTACTCCAACACCGGCTACGTGCTCGCCGGCCTGATCATCGAGCGGGCGGCCCGCAACCGGCTCGGGCGCGAGCTCGACCGGCGGATCTTCCGGCCGCTCGGGCTGCGCGACACCTCGATGCCGACGGAGTTCCCGTTCCTCGTCGGTCCGCATACGCGGGGCTACTCGCTGCAGTTCGATGCCGATCTGAACCCGATCGAGGGCACGTTGTTCGACATCACCGACTACAACCCATCGCTCGCATGGGCGGCCGGAAACATCGTTTCCAACGTCGATGACCTCGCGGCGTTCTTCCGCGGCCTGCTCGGTGGCCGGCTGCTCCCGGCCGAGTTGCTGGCCGAGATGACGACTCCGATAGAGATCGAGCCCGGCTATGGCTACGGCCTCGGCCTTGAGGTTCTCGACGGTCCGTGCGGCCCGCTGTACGGCCACAGCGGGAGCATTCCGGGCTTCTCCAACATCGTCCTCAACAGCGAGGACGCCAAGCGCCAGGTCGCCATCATGCTCAACGCCGACGTGATGCCGGCTGCGGTCCAGGAGCCGATCGGTCGAGTCTTCGAACATGCGTTCGGCGAAGCCTTCCCCGGCGAGCCGTGCAGCGGCGTCGCCGGCGCCGCCGCTGCCGCTGCCCGCGAAGAGCGGCCTCATGGGTCGCTTGCGCCGGGCTGGCGGCAAGAGGCCGCGCTCGGACGGCCGGACCAGCCAAGTGGCCCGCGTTAGGTTCGTCGCATACAAGTGTGACCGGCGACGCACTGGCCTTCAAGGACTGTGACAGTGAACCTTGACTTGAGGCATGTCTCAGGGCTCGCGGCGGTTGACAGCATCGCGTTATCAGGTATGTGAGCGAGAGCAGCCACGGTCGGCGCGCCAGGCGATCACCGCCGGCGATCGGTCCGGTGGGGCGCCCCGGCCCACGTCGAGCGGCCGAGGCACGGGACCGCTCCTCGATCCAGCCGCGTATGGGTGGTATGTCCCCCGCCCGAACGTCCCGCGCCCGCGTCCGCGCCGGCGCCCTGATCGCGGCGGTAGCGCTCGTCGCCCCGACCGCCACCGCAGCCGCCGACGGCCTGCCGCTGCCCGTCGAGGAGAGCGCCGGCGGCGTGCTCTCACACGACCGCTCCAGCCGCTATCTGAGCGTCACGCTCGGTGACCGCACCGCTGTGCTGGCGCAGCGGGCCGGCGGCGTGGTGACCAGCCGCGTCGACCTGCGCGGGCGCTTCGGCATCCCGCTCGTCGCCTACGACTCGACGGCCGGCGGCGTCTCAGCCGACGGACGCACCCTCGTGCTCATCCGCCCGCGCGCTCGCTTTCCGCGCCAGGAGACGACCTTCGCCGTGATGCGCACGACGCCGCGTCTGCGGCTGCGCCGGATCGTGCGCCTGCCGGGCGACTTCAGCTACGACGCGCTGTCGCCCGACGGCCGGTCGCTGTTTCTCATCAACTACCTCTCGCCGCAGGACCCCACGAAGTACCGCGTGCGCGTGTATGACCTCGCGCGCAACCGCCTCGACCCCCGGGCGGTCGTCGATCCGCGCGAGCCGCCCGACGCGATGAACGGATTCCCCGTGACCCGTGTGTCCAGTCCCGACGGCCGCTGGGCGTACACGCTCTACGACGGCGCCGGCAAGCACCCGTTCATCCACGCCCTCGACACCCGCGACCGCAAAGCGGTCTGCATCGACCTCGAGGGCCCCGCGTTTGCGGCCGGCACGAACGCCTACGACCTGCGGCTCGCCGTCGCCGGCCGCGGCGCGCGGCTGGACGTGCGCCGCAAGGACGCGCTCGTCGCCACCGTCGAGACCCAGACCTTCCGGGTTCGCACGGGCCGGTCGGCGGTCGCCGCGGTCGCGGCGGCGGCCACAGCGCGCGGCGCCGGGCCCGCCCCGAGCGAGTCCGCGGGTCCGAGTCTGCAGTGGCCGGCGCTCGGAATCGCCCTGCTCGCCGCGGCGCTGCTGGCGCGCTACCTCATGCGCCGGCAGGGACGCCGCCCCGACGCGGTCCTCGCTAGTCCTCGTAGGGCGTGAAGTCCTTCTTGCGCGCGCCGCAGACCGGGCAGAACCACGTGTCGGGGATGTCCGCGAACGCGGTTCCGGGCGGGATGCCGCCGTCGGGGTCGCCCTCTTCGGGGTCGTAGATGAAGCCGCAGGATTCGCAGATCCAGCGCGTGGTGGCGGTCTCGGTCGTCATGGGTTGGAGGGTAGCTATACCTTCGCGACATGAAGCGTCCGACGACCCGCGAGCGCCTGCGCCGGGAGGGAGAGCCGACGCCGCCGCGGCAGTCGGCCTCGCTGATCCTCGTCCGCGACGGCGAGCGCGGCCTGGAGCTGCTGCTCGTCCGGCGCAACCCGGCGGCGCGCTTCATGGGCGGCTTCTGGGTGTTTCCGGGCGGGGCCGTCGACCGCGGTGAGGACCACCGCACGGCCGCCGTGCGCGAGCTCGCCGAGGAGGCCGGCGTGACGAACCTCGAACCCGAGGCGCTCGTCGCGTACAGCCGCTGGATCACCCCCGAGCTGATCAAGATCCGCTTCGACACGCGCTTCTACGTCGCGCGCGTGCCGGCGGGCGCGCGGCCGCGGGTCGACGGCGAGGAGTGCGTCGACCTGCGCTGGACGGCGCCGCGCGCCGCGCTCGCGGACTACGCGCGCGAGGCGCTCCCCCTCGTCCTGCCCACCCTGCGCCACCTCGAGGAGCTGGCGGCGTTCGCGACCGTTGACGACCTTATCGAGCACGCCCGCGGACGGGAGATCGTCGCGGTGCTGCCGCGCGTGGTGCTCCAAGGCGACGACGAGCCGCGCGTGCTGATGCCCGGCGAGCCGGGCTACGACGACGCCTGAGTCGCGGTCATTCGGCCACGCGCAGCCGGCCGACCATCCCGCGCGCCTCGTGGTCGGCGATCGGGCAGTACCACTTGTAGGTGCCGGGCGGCAGGCGGATCGACATCACCGCGCGCTCGCCCGGGCGCAGCGCGCGGGTGCGCACCTGTCCGGCCGGCGCGTCGACCGCCAGCGCGTGGCGCATGACGCCGTCGTTCGTGGCCTCGAACGCGACGACGCCGGCCCGCCCCACGCGTGGCTCGCCGGCCTCGAGCGCGTACTCGACGAGCGACACCGAGGCGATCGCCACCGCCCGCGGATCGGGCGCGGGAACGGTGCCGACGCGCTCGGGTACGGTGCGCCCCGCGCGCCCCCGTTCCTCCCCGCAGCCGGCCACCGCCAGCGACGCGGCGGCAATCAGCGCGAGGCCGGCTCTCATGCTCGTCAGCGTACGTCACGCCCTGCCGCGCCCGGCCCGACCCGCCCCGGGCCGTCCGGCGACGGGCCAGCTGCCGTCGGCACCGCCTCCTAGGAGGAAATACCCCTGCCTATAAGACACACCATAAACCGGTATTTCATCGGCCACGGGCCAGCGACGAAGTCGGCTGCGGAAAACTGACCGAAAATTCCGCCGTTCGGACTTCCAATCACCGGTCGCCCGGCCGTAGACTGACCCGGCCCTGCACGGCACGCGAGGCGTGAGAGAGGAAAGCCGGCCTCTGTCACTGTGCGCCACGGCTGGCACCCCCCGCTTTCACGTCAACCCGGCTGCACGCAGCAACCCAGGGGGAAGACATGTCTACCACCGCCACTCCCAGCTCCGTCGGCCACGGGACGATCCGCCTGCGCGGACGTTCTGCTCCCGCCGCGCCGGCGGCCGCTTCGCCGCCGCCAAGCCCTACGGGCGCCGTCGGACACGGCACGATCCGCCTGAAGGGGCGCACGGCCAACCCGGCCCCGGCCCCGGCCGCGGCCGCCGAGCCGCCGCCGCCCGCGCCCGAGCCCTCCGGCCCGGCGGGACACGGGACGATCAGGCTGCGCAGCTGACCGGCGTTCGGGCGGCGACAGACGGACCGGGCGGGCGGCCGTTGCCGCCCGCGGCCCGGCTCACGCGCGCGCCCGCGGCAGCGTGACGACCATGTGGCTGCCGTGCGGCTCGCGCCGCTCGGCGCGGATCGTGCCGCCGTGCAGGTCGACGATCCAGCGCGCGATCGCGAGGCCGAGGCCGGCCCCGCCGCGGCCGGCGCCCGGGGCCGCGTGCTCGCGGCCGTCACCGCGGTAGAAGCGCTCGAAGACGCGCTCGAGATCCTCGTCGGCGATGCCCGGGCCCTCGTCGTCGACCTCCAGCACGACCTGGCCGTCGACGCCCCGCGCGCGCAGCGCCACGTGGCCCGGTCGCGGTGAGTAGCGCACCGCGTTCTCGACGAGGTTCATGACGACCTGGTGGACGCGCTCAGCATCGCCGTTGACGAACAGCTCCGCAGGCGCCTCGATCGAGAAGACGACGTCGTCGGGGGCGTGCAGGCGCGCCTCGCGGGCGGCGCCCTCCATGAGGTCGCCGATCGCGAACGGGCGGATGTCGAACGGCTGCTCGCCGGACTCCAGCCGCGAGAGGTCGAGCAGCTGGGTGACGAGCCTCCCGAGCCGGCGCGTCTGCGCGAGCATGGTGCGCAGCGTCTCGGGGTCCGGCTCGCTGACGCCGTCGACGACGTTCTCGAGCACGGCCTGCAAGGCGCCGAGCGGCGTGCGCAGCTCGTGCGACACGTTGGCGACGAGGTCGCGCCGCAGGCGGTCGGTCTCGGCCAGCTCGTTCGTCATCCGGTTGAACGCGCGCGCGAGCTCGCCGACCTCGTCGTTGGAGGTCACGGTGACCTGGCGGCCGTGCTCGCCGCGCGCCATCGCCGTCGCGACGGCGGCCATCTCGCGCAGCGGCTTCGTCGTGCCGCGCGCGAGCAGCTGCACGCACGCCAGCGCGAGCGCGATCCCCGCGCCGGCCCCGACGATCGACGGCAGGCCGAGCCAGCGCACGGCGACGAGCGTCGCCACCGCCGTCACCCAGACCGCCGCCACGATGACGATGCCGAGCTTGAGCTTCAGCGACGGCAGCGACTGCAGCGGCCTCATGGCGCCTGCGCTCCGAATGCGTAGCCGATGCCCTGCACGGTGCGCAGCACGTCGGCGCCGAGCTTGCGCCGCACCGCGGCGACGTGCGAGTCGACCGTGCGCGCGCCGGTCGTCCCGTCGGCGTAGCCCCAGACCTCCTCGAGCAGCTGCTCGCGGCTGAAGACGATGCCGGGCCGCTGGGCGAGGCGGTGCACGAGGTCGAACTCCGTCGGCGTGAGGTGCACGAGGCGCCCGTCGCGGCGGGCCTCGCGGCGCGCGGGATCGATCGTGACCGGGCCGGCGACGATCGTCGGCGTCGCCGGCTGCTCCGCCGCGCGCTGCACGCGGCGCAGCAGCGCCCGCACCCGCGCGACGAACTCGCGCTGGCTGAAGGGCTTGGTCATGTAGTCGTCGGCGCCGACGCCGAGGCCGACGAGCAGGTCGGTCTCCGCGTCCAGCGCGGTGAGCATGAGCACGGGGACGGGGCGCTCGCGCTGGATGCGGCGGCAGACCTCGTGGCCGTCGATGCCCGGCAGCATGACGTCGAGCACGACGAGGTCGGGGCCGATCCGGTCGCATAGCTCGACGCCGCGCAGGCCGTCGTGGGCGACCTCGACGGCAAAGCCCTCGGCGCGCAGGCGGGCCGCGAGCGCGTCGGCGATCGCGGGCTCGTCCTCCACGATGACGACCGTCGCCGCCGGCGTCGCCTCGACCATGCCGCGCATGCTAGGTCGCGGGGCGGGCGGGCGGATGGAGATCCTGTGGAGATCGTGTGGAGGAGGTGGGAACGCGACGGGGGCGGCCCGTGCGAGCCACTACGCGACCTGGCGCGTCACTGCAGCCGACGACTGCGAAAGACGACGAGCGCCAGAACCGTTGTACGTGCTTGCCAGCAGCGTTCGCCGCCAGCAACTCGAGGGCGTTTGCAGCGGCGTTGACAGGCCTCTGAGCCGTGGACTTCGGAACGTCACGCAGGTGGTCGTAGTCTGCTGCGTGGCGAGCGTCCTGGAGATCCGCGAAAGCGCTGGCGATACGACGCAGGTGGCTCGGAACGTCGCCAACCCGCCGTCCGCCGGGAACCGGCCGCGAGAAGAGCTCCCAGACGCCATGCTCGGCGCCCGTCTTGTTCGGTGGGGTGCTGGTCGGGGCCGTCACCGACGCGCACTGGACCACCCAGGTGGGCGCCTACTTGATGTCGGCGTGCTGTATCCACCGAGCTGCCCGGAGGCGGTCCTCGTCACCGGCGACATCCGTGGGCAGGACCCGGAGGACCGCCGCTGCGATGATGCTGTGAAACAGCGCGTAGTAGGCGGTCGAGACCGCGCGGCGGTGGTCGGTCGGCGAGGGCCGCCCACGGCCGGCGCGGTACCCCGCCAGCACCTGGGCCTGGACAATCAGGCGCTGGTGCGGATCGGGTCGCTCACGGTTCTGGATCGGCGTCAAGCGCACGGGACAGGTCGTCTGCCGATCCGTCGCCGCTGTCCTCCTCAGAGTCGGGGCTTTGCGGGTAGAGCTCTGCGACGACGAACGGCAGCTCGACGTCAGCCTCTCCGACAGGACGCTGCGCTTCCTGCTGGAGTGCGTCGACATCGTCCAGCGGCCAGGTGCCATGCCCCGCAGGGGGGTCCGAGAGGGTCATTCGAAGCCGGAGAACGGCGTCGCCGTCCTGGTCGGTCGTCAGCTCCCCGTCGACCTCGAGAACACGAATCGATCCGTACTCGCGCTCCTTCAGCTTGCCGGCGATCTCCTTGATCTCGTCCGCTGCAGCGGTTCGTCCCACCATGCGACGAGTCTAACTGCGCTACGGAGACGCTCGAGACCGCAACTCGGCAGGGTCGTCTCTTCCCCGCGTTGGCAACGGCCTAGCCTGCCCCCATGCCGCGGCCTGTTCCCGAGCCCGCCCCCGCGCCCGCCGCCGGCGTCGCCGACCGGCTCCCGCCGCAGGCGCTGTTCGTCCTCGGCGCGATCTCGCAGTACGTCGGCGCCGCGCTCGCCGTCCTGCTCTTCGCCTCGGTCCCGGCGGCCGGCGTGGCGTGGCTGCGGGTCGTCGCGGCGGCCGCCGTGCTCGTCGCGTGGCGGCGGCCGTGGCAGACGCGCTGGACCGCGGCGCGGTTGCGGCTGACCGCGGCCTTCGGGATCGCGCTGGCGCTGATGAACCTCGCCTTCTACCTGGCGATCGACCGGCTCCCGCTGGGCACCGCCGTGGCGATCGAGTTCGTCGGCCCGATCGCGGTCGCCGCGCTCGGCTCGCGGACGCGGCGCGACACGCTCGCCCTCGTGCTTGCCGTGGCGGGGGTGCTGGCGCTCGCCGACGTGCACCTGACGGGCAGCCCGGGAGGCTTCGCGCTCGCCGTCGCCGCGGGCGTGATGTGGGCGGCCTACATCGTCCTCGGCCATCGCGTGGCCGCCGACGCGCAGCTGCGCGGGCAGGACGGGCTCGCGCTCGCGATGGCGATCGGCGCCCTCGGGCTCGCGCCGTTTCTCGTGTCCAGCGCGGTGCCGGCGCTCGTCGACCCGCTCCTGCTCGCAGCCTGCCTGGCGGTCGGCGTGGCGTCGAGCGTCGTGCCCTACGGCCTCGAGCAGGTGGCGATGCGGCGCCTGCCGCGCGCCCGCTTCGCGCTGCTGCTCGCGCTGCTGCCGGCGACGGCGACCGTCATCGGCGCGATCGTCCTCGGCCAGGTGCCCGGCGCCGTCGAGAGCGCCGGCATCCTGCTCATCGTCCTCGCCGCGTCGCTGCGCAGCCACGCTGACGTGTGACACGGCGACACAGGGCAGGTGGGTTCACAACTTCCGCCCTGTTGGACGGTTACAGTTCACCGGGATACGTACATGGAGGCCGGAGCGCTCAGAGCACCCGCCGCACTCAACCGGATCTCGGTCACGGCGCCGTTGCTGCGGCTGCGCTCGGACGAGCAGCTCGTAGCTCTCTTCCGCGCCGGCAACGACGCCGCCTTCAGCGTCATCCACGACCGCTACCGCCAGCGCCTCTTCATCTACGCGCGCCAGATGCTGGGCGGCTCGCGCCAGGATGCGGAGGACGCGCTGCAGGACGTCTTCCTGCGCGCCTACTCCTCGCTGCGCGTCAGCGACCGCCCCGTCTCCCTGCGCGCCTGGCTGTACCGCGTGGCGCACAACCGCTGCATCGACCACCTGCGCAAGCCGGTGCCGCCCGCGATCGACCTCTTCGAGACCTCGCGCCGGCCGGTGCACGACCCGACGATCGAGGCCGAGCGCCGCGAGGACCTGCGCCGGCTGATCGAGGACGTTCGCCGGCTGCCCGAGCAGCAGCGCTCGGCGCTGCTCATGCGCGAGATGGACGGGCTCAGCTACGTCGAGCTCAGCGAGGCGCTCGGCGTGTCGCTGCAGGCGGTCAAGTCGTTGCTCGTCCGCGCGCGGATCGGCCTCGTCGAGGCGGTCGAGGCGCGCGACACCGCGTGCGTGGAGATCCGCGGCGACCTCGCGGACGCCTTCGACCGCGGCGTGCGCGCGAGCGGCCGCGCGCGCAAGCACATGCGCGACTGCCCCGGCTGCAGCGCCTACCGCACCCAGCTGCGCGGCGTGCGCGAGGGGCTGGGAGCACTGTCACCCGGCCCCGGGCCCCTGGCCGCAGCGCTCAAGCTGCTCGGCCTCGGCGGCGCGGCCGGCGGTGGCGCGGCCTCGAGCGGCGCGGCCGCCGGCGGCGGAGCGATCGTGGTCGCCGGCGGCGGGACGGCGGCGAAGGTGACCGCGGTGGTCTGCTGCGCGGCGCTCGCCGCGGGCGGCGCCGCCGAGGTGACGCACATCATCGAGCCGGTGAAGCGCGGGAGTGGTGGCAGCGCCGGCGCGGCGGCCGCGAAGGCGCCCGTGGCTGCCGCGGCCGCGATCCCCGCGCACCGGACGGGCAGCGCGGCGGCGCGGCTCGGCAGCACCGCCGGCTCGCGGGCGGCTGACGCCAAGCGCCGTGCGGCAGCCATGGCCGGCGGCGGCGGCTCGGCGACCGCGGAGATCGCGCGCAACACGACCTCTCCGACGCGCGCCGCGGAGGCCGCGCCGCAGACGCCGGTGAGCGCCGATCGGGCCGACGCCGTGACCGGTGGATCGGCCGCGCCCGACGAGGAGAGCGGATTCGGCCACGGCGTCGACGGCCTGACGCCGCGCAGCGAGCTGCCCGCGGGAGGCTCCGGTCCGCCCACGGTGCCGGCGACGAGCGTTGGCGGCACCGCGCCGAGCGCGTCCGCGGGCGCGGGCGCGGCCGGCCCCGGCGACGCGCAGACGGCGGCCGATCCGTCGGCGGCGGCGGCCTCGGCGGCCGAGAAGTCGCCGGCAGCGCCGAAGTAGCCTCGTACGCATCGACCGCTACCTGGCAACCCTCGACCACGAGACGCTGCTCGTGCGCCGCGGCCGGCGCTCGGGCTGCTTCACGATCGTCGCCGTGCACTCGACCGCGCGCGGGCCCTCGCTCGGCGGCTGTCGCCTGTGGCACTACGACGACTCGCGCGCCGCGGTGCGCGATGCGCTGCGCCTGTCGCGGGCGATGACGTTCAAGTCCGCCGTGGCCGGGCTGCCGCTCGGCGGCGGCAAGGGCGTGATCATGGCCCCCGATCCCGCGGCCGCCGGCGAGCGCGACTGGCGCACGGACGCGCTGCTGGACTTCGGCGAGACGGTCGAGTCGCTGGGCGGCAGCTACGTCACGGCCGAGGACGTCGGCACGTCCTCGCGCGACATGGAGACGATCTCGCTGTCGACGGGGCACGTGAGCGGGCTCGCGCGGCGGCTCGGCGGCTCCGGCGACCCGAGCCCGTGGACGGCGCTCGGCGTGCAGGCCGCGATCGGGGTCTGCTGCGAGCGCGTCTTCGGGACGGCCTCGCTGGCGGGCCGGACGATCGCGATCTCCGGGCTGGGCAACGTCGGCGGCCGCGTCGCGACGGCCTGCGCGGAGGCCGGCGCGACCCTGCTCGTCTCGGACATCGACCCGCGCAAGCGCGCGCTGGCCGACAGCCTGAGCGCGCGCTGGGTGGAGCCCGCGGACGCGCTGGCGGCGCCGGTGGACGTGTTCGTGCCGTGCGCGCTCGGCGGGCTGCTCGATCACGAGAGCGTGCTGCGCATCGGCGCGCCGATCGTCGCGGGCGCGGCGAACAACCAGCTCGCGGGCGACGAGATCGCTGGGTTGCTGGTCGATCGCGGGGTGCTGTGGGCGCCGGACTTCGTCGCGAACGCGGGCGGGGTCATCAACATCTCCGTCGAGCTCGAGGACGGTGGCTACGACCCGCGCCGGGCCGGCGAGCGCGTGCGCGGGATCGGCGCGACGCTCGAGCGGATCTTCGACGACGCGGCGGCGCGCGCGGTCTCGCCGCTGGATGCGGCGATGGTGCTGGCGCGGGCGCGGCTGGCGGAGGCTGAGGGGGAGTAGCGCGGGGCGAGGGTGGGTGACGTTGCCCGGTTCGTGGCGCGGCTGGGCTGTGCGCTCTCGCGCCGCGTCGGCGGTTGCGGCGGCGGCCGGCGGCGCTGCGGAGCGTTTCGGCGCGGCTGCGGCTACCGCTGTGTTGCGTTGGTGCGCTCTCGCGCGGCGTGGGCGGTTGTGCCGGCGAGCGGCGGCGCTGAGGAGCGTGTCAGTTGCGGCTGCGGCGGTGTATGCGTTGCGTTGGTGCGCTTCGCGGCGCGTGGGCGGTTGCGCCGGCGAGCGGCGGCGCTGAGGAGCGTGTCAGCCGCGGCTGCGGCGGTGTATGCGTTGCGTTGGTGCGCTTCGCGGCGCGTGGGCGGTTGCGCCGGGCGAGCGGCGGCGCTGAGGAGCGTGTCAGTTGCGGCGGTGTGTGCGTTGCGTTGGTGCGCTCTCGCGCCGCGTGGGCGGTTGCGCCGGCGAACGGCAGCATTGAGGAGCGTGTCAGCTGCGGTTGTGTCTGCGGGTGTTCCGGGCCGGCGGTCTTACGGGGTAGCGGCGAGTGGTTGCGGTCGCATGAACCAGCGACGGATGGATGCGGTCTGGGCAGCGAGGTGTCGCTCGTTCATGGCATGCGTGAACGAGCGACTGGTGAGCGCGGAGCGGTCGTCGATGTGTCGCTCGTTCATGCGCGGTTGGCTCACGAGCCCGTTCACCGTCTGCCGGCCGCGCCCGAGGGTGCACAACTGCCGGACGAAGGTCACTGCGTGATCGCGGCGGCAGTTGTGCACGCGATGCGTACAGAACTGACGGACCGATCTGACGCCATCGTCGATCCGGCAGTTGTGCATGCCGGTTGCGGTCACACCACCGGGCGCAACCCGCCGGCGGGCGGCCATCGCACACGCTCCACGCCGGCCGGCAGCCGCCCCTCCTCCTCGAGCTTGCCCAGATGCGCCGCCAGCGTGGCGGTGGCGGCGAGGCGCAGGCTCGCGGGCGCGTCGTTCCAGACGCGGTCGAGCAGCTCGTCGACCGTGCGCAGACCGTCGTCGAGCGCGGCGACCAGGCGCCGCTCGCGATCGGCGCGGTGGGCCAGGTAGCGGTCGAGCAACGCCGCCGGATCGGTGACCGGCGGGCCGTGCCCGGTGCACAGCAGCTCGAGGTCCATCGCGCGCAGGCGCCGCAGCGCGGCGAGGTAGCCGCGCAGCGCCCCGGGGTCGGGCGCGACGAAGACGCTGCTCTGCGCGAGCACCGCGTCGCCGGTGAAGCAGACCGCGCCACCGTGCACGAACGCGAGGTGGTCGGTCGCGTGGCCCGGCGTGGCGACGACCTCCAGCGGACCGAAGGCGTCGCCGTCGCCCAGCGCGACGTCCGCCCCCTCCCAGCGCGCCGCGCCGACAAGGACGCCACCGGCCCCGTCGCGGACGGCGCCGGCCGCGCCCGCGTGGTCGGCGTGGTCGTGCGTGATCGCGATGCCGCCCGCGCCGCCGCGCCGCGCCGCCTCGGCGAGCACCGCCGCGACGTGCTCGTCGAGCAGCGGGCCCGGGTCGACGATCCAGCAGGGGTCGCGCCCGACGATCCACGTGTTCGTGCCGGTCAGCGTGAACGGCCCGGGGTTGTCGGCGTGCACGAGCGCGACGTCGAAGCGCTCCAGGGTCATGGCCCGCAAGCCTATGCGGGACGCCGCGGGCTCAGCCGGCCGCGAGCCGGTAGACCGGCCCGCTCAGCGACGTGACGTAGACGCGCCCGCGCGCGTCCTCGCCGAAGGAGGAGAGCTGCTCGACCTTCGCGAGGCCGGGGATCGCGCGATCGCCCTGCGCCGAGCCGGCCGAGAGCGTCGCCGAGCGCAGCCGGCCGTCGCAGAAGTCGCCGTAGACGTAGCGGCCCAGCAGCGCCGGGACGCCCGCGTCGCGCACGACGTAGCCGCCCGTGATCGAGCAGTTGCCGTCGCCGTGCGAGAGCTCGATGACCGGCGCGACCGCGTCCGGCGCGGGCTCCTGGACGTTTCGCCGCGTGCCCTCGAACGGCCGCCAGCCGTAGTTCGCCCCGCGCGCCGCGCCCTTCTTCGCGAAGTCGATCTCCTCGACGGCGTTCTGGCCGACGTCGCCGATCGTGAGGTCGCCGGTCCGGCGGTCGAACGAGAAGCGCCACGGGTTGCGCAGCCCGTAGGAGTAGATCTCGCCGCGCGCGCCGGAACGGCCGACGAAGGGGTTGCTCGGCGGCACCCGGTAGGCGCGCCCGCCCGAGCGGCGCGGGTCGATGCGCAGCAGCTTGCCGAGCAGGCTGCCGAGGTTCTGGGCGTTGCCGCGCTCGCCGTGCTGGTCGTTGGCGCCGCCGCCGTCACCGGTGCCGATGTAGAGCATCTTGTCCGGGCCGAACGCGACGAGGCCGCCGTTGTGGTTGGACTCCTCGTCGTCGTAGCGCAGCAGGAGCCGCGCGCTGCCGGCGTCGGCGCGGTCGCGGCTGGATGCCGAGCGGCGGTACTCGACGACGCTCTGCGTGCCGGCGCGATCGGTGTAGTTGACGTAGAAGCGCCGCGTCTTGGCGTAGTCCGGCGCGAACGCGACCGACAGCAGGCCCTGCTCGCCGCCGTTGATCACCTTGCCGCGGATGTCGAGGAAGGGACGCGCGCGGCGCTTGGCGCCCGTGATCACGCGGATCGTGCCGCCCTGCTCGACGACGAAGATCCGCCGGGTGTCGCCGGGTGGCGCGGTGACGTAGACCGGGGTGTCGAACGTGCCGACGCCGACGAGCTTCACGCCGTCGGCCGCGGACGGCTTGGCCTGCGTCGTCTCGGCGGCCGGCGCGGGCGGGGCCGGCGGCGCCGCGGCGGCCGTGCTCTCGGCCTGGCCCTCGTCCGATCCGCACGCGGCCAGCGCGGCGACCGTCGCGAGGCAGGCGAGCGTCAGGCCGGTTCGGGACACGCACCAGAGGATGCCACGCGCGGGTGGACCGATGACGCAGTGCCCGGCGTGGCGCGGCGTTTCACTCCAATTCACACCGCATCGTTCACCTGCGCGAAGCGTCACGTCAGGTATGACCCCGCTCACTCGGCCTGGCCGTCCTGACCGCGCTCAGCATCGCCGTGGCCCCCCGCCTCGGCGGCGACGGCGCCCGGTCGCATCGCCTTCCCGCGGGGTGCCTGGGCTTCGCCTCGAACACCGGCTCCGCAGCCCCGCCCCGCCGGCGTCGCGCTTGCCGGGCGGCAGCGTGCTGACGTTCCTCCACGACGAGGCGACGCGGACGGCGTTCGCGCTGAAGCTCCTGCGCGACGGCTCGCGCAATCCCACGTTCGGCACCGGCGCCGTCGCGGCGATCCCCGCCATCGGCCGGGTGATGCGCGTCGGCCAGGCCGTGCCCCTCGGCGACGGCAGGCTGCTGATCGCGGACCCGATCCGCGAGAGGGCCGACGTTCTCGCCACTGCGGCTCGTCCTCATGCGAGTGCTGGCGAGCGGGGCGCCCGACCCGAGCTCTGGCGCCAACGGCGCCGTCGCGTTGGGCCTCGGGACCCCGTCCGGGGGCACGCCGATGGCCGTCGCGGCCGACGGCTCGATCGTCGTGCTCGGCCAGGCCACGCAGTTGCCCGGCCACCACCAGCCAGCGTTCGCTCGTCGGCCCGACCGCGCTCGGCACGCCCGATCCTGCCTTCAACGGCGGTTCGCCGGTGCCCGTCTCCGCACCGACGCCCGCAGCCTGGAGCGACGCGCTGGCCACCGGCGGGCTGGGCCAGCTCGGCGAGTCAGGCAAGTCGACCGCGCTCGAGGTGCTCGGGCGACTCGGCGCGGGAGAACGGCACGCTCGACCTGTTCGGCCGCTACGCCATGACGGGCGACACCGCGGCCGGCTCGCCCGACGCGACGTTCGGTGCGAACGGCACCGTCACGTTCAACCGGATCGTGGAGAACGTCGTCGCCACCCTTGACGGCGGCGGCCTGCTGGAGGGCGGCAAGGTCCTCCCCCATCACCGTCGAGCGCCGGACCGCCGCCGGCACGCTCGCGAGCGCGACAACGCTCGCCACCCCGTTCGGCGGTGGCAGCGTGGCGCCCCTCGCGCACGGCGGGTCGGCCAGGCAAACGCGTTCAGGGCACGCTGGTGCGCCGCGACGACGGCTCGTTCCTGGCCATCGGCGGCCCGAGCATCTACGCGTCGACGGGGGAGCGCAGCGGCTGCAGCGCCCCGTTTTTCGCCGCCGCCGCGTTCACACTGACGCTGACGCTCGACCGGTCGTTCGGCGGGGCGCAGTCGCCGGCGCGGGCGACTGCGCAGGTCCGTCGCCAGCGCGCGCACACCGCGGCCACCCGCGGCAGCGTCTCCCTGCGCCGGAGGCCGGGCTCGTGTTCCTGCGCGTCCGCGACGGGCGTGGCCGCATCCTCGCCTCCGGCACGCATCCCGTCTTCGCCGCCGGGCCGAAGATCATGAGCGTCCGGGCTGACGACCCTCGGCAGGCGCGTGCTGCGCCGCATTCGCAAGGGGGCTGCGGATCGTCGGCGGTGGGCGCCGGCGGCTTGACGCGAGGCCGGCTGCGCTGACGCTGACGCGGCCGGCGGCCGGCGGCCACGGGCGGGCGGGCGGCGCTAGCGTCCGCGACCGATGCCTGCCGCGCTCGTCGTCATCGCCAAGGCCCCCGTCGCGGGGCGCTGCAAGACGCGGCTGTGCCCGCCGCTGGAGCCCGCGCAGGCCGCCACGCTTGCGGAGGCCGCCCTCTCCGACACGCTGCAGGCGGTCGCCTGGACGCCCGGCGCGGGGCGGCGCGTGCTCGTGCTCGAGGGGACGCCGGGGCCGTGGCTGCCGGACGGGTTCGACGTGATCGCCCAGCGCGGCGAGGCGTTCGGCGAGCGGCTGGCCAACGCGGTGCGCGACGTCGGCGAGCCGCTGCTGGTGGTCGGCATGGACACCCCGCAGCTCACCCGCGCGCAGCTCGCCGGCGCGCTGGAGCGCCTCGACGAGCCGGACGTCGACGCCGTGCTCGGGCCGACGCCGGACGGCGGCTACTGGGCGATCGGCCTGTCCGCGCCGGACCCGGTCGTGTTCGACGGCGTGCCGATGAGCACGCCGCACACCGGCGCCGCCCAGCACGCACGGCTGAGCGAGCTGGGACTGCGCACGGAGCTGCTGGCGCCGTTGCGCGACGTCGACACGTTCGACGACGCGGTCGCCGTCGCCGCGCTCGCGCCGTGGACGCGCTTTGCGGCCATGCTGGAGTGGGCCACGTCAGATCAGTGAGCGTCACAGGCTGACGAGCCGGGTCGCGGTCGCCTTCCAGGTCGCCGCGACCCGCACGCCGGGGGCGAGGTGCAGCCCGCCGAGCGCCGCGGTCGTGATCTCCGCGACGAGCGGCTGCGGCGCGGCGAGCCCGACGCGCACGCGGTTGCCGACCTGCGTGACCGTGAGCACCTCGGCCTCGAGGCGGTTCTGCATCGAGCCCTCGACGTGCGCGCCGGCCGGCTCCAGCGCAATCTCCCACGGGTGCACGCTCAGCGCGACCGGGCCGCTGCGCCGGTCGGTGCTCGTGGCGACGCCGCCGCCGTCGAGCTCCACGATCGTCACGTCGCCGGGGCCGGCGTGGGCGATGCCGGTCAGCACGACCGCGCCCGTGAAGTCCGCGACGAACGCCGACGCGGGTGAGGCGGCGAGCTCCCCCGCCGTGCCCTGCTGCACGATCCGGCCGCCGTCGATGACCGCGACGCGGTCGCCGAGCACCGCCGCCTCGGTGAAGTCGTGCGTCACGAGCAGCGCCGGGACGCCGCTGTCGCGCAGGACCGCTGCGAGCTCTCGCGAGGCGCTCGCGCGGGTGCGCGCGTCGAGCGCGGAGAGCGGCTCGTCGAGCAGCAGCGCGCGCGGCTCGGTCGCGAGCGCGCGGGCGAGGGCGACGCGCTGGCGCTCGCCGCCGGAGAGCGTGCGCGGGCGCGCGTCGGCGAGGTCGTGGATGCCGAAGCGCTCGAGCAGCCCGACGGCGCGGCGGCGGCGGTCGGGGCGCTTGCCCCCGCGCAGCCCGTAGGCCACGTTCTGCCAGACGGCCATGTGCCCGAACAGGGCGTAGTCCTGGAACACGTAGCCGCAGCGGCGCTGCTCGGGCGCGAGCTCGCGGTCGGTGGCCGTGTCGAGCCAGATTTCGTCGCCGCAGGTGACGTGGCCGTGGGCGGGGCGCAGCAGTCCGGCGGCGATGCGCAGCAGCGTGCTCTTGCCGGCGCCGGACGGGCCGGCCAGCGCCAGGCAGGTGCCGGCCGGGGCCTCGAGGATCGCATCGAGCGCGAACCCGCCGTTCGCCGCGGACGCGCCGAGCGTGGTGCGGGCCTCAACGCGCAGCACGCAGCACCCTCGTCTCGTCGCGGCCGAGCAGCTTCGCCGACAGCAGCAGCGTGCCGGACACGATCACGAGCACCGCCGACAGGGCGAGCGCGGCGTCGAAATCCGTCCCCAGGCGCTCGTAGATCGCCAGCGGCGCCGTCTGCGTGCGGCCGCGGAAGGAGCCCGCGAAGATCAGCGTCGCACCGAACTCGCCGACCGCGCGGCCCCAGGCGAGGGCCAGCCCGGCGAGCATGCCGGGCGCGGCGGCGGGCAGCGCGATGCGGATGAACGTGCGCGCCTCGGACGCGCCGAGCGTGCGCGAGGCCTCCAGCCAGGAGCGGTCGACGGCCGCGAACGCGGTCTGCGCGCCGCGGATGAAGAACGGTGCCGCCACGAACGTGAGCGCGACGACGACGCCCGCCGTCTCGAACGCCAGCCGCACGCCGGCGTCGGCGATGTGCCGGCCGACGATGCCGCCCGGCCCGAGCGCGGCGAGCAGGCCGACGCCCGCCACGGCCGGCGGAAGCACGAGCGGCAGCTCGACGAGCGTCACGACCAGCGCATGACCCTTGAACGTGCGCGTCGCGAGCAGGTACGCCGCGGGCGTGCCGACGAGCACGACGATCGCGAGCGCGACGAGGGTCGCGCGCAGGCTCAGCCACAGCGCGTCGAGCACGCCGGGGTCGTCGAGCGCGCCGATCAGGTGGCCGGGCGTGGTGCGGACGAAGATCGCGACGACGGGCAGCGTGAGGAACGTCAGCGCGACCGCCAGCGCGAGGACGAGCGCCGGGGCGAACCAGCGGCCGCGCTTCACTGCCGGGGCGGGCTGGGGCCGGCGCCGCTCATGGCGTCACGGTAGCTACGCAGGCGGCGGTGCGAAGCCCGCCGCCTTCAGCGCGGCCTGGCCGGTGCCGTCGAGCAGGCCGTCGACGAACGCCTGCGCCGCCGCGCGGTGGGGCGCGCCCTTGACGACCGCGACGCCGTAGGCGACCTCCGGCTGCAGGGCGTCGGGCAGCTCGATCGCGTTCAGGCGGCCGTTCGTCGCGGCGACATCGGTGACGTAGAGAAAGCCCGCGTCGGCGGCGCCCTGCCCGAGCTTCGCGGAGATGCCGCCGACGTCGGGCTCCTCGGAGCGCACGTTGGCGAGGATCGCCTTGCGGTCCGCCGCGCCGAGCCGGTCGAGCACCTTGCGCGTGTAGGCCCCGATCGGCACGCCGGCCGAGCCGATCGCGATCGTCACCCCCGGCTGCTTCAGGTCGTCGAGGCCGGCGACCTTCGCGTCGTCGGCCGGGACGGCGAGGACGAGGCGGTTGGCGGCGAAGACCCGCGGGCGCTCGACGAGGCCCTGGGCGAAGAGCTGATCGGGCAGCTTCGTGTTCGCCGACGCGAACACGTCGGGCTGGGCGCCCGTGCGGATCTGCGCGGCGAGCTCATCGGAGCCGGCGAAGGAGAACCGCGCCTCGGCCTCGTCGAACTGCTCGCCGTAGCTCGTGAAGGCGCTCTTCAGCGACGTGGCGGCGGAGACCAGCAGCTCGCCGCGGTCGTCGTCGTCAGAGGAGCCGCAGCCGGCGATGCCGAGGGCCAGGACGGTGGCGAGGAGGAGGGCGAGCTTCGGCAGCGAGGAGCGCATGCGCCTGAGCATTACATAGGTTCGACCAGGCGCGCGGGCACCCGAACGTCCGGCGCCGTCGGCGACGCCGTCCCCCACGCCGCCGCCGGCCCGACCCAGCGCGCGGCTGGCGAACGCCGCCACCCCCCACCCAGCGCGCGGCTGACCTGCGTCGCCGCGTCAGGCCCGCACGTTCACACCGTCGGCAACGTCCCCGTCACCCACTCCGGAGGCCCATCCTCCGGATGCTCCTTCTTCCACACCGGCGCCTGCGACTTGACCGCGTCCAGCAGCGCCCGCGCGCCCTCGAACGCCTCCGCCCGGTGCGCGGCCGACGCGGCGATGCAGATGCTCGGCTCCATCAGCTCGACGGTGCCCGTGCGATGCGCGCAGGCGATCGCGGCGAGCCCGTGCTCGGCCACCACGGCCTCGGCCAGCTCGCGGATCTTCTTCGCGGCCATCTCGACGTAGGCCTCGTACTCGAGGCTCGGCACCTCGCGGGTCGTGCCGCAGAACACCACCGTCGCGCCCGTCGAGGGGTCGGCCACCAGCCGCCGCACGGCCTCGACGTCCAGCGGCGCGCCGGTGATCTCGGCGAGGCGCACCCGGTCTGAGCCGACGCTCGCGCCCGCGCCGCCGCTCACCGGCGGCACGAGGGCGAGCTCGTCGCCCTCGCTCAACGGATGGTCGCGCTCGACGTACTCGCGCGCCACGGCGGCGACGAAGGGCGCGTTCTCGGGCAGTCCGGCGAGCGCGCCGCTGCGCAGCGCGGCGATCGCGTCGGCGACGGTGGCCCCGTCGCCAAGTTGCAGCGCCAGCGTGCCGGCGCCGGCGTGCTCGCGCAGGCTGGCGAAGAGTCTCACGGTAACGTCCATCGGACTGATGCTAACGGCCGCGATCCTGACGATCTCCGACACCCGCTCGGCCGGCACGCGCGAGGACACGACGACCGCGCTGATGGTCGAGCTGCTCGAGCAGATCGGCATCGAGATCGCCACGACGCTGCTCGTGCCCGACGAGCAGAACCAGATCGCGGCGGCGATCGTGGAGCTCTGCGAGGGCGCCGATCTCGTGCTCACCTCCGGCGGCACCGGCCTGGCGCCGCGCGACGTCACGCCCGAGGCGACGCGCTCGGTGATCGACCGCGAGGCGCCCGGGATCGCCGAGGCGATGCGCGCCGAGACCGCGCAGTTCCAGCGCCTGGCGTGGCTCTCGCGCGCGGTCGCGGGCACGCGCGGGCGCACGCTGATCATCAACCTGCCGGGCAACCCGAAGGCGGTTCGCGAGTGCCTTGGCGTGCTCGAGCCGATGCTGCCCCACGCGCTGAAGCTCAGCTCCGGCGCGGACACCCACTAGCGCAGCGCGCAGTCAGCGCGCGGCTGTGTCCAGGAAGAGCGACGCCCGTTGTAAGGGGCACCTAACATAGGGCGCATGGGTCGGGCACGGCACTGGCGAGCCGCCCTCGTTGGGAGTGCAGCATGGTCGCGGCGGCGCACGGGCTCGCGGGCGTCGTGCTCGCGGCGGTGGCGTTCGCGACGGCGGCGGCGGCCGCCGCCGCACACGCCGCCTATCCCACCACCGCGAGCTTCACGGCAAGCGACTCGCCGGACCGCTGGAACGCGGCCGGCGGCGGCAGTGGCGTCGCGATCGCGCTCGGGTGAACCGTGACGTTCGACGTCGCGACCGGTGAGCCGCACGACGCGAGCTTCCCGGCGTCGCGCGGCGTGGCGTGCAGCGCGGGCGGCGAGCCCGCCGGCCGGCGCATGCCGAGCATCCCGACGGGCACGCGACGCCTGCGCCGGCTCACGCGAACGACCGGCGCCAGCGGCAGGCTCACGATCGCCGTCACGCTCGACGCGGTCGCGCGACGCGCCCTGAACCGGCGCGGTCGGCTCGCGCTGACGCTCAGGGCGACGGTGCCGGGACCGCGCATCGCCGGCGCGACGGCGACCCGCACGCATCAGATCACGCTGCTGCGCGCATCGACGCGCGGACGCGCGGCCTCGGCCTCGCCTAGGCCGAGGGTCAGCGTGAGCGTCTTGGCCTGGCCGGCGGCGACCGTGGATCTGACGCTGCGAGCGAGCGTGATGAGCTTGGCCCTGCGCGTGCCGAGCTTGACCTTCGAGCGCGTGCGCAGGGTGGCGGTTCCCGCACAGGCGGGGCCGCCCAGGCGCGCAGCGCACGCGCGCGCGGACCTTGCCGGCCTGCGCCGCCAGGGTCGAGGACGCGACGCTCCCGGCGACGACGGTGGCGGCGCCCGGCGATCCCCCCGGTCCGCCGCTGCCCGGCGGGGGCGTGCCGCCGGGGTTCGTCGCCTGGCCGGCCACCTGCACGGCGGCGAACGGCCCTGCGATCAGCGGGTTGAACGTCGTCCCCGCCCCGGCCTCGGGCCGGGTGACGTTGGTCGCGCCCGGCTGGCAGTCCATGGAGAGGTTCGCGCCACCGGGCAGGTTGGCCTGGACGACCGCGCTGCCGCGCACGGTCACGGCGCTGCCACCGCCGCCGACGGGCAGCTGGCCCTTGGCTGCGGTGATCGCGTCCGCGCCGGCCTGGCTGAAGGCGATGTCGCCGCCGGTGCCGGTCCACGTCGTGTCGGGCAGCCGCGGCGGCGTGTAGGCGAACGGCGCGGCCGAGATCGTCTGCGAGCTCTCGACGTAGAGCGCGGACGTCCGTCGCACGGCCTGCAGCTCGTCCGCCGGCGGCTCGGCGGAGGTCGCCTGCACGTTTACGGCCGCCTGGAGTACACGAGCGGGGCCGCCGAGCGAGCGCGACGCGGTCGCGCCCTGCGACGGCACGGGCGCCCCGCCCGACGCGACGGCGCCGCGGCTGCGCGCCGCCGCGCGATCGGGGCCGGCGGCCCGCGGCGCGCGCGTCGCGGTGCGCCTGTCGGAGCCGCGCGCGTTCACGTCACGCTCGAGCGCCGCGCGCCGTGCGCCGGCCGGCTGGCGGCTCGTGCGACGCGTGGCGGTCCGGCGGCCGGCCGGTGCGGGGGTGGTGGTCCTGCGGCGCGGCCCCGGCGGCAGCGCGCTGGCGCCGGGGCGCTACCGCGCGCGGGTGCGGGCGACCGACGGCGCCGGTCTGCAGTCGCCCAAGCGGTCGGTGTCGTTCAGGCTGCGCTGACGCGGACGATCAGGCCGCGCGCAGCCTTCTCGGCGATGACGCTGTCAAACGCGTCCGCGCCGTCGCCGAGCGCCACCTTCACGAGGCCGGCCGCGGGCTGGACGTCGCGGACCTCGAGCGAGGTGCCGGGGACGAGGCCCTCCGCGTAGTACCAGTGCAGCAGGTCGCCGTCGTGCTCGACGAGCCGCATGATCTCGCAGCGATCTCCCGTGACGAGGTCCGACAGCGCCTGCAGGCCGACGTTCTCGGTGCGCTCCTGCTCGACCGAGATGGGCCATCCGTGCGGGCAGCGGTCGGGAAAGCCGAGCCGCTCGTTCATGCGCTCGATCATGTCCGCCGTGAAGGCGTCGCCCAGCGCGTCGGCGTGCTCGTGGGCGCCCGCCGCGCTGTAGCCGAGGAAGTCGGTCAGGAAGCGCTCGATGATGCGGTGGTTGCGGACGACCAGCTCGGCGCGCGCGCGGCCTTCGTCGGTGAACACGAGCTCGCGTCCGCCGTCGCGCCGCAGCAGCCCGTCGCTGCCCAGCCGCTTGAGCATCTCGCCGACCGCCGCACGCGAGACGCCGAGGATCTCGGCCACCCGCGCGGCGTTCGCCGGGGAGCCCTCCGCGGGCTGGTACTCGCCGATCGGGGACACCAGGAAGTAGATCGCCTCGAGGTAGTCCTCGACGGAGTGCCCGTGCGCGTGCGCCACGGCGCAGATGATAGTTCGCGCACGCGGGCGCGAACGGATCCTGGAGGGTTCGCCGGAGGCCGAAATCGAGGTGTCGCGATTGCACCGACGTTGTGTCAAGGGACTCCCGTGAAGTCTGTTAGGGTGTCCTAACGGATGCTACCAGGGGTGCCCGTGGCTGCTCTCCTGGGGCGCCTGTCATCGGTAATTGGAGGGGAATGCACGCGATGAGACGCGACGTCCGGACGCTCGCGGGGATGGCCGGCGGCCTGCTCGCGCTCGCGCTGGCGCTCGCGGTCGCCGCGCCGGCGGGCGCGGCCACGGTCACGACGACGAACGCCTGTCTGTACAGCGTCAACGGCTGAGTCCCGCGACCAGCTCGTGACGCTGGGCGGCGCCGGCTCGCCGCGCGCGGCCGCGGCGGGCGCGCCCGTGACGCTCTCGGGCACGTACATCTCCGCGACGCTGCCGCCCTCCCTGCCGAAGACCGGCTACGACCTGGGGATCTTCCGGGCCGGGCACGACTCGATCCCGTCGCGCGTGCGGCTGGCGATCGCCGCGGCCAACGCCACGCCGGCGACACAGGTGCGCGGGCTCGCGGTGACCGCGTCGACGACGATCAAGATGGGCGCCGGCGGCAACTTCGTCTCGGGCACGCCGATCGTCGTGCGGATCCCGATCCCCGACACCGTCTGGGCTGCGACCGGCAGCGGACCGGTGAGCTTCTCCCAGGCCGGTGCCGGCTCGCTGCCCAGCCTGCCGGTCGGTCTCAACGACCAGCTCGTGCCGGTCGCCGGCAGCATCCTCGTCAAGCCCAAGCTGGCCAACCTGCGCTTCGTCATGGACTGCCAGCCCGGCAGCACCGTCCCGCCGTTCAAGCGCCTCACGCCCGCTCTCACGCCGCCGTTCGCGACGCTCGAGGCCGACCGCCCGCTGCCGGCCACGAGCAGCGCGCCCGCGGTGCGCGTCGCGTCGACCAAGCTCAAGCGCACGGGCCCGCGCGTCGCCGTCGTCATCGCCTGCCCGGCCGGTATCGCGGCGTGCCGGGGCCGGATCGCGCTGCGCTCCGTCGCGCCGGTGCGCAGTGCCGGCCGCGCGCGGGCGCTCGTCGTCGCGCCGGGCGCGGCCTACCGGCGTGACCGGGCGGGCGGGGCCGCCGGCGATGAGCCGCGCGGCGTGCGGGGCGAGCAGGCCGACGAGGCGATCGCGCCGGTCACGGCGACGGCCGCGGCGGCGAGCGCCGCGCCCACCGCCAGCAGTGCCGCGCGCGCCGGGCCGATAGGTCGTCGGCTCGTCGAGCAGCAGCACGCCGGTGTCCTGCGCGAGCACCATCGCGATCCAGACGCGCTGGCGCTGGCCGCCGGAGAGCTGGTCGAGCGGGCGGTCGCGCAGCGCGGCCGTGTCGGTGGCGGACAGCGCCCACTCGATGCGCTCCCGGTCGTGCGCGGACTGCGGGCGCCCGAGGCGCTGGTGCGGGTAGCGGCCGCGCGCCACGAGATCGCCGACGGTCAGCCCCTCCGGCGCGATCGGCGCCTGCGGCAGGAAGCCGACGCGGCGCGCCACCTCGCGCGTGGGGAGCTTGCCGATCGGCGTGCCGTCGAGCAGGACGCTGCCCGACTGCGGCTCCATCAGGCGCGCCATCGAGCGCAGCAGCGTCGGCTTGCCGCTCGCGTTGGCGCCGACGATCGCGGTGATGCAGCCCTCCGCCAGCTCGCAGTCCAGTCCCCGCAGGACCTCGTGCCGGCCGTAGGCGAAGGAGACCGACTGGGCGTGCAGCGTCGTCTAAGGGCAACCTAACACGCCGCCGCGCGGGTCGCGGTGGCTGCGCGGGCCGGGTCAGCCCGGCGCGCGGGTGTGGCGGTGGGTGCTCAGCTCGCGGATCGCGGCGGCCAGCGCCGCCTCGTCGAAGCGCCGGCGCACGGCGGCGCGCACGGGCTGGCGTCGACGTTCGTCGCGCCCACGGTACCCCGCCGGGCCGGTCGATCCGGGGGCAGGACGTGCCTTGAGAGACGATGGTTGGGTGTCAAGCGCCATCGATGAACTCCTCTCCGCACCGGTCGTGCAGCTGACGGTCGTGGCCCTCGCATCCGCCCGGCGAAGTCCAGGCGGCCCAGGCTCCGCACGTGAGGCGCGGGCCTCCCGATGAGCCGAACGCCTTCGAGCGTTACACAGACCGCGGACCACGGCAACCGAGCTGCCTCAAGTCTGATCGGACTCGCCGTAACGGACACCTCCCCTCTATGAACGAGCGCTCCGCCGGCGTCCACTAGTACACCCGGCCGGAAGTTCTGCGAGGTTTTCCCGGATGCCCGGCCGTGATCTGACGGTCGCCGGTGACCCGCCTTCGTGCTGGTGGCACGGGGGCGGGCGCCGGCGGCCGTCAGGCACGGATCGGGCGCCGGGAAAACCCGCAGAACTTGCGGATGGGTGTACTAGGCTCCGGCCACCCCGTGAGCCTCGTGGACTTCCTCGACAACTCCGCGGCCGCCGGACCCGTCCCCGGCCGGGCTGACCCGCGCGCGGCGCGCTTTCACCGCAGCATGCCCGGCTACGCGCTCAGCGCGATCGCGACGGCGCCGAGCGCCGCTGCCGCGCTCGGCCTCGAGCAGCTCGTCGTCAAGCTCGAGACCGAGCGCTTGGGCCTGCCCTCGTTCAAGCTGCTCGGCGCCTCGTGGGCGACGTGCCGGGCGCTCAGCCGCCGGCTCGGGTCGGGCGACGAGCCGATCGCCACGTTCGACGAGCTGCGCGCCGCCCTGCCCCGCCGCGACGGGCTGTCGCTGCTCGCCGCGACCGACGGCAACCACGGCCGCGCCGTCGCCCGGATGGCGAGGTTGCTGGGGCTCGGCGCGCGGATCCTCATCCCCCGGCACGCCGCGCAGGCCCGCATCGACGCGATCGCAGCCGAGGGCGCGACCGTCGACGTCGTCGACGGCAGCTACGACGACGCGATCAAGCGCTCGGCGTCGCTCGCCGACGACGACCACGTCGTCATCTCCGACACCTCGTGGCCGGGCTACGAGGACGTGCCGGGCTGGGTCGCCGACGGCTACTCGACGATCTTCGAGGAGCTCGCCGAGCAGCTCGGCGACGAGGCCCCGCCGCCGCTCCTGCCGATCCAGATCGGCGTCGGCGCGCTGGCCTGCGCGGCGGTGCGCGCCCTCGCCGACGGGCAGCGGGTGATCGTCGGCGTCGAGCCCGCCGACGCGGGCTGCGTGCTGGAGGCCATGCGCAGCGGCGACGGCCGGCCGGTGCTCGTGCCCGGCCCGCATCGCTCGATCATGGCCGGCCTGAACTGCGGCCTGGCGTCGCAGGTCGCGCTGCCCGACATGACCGCCGGGATCACGGCGTTCTGCACGATCGAGGACGCCGACGCCGAGGAGGCCGTGCGGCTTCTGCTCGAGGACGGCCTGCGCTGCGGCGAGACCGGCGCCTCCGGCCTCGCCGGGCTGCTCGCCCTGCGCGCCGCCCGGCCGGACGACACCTGGCAGCGCTTCGGGCTCGCGGCGCAGCCCGCCGCGCTCATGATCTGCACCGAGGCGCCGACCGACGCGCGTTCGTTCGAGCGGATCACCGGCGGCGGCGTGTAGGACCCGCGGTCGGGGTACCCGGCGGCCATGAGCACACACCAGCCACCGATGGACCCGACCAGCTCGGAAGCCGATGCCAAGCAGCTCGAGCTCGCCCGCAAGCAGGGCGCGATGTACCGCCAGGCGCTCGACCACATGGTCGCGAACGTCGCCCACGACGGCGGCACGCAGGAGGCCGGCGACTACATCGTCGGCTACGCCGTCGAAGAGGCCGAGGGCATGTACATGTGGGAGGACGGCGAGCTGCGCTGGCAGGACCCCGACGACGAGAACCTGCACGTCGAGATCGCCGTCCTCGACGCGTCAGACGAGCGCTTCGTCCCCAGCCTGAAGGTCACCGGGACGCTGATCGACCCCGACGGCAACGAGGTCGGCACGCACGAGCACGAGCTGCTCTGGCATCCGATGATCTACCACTACGGGCGCAACTGGAAGGTGCCCGCCGACGGCGAGTACACGCTGAAGGTGCACATCGACCCGCCGACGTTCATGCGCCACGACGAGATCAACGGCTGCCGCTTCAAGGAGGCGGTCGACGTGACGTTCGAGGGCGTCAAGGTCGAGCGCGGGCAGGACTGACGCGCGGCGGGGCGCTGTCGGCGAGCGCATACGTGGCGGCGCCGACGACGGCCGCCACGAGCAGCACGGACGGCCAGGCGCCGAGCGTGTCGGCGATGAGGTGCGAGACGACGAACCCGCCGACGTAGAGGCAGACGAGCACGGCGGTGCGCGCGTACGCGCCCCGCCCGCCCCCGCGCAGCCAGCGCAGCGCGCACCAGGCGCAGCCGGCGACGAGCACGATCCCGCCGAGCGGGCGGATGCCCGTCAGCTGCGCGACGGCGAAGCCGAGCAGCAGCGAGCCGGAGGCGACAGGCCAGGTCACGGGCGCGAACGCTAGTGCACCCGGCCGGAAGTTCTGCGAGGTTTTCCCGGATGCCCGGCCGTGATCTGACGGTCGCCGGTGACCCGCCTTCGTGCTGGTGGCACGGGGGCGGGCGCCGGCGGCCGTCAGGCACGGATCGGGCGCCGGGAAAACCGCAGAACTTGCGGATGGGTGTACTCGTCGGTCCGGGCGCTGGGCGGCGAGGCCGCGCTCGGGGACGCCAAGGAACTAGGATGACCCGCGGCGACGCAAGGAACTCCGGCGCGATTCCGGGGCGGTCCTCGCCACTGTGACCGGGGAGCCAGGTCCATCCGGGCCACTGGGCGCATATGCGTCTGGGAAGGCGGGCCGAAGCGACGATCCGGAAGTCAGGACACTTGCGCCGCGATCGTTTCCACGAGGGATTGGAGTTGCCGCGTCGTGACGTCCCCAGCGCCGGATGAGCGCGCCCGCCAGGACCGCTGCCCCGGCGTGCTCGCGCTGCACGACGCCGCCGACGGCCGGCTCGCCCGCGTCCGCGTGCCCGGCGGACGGCTGAGCGCCGCCGCGCTGCTGGCGCTCGCCGCCGCCGCCGAGGAACTCGGCAACGGCCTGCTGGACATCACCGCGCGGGCGAACCTGCAGCTGCGCGGGCTGGGCGCCGGTGACGCGGTCGGCGCCGCGCTGGCCGCCCGGCTGGACAGCGCCGGGCTGCTGCCGTCGATGGCGCACGACCGCGCGCGCAACGTGCTGGCCAGCCCGCTGGCCGGGCGCGCGCCGGGCGCGCGCGACGGCGTCGACGACGTCGTCGCGCTGTTCGACGCGGGCATCTGCGCGAGCGACGCGCTGCGCGACCTGCCCGCCCGCTTCTGCTTCCTGGCCGACGACGGCACGGGCGCGGGGCGCGAGATCCGGCCGGACGTCATCGTCGTCGCGCGCGGGGGCGGGCGCTTCGGCGTCGCCCTCGACGGCCGCGAGCTGGACTTCGCGGGCGACGGCCCAGCGGCGGTGGCGCTCGCGCTGCGCGCCGCCGAGGCGTTCGTCGCGGTCAGCGGCGACGCGTGGCGGCTGTCGGAGACGCCCGGCGGCGCGCGCACGATCGCTGCGGCCCTGGGGCTCGGGCTCGAGCCGGCCGCGCGCGCCGTGCGCACCCGCGCGTTCGGTCCCGGCGCCGTGTCGCAGCGCGACGGCCGCGTGGCGCTCACGGCGCTCGCCCCGCTCGGCCAGCTCTGGCCGTCGCTGCTGCGCGAGCTCGCGCGGCTGAGCCGGGGCGGCGTGCGCCTGTCGGCCCGCCGCACCGTGACGCTCGTCGATCTCGACGGCAGCCGGGTTCCGGCGATGCGCGAGGCGCTGGCCGGCGCCGGGCTCGTGCTCGACGGCGCCTCCGGCTGGGTCGGGCTGACCGCCTGCGCCGGCACCGGCGCCTGCCCGCGCGCGCTGCTCGACGTCCGGGCCGCGGCGTCCGAGCGGGCGCTGGCGCGCACGGCGCGCGACCCCGCCGAGCACTGGGCGGCCTGCGAGCGGCGCTGCGGCGAGCTGCCCGCGACGCCGGTGACGGTCACCGTCGCGGTCGCCGTCGCCGTCGGCGGCGCCGAGCCACCGGCCGGCGGCGCGGGTGGGCCGGACCCGGTCGAGGTGCGCTACCACGACGCCACGTGGCACGTGCCCTCCCTGGCGGGCGCCGCCGCGCGCCTAGAGCTCGAGGCGGCGCGATGATCGCCTACGAGCGCGACGGCGCGGAGATCTACCGCCGGTCGTTCGCCACGATCCGCGCGGAGGCTGAGCTGGACCGCTTCGACCCGATCCTCGAGCGCGTGGTCGTGCGGATGATCCACGCCTGCGGGATGGTCGACCTCGCCTGGGACGTCGCCGCCTCGGACGGCTTCGGCGCCGCCGCCGCAGCCGCGCTGCGTGCCGGCGCGCCGATCCTCTGCGACACGTCGATGGTCGCCGCGGGCGTGACGCGCGCGCGCCTGCCCGCGCGCAACGACGTCGTCTGCACGCTGTCGCAGCCGGGCGTCGCCGACCTCGCGCGCTCGCTCGGGACGACCCGCAGCGCCGCCGCGATGGAGCGCTGGCGCGAGCGCCTGGGCGGCGCGCTCGTCGTCGTCGGCAACGCGCCGACGGCGCTGTTCCGACTGCTCGAGCTCGTCGACGAGCCCGGCGGCCCGGCGCGGCCGGCGGCGGTGATCGGTGTGCCGGTCGGCTTCGTCGGCGCGGCGGAGTCCAAGCAGGCGCTCACCGAGCACGCCGCCGGCCTGGAGTACCTCGTCGTACAGGGCCGGCGCGGCGGCAGCGCGATCGCCGCGGCCGCCGTCAACGCGCTCGCCCAGGCGGCCGAATGACGGCGGTGGCGACCGGACGGCTGTACGGCGTCGGGGTCGGCCCCGGCGATCCCGAGCTCGTGACGGTCAAGGCGCAGCGGATCATCGGCGCCTGCGCCGCCGTCGCCTATCCGGAGAAGCGGCCGGGCAGCTCGATCGCGCGGCGCGCGGCGGCGCCGTGGATCGCCGACGGCTGCGAGGAGCTCGCGCTCGTCTATCCGGTGACGACGGGCGAGACCGATCATCCGGCGGGCTACGAGGGCGCACTGCGCGACTACTACGACGCCGGCGCGGCGCGGATCGCGGCGGTGCTCGACGGCGGCCGCGACGTCGCGGTGCTCTGCGAGGGCGACCCGTTCTTCTACGGCTCCTACATGTACCTGCACGAGCGCCTGGCCGGCCGCTACCCGACGGTCGTCGTGCCCGGCGTGACCGCGTTCAGCGCCGCCGCCGCGGCGGCCGGCATGCCGCTGGCCAAGCGCGACGACGTGCTCGTGGTCGCGCCCGGAACGCTCGCTCCCGACGTGCTGGCCGGGCACCTGCGCGACGCCGACGCCGCCGTGGTCATGAAGCTCGGGCGGCACTTCGAGGGCGTGCGTGCGGCGGTGTCGCTGGCCGGCGCGGACGTGGCGGCGCGGGGGGTCTACGTCGAGCGCGCCTCGTGCGACGGGCAGCGCATCGCCGCGCTCGACGACGCCGGCGGCGACGTGCCGTACATGGCGCTCGTGCTCGTGCCGACGGCGCGAATGGCACCCGGCGGCGGGCGCGCCGAGGTCCCGGCCGCGCGCGGCTCGCTGGCCGTGGTCGGCCTCGGCCCGGCCGGGCCGGACTGGCTCACGCCCGAGGCCGGCGCCGCGCTCGCCGCGGCCGACGAGCTCGTCGGCTACGGCCCGTACCTCGACCGCGTGCCGCACCGGGCCGGCCAGCGCCGCCACGCCAGCGACAACCGCGTCGAGCTCGACCGCGCGCAGCACGCCCTCGAGCTCGCCGCCGCGGGCGCGACCGTCGCGGTCGTCTCGTCCGGCGATCCGGGCATCTTCGCGATGGCCACCGCGGTGCTCGAGGCCGTCGAATCGGGCAACGGGCAGTTCGCCGAGATCGACCTGCGCGTCGTTGCCGGCCTGTCGGCGATGCACGCCGCCGCCGCCCGTGTCGGCGCGCCGCTCGGCCACGACTTCGCGGTCATCTCGCTGTCCGACCAGCGCAAGCCGTGGGCGATCGTCGAGCGCCGGCTGGAGGCGGCGGGCGCAGCGGACCTCGCGCTCGCGCTCTACAACCCGGCCTCGAAGACCCGCCGCGAGCAGCTCGAACGGGCGCGCGCGGTGCTGCTGCGCCACCGCTCGCCCGGCACCCCCGTCGTCGTCGCGCGCGACGTCGGCGGCGCCGGCGAGGACGTCGCGATCTCCACGCTCGGCGGCTTCGACGCGGCGCACGTGGACATGCGCACGCTGCTTGTCGTCGGCTCGTCGACGACGCGGGTCATCCGCGGTCGCGCGGGCCGCGAGCTCGTCTACACACCGCGCGACTACCCGGCGTGATCGAGCCAGGCGAGTGCCTGCGCGACCGTCTGCACCGTCTCGGCGTCCGGCCGCGACGGCCGCGCGACGACGATCACGGGCAGCCCGCGCTCGCGTGCGGCAGCGAGCTTGGCCTGCGTCATCGTCCCGCCGGAGTCCTTCGTCACGAGCACGGCGAGCGCGTGGCGATCGATCAGCCCGATCTCGCCGGCGACGGTGAACGGGCCGCGGTCGAGCAGCAGCGCGTGATCCGGTGGCAGCGCGGCGGGGTCGGGCGCCTCGACGCAGCGCACGAGAAAGAACGCGTCGCTCACGGTGGCGAATGCGGCCAGACCCTGGCGCCCGGTCGTGAGGAACACGCGACGGCCGGCGGCCGGCAGCAGCGCGGCGGCGTCCGGCAGCGACCTGACCTCGTGCCAGTCGATCGCGCGGTCACGTGCAAACGGCGGGCGCTCGAGGCGCAGCAGCGCCGTGTGCGTCCGCTCGCAGGCCGCGAACGCCGACCACGACATGCGCTCGGCGAACGGGTGCGTCGCGTCGATCACCGTCTCGACGCCCTCCGCGCGGATGTACTCGGCGAGGCCGGCCGGGCCGCCGAAGCCGCCGACGCGCACCTCGCCCCGCGGCAGCCGCGGCTGGGCGATCCGCCCGGCGAGCGTCGAGACGACGCGCACGCCGGCGCGGTCGTCGAGCGCCGCCGCCAACGCGCGCGCCTCTGCGGTCCCGCCCAGGATGAGCACGGTCCGCACGCGCTCAGGCCGCCCGGGCCGCGATGAGGCGGCTGCTGCTCATCGGCATCGGCGCCGGCGACCCGGAGTACGTCACGCAGCAGGCGATCCGGGCGCTCAACGAGGTGGACGTGTTCTTCGTCATGGAGAAGAGCGAGGAGAAGGACGAGCTCGTCGCGCTGCGCCGGGAGGTCTGCGCGCGGTACATCGTGGGCGAGTCCTACCGGATCGTCGCCGTGCGCGACCCCGAGCGCGACCGCGCGGCGGCGGCCTACGCCGCCGCCGTCGACGACTGGCGCGCCGCGCGGGCGCAGATCTGGGAGCGGCTGATCGCCACGGAGCTGGACGAGGACGGGGTCGGGGCGATCCTCGTCTGGGGCGATCCGGCGCTGTACGACTCGACGCTGGCCGTCGTCGACGCGATCCGCGCGACGGGGCGGGTGGACTTCGGCGTCGAGGTGATCCCCGGCATCAGCGCGATCGCCGCGCTGTGCGCGCGCCACGCGATCGCGCTCAACCGCGTCGGCGAGGCGGTGCTCGTCACGACGGGGCGGCGCCTGGCGCGCGAGGGCTGGCCGCCCGGCGTGCCGGACGTCGTCGTCATGCTCGACGCGCGCTGCGCGTTTCGCCGGATCGCCGATCCCGCGAGCGTCGACATCTACTGGGGCGCCTATCTCGGCACCCCCGACGAGATCCTCGTGGCCGGTGCGGTGACGCAGGTCGGCGCGGAGATCCAGCGCCTGCGAGCGGCGGCGCGGGAGCGCAAGGGCTGGATCATGGACACCTACCTGCTGCGCCGCCGGGCCGGACCCGCGAGGATCGCGGGCGTGGAGGGACCGCATGGCGACTGACCTGCCCGGCCGGGACGGCGATCTCGCGCGGCTGCACGCGGCCTACGCGAGGGTCGCGCGCGACGGCGCGAGCGGCCAGACGCTGTACGTCACCGGCGCCCCGGGCAGCGGGCGCAGCCGGCTGCTGCGCGCCTTCGCCGCCGAGCTCGAGCAGCTCGACGACCCGCCGACGCTGCTGACCGGGGCCTTCGAGAACGGGCGCTTCGTGGCGTGGGACGACAGCGGCCCACCGCCCGAGCGGGTCACCGCGGTGGTCGAGAAGGTCGTCTCGCTGCCGCAGGGCCTCGTGCCCTACGCGGCGCTCGTCGGGCTGGCGATGTCGCGCGGCGAGGACGCGCTCGGGCTCGTCCGCCGCCTGTTCGAGCGCAGCGACCCGCTCGCGCCGACGGAGTTCCTGCCGCTGCTGATCGGCGAGCTGTGCGCGGCAGGGCCGGTCGTCGTGCTCGTCGACGACGCCGACCGCGCGCCCGGCGGGCTGTGGGGCGACGCCGTGATCGAGCTCGCCGAGCGCGTCGGACGCGACCGCCCGCTGCTGTTCGTGCTCGCGATCGAGCGCCCGGCGCAGCTCGACGCGCACGAGGACGACGAGCCCGAGAGCCTGTACCTCGCCCGCCGGGTGCGCGGGCGCGCCCGCGCGCGCTGGCTGACGCTCGAGCTCGTGACGATCGAGGCGCTCGAGGCGTGGACCGGGCCCGCGGCGCCCGGCGTGCTCGGGCGGCTGCTCGACGTGACCGGCGGGCGCGCGGCGTGGGCCGCGGACCTGTGGCGCCACTGGTGCGCGAGCGGGGTCGTGGTCGCCGGGCGGCGCGAGGCGGGCGCGGACGCCACGCGCGATCCGCCGCCGCGGGAGTTCTCCGACGGCGGCCGCGAGCGCACGCTGGACACGTTCGACGACGTGCTCGGCCGGCGGCTGGCCCGGCTCGCCGGGGTCGACGAGGACGCCGCCGACACCAGCGTCGCCACCGCCGTGCTCGACGGGGCGCGCAGGCTGCTCGCCCACGCCGCGCTGGAGGGAGCGGTCTTCACCGCCGACGCCATCGCACGGGTGCTGCGGCGCGACCGTGACGCGCTCATCGACCTGCTCGACGACGCGCTCCTGCACGACGACGAGCATCCCGAAGGCGTCGTGCACGAGGCCGGCTCGATCGACGTCGCCGACGACCGCGGCGCCCAGCGCCACCTCTGGCTGTACCGCTTCGACGCCGAGCTGGACTGGCTGACGCTCGCCCAGTGCGGCCTCGCCGAGACGGAGCGCCGCGAGGCCGCGCGCCGGCTGGCGCAGGCGCTGATCGACGTCTACGGCGGCGCGCACTACGTCGCGGGCACGCTCGCGCGCCTGTACGAGACCGCCGGCGACGAGGCGCCGGCGCGGCGCTACCGGCGGCTGGCCGACGCCGGCGCGGACCGCGACGTGCTGCTCTGGCGCGCCGAGGCGCTGCTGGCGCGGCCCGACCCGCAGGACCGTGCCGACCGCCGCCGCGCCGCGGAGATCCTGCTCGCCGCGGCGCGCGGCCTGTCGGGGAACGGCCCGCACGAGGACGCCGTGCGCTTCTGCAGCGCCGCGTTCCGGCTCGCGCCGCTGCGCGAGGATCGCGCCGAAGCGGCGTACCTGACCGGCGTGCACCGGTTCAAGCTCGCCGCGTTCGACGACGCGCGCCAGGCCCTGGACATGGCCCGCGCGCTGTACCGCGACCTCGGCGAGCGCAAGGGCGAGGCCGACGCCCGCGCCGCTGTCGCCCTGATCGAGAGCCGGCGCGGCTCGCCGGAGAACGCGCGCCTGGAGCTCGCGTTCGTGCTCGAGATCTACCGCGAGATCGCCGATCGCGACGGCGAGGCCGCGACGCGCGAGAGCCTGGCCACGATCGACGTGGCGCTTGGCGAGCATGCGGCGGCGCGCACCAACCTCGTCGCCGTGATGGCGCTCGAGCGGGCGGCCGGCGATCGTCGCGGCGAGGCGAGCACGCGCCTGCGGATCGCCCGGCTGGACATGGAGCTCGGCAGCTTCGACGCGGCGCGCGCCGAGCTCAACGCCGCGCTCGAGATCTACCGCGGGCTCGGCGACCGGCACGGCGAGGCCGACACGCGCCACAACCTCGCGCGCCTCGGCGTCGAGCTCGGCTCGCTCGACGAGGCGCGGCGCGAGTTCATGCGCGTCCTCGGCGTCTACCGCGAGCTCGGCGATCTCGTCGGCCAGGCGGCGACCCGCCACAGCCTCGCCTCGATCGCGATCGAGCAGCGCGTGTTCGAGAAGGCGCGGCGGGAGCTGACGCACGTGCTGGAGCTGGGCCGCGAGCTGGGCGACGAGGACGTGGTGCAGACGGCGCTGGAGGGCCTGGAGGTCGTCAACACCGCCGACCCGCCGCCACTGGACGTCTGACCCCGCGATCAGGGCGCGCGGACCGCCCGGTCGCGCGCGGCGGAGTAGAGGTGGCTGTCGCAGAACCCCGGCTCGCCCAGCGCCGGCCCGACGATGATCACCGCCGTGCGGCGCACGCCGGCGGCGCGGACCTGCGCGGCGATCGTCGCGAGCGTCCCGCGCAGGACGATCTCGTCGGGCTGGGAGGCGCGCGCGACGACCGCGACCGGGCCGTCGGCGCCGTAGTGCGCGGCGAGCCGCGGCGCCAGCTCGTCGATCGCCTGTACGGCGAGGTGCAGGACGAGCGTGGCGCCGTGGGCGGCGAGCGCGTCGAGCTCCTCCCCCGGGGGCATCGGCGTGGCGCGGCGCGCGTGGCGGGTGAGGATCACCGTCTGCGCGACGCCGGGCAGCGTCAGCTCGCGGCCCAGCGCGGCCGCCGCGGCGGCGAAGGCGGGCACGCCGGGCGTGACGTCGTAGGCGATCTGCAGTTCATCGAGGCGGCGGATCTGCTCGGCGGCGGCGCTCCAGATCGAGACGTCGCCGGAGTGCAGCCGCGCGACGTCGCGGCCTGCCGTCGCGGCGGCGGCGTACTCGGCGACGATCGCGTCGAGGTCGAGGTCCTGCGTGTCGACGCGGCGCGCGCCGGCCGGCGCGTGGGCCAGCACCGCGTCGGACACGAGCGCGCCCGCGTAGAGCACGACCGGCGAGGCGGCGATGAGGCGCTGCGCGCGCAACGTGATGAGGTCGGCCGCGCCGGGGCCGGCGCCGATGAAGTGGACGGTCACGGGACCCGCAGCTCCCATTGCGTGACGGTCATCGCGGGCCGCCAGCCGGTGAAGCGGCCGAGCGGCTCGGCGTGGGCGATCGCGATCCGCGTCAGCCGGCCGCCGCGCTCCTCGTGCGCCTGGGCGAGGATCGTCTCGCCCTGCACCGTGACGACGTTGGCGACGAGCCGCCCGCCGGGCGCCAGCGAGCGCACGCAGCGCGCGACGAGGCCGTTGCCCGTCAGGCCGCCGCCGATGAAGATCGCGTCGGGCGGCCCTGCGCCCGGGTCATCGTCGAGCGCGTCGAGGACGGCGGGCGCCTCGCCCTCGACGACACGCAGCGCCGGCACCCCCAGCGCGTGCGCGTTGCGCGCGATCCGCTGCGCGCGGTCGGCGTCGCGCTCGATCGCGACCGCCCGCGCGCCCGGCGCGGCGCGCAGCCACTCGATGGCGACCGAGCCGCTGCCGGCGCCGATGTCCCACAGCAGCCGGCCGGGAACCGGGACGAGCGCCGCCAGCGTCACCGCGCGGACCGCGCGCTTGGTGATCTGGCCGTCGTGCTCGTAGGCGTCGTCGGGCAGGCCGGGCGCGCGCGCGAGCAGCGGGCCGTCGCCGCGGACCTCGAGCGCCACGACGTGCAGCGCCGCGGCCGCGCGCTCGCCCCACGCGTCGGCGGTCGACTCCTCGACGCGCTCGGCGGGGCCGCCGAGCTGCTCGAGCACGACGAGGCGGCTGGCGCCGAACCCGCGCTCGCGGGCGACGCGCGCGATCTGCGCCGCGGTGCTCGCGCCGAAGCCGAGGACGACGACCCGGCGGCCCGGCTGCAGCGCGGGCGCGACGACCTCCGGGGTGCCGCCCGTCGCCGCGACGAGCTCGACGTCGGCGGCCGGCCAGCGCAGGCGCGCGCAGGCGAGCGCGAAGGAGGAGACCGCCGGGATGATCCGCAGGCGCCCGTCGTCGCCGATCCGCCGCAGGATCGTCGCACCGATGCCGTACAGCAGCGGGTCGCCGCTGGCCAGCACCACGACATCGCGGTCCGGCTCGAGCGCGGGCAGCTCGTCGACGAGGTCGGTCAGGCGCGGCGGCCACGCGCGGCGCTCGCCGCGCGCCTCGCCGGGCACGAGCTCGAGCTGGCGCTCGCCGCCGAGCAGCAGGTCGGCGGCCAGCACCGCCGCGCGAGCCGTCGCGCCGAGGCTCGGCCAGCCGTCGGCGCCGATGCCGACCACGGTGATCACCGCGCGACGGCCTCCGCGAGGGCGCGCGCGAGGCGTTCGTTGGCGTCGGGATCGCGCGCGGTGAGGCGCAGGTCGTCGGCGGTGAGGCCGGGAAACGAGCCCGCCGGCCGGATCGCGATGCCCTCGCCGCGCAGATGCGCCGTCACGCTGGGACCGTCGCCCGCGACGCGGACGAGCACGTAGTTGGCGGCGGCCGGCCAGGTGCGCAGCCCGGCGATGCCGGCGAGACGGCGCTCGAGGTCGGCGCGCTCGGCCTGCGCGCGCACCGCGTTCGCCGCCAGCGCCGCCGGGCGGCGGGCCAGCGCGGTCAGTGCCGTCAGGGCGAGCGCGTTGCACGACCACGGCGGCCGGACCGCGCGCAGCCGGTCGGCCAGCGCGCGCGGGGCCACGGCGTAGCCGGCCCGCAGCCCGGGGATCGCCAGCGACTTCGTCAGCGAGCGCACGACGACGACGCCGTCGCGCGCGGCGCGGACGAGCGAGGCGGGCTCGCCGGGGACCATGTCCATGAACGTCTCGTCGACGACGATCGTGCGGCCCGGGCGGCGCAGCGCGAGCAGCGTCGGGGCGGGCACCAGGGTGCCCGCCGGCGACGCGGGGTTGCCGACCACGACGAGGTCGGCGGCCTCGGGGACGTCGTGCGAGCGCAGCGCGAAGCCGTCGTCGGGGTCGGTGAGGATCCGCGTGACCGGCACGCCGTGCGCGCGCAGCGCGGCCTCGGTCTCGGTGAAGGCCGGGTGCACGCACGCGGCCAGCCGCGGGCGCAGCGCGGCGGGCAGCAGCCAGAGCGCCTGCGCAGCGCCGTTGGTCGGCACGATCTCCTCCGGCGCGCGGCCGTGCAGCACGGCGAGCGCCTGGACGGCGTCGGCCTCGCGCGGGTAGGCGGCGAGGTCGCCGTCGGCGAGCGCCGCGTGCAGCGCCTCGCGCAGCCACGGCGGGGGCCCGCCGGCGAGCACGTTGACCGCGTGGTCGACGTCGCCGGGGCGCACGAGCGTGTCGCCGTGGCGGCGCAGGCCGGCGCCGGCGTCGGCGTCGGCGTCGGCGGCCGCCGTCCGGCCCGCGGGCGGCAGCTCGATCGCCCGCCCGGCGACGACGAGCACCGCCCGGTCCGCCGCCGCGCCGAGCGCCTGCGTGGTCTCGCCGAGCCGGTCCAGCCAGTCGCGCGAGAGCGGGTCGGGCGGCAGCAGCCCGCCCCCCGCCTGCTCGGCGACGACGATGACCGGCGCGGGCGTGCGGGCGAGCGCCGCCACCAGCTCGGCGACCCGCGCGCGCACGTCGCCGCCGCGGAACATGACGCCCGCGATCCACGGGCCGAGACCGTCGAGCAGCACGCAGTGTCCCGGCCGCAGCGCCGCCGCGAGATCGTCGCCGGCGACGACGGTCTCCCACTCCGGCGGCCGGCGCAGGACGTGCGCGGCGATCCGCGCGGTCATCGAGTCGTCGTCGGGATCGGCGGTCGCGACGTAGCGGACGGGCAGGCCGCTCGCGCGCGCCAGCCGCTCGGCGTGGGCGCTCTTGCCCGAGCGCGTGGCGCCGAGGACGAGCGTCAGGCCCATGCGCCCGTGCGCTCCCGCGCCGCGGCGGCGACGAGCCGCCGCGCGGCCTGCGGGCAGGCCGCCCAGTGGACGTGCAGGTACGACGCGTGCACGCCGCCGGCGACGTAGCCCTCGGGCCGGGTCGCGCCGCGCGCGGTCAGCGCCCAGGCCGGGCTGCCGTCGCCCGCGACGGCGGAGTAGTGAAACTCGTGCCCGCGCACCGCCTCGCCCGCCCGCCAGAGCGCCGAGTGGCCCTGCGCGACGGCCTCGCGGTAGCCGATCGACAGCCGTCCCGCCATGCGCCCGCGGGCCGGCAGCACGCCGCACATGGGCCGGTCGTCGAGCGCCTCGCAGAGGTACAGCAGCCCGCCGCACTCGGCGAGCACCGGGCGGCCGGAGCGCGCGAACGCCGCGACCTGCTCGCGCATCGCCGTGTTCGCCGACAGCTGCGCGGCGAAGACCTCCGGGAAGCCGCCGGCCAGGATCAGCGCGCCGGCGTCGGGGGGCAGCGCCTCGTCGTCCATGGGGTCAAACGGCGCGAGCGTCGCGCCCGCGGCCCGCAGCAGCTCGAGGTTCTCCTCGTAGTGAAAGGAGAAGGCCGGCCCGCGCGCGATCGCGATGGTGGCGGTGGCCCGGTCGGTGGCCGTGCGGACGCTGCTGGTGCCGGCGTCGACGCCCGCCGCAGAGCCTCGGCCGCCACGAGCCGGGGGCACGCCACCCTCCTGCTGCGCAGCGCCGGCGTCGTCTGGCAGTGGGCTGGACAGCGCTCGCGCCTGCGGGCAGGGACCACGGTCACCCGCCGCCGACCAGGCGGCACCGGTGAGCGGCCGCGCGGCGCGCGCGAGCGCGAGCACCGCCTCGAGATCCACGCGCGCGTGCACGGCCGCGCCGAGCGCGTCGATCGTCGCCCCCGTGCGCGCCGCGCGCTCGCCCGCCGGCACGAGCCCGAGGTGGCGCTCGGGCGCCACCACGCGATCGTCGCGGCGCAGCGCGCCGACGACCGGCACGCCGAGCGGCTCGATCGCCTCGCGCAGCAGCACCTCGTGGTGGTCGGAGCCGACCTTGTTGACGATGACGCCCGCGATCTGCACGTCGGGGTCGAACGTCATGTAGCCGTGGACGATCGCCGCGGCGCTGCGCGCCATCGAGGCCGCGTCGAGCACGAGCAGGACCGGCGCGCCGAGCAGCTTCGCCACGTGCGCCGTTGACGCCAGCTCGCCGCGGCCGGAGGCGCCGTCGAACAGCCCCATCACGCCCTCGATCACCGCGACGTCGGCTCCGGCGCAGCCGTGCAGCGCCAGCGGCGCGATCAGCTCCGGGCCCGACAGGAACGCGTCGAGGTTGCGACCCGGCCGGCCGGACGCGAGCGCGTGGTAGCTCGGGTCGATGTAGTCGGGGCCGACCTTGAAGCCCTGCACGACGAGCCCGCGGGCGCGCAGGGCGCTGATCAGGCCGCAGGCGACCGAGGTCTTGCCCGCGCCCGAACTCGTGCCCGCGACGACGATGCGCGCGATCGCCGTCACCACTCGATCCCCTGCTGCGCGCGGATGCCCTCGTCCATCGGGTGCTTGACCTTCGCCACCTCGGACACGAGGTCGGCCGCCGCGACGAGCTCCGCCGGCGCGTCGCGACCGGTCACGACGACGTGCTGAAAGCCGGGCCGGTCGCGCAGCGTGGCGACGAACTCGTCGGCGTCGATCCAGCCCCACTTCAGCGGGTAGGTGATCTCGTCGAGGATGAGGAACTCGTAGCGCTCGGCGGCGATCGCCTGCCTGACGCCCTCCCAGCCGGCGCGCGCGAGGTCGGCCGACTCGCCGAGGTCCTTCGACAGCCACGACCAGCCGTCGCCCATCTTCTCCCAGTCGATCCCGCCCAGCGCGGCCGCGGCCTTCGCCTCGCCGACCTTCCACTTGCCGGACTTCACGAACTGAAACACGCCACACCGGTAACCGCGCGCCCACGACCGCATCAGCATCCCGAAGGCGGCCGTCGACTTGCCCTTGCCGTGCCCGGTGATGACGATCAGCAGCGGCCGGTCGCGGCGCTTGCGGCGCTTGGGCTCGGCGCTGCCGAGGTCGCCGGGGCGGTGCGGGACGTCGACGTCGACGCTGCTGTGGCGGGTGAGCGGGTCGTCGCCGGTCATGCCGCCGTCCCGAGCGTGCCGACGCTGCCGCCGGCGGCCACCGCGAGCGCGCGCGCCAGCCCGAGCCGGACCGCGCCCTGCTCGGTGTCGACGACGTGCACGGCATCGGCGCAGCGGCCGAGTCGCGCCGCCGCGCGGGCGGCCGCGGCGGCGGGCGCGCGGCCGTCGGTCAGCACGACGGCGCGCGCGCGGCGGCCGGGATCGCGCCCGCGCTCGCGGCGGATGAGCTCGCTCGCCACGTCGAGGCCCGCCGCCAGCGGGGTGCGACCGCCCGTGCGCAGCCCGCGGATCGCCGCCGCCGCCTGCTCCAGCGGCGCACCCGGCTCGTGCACGACGTGCGCGCGGGCGTCCCGGAACGCGATGATCGCGACGCGCTCGCGGCGCGCGTAGGCCTCGCGCAGCAGCTCGAGCAGCGCGCCCTTGACGCGCGCCATCCGCCGCCGCGCCGCCATCGAGCCGCTCGCATCGACGACGAGGCAGAGCAGCCCCTCGTCGCGGGCGGCGCGGACGTTCGCGCGCCGCGCGGTGGGGTCGCCGGTCGCGAGCCGGTCGCGCAGCGTCGCGACGAGCGCGAGGTCGGCCTCGCCGGCCGGCGCCGGGCGGCTGTCGATCGCTGCCGTGTGGATGCCGGCGCCCGCGCGCGGCAGCGGTGCCAGCGTGAGCGGCGGCGCGGGCAGCGGCGCGTCGAGGCGGTCGCGCGGCGCCGGCGCGTCGCGGCGCTCCCGCGGCTCGCCCGGCTCCCCCCGCTCGCCCGGCTCCGGCGGAGGGGCCCCGCCGTTGCGGGGCGGGGGCGGCGGCTCGTCGGGGGCGTCGGGCTCATCGCCGGGCCCGTCGTCGAGCGCGCGATCGATGTCGCCGGGATCGGCCGCGTCGCCACCGGCCAATGGATCGCGCCGGCGGCGGTGCACGAGCGCGAGATGCGCCGCCCGGCGGACGTGCTCCGCGTCGACCTCGTCGACTCCGTCGAGCGCCGCCAGCACCCGCGCGGTGCGCGCGGTCACCACGTCGCCGCGCATCCCGTCGACGCCGATCTGCGCGCAGGCGCGGACGATCCGGTCGAGCTCGCGCTCGGGCAGGCGCACCGCCGCCAGCCGCTCCCGCGCGGCGACGATCGACGCCGCGACGTCGGCGTCGGCGTCCGCGAAGCGCGCCGCGAACGCCACCGGATCGGCGTCGTAGGCCAGGCGCCGGCGGACGATCTCGGCGCGCTCGGCGGGCTCGGTCGGCGCGCTCACCTCGACGCCCAGCCCGAAGCGGTCGAGCAGCTGCGGGCGCAGCTCGCCCTCCTCGGCGTTCATCGTCCCGACGAGCAGGAAGCGCGCGTCGTGGCGAACCGAGACCGCGTCGCGCTCGACGTGGCAGACGCCCATCGCGGCGGCGTCGAGCAGGACGTCGACGAGATGGTCGGGCAGCAGGTTGACCTCGTCGACGTAGAGCACGCCGCGATGCGCGCGGGCCAGCAGGCCCGCCTCGAACGCCCGCTCGCCGGCGAGCGCGCGGCCGAGGTCCAGCGCCCCGACGAGACGGTCGATCGTCGCGCCGACCGGCAGCTCGACGAGCGGCGCCGGGCGCGGCTCGATCGCCGCCGCCGCGTCGACCGGCCCGTCCGGCGCGAGGTCGCCGGGCGCGAAGCAGAACGCCTGCCCCGCCGCCGCGGGCACCACCGGCAGCAGCGGAGCCAGCGCGCGCACGGCCGTCGACTTCGCGGTCCCGCGCTCGCCGCGGACGAGCACGCCGCCGACCTCGGGAGCGACCGCGTTGACGAGCAGCGCCTCGCGCAGCGCCGCCTGGCCGACGATCGCCGAGAACGGATAGCCGGGCGTCGTCATGCCGAGGCCTCCTCCAGCTCGCCCTCGAGCTCGAGGTAGCGGGCGCGGATCGCGTCGAGGCTGTCGTCCGTGGGCGCCGACCACTGGCCCCGCTCGGCGGCCTCCAGCAGCCGCTCGGCGATCGCCCGCGCCGCCCACGGGTTCGAGCGCGTCATGAACGCGCCGACGTCGGCGTCGAGCAGGTACTTGCGCGCGACGTCCTCATACATCCAGTCCTCCGCGACGCCCGTCGTCGCGTCGTAGCCGAACAGGTAGTCGACGGTGGCGGCGAGCTCGGCGGCGCCCTTGTAGCCGTGGCGGATCATCGAGGCGATCCAGCGCGGGTTGGCGACGCGGGCGCGGAACACGCGGCGCGTCTCCTGCGCGAGCGAGCGCGTCACCACCCGCGAGGGGTCCGACGAGTCGCCCAGCACCGCCGCCGGCTCGACGCCGCGGATCGCGCGCACGGTCGCGACCATGCCGCCGTGGTACTCGTAGTAGTCGCCGGAGTCGAGGATGTCGTGCTCGCGGCTGTCGACGTTCTTCACCGCCACGTCGATGCGCCCGAAGCACGTGCGGTGCGCGTCGCGCGCCCGCTCGCCGTCGAGGCCGCGGCCGTAGGCGTAGCCGCCCCACGCCTCGTAGACCTCGGCGAGATCGCCCTCGCCGCGCCAGTCGCGCGTGTCGAGCAGCTGCGCGAGCCCCGCCCCGTAGGCGCCGGGCTTGGAGCCGAAGATCCGCGTCGTGGCCTGCCGCCAGGCGGGCTGCGCGTCGAGCGCTCCGGCCAGCGCCGCCGCGTCCTCGCGGGCATGGGCGGCGACGAAGTTCTGCTCGGCCGGCTCCTCGAGCGCTGCGACGAGGGATACCGCGTCGTCGAGGAGCCGGACAAGATGGGGAAACGCGTCGCGAAAGAAGCCCGAGATCCGCACCGTGACGTCGATCCGCGGGCGGCCGAGCGCCTCGAGCGCGATGACCTCGATGCCGGTCACGCGGCGCGACTCGCGCGCCCATACCGGCCGCACGCCGAGCAGCGCCAGGATCTCGGCGGCGTCGTCGCCCTGCGTGCGCATGGCGCTCGTGCCCCACGCGACGAGGCCGACCATCCGCGGCAGCTCGCCGTGGTCCTTGACGTGGCGCGCCAGCAGGGCGTCGGCCAGCCGCCGCCCCGTCTCCCACGAGAGCTGCGACGGCAGCGCGCGCGGGTCGACCGAGTAGAAGTTGCGCCCCGTCGGCAGGACGTCGACGCGGCCGCGCGTCGGGCTGCCGCTCGGGCCCGCCGGGACGTGGCGGCCGTCGAGCGCGGCGAGCACGTGCGCGAGCTCGTCGGGCGTCTGGGCGATCCGCGGGACCACGGTCTCGCAGGCGAAGCGCAGCGCGTGCTGCACGTCGCCATCGGCACGGCCGAGGCCGTCGCGCACGACCTGCGCCACGGCGCCGGACGACCAGCCGCGCGCCGCCAGCGCGTCGAGCAGCGCCGCCTGGCGCTCCTCCAGGAGGTCCGCGCCGCGCGTCGTCGCCAGCGCGTCGTCGTCGAGCCCGAGCACCGCCGCGAGCGCCGCCCGCAGGCCCGGCACGTCGCCGTGGCCCAGCCGCAGCACGGCGCCGACCAGGCCGCGCAGCCGCTCCCCCGCGGGGGCCACGCCGAGCACGTGCAGCCCGTCCTTGACCTGGATGTCCTTGACCTCGCAGAGGTAGCCGTCGATGTGCTCGACGAGCAGGCCGAGGTCGTCGGGGCGCTCGGACACGCCGAGGTCGGACTGCAGGTTCGCGCGCTCGATCGCGTCCCAGATCTGCGCCGCCAGGCCGGGCAGCTTGGGCGGGTCGAGGAGCTCCAGGCGGGCGTACTCGTCGAGCAGCGCCTCGAGCTCGGCCAGCTCGTCGTACGTCTCGGCGCGCATCATCGGCGGCACGAGGTGGTCGACGATGATCGCGTGGGCGCGGCGCTTGGCCTGCACGCCCTCGCCGGGGTCGTTGACGATGAACGGGTAGACGAGCGGCATCGCGCCGAGCGCGGCGTCGGGCGCGCAGCCGGCCGACAGCGCGAGCATCTTGCCCGGCAGCCACTCCAGCGTGCCGTGCTTGCCGAGGTGTACGATCGCGTCGGCGCCCCAGGCCGCGTCGAGGAAGCGGTAGCAGGCGAGGTAGTGGTGGGTGGGCGCCAGCTCGGGGTCGTGGTAGATGCCGACCGGATCGTCGCCGTAGCCGCGCGGCGGCTGGATCGCGATCAGGACGTTGTCCAGCTCCAGGCCCGCCACCACGAAGTCCTCGCCGTCGACGAACTCATCGCCCGGCGGCAGTCCCCAGCGCGCCTCGATCGCGCCGCGCAGCGTCGCCGGCAGCGTCGCGTACCAGCGCTCGTAGTCGGCGACCGGGAAGCGCAGCGTCGCCGTGGTGAGCTGCTCGTCGGTGACGAACTCGGGGTCGTGCCCGCCGCCGGCGATGAGGGCGTGCATGAGCTCGTCGCCGTGGTCGTAGGGACGGTCGACGGCGTAGCCGGCCATGTGCAGCGCGTCGAGCAGGCCGAGCGCGCTCGCGGGCGTGTCGAGCCCGACGGCCATGCCGACGCGGGCGTGCTTCGTGGGGAAGCTCGTGAGCAGCACGGCGATCCGCTTGTCCGCGTTCGGCGTGGCGCGCAGCCGGGCGTGGCGCACCGCGAGGCGAGCGACGCGCGCGCAGCGCTCGCGATCGGCGACGTAGCGCGCGATCGGCGCGCCGACGTTCGAGTCCGCCTCGTCGCCGCGCTCCTTGAAGGAGACGACGCCGCCGAGCAGGCGGCCGTCGAACTCGGGGATCGCGACCTGGGTGGCGGCGTCGAGCGGGGTCAGCCCGCTGGCGCTCTGCATCCACGCCGCGCGCGTGCACGTCGCGCAGACCGCCTGCAGGACCGGCACGTCGAGCGCCTCCAGCGCGCGGGCGTCCCAGCGCTCGTCGGCGTCGCCGGCGTGCGAGCCGCCGGTGGCGAGCATGGTCACGAGCAGCGCGTCGACGTGGCCGTCGAGCAGCGCGAGCGCGGGCACGTTGCCGTCGCCGTCGCGGCGCAGGGTCGTGCTCCACACCGCCAGCGCGTCGGCGCCGGCGGCGTCGAGCTGCGCCGCCAGCTCGTCCACCCACGCGGCGTTGCCGGTGATCCGGTGCGAGCGGTAGAAGCAGATGCCCACCGTGGGCCGGTCCGGGTCGAGCGCTGCGAGCGCCGCCTCGATCGGGACGTCGCCGCGGCCGGGCACGTAGACGCCGAGGTCGGGCACCTCGTGCGGCGGCGCGAAGCCGTGGCCCTCGAGCAGGAACGTGTCGGCGAGGAAGCGCAGCAGCTGCTCGACGTTGTCGACGTCGCCGTGGCGCAGGTACTCGCCGGCCTGCGCGACGGCGCCGGCCGGCACGAGCGAGAGGTTCGTCATCTCCGCGTCGGGCTCGAGCTCGCCCCCGAGCGCGAGCAGCGCGATTCCGCGCTCGCGGCAGCGGGTCCTGAGCAGGTCGAAGCCCTCGGGCCAGCCGCGCCGGCCGCCGAGGATCCGGCACAGGACGACGCGCGCGCCGTCGAGCACGTCGTCGACGAACGCCGCCTGCTCGATCGCACCGGCCGGGTTGGCGCAGCGCACGTCCGGGAAGTCGTCGCCGAGGCGCTCCACGGCCGCGGCGGCGGCGAGGATCTCGGTGTCGGCGGTCGTGACGAAGCGCAGCATCTAGACGGCTCCCGTGACGGGGGGTCGTCGAGGTTTCGTCCGATATGCGGACGGTTCTTCGACCACCCCCACGTGCGAGTCGATCGTGGGCAGGTCGCCCGGCGCGCCGTCGCGCAGCAGCGCGAGCACGGCGTCCGTGTCGAGGTGCGAGTCGATCGTGGGCAGGTCGCCCGGCGCGCCGTCGCGCAGCAGCGCGAGCACGGCGTCCGTGTCGAGGTGCGAGTCGGCGAGGTCGCCGAGCACGTCGAGGCGCCGCTCGCGGGCGGCGGCGAACGAGCCCGTGCCGGGGATGAACGTGCGACCCCGCACGGCGGCGACGGCGCCCAGCAGCGCGCGCCGCAGGTCGTCGCCCTCGAAGGCGCCGTGCCAGGACGTGCCGAACACGCTGCCGCGACGGCAGCCGTCGGGCTCGCCGTCGTCAGCGACGAAGAGCGGCTCGATCCCGCCGTGGCGGGCCACGCGGCCGTGGCGGATCTCGTACCCGGTCGCCGTCCGCGCGCCACCGAGCGAGCTGCACGCACCGGCGCGGCGGCGCAGGAGCTTGGACCGCTCGAACACCGTGCGCACCGGCAGCAGCCCGAGCCCGGCGACCGCGCCCCCCGCGCGCGCCTCCACGCCCGCGTCCTCGATCCGCTCGCCCAGCATCTGGTAGCCGCCGCAGATGCCGAGGATCGGCGCGCCCGCCGCCGCCCGCGCGGCCAGAGCGCGATCCAGCCCGGCCGCGCGCAGCCGCGCGAGATCCTCCAGCGTCGCCTTCGTGCCCGGCAGCACGACGAGGTCGGCGCGCTCGACGTCGGCGGCCGAGCGCGTGAAGCGCACCCGCACGCCCGGCTCGGCGCCCAGCGCGTCGAGGTCGGTGAAGTTGCTCATCCAGCCCAGCCGCACGACCGCGACGTCGAGCGTGTCGCCGCCCGCGACCGCCGGCGCCTCGGGCGCGCGGGCCTCCAGCGCGAGCGAGTCCTCGCCGTCCATCCAGAGGTCCATCGGCGAAGGGCAGCACACCGAGCACCGGCCGGCCCGTGCGCGCGTGCAGGTCATCCAGCCCCGGCGCGAGGATCGACGCGTCGCCGCGGAACCTGTTGATCACGAAGCCCGCCACCAGCGCCTGGTCGGCGCAGTCCAGCAGCGCGAGCGTGCCGAACAGCGACGCGAAGACGCCGCCGCGGTCGATGTCGCCGACGAGCAGCACCGGCAGGCCGGCCGCGCGGGCCAGGCCCATGTTCGTGATGTCGCCGGCGCGCAGGTTGATCTCGGCCGGCGAGCCCGCGCCCTCGCAGATCACGACGTCGTAGCGCGCGCGCAGGTCGGCGAGCGCCGCGGCCACGATCGGCCGCAGCTCGTGCTTGAGCGACTGGTAGGAGCGCGCGTCGGCGTCGGCGTACGGCGTGCCCATCACGATCACCTGGCTGTGACGCTCGCCCGACGGCTTGATCAGCACCGGGTTCATCGCCGCCTCGGGCTCGATTCCCGCCGCCGCCGCCTGCACCGCCTGCGCGCGCCCGATCTCCGCACCGCCGGGCGTGACGACGGAGTTCAGCGCCATGTTCTGCGCCTTGAACGGGGCGACCGACACGCCGCGCCGCGCCAGCCAGCGGCACAGGCCGGCCGTGACGACCGACTTCCCGGCGTCGGAGTGCGTCCCGCAGACGAGCAGCGCGCCGCTCATCGCAGGCTCCCGACGGCGACGCAGGCCACGAGCGCCGCGGCGCCGACGCGGCGTGACAGGGAGTTGGCCCGCGCGATGTCGCCTGCGGCCGGCGCGCGGCCGTCGCCGAGCGCGGGCCGCTGCTCGACGCGCCCGTCGTAGGCCAGCAGACCGCCGAGGCGCAGGTGCAGCGCCCCGGCGAAGGCGGCCTCCATGCGGCCCGCATTCGGGCTCGGGTGCGCCGCGCCGTCACGGCGCAGGACGCGCAGCGTGCGCGCGGGCGCGGCGGCGCAGAGCACGGTGAGCGCCGCGCCGGCGCGCGCCGCCGGCCAGTTCAGCGCGTCGTCCAGCCGCGCCGCCGCCCAGCCGAAGCGCTCGTAGCGCGGCGTGCGGTGACCGACCATCGCGTCGAGCGTGTTCGCCGCGCGGTACGCGGCCACCCCGGCCGGCCCGCCGACGGCGGCCCACAGCAGCGTGCCGACGACCGCGTCGCTCGTGTTCTCGGCGACCGACTCGACGACCGCCCGGGCGACCCCGCCGGCATCGAGCGCGGCCGCGTCGCGGCCGGCCAGGGCGGGCAGCGCCAGCCGCGCGCCCGCCAGGTCGCCGCGCTCGAGCAGCGCACCGACCGATGCCGCCTCGCGGCGCAGCGAGCGCCCGCCGAGCGCCGTCCACGTCAGCAGCGCCAGCGCGGTCCGGCGCCCGAGCAGCCGCGCCAGCGCGTGACCGGCCGCCGCCGCGCCGCCCACCAGCAGCCCGCAGAACAGCGCGCCGCGCGCGCGGCTCGGGCGATAGGACACGCGCTCCAGCGCCAGCGCCAGCTTCCCGAAGCCGGCCACCGGGTGCCCGCGCCGCGGGTCGCCGAGCGCGAGGTCGGCGCCGTAGCCGAGCGCGAGTCCGGCGGGAAGCGCGTTGGGGCCTGCGGTCATCGCAGGCCCCGACTCTCGGACGGCGTGACCGGCGCGTTGACGCGCGCGACGGTCCAGCGCCCGTCGTGGGCGTGCAGCTCGGTCAGGGTCAGCGGGGTGACGTCGACGCGCCAGAATGCCTCGGGTGGCGCCGCGAGCGCGTGCACGACCGCCGCCTTCACGACCCCGCCGTGCGTCACCGCGATCGCGCGGCCGTCGGATGCCGCCTGCTCGTCCAGCCAGCCGGCGACCCGTCCCAGCAGCGCGGCCAGCGACTCGCCGCCGTGCGGGCAGGCGTGCGGGTCGGTCATCCAGGCGCCCGCGCCGTCGGGGTCCTCGCCGTGCACGTCGGCCAGCGTCCGCCCCGCCCACGACCCGAAGTCGCACTCCCGCAACGCGGGCTCGACCGCAGCCCGCAGGCCCGCCGCCACCGCGGTGTCGCGGGCGCGCCGGGCCGGGCTGCTCAGCGCGTCGCCGCGCCCGAGCCGCCCCGCCAGGCCCCGCGCCGCCGCCAGGCCCGCATCGTCGAGCGGCTCGTCGACCGGGAACGCCGCCCGGCGCACGGCATCCGTCGAGGCGTGGCGAATGAGCAACAGCCGCCTCACGACCCCGGCGGTGTGTCGGACGACGCGTGCGGAGCGAAGACACCGCTTCGACCCACCTTCCTCATGCGGCCGTCGCCGTCGCCGCCGCCGCCGCCGGCGCGCGGGCCGCCGCCCGCGACGTCGCGATCCCGTAGCCGATCCCGAGCGCCGCCCACAGCACGGCCTGCGTGCCGAGCGAGCTGAGCCGGAACTCCCAGATGAGCGGCGCGGGGAAGCCGGCGGGCACCTCCTGCACGCCGGGCAGCGCGAGCGCCAGGCCGCCGGCGACGGCGATGAACGTGCCGGCGCCGGCCAGCGGCCGCGCCCACGGCGGCGCGTCCGGGCGCAGCGACCACATCACCCGCGCGGCGGCGAGCATCGCCAGCGCCGACCCGAGGAGCAGGATCACGTAGAACGCGGTGCGGTCGCCGATCGTGCCCGGGTCGCCGACGGCAGGCGGGTTGGGCGGGTACTTCAGGAACGGCACGAGCACGATCGCGACGAAGATCGCGCCCGCCAGGCGCGTCGCGAGCTCCCAGTCGCTGCGCCGCGTGCCGCGTCCGCGCAGCGCCGCGAAGGCGATCGCGAAGAGCCCGCCGGCGGCGATGCCGTACAGCGCGGTCGCCAGGAACAGGCCGCCGCGCTGCTCGCCGCGGCCGACGACCCAGTCGCTCACGTGCGCCAGCGGCAGCGACGCCAGGCTCGCGTGCGCCGACGCCGCGTTCTCGATGTCGATCGCGTCCTGCACGCGCGGCTCACCGAAGACGAACGCGAACACGCCGGCCAGCAGGCCCGCGATCGCGCCGACGACGAGGCCCCTGCGGATGAGGGTCCAGACCATGAGATTGTCCCTAACGCCGGAGGCCGAGGCCGAGGCCGCGGTGCTAGTGGCAGGGCACGCCGAGCAGATGGCGCCCGTCGTGCATCAGCTCATGAAGGAACATGCCGCTCTGCGAGAGGACCCCCTGGTCGTACTGCACGAGGTAGATCGTGAGGACGAACAGCGCGCCGAGCAGCAGGGCCGGCAGGAGCTCACGGAGGGGAAACGGCTGGACGTCGACTGACGGCTGCATGGATGCGGCCTCCTCGGGATGGTGCGTCCCTCATGGAAGGTGCCCGCGGCGGTCGAGTTCCTGACTTGCGGAGCATGCGTTCACCCCGTCACAGTGGCGCTACCGTCCCGGCGTCTCACCGGGTTCCTCGCGCCGCCACGCTGATGACCCGGACCTTAGACGATCGGTCCGACTTCGCGCACCCACGCGACCGGGCTACCGTGTGGCGGCGCATGCACGACGCGACGCGCCTGACCCGGCCGGCGACGCCCGCGGGGCACGATCCCTCCCGCGCGGCCCAGCGCGCGGCCGATCCGCGCGGCTGGCGCTACGACGACGAGGCGCTGGCGACCGTCCATCGCGTCATCGCCGAGCGCCGCGACATCCGCCGCTTCCGCCCCGATCCGGTCCCGGAGGACGTGCTCGAACGCGTGCTCGGCGCGGCGCACCGCGCACCGTCGGTGGGGCTCATGCAGCCGTGGAGGCTGATCGTCGTGCGCGCGATGGCGCCGCGAATCGCGATTCGCGACATCGCCGCCCGCGAGCGCCTGCGCCAGGCCGGCCGCTTCGACGAGCGTGCGCGCGCGTTCCTCGACCAGAAGGTCGAGGGGATCGTCGAGGCGCCGCTGGGAATCTGCGTCTGCTGCGATCACGGCGAGCCCGGCGCGGAGATCCTCGGCCGCGGCACGATCCCCGAGACCGACGTCTACAGCACCGCCTGTGCGATCCAGAACCTCTGGCTCGCGGCCCGCGCCGAGGGGCTCGGCGTCGGCTGGGTGAGCTTCTACCGCCTCGCCGACCTGCGGGCGATCCTCGCCATCCCCGCCCGCGTGGACCCGATCGCCTACCTCTGCCTCGGCTGGCCCGACGAGCGCCCGGTGCGGCCGGGCCTGGAGTCCAGCGGCTGGGCGGCGCGGATGGCGCTCGATCGCGTCGTGATGCAGGAGCGCTGGCAGGAGCCCGCAGGCGCGGCGCCAGATCCCGACCCCGACGCAGCCGCGGCGCCCGCCACACGAACGCCGCGCGCGCCCGACCGCGCCGCCGCGATCCGCGCGCGCGACCGTTCCGACACGCTCGTCAAGCCCGGCGGCAGCCTCGGTCTGCTCGAGGCGCTGATCGAGCGCTGGGCCGCCGCCACCGGCGCCCCGCCCCCGGCCCGCCTGCACGCCGGCGTGCTCGTCTGCGCCGCCGACCACGGCCACACGACGCACGGCACGAGCCTGTTCGGCAGCGAGGTCTCCGCCCAGGTCGCGGCGGCCGCGGCACGCGGCGACAGCGCGGCCGGGGTGCTGGCGCGCGACGGCGGCCACGCGCTGCTCGTCGCCGACCTCGGCCTGCGCGGCCCCACGCCCGGCGGCGTGCTCGACCGCAAGGTCGCCGAAGGCAGCGCCGACATGACCACCGGCGCGGCGCTCACCGCGGCGCAGACGGACGCGGCGCTCGCCGCCGGGCGCGCGCTCGCCGCGCAGGCGGCCGCCGGCGGCGCGCAGTGCCTCGTCCTCGGCGAGATCGGCATCGGCAACACCGCCACGACCGCCGCGCTCGCGAGCCTGCTGACCGGCGCCCCCGCCGGCGTCACCGTCGGCCGCGGCACCGGCCTCGACGCCCCCGCCCTCGAGCGCAAGCGCGCGCTCGTCGCGCAGACCGTCGCGCTGCACGCGGACACCGCGACCACGCCTGAGGCGATGCTCGCCGCGACCGGCGGGCTCGAGCTCGCCGCGCTGGCCGGCGCCGTCCTCGAGGCCTGGGAGCGCCGGCTGCCGGTCCTCCTCGACGGCTACGCGACCGCCGTCGCCGCGCTCGCCGCCACGCGGCTGCACCCCGCCGCCGGCGCGGGCCTGTTCGCCAGCCACCTCTCCGCCGAGCCCGGCCACACGCTCGTGCTCACCGAGCTCGGGCTCGAGCCGCTGCTGGACCTGCGGATGCGCCTCGGCGAGGCGTCGGGCGCGCTCATGGCGCTGCCGCTGATCGAGCGCGCCGGCCTGCTGCACGCGCAGATGGCGACGTTCGCCGAGTCAGGGGTCGACGCCCGGACCGACCCGGGATGAGCGTCCTCGACGAGGCGCGCGCGGCCGTCGGGCTGCTGACGATCGTGCCCGTCGGACGCCGCCCCCTCCCCGACGACGCGCAGCGCGGCGCCGCGCTCTGGCTGCCGCTCGTCGGTGGTCTCGTCGGCGTCGTCGCCGCCGCCGCCTACGCGCTCGGCGAGGCGCTGCTCGGCGGCTTCTACGGCGCGGCGCTCGCGCTGACCGTCGCCGCGATCGTCACCGGCGCGCTGCACCACGACGGCCTCGCCGACACGGCCGACGGGCTCGGCGTGCGCGGCGACCGCAGCCGCCGCCTCGCCGTCATGCGCGACCCGGGCATCGGCGCCTTCGGCACGCTCGCGCTCGTCGCGTACGCGCTGCTGGTCACCGGCGCGCTCGCCACCCTCACGCCACCCGACGCGGCGGCCGCGATCGTCTGCGGGCACGTCCTCGGCCGCTGGGCCGCGCTGGCCCAGCTCGCGCTCGTCGCGCCCGCCCGCGCCGACGGCCTCGGCGCCGCGTTCGCCGCCACCACGCCCGCGCTGGCGGTCGGCTCGGCGACCGCGATCGCGATCACGCTCGCCGCCGCCGGCCTGCTCGCCGGCGTCGCGGCCCTGGCCGCCGCGGTCATCGCCGCCGCCGCGACCGCGCTCACCGCACGGCAGCTCGTCGGCGGCCGCACCGGCGACACGCTCGGCGCCGCCGTGCTCGTCACCGAGGTCGCCGTGCTCTCGGTGCTCGCCGCGTACTGGCTCGCGTAGCCGCCGGACGGACGCTAGAAGCCGAAGTTCGGCAGCTCGTCACGGCGCGTCCGGCCGTCGTCGAACGTCGTCGTGACGGTGGTCTGGCCGGTCGGGAAGCCGCCCGCGTAGACGATCAGGAACGCGCGGGCGGGCCCGCTCGGGGCGATCGTTCGCACGTCGCTGGGCGTCGCGAACGTGAGGTGGCGGACGTCGGGCTCGGCGGTTCCGCTGAAGACGATGCGCCCCGGCAGCGAGCGGCGGGCGATGCGGCCGGTCCGCGGATCCTCGCCGGGCTCGGCGCCGACGTTGCCGCCCGACGACGTGCTGAGCGAGTACGGCGGCAGCGTGCGCCCGTCGGGCCGGCGCATGGCGCGCAGCGCGGCGGTCGGCGTCGGGCAGTTGGACACGCGGCCGTTGCCGCGGACGCGCAGGACGTCGAGTGCGTAGTCGACGTCCCCCACGCGATCGGCCACGACCCGGCCACCCTGGCTCACGCAGTACCCGCCGCCGCTGGCCTTCGTCGCGCCCAGGCCGTAGGGCAGGCCGCCGTCGGGGTCGGGCGCCTGCGCGGCGAGCCGCTCCTGCGCACCGGGCGCCGGGCGCCCCAGGCGATTTCGGAAGCGAGCCGGCAGCGCCTCCGGCAGCCTGAGCGCCGGGATGACCGGGACCGTCCCGCGCTGCGGGTAGCGCACGGTCAGGCGCAGATCCGCGTTGGCCGTGTCGCCCGGCAGGACGGAGAGCAGCGTCCCCGCGGCCCCGTGCTCCAGCCTGGCCGGCCGCCCGCCCACCGTCAGGCGCGGGCCGGTCGCCGCCGTTCCCGCCAGGCCGAAGACGACCGTCTGCACCGGCTCGGCCGCCGAGCGGCGCGGGTTGGTGATCGTCGTGACGATCTCCGCCCAGGGGTGACCCCCGAGGTCGGGCCGGCGCGACAGGCACTGCGCCGGCGCGCCGGCGTACGACACCCCGACCGGGCGAAACGTCCCGTCGGACGTCAGCCAGCCGAAGCGCCCGTCGTGCAGGCGTCCGAGCTGGACGCAGCGGTTGCGCCCGATGACGTGCGCCGCACCCGACCCGTCGGGTCGGTCCGGCGCGAGGCGCTCGGCGAGGAACTGGCGCACCGCCCAGGCCGGACCGCCGCGCGGGTCGCGGACGGTCGCCGCGACGCGGACCGGACCGGCGGCGCGCAGGCGCGTGAACCCACCGTTGCGCGGGGTCTGGCGTGCGGCGGCCACCCGCCGCACGCCGGCCGCCGACGGCGGCACGCTCGGTGCCGCGGCGGCCTGCGGCGGCGCCGGGGTCGTCGTCTGCGGGATCGCCACGGCGGCGATCACGCCGGCGCAGACGCCGGCGCCCAGCCCGCAGGCGACCAGCCGCCTGGCCTGGCGCATCATGGGCCGCTCCTGCGGAAGCCGGGTATGGGGACGAGGCCGGTCGAGCGGCGACGGACGAGCGTGCGCCCGTCGCGGAAGCGCACGGTGACCGTGACCTGGTCGGGGCGCACCCGCGGGCCGAACATGTAGGCGAACGCGCCGTTGGGCCGGTAGAACGACCCGGTCCGGCGCGCCCCCCGCGGACCGCGGACGGTGATCGAGGCCACGTCCTCGCCCGCCGCGCCCCAGACGAGCAGCCGCGGCGGTGTCGCGCGCCATGCGCCGCCGAACGGGGAGTCGAAGGAGGCCTTCATGCCCGGCGTCAGGCGGCGGATGGCGAAGAACACGCCGCGCCGGCGCCTGCCGTCCCCGAGCCGGCCGCACGCGCCCGGGCTGGACGCCGGGTTGAGCCGCTGGCGCGCCAGCCGCAGCGAGACGCAGGCCGTCGAAGCCCCCGAGAGCACGCCCTGCTCGACGCGCCAGGCACGCCCGCCGTCCGGGTCGGGGAGGACGAGCGGGGCGATCCCGAACGGGTGGCGCTCGACATGCCCGTCGGCGAAGCGCAGCCGCACGTCGAGCCCCAGGTCCTCCGGCAGCCCGGCGAGCACGGCCAGGAACGTGCCGCCGGCGTGAACCGCGACGCGCCGCGTGCTCCCGGCCGCCGTGACGGTCACGCCCCGCAGGCGCTCGCCGGCGACGCCCGAGACGATGGTGCGCACGCCGGCCTGCCGCCTGGCGTCGAAGATCCGCGCGCCGACCAGCGACGATGCGTTCGGGCGCACGATGCTGCACGCGTCCGCGGCCTCCGGCGAAAGGCGGCGCCAGCGCCCGTCCAGTCCCACGATCCCGAGCTCGCCTCCGGCGAGCTGGCCGACCGTCGAGCAGAGCAGGCCCGTGCGGCTCGTGGCCAGGCGCATCGTCCAGCGGGTCGAGTCGCCGCGCGGGTCGGCGACGCTGAACCCGGCGAGGCGGCCCGTGCCGGGGGCCGGCGTCTGCTCGGGCGCAGTCGCGCGCGGCGCCGGGATGACGGACCCGCGCAGCACGAGCAGCGTCGCCGCCGCCGACGCCGCGCTCACCGGGAGGACGAGCAGCGCCGCGAGTGCCAGCGCCCGCGGCGGCAGGCGCCGCGCGAACCGCCGCGAGCCGCCGGCCCGGCCGCCGCGGCCGCCGCGGCCGGCGCGGCCGGGGCGCAGCCGCGCCCGCAGCGGGCCGGCGCCGGCCGCCTCCGCCCGCTCCGCCGCCGAGGCGACGCTCTCGCCGAGACGCTCGAGGACCGGCAGGTCGCGAAACTCGCCGTCAGACATAGCGCGCGTCCGATCGCGCCGACGTGCTGCGGTCGGCCTCGGTCCCGACCTCGACCTCGACGTCGACGTCGGCTTCGAGCGACAGCGCGAGCGATCGCAGCCCGCGCGAGACGCGCGCCCGCACGGTCTGCTCACTGATGCCCAGCGTCCGCGCCATCTCGCCGTACGAGCGCTCCTCGACGACGCGCATCCGCAGCGCGGTGCGTGCGTCGGCCGGCAGGCGCTCGAGCAGCAGCGCGACGCGGCCGCGCTGCTCGCGCAGCCCGGCCAGCTCGTCGATGCGCTCGACGTCGGCATCGACGAGCGCGGGCCGCTCGATCCCGACGCGTTCGAGCGCACGCCGCTCGATCGCGCCGCGGCGGTACCACCCGTGCAGCTGGTTGCGGGCGATGCCGTACAGCCATGCCGCACGCTCGTCGCCGGCGGCGGCGCGGCAGCTCGCACGGCAGGCGATCGCGACCGCGAACGTCTCCGCGACGAGGTCCACCGCGGCCTCGGCGTCCAGCGTGCGCCGGCTGAAGAACGTCACCATCGCGCGAGCGTGGCTGCGGTAGAGCGCATCGATGTCATCGGCGTTCAGGGTCACGATCGGGCGGCCGCGGCGGGCATGTAGCGAGGACCGCGCCATCGACTAACAGTGACACTCACCCCCGCGGTTGTGACCGCGCCTCCCGGCTGGGGCATCCTGTGTTCATGTCAAGAGATCCCGAGGTCGTCCGCAATCCGCTCTTCGCACGCCTCTACGCGCGGTGCAGCGAGCGCGAGTCCGCCGAGCAGGTCGGTCATCGCCGCGAGACGCTCGCCGGCCTGCGCGGCCGCGTCATCGAGGTCGGCGCCGGCAACGGGCGCAACTTCGGCTTCTATCCGGCGACCGTCGACGAGGTCGTCGCCGTCGAGCCCGAGCCGCACCTGCGCGCGCTGGCGCAGCGCGCCGCCACGCAACCGGCCGCGCGCGGCATCGTCAGCGTGTGCGCGGGGGTGGCGGGCGCGCTGCCCGTCGACGACGACAGCTTCGACGCCGCCGTGACCTGCCTCGTCCTGTGCTCGGTGCGCGACCAGGCCGCCGCGCTCGCCGAGCTGCGCCGCGTCCTGCGCCCCGGCGGCGAGCTGCGCTTCCTCGAGCACGTCCGCGCCGAGCGCCAGCCGCTGCGCACCGTCCTGTCGCTCGCCGACGCCAGCGGCGTCTGGCCCTTCCTCGCCGGCGGCTGCCACGCCTCCCGCGACACGTTGGGCGCCATCGAGCAGGCCGGCTTCGGCGTGACCGAGCTGCGCCGCTTCGACTTCTCGCCCGGGCCGCCGCTGCCCGCCATCCCGCACATCCTCGGGCGCGCGACGCCCGGCGTGGGAGGATCGGCACGGGACCCGCGATGACCGGCGACGAACTACAGAGCTACGAGCAGGGCGATCGCGTGGCGCTCATGCGCACCGCCCCGATCACCGGCGACATCCAGATCATCGAGGCGACGGTGCTCGGGATGGTCGACGAGTACCAGGTGGTCGTCCGCTTTCCCGGCGGCACCGAGCTCACGCTGCCGGTCGGCGAGGTGACCCGGATGCCGCCGCGCGCCTCGTAGCGGCGCCCGCGGTTAGCCGCAGGCGCCGCGGGTAGAGAGCTGCGCTCGTGCCCCTCTCGCCCCAGCGCCGCCGCGGCGGCGCCTCCGCCGCCGCCGTGCTGACCGTCGTGCTCCTGATCGGCGCCGCGGTCGCCCACGGCGCGCCACCACAGCCGCGCGGCGGCTCGGCAACGGTCTCCAGCGCCGGCCCAGCGCTCGACGCGGACGCGACCGTCGCCCTCGACCAGCGGCGTTCCGGCGGCGGCCGCATCCCCGAGCACTTCGTCGGCTTCAGCATCGAGTGGTCGCTGATCGAGCGCTACATGGGCGAGGCCGCGCGGCCGGCGTTCGCCAACCTCCTGCGCAACCTCGGCACCGGCGAGCTGCGCATCGGCGGAAGCTCGCAGGACCTCATGCCGTTCGATCCGGCGGCGGCGAACACCAACCGCGTCATCACGCCCGAGGACCTGCGCGCCGTCCGCACGACGCTCGACGCCGCCAACGCGGGCGACCGCCGGCGCCCCGTACCGAGCTGGGGCACGATCCTCGGCACCGCGCTCGCGCCGGTCGAGGCGCAGCGGCCCTGGGTGGGACCCGAGCACGCCCGCGCCTTCGTCGCCCAGGGCGTCCTGCCGGCGTTCGCCGACGGTGCGCAGCGGACGGTCGCGGGCATCGGCCTGGGCAACGAGCCCGACATCTCCTACAGCTACGACCTCCCCCGCTACCTCGCCGACCTCGCCGCCTACCGCGACGCCGACGTCACCGGGTCGCTGCCGATCGCCGCGCCGAGCACGAGCGAGACGATCGCCCCCTGGCAGGCGATCGAGGCGCGTAGCGGGCAGACGCGCTTCTTCTGGGACTGGCCGGCGATCCTCGACGTGATCGCCCCGGCGATGAGCGCCCGCAGCGGCGCCTACGGCGCGCTGGCGACCGACCACTTCTATCCCGCCGCGCGCGGCTGCGCGAGCGACGAGTACCGCTGCGCGACGATCGAGCGCCTGCTCTCCGAGGAGCGCCTGGACAACCTCGCCTACAACACCTACCTGCACGCGTCGCTGGCCCGCGAGCGCCGCCTCGACTACCGCCTGCAGGAGGTCAGCTCGGCGGCCGGGCGCGGCGTGCAGGGCGTCAGCGACGTGGCCGCCGCCGCCACGTGGGCGATCGCGATGATGTTCGAGGCCGCCTGTCCGCAGCCGCCCAACGCGCCCGGCGCCAACGCCGACTGCCAGATCGGATCGGTGGGCGTGAACCTCCACAACGCCGAGGTCAACCGGTTCTTCGCGCCCGAGGAGGGCAACGCGTTCTACAACGCGATCGACTACGACCCGTCGCCGGCGATGGGCGCCCCGCAGGCCCGCCCGCCCTACTACGCGCTGCTGCTGTTCTCGCGTTTCGCCCACGGCACGCATGGCCTGCGGCCCGTCGCGACTGGTGCGGGCGCGGGCGCGGTGGCGGGCGGCGGGCTGAAGGCCTGGCAGGTCGAGGGGAACCGCTCCGGCCGGCGCGTGTTCATCGCGAACATGAGCGCCGCCGCGCAGGCGCTGGCGCTGCGCGCGCACGAACGGCGCTACACGTTGAGCCGCATGACGCCGTACGACCCGACCGGTGCCGGGCGCACGCTCGACGCGCCGCAGGTGCGCATCGACGGCCGCTCGGTGGCGGCCGACGGCAGCTGGCCGGGCTTCGCCCCGACCGGCGGACGCGTGGCGAAGGGACGCCTGAAGCTCGCGCTCGGCCCCGGCGAGGTCGCCGTCCTCACGCTGCGCGGCCGCTGACGGCGCGGACGCCCGAGCCGACGGTCGCCGTTCGCGACGACCCGCTCGAGCAGCTCGACCGGCGCCAGCGCCGCCCTGACGCCGGCGATCTCGCCGGCCGTGACCTGGAGCCAGGCGTGGTCGCCGTCGAAGCCGCCCTCGCAGGGTCGTGCGCAACGGCACCGCCACGGCACCGCCTCCCGACCACCGGCTCGCCCAAGCGCTCGATCGTGCGCGTCGCGAGGCCGGCCTCTCCACGGCTCAGCTTGCCGTGGCTCTGTCGTTCAGTCCGCGCACCGTCGCCGCTACCTCAACGGCGAGCGCAAGCCTGACCGCCGGCAGCGTCGCCGCGGTCGCCGCGGTCGCCGCGGTCGCCGCGGTCGCCGAGGTGTGCATGAACAACTGACGCCTCGAGGGCGCCTCGGCGTTCGGGCGTCAGTTGTTCATGCAGGTCATGCTCGAGTGACACCTCGACGGATGGCGAGCATCGAACTGTCAGTTGTTCATGCTCCGATGGCGGATCTCCCCGCGCGCGGCACGGCCGAGGCACCGGACGCGGGCGGGAACCAGAAGCACGTGACACGCGCGTCCTCGGCGATGCCGTTGTGGCGATCGCTTTCGCGCGGGCGGCCACCGGCACGCGCGCGGCGGCGTCACGCCACCGCTGGCGATCCCCGGGACCGTCGCTCGCTGGGAGGAGATCTGCGAGACGATGCCCGGAGCGCTCACCTCCCTGTTCGACGGCGCACCGGCGAATCCGGCGCCGCCTGCCGCTCGACCGCGTGTCCCGGTGGCCTCGCCGCAGCCGTCGTCGCGGCGGAGCTGGCGACGCTGGGGGCCGTGCTCCTGCTGCGCGGCGGGGCGCGTCCTGTTCACTAGGGAAGAACCGGCCCGATCGCGTCACGTTGCGTGTCACCGTGAAACCGAGCGCCCGCATCGACTTCGGGGAAGGCGATGTGCCGGCCGCCGCGATGAACATCAAACGGGGCTGGACCAAGCCCTAGATCGACACGCGACGTATCAGGCGGGCGGGCACCCCCTCTCTCCTGGTATGACAACTGAGTCTTATGACACCGCTGTGCTGTTCGTGCACGGAATCGGAGAGCAACAGCAGGGAGCCACCCTGACGGAGCACGGGGGAGCGCTCGTCGGCGCGGCGCGCGAGTGGTTCGGCGCGGAGAACGTCGAGGATCTGCCCCTGGAAGAGGACCCGCGCGACGGCGAGCCGCAGCGCCGGGCCGTGCTCCTCACGCGACCCGGCGAAGCGCCGCTGCGGCTGCTGCTCGCCGAGTCGCACTGGGCCGGCGAGGTCCGTGCGCCCGCTTGGCGCGCGCTCATGCGCTGGCTCGGGACCACGGTGCCGTTCCTCGTCCAGCGCGCGGTCGATGCCGGGATGCGGCGCAGCTCGCGGGCCATCGACGACAACACGCGCCTGCTGCCGATGATCGCGTTCGGAGCGCTGCGGATCGTGCAGAACGTGATGGCCGTCGCGATGGCCCTGCTCGTCGTCATTGTGCTCTTCGCGATCGGGCTGCTGTCCGGGCTGGGGCCGGTCCGCGAGCGCCTGTTCGGCCCGCACACGACGCGCCCGTTCCCGGCCTGGGCGCGGCTGCTCGCGTTCCTCACGCTCGTCCCGATCGGGTGGGGGCTGGTGACGTACGCGAACATGCCGCTGAAGTTCGGCGCGCTGATCCTCGTGGCCGTGATTCCGGTCGTCGTGCTGATGTCGCTGTCAGGGCGGCTGCGCGGGCTCGTCGTCGGCTTCATCGGCGACAGCTACGCGCTGCTGCACGCCGACGGCCGGCGCAACGCGATCGTCGATCGCGTCAGCGGCGATCTCGCCAAGCTCGAGGCCGACGTCGCCGGGACCCCGGTGATCATCGCCGCCCACTCGCAGGGAGCGGAGATCGCCCGCCGTGTCCTGCGCGACCGTCCGGCGGACGCGGCGCCCGTCGCCGGGCTCGTGACGTTCGGTGCCGGGATCGCCAAGCTGCGCGCCGTCGAGAGCCTGCGCCAGCAGAGCCGGAGCTCGTGGTTCGCGTTCGGCCTGCGCTGGATCAGCGCCGTCTGCGCCGTCTGCGCCGTCGTGGTCCTCGCGGTATCGCTGCGCAGCGAGCCCGTGCTGGCGTGCGGCGCGGCACTGGCGCTGTTCGCGATCGCCGCCACCACGCTGCACGCCGCGCGCCTCGTGCTTCAGCGGATCATCGGCGTGAGCATCGACGCCGCCGCGCTGCAGGTCGACGCGCGCCACGTCGCGCACTGGACCGATCTGCACGCCTCGCACGACCCGGTCTCGGAGGGCGACCTGCCGGTGGCCGACACGCACGGGTTCTCGCGCACGATCGTCAACCGCGGCTCGCTCATGCACGACCACGTCGCCTACACGGTCAACCACGTCGCCTTCCTGACGGTGATCGCGCTCGAGATCGAGCGCGTCGTCGGCGGCTACGCCAGCCCCGCCCGCCCGCCGGCGCTGGCCGAGCTCGAAGCCGCCCGCGCCAGGATGATCGACGCGATCGGCTCGATCCGCAACGCGACCGTCGTGCTCGTCGCCGGCCTCTGGATCGCCTTCACGCCGAGCGTGCTCGTCTGCGCCGCCATGGCGGCGGTCGCCGCGGGCGTGTTGGTCAGCGTGTCGGCGGCGCTGCACACCCAGGCCGAGGCGCGCACGCGCAAGGCCGTGGGCGCCCACGCGGCAGCGGCCAAGCGGCGCCCGGCCGTGGCTGCGTGAGAGCAAGCTCGGCAGCCACCCCGAACGACGAAACGCCCGATGACTCGGGCGTTTCGTCTAATCGGGGCGCCGAGATTTGAACTCGGGACCTCACCGACCCGAACGGTGCGCGCTACCAGGCTGCGCCACGCCCCGATGCCAGACGATTATCTCACGACGACCCCGCCACCGCCCGGTAGTAGCGGACGGCGAGACCCGTGATGAGCGTCTGCAGAGCGGTCTCCAGGGAGACGCCCTCCTTGTGAGCGTAGCGCTCGGCGCCCGCATCCTCGATTCGCTGGGCCTGCGCGACGACGTCGTCCATCAGGTCGGGATGGCGATCGGCGAAGTACGCGCCCAGCGCGTAGAGGGCGGTATCGGTGAACGGCTCGAGCTCGCCGCCCCCGTGTTCAGCCGCCAAGGCTGGCCACTGCGCCGGTCAGGTTGCCGAGCGTCTCGGACACGGTAGGGGCGAGGCCACGCCCGCGTGGCGGTCCTTCGGCCGACACCGCGGCCGCGCTCACGGGCCGCTGACCGTCGACGGGCGCGCCTCTGGCCGGCAGCAGACCGCGGCCGGGGGCGTCCGTGCTGCGGGCCGGCCGTTGCAGCGTCAGCGCGTCGCCGGCCGGCTCGCGCTGCCCGAGCCCGCGGCCGTCGCGCCGCCCGAGGCTCGGCAGGATCTGGTTCGCGGTCGATGCCACGCCGTTCGCGGCCGACCCCAGCCGGCCGCGCGTCCGCGGGCGGCCCGCGGCAGAGTCAGCGCCCGCGCCGGTCGGCAGTCCCAGCGCGTTCGCGGGGTCGGCGACCGCGTCGAGCACCGGGGCCAGCGGGCGGTCGGCCGCGCGGTCCAGGGGCGCGAGCGGCGCCTGCGCCGTCGCGAGCGGCTGCTGCGGATCGCCACGCGGCGCGAGCGCGGCGGGCTGCGGGCGCCCACCGGCCGTCGGCGACGCTCCCGGCGCGCCGGTCGCCGAGCGCTGGCCGCCCGTCGCCGGGCCGGCGGCACGCGCGGCCTGCGCCTCGGCGCTCGCGGGCAGCGGCAGGCCGGGCGCGACGCGGCGCGCGGTCACGGAGCCCGCCGCCGAGCCCGCCGGCTCGACCGCCGTCGCGGCGGCCGCGGCCCTGGGCGGGGGGCTCGGCGCGGAACGATGCTCGATCGCCGTTCCGCCGAGCCCGGCGAGCGCCACGGTCGCGGCGGTCGCGGCGACCTTCGCCCAGCCCGAGGCGGCGCCCGGGTCCAGCGTGCCGGCGACCTGCGCCGACAGCTGCGCGACGGGCCGGGCGGCCTGCTGGCTCAGGAGCTGAGCGGCCTCCTCGCCGCCGCCCCAGCGCCGGCGCAGGAACGCCGGCAGCGGCAGCAGCGCCGCCACCCGCGCCGCCACCGATGCGGGCCGCGCGATGCCGAGATCGGCGCCGGCGAGGTAGGCGTGGCGCCGGCAGGGCTGGCAGTGCGCGAGGTGGCGGGCGAGGCGGCGCTGCTCGCGCAGGCCGGCGGCGCGGCCGCCGCCCTCGTCGAGGCTGCGCTGCACGCGCAGGCAGCGCTTGCCGCTGACGAGCTCCTCGTACTCCTCGCCCAGGCGCTTGCGGGCGCGAAACAGCGTGCTCTCCACGGCGGTGCGGCTCATGCCCAGGCGCTCGCCGATCTCGCGGTAGGAGAGCCCTTCGAACTCGCGCATCACGAGGATCTCGTGATGTACCGGCGAGAGCCCGCCGAACGCCCCGCGCAGGTTGTCGAACGCGAGCTTGCCCTCGACCGCGGCGTCCGGCGTCGCGCCGGGCTCGGCGAGCCGGCCGTGCTCGGCCGCGCCGATCTGGTCGTGCGCGTCGAAGGACACCTCGGTCGCGTTGCGTCCGCGGCGATAGGCGTCGATGCACTTGTTCTTGGCGATCTCGTAGATCCAGGGCCGGAAGAGGATCTCGCGCTCGTCGTCGCTGCGCAGGCGGCGCAGCGCGGAGAGGAAGACCTCCTGCGTGATGTCCTCCACGCGGCCGTGGTCGCGCACCATCCCGGCGACGTAGGCCGCGATCCGCGGCTGGTAGCGCACGAAGAGGACCTCGAAGGCGCGGTCGTCGCCGGCGCGCACCGCAGCGACCAGATCGAGATCCTCCGCCTGTCGATCCTCAGGCCCGGTGGCGACTGCCAAGGCAGACATGATCTCCATATCCCTCGCGTGGAACTGACCTCTGCGCGGTCCGGCTTCCGAGCCAGAGCTTCCGCGTCAGCCGGTCAACTGTAGCGTTCGATTCGATGCTCGACAACATCCTGGCTCACCTCGACGAGTTGCTCTGCCCCGGATCGTTTCAGGACTACGGCCCCAACGGTCTACAGGTACCCGGTCCGCGCGAGGTCGGCACGGTGGTGACCGGCGTCTCGGCCGGCACCGAGCTGCTCGAGCGGGCGGCCACGCTCGGCGCCGACCTGGTCATCGTCCATCACGGGCTGTTCTGGAGCGGGGCTCCGCTGGCCCTGACGCCCGCGGCCAAGGCCCGCCTGCAGCTGCTCTTCGACCACGACATGGCGCTGGCCGCCTACCACCTGCCGCTCGACGGCCATCCGGAGGTCGGCAACAACGCGCTCCTCGCCGCCGGGCTGGGCTGCGAGTCGCACGAGCCGTTCGCGTTTCATCGTGGCGCGGCGATCGGGGTCGCCGCGCGCTTCCCGGGCGATGGGCTGGCGGCGGCCGAGCTCGTCGAGCGCGCCGCGCGGCTGACCGGTCGCGCGCCGCTGGCGTTTCTCGCCGGACCCGAGCGCGTGCGCCGCGTCGGCATCGTCTCCGGCGGGGGATCGGACTATCTCGGCGACTCGATCGCGGCCGGTCACGACGCGTTTCTCACCGGCGAGCCGGCGGAGCGCGTGATGGTCCAGGCCCGCGACGAGGGCATGAACTTCATCGCCGCCGGCCACTACGCGACGGAGACGTTCGGCGTGCGCCGGCTGGGCGATCTGCTGGCCGAACGCTTCGGAATCCGCCATGAGTTCGTGGATATTCCGAACCCGATCTGAGAATTCGCGTTGAGCCCGTCCACCCGGGGTGGTACAAGGTAGGCGTGCCTTAATCCACACCAGGAGGGTCTCTGCCGATGCCCAATCACCTCACCCCCACCGAACTCGCGCGCGAATCAGGCCTCGACCGCCGCGACGTGATCTCCAAGTGCATGGAGATGGGGGTACCGATCTTCCAGGGCAGAATCGATAAGTCCCTCTTCCTCACGAGCCTCGACGCTGAGCAGCGCGAGCGCGAGCCGGCCAAGCTCTAGGCGGCTCCGAACATCATCTTCTGTCGGCTGCGCCCGCGATCTCGCGGGCGCACGACGTTCCAGCACCCCATCCACGGCTCTGCGGGTTTCCCGGGCGCCCGGCCGGCTAGCCCCGCTCGCTCTGGTCGGCGGACTGGCGCAGCAGCGCGCCGGTCGTCTGCTCGAGGATCTTGCGCCACGCCCGCGTGCGGCCCTGCTCAGCCTCGAAGTGCTTTATGACCTTGCGCACGCGGGTGGCGGAGATCTGGATGCCATGGCGCTGGCAGATCTCGCGAAAGCGCGGGTAGCCGAACGCCAGCTGCGTCGTGACCGACTGGAAGCCGTGGCGGGCGACCTCGACGCGTGAGGCGTAGTTCATGATCGGCGTCTGGAACATCAGCTCGTCGTCGGGCTCGGGCTCGATGAGCACGATGTCGACGCCGGGGTAGCGCTGCTCCCACTGGCGGGCCAGCTCGTGCAGGCGCTGGTAGGCGATCATCTTGAACGCCTGGTAGCCGATCTGGGGGAAGCCCATGTCGCTGACGTGACGCGTGCGCGTGCCGCCGAGCGTGCGGATCTTCGTCTTGAAGTCGTTGACGTAGGGGACGAGCGGGTTGACGACGACGATGAACTTCGCGCCCGCGTTCACCGCGATGTCGAGGTTCGTCGTCGAGACGACGCCGCCGTCGACGAGCTCGCGATCGCGGACCTTGACCGGCGAGTAGACCATCGGCAGCGCGGTCGAGGCGCGCACGGCGGTCGAGATCGGGATGTCGTCCCAGCCGTCGGCGCCGAACACGATCCGCTCGCAGGTGTCGAGGTCGGTGGCGGGGATGTATAGCTCCGGCGCCACCGTGCGGAAGTCGTCGCTGCGGCTCGGGTCGCTCGTGAGCACCTTGTGCAGGTACTGCTCGACGCCCGCCCCGGAGTACGCGCCCGCCGGCAGCCCCTCGGCGATCCCGAGCACGAGGTCCATCGCCGAGACCTGGCCCAGATGGCCGGCCACCCCGCGCAGGAGCTGGGCCGTGCGCAGCGGCAGCGTGACCGCGCTGCGCACGTAGCCGCCGAGGTTCGGCCGCAGGAGGCTGCCGAGGTCGAGGTCGGGAAACGGCGGCGTCGGGCGCTGGCGGTCGACGACGCGCATCATCTCCTCCGGCGTGACGCCGTTGGAGGTCATCGCGGCGACGAACGAGCCTGCGCTCGTGCCGACGTAGACGTCGAAGTCGTTGACCGTGCGATTGACCGTCAGGAGGTCCAGCGCGCGCAGTGCGCCGATCTCGTAGACGCCGCCGGTGAAGCCGCCGCCGCCCAGCACGAGCGCGGTCTTCGAGCGCTTGCGCCGCGACCGGCCCTTCGCGCCGGGGCGCTCCGCGGCCCCGAGCTTGACGACATCGCCCATCGATGCATTCTACGGCCCATCCGCCCCGGAATCCGGACGTCCGGCGCATCGGCCGCCGTCCCGTGTTGTTCTCTACGAGGATGCGAAGGGTCATCACAGCGCTGCTCGCGCTCGCCGCGCTGCTCGCCGGCGCCGCTCCGGCGGCCGCAATCAGCGCGGCCACGCTGCAGTCGACGATCGCCCGCGAGATGGCCAAAGCGCCCGCCGCGTCGGGCGCCTACCTGCGCGACATGGACACCGGCGTCGAGCTGTACGCCAAGCGCGAGAACGCCGTGCGCATCCCGGCATCGGTCGAGAAGCTCTTCACGACCTCGGCCGCGCTGCTGCGCCTCGGGCCGTCCGCGACGCTGACGACGCGCGCCGTGACGGCACCCGACGCGATCGTCGAGCCGGGCGGGACGCTGCGCGGCGACCTCGTGCTGGTGGGCGGCGGCGATCCCTTCTTCGGCGACGAGGCCGCCGCGAAGCTCGCGAAGTCGATCCGCGCCGCCGGCATCCGGCGGATCGCCGGCGCGGTCGTCGGCGACGAGAGCGCCTTCGATGCGCAGCGCTCAGGCTGCTGCGCGGGCTACGACCCCGAACTCGGCGGCGTCCTCAGCGCCCTGGCCTACGACCGCGGGATCTTCCGCGGCAGCGCGCGGCTCGACGCGGCCCGCTTCGCCGCAGGGCGCTTCGCCGCGCAGCTGAAGGCCGCGGGCGTGACGGCCACGGGCAAGAGCACGGCCGGCCCGGCACCCGAGGGCGCGAAGACCTTCGCCTTCGTCACGTCGCTGCCCGTCGGCGAGCTGGCGCGCTACATCAACGTGCCGTCGAACAACTTCGCCGCCGAGATGCTCTTCCGCGAGCTCGGCGCGCAGTACCGCGACGTGGGCTCGCTCGCGGCGGGCGCCGACGTCGTGCGCGACACGCTCGACGACTTCGGCGTGCGGCCGAAGATCGTCGACGGCTCGGGCCTCTCGCGCTCCAACCGCGCGACGCCACGCGAGGTCGTGCGCCTGCTCGAGCGCATGCACAACCAGGACATCGCGCCGACGTTCCGCGCGTCGCTCGCCATCGCCGGCGTCACGGGGACCGTGAAGGCGCGGATGCGGCGGACGGCGGCCGCCGGCCGCTGCGGCGTCAAGACCGGCACGCTGCGCCTCGTCAGCGCCCTGGCCGGCTACTGCCGCACGGCGGACGGGCGCAACGTCGGCTTCGCGCTCATGTTCAACAAGGCCAACACGCCGGCGGCGAAGGCGCGTGAGGACCGGATCACGGTGGCGATCGCGCGGCTGGGCTGAGCGGCCGGGGGACGCGGGCAGGCTACGGGCCGCGGGCGGGTTGCGGGCTGCGAGGAGCGAGCGGCCGCGGGGGGCAGCGGCCGCGTGGGCCCAGCGGCTGCGGGGTCAGGCCAGCAGGGCCAGCAACCCCGCCTCGTCGAGCACCGGCACGCCGAGGCGCTCGGCCTTGGCGAGCTTCGTGCCCGGCGAGGCCCCGGCGACGACGTAGTCGGTCTTCTTGGAGACGCCCGACGTCACCCGGCCGCCCGCGGCCTCGACGCGCTCGGTGGCCTGCTCGCGCGTGAGGTCGGGCAGCGTGCCGGTCAGCACGAACGTCTTGCCGGCGAGCGGACCCTCGCCCGGCGGCGGGCCCTCCAGCGCCATGCTGACGCCGACCTCGTCGAGATCCGCGATCAACGACCGCATGTGCGCGTCGGCGAGCTGCTCGTGGATGCGCTGCGCCATCTTCGGCCCCACCCCCGGGGTGGCCTCGATGTCCTCCACGCCGGCCTGCAGCAGCGCATCCATCGAGCGCAAGCGCTGGGCGAGGTTGCGGCCGGTGACGAAGCCGACCTCCTCCAGGCCGATCGCGAACAGCAGGCGCCCGAACGGCCGGTCCTTGGATTCGGCGATGTTCTGCACCGTGCGCTGGGCCGAGATCTCGCCGTAGCGGTCCAGCGCGAGCAGCTGCTCGGCGGTGAGGCGGTAGAAGTCGGCCGCGGTCTGCACCAGGCCCGCGTCCTGCAGCTGGTAGACCTGCTTCTCGCCGAGGCCGTCGATGTCCATGGCGCCGCGCGAGACGAAGTGCTTGAGCAGCTGCCATTGGCGGCCCGGGCAGAGCCGGTTCGGGCACATGGTGAAGACCGCGTCCTCCGGCTTGACCGTCGGCGTTTCGCACGACGGGCAGCGCTCCGGCGGTCGCGGCGGGTCGGCGCGGTCGGGTCGCTCGGCCGCGTGCGGCGCCGGCGAGAGCACCTGCGGGATGACGTCGCCGGCGCGCAGCACGATGACCTCGTCGCCGACGCGCAGGTCCTTGCGCGCGAGGTCCTCCTCGTTGTGCAGCGTGGCGAGCTTGACGGTCACGCCGCCGACGTGCACCGGCTCGAGCGCCGCGAACGGATGCAGGTCGCCGAACTTGCCGACGTTCCACATGATGTCCCTGAGCGTCGTGACCTTGGTGGTCGGCGGGAACTTCCAGGCGATCGCCCAGCGCGGGTCGCGGCCGACGACGCCCAGCCGGCGCTGCAGCTCGAGGTCTGAGACTTTCACGACGACGCCGTCGATCTCGAAGTCCAGGTTGCCGCGGCGCTCCTGCCAGGCCAGGCACTGGGCGACGACGTCGTCCTCGGACTTCAGCGACTGCACATCGGCGTTGACGCGGAACCCGTGCCCGCGCAGCCACTCCAGCGCCTCCCAGTGGCCGGCGAAGCGCAGCCCGTCGACACGCCCGATCCCGTAGCTCCACATCGACAGCGGGCGGTCCTTGGCGAGCTTCGGATCGAGCTGGCGGATCGTGCCCGCGGCGGCGTTGCGGGGGTTCATGAACGTCGACAGCCCGGCCTCGGCGCGGCGCTCGTTGAGGGCCGCGAAGTCCTTCAGGGACATGTAGATCTCGCCGCGCACCTCGAGCACGGGCGGGGCGTCGTCGACCTTCAGCGGGATCGTCGGGATCGTGCGCAGGTTGTGCGTGACGTCCTCGCCGATCTCCCCGTTGCCGCGCGTGGCGCCCTGGACGAAGACGCCGTCCTCGTAGCGCAGCGAGATCGCCAGGCCGTCGATCTTCGGCTCGCAGACGAACTGGAACTGCGGGTCCTCGATCCCCTCGCGGGCGAGGTGCGCGCGCATCCGCGCGACCCAGGCGCGCAGCTCCTCCTCCGTGCGCGCATTGGCCAGCGACAGCATCGGGATCTCGTGCCGGACCTTCGGCAGCGACGAGACGGGCTCGCCGCCGACGCGCTGCGTCGGCGAGTCGGGCGTGACCAGCTCGGGGTGGGCGGCCTCGATGGCGCGCAGCTCGTCGAGCAGGGCGTCGTAGTCGTCGTCGCCGATCTCGGGGTCGTCGAGGACGTAGTAGCGGTAGCCGTGGTGGTGCAACTCGTCGCGCAGCTGGGCGGCGCGCGCCTGCGCCTGCGCCGTGGTGCTCACTCCACCTCCCGAGCCGCCGGGGCGAGCAGGCGGCCGAGGTCGTGGCGCGCGAGCGCGTCCATCCCCGCCGCGTCCGTGAGGTCGAAGTGCAGGGGCGTGACGGCGATGTCGCCCGCGGCGACGGCGGCCAGGTCGGTGCCCGGCTCGTCGTGGAACCCGTGATCGCGTCCGTAGACCCAGTAGCGCTTGCGGGCACGGCTGGGATCGAGCTGCGCCTCGGGGTCTGAGAGCGTGAGCTCGTCGCGGTAGATGCGCTTGCCCAGGCGCGTGACCTGCACACCGGTTGCGTCGCCGGCCGGGCAGTTGACGTTCAGCAGCGTGCCCGGCGGCAGCGGCACGTCGTCGATCTCCTCGACGACCCGCGCGACGAAGCGCGCGCCCTCCTCGAAGTCGAAGCTGTCGGACAGGCGGAAGTCCATCTCGCGTGCCGAGGACTGCTGGGAGACCGCGATCGCCGGCAGCCCGAGGATGACGCCCTCCAGCGCCGCCGCGACCGTGCCCGAGTACGTGATGTCGTCGCCGAGGTTGGCGCCGTGGTTGATGCCCGAGACGATCAGCTCGGCCTCGAAGCCCTCGACGAGCCCGAGGTTGGCGAGGCGCACGCAGTCCACTGGGGTGCCGTCGGTCGCGTAGCCCCTCGTGCCGTCGTCGAAGGCGATCTCCTCGACCCACAGCGGCCGCATCGTCGTGATCGAGCGCGCCATCGCCGAGCGGTTGCCGTCCGGGGCGATCACCACGAGCTCGATATCCGGGACCTGCAGGAGCGCGCGGCGCAGCGCCTGGAGGCCGTCGGCCTCGATCCCGTCGTCGTTGGTCAGCAGGACCCGCATGGCGTGGGGTCGAGGATAGTCACGGGGCCGGTGGGTACCGCACCGCCGCGAGCGCCAGCCCGTGCGCCGCCGCGGTCGGGCCGGCCTGCGAGCGCGGCGCGCCCTCCAGCAGCGCGGTGAAGTCCTCGAGCGTGCGCCGCCCGGTCGCCACCTCGAGCATCGTGCCGACGAGGATGCGGTTCATCGAGCGCATGAACGTGTCGGCGGTGATCCAGAACTCGAGCAGGTCGCCGGCGGCCCGCCACTCGGCGGTCTGCACGCGCCGATCGAAGCGCGTGTGGTACGTGTCGGTCGGCGTGAAGGCGGTGAAGTCGTGCTCGCCCGGCAGCGCCGCGGCGCAGGCGTCGAGCGCGGTGCGCTCGAGGTCCCAGCCGTGCCACAGCGCGCGCCCGTCCCACCACACCGAGCGCGCGCGGCGGTGCAGCACGCGGTAGCAGTACGTCCGCGCGATCGCATCGTGGCGGGCATCGAAGCCGTCCGGCGCGGGGTTGCAGTCGAGCACGGCGACGTCGCGCGGCAGCAGCGCGTTGAGCCGCACCGGATCGACGGCCTCGTGCTCGTAGGAGCACACCTGCCCCCACGCGTGCACGCCCCGATCGGTCCGCCCGGCCACGACCAGCGGCACCGCCTCCTCGCGCAGCACCGTGCACAGCGCCCGCTCGACCTCGTCCTGCACGGTGCGCTGCTCGGGCTGGCGCGCCCAGCCGGCGAAGTCCGTTCCGTCGTACTCCAAGACCATCCGGCTCGTCACGGCGCGCAGCCTATGGGTGGGTGCGACGCAGCGCTCTCACAGCGCGTCGGCGAGCTCGCCGAGCAGCGGGCGCAGCCGGCGCACCTTCGCCGCCCCGAGCCGCCGGTCCAGCCGCCCGTCGACCTCGGCGATGAACTCGCGCACGACCGCGAAGACCGCTCGTGCCCGCGTCGTCGCATCTGATCAAAGACCCGTATCGCGGCTGCGCGCGCGCACGCCGCCACCGTTGTGGCGGAGCGCGACGCGTTGGTGTTCGCTACGAACATCAACCCGCCACGCTGCCGCCAGCTCACGTCGACCGACGGGAGGGCGGCGCGTTGGTGTTCGCTACGAACATCAACCCGCCACGCTGCCGCCAGCCCACGTCGACCGACGGGAGGGCGACGCGATGGTGTTCGCTACGAACATCAACCCGCCACGCTGCCGCCAGCCCACGTCGACCGACGGGAGGGCGACGCGATGGTGTTCGCTACGAACATCAACACGCCACGCTGCGCCGATACCTCCCCAAGAAGCGCAATCGGGCGAGCCGCAAACTCACGGCGAGGGCCGCGGCGGGAAAGGGGTCGAGCCGGAAATCACCCGAAGGGCCGGATCGACCCCTTTCCCGTCCCGGCCCGGGAACCACACACAGAGGGCCGGCCCGGCGCCCCCTCAAACCCGCTAGCTCAGACCAGCTCGAGGTAGACCATCTCGGTGGAATCGCTCCGCCGAGGGCCCAGCTTCAGAATCCGCGTGTAGCCGCCCGGCCGCTCCGCGTACCGCGGCGCGACCTCGGCGAACAGCGTGTGGACGACGAACTTGTCCTGCCCGAGCGTCGAGAGCGCCTGCCGGCGCGCGTGCAGGTCGCCGCGCTTGGCCAGCGTGATGAGCTTCTCGATCTCCGGCTTGACGGCCTTGGCCTTGGCCTCGGTCGTCTTGATGCGCTCGTGCTCGATGACCTCCTTGCAGAGGTTCATCAGCAGCGCCTTGCGGTGCGAGGACGAGCGGCTGAGCTTGTTGCGGGTCTTCTGGTGGCGCATGGTCGCGGCCGAGTCTAGTCGTCGCGGAGACCGAGGCCGCGGTTGTGCAGCGTCTCGATCACCTCGTCGATGGACTTCTTGCCGAAGTTCGGGATCGCGTTGAGCTCGCCCTCGGACTTGGCGATGAGGTCGCCGACCGTCTGGATCCCGGCTCGCTTGAGGCAGTTGTAGGAGCGCACGCCGAGCTCGAGCTCCTCGATGAGGATGTCGTGCATCGGGCCGGCCGTCGTGGCGCCGCCCGCGCCGCCGGCGAGCGTGCCGTGCCCGTTGGAGCCCTCGATCTGGCCGCCGGGACCGGCGCGGAGCTCCTCGATGCGGTCGGCGTCGGTGAAGATCGCCAGCTGGGCGATGAGGATCTCCGCGGCCTCGCGCAGCGCCGCCTGCGGGTCGATCGACCCGTCGGTCTCGATGTCGAGCGTGAGCTTGTCGAAGTCGGTGCGCTGACCGACGCGGGCGGGCTCGACGCCGTAGGCGACGCGCCGCACCGGCGAGAAGATCGAGTCGATCGGGATGACGCCGATCGGCTGGTCGGGGGACTTGTTGTCCTCCGACTGGCGGTAGCCGCGGCCGCGACCGACCGTGAGGTAGAGCTCGAGCTTGGTCTTCTTCTCGAGCGTGGCGATGTGGACGTCCGGGTTGAGGACCTCGACGCCCGCGGGCAGGTCGATGTCCTTGGCCGTGATCTCACCGGGGCCGGTGACGACGAGCGGGGCCTCGACCTCGGTAGCGTCGGAATGCATCCGGCAGACGATGCCCTTCAGGTTCAGAACGATGTCGGTGACGTCCTCCTTGACGCCCTTGATCGTCGAGAACTCGTGGGCGACCCCCTCGATGCGCACGCTCGTCACGGCGGCGCCCGCGAGCGAGCTCAGCAGCACTCGCCGCAGCGAGTTGCCGAACGTGTAGCCGAAACCACGGTCGAGTGGTTCGATGGTGAACGAGCCACGGTTCTCCTCGACCGTCTCACTGGTGATTCGGGGGACTTGGAAGTCGAGCATGAAGGTCCTGACGTCGGGGTGTCACTTGGGGTCGCCGCGCGCTGCATCCGTGCGCGCATGGGCGAAAGCTGCGGGAAGGTCGTGTTACTTCGAGTAGAGCTCGACGATGAGCTGCTCCTGAACCGGAGCAGCGATCTCCCTGCGCTCGGGCTTGCGCAGCACCTTTGCGGTCAGGGAGTCATGATCGGCCTGCAGCCACGCGGGGACCTGAGCGGTCAGCTCGGTGGCGTCACGGATGAGGGGTTCCACGGGCGTGCCGGCCTTGACGGCGATGACGTCGCCGTCGCGCACCTGGTAGCTGGGGATGTCCACGCGGCGGCCGTTGACGGTCCAGTGGCCGTGGCGGATGAACTGGCGCGCCTGGCTGCGCGAGCCGGCGAAGCCGAGGCGCACGAGGACGTTGTCCAGGCGCGACTCGAGGATCCGCAGCAGGTTCTCGCCGGTGATGCCGTCCTGGCGGGAGGCCTTGGCGTAGTAGATGCGAAACTGCTTTTCGAGCACGCCGTAGTAGCGCCGCGCCTTCTGCTTCTCGCGCAGCTGGACGCGGTACTCAGACTGCTTCTGGCGCCCGCGCCCGTGATCGCCCGGCGGGTAGGCACGGCGCTCGACGCCGCACTTGTCGGTCAGGCAGCGCTCACCCTTGAGAAAGAGCTTCTGGCCCTCGCGGCGGCACTGCTTGCAGGCTGGTCCGGTGTTGCGGGCCATCAGTGGTTCCTCCGGTGAGTCCCTGTGCCGTTGGGCGGCTGATGGCGCCGGCTGGCCAGGACGACGCAGGGAGGAAGGTGTGCCTCTGGCACATCGACGACCGAGGACGCCGCCGGACGGTGATCAGCGGCCGATCCAACGGTGCAGGGACTTGCTGGAGGGACCACTAGACACGCCTCCTCTTGCGGGGGCGGCAGCCGTTGTGCGCCTGCGGGGTGACGTCCTTGACGCCCGTGACCTCGAGGCCGGCCGCCTGAAGTGAGCGAATCGCGGTCTCGCGACCGGAGCCGGGGCCCTTGACGAAGACCTCGACCTTCTGCAGGCCCTGGTCGATGCCCTTGCGCGCCGCGGCGTCGGCCGTGACCTGCGCCGCAAACGGCGTCGATTTGCGCGAGCCCTTGAAGCCGGCACCGCCGGCGGACTCCCAGGCAATCACGTTGCCCTGCGGGTCGGACAACGACACGATCGTGTTGTTGAACGAGGTCTTGATGTGGGCCTGGCCGATGGGGATGTTCTTCTTCGGCTTACGGCGGCCACGCTGAGGGCGCTTAGGAGCAGGCAACTGGATCCTTTACTTCTTCGTGGCCTTCTTCTTGCCGGCGACCTGCATGCGCTTGGGCCCTTTGCGCGTGCGGGCGTTCGTCTTGGTGTTCTGCCCGCGGACGGGCAGGTTGCGGCGATGACGAAGGCCGCGGTAGCAGCCGATCTCCATCAGGCGCTTGATGTTCTGCGAGCGCTCGCGCCGCAGGTCGCCCTCGACCGTGAGATCGTCGATCGCCTCGCGCAGGCGGGCGACCTCGTCCTCGGTGAGGTCGCGGACCTTGCGGTCGGGCTCGATGTTCGTCGCCTTGAGGATCTCGTTCGACGTCGGGCGCCCGACGCCGTAGATGTACGTCAGCCCGATCTCGGCGCGCTTGTTGAGGGGGATGTTGATGCCTGCAATCCGGGCCATCAACTACCCCTGACGCTGCTTGTGACGTGGATTTGAGCAGATCACCAGGACCGCCCCGTGGCGGCGGATGATCTTGCACTTTTCACACATCGGCTTGACCGACGGACGTACCTTCATGAGCCCCTTCTGGCAGACGGGAGGAAACGCGCGCAGGACGACAATCGTCCCGCCGCGAGCGCGACCAATGAGGGTAGCAAAGCCGAACTGACCTACCTCGCGGCGATTCTCAGCCAGCCGCTGCGTGCCACGGCGTCAGGACGTTAGGCCCGTCGGCGGTGATCGCGACCGTGAATTCGAAGTGCGCGGCGAGCGATCCGTCCTGCGAGTAGATCGACCAGTGGTCCTCGCCCATGCGCACCGCGTGGCGCCCCGTGGTGACCATCGGCTCGATCGCGAAGACCATGCCCGGCTCGAGCTTGATGCCCTTGCCGGCGGAGCCGTAGTTGGGGATCTGCGGATCCTCGTGCATGTCGCGGCCGATGCCGTGGCCGACGAGCGAGCGCACCACCGACAGGCCCTCGGCCTCGACGACCGCCTGCACCGCATGCGACACGTCGCCCAGCCGGTTGCCGACGCGGCAGTGCTCGACGGCGGCGAACAGCGACGCCGCGGTCGCGTCGAGCAGCTTGCGCGCGGTCTGCGAGATCGAGCCGACGGCGAACGTCCGGGCGGCGTCGGCGACCCAGCCGTCGAGGATCACGCCGCAATCGACCGACAGCACGTCGCCCTTGCGCAGCGCGTAGGGCCCGGGGATGCCGTGCACGACCATCGAGTTGGGCGACGTGCACAGCGAGCCGGGGAAGCCGCGGTAGCCCTTGAACGCCGGGGTGGCGCCCTGGGAGCGGATGAACTTCTCGGCGGCGGCGTCGAGCTGCTTCGTCGTCACGCCCGGGCGGATCTTGCGCTCGACGAGCTCCAGGGTGCGCACGAGGATGTCCCCCGCCGCGCGCATCTTCTCGATCTGCTCAGGAGTCTTCTTGACGATCAACCTGCGAGTTCCTACAGCTCGTCTTCGAGTCGCAGCGTGGCGATCGTCGCGCGGATGTGGTCGTGCACCTCGGTCGGGCTGCGCGTGCCGTCGAAGCGACGCAGCAGGCCGCGCTGGTCGTAGTACTCCACGAGCGGCTCGGTGGCGGCGTGGTAGACCGACAGCCGGTTGGCGATCGTCTCGGGCTTGTCGTCGTCGCGCTGGACGAGCCGCGAGCCGTCGATGTCGCAGCGGCCCTCGTGCTTGGGCGGGTCGAACTCGACGTGGTACACGCGGCCGGTCTTCACGCTCACGCGGCGGCCGGAGAGGCGGCGCTGGACCTCCTCGTCGGGCACGTCGATGAGGATCACGGCGGTCAGGCGGCGATCGGCCCCATCCAGCCCCGCCTCCAGCGCCTCGGCCTGCGGGATCGTGCGCGGAAAGCCGTCCAGCAGGAAGCCGTCGCGCCCGTCGGCGCTGCCGAGGGCCTCGAGGATGACGCCGGTGATGACCTCGTCGGGCACGAGCTCGCCCTTGTCCATGTAGCCCTTGGCCTGCTGGCCGAGCTGCGTCTCGTCGCGGATCGCGCCCCGCAGGATGTTGCCCGTCGCGATGTACGGCAGGTTGAAGTCATCGGTGAGACGCTCGGCCTGGGTGCCCTTGCCGGCGCCCGGCGGTCCGATCAGGATGAGGTTGAGCTCGCTCGACATGAGGCGGTCGGAGACTACTGCGCCTGGCACGGCAACGGCCGGAGAACCCGTCTCGGCCTCCGGCCGCCGAACCCGGCGGGCGAGCGGCGGGGTGCCGCCACCTCACGGCGCCGCCGGAACCGCCGGCCTCCGGACGACGCTATTTCAGGAAGCCCTCGTAGTTGCGCATCATCAACTGCGCCTCGAGTTGCTTCATCGTGTCCAGCGCCACGCCGACCACGATGAGGATCGACGTCCCGCCGAAGAAGAAGTTGGCGCTCGTCCGGGCGATGAGGATCGTCGGCAACGCCGCCACCGCAGCGAGATACAGAGCGCCCGGGAACGTCAGCCGCGCGAGCACGCGATCGAGGAACTCGGCCGTCGGCCGGCCGGGTCTCACCCCCGGGATGAACCCGCCGTACTTCTTGAGGTTGTCGGCCTGGTCGACGGGGTTGAACGTCACCGCCGTATAGAAGTACGTGAAGAGCACGATGAAGATCGACTCGCCGACGATGTAGGCCCAGCCGTTGGGGCCGAAGAAGGCGGCGAAGTCGCGACCGAACTCGTTGTTGAGCAGCTGGCCGACGGTCGGCGGGAAGGCCATGATCGAGGCGGCGAAGATGACCGGGATGACGCCGGCCATGTTCACGCGCAGCGGCAGGTAGGTCTGGCCGCCCTGCGTCATGCGCCGGCCGATGACGCGCTTGGCGTACTGGATCGGGATTCGCCGCTGGCCCTCCTGCACGAAGACGATCGCCGCGATCACCCCCAGCGCGATGAACGGCATCATGACCTTGAAGACCGGATCCGGGCTCGTCGCCCACGCCTGCACGCCGTTGGGCAGGCCGGCGACGATCGAGGCGAAGATCATCAGCGAGATGCCGTTGCCGATGCCGCGCTGGGTGATCAGCTCGCCCATCCACATGACGAGCACGCAGCCGGTGGTCAGCGCGAGGACGATCATGAAGACCCTCGCCGCGGTGAAGTCGTCGATGATCGGCTGGCCGGCGCTGGCGGTGAACGACTTGAAGAGGAACACGTAGCCGATCGCCTGGCCGAACGCGAGGCCGACGGTGAGGTAGCGCGTGTACTGCGTGATCCGCTGCTGACCGACCTCGCCCTCCTTCTGCAGCTTCTCCAGCGACGGCACGACGACCGTCAGCAGCTGCAGGATGATCGAGGCGGTGATGTACGGCATGATCCCCAGCGCGAACAGGGCGATCCGCGAGAGCGCGCCGCCGCTGAACAGGTTCAGGAAGCCGAGGATGCTCGAGCCGCTGAACGACTCGCCCACCGCCTTGACGGCCTCGACGTTGATCCCGGGCACGGGGATGTGAGCACCCAGGCGATACAGCGCGAGGATGAACATCGTGATCGCAAGCTTCTTGCGGATGTCGGCGACCTTGAAGGCCGTGAGGATCGTGGCGAGCACGACGGCTCAGATTAGAGCACCGCGCGCGACGGACGGCCGGGCGGGGCGGGCGGCCGTTGCCGCGCGCCACGCGGGAATGCGCTCTCGCGTTCCCATGCCCGCGTCAGTCAGCGACGGTGCGACAGGTCCCGCCCGCGGCCTCGATCGCCTCGCGCGCGCTGGCGCTGAAGCGATGGGCGTGCACGGTCAGCGGCTTGGAGATCGTGCCCTTGGCGAGCACCTTGATCTGGACGTCCTTGCGTGAGCCCAGGCCCTTGGCCTTCATCGCCGCGATCGTGACGTCGTCGCCGCTCTCGAAGCGACGCTCGAGGTCCTGCAGGTTGACGGCCTGCGTGTGCGTGCGGAAGGGCTCGAAGGGCATCGACTTCTTCATGTGCGGGCCGCGCAGCTTGCGCATCCGCATGTGAATCGGCATCTGGCCGCCCTCGAAGCCGGGGCGGTCCTTGGAGCCCGAGCGCGCGCCGGCGCCCTTGTGGCCGCGACCCGACGTCTTGCCGGTGCCCGAGCCATGGCCGCGGCCGACGCGCTTGCGCGGCCGGCGGCTGCCGGGGGCGGGCTTCAGCGTGTGCAGCCCGATGTCCTGCGGGTCGGTCTCGTTGGGCTTGGGCGGGGTCATGACTGCTCCTCGACGATGCGGACGAGATGGCGCACGCGGTTGACCATGCCGCGCGTCTGGGGGTTGTCCGCGACCTCGACGACCTGGCCGATTCGGTGCAGCCCGAGCGAGCGCAGCGTGTCGAGCTGGCGCTGGTCGGCGCCGTTCTTGGACTTGTACTGCGTGATCGTCACGCCGGCTCACCCTCTGCGGCGGCGGCGGGCTCAGCGGCGGCCTCGGGCTCGGCCGGCTCGGCGGACTCGGTCGGATCGGCGGACTCGGCCGGCTCGGCGGACTCGGCAGGCTCGGCGGACTCGGCCGGATCGGCGGACTCGGCGGACTCGGCCGGCTCGGCGGCGACGGCCTCGTCGACGCCGGCCTCGGCATCGGTGCCGGCGACCGCTTCGGCGACGGTGTCGTCGAGGCCGGTCTCGGCATCGGCGATCGTCTCGGACGCGACGTCGCCGCCGCCGCCGATCCCGAGCACCTGGTTGATCGACAGACCGCGCAGCTCGGCGACCTCCTCCGGCCGGCGCAGGCCCTGCAGGCCGGCGACCGTCGCCTTGACGAGGTTGATCGGGTTCTGCGAGCCCAGCGACTTGGAGAGGATGTCGTGGATCCCGGCCAGCTCGAGCACCGCGCGCACGCCGCCGCCGGCGATGACGCCGGTACCGGGCGAGGCGGGCTTCATGAAGACGCGGCCCGCGCCGTAGATGCCCATCGTCTGGTGCGTGATCGTCGCGCCGTGCTTGGGCACGCGGAAGAGGTTCTTCTTGGCCTGCTCGACGCCCTTCTGGATCGCGAGCGGGACCTCGTTGGCCTTGCCGTAGCCGACGCCGACGACGTCGCGTTCGTCGCCGACGACGACGAGCGCCGTGAACGAGAAGCGACGGCCGCCCTTGACGACCTTGGCGACGCGGTTGATCTCGACCACGCGCTCCTGCAGGTCCAGGCCCGCCTGGTTGACCGACCGATCGACGACTGGTGCGCTCATACGGTGATTCCTCCTTCGCGGACGCCCTCTGCGAAGGCCTTCACACGGCCGTGGTACTGGTAGCCGCCACGGTCGAAGACCGCGGTGGTGACGCCCGCGGCGGACGCGCGCTCGGCGAGCAGCTTGCCGGCGGCGGACGCCTGCTCCATCGGCGCCTTGTCGCGCAGCGGCGCCTCGGTCCAGGCGACCGCGGCCAGCGTGTGGCCGGCGACGTCGTCGACGAGCTGCGCGGCGATGCCGCGGTTGGAGCGAAAGATGGAGATGCGCGGCCGTGCGGCGGTGCCGGTGATCTTCGCGCGGACGCGACGGCGGCGGCGCAGGCGCGACTG
>CAVPYM010000015.1:0-137615 GCA_963709935.1 uncultured Actinomycetes bacterium | reverse complement strand
CAACGCCAGGGTCAAGAGTCGCCGGCGTCGCCCACCGGGGTCTGAGCGTGCCTGACCCCGATCTGCTCAGCGTCGCAGCGTGACCCGTCGCACGCCAGCTTATGGTCGAGCTCGTGCCGGTCACGATCACCTTGCTCCCCTTCGAGGCGCGGTACAGGCGCGCGACTCGCGCTGAACCTCTTCGTCAGGTGCGAACCATGAGCACGACCGACTGCCGGTTGGTGCTCGCCGCGCTTGACGGTCGGCTCGCCCGCAGCAATCAAAAGGTTCAGCCACGAGGCGGGGCGAGCAGCCGTACAAGAAACCCTGTGAGCGCCGGCGCCGTGGAGCGCATGGACGCTACGCTCGACAACCCACGTCGCGAACATCGTGGCAGGGATCGTGGCCGCAGGCGATGCACGAGCTGGGAACCCAGCCCGCCTAAAGTGGTTGTGGGCGGGGTTGCGGGTTTGGAAGTGGAGACCCGTGGCCGGCGTTCCGTCGACCGGGCCTCAGACCAGCGGCTGGCTCCCCCTGCTGCGATGCGACCATCCGATCACGGTTCAACGCTCCGTGAAAGGGGCAGTGAAGTGTGGCGCGAACTCAGACGCAAACCACAGCAGGCTTCTTGTGTGAAAGGAGCGTGCCATGCCCAAGAAACATGCAGATGCCTCCCGTCGCGGACTTGCGACAAGCACGATGTTCGTCGGCGCACCCGTGCTGCGCGGTGAGCTCGTCGTCGACGACGAGTCTCGGGAGGCCGTCGCGAGCGACCTAGGCAAGATCGTCCACCACAAGCCGGACGCGGTGCTCCGCCCGGGCTCGGCGAGCGACATCGCCGCGATGATCCGCTTCTGCGCGGAGCGCGAGATCCCGGTCTCGACCCGCGGCCAAGCGCACACCACGCTCGGTCAGGGACTCTCCGACGGGCTGGTCATCGAGAGCCAGCAGCTCCACGGCATTCACTCGCTTGGCCCGGATGTCGCCGAGGTGGACGCCGGGATCCGCTGGATGGACCTGACCAAGGCCGCGTACGCGCAGTCGCCGAGCATGACCCCGCCGGTGCTCACGGGCTACACCGGGCTGACTGTGGGCGGGACGCTGTCCGTGGGCGGGATAGGCGGCCTGGTCGGCGGCCTGCGCACCGGACTGCAGGTCGACCACGTCCGCGAGCTCGAGGTCGTCACCGGTGCCGGGGACGTCGAGCGCTGCTCATCCGACCGCAAGCCCGACCTCTTCGAGGCGGTGCTCGGCGGACTCGGCCAGTGCGGCGTCATCACCAGGGCGGTCGTCGAGCTCGTCCCCGCCAAGCAGCGCGCCCGCACCTACGCGCTGCCGTGCGCCGACAACGCCGCGTTCTTCAGGGACATCCGCGAGCTCGTCGACCGGGCCGGCGTCGATCACGTCTACGGCGAGCTGCTTCAGGCCGACGGGACGCTGACCTACAAGCTCTACGCCACGGCCTTCTTCGACGAGGACGCACCACCCGACGACGCGGCGATCGCCGATGGCCTGTCCGTCGCGCCGGACATCGCCGACAGCAGCTACCTGGACTACGCGTTCTCAATCGACGTGGGCATCGACATGCTGCGCGAGACCTTCGGCTGGGATGCGCTCGTCAAGCCGTGGCTTGACGTCTGGCTTCCGGGTTCGACCGTCGAGGACTACCTGGCCGACCTCGTCTCGACGCTGGGTCCGCGCGACGTCGGGCCGTACGGGGCCTGTCTGATCTACGTGCAGCGACGCGAGCTGGCCACGAGGCCCAAGCCGCGCCTGCCCGAGCCGGACGGGTCCCCGTGGGTGTTCGTCGTGGACCTCAACACCGTGTCCGAGGCCTCGGGGCCCGCCCCGGAGTTCGCCGCGCAGATGCTCGAGCGCAACGAGCGGCTCATGGCCCGGGCGCGCGACACCTTCGGCGCGACGCTCTATCCGATCGGCTCGGTGCCGTTCACGGCGCAAGACTGGCTCACGCAATACGGCGACACGTGGCCTGACCTCCGCGAGGCGAAGCGACGCTATGACCCCGACAACGTCCTCACGCCGGGCCCCGGCATCTTCGCCGACGAGTGACCCGCGCCTGACGCGGGCCGGCCGCTGGACGCCGGCCTGCTGAACGCGCGATCACCCGCGCGTGGGCGCCGCCGAGCGAACTCGCCGCCGTGCAGCAGGACGAACTCGTCGATGATCGCCTCGCGTTCGTGCTGCAGGTCCCGCCCCTCGCAGAGCGAGTCCAGCACTTCGCCGAACTCCTGATGGAAGCGCTGAGCCTCGTCGTAGGGCACGTCGGTGAACGCCACCAGCTGATACAGCGGGGTGTACAGCTCCGGGTGGCGCTCGTGCAGTCGTCGCTCAAGCGCGCGCCGAGCGAGAAACGCCGGGTGGTTGACGTGGTTTGAGAGCTCGTCGAGGTTCTGCAGCGACAGCTCGGACAGGGCGTGGCCGGCCTCCACCCGCGCGTCGCTGTACTCCTGCGCGACAGCGTCCGCGGCCATTGCGGTGTCGCTCAGCGCCGCGAACCGCCGCTTCTTGAGCAGGCCGGCGAGCGCGGCGGCGTCCTCGAAGCTGCAGTTGATCCCCTGCCCGAAGAACGGGACGACGACGTGTGCGGCATCGCCCACGAGCACCACGCGCCGGTCGTGGTAGGTGTCGCAGCCGATGACTCGAAGCGTGCCGGGCGGTCGCGCCGTGAGATCCTGCTCGACCTGCGACATCTGCCCGAAGACGTCGGAGAACTCCGCCGCGCAGTAGTCCGTGATCGCCTCGGCCGAGGCCAGCGCAGAGAACCGCGGCGGCCGACTGCCGGGAGCCAGGGGCTTGAAGAGGCTCGTGGTGAACGTGCTGTCGCGATTTGGCTGGGCCTGCAGGAAGTGGTCACCGCGCGGCCACAGGTGCATGCCGGTCGGGTCGGCGCCCTCGTAGTCCATCGTGATCTCCGCGTGGCCGTGGGCGATCGCCCCGCGGGTCACCTGCAGATCGCTCGGATCCGATGCGGCGATGGCGTCGCGCACGGCGCTGTTGGCGCCGTCGCAGCCGACCAGCAGCAGTCCCGAGACCCAGGTTCCGCGGCCGTTGCGGTCGCAGAGCAGAGCCGCGGGGCGAGCGCTGTCCACGTCGACGCAGCTCCGGCCGAAGTGGATGCGCGCCCCCGCGCGGAGCGCCTGGTCGCGCAGCGTGTCCTGCAGGACGCGGCGCGGGATCGACAGCAGGTGATGGGCATCCGTCGTGCCGTACGGCTGGGTGGAGATCGCGCCGTCGCCGTGGTGGATGATGCGCTTGGACAGCACGGCGCCCTGGAGGTAGAGGCGTCGCTTGACCGACGGTGGCAGGCAGTCGAGCCCGCGCGAGGTGAGGGTGAGGTTGAAGGAGTGACCCGAGCCGCCGCGCGCTGACTGCGGGCCGCGCTCGAAGACGTCGACCTCGAGACCTTGTCGTCGCAGTAAGGTGGCGAGGGCGCAGCCGACCGGGCCGGCGCCGATGATCAGCACCGAGCGCGTACGCATTTCAGGCATCGTGTCCTCCTGTCGGGGCCCCGCGCGGTGGCGGGACGGCCCCGACTGCACGGAAGTACTCGAACATCCGGTGTATCCACCCGGTGTCCTCGGGCGGCTGCGGGCATCCCACCTCCGCCAGGGCGGCCACGGTCTTCTCGTTGTCGAAGCTGATGTCGCCGAGGCGCATCACGCCCTCGCGCATGAAGGGCACCAGCGAGCCGAGCCCCTCGCCCTGCTCTTCGTCCTCGGCGAGGCGCTCCAGGGCCGCCATCCACTCGGATCGATCGGTCGGCTCGAGGGCGTAGCCCTCCGAGCGGATCGTGTCGACGATCGCGGGCCAGCGCAGGCCGTCCGGGTGAAACAGGTGCCAGGTCTCGTTGTCCGGCTTGTCGGACGACAGGCGGACAACCGCGCGCGCCACGTAGTCCACCGGCAGCAGGTCGACGGGCGGCGCGTCGGCGACGTCGTCAGGGTAGCGGCCCAGCACGGCGAAGCCCTTCATTTGCAGCCAGAAGAAGTCGTCGTGGCGGCACGCCCCCGTGCGGCTGTGGCCGCCGATCCGGCCGATGCGGTGCAGCGTGACGGGGAGCCCGGCCTCCCGCGCCTGCAGCGCGAGATGCTCGGCGACCCACTTGCTCTGGGAGTAGCCGATGCCAAGCGACGCGGGATCGCCCGCCACCGCGTCCTCGCCGACGACGCCCGAGGTGTCGTCGGGCGGGAAGATGCCCAGGGTGGACATCAGGCGCAGCGGCGTGCCGTTGATCGCGCAAAAGTCGAGCACGCTGCGCAGGCCGTCGACGTTCGTGCGCTTGACCGTGTGATACGGGACGACGAAGTTGATGTGGGCGGCCGCGTGGTACACCTCGCTCACGCGGTGAGCAAGGACTCGCTCGTCGCTGCCGAGGCCAAGGTCGGGAAGGGTCAGGTCCCCGAGGCAGATCTCGACCTCGTCGAGCAGCGCGGCGTCGAGGGAGAACTTCTCGAAGGCTTGCCGAAGACGATCGCGGGCCTCCGTCTCCGTGTCCGCCCGAACCAGGCAGCACACGCGGCGGCCGGCCGCGCGGAGCTCGTGCAGCAGCTGGCTGCCCAGAAAGCCGGTGGCTCCGGTCAGCAGCACCGGCCCGTCGGTCGGCTCGCGCCGCTGCGCCACGTCGAGGTCGTGCAGGCGGGCCTCGTCGCGCAGCCCGGGCGGTGCCGTCGCGTCGGAGCTTGCGCCGTCGTCGGAGAGGCTGTCGGCCATCCCGCGCAGGGTGGGCGTGCTCAGCAGCCTGGACAGGCCGACCTCGGTGCGCAAGCGCTGCTTGACCAGCCGGTGAAGCTTCGCAGCGAGCAGCGAATGCCCGCCGAGCAAGAAGAAGTCGTCGTCGGGCGTCTCGGGCGCGTGGCCGAGCACCTGCGTCCAGAGCTCGGCCATGGTGCGCAGCTGCTTGGAGTCCGCCGGGTCCACTCCCTCGAGATCGGCGGGCGCGGGAGACCGCTGCTGCGCGCCGGCCTCGCTGTCCTCGACCTTCGCGAGGTGCTCGGACGCAAGGGCGCGACGGTCGGTCTTCTGCGTCGGCGTCAGCGGGATCTGGTCGAGCCGGGTGACCGTGCGCGGGATCATGTACCCGGGCAGGACGGCACCGAGCCGCGTCCGCCAGTCCTCGGGCGGCTCGGCGGCGGCCTGTACGAAGGCGTGCAGCTCGCGGTCGCCGCCGGCGTCGCGGGCGATCACGGCGGCCGCTTCCACGTCGAAGACGCGCTCGAGCGCGGACTCGATCTCGCCGGGCTCGACGCGGTAGCCGCGGATCTTGATCTGGTCGTCCGAGCGGCCCCGGAAGTACAGGCGCCCGTCGGGCGCCAGCACGACCACGTCACCGGTGCGGTACATCGTGTGCCCGGGCTCGGCGAACGGGTCTGCAACCATGGCCTCGCGGGTCTTCTCCGGCAGGTCGAGGTAGCCGGGCGAGACGACCGGGCCCGCGATGCACAGCTCGCCCTCGACCCCGAAGGGCGCGCGGCGCTTGGCATCGACGAGCACCCGGACGTCCACGCCGCAGACCACGCGACCGATCGACGGCAGCGTCGGCCACGTGTCCGGGTCGGCCGGCAGCCGCTCCCCGGTGCACAGGTGCGCCTCCGACGGGCCGTAGACGTTGAACAGCCGCGCGCGCCGCAGTCGCCGGAACATCGCCCGCAGATCGTGGGTGACCACGAGCCGCTCGCCCGTGACGTACACCTCGCGCAGGTCGGGCAGGTCGATGCTGGTCGAGGCCAGCACTGCGGCGAGCTCGCGCAGCGCGACGTACGGAAAGAACGCGCGCTCGACGCGCTGCTCGGCCATCAGCTCGGCCAGGCCCTCGAAGTCGGTGCGCAGGCGCGCGGGCGGGATGACGAGCGTGCCGCCGGTGCACAGCGTCCCGACGAGCTCCTCGGCGAAGACGTCGAACGCCGGCGACATGTACTGCAACGTGCGCAGCCGTCGCCCCGCCGTCAGCTCGGCCTGGCTGTGCGCGAGGTTGGCCAGGGTGGCCTCCGCGATCACGACGCCCTTGGGCCAGCCGGTGGAGCCCGACGTGTAGACGATGTACGCGGTGTCGGAAGGAGCCTTGCGTGGCGGCGCCGCGGGGTCGCGGGGCGTGTCCGCTTCGGAGTCCGGGACGCCCGTGAGGATCTCGAGGTCCGCGGACCGAGCGGGCTCCGGGACGTCGATCGCGGGGTCGCGTATGAGGATCGAGGCGCCGCAGTTGTCGATCGCGAAGCTCAGCCGCTCCACGGGGTGCTCGGGGTCCAGGGCGACGTAGCTGCCCCCGGCGCGGAGGATTCCCAGGACGGTCGCCACGAGGTCGGCTCCCGGCGCCATCAGCACGGCCACCGGCTGCCCGTCGCGGACTCCCCGGGCCACGAGGCTCGCGGCCACGGCGCCGACGCGGTCGTCGAGCTCGTCATAGGTCAGCACGCTGTCGGCGGTGACGATCGCCGGCTCCGGCCCGGCGCCCTCGACGGCGGAGGCGAAGAGGTCGGCGGTCAGCTCGGTGCCCAGTGCGGGCGCATCCGCCTGGCGCGAGCAGAGCGCGGTGACCGCGCGTTCCTCCTCGTCGCTCATCCAATCGAGCTCGTGAACCGCCGTATCCGGGTGAGCGATCATGCTCTCGAGCAGCCGCTTGAGCCGCTGCGCCAGGTACGTCGCGAAGGCCGCGCCGTCGTCCGCCGTTGACGTGTGCTCCACGACCAGCGCGTAGTTGTCCAGCGCCTCGTCCACGACGAGCACGAGGTCGTACTTCGCTCCCCCGGAGGTGTACTCCCAGGTCTTCACCTCCCACGCGCGCAGATCCAGATTGCGGGCGCTCGCCGGCATCACCGTGATCATCGCGTTGAAGAGGTCGGCCGTCCCGCCCAGCTGATCGCCGGCCGCGCGGAGCTCCTGCACGACCGCCTCGAGCGGGGCGTGGCGGTGTCTGAGCGCGTCGAGCACGTCGCGTTTGACCGCTTGCAAGACGTCGTGGGTGGTCGCGTCGTCCTCGAGGCGGTGCCGGAGCACGACGGTGTTGGTCAGGTGTCCGACGACCTCGGCGTCCGGCCCCTCGCGAACGGTGACCGGCATGCCGAGCAGCACGTCGTCCTTGGCGGTCTGGCGGTGCAGCAGCACGAAGAACAGGGCGGTGAAGAACATGCTGGTGGTGACGCCCTCGGCCGAGCAGAACTCCCGGACCCTGCCGGTCAGGTGCTCGTCGATGACCAGGCGCTGCTCCGCGTTGCTCGCCGGCCCCTGGCCGGGCAGGCCGATCTCCGCTGTCGCCGGCGCGTTCGCGAGCTTGTCCTGCCAGTAGCGCAGCGCGCCCGCACCCGACTCGCCGCGCCAGCGCTCGGTCCAGCGCTCGTAGGCCTCGACGGCTTGGCGGGGAGACCGCCGCTCCGGCCGTTCCCCGCTCGCGGCGGCGGTGTAGGCCGCCTCGAGCTGGCTGAGGTACGGCTTCCAGGACATGCCGTCGAAGACCGTGTGATGGACGTTGAACACGAGCCGGCTCGTGTCGTCGGCCGTGAGCCTCAGGTGGCGGACGCGCGCGAGCGGCCCCCGCTCGAGGTCGAAGACGGTTGTGGCCACCTCGGCCACCTTCGCGCTCACCCAGTCCTCCGGATCGTCGTCCGGGCAGTCGAGCACGTCGACGATCGGGTCCAGGCGCTCGTGCACCACCTGTCGCACGTCGTCGCTTGAGTCCGTCTCGAAGGTGGTGCGCAGGGCCATGTGGTCGGAATGCACCACGTCCAGGGCTTCAAGGAGGTGGTCGTGGTCGAGCGCCACGGGCAGGCGCAGGACCAACGGCTGGTTGTACGCCGTGGGATCGTCGCCGTAGGCGCTCGCGAACCACAGGCCGGCTTGCGCCGGTGAGGTTGCAAAGCGCTCGCTGGGCGACGCCGTGATCACATCCGGCCGCTTCTCGGTGGTCGTGTCAGCCATCGCGCCTGCTCTTGATCAGGGCTGCGACCGCGCGCACCGTGCCGGCCTTCCCGATCTCGTCGGGGCCGAGGGCGACACCTGTCACGGCCTCGATCCGGGCGCCCAGGTCGATCAGGTGCAGCGAGGTGATCCCGCTGTCCAGGAGCGCGTCGTCCAGCTCGATCTCGGGGTTCGCGGCTACCTCGGCCAGCATCGAGCGGACGGTCTCGGCGAGCTCGTCGCGCGGGGCGTCGTCGGCGCCCTCCGGGCCATCGCCGGAGCCGTCTTCGCGGGAGCCGCTCTCGCCGCCGGAGCCCTCTTCGCCCGCGGAGTCTTTGCCCGCGGCGCCGCCCTTGCCCGCGGAGCCGCCTTCGCCCGCGGTGCCTTTGCCTGCGGTGCCTTTGCCTGCGGTGCCGCCTTCGCCGTCGCCGAGCCCCGCTGCGAGCTCGCGCCGGTCGATCTTGCCATTGGCGTTCAGCGGGAACGCATCGACGACGAGCACCTTCGAGGGGACGAGGTAGTCGGGCAGGTGCTCGCGCAGGTGACCCAGGAGATCGCGCTCGACGACCTCTTGGCCGTCCGCGGGCATGCACCAGAGGACGAGCTGGTCCGCGGCGCCGTCGCTCGGAGCGGCCTGCGCGACCGCCCGATCGACGCCGGGGAACGTCTCGGCCGTCACCTCGACGTGGCGCGGCTCCACCCGGAACCCCCGGACCTTGAGCATCTGGTCGGTGCGACCTGCGAGGACGATCTCGCCGTCCCGGGTCGTCTTGGCAAGGTCGCCCGTGCGCAGCAGCCGCTCGCCCTCGTGGTCGACGAACTTGCGATCCGTGAGCTCTTGGTCGCCGAGGTAGCCCAGGGCGACGCCGTCGCCGACGATGCACAGCTCGCCGATCTCGCCGGGCGCACACTCGTCGAGCTGCTCGTCGCGCACGGTCATGTTGACGGTCGGCATCGGCCGGCCGACCGGGACCTCGGCGCTGGACAGGTCCGCCGCGGTAATCTCGTGGACCGCGGTCAGCGCGGAGTTCTCCGTGCAGCCGAAGGCGTTGAACAGATCGCCGTCGACCACCTCGAGCGCGCGCTCGAGATGCGCCGCGGACGGGAAGTCGCCGCTGACGATCACCGTCCGCGCTTGGCCGATGGCGTCCAGGTGACGTTCCACGAGCAGGTTGAACAGCCCGACGGACAGGTTGAGCACCGTGATCCGCTCACGGGCGATGAGGTCCGCGAGCTCGCCGAGCGGCGGCGTCTCCTGCGGCGCGACCGTGAGCCGGCCGCCTCGCAGCAGGCAGGTCCAGATGTCGGTGGTGGACGCCGCGAACGACGGCTGCGCGAGCTGCAGGAAGCGGTCGTCCGGTCCGGGCTCGTAATCGCTGAGGTGCTGCGAGACCCTGGAGATCCCCCGCTGCGCGATCACGACGCCCTTGGGGGTGCCGGTCGAGCCGGACGTAAACAGGACGAACGCCGGTGAGTCCACGGTCAACTCGTCGGCCTCCACCGGCGCCGCCGACACCGACGCCGCGGCGTCCAGCAGGTCGCCGATCGGCAGGCACCCGTCCGGGGTGATGCCGTCCACGGCCGCGTCGGAGTCGACCACCGTGAGGACGGGCTCGGCGACGCGGTGCAAGCGCGACTTGTGCTCGCCGGGATGGCCGGGGTGAAACGGGACCACCACGAGGCCGGCCTTCAGCGCGCCGACGAACACCTCGTACGTCGCCAGGCACCGGTCGAGATGCACGCCGATCCGCTGCCCCGGCTGCAGCGATCGATCCTGCAGCGCCCGGCCGATCTGGTTCGTCCGGGCGTCCAGCTCCTCGTAGGTCAGGGTCCGCTCACCGTCGGAGAGCGCCTCGCGCGAGGCGTGCTCTCGTGCCGTCCGGACGAACGCGTCGGCGATCGTCTCGGACGTGACGGTCTTGGATGGGGCAGCGGTTGTGGGTGTCATGTCGCTCGTGCCTCCTTGGCGAGATAGCGTCCGGTCAGGCTGTCCTTGTGCGCGGCGAGCTTCTTGGGCGGGCCCTCGAAGACGATCCGGCCGCCCTCGCTCCCGGCCCCGGGCCCGAGGTCGATCACCCAGTCCGCGACTCGCACGACGTCGAGGTCGTGCTCGATGACGATCACCGAGTTGCCGGCCTCGATGATCCGCTGCAGCAGGGCCACCAGGTGGCGCACGTCGGCCATGTGAAGTCCCGACGTCGGCTCGTCGAAGACGAAGACCCGGCCCTTGTCCGTCAGCCGGCTCGCGAGCTTGACGCGCTGGCGCTCGCCACCGGAGAGCTCCGACAGCGACCGGCCGAGGGTGAGGTAGCCGAGGCCGACGTCCACGAAGGCCTGCATGCGCGCGACGATGGTCTCGTCGCCGAACTGCTCGGCGGCCTCGTCGATGGTGGTCTCCAGCACGTCGGCGACGCTGCGTCCGCCGAGCCGGTACTTGAGCACCTCGGGGTCGAAGCGACGCCCCTCGCAGGTCTCGCAGGTGACCGTGACGGGGTCCATGTAGGCCATGTCGGTCGTGATCGAGCCGCGGCCCTTGCACGTCGGGCAGGCGCCGTCGGCGTTGAAGCTGAACAGGCCGGGCTTGACGCCGTGCTCGCGCGCGAACTTCTGGCGGATGCGGTCCCACACCTTGGCGTAGGTCGCCGGCGTCGATCGAGGGTTGATGCCGACCGAGCTCTGGTCGATGACGACGACGTCGGGGTGCTGGCGGGGCAGCACTTGTGTCGCCAACGAGCTCTTCCCGGAGCCGGCGACGCCGGTCACGACCGTCAGCACGCCGAGCGGGAAGTCGACGTCGACGTCGCGGAGGTTGTGCAGATCGGCCGAGCGGACCTCGAGCTGCTCGCGCGATTGCCGCGGCTCGCGCGCCGCAAGCGGCTCGCGCAGCTCCGCGCCCGTGACGGTGTCGCTGCGCTTGAGGGCGGCCAGCTTGCCCTCGAAGGTGACCGTGCCCCCGCGCGCGCCGGCTCCCGGGCCGATGTCGACGATGTGGTCCGCGGCCTCGATGACGGCGCGGTTGTGCTCGACGACGAGGACGATGTTGCCCTTGTCGCGCAGTTGGCGCAGCAGGTCGACGAGGCGGTCGACGTCGCAGGGGTGCAGCCCGACGCTGGGCTCGTCGAACACGTAGGTCATGCCGGTCAGGCTGGACCCGAGGTGTCGCACGGTCTTCAGCCGCTGCCCCTCGCCGCCCGACAGCGTGTGCGATGACCGGTCGAGCGAGAGGTAGCCGAGGCCGACCTCCACCATGCGCTTCAGCGCGGCGATCGGCGGCTGCAGGACCGAGCCGTCCCCGACGGACTTTTTCATGCCCGCGAGCGTGTCGAACAAGTCGGTGATCTCCATGGCCGACAGGTCGGCGATGTTGTAGCCGTCGATCTTCGACTTGAGGACGGCGGGGGCGAGCCGCGTCCCGCCGCACGCGGAGCACGTCTTGATGTCGACCACGCGCTCGACGTGCTTGCGCTCCTTGGACTTCAGCGACTCGAGGCCCGGCTTGACGAAGCGGCGGTTGAAGCGGTCGACGAGGCCTTCGTAGTCGTTCACGGCGACGTTCCCGCGGTCGGCGAGCCGGTCCGTCTGAAAGCCGTCGCCGTGCAGCAGGAGCTCGAGCTTGTCCTTGGGGTACTTCGAGATCGGCATGTCCGGATCGAAGAGCGGCTCGCCGAGGTTGTCCTTGTCCGGCGGCTCGACGTGGCGGTGGGCCATCGCGTAGCGCTTCCAGTAGTTCGAGCCGACGGCGAACGAGGGATGCTGGATCGCGCCCTCGTTGAGCGACTTGCTGCGATCGAGCAACCGGTCGAGGCTGAGGCTCAGCACCTGGCCCAACCCCTCGCACTCGGGGCACATGCCCTCGGGCGTGTTGAACGAGTACGCAGTCGACTCGCCGGCGCTGGGCTTGCCGTGCCGGGAGAACAGCACGCGCAGCATCGGCTGCACCTCCGTGAGCGTCCCGACCGTCGAGCGGGCGCTGTGGCCCAGGTTGCGCTGATCGACCACGATGGCGGGCGCGAGGTTCTCGATCCGCTCGAAGTCGGGCCGTTCGAAGCGCGGCAGCCTGTTGCGGATGAAGAGCGGGAAGACCTCGTTGAGCTGGCGCTGGGACTCCTTGGCGATCGTCTCGAAGACGAGCGACGACTTGCCCGACCCCGACACGCCCGTCACGACGGTGAGCGCGGGCGACGGGATGCTCACCGTGACGCCGGTCAGGTTGTTCGTGCGGGCGTCGTGGACGACCAGTGGGGGCCGGCTGCTCTTCACGACGCCACCGGCTCGCGATCGCGCGTCAGCCGGCCTCCGCGGGTGAGCAGGTTGGCGGCGAAGCGGCCGAGCGGCAGCTCGATCTCGTCTGCCGCGCGAGCGAACCACTCCGCGCTGAGCCGTCCTTGCTCCTGGGCGTGCTCCACGACGGGGCGCCGCGCGTCCTCGTACGCGCGCAGGGCGGACAGCGTGTCGCCGCCGTCGTCGTCGGCGAGGCGGTCGACCAGCGCCGCGGCGTCCTCCAGCGCCAGGCACGTGCCGTGCCCGATCGAGTAGTGCACGGTGTGCGCGGCGTCGCCGACGAGCACGACGTTCTCCCGCGACCACGGGCGCACCGTCCGCTCGCGAAACCTGCCCCAGACGTCCGCGCCCTGCGACGGGCTCGTCCGTGCGCGAACGCCGAAGAGCCTGCCGACCTCGGCGGCGTCGAGCGCCTGCGGGCCCTCGACGAGGAAGGTGCTGGCCGCGTCGGTGAACGGATACGCGTGAGCCACATACAGCCCGTCGTCCGCCGGCTCGGCGAGAAAGGTCAGCCCGTCGACGGCGTCGTCCAAGCCGAGCCAGGCGTATAGCGGGCCGACCTCCTGAAGCGTGGTGTGAAACCCGGCGTCGTCGGCCCGGGAGCCGGCACCGTCGGCGCAGACCACGAGGTCGTGGTCCGAGGACAGCGCCTGAAGCTCCGGAGCTTCGTGCTCGCGCAGGGTCACGCCCTCGCTCTCGCAGGCGTCCCACAGCAGCTTGTTCATCGACGAGCGCGCGATGGCGGACACGTCCGGTGTGGCCGACGTCGTCCATGACTCGCCGCCTCGCCGGACCGTCGTGCTCTCCCAATGCACCAGGCTGCGGGCCATGGCGCTCGCCAGCTCGGGCGCCGCCTGACGGATGAGCTCGGGCGTCCCCGGCGGGAGGATCACGCCGAACCCGGCGGTGTGCGCGCGGTCGCGCTCCCACAGCACGACGTCACCCGCGACGTCGCGCCGCTTGAGCATCAGTGCGGTGAACAGGCCGCCGGGCCCGCCACCGACCACCGCGACCCTCACAGCTGTACACCTCGACGCTCGCGGACGATGTCCGACACCTGGGTGGCCACGACTCGCACGGATGGCATATCCTGGATCTCGCGCTGGATCCTGGCCGCCGCGTCGCGCTTGGCCTGCGAGGTCAAGACATCCGTCACGGCGTCGGCGAGCGCACTGTTGTCGAGGTCACGCGGGTCGAGCATCGTGCCGGCGCCGCTCGCCTCGACCGACATGGCGTTGCTGACGCTGACCGTGCCGGCGATCGCCATCGCCACCTGTGGCAGGCTCGCGGCGAACGAGGTCAGCATCGATCCCGCGCCGCCGTGGTGGACGATCGCGTCGGAGTTGTCGAGGGCGAACCTCAGCGGCAGCCAGCGCTCCACCCGGACCCACGACGGCAGCGGGTCGGGCAGCCGCTCGAGCTGCGCGCCTCCGGACAGGACGACCACCTCGCACTCGGTGGAGTCCAGGGCCTCGATGACCTGGCGGTAGAGCTCCCCACGGCGGGCCAGGCCCTCGTTGGATCCGCAGGTGAGCACGATGCGCGGCACGGCACGTTCCTCGAGAAGCCAGCGGGGCACCTCCGCCGCGCCGTTGTAGGAGCCGTAGCGCATGGCGAGCCAGTGGCCGGGCTCGCCGTTGGTCCACGGCAGCTCGGCGAAGTTCTTGATCGAGGGCGGCAGCACGTCCAGCTCGACCTCCGCCTCGGCAAGCTCGTCTGGCAGCTCGTCGCGCGACGCGAGCATGTGCTCGAGTGCCGGCTGGAACGTGGGCAGGGGCGTGCCGTAGCCGTGCAGCACGGCCGCGGCATCCAGCTCCCGGGCCGCCACCAGGCCGGCGGCGTGGATGCCCGGGTACACGACGGCGTCTACGCCCCAGGCCCGGCCGATGTCGAGCAGGTCGTCGAGCATCCGCAAGCCCACCTCGCCGAAGTACTCGCCATGGACGCGCAGCGCGTGCTCCTCGACGGTGCCGTGCCCCGCCTGACCGCTGTCGATGATCTCGAGCAGCCGCTCGTACGGCTCGCGCGCGTCGAGCCGGCCGCCGGCGTCGACCGTGGTGAGCCCGGACCGGCGCGCGGCGTCGGCGGCAGGGCCGGTGGTGGCCGCGAGAACCTCGTGTCCGTCCAGCATCAGCTGCTGGGCCAGCGGCACCAACGGGAGAAAATGAGAGATGACCGGCATTGAGGTGAACAGGTACTTCATGACGTGGAGCTCACTGCTCCTTCACTGGCGTCGTGGTTGGTTGCGTGTGGCGCCAGCCCCAGGTGGCTCAGGCTGGTGCGGCCGAAGGCGGACGCGGGGTCGGCGAGGTCCAGCGGCAGGTCGTAGTGGTCGTGATCGGCGACCACGTGCGACGTGACCGCCACGCCCGCCGCCTGCAGCTGCGCGGCGTAGGCCTCCTGCTGGCGCAGGTAGGTCCGCGTCTCGTGCTCGCCGGCGGCGAGCAGCACCGCGTCGCAGGCGGGTGCGGGCATCGACGACGGGCTGCAGGCGCGGGCGAGCCCGGCGGTCAGCCCGAGGGCGTCGTTGATGTAGGTCTCCGGGATCTCGGCGAGGTCGTACAGGCCGCTCAGCAGGCATGCGCTGCGAACGCGGGGGACCGCGCCACCGGCGATGACGGCCGCGAGCAGGTGCGCTCCCGCGCTGCTGCCGGCCACGTGCAGCGCCTGCGGGTCGATGCCGTAGCCCGGCCCCCCGACGGCCAGCCAGTCGAGTGCCCGCGCCACCGAGGTGATCATCTCGGGCAGCGTCCGGTCCGGGGCCAGCCCGTAGCCCACGGCGACGAACGCGCACCCGTGCGCCACGGCATGCGTGGCCGCAAAGCAGGCGTCGTCGATCCCGGACTCCTGCCAGTGACCTCCGTGCACGAAGACGAGCGCCGGAGTTTGCGCCTGGCCGCGCGCGGCGGCTGGGAACACATGGCAGCGCTCGCCGGCCCGCTCTCCGTATCGCACGTCCTCGTGGACCTCGAGCGCGGACCGGGCGGCGTCGCTGCGGCGCCGGTAGACGCGCAGCGACGCGGCCGCGTCCCGAGCGACGGAGCTCGGCGAGTACTCGCGATCGAGGGCGTGCGCGTCACGCAGCATCGGGCTTGCGCCCCTCGATGACGCCGTGCGGCGTCCAGCCGTCGCTGTCAATCCGCTTGACGTCGACGAACCCGGCGGCGGCGAGCCACTTCTCGTGCTCGCGCCATTCGTAGATCGTCGACTCCTCCGTCGGCAGCGTCGCGAAGTAGACGTTGTCCAGCGCGGTGTAGAGCGGGCCGCGTCCGTCGTCGTCGGCGAACGCGTTGAACACCGCCACCCGACCTCCGGGCGCCAGCGCCTCGTATGCCCGCTCGAGCAGCGCCTGGTTCTGCTCGGGCGACCAGATGACGAACTGGTGGGCGAACAGCACGAGGTCAAAGCCGGCCGGCATCGGATCGGCGAACATGTCTCCGACCACGACGTCGACACGGTCGTCGAGCTCGGCGGCGGCGATGTTGGCCCGGGCCACGTCCACCGCCCCCTCGAGGTCGAAGACCGTCACCTTCAGGTGGGGGTGGGCGCTCGCGAGCGCGACGGCGTTGACGGCATCGCCGCCGCCGACGTCGAGCACCCGGGTCACATCGCTGTAGTCGACCTGATGAAGCAGCACCGGGTTGGACAGCTCCGACCACGAATTCATGCCCCGGAAGAACAGGTTCTCCAGCTCCGGAGCCTGCTCGAGCCTGCTGTACAGATCCTCGCCCGAGCCGGGCAGATGCTTGAGCCCCTCGTTCTTGCCGGTCCGCAGCGACTCGGCGAACTCCATCGCGGGGAGATAGGAGATCCGCTGCTGGAAGTCGATGATGTTGCGGATGAGCGGCCAGGTGCCTTCCTCGATCGCGTCGCGGAGGGTGCCACTCGGCTCGTACAGGTCGCCTTCACGCCGAGTCAACCCGAGAGCGGTCGTGCCGAGCAGGAGCTTTCGCGCCGACGTGTCCGGCAGTCGCAGCCCCTCGGCGACTTGATCGCAGCTCGAGGGACCGTTGATGGTCAGGTACTCGAACAGCTGCAGCTCGGAAGCCGCTCGAAGCTGCTGGAAGGCGAAGAACCCGAAGATCAGGGGGACGAGCGAGCTGAGGTCCGCTGACTTGGATGTCGCGGGTTGCGTAGTCATGACGCGGCTCCGATCGGGACGACGCTCCCGGCTGCCCCCACGAGCTCCGGCTCGGGAATCGGTATGAGGAAGCGGCCGCCCGCGTTCAGGAAGTCGGCTTCCTTGAGGAGGATCTCATCGCGGTAGTTGCGCGCGAGCAGCACGTACACGTTGGGTCGCCGGGCCCGGGCCTCCTCCGGAGATATCACCGGTGTGCGGAGCTCCGGTAGCCAGGTGCCCTGCTTCTCGGGGGTCGTGTCGCTGCAGAACTCGAGCGTGTCTGGCGGCACGCGGCTGGTCGTCAGCAACGTCACGCCCATGGCCGACGCCCCGTAGCCGGCGACGACATACCCCGCGTCCGTGAGCTCGCGTAGCGTCGTCCGGAGGGACGAGCGCAGGTCGTCGACGACCTCGACGAAGTCGTCGTAGGTGTCGTCGCAGTACATCCCGGCGGCCACCTCTGCGGCGATCTTCGTGTCGACGTTGTCGACGTTCGTCTCGTGCCGGGAGCTCTCGAGCGCCGCGGTGAGCACGATCGAGCCGCCGTGGACGTCGAACTCGGCGACGTCGATCACCCGCAAGCCCGACGTCTCCAGCAGCCGGCGCAAGGTGCCGACGAGGAAGTGCGAGAGATGCTCGTGGTACATGGCGTCGAAGCTGCGGCTCGTCATGAGCTCGACCAGGTAGGGCACCTCGAGCGCGAACAGCCCGTCCGGCGCGAGCAGGTCGCGCACGCCAGCGATCAGGCCGTGCAGATCGTCGACATGCTCGATGACGTGGCGAGCCAGGACGAGGTCCGCGGGACCGCGCTCGGCGCGCACGCGCGCCGCGAGATCCGCGGTGAAGAACTCCCCGAGCGTGTCGATGCCTCGATCGCGTGCCTGCTCGGCGATGTTCTGCGCGGGCTCGACGCCGAGCAGCGCGCAGCCGAACGGCTCGAACTTGGCGAGCTGGTCGCCGTTGTTGCTCCCGATCTCGACGACGAACGAGTCGCTGTCCAGCCCGAGCTCGCGCTCGAAGTGCCAGACGAGACCCGCCATGTGCGTGTGGACGACCCGCGATGTGGGGCTCAGATAGCAGTAGTGGTCGTAGAGGTGGCCCGCGTCGACGACATGGGTGAGCGACACGAGGCGGCACACCCGGCACGACATAAGGGCGAGGGGGAAGCACTCCTCCGTCACGGACGGGTCGGTCATGAAAGAGTTCGCCAGCGGGACCTGCCCCAGGTCGAGGAAGGTGTGCCAGTTCTCCGCGCCACAGACCCGGCAGGGCCCGACGCGTGTCAACTGGATGGGCTTCATCGTCTCTCCGTTCCGTTGTGGGGTTCGGCTCGGTCTGGGTGCGGCGTCGCCGGCTAGAGCCGGGACCGGAAGGTCCACAGCTCCGGGAAGAAGCGGTGTTCGCTGATGGTGCGAAGCCAGGCCGCCCCGTCGGTGCCGCCGGTCCCGCCCTTGCCTCCGAGCATCCGCTCGACGACGAGCAGGTGGGCGGCGCGCCAGTGCGAGAACTGGTATGCGACCTCGAGCAGGCACTCCGACAGCCGGTGCGGCTCTCGATGTCGTGCGGGCTCGCGATAGATCTCAAGCCACACGTCCTCGACCGCCGGGCACGCTTCGTGCTGCTCGTCGGGCGCGCGCTCCAGGCACGAGGCCGGGACCGCGAAGCCCTGCCGGGCGAGGTGACCCAGCACGGCGTCGTACAGCGAGGGCCGGGCGAGCTCGGCCTGCATCAGCGGGTGGCCGTCCTCGCGCGCGGCTTGCACCTGGCCGGAAGGCCGGTTGCCCATGACGAACTCCAAGGTCCGGTACGCGAACGACTGCACGCCCGACGCGCTGCCGAGCACATCCCGGAACTCGACGAACTCGTCGACCGACATGCCGTTCATCGACTCCCAGCAGGTCACGAGGACCCGCTGGGTGCGAGTCGCGCGCGCCAGCGCTACGCACGCCCCCGGGACATCGTCGCGCTCCAGCGCGCTCCGGGCGATGTCGAGATCGTCGGTCACCGCTCGAAACAGCAGCTCCTTGACGTGGCTGATGAGGATGAAGTTCAGCTCGCCTCTCGCATCGCTGCGCGGCTGCTGCAGCTCGTGCAGCTCGTTCATGTGGGCGTATGAGACGTACTCGGACGTCTGGGTCATCGCAATCCCCTCGTCGCGTCGTCGAGCTCTTGGACCGCCCGCCAGACCTGCCCATACGTCACGTACAGCGGCGCGAACGCGAGCCGCAGCAGCTCCGGCGGGCGAGAGTCCACGATCACCCCGCGTTCGGCCAGTCTCTGCTCGACCCCGTCGGCATCGGGTATCCGCAGCGTCAGATGCCCGCCCCGACGACCGGAGTCGCGCGGTGAGACGAGCCGCGATGCCAGGTCGGGGCGGCGCTCCTCGAGGCACGCCAAGAAGAAGTCGCCGAGGGCGCGGCTGCGGCTGTGAAGCGCGACGATGCCGGCCTGCACCAGGGGGTCCAAGGCGTGGTTCAGCGCCGCGACGCTGAGCAGAGGCGGCGTCCCGGTGCGACCCCGGTCGATGTCCCGGGCCGGCACGAAGTCCTCGGCCATGTCAAACGGGTCGCTGTGGCCGTGCCATCCGCAGAGCGGCAGGTCGACCGTGGACTGCAGCCGCTCGGCTACGTAGAGAAACGCCGGGGCCCCCGGGCCACCACCCAGGTACTTGTAACCGCACCCGACCGCCAGGTCGACCCCGTGTTCGTCGAGCTCGGTGGGCAGGACCCCGGCCGCGTGGCTGAGATCCCACACCGAGACCGCGCCCGACGCGTGGCACCGCGCGGTCGTCAGCCCGATTTCGCGTCGCGCCCCGGTCCGGAAGTCCACGGGCGAGGCAACCGCCGCGGCGACCTCGCTGCCGTGCTCGTCGAGGAAGGCATCGAAGGTCTCGCCCGACTTCACGACGAGCCGCCGGTCGAGCAGTCGAGCCACGGAGCCCGCGATGTACAGGTCGGTGGGAAACGAGCCGGCCTCGACGAGCAGCACCGGACGCTCGTCGCGCAGGCGGCAGGCGGCGAGCATCGCGTTGAACAGGGTCGTCGACGTCGTCTCGCCCGCGACCACGACCTGACCGGGCGCCGCGCCCAGCAGCGTGCCGAGCTTGTCGCCCACGGTGCGGGGCAGCTGCAGCCACCCGTCGTCAAACCAGGCCTGGACCTGGTGCTGCGCCCACTGGTCGGACACGACGCGTTCGAGCTCTGCGACCAGGCTCGCCCGGGGCGGGCCGAGCGAATTGCCGTTGAGGTGGATCAGGCCGCCGGTGGCGAACTCGCTCGCTCGCGCCGAGAGCGGATGGCTCTCGTCGCGGCGGCTGGCCTCCTCGCCGGCCGCGGTCACGCCGGGGTCCTGTGGCGGAGCATCCGGGAAGACGCTTTGCCCCATCAGCGCGCCACCGCGTACGCCTGCGAGCCGTTCGGGCTCGCCGCCGCCCGGCAGGCGTTGTCGCCATAGGCGGAGATGCAGACCTTGCCCAGGGACTGGTCTGCGACGACGCGCACGTCGTGACCGCGAGCCTCGAGCTCGGCGATGGTGCGCTCTCCCACGCCCGCCTCGACGGTGATCGTGCCCGGGGCGGCCCGCCGCGGCGCGAAGGACGTCGGCGCGTGCTCGGTGTGGAACGTCGGTGCCTCGACGCTCTCTTGCAGGCCGAGGCCGAACACCGTGTGGGCCAGGAACGCCTGCAGCGTCCACTGGTCCTGCTGGTCTCCGCCGGGGGTGCCGAACGCGAGCCCGCCGCCTCCGGCGTGCTCGACGATGGTCGGGCTGAGCGTCGTGCGCGGGCGCTTGCCCGGGGCGAGGGCGTTGGGGTGCGCGGCGTCGAGCCAGGCCATCTGTCCGCGCGTGCCGAGCGGAAAGCCGAGGCCGGGCAGGACGGGGGAGCTCTTGAGCCACCCGCCGCTGGGCGTGGCCGCCACGAGGTTGCCCCGCCGGTCGGCGGTGGTCACCAAGCAGGTGTCACCGCTGGTCTGTGTGGCCAGCATCGCCATCGGCACCGTGACGGGCACCCCCTCCTGAAGCTGGACCAGCCACGGCGGGTCGGTGGCCTCGAGGTCCATCAGCGGCAGATCCGGCAGGTGCGGGAGCCGGCCGTCGACCACGCCGGGCCGTAGCTCGAGCGAGGCCGTGTCCCCGATCAGTGCCCGGCGCTGCGCGTTGTAGGCGGGGTCGAGCAGGCTGGCCGTGACGTCCTCGCTGAAGTGCGGGTCCCCGTACCAGGCCTCGCGGTCGGCAAGCGCCAGCTTGGCCGCCTCGGTGACGAGGTGCAGATGCTCGGCGCTTAGGAAGTCGACGGGATCGAGGTCGCCCAGCAGCGCGAGCTGCTGCAGGAAGATCGGTCCCTGTGACCACGGGCCGCCCTTGTGGACGACCTGATCGCGGAAGGCCAGCGAGACAGTCGGCTCATCCTCCGCGGACCACCGGCTGAGGTCGTCTCCGGTGAGAAACCCTGCATGGGCCTCCCGGGTGGCATCGAGGACCGCGTTGTGCGACACGTAGGCGTCGATCGTCTCCGCGACGAACCCGTGGTAGTAGGCCTCGCAGGTTGCCCGGATGACCGCCTCTCGCGATCCTCCGCCCGCTTCGCCCTCGCTCAGCAGCCGGCTGTACGTGCCGGCCAGATCGGGGTTGCACCACCGCTGCCCCGCGCGCGGTGCGTGGCCGTCGCGGTCGAGGTAGACCCGCGCGGACTCCTGCCAATGCTCGCTGAACACGGGCTGAACGGCCGCGATCATCTCCGCGGCCTTGGGCAGCAGCGGGGCGCCCGTCGACGCGTAGTGGATGGCGGGCTCCATGACGGTCCGCGCGGACAAGGTTCCGTACTCGTCGAGCAGGCGCATCCACGCGCCGAACGCACCGGGAACGGTGGCGGCCAGCAGTCCGCTGCCGGGCACGTAGTCCAGGCCGTGGCGCCGGTAGGCCTCGATCGAGGCGGCTGCCGGCATCGGGCCCTGGCCGCACAGCGCGCGGGTCCTTCCCGTCTCCGCGTCGTGGACGAGGATGCTCACGTCGCCACCGAGCCCGTTGAGGTGCGGCTCGACCACCTGCAGGACCAGGCCCGCGGCGACCGCGGCGTCGAAGGCGTTGCCGCCGTGCTCGTACATCGCGGCACCGGCCGCGCTGGCCAGCCAGTGCGTCGACGACGCGACGCCTCGGCTGCCCCACATCTCAGGTCGGGTGGTCATGGCGCGCTCCTGGCGTCCTGGCGCTCGATCCAGACGCGGCCCGTGACGGTCAGCCGCGCGGAGTCGTCGCTCACGGTGCCCTCGCACGTGAAGACCGACTCGGTGTCGCGCGCGGTCACCTGGGTCACGGTCACGGGCGCCTGGCTCGCGGGGGCCATGCGAAGCACGGCGGTCCCGAGCGCTGCGGCGACGGGCAGGCAGCCGGCGTCCTCCGGGATCCCGAAGCCGGGCGCGAAGACGCGGGCCAGCACCTGCCGGCGGTCCGGGTCCCAGCGGTAGACGGTGAGGTCGGTGGTGCCCGACTCGCGCATCCGATCCAGATCGGGTGAAAGGAGGCCACGGGGGTCCTCGTGCACCCGCACGAGGGTGAATCCGCGACCCACGCCGACGGCATGGGCTCGCGCCCCGCCGTAGGCTTGGCTCGTCGCGCTGTCGAGCGCGATCTCGTCGTGGACGACCGACCCGTCGAACGGCACGCGGACCCGAGGCCCGTCGGTCCAGAGCACCTGGCTTCCGGCGTCGGAGGTCCGCGCGATCTCGCCGCGCGCGACGTGACCGCTCTCGGCGAGGCAGGCGGCGACTCCCGCGAGGGAGTGCGTCCCGAAGGGCGTCTCCCCGTCGGAGTTGAAGATCCGCGAGCCGAAGGTCCGCTCTTCGCGCGAGCACCGGCTGACCAGCGCGGTCTCGTCCGCGTGGCTGCGGCGGGCATGCGCGGCCGCGTCGTCGAGCAGTTCCTCGACCGCCGCCTCGTCCCACGAGCGGTCGATGTCGACGTCGGGCAGGAGCACGTCTAGGGCGCTGCCACGGCCCGGCGACGTGCCGAACATGTCAACTGTGGTGACGCGCATCACGCGACGCCCACCAAGTGCTTCTCGGCGAAGTCCACGACGACCTGCTCATCGCCCTCGTAGGGCTGCTCGGGTCGCGGCCAATGCACCACGAGGTCCGTGATGCCTGCCTCCTCGAGCTCGCCGGCGGCGTCCTCGTAGGCGGACAGCGACGTGGTGACCCCGCCCATTGACGCGCCGGCGAGCAGCAGGCGTCGCAGGGTGGCGGGGTCGCGCCCCTCGCGCTCGCACGCCTCGTCGACGCCGCGCAGCTGGTCGCGCAGTACCGGGATGACCTCGCGAAACGGTCGCGAGTCGAAGTTGTTGGGCGGTCCGCTGGTGACCCAGTACTGCCCGTAGCGCGCCGTCAGCGCCATTCCGCGGGGCCCGGCCGCCGCGATCGCGAAGGGCAGGCGCGTGCCACGGGCGGTGTTCGGCTCAAACGCGACCTCGGACGCGGTGTACCAGCGACTCGCGCGGTCCACGTCCCCCTCGACGAGCAGCTCGTCGAGCAGCTCGACGAACGCGCCGAAGCGCTCCCCGCGCTCGCGCGGGCTCAGCTCGGGCTGGCCCAGGATGCTCGCGTCGTAGCCGGGTGCGCCCGACCCCAGCCCGCAGATCAGGCGCTCCTGCGCGATGTCGTCGAGGGTCGCGAGATCCTTGGCGAACGCAACCGGATGGCGGAAGTTCGGCGTGGCCACCAGCATCCCGAGGCCGATCGAGCTCGTGACCGTCGCGGCGGCGGTCAAGGTGGGCACGGCGGCGTGCCAACGGCGTCCCGCGAACCACCGCCACATCAGGTGGTCGTAGGTCCAGGCGTGGTCGAAGCCGAGGTTCTCGACGGCGCGCCAGCGCGGGGCCGCGTCCGCCCAGTCGTGCTCGGGCAGCAGCAGGATGCCGTGCCTCATCGGCGGGCCTTCTCGAGTGGACGCTCCATCTCCGCGATGAGGACGGCGGCCCGGCGCAGGATCGTCGAGACCTCTGTCGCGAGCGACGTCATGGCGTCGCTCGAGGATCCGATCAGGACGGGAAAGTGCGCCCCGTCGACGTTCGGATACAGACCGTTGTGCCGGAGATCCTCGGTGAGCGTCGCGATCCGCGAGTCCAGCTGCTCGACGACCTCGGCGTGGCTGACCGGGCGCCGGATCGTCAGGAAGAAGTTGTCGTACAGATCCTCCTTCTCCCGCGAGACGGCACCCGGGCCGCCGGCGGACTTCTGCAGCAGCGACCGCCCGTCGGGCACGAGATGGTCGGCGATGTGGTCGTGCGTCTCGCGGTTGAGCGTGACCGCATCGTTGAGCGCGTCCGACGACGGGTCGTCCTGCCAAGGGAGCCGACCACGAAAGAGGCGGTGGATCGGCCGGTAGTCAGGCGCCCACGCGCCGCTGAAGGCCGGGTGCTGCAGGGCCATCCGCACGCGGGTGCACGAGTGGTAGTGATCGCGCGGAACGGTGGCCGAGTAGAGCAGGATCGCGCTGTAGCCGTCCACGCACGCGGTCAGCACGTCCAGCTCGCGCGGCGATGGTAGGCCGTCGGGCTGGCGTCCGAGCACGTCGCCTATCGTGCGCCACAGGACGAACGAGATCTGGTGGCCCTCGATCCACCGGTACCAGAACAGCCGCTCTGCATGCACCTCAGGGCCGCCGAGGAGGTCGTAACCCCAATCCTCCGGGCGCTGCAAGGTGAGCTCGGAAGGGGGCGCTTGGTTGGGGCTTTGGTCGTAGTCATCGCCCGGGTGCGGCAAGAAGAGCGGGCCCGGTTGCAATAAGGGGCCGTCCTCGCTTGACAACACATCCGGGGTCTCCGAGGCCTTCACGCGTCATCTCCGGGAAAACAGATGAACTCGAACTCGAGGCCGTTGGGGTCGAGCACGTACAGGCTCTGCATCCCGTCGGGGTCGCTGACGATGTCGCTCGGAGGCTCGTCGTGGGTCCACCGGATGTCGGACGACTCACGCAGCAGCAGCCAGCGCTCTCGCAGCTCCACGAGCTGGTGGGGATGCTCGACGGTGACGCCGACGTGCTGGAACTGAAAATCAAGCGGACGCGGGCCTTCCTGGCTGTGCTCTGCTCGGTCGAAGACATGAAACCGCACGTCCCCCGCCTTGATCTCGACCAGCTTCTTGATCCCCGGCAGACGGGCCTTGGTGAGCGGGGAGAAGGTGGCCAGTGACCACTCGACGGTGGCGCCGACGAATCTCCCGTACCACCAGATTGTGGAGTCCACATCATCCGTTTGGATCGCGATGTGGTTAAAGCTCGGCGTGATCTCGAGCTGGTTCATTGGGTCCTTTCACTCGCGAGTGCTCGTGGTGAACTCACTCCTAGTCAGAGAGTGAAAGCCATCGGCCACCAAAGGGAGGCTCGACAAGCCGCAAGAACGCCGCGCCCCAGGCATCGTTCGCCAGCACTGGGAGCCAATCCTCGCGACGCGCTTGAGCCGCCGTCGATATGGACGTTGACGCTCTGGGCTTTTACCCGATTCGGCGAACGAGGAACGTTCATCGACCTGGCCTTGCAGGAGGCAAGGACGAACGCGTCGGCCGTTCGTTCGAAAGCCGCGACGTCTTGGTGCCCGAGGCGCTGCCACCTGGCTGGCGGCCGGCCACGTTCAACATCGCGATCCACACACCCGCTTATGAAGTGTCGGCTTTGGCAGGGTGGGGAGGTCCGGCGTGTCTCCCTCGGTGAAATACAGGTGGGTCTGTCCGAGCTGCAAGACCGAGCGCTCAACCTACGCCCTCAAGCAGATCGGCGACCAGCGGTGGCCGCTCGCCAACGACCACCTCTGGTACCCCATCCGCGGCGCCGGCGAGCACACCGACATGCGCAAGTGCCTGCTGTTGTACAGAAATCTGGTGGAAAGCGCTTTCGCGATCATGAAGGGGATCGGCGTCGGCACCGACGAACCCGCCCTCTGGGCACAGGACCTCGGCATCGTCCACCTCATCGGCATGCACCTGACGCTCCGCAGCGCCCGCCGCCTCGCACACGAGAACGGCACGTACACGCTCCTCGTCGCCGAGCACGACAAGCTCGGCCTCGGCCGCAAGGGCGCGAAGCTCCCGTCCAGCCGCAAGATGCGCCGCCACCGCCGCAAGCGTCCGAAGCACCTGCGCTGGACCTGGCCGACGCCGCAGCGCCTCGAGCACCCCGCGACTGACACCCGCGCGGGGAATCCCCGCGACCACCACCCGGGAGCACAGCGACCGACCCTGCCGACCACTGCGAGCCCGCGACCACCGGCGGGCTCGCACTCGTTCGAGCACCGATTCGCCGCTCGATTTCGGCCAGCGGGACGTCGCCGCCGCGATAGCAGAAACCCGCGGACGCGCCGACCAATATCGGGCACCACTGGCCGAGAAACCCGCGGACGCCGGCGCCCAGTGGCCAAACGCCCCGTACTTCCCGGGTCTTCAAACCCGCGGACGAACTCGCGGATCCTCCAGAAACGGCTATCCGCCGGTTTGAGGGAACACCCCTAAACACTGAGCTATCGCTTGTGTTGACGGGAGGCCTTCGGAGCGGCTGCCCGATCCATCGGACCGTGTTGCCCGAACCGCGTCGTGGCGTCCGGTGAGATGGCCCGGAAACGCTGGGGTTTTCGCTGCCCGAATCGCACGGGCCGGCGCGGGCGATCTCTGCCCGAACGCGCCTGGGGCCCGCCCGAAGTCCGTTTGGCGGGCGGTGGACACGCTCGTACGGTGCTCGTCATGGCCGCTCCGGCAACCACGAACGCGAAGGTGCACCCGCTCGCGTACAGCGTCATGCGGCTCCTCACACACCGCGACGACGCGGACCTGCGGTTCGTGTTCGCCGCGCTTGCGCAGCGCGTGCGCCCCGAGAACGACGGACGCCGCGAGTCCGCACTGCTGGCGCTCGAGCGCTGCGCGACCGACCTCGGAGTCCCGGAGCCAACGACGCGTGGCTACGCGGACTGGCGGGCGAGCTCGGACGCGCATCGCGGCGCCCCGTCGGTCCAGCAGATCCGCACCGCGTTCGGCGGGTCGTGGACCCGTGCTGTCCACGCGATGCCGCGGGTGCCGGGCTCAGACCCGCTCGTGCGCCGCCTCACTGCCCGCGGCCCGAAGTTCACGAAGACCGAGTGCATCGACGCGCTGAAGCGCTGGCACGCCGAGACCGGCGACGACATCACCGGCGCGTACAAGGTCTGGGCGCGCCAGGTGCGCCAAGCCGACCCTCACGCCCGCGTTCCTGTCTGCTGCGACGCAGCGCGCGACTGGTTCGGCTCCTGGGTAGGCGCGCTCGACGCGGCCGGGATCGAGGTGACGCAGGGCGGGCCACGGCGCCGAAGGTCGCAGCGCGTGCGCAACGTCACGCGCGATGAGGCTGTCTCGGCGGTACGCATGGCGTACGAGGCTCTCGGCGAGCCGTTCACACAGCCCCGCTACGACGAGTGGGTCCGGCGCAAGGCCGCCGAGCACGGCGACAACCCCGCGCCGTTTCGCCTGTGCTCCGGCGCGGTCGTCTGCGCCATGCACCAGGGCCGGTGGAGTAACGCCGTCACCGCGATCCTCGGAGACAACCACCAGGCAACGACGGCGGCGCGGCGGCGAGCCAAGCACTTCACCGACGACGAGCTCACACGCGCATGGTGGACGTGCCGCTCGACACTGACCGGTCGCCCGTCGATGGACGACTACATGCAATGGCGCCTCGCGCAAGCCGAGCTCACCGACTTCGAATCCTGGCCGCCAAGCATGTACTCGATCGCGCAGCGCTTCGGTGACGGCTCGTGGATCGCCGCGTGCGGGCGCCTCCAGAGCCAGGGGCCACCCGATGGCTGAAGCCACGGAAGTCGCGATGGTCCTCGCCCAGCTCGTCTGCGACCACCGCGCGTTCCCCGACGAAGCCGCGCGCGACCTGCACCGCATGCTCGGCCACCGCATCGCCGTGCCCAGCCCCGGAGAGCTGCGTTACGACCGGCTGCAGTTGCTGCTGACGATGATGCTCGACACCGGCGTCGTCCCGACCGTCGACGAGTACCAAGCGCGGCGCGCTGCTGACGCCGACGCGCGCCAGGCACCGGCCGCGTCGACGCTGATCGTCGCGTACGGGCACTGGCTGGGTGCGTGCCGCTCTGCGTGGCGGTTCGTCGACCGCGCCGCCAGCAACCCCTACCGCGTCCAGAACAGCCACCGGCACCTAATTGCTCCGTACGACAGCTATACCCCGCGCGAATGCCTCGACGCGATCATCCGGTTCCACGTCCGGTTCAATGTCTGGCCCACTCAATGGGAGTTCATCGAATGGGGCAAGATCGAACGCCGAGCCGCGCGACGCTGCGGCGCACCCGACCCGCGGATCCCCAGCGGGCTGCCGCTGTTCACCGCGTTCGGCACGTTCCCGATCGCCATCACCGCAGCCCAGCGCGCCGTCGCACCTGCATCACGCCGTGCAGACGGGCCGTAGTTCGGCCGTCCGCCTCTCGTACGGCAGCTTGAGCTGCGTCGGCTCAAGTGCCCTCCAGCCGAGCGCCGACGTCGATCCTCCTGTTGAGCGCCGCTGAAGTTGGGGATGGTGGCGTCGCTCGGGATGGGCATCGAGGGGTCGGGTACGAAAGAAGAAGTAAGCCGGTCAGGGGGCCGGGGTCGCGGCCCAGAGCTGCGCGGGGCGTCCGCCGGTGGCGATCTGGGAGACGGTCGCTCGACCAGTTGCCTGGAGGGCGCGGAGTGCGTGGTCGAGTTGACCGGCGGGCTGGTTGTGGTTGAGGGCGTCGCTGATCTGGCTGCGGGTCAGTCCGGCCGCGCTTGCGGTGAGGGCGGCGTGGATCTGTTCGGCGAGCGGTTGGCCGGTCGCGCCGGTCAGGGCCCATGCGGCGCTGCGGGCGGCGTAGTCGTGCAGCGCGAGCGCGGCGGTCAGGTGCTGCGGGCTGATCTGCTTGGCGCCGTCGGTGAGGGCGTAGATGAGCGCGAGGCGGATCGTGTGCGCTTCGGCGCGGGCGGTGATCTGGCCGAGGATCCCGGGCTGGGGCTGGGCGAGCTTGCGGTAGGCGTCGTGCCAGAGCGTGCGGGCGTCGTCGTCGAGGCGTAGCTGCCCGGCGTTGCGCGCGTGTTGAACGGCGGCGGCGAGGAGGCGGTGCAGGCCGCTGTCGGCGAGCGGGTCGTGGTGGCCGCCTTCGGGCAGTAGCCGCTGTCGGCGGCAGGCGATCACCACGAAGCGGTTCAGGTAGCCGTTTGAGAGCTCGATCGTGGTGGTGTGGCGGCGCAGTTCTTCGCGGGTGATGTGACCGATCAGCGCGATGTGCGCGCTGGTCGCGCGCGCTGGCGCGGTGCGGGTCAGGATCGCCAGCGGTCGGCCGTCCCATGCCGAGCGCAGCGTCGGCGAGAGCGTGGAGATCTCGCGGGCGGATGACTTGAGCACACTGGCGAACTCGGGCTCGATCACGAGCAGCCGCTGATCGCTGATGCCGGGGTCTTGGCCGCTGGGGTCGCGGACGGCCCAGATCAGTCCTTCGCCGGAGGATAGGCCGGTCAGGATCCGCCGCTCGAGGGTCGCGTCGACGGTGGCGATCAGCCGGCGGACGTGATCCCAGGATGAGCCCTTGCGGGCCTTGCTGCTGTCGCCGACGAGGAGCATGAACTCGTGCGGGTGATGGCGGGTCGCCTCGACGGTGAACCACGCGCCGCGGCCGACGGCGGCACCGAACGCGACCAAGAGCTGGGTCAGGATCGCGACCGGGTCGGCCTCGGTTTGCGGCGCGATCCGGGTGACGATCTCACCGAGCAGCTGGTGGTAGACCGTCGCAGCGGGTGGGGCTGGCCAGCCCGCGGGCGCCGGCAGGGTCGTCGCGTCGGGCCGGGGTTCCTCAGGTGGCGGGTCCAGCAGCGACGGCGATGTCATTCGGCGGAGATCTCGGCGACCGCGACGCGTGCGGCGGACTCGTCGACGATCGCCTTCTTCTGCGCGAACGCGGCGATCAGGGAGGCGACGGCGAGGTTGTTGACCAGCCGCGGCAGGCCCCGTGAGACCTCGTAGATCAGTCCGACGGCGTCATCGGAAAACAGCGTGTCCGAGCGGCCGGCGAGCGCGAGATGATGCGTCACGTAGCTGGCCGTCTCGGCAGCGTCGAGGCCGCTGATCGCGTAGCGCAGGGCGATCCGCTGATCCAGTGCGGCGAACGTCCCTTGGCGCAGCCGGCGACGCAGCGTCGGCTGGCCGAGCAGCAGCAGACAGAACGGTGCCGTCTGATCCATCCCCAGGTTGCTCAGGCAGCGCACGCCCTCCAGGCTCTCGGCGTCCAGCAGGTGCGCCTCGTCGATGATCAAGACGACCTGCTTGCCGCGCTCGGACGCCTCGGCGACCAGCAGCTCCTGGGCTTGGGGGATCAGCGCGGCATGGTGAAAGCGCGGTGTGTCGCCCAGCGCCGTGACGATCAGCCCGTAGATGCCGCGCAGCCCGACCCCGGGGGTGCCGAGATAGACAATCGTGTGCCGCGAGGCGTCAAGGCCCGCGACCGCCGCCCTCGCGGCCACCGTCTTGCCGGCGCCGCACTCGCCGCTGATCACGCCGATCGCCTGCTCACTGATGCACCACGCGATCCGCGCGACCGCCTCGGCATGCGCGCCATGGGCGTGCAGCATCCCCGGCGCGAGGTCCTTGCCGAACGGCATCCGCGAGAACCCGTAATGCGCGCGCAACCGGTCGATACTCATCCCCAGCTCCCTTCGTTGATGTCACGATCGTCGCCGTCGCCGTCGCCGTCGCCGTCGCCGTCGCCGTCGCCGTCGGGCTGGGCGAGGCTTGCGTAGTCGATGCGGTGCCCGCCCAGCTCGGCGTCGCGCTTCTCAGCCAGCAGCCGCAGGTAGTCGATCCCGGTCGCCGGCGGTGGCGGCGGAAGCTCGCGCTGCGCTTGGGGATGGGTGCGGCGGCCGATCACCAACGGGACCCCCAGCCCGAACGGCCGATGCTGGTAGCGAACCTCGATCCGCGTCAGGTCAAACGGATCGAACACCAACTCGACCTTGCGGCCCACGAGCGCGGCGTCGACCTCGTATTGGTTTGAGTGCAACGACACCGTCGCGGTCTTGGTCACCGTCCGCTCCTGCGACCACAAAAACGCCTCGCGCAGCAGCGCCGGCGTCGGCAGCAGCGGCGCGCCCGCCTGCTCAAAGCGCTCCAGCGGCGTCTGCTCGGTCTCGGAGTGCACGCGGCGGTGGTAGACGACTTCAAGCCACGCGCTGAACAGCCGGTTGAGCTCGACGAGCGTCACGCCGTCGTCGATCTCGACCAGGAACTGATCGCGGACCGTCCTGAAGAACCGTTCGATCTTGCCCTTCGTGGTGGCCGCTCGCGGGCTCGCGTGGACGAGTCTCACGCCCAAGACAGCGCATGCACGCAGCAGCTGCGAGGACACGAACGCCGAACCGCGGTCGACGAGGATCGCCGCGGGGACGCCGCGGGCCATCAGCCCCGAGCGCAGCGCGGCCTCCAGACGAAACACATCCTCGCCGGTGCCCCACCGCCAGCCGACCAGCAGTCTGCTGTGGTCGTCGATGAACGCCAACAGCACCGCTCGGCGCGCTGCGGTGCCGGCCAGAAACGGGCCGTGCAGGCCATCCCCGGTCCACAACTCGTTGCGCACGCCAGCTTCGAAGCGACCATAAACCTTGCCCGCAGAGCGGCCGTCCGCGCGGACATTGAGCCCCTGCCGGGCGAAATGCGTCTGCAACGTCCGCAGCCCCGGCACCGACTCACCGTCGGCGCCCGCGACAGCAAGCATGATCTCGCGGACCTGCGCCGCGGTCCGGTCGGGCCGCTCGCGCTTGAGTGCGAACGCCAGCTCGAGCTTCCCGGCGCTCGTGCGCGGTTCCACGACCGCCGGCCGAGGAACGAGCGCCTCAAAGCCGCCATGACGGTAAGCGCGGATCCATCGATCAAGCGTCGTGCGACTGATCCGCACGAGCCGGCCGTCGGGATCGACGTGCTCACGCTCGCTCACGGCGCGGACCAGCCGGCCGCGCTCAGCCTTGCTCAACACCGCGTCGGCCGCGTCACGCACGAGCGCGTAGCGGAACAGGCCGATCTCGCGGCGGCGGTCCTCGCCCATCAGTTCTCAGCGCTCTCGCTCACGAGCGCGAGACCGTCCCAGCTCAGCGCACCGCCGGGAAGGGACAGCTCGTGTTGCCAAGCAGCGCCCCGCCCGACAGCACACCGGCAATCCGCCACGGATCACCGGGCCCGAACCGCAACACCCACGCCCGCGCCGCGACCGCGACCGCCTCCAACGCGTCCGCGACGCCGTTCCCCGCCGGCAACACCGGTCCCAGTTCCGCGTCCAGCGCGACCGCGCAACGCGTGAAATGCGCCCTGACCTGCGCGGCCCGCTGCGTAAACCGCCGCAGCCAGCCTCGGACCGTGCCCGCCGGCAGACCCAAACGCGCCGCGATCGGCCGATGCCCCTCCCCGCCAACATGCGCCTCGATCGCCGCCCCGATCACCACGACCTCGTCGCGGCGGCGCAACAACGCCACATCCGGCAACAACACATGCGTGCCCAAGCATCCCCGACACCGCGCCCGCCGCGGCCGCAACAGCCGATCTCCCAGCGCGCAACGCAGCACCCGCTCCCGCGCATGCCCCCACGGCCCCAACACCGCCCGACACGACGGGCAGCCAATCCGCCCGCCGACCAGCCAACCCTCGAGCAGCCCCGGCTCGACGCCTAGGATCAACATCGGGTGCCACCTCCGGCATCCAGAGAGCCCTCCCGACGACGATCAATCAGACGGGAGGGCTCTCGCGCGTTCAGGAACCGCCGAAGCCTCCCACCGTCACCACAACGAACGGCACCGGCGCCCCCGACCGTGCCCAATCTCAGCGGCGCTCAACACCTCCCGCGGACCACGTCGTCGTGCTCGGCCTCATCCGGCGCCTGTTCGTTGACCTTGAGCGACGCCTTGAGCCCGCCATGGACGGCGTCCAGCGCTACGACGTGCGCTCGCTCAGCGGCTTCACCGGACCGGTGATCGACCCACTACGTCGCCCGCGCCCGATTTCACCGAGACGACCATCGGCCTCCCGGTCGTCACCTCGTCGTTTCGCCGCAAGCTGTATCCCAACGAACTCGCCAACGGCGTCATCCTGCGGGCACGCAACTGGCTTAAAAAGCAGGGGCTCCGTGGATGATCGTAGGTGACTCGGGCCGGCCGGCGAGCGCGGGTTCCTGGGGCTGAGCGGGGGTTCTGCGCTGCTTGCGGGGTGGCCGGGAGGCCGGGAGCGACGCGCACAGGTTCGGACCGTAGGTTCGCGGTTCTGAAGCTGCGAACTGGAGGTCGTCGCCCATGCGCGTCACGAGCGCATTCTGTCGTCTGCTCGATCTGCCCGGTGTGTGGGTCCGTTCGGTCAGCTTTGAGCCCGATCGGGTTCGCGTGAGGGTCGCGTTGCGTCGTCGTCGCCTTCATTGCCCGAAGTGCTCGTACTCCACGCGCCATCGTGAGAACAAGCAGCATCACGACTCGGTCTGGCGGCATCTGGATCTCGGCCGTTGGCGCTTGGAGGTTCACGTCGGGCTGCGGCGGCTGCGCTGTCCTGAGCATGGCGTGCACGTCGAGGGCGTCCCGTTCGCTCGTGACGGCGCGCGCTTTACCCGCGACTTCGAGGATCTCGTCGCGTGGCTGGCGACGAAGACCGACAAGACGGCGACCTGCCGGCTGACGCGGATCGACTGGCAGACGATCGGGCGGATCATCCAGCGCGTCGGCGACGAACTGCTCTGCGAGGACCGCCTCAGCGATCTGTTTGAGATCTCGATCGACGAGGTCGCGTGGCGCAAGGGCCATCGCTACCTGACGCTGATCGGCGATCACCGCCGTCGCTGCGTGGTGTGGGGCACTGAGGGCAAGGGGCAGGCCGCGGCCGATGCGTTCTTCGCCGAGCTTGACCGCGACACGCGCCGTGATGCTGACCGCGGGCGCGACGCCGAAACCGCCGAGATCCAGGTCAAACCGTCCGCCGAAGCCGAAGCCGAAGCCGAGGATGTGATTGGAGAGCGCGCCGGGCAGCTGCGGGCGGTCTCGATGGACATGACCGGTGGCTACGCCAAGTCGGTCCGCCGCCACGCCCCGCAAGCGGTCATCTGCATCGACAACTACCACGTCGTTCAGCTCGCGACAAAGGCACTGGACGAGGTCCGCCGTGAGCATTGGAACGAGCTGCGCGCAGCGGGTGACCGCGAGGCCGCCAAGCAGTTCAAAGACAGCCGCTGGTCGCTGCTGAAGAACCCCCGCCGACCTCACCGACCGCCAAGCCGACACGCTCACCGCGCTGCACACCGCCGGCGGCAAGGTCCCGCGCGCCTGGGCGATGAAGGAGATGGTCCGCGCGATCTTCGCGCCCGGCCTGACCGTCGACGCCGTCGACGAGCTGATCGACCGGCTCCTGGCCCGCCTGTCGCGCAGCCGCCTCAGACCGTTCGTGCGGCTCGGCCGCACGATCCGCAAGCACCGCGATGGCATCCTCGCCGCCCGCCGCATGAAGCTCAGCAACGCTCGCGCCGAGGCGCTCAACAACAAGGCCAAGCTGATCACCCGCCGCGCCTACGGCTTCCACTCCGCCAACGCCGCGCTCGCCCTGATCCATCTGACCTGCGGCCCGATCACGCTGACGCTCCCGCACGAGACGACCGCATGACTTCACCTACGATCACCCTCGGAGAGCCAAAAAGCACCGACCTCTTTCGACACGTTGGGAAGCGAGGATCGATCACGGACGTCGCATCCGTTCACTCAGCGCTCGGGATTTCTGGACGAGAACTTCAGCCTGCTTCGCCGGTATCCGTGCGCGAGCATGCCATCGCGGATGACAGGGGGACGTGCCGCGACCGCCGCAGGTTCGACCGCGTGATAGCGACAATCAAGGAGAAGCTGGCCGACGGCACGTTCTTCTCCGACCGCCCGGAGCGCTGAGAATGCCTACGCCCAGCTTGTGGGAATACACGGCCGGCCGGCTTATCGACGAGCTGCGCGGCGTCCACCGTCAGGAGGGACCCGACGTATACATCGTCACCGTCTTCCTGGGCGCGGTGCCTGCTGATGATCCGCGCGAGACCACCCTGGCGGTGTTATGGAACACCGAAGTGCACTACGCGCTGCGCGCAGATCGCGCGTCGGCGATCGAGGCGGCCGATCTACGCTGGGGAACAGAGTTCATGCTGCGAGGAGCGAACGAGATTTGGCATGCGGAGCATGATCCCGACGGACACGCGGCGCTCGCGCGATGGGCCGCGAAGGAAGGACTGACGTTCCATGACGATCCGGACGCCGACGAGGACGATCTGACCGATGAGGAACTGCAGCTGCACAACGAGATGGTGAGCGGGCTGGTCGGCGTCATGCGCGGGTGCACTCCAGCCTCGAAAACCGCGGCGCGGGGCGGTGCGCGCCGCGGTCGGGCGCGACGTACCGGTCACGCTGATCCCGCACGACTCCCACGTGCGGTTCCCGGAATGGAACCGGCAGATCAACCCGTACCACGAGAGCCTCTGGAGCCAGGGGCCGAACAGCGCATAAAGCGGCGCTCCTGCTGTTCCCGTGGGTGAAGTGAGCGGCTGATCAGGGGCGCACGCCGCGCCGCGCCTAGGGTTCCGGCTTCTTGACGACTGGAACCGAGGGGAGCGGGATGCGACGTGCGCGCGACAAGGGTATGGGCGCGGCTGCTGGGCTTGCAGCGAGCGGTTGTGGAGGACGTGCGGGTCGGCTCTGAGGACGAGATCGTCGTCGTGGTCAGGCCCGTGTGGCGTGAGCGAGATCGCTGCGGCGTGTGCCGGCGCCGCAGCCCGGGGTTCGATCTGGGTGAGGGCCGGCGGCGTTGGCGTGCGCTGGATCTCGGGACGGTGCTGGCGTTCGTGGAGGCCGACGCGCCGCGGGTGCGTTGTCGCCGTCACGGTGTCGTGGTCTGCGCGGTGCCGTGGGCGCGTCATCGGTCGCGGTTCACGCGGGCGTTCGAAGATCAGGCAGCGTGGCTGGCGGTGAACACGAGCAAGTCCGCGGTCGCCGAGCTGATGCGTGTCGCGTGGCGCACGGTCGGCGGCATATGCGAACGAGTCGCCGACGAGGCGCAGCGTCAGACCGACCTGCTTGACGGCCTTCGCCGGATCGGGATCGATGAGATCAGCCATCGCAAGGGCCAGCGGTACCTGACCGTCGTCGTCGATCACGACACCGGCCGCTTGGTGTGGGCCGCGGCCGGACGTGACCGCAAGACCGTTGAGGCGTTCTTCGACGCCCTCGGCCAAACGCGCTGCAAACAGATCGAACTGGTGTCCTGCGACATGGCCGGCTGGATCGCCGCGCCCGTCGCCGATCGCGTCCCCGACGCGGTTCGCTGCGTGGATCCGTTTCACGTTGTGATGCTCGCGACCGACGCGTTGGACGAGGTCCGCCGCGAGGTCTGGAACGAGGCGCGCAGGAACGGGCAACTCGCGGCCGCGAAGGATCTCAAGGGCGCGCGGTTTGCGCTGTGGAAGAACCCGGAGAACCTGACTGACCGCCAGGCCGCGAAGCTGTCGAGCATCCAGAAGACCAACGCGCGGCTGTACCGCGCCTACTTGCTCAAGGAGCAACTCAGGCAGATCTACCGGCTGCCCGCCGAGCAAGCGATCCGGCTGCTGGACGACTGGATCGCGTGGGCGCGGCGATGTCGCTTGGCGTCGTTCGTAAAGCTCGCCCGCACGATCACCGCTCAGCGCGCCGGGATCGTCGCAGCGATCGAGCACGGCCTGTCCAACGCCCGCGTCGAGGCGATCAACACCCAGATCCGGATGATCACCCGACGCGCCTACGGCTTCCACAGCCCAGGCGCGCTGATCGCACTCGCGATGCTCTCGCTCGCCGGACTCTGCCCGCCGCTGCCGCGGTGAATCCGGCCTTCACCGACCCACGGAAACGTCAGGAGACCCCATAAAGCTCAGGGGGATGAGCGCTCGCGTCGATCGACGCATGACCCGGGGCACGCTCGGCCCGTCGCGTGCTCGCGCTGCTCGGCCCGTGGATCGGCGCCCCGGCGAGCCAGCTCGTGGCGGCCGCACCGCCGGCTTTGCGCGCCGCCATCAACGGCTCAGCCCGCTCGAACGTGCACTTCAAGGGAGTGATCCGACCCGTCAGATCGACTCACCCAGGGAGTGTAGGCACGCCGTTCTTCGGCTGGACCCGCAGACCCCGGCTCCCGGCACTCGCGGTTTCCCTCCGACGCTGCCCGTAGAGTCGTCAGCCCCCAAACTGGCAGGTTGACCATGAGCAACGAACCGCAGGACCAGACCCTGACATTCGACATGCCGCTCATCGAGAGCGGTTGGGAAAGCCAGTCACGCCGGTGATGGCCATGCTCCGCCCTCCGGGCGTGCTGCCAAGGCCAACGGCCCTGTTCGCTGCCAGCAGCGAGTCGCCGACGCCGGCGACGAAATCCAATGCCTAAGCGCCCAGCGGGAGATCTCCCGCCCAGCCCGACTCCCCGCGACGGGTTTCGAGGCGGCTCGGGGTGGCAGAAGCCGGTCGCTCCGACAGGTCAGGTCAAGCCACCTGGCGGCGGGCTGCCTCCGAAGCCCAAGTCGTAGTTCCTGAGCATGGCCGAAGTCGTCCACGACGCCAACGCGGGCTCAGGTCATCACGTTCGTCGCGCCCGGGTTCATCGCTCGGCTCTACCGGCTTCGCTACCCCGGACCCGAGCGTCCGGCGGGCGAGGTGCTCGTTATCGCAGTGGTCGCGAGCCTGCCGCTGGTAGCCGCGGTCAACGCCGCGCTGCCAGGGGCGCCGAAGCCGACGCAGTTCGGGTATGTCGCGTTGCTACTCGCACTGCCGTTTCGCTCGGGTACGCGACGGCATCTGTTCGCGGCTCCCGCCCTGGCAAACGGGCGCTGGGCAAGCTCGGGTATCGCATCCAGCCCGAGGGCAGCATGTACTCGCAGACGCTCTTTCACATGAGCGGGCCGGCGACGGTCATGGTCGAGTTGAAGGACGGACGGCGCATATGGGCGTATCCGCGCAGGGGGCCGTACTACAAGGACGACGGCATCAACGAGCTGTACCTGGTTCACCCCAAGTGCGAGGACGACCGCGGCAACTGGCAGCCGGTCGGAGGCCCCGGCCTCATCATCCCGCTGTCGGAGGTCTGCACCGTCCTCCTGTTCGAGGACCCGACGGGTGCGCCACCGGATGTGCTGCCTGTGGAGGCAGCGCAGCAGCCATAGTCGGCGTTCCGTCGGGCGCGGCTGGCAACCTTTGTCGGCTGCCAGGTGACGGGCCGTCCGTTGCTAATCCGGCGGCAGAAGGGAGGTGTTCTTCATGGCGAAGAATGCCCCGAAGGGTCCCGGACGCCGCGGTGCGGTCAAAGGCCGCTCGCAGTTCATCGGACCCGGAGGCCATCCCGTCAAGCGCGATACGAAGACCGGTCGCATCCTTGATGTGAAGGCCGACCTGGCGCCCTTCAAGGGCGTCAGGCGCGAGAAGTAGGACCAGCAGGACGGCGGGGCGGGAGCTGACACTCCTGCCCCGTCCTGTTCTCGGCCGGCCCTCCGCTTCCTGCGCACCCCCGCGGTCAGCGTCGGGGCCGGCGCCGATGTCAGCTGGTTGTGAAGCAGGAGATGCGCGAACGGCGGCCGCTCAATGTCCTTCGCGTGCTCGCACGCCTTTCAAGACGGAAGCGGTGGCTCTCAGCCTCGCGGGGTCCCGTATGACGTTCCTGCCTGGGACTACTTGGCGTGGGCGCTCCGCCAGGTTCCTCGCGTTCGCGGTTGCGGTGGCAACTCTCATCAGCCGGTGCACGGCACGTAGGCGTGACCGTTCGATCGGCGGCAGAGCATGCGGCGCGTCACGGCCAGTCATCGGCGAGGACGCGCATGAACGAGTCGGCGGTTTCCGTAACGGTGCGTTCCAGCAAGGACTCACGCGCCTCCCACCCACGGGTCTTGCCATCCACGAAGCGGCGGACCGACTCCTCGGGCCACGGCATTACCCAGCGTTCGGACACCGAGTCGTTGAACTCGCGATGGCCGAAGACGCGATCGAGGTCAATGTCGCGCATCGAAGCACCGACGTACACCCACTGCACGCTCTCCGCAGGGGGTACGTCACGAACGAGCGACATCAGCGCCTCCGTCTTGGCCGGCGTGATCCCCGACCGGGTCTGCGCGTCCGTGACGATGCATGTGTCGGGCTGGTTGATCGTTCCGTGCAACTTGAGCAGCGGAATCTTTGCGTCCGGATGATCCTCGCCTCGACGCATGCGGGCCAGGATCGGCGCGAGCCGTCCAAAGTCGTCGTCGTCGATCGCGATATCGAGGGCGTCCTCGTGATCGTGCTCGATGAGCTCGTCGAAATTGATCGTCACGAGCACCATGCGGCGGCGGTCATCGATCAGCTTGTGCATCGCGTACACCGCGTCGCCGAGCCTGGCGTGTTGATCGGCGAGAATACGGTTGTGGCGCGTCTGGAGGTCGAGGATTGTCTGCGGCACTGAGACCTCCAAGAGGTCACGCTCGATCCGGGCGGCTTGTTCTAGGGTCGCGCTGCGCGCGAACTCCACCTCGCCGATGTACCTCTCCTGATTGCTGAGTAGGTCGCGTCCTGGCGCCCCGGCAAATCGGAAGAGTCCGATGGCGAGTGGCCTCGTCGCTGAACTCCTCGTGGTCGGGCAGCTGGCAGATTCGCCGGATGGTGGCGTTGCGCATGCTGTTACCGATCGGCATGCTCGACGACGCCGAGAAACCGGCGCCGAGAAACAGCACCAGCGGCTGGGCACGCGGAGCAGTTAGCTTCCGGACTACGTCAACGAGGTGCCGTGCGCGATGTCGCCGTGTCAGCGACGCGCCGTCCAGGCTGTAACGGACACCACGATGGAGCTTGCAGTGACGGTTGCGGTCCAGGCCGGCGGCACGGATGAACGGGACCAGTGTCCGTGCCGCTCCCAAGCGAAGGCCGGCCTGGCGTCCCAACCCCGTGAGCATGCCGAGTACGGCGTGCTGCACCACGTCGTCGAACGGGTTCTCGTCGTAAAGCAAGATCGCGAGCTCGTGTTCGACGAGACGCTCGTCGAACAACGCCCGTCCGATTGCCATCAGCTGGGACTCCACAGGCGACGGGACTGTCACGAGGCGATCGCGTACTCGCAGTGAAGCGTCAAGCCGCCCCCCGCCGTAAGTCAACTGCAGCTCGGTGCGTCCGCCTCCGGGCCGGTCGAACGTCAGACCTGTTTGCACAGCGCCTCGAAGCACCGGGTGGTCGTGCGCCGCGATCGCCTGGTCATACTCGCCGGTGGTTAGATCAAGCAATACCCCGCCGAGGAACTCGGCGACCTCTGTCAAGAGAGCCCGACGAGTCTCCAGTTCATCGCTGAGAACGGGGATGACTAGCAGTTCGGCACCGAGATGTCGGTCATGTTCATCGGCGATCTCCGCGAGCGCCGCGAACAACGCCTGCGGCCTCATGTGCTCGAACTGGTTCTCACCCAGGTCTCGAGGAGCATCCGTCGCAGCCGGGCTGTCTCGACGGGGCGCTCGAACAGCAGACCGTACCCGGCGAGCGGCTGCGCGCGGCGCGAGAACTCGCGCACGAGGGCGTCGAAGGCGTCCATGAGCAGTTGCTCATCGATGCCGCGGCGCCGCTTGAGCTCGGCGACAAGCAGTCCGATGACATCACGCCGGCGTCCCGCTACGACGAATACGCCCTGGTCCTCGGAGATGCATAGCGCGTCCGGTATCCTTCTCGTGACCTCGTGCAGCGTCCAGCCGCTGATCAGGCGCTCCTTCGTACTTGAGCGGCGTTCCGACGGAGCGAGCTGCTGCGCGAACGCCTGCGCGCACGACCGAAACGCCTCATCGATGACGTCCCGAGCGGTCCCGGGCTCAAAACGCTTGATCGCCCGCTCAGGCTCGTCGGATCGGTTGACCAACAACGTCAGCGTGGCGCCAATCGCGGGGATCTGCAGCGGCTTGTCGCCGCCGCCTAAAAGATCAACCACCGATCGCAACCTATGACGACCCCAATCTCGATACAGGTCCAGCAGCGCTCGCTCCCACCGCGCGGCCAACCGCAGGTCGAGCTTGACCTCCAGCTCGTCGGTGCTCGCGAGTGCTCGCTCGAGTAGCTCAAGCGCGACGCGTCCCTCCGGCGTGATCAGCAGCCGTCCAGAGCCGATCGCGATGGCCTGCGCTGGCGACAGCACCTCGGGAGACTCGACGGCGTCGATGGTCGGCAGCGCCTCACGCAGGCGTTTGCCCGTGGCGACCGGATCAAAGAAGCGGCGGTGAAGCTCCAAGTCGTGTCGCACACCCGCCGGCTGGCGGTGATGGCATGCGTCCCACAGCTGAAGCAGGACACCATGCAGGTGCAGCGCGGCGGAACGAGACATCGCATCCGCCAAGCCGAAGGTCGACACAGGGCTCGGCGCAGCGGAGCTCACGGCGCGACGAACTCCTCGACGAACCACTCGCGCTCGTGAAGCTGCCGGGCCATCCGAGCAAAACGCTTGGCCTGCTCGCCGTCGCTCGCGCGCGCCAGAGCCTCGTAATCCTGATTGGCAGGCAGGATCACAAGGATCTGGTCGCTTGGATGGGCGTCGCGCCAGCGCTGCAGGTAGTCCGCAAGATCCCGGATCCGGTTGCTCGACACGAACGCTCCGAACTCGTCAAGCGCAATCAACCGGTTGGCCACCGATCCAGCTTGCTGCTGCAACGACGCCAGGCGCGCCTGCGTGAACGCGAACGCACGTTGTCCGCTGCTCAGGCCTTCGATCGGCTTAGTGCGGCGCTCATGCTGCGCCTCCCACGACACTTGACGATTGGCGAGGTCAACTGAGACGTCCGAGGCGTGCTCCCCGAGCAACGCCTCGCGCACCGCCTGGTCATCAAACCAGCCAGCCGCGACGCCGCCTAGCCAAGCTGTCACGTTCTGGCGAATGCTCGCTCTCGCGGTGCGGCCCCGGAGTTCTTCGGCGACAGCTACGAGACTCGCGCTCAATCCCGGAAACGCCGCCCGGAAGGATGTGAGACGTGTGTCGGCGTGACGCACACGGCGCTGCAGCATTCGTAATGCATCCAGTTGCTCGGTCAGCGTCTGGTCGACAGCCGGCAGATCCACTGCGGCTTCGGCCATCCACGCGAAGCGCTCGTCGCGAAGCGCCTCGGCCGCTCGGCGCAGGTCAGCCAGATCGCGTTCGTGATCGGTAACCGCGCGGCGTTCAATGTCGCGTACCTCGACGAACGCATCGCGTTCCTGCTCGGCCACCCGCAGCGCCTCGGCGTGAGCCTGGGCCACCTGTGCGCCATCGAGCTTCAACTCCTGCAGCAGCAGAGCGAGCTGCCCGGCGAGCGCGTCGCGTTCCTGAGGTGCCCCGAGAGCATCTCGCCGGTACACCAGCACCGTTCGCTCGCCACCGAGTCGCGAGAGCTCATCGTCAAGCTCGCGCAGGGCGCCTCTCAACACGTCGAGATGATCGCTGGTCGTCTTGTCGAACTGCTCGCTCAGTTCGGTGCTGCGTTCCAGTGTCTTGGTCTGCCGCTCGGCGGCTTTGACCAGCGCCGCTCGCAGTCTCACGACATCGCTCAATGCCGCCACCTGCCTCACCAGGCCCCGGATCAACTCATCGACGCGGTGGGCCCCCTGTGGGCTTGGCAGCTCACGCAGCTCATCACGACGGCCGACCAGGGCATCGGATACCTCGCCGACCGTCCAGTCGCCCGGCGTACGCGCCGACGCCGACAACAGCGACTGGTCGGCCAGTCCCGACGCGACCGCGCGGGCCAGCGGGGCGTGGATCGCGTCGATCAGCTTGATCACCGCTGGGCCGGCGTCGATGTTGACCCGTTCGACGCGCAGTTGCTCAATTTGCAGCTCGAGCGCATCGTGTCGGGGGGCGGGGTCGTCATCGTCGTCGACACCCGCGATCTGGCTGGCCTCCGCCAAATCCCGCGTGACGTTCCCGACGCGGGTAGTGGCAGTCTTGTAGTTCTTGCTCGCCTTCGCCAGCTCCTTCAGGAGTTCTTCGGACGCTCCCGCGGCGGCCTCTGTCACCTTCACCTCGCCAGCTGCCTCGTCACGCCGTTCGCTCAGCTCCACGATCTGCGCGTCCAACGTCTCGATCTTTGAGTCGAGCTCCCCGCCACGCACCTCGATCTCCTCCAGACGGGTGCCCAGCCTCACGGCCTCGTCCAGTCGATCACGGCGAGCCACCGCACGATGCAGCGCCACCTTTTCTGTAGCCTCGCGCTGATCGCATCGCCGCCGAGCAGATTGACGCCAGTTCGGCGATACGCTCGGCCCGAGCAGTTCGCCGACCAGGTCACGGCGGCACGCCGACGTCGACGTCTGCGCGTTTCGAGCTTCACAACATAAGAACGGCCGCCGCTGGACTCGTCAAGCTCACGGACCTCCAGATCGACGCGCCCTTCGGCTGCTCGATGGAGCCGACGTCGCCGTTGATGCGTTCGACCGCGAGCAGCAGATCGATTTCCTCGACGACTCGACCAGTCGCTCGTCGATGCTCACTTCGACGAACCAGGTGGGGCTGGGGCCGGACGCGTATTTCGAGTCCGTGGCTCGCTCTCCACAAGACAGCTCCATCGAGAACCCATCGCAGCTCAGTCGCAGCGTTCAGGCGGGTGGCAGTGACGGTCAGACGACCCATTCCGTCGCATGAGACCCAGCCCATGTCTGGCTTCGTTCATCGCAGGTCGACCGCCGGCGCAGTTTCGAAGGCACTGACAGTCAGACGACTTACCGATCGCGGTGATACCCTTGCAGCTTGCCCGATGCCGAAGGCCGGTAGGTCTTCGATGAACAGCAGGGTACCGTCGCAGGTCTGAGCTCTTCGAATCCCGCATCAGTCGACAATCACCTTGCGATCTTCATGGCTGTCCACCTCCTCAGGATCCTGGGGCCGTCAGATGAGTCGAACGTTCCAGCTCACAGAGCACTCTGCTCACAGCCACCCACGGCCAGTCCCGCCACCGAGGGCAGCAGCAGATAGGTCATACATCGGACTCGGGAGCAGAGATCAATCCCAGGAGTACGACCTAGCCACGTTCGCAGTCAGTTCTTCAGAGACATCAAACCCGGTCGCGAGTACGGCCAAGCTACAAAGCAACAGCGCAACAGTCGTACCCCGACCGCAGAGCAGATCCCACCCACGAGGCCCTTCCACGGACGCGGCATACCTGATACATAAGCAGGATCAGCGCATCAGGGAATAAAGCGGGATCGTCCACTCGTTCCGTTGCTCAACGCCACCGACACGACATCCAGCGCCGCCACCTCGGCGAGCTCCAGCTCATCGGATCACCTCGGACGCCCCGCCCTACATTTTCACTGCACAAAATGAAAGAGAGTGCTCATCTGACGGTCTCGCGACCAATCACCCTCGCAGCCTCGACGCCCACATTCAACTTCGACCATTTCAGATCGGTGGCCCGCAGATTCCACCCAGTGCTTCCTCGTTGGCGACCGCAAAACGTCTCCCGAGCAGACAGCAGAGACTGCTTATCATGTAGCCACCCGCCGCAGAAGGAGTTCGACGGCGCGACCGCGCTTCACCAGCTAGGCCCTGACACCAGGCAGGCCTGATGCTCGACCGTCTCGCGAGGGTGGTCTCACCTTAGGTTCGCCCCGACGCTCGCGCTACGGCTTCGACGCACCGCGGGCAGCAGTAAAGATCTCGACTACGGTGCACAACGTACCCGGCTCCGGGTACGGCTTCGCCCCCAAGGGCTCCTCCGCGCTCACGGTACCCGCCGTACAGCGAGCACGCGCCGAGGCCACTCGCCAGCGCGAGCGCCAGAGCATCGAGTACATCTTCATTAGGGGACTCATGCGTACGTACGCTACACCCATCAGGGCGACGACGTACAGATCGGATCGATGCTTGCCGGGACCAGCGGCACGAGACCCTCCCAAGGCATCGATCTGCTGCACGCGGGGCGAAACAGATCCTTCGGGTGCAGGGCCAGCCGGGGCGCTTCAGAGGACCGTGCCCGGCGCGCTGCGCAAAAGTCCGGATGCGCAGGCCGCATTGAGGTCGAGAGCCACGATAAGCCCTGACCCACGGCGGCGACCGCCGACGCCCGCGACGAGCGCGCGCGAGAGCAGCATCCCCTGTCGGAGCACCAGTTCCGTGCACCCCGCAGGTGCGTGCGGCCCAGCCCACCAGAACCTCACCGACCGCCGCGTGCAGCCCGCCTCCGCGCGCGAGCACACATGGCGGGGAGGAGTCCGGAGTCGGGGTAGCTCCACGGCGGCTCCGTGCTCGTGGCCGGCCGCCGAGCAGACAAGCAACCACTAAATATTAGCTCCCCGCTGATCGACCCACTCCTTGCTGTGCTGCCCGCCTGTTGCGCCTTGCAAGCTGGATCAGGCCGGCGGGTGGAAGTCCCGTCCCCGGTAAGCGCTGGAGCGCCGGGTAGCAGGCTCCGGTTCGTCGGCGAGAGATCTCCGCGGCCGAGCGGGGTGTCGAGAGCCTCTTTGGAGCGAGCAGCGCGTGGGCTGGGATTGCAGCCTCGTCAGAGTCACGATCGGGGGAGCCGAGCCGCTCATGTCACGGCGAAGGCGATGTCCGCCAGTCCTGGTTTCGGATCGGGCTTGGTGGGTCCCTGCGGGGTAGGGAGACTTGCACGCGCGCAAGGTCTGATCACCGAACAAGGGAGACCCGTCTGGCCAGCCTCGTCAGCGAAGGCCGCTTCTATAAGCCCGGATCCACCGATCGGGCGGGTCGGCGTGCTGAAATCGGGGGCGGGCCGTCTGTGCGGCGGGTTGGCGGCGCGCGAGTCCTCCGAGTTGGCGTGTTGATGCTGGTGGCGGCGTGGTCGGGTGTCCGTTGAGGCGTTTGGGGATGTTTGCGGGAGCGGTTCGCGCGCCGGGTGGGCGGGGTCGATCGCGTCGTTGTCGGTGAGCGTGCCGAGCGGTCAGGCGAGCGTCGGGAGCGCGCGGATGCGGTCAAGGGCGCGGGTGTAGTCGTGCTGCCAGGGCCAGCGGGCGGGGAGATGCAGCGTCCAGCCGCGGGCGTGACGGGTCAGACGGCCGGAAACGGCGAGCAGGCGGCGGCGCAGGGTGCGGGCCGCGCGGATGGTCGTGTCGGGCAGTCCGAGCAGTTGGGTCCAGCGCAGCAGGTTGTGCGCGAGTGCGCCGAGCACGGTCCACGCGGCGTTGGCGTCGTAGTCGCCGGAAGGAAAATGTGCGGGGCCTGGTCTTTGAGATCGGCGATGACCTGCTCGACGACGGCGTGATCGCGATGCTCGGCCTCGACGACGGCGAGAGCCTCGCTGCGGTTGGTGATCAAGCAGAAGTGCCGCCAGTCGGGAAACAGCTCGGCTTGGGCACCGACGAGGCGGGTGCGGCGGACGATCAGCCGCCGGTCGCCGTAGACGGTCTCGGCGATCTGCGCTTCGCCGCCGACGGGGTAGGCAATCTGCTGCCAGGCATCCTCGTCGATCGCCTGCACCGCCACTTGGACCTTCTTGATGTTGCGCACGCCGATCGAGTACTGCCAGCCGATCTGCTCGAGGTAGTCGAAGACCTTCGTGTTCCAAAACCCCGAGTCGGCGCGCAGCAGCTTCTCGCCGCGGGCGCCGGCGCGGTCGACGCGGGCGGCGAGTCTTGGCAGAAGCGCAGCATCCCCTTCTGCGTGTTCGCCGACCCCTTGCGCATCCGGATGTGCAGCACCTCACGCGTGTCCGCGCGGGTCGCGAGGATCGGGTGATACCCCAGCAGCCGGGTGTACCCGTAGCTGGCGCCGCGCTTCAGGCGGCCGCAGACCTCGCCGACGAAGCTGTCGACGTCGACGACGAGGCGGTCGTCACCCGGCCCGCGCCTGCCTGCCAGGCGCGCTCAACGGACCGGCCGAGCAGCCAGTCGAGCTGGCGCACATGCCCGAACGTGAATGCCCGCAGAAACGTCCCGAGCGTCGACCGCGCCGGCACCCAGCCGCCGAGCAGCCGGCCCGTGCGACCCGCGCGCAAGACATCGCAGTCATCGATGCTGTCGGCGCCCAAGACCATCGCGTACAGCAGCGCCATCACCTTGCGCCCGGCGTTCGCAGCGCCCGCCCGGTCACGACGCAGCCGCACCCCATCCTGCGCAGCGCCTCGATACCGAGTCGCTCGGCGAGCGTCGCGACGAGCAGAACCCCGGCATCCGAAACCGCCCGTTCGTCGTCGAAACAGACCCGTGTGCCGTCCAGTCCGACCGGCTTGGCATCCTGCACCATGAAGGTGACCTCCTGCCGCAGGCCCCGGCTGCCCGACACGGCCCAAAAGCCCTGCACAGGAAGTCATTTTCACTCTGGTCCGGACGGTACCGACCTACCCGATCGGTGGATCAGGGATAAGTCGGATGGCGAAAGCGAGCGGAGCGCAGCGGGAGTCCGGGGGGAGGGTCGTAGTAGTGATGATCGGCGTGCAGAACATGGCGCCAGGAGCGAAGGACCCCGACTTTGATCGCGCCTGTGTAGGACGCGAGCGTCAGGGCATGCCCGCTTTGCGGGCCAACCACCCCGACGGGCGTATGCCCGTCGAGCCGCGGGCAAGCGAAATGGCGATGTTGGCCACTTGCCGGGTCACGCACTCGCAACGCCACGATGCAGGCTATGGGTAGCGGCCAAGCGCCCACAACGTCTGTCGCAACACGCCAAACGGTCTCGATGGGGCGACTCCCCTCGGGCGGCGTGCTGTCGTCGGGTGCGTGTGGGTCGCGTTGCCGCGTCAGGAAGATCATCGGTAAGCCGTGTGCGGGAAAACCGCACGCACGGATTGAAAGGGGAATCTGGAAACGGGCCCTTCTAGGGCACCGCGCCAGTGACTACCAATGCTGACCCCGGCATCAGTGGTCGTCCCGCGCAGCCTTCGCGCGATGACGTCGCTGCCTCGCACCGTTCGCACACGCACCGCAGGTCGTCGCGTCCCGCCTGCCCATGAACGGGGCGCTGCACACCGGACACAGCCCGACGGTGGCGGTCTTCCAACCGACGATCATGCTGCCGACGAGATCCGGGACACGGACGGTCTGTCGCTCGTCGTCAGACAGCGAGCGCTGCCCGATCACCTGCGGAACCGCGGGTTGCTTGCTGCACAGCGGACAGCGCGCTGCAACAGACCGCCGGCGCGGCACGAACACCGTCGTGCACGAGCAGCAGACCGCGACACCACGCGGCTGCCACGCCCAAGGCTCAGCAGACGACCCCGGATCCAGTTGGGCGCGGACGGCGAGCGCGAACAGGTAGAGCCGACAGTCGTCGAGCATCTCCGGCTTGACGACCATCGGCGGCACCAGGAGGAACCCCCGGCGCGCCAGGAGCCCGTCGGTGATCGCCACTTCGACAAGGCTGCGCGCCTCGCTCGTCCTCGCGCCGGCCTGCCGCTCGGCACGATCGACCGACCTCGCGGGCGTACGCTCGTCTGCCCTCGCGCGGTCTGCCGTGTCGAGCGCTGCGCGGGCGTGTGCGACGGCCCGCGCGATCTCGTCCGGACGCGGATCGAGCGGTGCACGCTCATGCCTGCATGCACCAGCCGTGATGACGTGATGCAGGATCATGCCGGCCGGCTTCCAGCGCAGCGCGGCCGCGAACGTCGCTGCCGGATCGGGCGTCCGCCTCGCGGCCGTAAACAGCGACACGTGCCAGTCCGACGGCGACTCGGTCGACGCGTCGAAGCCAGCGCGCACGAGCGCGCTTGCGTCGCCGGTCAGTGTCTTCTCGGCGTCGCTCTCCATCCGCTCGTAGTGCGGGTAGCGCCAGGTCAGCCACCGCCGCCAGCGAGCGGCGTCCGCAACGAGGATGTCGGTCGCCGGCTCGGTCACCGGCGCCGGGTCTCCTCTCGCGCTGCAGCGACTGCACGACGAGCAGCGACGGCCGCGACCGCCACACGCTCGACGCCGGCCCCGAACTGCTCAAGCGCCTGGCCCCACGCCCAGATCATCATCGGCGGCGCGAACGCGATCGCCAGCAGCGGTGGGATCTCGGACATCGACCAGGTCAGCATCAGGGATCACAATGCTCCAAGAGCCTGGGGCGTACAACCAGCCGGTCGCAAACTCCGCGCGAGCCGTTACGCCGGCGCCGTGCGCTCGGCGGCCCCGCAGCGGGCCTCAGTCGATCACCAACCTCACGTCGCACAGCAGCAGCCGACGCGCAACAAACCGCCGAACACGCGGAAATCCCCGCCAAGCACGACCGCACCGACGGTCAGAATGCTCGCGTGGCGATCAGCAACCACACCCGTAAGGTGCTCTGGAGCCTCTCCGGGAACGCCTGCGCGCGCTGCGACACCGCGCTCGTACGCGCACCCGACGCCGTCGGCGACGTCCACGCGATCGTCGGACAGGAATGCCACATCATCGCGCAGGCCGCCGTCGGCCCCCGCGGCCAGGCGGGCCCCCGCGAGGAACCTCGACGCCGCCGACAACCTGATCTTGCTGTGCGCCAACTGCCACGCCGTCGTCGACATGCAGCTCGAACGCTTCCCGCCCGCGGAACTGCGCCGCCTCAAAGCCGAGCACGAGCAGCGCGTCGCTCGCCGCCACGCTCCAGGCATGCCGGACATCCGCCTGCGCGGCCGCGACCGCCCGGTCGCCCTGACGCTCGTGACATCAGGCGACACCCTCATTGACATCCTGGGGCCCGCGTTCTCGACGGCCTATGACCGGCCCAACGGACTGTCGCCACCGCAACGCCGGCTGCTCGGCGACTTCTTTCAGTCCTGCCAAGACTGGGGCGACATCTACAGCGACATCGGGCCACGGGGCCACCTCGACGCCGGACAGGCACCTCGACGACCAACTCGGTGCCCTCAACGAGGACGGGCTGATCGTCTACGTCGGCGCGCGCGATCTCACGCTCACCGGCGGAGAGCGCGACATGCCGTGGCGCGAAGCCGTCGTGAAAGTCCTCCACGAAGACGACGCGCGCGACACCGCCGAGACGCAAACACCCGCCGCGGCAGCGACATGACAGACGACCACACACGCCAACGGTCCTGGCCGCGCGAGGTCGACCGGGTCCTCGCCGCCAACGGCGACTGGCGGACGAACGCATCCGTCAACTGGGGCGGCGACACCCTCTACCTCGACGGCTACAAGACCGCTGCCGACACGCTTGTCAACCACGTCGCGCGAGACCGGTACGAGAGCGACACGCTCGTCTACCCGATCGTGTTTTCCTACCGCCAGTACCTCGAACTGCTGCTCAAAGCCTTGCTCGCCGAAGCTCGCGAACGCTCCAGCGTCGAGGAGCGCATCCCGGCCAAGCACCAACTGCCGGTGATCTGGCAGCCGCTCAGGGCGCTGCTCGACGAATCCTGGCCGGACATCGATGCCGAGCTTGCCGCCGTCGACGATGTCGTCGGCCAACTCGACCGCGTCGATCCCGCTTCCATCGCCTTCCGCTACCCCACCACAACCAAGGGCGAACGCTCGCTTCCACCCGAACTCATCCTGATCAACCTGCGCGACCTCGCCGAGCTCGTCGCTCGCGCGGGCCACTTTCTCGAGGGCTGCTACGAACAGCTCAGCGGCGAACGCGACGCGCGCGAATACGAGCGCGCCGAGGACGACCACGCGGCCGACCACGACGCCTACCACGCCGCGTAACCGCCCGCCCGGCAAGAGTCGTTTGTCCCGCGACTATGCGACCCGGCAGCCAGCTCCAGCTCCATCCCCCAACAAAAACCGCGACCGGGAACGACGCACGTCACGTCGGACGCGGCCGTGAGCCACGAGCGGCCGGCCAAGTCTCGCGGAACTTCCCCCACGCAGCGACATCGGCCCCGGCCGGCACCCACGCCGGATGGCATCCTCCCGGCTATGCCCGTACCGGTCCTCAAGCTCTGCTGGTACTGCGGGCACGACGATCGGGTGCTCGATTCTCCCGAGCACGTCATCGCGGGCACCCTCGGAGGCCGGCTCATCATCGACGTCTGCGATGCCTGCAACCGCCGCGCCAACCGAGAGGTGGACATCCCGCTCGTGCGCTGCCACCACCTCGCTCGCGCCCGCGCGCAAGCGGGCATCCGCGACGCGCGCGGGCAGATCTACGAGTTCACCGAGGTCCTCGACGGACCCGACGGCAAGGTCTTCGAAGCGACCTGGACCGCAGACGAAATCCGTGGACGCTTCCTGCCGGTCGAGATCGCGATCACCGACACCGTGTCGCACATCTTCATCGACCCTCGCGACGCCGACAAGCACCACGAAAAGCAGCGTCGCCGCTCGGCCGCCCGCGGCCTGACCTACGGGCCGCCCGAAGCGGCGCCGCCGGATGTACCCCTGCCGCATCCGCCCGGCATCCCCGTGGTCGCCCTCTTCAGCAGCCGTGCATGCCCCCATCCGGACTGGCTCTGGGCGTCAGCGACCGCCAAGATCACGCTCGGCTGCCTCGCTCATGCCAGCGAGCTTGGCGTGACACCGGCCCAGACCGGCCGGTCAACGCTGGCAGCAGCGCTACGGCTGCTGGCCTTCGAGCATGAGCTCGACACGCGCGTCTGGGGGCCCGACGACATCCCTTACGGATCGCTGCAACCGGCGCCGACTCACCTCGTCGCCGGCGTGCTTCGCCGCGACGAGCATCTCGTCGCCGTGTATCCCCCCGAGCACCCAGGACAACCGCCGCTCGCGCAGGTCGTCCTGTTCGGCGAGCACCTCTTCGAACTCGCGCTCCCCGGCCTGCAACTCGCGCACGGCTACGGCTGGCGGTTCGACGCGGCCGAACGCCGCGTCACCCACGGCAACCTCGACGAGCTCGCTGCCGCGACACAGGTCTCGGACGAACAACTCGCACTCCTCGCGTAACAGCAGCGTCCCGCTCCAGCCAGTCCGCACCTGCCGCCCGCGAGGGATCGCCACCTGTCGCCAAAGCTAAGCGCAAACCGACTCGCTGCGCGGCTACGCGATCGTGCCCTCGGCACGAGCTTGCTCAAGAAGCGGCCAGAGATCGCCCACCGGGATGAACGGCGCGTACTGACCCCACCACCACCGATCGGACCGCGACACCGTGTAGTAGCCAAACCGGTACTCCACATCGCCTTCTCGAGCGCCGCCGTCACGCAGCACATCCCCCTCGATACGAGCGAGCCGCAGCCGTTCCACCATGAAGACCTTCTGCGGATGGTTGGACTGCACGCGCAGCGACACGGCCTCGCGCTGCCAGATGAGCCGGCCCGCCCGACCGATGTCCTTCGCGTACGCCGGCGTGGCCAACAGCTCGGCCTTCTTGCGAGCAATGAACGCTTGCGCCGACTCAGCCACCACCAAACGGTAACCCGCGAGCCGACCGGCGGCCACCACGAGGGAGTTCGTGCACGCGTTTTGCGCGACCTTCGACGGCAGGTGGCACTCGGTCAGTCGCTGTTGTTGGAACACGACGGGCGTCGACACGTCGGTCTGAGTCTCGCGCGACGCGCGCTAACTAATGCCGGTCGTGCCTTCCTAATCGAGAGGACGCCGACGCGGCAGCCATCGCCACGCTGCTGTCCGATCTGGCCGCGCAGCCACAGACCGACGCGCATAGCCGACCGAGGCCGCCGATGCAGCGCCCCGCTTCGCGGTCTGCCCGCCTACGCTGTGGCGATGACCGGCGACGTCGGCCTTGAGACGAAGCTCGGAGCGCTCCTGCGGTTCATCGACGCCGCGCCGCTCACGACACCATCGCCGGCCTCGAGTACGCGCTCGAGGGCCAAGACGTCACCGCGGTCGCGCGCATGCTCGACGATGGGGGAGTCGCCGGCGATGTGCTTGAAGCTGCCCTCTTCGCCCGCCAACGGCTCGGCCGCATCAGCGACGTCATTCACGCCGTCGCCGTCTTACGCGCGCTGCCTCGGATGCTGCAGCCCGGCGAGACGCTGCACCGTCCATCGCTCGCTGCCGGCAACGACCCTTCTCGGCCGTTCGACATCGAGACGGACCGGCGAATCGCCGAGTTCAAGCTCGCCCGATGGGACGGACATGACGCGATGCGCAAACGCCAGCTGTTCAAAGACCTCGTGCATCTCGCCGCCGACACCTCGGGTCGCAGCGCCGAGCTGTACGTCGCCGGGGAACGTCCGCTGCGCTTTCTGGACACCACGCGCGCGTCCGCCGCTTGGGCGCTGAACCGGTTTCCGTCGGCTGCGTTGCTCTTCGAGCAGCAGTTCGGAGACCCAGCCGTTCCGATCGCGGACTTCCGGGCCGCTCACGCCTCCCACGTGCGAGTGATCAACCTCCAAGAGCTCCTCTCCGAACTGCGGCTGTGAACCGTGCAGCAGCTGTCGCTGGACTATGCCGGCATCCTGTCCGCCCTGGAGCGCCCCCTGAACGCCGAGGCCGTCGGCGCCGCGCTGCTGGCCGCGCTCGGCGACCGGTATGACACCGAGCAACCCGGCGGCGCGGCGCTGCACGAACTCGAGCAGTCCGGGGCCACATACCTGTTCGACTTCGCCAGCTCGGTCGATCTGCCCCAAGAGGATAGGACCGTCGCGGCATGGGCGCTCACGCCCGCAGTCGTGCTCAAGCGCGACGCCGCTTATCAACGCGGCTACCCGATGGTGCCCCACGACGCCGCCCCGGTGGACCGCGGCCACGTCGTACCGCACCTGTCCGGCGGAGAGTTCGGTCCCAACATCTTCCGGCAAGACCGACCCCTGAACCGCGGCTGGTCGGAACAAGGCAAGCGCTATCGGGCACTCGAGCGCGAAGCAGCCGCCACGCCCGGAACCCTCTACTTCGCGCACCTCATCTACGCCGACGAAAGCGCGTACCCGACAGAACTGGAAACTGGGGTCCTACGCGGCGAAGTTCTTCACGTAGAACGATTCGACAACCGGCCCACGACAGCCTGAGGGTAGCCGGGCGACCAGAACGAGAGCGCGTCGGTCTCCTCGGCCCAGCCGTCGCCGCCCCGAGTAGGTTTCACCCGCATGCGGGTGATCTTGCTCGACGAAGACGCCGAGATCCTCGGTGGCCTCGTCGAGTACAACAGGGACTGGTTCACGACCGTCGTTCGCCGCGGCTACGTCGAAGGACGCACCGGACTCGTGCTCGTCAGCTTCGGCACCGACCTCGAGCGCCTGGGACGCCTCGAGAAGACTCGCGCTGTCGCAACACGCAAAGACGGGGTCCGCTGCAGCGATCTCACCGAGATCGACCCACCCCTGTCACTCGAAGAGCTCGCAGCCGAGATGCCCGCCAACGTGCGCGCGCGCCTCGACTACCGCACCCTGCCCGACCGCACAGGCCGAGAGACGCTCGCAGCCGTCGCCCGGCTGCGCCCGTACCTCGACGACACGATCCGTTCTCTCGAACGACACGCCGCGACACCCGAGGCCAACGACTCGGCAACCGGCGTACTCGCCATGGAGAAAGACGCGGTCGGACTCGCAATGGACATCTCCGGAGTCGACAAGGTTCCGCTGACGCAATGGGGTCCCGAAACCGCACAAAGCAGGCCATTCCTGGCCGGCCTGCAAGATGTCGCGCTGCGCGAAGACCCCATGATCAATCACGACGCCAACGTGTTCGGAGACTGGGAGGTCGTCCGACGCTCGGCGGTCGGATCGGTCCACTTCAAGAACGGCAACCGGTCGTTGACCGTCATCAACGTCAACCGCCAAGGGATCGAGAACACGACCGGCGTCGATCTCGTCTACTACAACGAAACGTTCCATGCCTTCGTGCTCGTGCAATACAAACGCATGCACCGCGGCGCCGACGCCGGCTGGCTGTACCGGCCCGACGCAAACCACGACGTCGAGGTCGAGCGGATGGCTGCCATCCCGGCGCGCGCCGCCGAACCCCTCGACGCCAAGAACTACCGTCTGGACCCCGCAGCCTGCTTCTTCAAACTCTGCGAATCGGTCGTCTTTGACCCATTCGCGCCCGAGCTGCTGCGCGGCATGTACCTCCCGCTGGAGTACTTCAACGCATGCGCGACGTCCGCGCTCGGCGCCCGTGGCGGCGTGGCATACGGCTACGCCACGGTGTCGCGCCACCTCAACAACACCCTGTTCGTGCAGCTCGTGCAAGACGGATGGATCGGCTCGGCCGGGACCGTCAGCGATGAACTACGAACGTTCGTGGAAGCGCGCGTCCAAGACGGACGCTCGGTGATGCTGGCCTTCGGCACCGGTGCGTCCGGACGCGCTCGCCGCTAGCCCGCCAGGACGCTCGCGACTTGACCCAGTGTGACGGCCGAGACCCGACAAGCGCTCGAGCTCGATGCGCTCAAGCCCAGCTGGACGAGATCCTTCGGGAAGGTTCGCTGTTTCGCAATATCTGCTCGCCGCTGCAGCGACGGTGGAGCCCGATCGCGAGGCGCGCCCGGTCTGGCGTACCTTCGGGCACGCGGCGGCCAGGACGCGTTGCTGCCCGCCCCGGTCAGCGGCGGTGTCAGACGCCACCGCGTGATGAAGCCGGTCACGGCGAGTACGACCGCTGCGACAACAATCGACACCCGATCCGGAGGACGCGAGCGCGATCACCGACAGGAGAAACAGCGAGGATCCCCTCAACCATTCGTCTATAGCTGCCGATACCGGATGTGCCCCGACGATCCCGACCAGAAAGCAGGGACCGCCCACCATGATCTCGTCGCCCGCACGCACCACCGAGTCCAGCAGCGCGCCCGTACAGCGCCATCACAACGAGGGCCACGGCCGCCGGCTGACCGCTGCGTTCGAGGCGCTCGAAGCCTTTCCGGCCCTCGCCGAGTCGCGCAACCGCCTCCTGCGCCTGGTCAGCGCCGATCGCATCTCGCCGGCTGACATCGTCGCCACGGTCGAGTCCGACATCGCCCTCGTCGTCGCCGTCCTGCGGATGGCCAACCAGCTCGACGAGCGCCGCCGCGGCCGCATCGAGTCCGTCGTCCAGGCCGTCGAGGTGCTGTCGCCGGAATCCGTTCAGGCGCTCGCCAGCCGCGCCCGCACCTTCGACTTCTTCGAGCGCTCCTCGGTGTGGGACAGCGCCCCCGAGCGCTTCCGCCTGCACGGCGTCGCCACCCAGCGCGCCGCCGACCGGCTCGCCAGCGAGGCCGGCTACGAGCACCGCGACCGCCTCATGGTCACCGCGCTGCTGCACGACATCGGCAAGCTCGTGCTCATGCACGCCTACCCCGGCTACCCGGGGCAGGTGCACGGCGATGCCAAGACGCCGGAGGAGCGCGTGCACCGCGAGCGCCGCGACCTCGGTGTCGACCATGCCCTCGTCGGCGGTGTGCTCGCCCGCCGCTGGGGCCTGCCGAGCGCCGTCGCCTCCGCGATCGAGCGCCATCACTCCGAGGACGCGACCGGCGAGGCCGCCTTCGTGCGCCTGGCCGACATGCTCGCCCACTACGCCCAGGGCGGCCAGGTCTCGCCGAACTCGCTGCTGAAGGTCGCGCGCTCGATCGGCCTCGGCCCGACCGAGCTGCGCGCGGTCATGTACGACCTGCCCTACCCGACCTCCGGGCGTCCGCGCCAGATCGATCCGTGCCCGCTGTCGGGTCGCGAGGTCGAGGTTCTCAAGCGCCTCGCCGAGGGCAAGGTCTACAAGCAGATCGCGGCCGAGTTGCAGCTGTCGACATCGACGGTCCGGACCCACCTGCACAACATCTACGGCAAGCTCGGCGCCGTCGATCGCGCGCAGGCCGTGCTGATCGCTACCGAGCGCGGCTGGCTGTAGCCCGCAGCGGCCATGGCCACGGCGGCCCCGGCCGCCCGCGGCGTTGCGCGGTGATCGCCCACAGGAGCGCCGCGAGGCCGATCCCGACGGAGTCGATCACGACGTCGACCGGCGTCCCGCGGCGTCCTTCGACGAAGGACTGGTGCAGCTCGTCGCTGGCGGCATAGAGGACGGCGATGACCGCGGCGAGGATCGGGCGGCGCCAGTCGCTGGCGCGAGCGACCGCGAGCCACAGCAGCGCGAAGATCGTGACGTGCGCGATCTTGCGCAGGATGAAGTCCAACGTGCCCAGGCCCGAGCTGAGATCCGGTGTCGCCGAGAGCGCGAAGATCAGCGCCATCACGGCCAGCGGTGGTGCGTAACGGCTGACCGGTCCCATAGGCTGAGGCTAGTGAGCGCCCGATGATCTCCATCACGACGAAGTCGCCGTATGCGCTGCAGGCGCTGGCCGAGCTTGGCCGCACCGGCGGCGGTGGTCCCGTGCCGATCGGCGAGCTCGCCCGCCGGCGCGACATCCCGGTCCAGTTCCTCGAGCAGCTCTTCGCCACGCTGCGCCGGGCCGGGGTGCTGAAGTCCCAGCGCGGCGTCAAGGGCGGCTACACCTTCGCCCGCGCCCCCAGCGAGATCACCGTCCTCGAGGTCGTCGAGCTGCTCGAGGGCCCGCTCGGCCGCGACGCCCAGGGGGTCTTCGGCGACGCCGCCAGCGCCGCGCGTGAGGTCCTGGCTGCCAGCACCATCGCCGACATCGTCGAGCGCGAGGCGCGCGCGGCGGGTGTCGCGATGTACCACATCTGACGAACGGCTAAGGCAGGACGGGCGATCCGGTGGCCGCGCGACATCAGGAGCGACAGTCGGTCAAGCGTGGGTTGCCAGCTCAACCAGTCGGGGAAGCGGCCGCAGCCGCGAGCTCGAGGGGATCCGCGCGACAGGCGCTCAAGCTCTCCAAGTAGGCTCGCCCCCAATGCGCACCACCTTCGGGCCGCCGCAGATCGCCGCGTACGAGCTTCGGCCAGGCGAGGAACTGACCTGTTGGCGGATCGTTCGTTCCGAGCACCACGAGGACCCCGTGTTGCTCAACAGCCTGCGCTCGAACTTTGAGCTCGGCCGCGGTCCACGCGGCGCCGAATGCAGGTCATGGCTTGTCCACCTCGGCATCTCGGCCTACCTGAACGAGGACGTGGCGCACGCGACCGCTGATCGATTCCACAGGCTCGGCGATTGGGTAGCCCAACTACGGATAGAGCACGACAACGGCGTCAACTACGCCCATACCGGGCACCGTTGGCACTTGACGACCTGGAGTGACCCGATCAAGCTGATCGGTCGCGTGGTCGATATCACTGCTGTACGGACGTGAGCCCCCCGATGAGTTACTACGTGATCCTCGATAGCACCGCCAACTTGGTCGACTCGTTCGACACCGAGGTTGAGGCACGTGCCGCGCTGGAGGCAATCGCGCTGCAAGACCCAGACACCGCGGACGAGTACGCAATGCTCGTGTACGACGCGAACGGCCACGTGGTCGGCAACGCGGTCACGGCCGCCGACGTCGTCCACGCCTAGCGGCGTCTGCTAGAGGCGGCGTCGAGCAGCGTCGCGGCCTCGGCCTCGTTGCCGGGCATCAGGTGGCCGTAGCGGTCGAGCGTGATGCTGATGTTCGCGTGGGCCCATGTAGCTGCTGAGCGCCTTCGCGTTGACGCCGGCGGCGATCATCAGCGAGGCGTACGTGTGCCGCGCCTCGTGGAGCGTGATGCGCTCGAGCTTCGCGGCGCGCCATGCGTCGTCGGCGCGCTTCGTCACGTGTCGGATCGCTGCGACGCCGGTGCCCGTTGTGCCGAAAGACGTGTCCTGTCGCGCGGCTCGGGCGCCGGCGCTGACGCCGGGCCCTGCTCGTTGACTATCCGATCACGCGTCGCCTCGTCGTAACGTGCTGGTACCGCCCGAACGGGAACCCAGTCCATCTCGGTCGCCTCGCTGAGCTCGCCGGCGGCGCGCTGCGCCTCGTCCCACGTGTACGGCGTGCCGTCGCGCCGCGTGGACCCAAACCGACCAACGAACGAGTCGAAGTTGTCGAGCGCGTCGACGACACCTTGCTTATGGACAAGGTTGTCTTCGAGCGCACGGAAGCTGGCGTCGTAGGCGCCCGTGCGGGCTGCCTCACCGGATCGCCGCTTGCTGTCCACCGTCTTGCGCCCCGATCCCCACCGGTTCACGAAGAAGCTGGCGGCGCCACGGTCGCTGCGCCGTTGCCCGACGAAGCCGGGCGTGCGGCTACCAGTCTCGGCGATGTGCGCCTCAATCTGCGCGTTCGTGATCGGGTTGCCGTCCGGATCGGCCACGCCGCTCTCGCGGCACGGCACGGCACCCATGTGCGTTACCGCGTACGTCCGCAGGCGCGCAGTCGCCGCTTGGTCTGGATGCAACGCCCCTTTGTCGATCAGCTCGCCCTCGAGCCGCCCGGCTACGGCGTTGTGCTCGTCGGCGGCGCGGAAGACCTCGGGTGCGTTCGCGAGCGCCTTCGGGTCGCCAAGGACCCGGTCCAACGCCCTGACCTGTGCACGGTTCGCCTGACGCGCCCCAGCCGACAGCGACCCGCGCTCCCCGAGATACGTCTGCTGAAGCCGCGCACGTTCCTTCACAAGATCCTCGCGGAACGTCCTTGGACCACGCAACCGACCCTCTACGGCGGCCAGCCCCACGTCACGCTCAGCACGGCCGCGCACGCCCGGCAACGACGAAGCTTCTGCGCCGCGGGAGCGAGCGCGGTCAAGGGCGGCCGCGGTCCGAGCTCCGCGCGGCTGCGGCGGAAGTGGCTGGGGCCGCTTGCGACCACTGGCGAAATGAGTGCGCGTGCCGCTGGTGGGCGCGTTGTCTTGTCCGTGCCGGACCGGCGCCATGCGTGCCCCGCCGCGGGCGGCCTCCTCCCGACCTCGGCGGCGCATCCCCTCCGCCTGCGCCGCGAACTCGTCAACCTCGGCGTTCAGGATCCGTGATCGCTGCGCCCCGCGCGCCACGTTCGGGTCCATGCCCCGTCGGCGTTGCGACCGCTCACGAGCGACCTGGCCGGCCTTCACGCCGATGTTCGCAGAGTAGCGCCGCTCGACCGTCTGGTTGGTGCCTTCGACGACGCGCAGCGGCTCGCGCGCCGTGCTGCCCGCACGCTTGGCCTTCTTCCCCACAGCCCCGGACCGTGCGACCGCGCCGCCCCCGCGTCCCGCGACCTGGCCCACCGCCGTGACGTCGAGCGCGGAGTACAGCGGGTGCTCCTTCAGCGCCTTGTGATCGCACAGTCGGCGATGGGCACTACGACAGAGCGCCTCGCCCTCAGAGCCGGAAGTGCAGCACGACCTCGGTACCGCCGTCCGGCGACCGGCAGATCTGGAAGCGGTCGGTCTCGTGGGCCATCAGGCACAGGCCGAGCCCGAGGCCGGGGCTGTCGGGTCTTGGGGTGAGGCCCATCCCGTCGTCGTGGACGTGCACCACGAGCGTCTCGTCCTCGCCGTGCACGACGACGCGCACGTCGCCGGACGCCTCGGACGCCTCGGTCGCCCGATCGCGATAGGCGTGCAAGACCGCGTTCGTGGCGGCCTCGGTCACCGCGAGGTTGATCTGCAACATGACGTCGGCGCCCGCGCCCAGGCCGCGCGCGATCTCGCCGACTGCGCGGCGGATCATCGGGACCTGTGACGCGAGGGCGGGATACCTGACGTCCAGCGCCGCTTCCTGCTCGGCCAGGGACACACACAACGGCGTACCCGGCGCCCCGCCACCCTGCACACGGATGTGCGTCCGCGCCGTGCCGCTGCCCGGCGGGGTACCGTTGTGGCATGGCTCGAATCCCGGTCAGCATTGCCGACTATGTGGGGCGCACCCCGATACTCGAGCTCACCCGGATGGCGCCGCCGGACGTGCGGCTGTTCGGCAAGCTCGAGTCCTTCAACCCCGGCGGCAGCGTCAAGGACCGCATCGGGGTGGCGATGATCGAGGCGGCGGAGGCCGACGGGCTGATCGAGCCGGGCCGCACGACGATCGTCGAGGCCACCTCCGGCAACACCGGCATCGCGCTCGCCTTCGTCTGCGCCGCGAAGGGCTATGACCTCGTGCTGACCCTGCCGCAGGGCATGAGTCGCGAGCGCGAAGGGCTGCTGCGCCTCTACGGCGCGCGCGTGGAGATCACCGAGTCGCTCGGCGGGATGAACGAGGCCGTCGACGCCGCGCGCGCGATGGCGACGAACCCCGACGTCTTCCTGCCCGACCAGTTCTCCAACCCGGCCAACCCCGAGGCCCACCGCCGCACGACCGGCCCCGAGCTGTGGGACGCGCTCGACGGCAAGGTCGACGTCCTCGTCTGCGGCGTCGGGACCGGTGGCACGATCACCGGGGCGGGGGAGATGCTCAAGGCGCGCAACCCCGCGCTCACGGTCATCGCCGTCGAGCCGGCGAGCTCGGCGGTGCTCTCCGGCCGCTCGCCCGGCCCGCACAAGATCCAGGGCATCGGCGCGGGCTTCGTCCCGCCGGTGCTCAATCGCGAGATCATCGACGAGGTCGTCCCCGTCGACGACGAGGACGCGATCCAGACCGCGCGCGACGCCGCCCGCCGCGAAGGGGTGCTCGTCGGCATCTCCTGCGGCGCCGCGCTCGCCGCCGCGATCGCGGTCGGCCGGCGCCCGGAATCCAAGGGCAAGCGGATCGCCGTCGTGCTGCCGGACTCCGGCGAGCGCTACGTCTCGACGCCCTTCTTCGCTCCGTAACGCGCGCCGCGGGCCGGGCCGCGACCGCCGCTACGCTGTCGTGCAGATGCTCGGGATCGACACCCTCTCACGCGTGGTCGGCGAGGTCCGCCGCGACGTCGCGGCGGCTCACGCGCGCGATCCGGCGGCACGCGGCGCCGGCAGCGGCGAGATCCTCACGAGCTGGCCCGGCGTGCAGGCCGTGCTGGCGCACCGCGTCGCCCACGGGCTGCACACGCTGGGCGTGCCGCTCGTGCCGCGCACGCTGTCGATGGTCTCGCGCACCTGGACGGGGATCGAGATCCATCCGGCGGCCGAGATCGGCCAGGGCTTCTTCATCGACCACGGCGCCGGCGTCGTGATCGGCGAGACGGCGCAGATCGGCGACGACGTGACGCTCTACCAGGGCGTCACCCTGGGGGGCACGGGTTTTCAGACCGGCAAGCGCCATCCGACGCTGCAGGACAACGTGACCGTCGGCGCCGGGGCCAAGCTGCTGGGCGCCATCACCGTCGGCCACGGCGCGAAGATCGGCGCCAACTCGGTGGTCATCCACGACGTGCCGCCGAACACCACCGTGGTCGGCAACCCCGGGCACCCGGTCCGCGTCGAGGGCAAGAAGGTCGAGGGACCCGACAGCGACTGGATCCACCTGCCCGACCCGATCGCCGAAGCGATCACGCGCCTGTCCGCGCGAATCGCGGAGCTCGAGAGCGAGGTCGCGCAGCTGTCGGGCTCCGAGCGCGAGCGCGTGGCCGAGGTGCGCCCGCTGCGGCCCGCCCAAGGCCCGAGCCCCGCCGGCGGCTGAGCACGTCACAACGCCCGCGGGTCGGCGGACCCGGCCGTCTGGGGCGCAGCGTCAGCCGGCTCGTTCGTCGGGCAGGACGACCGCAGTCCGCAGCGTCAATAGAACACCGTGCGCGTTCGGTGCCGCGGCCGGGACTTGTACTGCGGCGCCTGGCCGCGGCTCCACAGCCAGTTGTCGAGCTCGTGCTCGCTGGCGCCGGCGCGCTGGGCGATGAGCGCGCAGGCGTGCACGGCGCAGGCGCGGATCTCGCGCTCCCGGCGGCCGGACGGCAGCAGGCGGCCGCTGTCGATGCGCTGCGCGAGCGCCGGCTCGTAGCGCAGCACGCCGTCGCAGCGCAGCACGTGCGGCACGAGGTTGTCGGCGAAGATCGTCAGGCGGTGCAGGTCCTTGAAGCGGGCCACGCCCGCCAGCGCGAGGTTGGCCGGCACGATCTGCGCGCGCTTGTAGAAGCCGTGGTCGGCGAACAGCGCCATCGAGCCGGCGAGCTCGGCGGCGAGCGCCTGTGCCGAGCCGCGCGCGCCGCGCGCCACGGCGAGCGCGTCGCGGTCGCCGAGAAAGCGGCCCAGCGCACGCAGCGCCTGGGCGTAGAGGGCCATCAGCTCGTGGTCACGCGGCTGGCCGAGCGTGTCGGCGATCTCGTCGGTGCCGAGCGCGCGCAGCTGCGCGGGCGTCCACGGGCCGTGCGCGCGGAAGCGGTCGGCCAGCGCCCACGCGACGGTGAAGTAGCCCGACGAGCCGGCCCGCTTGCGCAGCGTCGGAAACCAGCCCGAGCCGAAGTTCACCGTGTCGAGCGTGAGGAAGTACATCGCGACCTCGGCGGGGGAGCCGTCGAGATGGTGGCGCAGCGGGTCCAGCACGGGCGGCGGCCCGGGCTCCACGCCCGCCAGCGCGTCGAGGTCGATCGTCACCGAGCGCGCGCCGGCGGCGATCTGCGCGCACGAGGCGCGCACGCCGTCGGACAGGCGCGCGGCGATGAGCGCTCCCGCTCAGGGGCGCGTCAGCGACGCGCGAAGTCGAGCGTCAGCGTCGCGCCGGAGAAGCCCGGCTGCGGCTGCGGGCCCCCGAGGACGAGGCCGATGCCGATGTCGCGCAGGCCGCGACTGAGCAGGATGCTCTTGTGCGACGGGCTGCGCATGAGCGACCTCACGAGCGCCCGCGGGGTCGAGAGCTGCGCCCAACCGCAGGCGAGCGCCTCCTCGACCATGCCGCTGGAATTGCCGCCGAAGTACCCCGAGCGCAGGACGCGCTGAAGCGGGGTGTTGCCGTCGAGGCTGCGGTGGTTGAAGTACTGGCGGCTGACCATGTCCGTGCTGTGACCGAGCGCGGCCTGCGTCAGCTCGGCGGATTGGCGCAGGGCCGAGATCCGGCGCCGGGCGCGCTCCTGGTTGATCAGGCACAGGACCGCTTGGTAGGACCGCGGCAGCGTTGCCGCCTTCGGAGCGGCCGAAGCGCCCGCGCAGGTGCGCAGCTTCTTCTTCGCCGCCATCGCTGGGCTTGCGCCCCCGACCATCCATGTGAACAGCACCGCCAGTGCTGTCGCGAGCCCCAAGCGCCGCGCCATTACCCAACCTCCCCCGACTTGAAACATAAGTATAGGTATGGCCGCGGCGCATCGCCAGTGCTCGAGATGCCTCCGGCTGCGGGCCTATGCTCAGGAGGATGTTGCGCCTTGCAAGCTGGATCTGGCCAGCGGGTGTGAAGTCCCGCTCCGGTAGGCGCTGGAGCGCCGGGTGGCAGGCCCCGGTCTCGGGGAGAGTTCCCTGCGGCCGAGCGGGGCGTCGAGAGCCTCTTTGGAGCGAGCAAGCGCGTGGGCTGGGATTGCAGCCTCGTCACAGTCACAGTCGGGGAGCCGAGCCGCTCATGTCACGGCGAAGGCGATGTCCGCCAGTCTCATTTCGGAATCGGGTGCGGCGGGTCCCTGCGGGGTAGGGAGACTTGCACGCGCGCAAGGTCTGATCGCGGAACAAGGGAGACTCGTCTGGCCAGCTTCGTCAGCGAAGACCGCTCGTGTAAGCCGATGGCGACGTCGAGCGGAGGTCAGCGGGAGTCCGACGGGGTCGTAGTAGTGCAGATCGGCGTGCAGAACAACGCGCCGGGAGCGAAGGACCCCGACGTTGATCGCGCCTGTGTAGGACGCGAGTGTCAGGGCATGCCCGCATTGCGGGCCAAGCACCCCGGCGGGTTTAGGCCCGTCGAGCCGTCGGTGAGCGAAATGGCGATGTTCGCCACTTGCTGCGGTCACGCACTCGCAACGCCACGATGCAGGCTATGGGTAGCGGCCAAGCGCCCACAACGTCCGCCGCGACACGCCAAACGGTCTCGTTGGGGCGACTCCCCGCGGGCGGCGTGCTGTCGTTGGGATCTCGTCGGTCGCGTTGCCGCGCCAGGAGGATCATCGGTACGCCGTGTGCGGGAACACCGCACGCACGGATTGAGAGGGGAATCTGGAAACGGACTCGCTTAGGCGAGGACCGCGCCAGTGACTACCAATGGCGGACACCGCATCCCGGGGCCGGATCGATGAGCTGCTGGCGGGCCTCAACGCCCCCCAGCGCGAGGCCGTCACCCACGGCGAGGGGCCGCTGCTGATCCTCGCCGGCGCGGGCACGGGCAAGACGCGCGTGCTGACGCATCGGATCGCCTTCCTCGAGGGGACGGGCATGGCGCGGGCCAGCGAGATCCTCGCGATCACGTTCACCAACAAGGCGGCGCAGGAGATGCGCGAGCGCGTCGAGCTGCTGCTCGGCCGCCGCACGCGCGCGATGTGGGTGATGACCTTCCACGCGGCCTGCGCGCGGATGCTGCGCGCCGAGGGGCACCGGCTGGGCTACACGCGCCAGTTCACGATCTACGACCAGGCCGACGCGCGGCGCCTGGTCAAGCGCAGCCTCGACGAGCTGGGCGTCGACACGAAGCGCTTCACGCCCGGCGCCGTCCACCACCAGATCTCCGACGCGAAGAACAAGCTGCGCGACGCCGAGGCCTACAGCCAGCTCGTCGGCTCGTTCTTCGAGACGACGGTCGCCGACGCGTACCGCATCTACGAGCGCGAGCTGCACCGCATGAACGCGATGGACTTCGACGACCTGCTCGTCAACGCCGTCAACGTGCTGCAGCTCTTCCAGGAGGTGCGCGACCGCTTCTCGACGGCGTTTCGCCACGTCCTCGTCGACGAGTACCAGGACACGAACGCCGTCCAGTACCGCTGGCTGCAGCTGCTGTCCAGCGAGCACCGCAACCTCGCGGTGGTGGGAGACGACGCGCAGTCGATCTACGGCTTCAGAGGAGCCGACATCTCGAACATCCTCGACTTCGAGGAGACGTTCCCCGACGCCCACGTCGTCAAGCTCGAGCAGAACTACCGCTCGACGCAGACGATCCTCAGCGCCGCCAACGCGGTCATCGCGCACAACCGCGCGCAGAAGCACAAGTCGCTGTGGACGAACGCCGGTGACGGCGAGCCGATCCGCATCCGCGAGCTCGACGACGAGCACGCGGAGGCGCGCTACGTGGTCGGCGAGATCGAGCGGCTCGTCGACGAGGGCGCCAGCCGCGCCGAGATCGCGGTCTTCTACCGCACGAACGCGCAGTCGCGGGTCATCGAGGACACGCTCGTGCGACGCGACATCGGCTACCAGGTCATCGGCGGCACGAAGTTCTACGAGCGCGCGGAGATCAAGGACGCGATCGCCTACCTGACCGTGCTCGGCAACCCGCAGGACGTCATCTCGTTCACGCGCATCGTCAACTCGCCGCGACGGGGGATCGGCCAGACGTCGCTCGGGCGCGTCACCGCGTACGCCGACGCGGAGGGGATCTCGGTCTGGGAGGCGGCCGCCGACGCCGACCGCGTGCCCGGCCTCGGCACCGCGGCGATCAGAGCGCTCGGGCGCTTCATGGACACGATGGAGGGGCTGCGCGAGCGCGTCGAGCAGCGCGTGCCGATCGGCGACCTGCTCGAGTCGCTGCTGCACGACACCGGCTACATCGACGCGCTGAAGGCCGAGCGCACGATCGAGGCCCAGGGACGCGAGGAGAACCTCGCCGAGCTCGTCGAGGTCGCGCGCGAGTTCGACGCCAGCGCCGACGAGGAGAACGACACGCTCGACGTCTTCCTGCAGGGCGTCGCGCTCGTCGCCGACGCCGACACGCGCACCGACGACGAGGGGCTCGTCACGCTCATGACGATCCACAACGCCAAGGGCCTGGAGTATCCGATCGTCTTCATCGCCGGGATGGAGGAGGGCGTCTTCCCGCACTCGCGCGCGCTCGACGAGGGCGGCCTGGAGGAGGAGCGCCGCCTCGCCTACGTCGGGGTGACGCGCGCGATGCGCTCGCTGTACATGACCAGCGCGCGCCGCCGCGCCGTCTTCGGGGCCACGCAGTACGGCCTGCGCTCGCGCTTTCTCGACGAGGTCCCGCGCGAGCTGACCGACCGCGCCGACGAGCCGCGCATCCGGCCGGGGATCGCGGCGCAGCGGCCGGGCTCGTGGGCCTCGTCCCAGCCGACGACGCGATCCGAGTTGCCCCTGCCCGCGTATCGCATGGGTGACGACGTCTCCCATGCCGCCTTCGGTGCCGGCGTGGTGACGGGCGTGGAGGCCGGCGGCATCGTCGTCGTGCGCTTCGCCGGCGACGGCAGCGAGCGCAAGCTCATGGCCGAATACGCTCCGATCACGAAGCTCTGACGACGAAGAGGAACCGCCCGCCATGCCAGCCGAGCTCATCGATGGAAAGCAGATCGCCGGACGCGTGCGGATCGGCGTCGCCCGCGACGTCGAGGCGTTCATGCAGGAGTTCGACGGCGCGCGCCCGGGCCTCGCGACGATCCTCGTCGGCGACGACCCCGGCTCGGCGATCTACGTCGCCGGCAAGCAGAAGGCCTGCACGGAGGTGGGCATGCAGGGCTTCAACTTCCCGCTGCCCGCCGACACGCCGCGGGCCGAGGTCGTCGACCTCGTCGAACGCCTCAACGCCGATCCCGACGTCTCGGGCATCCTCCTGCAGCTGCCCGTCCCCGCGCCGCTCGACGGCGTCGAGCTGACCGGGATGATCGATCCGCTCAAGGACGTCGACGGGTTGACGCCGATCAGCGCCGGCCTGCTGGCGCAGGGCCGCGAGGGGCTGCGTCCGTGCACCCCGCAGGGCGTCATGACCCTGCTCGACGCCGCGGGCGCGCAGCTCGAGGGTGCCGAGGCCGTCGTCATCGGCCGCTCGAACCTCTTCGGCAAGCCGATGGCGCAGCTGCTGCTGGAGGCCAACGCGACGGTGACGGTGTGCCACTCGCGCACCCGCGACCTTGCCGCCGTCTGCCGCCGCGCGGACGTGCTGATCGCCGCCGTGGGCCGCGCGCGGATGGTCCAGGCCGACTGGGTCAAGCCCGGCGCGACCGTCATCGACGTCGGGATGAACCGCACCGAGCACGGCCTGGCGGGCGACGTCGACTTCGACGCCGTCACGGCGGTGGCGGGCGCCATCACCCCCGTCCCCGGCGGCGTCGGGCCGATGACGATCGCGTTCCTGCTGCGCAACACGCTTCAGGCGGCGCGCCTGCAGCGCAGCGGCGTGGCGGTGGCGTGATGGATCTGCGCCGCCTGCGCGCCGGCGAGCTCGTCACGGCAGCGGCCGCGGCGGGACTGGCCGTCGTGCTGTTCGCCGACTGGTTCGGCGGCCGGACGGGCTGGTCGACGCTGACCGTCGGGCGCTTCCTGCTCGTGCTGACGATCCTGCTCGCGCTGACCGTCGTCGTCGTAACCCTGCGGGCGGGCGCCGTCTCGATGGCCCTGTCGGCGGCCGTCGTGACGATCGGCATCGGCACGCTCGCGCTGCTGTACCTGCTCTACCGCGTCGGCCTCGACGAGCCGGGGCGCAACGCGCTCGTCAGCGTCGACGCCGGCGCCTACCTCGGCCTGCTCTGCCTCCTGGGGATCCTCGCCGGCACGTGGCGCACGATGGGCGACGAGCGCACCGGCAGCGCGATCTCGCTACGGCAGACCGAGCGCGTGCTGGCCGTCCGCGGCCCGGCCCGGTCGGCGCCGCCGGCGCGCGACCCCGGCCGTGGCGAGCCGCAGGGCTGAGGCGCTGAAGGGTCAGCCGGTCGCGCGACGGCAAACGCGAACCTGCCGGAGGCGGGAGCCGGCCGCGCGGTCGCGGCGCTCGCCGCGGGCGTGCGCGCGCCGCCTCCTAGAATCGACGCCGATGATCGACCGTGAACAGGTGCTGCACGTCGCCCGCCTCGCCCGCCTCGAGCTGACCGACGAGGAGGTCGGCCGGATGAGCGAGGAGCTCTCCGCCGTGCTCGGGCACATCGAGAAGATCGGCGAGCTGGACCTCGCCGGCGTCCCGCCGACGACGCACGTCGTCGAGGTCTCCAACGCCCTGCGCCCCGACGTCGTCGAGCCGTCGCTGCCGCGCGAGGTCGCGCTGGCCAGCGCGCCCGCCGTCGCCGGCGGCGGCTTCCGCGTGCCCAGCCCGCAGGCCGACGCGGTAGACGGATGAGCGCCGCCGACCTGACGGCGCTGACGGCCTCCGCGGCCGTCGACGCGATCCGGCGCGGCGACTGCAGCGCCGCCGAGGTCTTCGACGCCTACCGCGCGGCCGCCGCGGCGGACGAGCTGAACGCCTTCCTCTGGGTCGCCGACGACGCACCCGCGCCGCCGGCCGGGGACACGCCGCTGGCCGGCGTGCCGCTCGCCGTCAAGGATCTCTTCTGTACCGCGGGGGTGCCCAGCCAGGCCGGCTCGAAGATCCTCGAGGGCTACCGCCCGCCGTACACGGCGAGCGTCGTCGCGCGGCTGGCCGCGGCCGGCGCGCCGCTCTTGGGCAAGACCAACCAGGACGAGTTCGCGATGGGCTCCTCCAACGAGAACTCCGCCTTCGGGCCGGTCCTGAACCCGTGGGACCGCGGCCGCGTCCCGGGCGGCTCGAGCGGCGGCAGCGCCGCCGCCGTCGCAGCCGGCTCGGCGCCGTGGGCGCTGGGCACCGACACCGGCGGCTCGATCCGCCAGCCGGCCGCGCTGTGCGGGATCGTCGGCCTCAAGCCGACGTACGGCACGGTCAGCCGCTACGGGATGATCGCCTTCGCCTCGTCGCTGGACCAGGCCGGCCCGCTCACGCGCGACGTGACCGACGCCGCGCTGCTGCTGCGCCACATGGTCGGCCAGGACGAGCGCGACTCGACGTCGATCGGCTTCCCCGGCGAGATCGCGCGCCCGACGGCGCGCTCGCTGGAGGGCATCCGGCTCGGCGTGCCGGAGGAGCTCACCGGCGCGGGCGTCGGCCTCGATCCCGGCGTGCTGGAGACCTTCGACGCGACCCTCAAGCTCGCCGAGAGCCTCGGCGCCAGCGTCCACACCTGTCGGCTGCCGCACGCCCCGCACGCGCTGAGCGCCTACTACGTGCTCGCACCCGCCGAGGCGTCGTCGAACCTCGCCCGCTACGACGGCGTGCGCTACGGCGCGCGTGAGGAGAACGGCGGCCTCGTGGGGATGTACACGAAGACCCGCAGCCAGGGCTTCGGGACCGAGGTCAAGCGCCGCATCATGCTCGGCACGTACTCGCTGTCCAGCGGCTACTACGACGCCTACTACGGCCGCGCGCAGCGCGTGCGCACGAAGATCGCGGAGGACTTCCGCACCGCGTTCGCGGACTTCGACTTCGTCGTCACGCCGACCTCGCCAACGGTCGCCTTCGAGCTGGGCGCCAAGACCGCCGACCCGCTGTCGATGTACGTCAACGACTACTGCACCGTGCCGATGTCGCTCGCCGGGATCCCGGCGATCTCAATCCCCAACGGCCTGAGCGAGGGCCTGCCGACGGGCTTTCAGCTGGCCGGCCCGGCCTTCAACGAGAACGCCATCCTCGACGCGGCGTTCGCGCTCGAGTCGGCGATCGGCTTCGACGGCAGCGCGGCGCGCGGGAGGGCGGCGGCATGAGCCCGATGAGCGAGTTCGAACCGGTCATCGGCCTGGAGATCCACGTCCAGCTCGCGACGCGGACGAAGATGTTCTGCGGCTGCGCGCTGTCCTTCGGCGAGCCGCCCAACACGCGCACCTGCCCGGTCTGCCTGGGGCTGCCCGGCACGCTGCCGCGCGCCAACGCCCAGGCGATCCACTTCGGCCTGATGATCGGCCTGGCGGTCGGCTCCGAGCTGGCGCCGCGGTCGATCTTCCATCGCAAGAACTACTTCTATCCGGACCTGCCCAAGGGCTACCAGATCAGCCAGTACGACGAGCCGCTGTGCCGCGGCGGGCACCTCGGCGACGTGCGCATCCACCGCGTGCACCTCGAGGAGGACGCCGCGAAGCTCGTCCACGCGGGCTCCAGCGGGCGCATCCACGGCTCCGAGGCGTCGGTCGTGGACTTCAACCGGGGCGGCACGCCGCTGGCCGAGATCGTGACCGAGCCCGACGTGCGCTCGGCCGCGCAGGCGCGCGAGTGGCTGACGCTCCTGCGCACGACGCTGCGCCGCCTCGGCGTCAGCGACGTGAACATGGAGGAGGGCTCGCTGCGCTGCGACGCGAACATCTCGATCCGCCCGGTCGGCACGACGGAGCTCGGCACGAAGACCGAGCTGAAGAACATGAACTCCTTTCGCTTCATCGAGCGCGGCATCAACGCGGAGATCGCGCGCCAGGAGGCGCTGCTGCGCAGCGGCGGGCAGGTCGTGCAGGAGACGCTGCACTTCGACCCGCGCACGGAGGCGATCACGTCGCTGCGCTCCAAGGAGGAGGCGCACGACTACCGCTACTTCCCGGAGCCCGACCTCGTCCCGGTCGCGACCTCCGAGGCGATGCTGGCCGCCGCGCGCGCGGCGATGCCCGAGCTGCCGGCGGCGCGCGAGGAGCGCCTGCAGACGCTGGGCGTCAGCGCCGCGTCGGCCCGCCAGCTCGCCTGGCGCACGGAGCTCGGCGACTACTTCGAGGCGGCGCTTCAGTCCAACGGCGCGGAGGCGCAGCCGCTGGCCAACTGGGTCTGCAACGAGCTCGTCGCGCGCGTCGGCGAGGAGGATCCCAACGCCTCGAACGTGCGCCCCGACGCGCTGGCCAAGCTCGTCGCGCTCGTCAACGCGAAGGCGGTCACGGTCGGTAACGCCAAGCTCGTGCTCGACCGGCTCGTGGCCGAGGGCGGCGACCCGGCGCAGATCGTCGAGGCCGAGGGCCTCGGCGCGATGACCGGCGGCGACGACGCGCTGGATCCGATCGTCGAGGCCGCGCTCGCCGCCAACGCCGACGCGGCCGAGAAGATCAAGGGCGGCAACATGAAGGCGATCGGCGCGATCATCGGCCACGTCATGCGCGAGACGAAGGGCCGCGCCGACGGCGCCGAGGTCACGCGCATCGTGCGCGAGAAGCTCGGGCTCTGAACGCCCGCTCAGGTGCGAGGTGCGAGGTGGGGAGGCGCTGATGACGCGCCGAGTGCGCATGGCGCACCTTGCGCGTCACCACCGTCACACCACGGGCCGCCGCGTCGTTGCGCTTGCCCCGATGGCGCGCTGGTGTAGCTGCCGCGCGCCAACCGGTCCGGGCGGCGTGCGCGCAGGCGTACGATGAGCCGACGCGACCCGCCGGCGCCGAAGGAGGCACTCGATGTCGAAGCTCATCCGCATGGACCACACCGGCCATTCGACGCTCGCCGAGTGGACTCCGGATGATCCCGCGGCCGTCGAGGCCGCCGTCACGGCGTTCCGGGCAGAGCTCGACCGCGGCTACCTCGCGATGATCAGCACCGGGCCGGGCCACGCCGAGCACGTGCGCGAGCTGCCGGTGCAGGCGCCGCTCGTGATCATGCGCCTGCCGATCTCCGGCGGCTGAGGCCGCGCCGGCGCGGCGCGCCGCGATGGCGACCGCCGACGTCCTGCCCGAGACCGCCGGGGTCCACTGGCGCCGGCGCGTCGACGCCGCGCAGCTGCGCGTGCGCGGGCGGCTGTGGACGCTGACGATGGTCGCCCATGTCGTCCCGTTCGCGGCCGCGGCCGCGCTGCTCATGTGGATGCAGCCGCTCGCGCTGCCCGTGGCGCTGGTCTGCCTCGCGCATGCCTGGATCATCCCCGAGCTCTACGCCCAGCGCGGCGCCAACGTGCTGCGCCCGCCGCGACCGGCCGGCGGCGCCCCCGCGCCGGCGACCGCCGAGCCCGAGCAGCGCTCCGCCGGCCTGCTCGGCGACCTCGTCGGCCACGACGCGCGCGAGCTGCACGCGCGCACCGGGCTCGTCGTCGAGGCCGGCCGGCTGGGGGTGTGGATCGTGGGGGAGTCGGGTGCCGCCCTGCTGCACGGTCGTCGCCGCCCGCGCGCGTTCTGCTACTGCGTGAAGGTCGACCCGCGCCGGTCGGGGGCGAGCGCGCTGCCGCCGGGCGACCGCATCGCGCATCTGCTGCTCGCGCTGCGCAGCGACGAGCAGGGCTTCGCGACGGTCGCCAACCTCGCCTTCGCGGGCGCGACCTGGCGGCTGCGCCGGCGGTTGCGCACGCAGGCGCGGCCGGCGCTGAAGGCGGCGCTGGCGCGCCCGGACAGCCGGTCGAGCGCCGCCGGCTGAATCCCGGACAGCGGGCCAATGCCCGAGCGGGGCGCCGGCCCCAAGATGACGGGCATGCCTGACGCCTCCCCCCTCACCCGCCGGGCCCTCGTCGAAGTCGCCGCCTCGCAGGCGGCCTCGTCGAAGGACCCGGTCGTGCGCCGCTACCGGCTGGCGCGGGTGCCGCTCTACACAGGGCCGCCGCCCGCGCTGGATCGCTTCTCGCATCTGCGCCGAAGCTACGACTGACCCTCGACCCGCAGACGCGTCCTCCCCCGCGCGCCCGCGCTCGCGGGGGAGGTACGCTTTCTGGCATGTCTGCTTCCAGCCCCTCCCGCGGCGCTTCGCTGGGCAAGCGCGCGCTCGCGCTGATCGTGCTGCTCATCGCAGCATGGATCCTCATCAAGGTCGTCATCGGCGTCGTCGCCGCCGTCGCGACCGTCATCGTGGTCGTGCTCGCGATCTGCGCCGTGATCTGGGCGATCCGGGTCCTCTGAGGGATCGCCCGGGGTGGCCGGAGGCGCCTACGTCGTCATCGCGCTGAGCTTCGGCCTGGCCGGCGGGATCGTCGGCAAGATCAAGGGCAGCTCGTTCTTCATCTGGTTCATCGTCGCGACCGTCGTGCCGGTGATCGGGCTGATCACGGCGATCGTCTATCGCTCCGAGCGCGACGAGCTGCGCCGGCCGTGCCCGACGTGCGGTCGCATCTGCAAACTGCACGACGCGCTGTGCGTGCGCTGCGGCACCGAGCTGGAGTTCCCCGATCAGGCGCTTGCCTCGGAGAACGCGACCGTGTTGGCCCGCTAACCTCACTCATCCCACGCCGGCCACCCGGGCCGGCTTGTTTCCTTGCGGAGAGGAGGTCGTGATATGCGCGCGGTCGAAGCCATCATGGAGTGCCTGAAGGCGGAGGGTGTCGACGTCGTATTCGGCCTCCCGGGCGGCGCCAACCTGCCGACCTACGACGCGTTCGTCGACGCCGGCATCCGCCACGTCCTCGTGCGCCACGAGGCCGGCGGCGGGCACGCCGCCGAAGGCTACGCGAAGGCCACCGGCAGGGTCGGCGTCGCGTTCGCCACGTCGGGACCGGGGGCGACGAACGTCGTGACCCCGATCGTCGACGCGATGATGGACTCCGTGCCGACGGTGTTCATCACCGGCCAGGTCCGCACGGACCTCATCGGCACCGACGGCTTCCAGGAGACCGACACGCTCGGCATCACGATGCCGGTCGTCAAGCACTCCTTCCAGATCCGCTCGCCGCTGCAGATCCCGCGCGCGATCCACGAGGCGTTCCACATCGCCCGCTCCGGGCGTCCCGGTCCGGTCGTCGTCGACATCCCGCAGGATCTCAGCCGCGCGGACATCGACTACGAGCCGGTCACCGACATCCATCTGCCCGGCTACCAGCCGACGATCGAAGGCAACACGAAGCAGATCCGCCAGGCGGCGAAGGCGATGGCCTCGGCGCGGCGGCCGGTGATCTACGCCGGCGGCGGCGTCATCAACGCCAACGCCTCCAAGCAGCTCTTCGAGTTCGCCACGAGCGACCGCTTCCCGGTGACGTGCACGCTGATGGGCCTCGGCGGCTTCCCCGCCCCGCACCCGCAGTGGCTGGGCATGCTCGGCATGCACGGCACGCGGACGGCGAACTACGCGATGGACGAGGCGGACCTCATCTGCTGCGTCGGCGCCCGCTTCGACGACCGCATCACCGGCAAGCTGTCGGAGTTCGCGCCGCACGCGAAGTTCATCCACATCGACGTCGACCCCGCCGAGATCTCCAAGAACATCCCGGCGCACATCCCGATCGTCGGCGACTGCAAGAACGTGCTGAGCAAGCTCATCAAGGAGTACCGCGCGCTCGAGGGCGTCGACACGGCGCGCACCGACGAGTGGTGGCAGAAGATCCGCGCCTGGCAGGAGAAGCATCCGCTCGGCTACACCGACTCGACGGACGCCGAGATCAAGCCGCAGTACATGGTCAAGGCGCTCTACGAGGCGACCGGCGGCGACGCGATCGTCACCTCCGACGTCGGCCAGCACCAGATGTGGGCGGCGCAGTACTACCACTTCAACCAGCCGCGCCGGTGGATCAACTCCGGCGGCTTGGGCACGATGGGCTTCGGCCTGCCGGCGGCGCTCGGCGCGGCCGTCGGCTGCCCGGATCAGACCGTCGTCTGCATCGCCGGCGACGGCTCGATCCAGATGAACATCCAGGAGCTTGCGACCTGCTCGGAGGACAAGATCCCCGTGAAGGTGTTCATCATGAACAACGGCTACCTCGGCATGGTCCGCCAGTGGCAGGAGCTCTTCTGGGAGAAGCGCTACTCGCACGTCGACATGGGCTCCTTCCCGGACTTCGTCAAGCTCGCGGAGGCCTACGGGGCGACCGGCATGCGCCTTACGGACAAGGCGACGCTCGTCGACGACATGAAGGCGGCGCTCGCCACGCCCGGCCCCGTCGTATGCGACGTGCGCGTCACCCGCGAGGAGAACACGTACCCGATGATCGCGCCCGGCCAGGCCGCGCGCGAGATGGTGGGGTGATGGCGATCATGGGCGAGCCGGGAACCAAGGAGCTGCTCAGCCTCGACGACCTCGAGGCCGCGGGCAACCTGCACAGCGGTCGCAAGCACATCCTGTCGATCCTCGTCGAGAACAAGTTCGGGGTCCTGACCAGGGTCGCCGGGCTGTTCGCGCGGCGCGGCTACAACATCGACACGCTGACGGTCGGGCCGACGCAGGACGAGCAGTACTCGCGCATCACGCTGACGTTCGACGGCGCGATGCACTCCGTCGACCAGGTCACCAAGCAGCTGCACAAGCTCATCAACGTCCTGAAGATCCGCGACCTCGAGCCCGACGACACCGTCGCGCGCGAGCTCGCGCTCTTCAAGGTGGCGGTCGAGGGCGCGCAGCGCGCCGAGGTCATGCAGATCGCCGACATCTTCCGCGGCAAGGTCGTCGACGTGACGCGCCGCTCGGTGATCGTCGAGATCACCGGGACCACGGACAAGGTCGAGGCCTTCGAGCGCATGGTGCGGCCGTTCGGCCTCATCGAGATGATGCGCACGGGCGAGATCGCGATCAGCCGGGGCCGCGGGGAGACGTGAGACGGGGCGGCGGTGCGCCGCCCCCGCCGGACGCGGGCGCCGGGCGCTCCGGCGCCGGCGCCGGCGCGGCTTTGCCCGGCAGCGGCGCGGCGCAGGGCGAACCCACCCCGTCCCCGTCCCCGTCCGCGTTCGCGCTGGACGCGGCCGCTCGCAAGCGGCTGCGCAAGCGCCTGGAGCAGGCCGTCAAGCGCGCGCGCCGCGCGGGCGGGGCCGGCGGCGGCGTGCTCGCCGCGCTGACCGTCCCGGCCCGCCACGACATCGATCCGGCGGCGGTGGTGTTCGCCTCGCGGCGCGCCGGCGAGCAGTGGTTCTGCATCGAGCAGCCCGACCGCGAGCGCGCCGCGGTGGCCACGCTGGGCTGCGTGATCGACCTGGAGGCCCACGGGCCGCAGCGCTTCGAGACGGTCGCGGCGCGCTGGCGCGCGCTCGCCGCGGCGGCGCTGAGCGACGGCGCGGACGGGCGCGGGGCGGGGCTGATCGCCACCGGCGGCTTCGCGTTCGCGCCGGAGGGCGGCGACAGCCCGCACTGGGCGGGCTTCAGCCCCGCCTCGCTGCAGGTGCCGCAGATCGCCCTCGCCCGTAGGGGCGACGACGTCTCACTGACCGTCTCCGCGCTCGTCCAAGCCGACGATACCGCCGATGGGCTGCTCGCGGGAATCGAGTCGCGGCTGGGCGAGCTGCGCACGGATCCGCTGCCGCTGCTCGATCCCGACCCCGTCGGGCGCTACGTCGTCGCGGCGAGCACGCCGCCCGAGCACTACGAGGCCGCCGTCGCGCGCGCCGTCGAGCGCATCCGCGCGGGCTCGCTGGAGAAGATCGTGCTCGCGCGCGAGGTCTCGGTCCACGCGCCGGTCGCGCACGACGCGGCAGCGATCTTCGGCGTGCTGCGCGAGGGCTTTCCCGCGTGCTTCTGCTTCTGCGCGGGGCGCGGCGACGCGGCGTTCGTCGCCGCCAGCCCGGAGCTGCTGATCCGCCGCGAGGGGATGCGCGCGAGCACGCTGGCGCTGGCCGGGTCGGCCCGCCGCAGCGCCGACCCGTCGGTCGACGACCACCTCGGCGAGCAGCTGCTGCGCTCCGACAAGGATCGCGCCGAGCAGGCGATCGTCACGCGCCGCATCGAGCGGGCGCTGCGCCCGCACAGCCTGTGGGTGGCGGCCGCCGAGGAGCCCGTGATCGTGAAGATGGCCAACATCCAGCATCTCGCGACGCCGATCCGCGCGCAGCTCGCGCGCTCCGTCGGCGCCGTGCGGCTGGCGGGCGTGCTGCATCCGACGCCCGCCGTCGGCGGCGAGCCGTTCGCCGTCGCCGAGCCGCTCATCCCGGCGCTGGAGGGGCTCGATCGCGGCTGGTACGCGGGCCCGGTCGGCTGGACGGACACCAACGAGGACGGCGAGTTCTGCGTGGCGCTGCGCTGTGCGCTGCTGCGTGGCCCGCTCGCGCGCTGCTACGCGGGGGTGGGCGTGGTGCGCGATTCCGATCCCGCCGCCGAGCTCGCGGAGACGGACGTCAAGCTCGCCGCGCTGCTGCCCGTGCTCGCCGGCTGAGATCGGATCACGAAGTCGGCGCGGCGGCGCTCCTTGACCGGCCCGGATACGCCTCCCGCCCCCGCCCGCGCTAGGGTTCAACCCGGCGCGTTGACATTCGCGCGGATATCCGTAACGGTCTGCGCTACGGACCCAGGGGAGCAGGGCGGCGCTCGTTATGCGCCGGGGGTCAAACATTTCGAGTGGGAGGTATCTCTATGGGCGGTAGCCTCGCGGCAAAGGTCGGGGTGGCGTTCGGCGCGTTCTACGTCGTGCTGGGAATCGTCGGCTTCGTGGTCACCGGCTTCGGGGGCGCGCTGACCGGGGAGCAGGGCGACGCGATCCTGGGCATCAGCATCAACCAGTTCCACAACATCGTCCACTTCGGGATCGGCGCGTTTCTGATCGTGATGTCGATGCAGAAGAACAACGCGGCCACCGAGGGCGCGGTCATGGGCGTGGGCCTCTTCTACGTCGTCGCGTTCGTCATCGGCGTCATGAACAACGACAACCTGACGATCATCGGGATGCGCGGCGAGGGCGACCCGGCCAACTTCTTCCACCTGCTCAGCGGCGTCACGCTGCTGCTGGTCGGGCTCCTGTCCAGCGGCGCGAGCGCGGCGCAGGCCAAGAAGCGCGGCCTGGCGTAGCGGCCCGGCAGTCGAAGCTGTCTGCGGGCGGGCCATCGGGTCCGCCCGTCGTCGTTCTCAGGCTTCGTTGAGCGCGGCGGCGACCGCGGCGTGCAGCTCGCGGTGCAGCGCGACGTTCTTCCGGCGCTCGCTGGCCACGCGGATGATCGTCGTGCCGTCGCCGGTGAGCGCGCGGGTGAGCGCGCGGCGCAGGCCCGCCGTGTCGGCGACGGCTTCGTAGGCGCAGCCGTACAGCGCCGCGGCGTGGGCGAAGTCCAGGCCGTGCGGCGTCGCCACGTGCTCCTCGAAGGCATCGCGCGCCCCGGCGATCGGCAGGAACTCGAAGATCCCGCCGCCGTCGTTGTCGAGCAGGACGATCGTCAGCGCCAGGCCCAGGCGCCGGGCGGCGAGCAGGCCGCCGACGTCGTGCGCGACCGCGACGTCGCCGATCAGCAGGACGACCGGGCCGCCGGCCACGGCGGCCGCGCCGAAGGCGCTGGAGATCGTGCCGTCGATCCCGTTGGCGCCGCGGTTGCACAGCACGCGCGGCGCGTCCGCCCGCGCGGCGGCGAAGGACTCGACGTCGCGGACGGGCATCGAGGACGCCACGAACAGCGTCGCGGCCGGCGGCAGGTCGGCGACGAGCGTCCGGGCCACCAGCGGCTCGGACAGCGCTGCGCCGGCGAGCACGCCGTCGATCGCGGCGGCGGCCCGCTCGTCGGCGGTGCGCCAGGCGCGCAGCCAGTCGGGGTCCGCCGTCGGCGTCTGCGCGGCCGCGGCGGTCAGGGTGCGGGCGGCGTCGGCCGCGAGCACGACGTGCAGCGAGGCGCCCGGGTCCTGCCAGGCCCCGTGCGGATCGAAGCTCAGCTGCGGGACGTCCGCCTCGAGCCCGTCGAGCCAGGCGCGCAGCGGCTTGGACGTCGGCAGGTCGCCGCAGCGCACGACGAGGTCCGGGCGCCGCCGCGTCGCGAAGCCGTCGCTGCGCAGCAGCGCGTCGTAGTGCGCGATCGCCGCGCCCCCGTGCCGCGCGCCGCTGAGCGGGTCGGCGAGCAGGGGCCAGCCCAGCCGCTCGCAGGCGCTGGCCACCTCCGGCAGGCCCGGCTCGGCGCGGCCCGCCACCACGACCGGCCGGTGCGCGTCGCGCGCGACCACGGCGAGCGCGCGGCCGGCGGCGGCGGCGTCCTCGCCCGGGGTGCCGCGCAGCGCCCACGGACGCCCGCCGCTGCGACCGGGCTGCGGGTCGGGGCCGAGATCGGCGGGCGGCAGCAGCGGCTCGCGCAGCGCGAAGTTCAGGTGCACCGGGCCGGGGCGGCCGTCGAGCGCCGTCCAGCAGGCGCGGCAGGCGAGCGCGCGCATCCAGCGCATGGTCGCCGGCGTCGCGTCGTGCGTGCCGACCTCGAAGAACCACTTCGCGGCGCTGCCGTACAGGTCGATCTGATCGATCGTCTGACCGGCGCCGACCTCGCGCAGCTCGGGGGGCCGGTCGGCGGTCAGCACGACGAGCGGGACGCGCGCCTGGAAGGCCTCGACGACCGCGGGCGCGAGGTTCGCCGCCGCGGTGCCCGAGGTGCACGTGATCGCCACCGGCCGCCCGCTGAGCTTGGCGGCGCCGACCGCGAAGAACCCGGCGCAGCGCTCGTCGATGTGCGAGAAGCAGCGCAGCCGCGGCTCGCGCACGAGCGCGAGCACGAGCGGCGAGGAGCGGGAGCCGGGCGAGGTGCAGGCCTCGCGCAGGCCGCAGCGGGCGAGCTCGTCGGCGAACGCGCGCAGCAGCAGGTGGGTGTCGGGGCGGGCGGGCATGATGGCGGGGTGCCCGAGCCGCTTCTCCTCCTGCACGGCTTCACGCAGACCGGTCGCGGCTGGGACGAGGTGGTGCGCTACCTCGGCGGCGAACGCTATCGCGCACTCGCTCCCGACCTCCGCGGCCACGGGGCGGCGGCGACGCGCCGGCCGATCGACTTCACGGCCTGCGTGCAGGACGCGATCGGCCTGACGCGGGGGCCGTTCGCGCTGGCGGGCTACTCGCAGGGCGGCCGCCTCGCGCTGCACGTCGCGCTCGCGCAGCCCGAGCGCGTCACGCGGCTCGTGCTGGTGTCCGCCACGGCGGGGATCGAGGACGCCGCCGAGCGCGCACGGCGGCGCGACGCCGATGCGGCGCTCGCGAGCTGGATGGAGGTCGACGGGCGGCGCATGACCGAGGTCGCCGACCGCTGGGGTGCGCAGCCCCTGTTCGCCAGCCAGTCGCCCGCGGTGGCGGCCGCCGCGCGCGCGGATCGCTTCTCCAACGCGCCCGTGCACCTCGCCGCGGCGCTGCGCGGGCTCGGGACGGGGGTGATGGAACCGCTGTGGGAGCGCCTCGGCGAGCTCACGATGCCGGTGGTCGTGCTGGCCGGCGCGCGTGACGCGAAGTACGTCGCGCTGGCCGAGCGGCTCGCCGCCGCGCTGCCCGACGCCACGCTGGAGATCGTGCCCGGGGCCGGCCACGCGCTCCCGCTCGAGGCTCCGGCGGCGGTCGCGGCGGCGATCACAGCGCCCCCTCGCGACCTCAGTATCTAGGCTGCGGGTGTGGACGAAGGCACGTCAGGGGCTGCCGAGAGCCGCGTCGCTGCGCTGAGCGAGCAGCTGCGCGCTGCCCGCGCGGAGCGCGATCGCTTCGACACGGTCCGCAAGGACCTCTTCGACCAGCTCAAGCGCAGCGTCGAGAACCAGCGCCGCGCGCGCGAGCAGCACGGCGCGCGCCTCGAACTGGCGGAGTCGCGGATCGCCGAGCTCGGGCGCGAGCTGGCGCGCTCGCAGCAGCACAACGCGGATCTGGGCGAGTCCGACGCGCACGACGGCCGCGAGGCGCGTGAAGAGCGCGAGCGGCTCGCGCGCGAGGCCGACGCGCTGCGCGCCGAACGCGATCGCGAGCGCGCGCAGTCCGCGACGCTGGCGCAGCGCCTGGACGAGGAGACCGCTGCCCGCGCGCGCCAGATCACCCTGGTGACCGCGCTCGAGGAGCGGCTGGCGCGCGCCCGCGCGGACGGCGAGCGGGCCACCGCGGACCTGCGCCGGCGCCTGGCGGAGGCCGAGCGGGCGGCCGAGGAGTCCAGCCGCACGACCGCTGAGCTGGACGCGCTGCGCGCCCGGGCGGGCGAGGCGGAGCGCGCGCGGCAGGCGGCGCGCGACGAGCTCGAGCAGCGCGTGGCGGAGATCGAGCGGCTGGCGGCGCGCGCGCAGCAGGACGCCGCCGCGCGGGTCGCCGCTGGCGAGCAGGCCGCCGCCGAGCAGGCCCAGCAGCTCGTGCTGGCGCGCGAGGAGGCCGAGCAGCTGCGCCGCCAGGCCGCCGAGCAGCTCGCGGACGAACGCGCGGAGCGCGAGCGCCTGCAGGGCCAGCTCGCGGCGACGGCGGGCGAGCTGCGCGAAGAGCTCGAGCGAGCGCGCCGCCGCACCGGTGAGGTCGAGCGCGCGCTGGTGACGGTGTCCAAGGAATCCGAAGCGCGGATCGCCGAGCTCGAGCGCGAGGCGGTCCGGGCGCGCGAGGACTCCGCGGCGCGGGGGCACGCCGCCGCGGCGGAGCTGGCCGGTCGCACGGACGAGCTCGTGCAGGTGCGGCGCGGGGCCGACGAGGTGCAGCAGACGCTCGCGCTGGCGCGCGAGGAGGCGCACACGCAGGCGGCCGAGCTGCGGTCCGCGGCCGAGCAGGCCCAGGCGCGCGTCGCGGAGCTCGAGGCCGCCGCCGCGCAGGAGCGCGAGGCGGCGCAGGCGCGGGTGGCGGAGCTCGAGGCCGCCGCCGCGCAGGAGCGCGAGGCGGCCGATGGGCGGGCCGCGGAGCTCGAGCTCGCCGCGGTGCAGGCCCGCGAGGAAGCCGGGCGCGAGGTCGCCGAGGCGCTCGCGCAGGCGCAGCGCGAGATCGCCGGGACGCGCGAGGAGCTCGAGGCCCACCGCGCGGACCGCAGCGAGGGCGAGCGTGCGACCGCGGACCGGCTGGCGGCCCTGTCCGACGAGCTCGAGCAGGCGCGCGATCGCGCGGTCGGCGTGGAGCGCGACCTCGCGCAGGCGCGCGAGCAGGCCGCCGCGCGGGAGGCCGAGCGGGAGCGTGCCGCCGCGCAGGCACGTGAGGCGGCGGCGGAGCGGGTCGCCGAGCTGGAGCGCGCCGGCGTCCGGGCCCAAGACGAGGCGGCGCGAGCGCTGGACGAGGCGCTGGCCGCCGAGCGTGCCGAGCGCGAGCAGGGCGAGGCGCAGTCCGCCGCGGCGATGGCGGCGCTGCGCGAGGAGCTCGTGCTGGCGCGCGCCAGCACGGACGACGTCCAGGGCGAGCTCGACGCGGCGCTCGCGCGGTCGCGGGCTCGCGTGGAGGAGCTCGAGCTCGCGGCGGCGCGGGCGCAGGAGGAGGCCGGCGCCGCGATCGCCGAAGCGCGCGCCGAGGCGTCGCGCGAGGTCGTCGCCGCGCAGGAGCAGGCCGCGCAGGCGTTGCTCGCGGCGCGCGAGGAGGCGGGCCGCGAGCTCGACGAGGCGCGCCGGCGGGCGGCCGACGAGCTCGAGGCGTCGCACTCCGACCGCGAGCGCGAGCAGGCCGAGACCGCCGCCCGCATCGCCGAGCTGCGTGAGGAGCTGACGCAGGCCACGCGCGCGGTGCGCACCGGCGAGCAGGAGTCCGCCGCGGGGGCCGAGGCCGCCGCGGCGCGTCTGCAGGCGCTCGAGCAGGCGGCCGCGCAGGCACAGGAGCAGGCCGCGGCGCGCATCGCCGAGCTGGATTTCAGCGCGAGCCGGTCTGAGTCCCGCGTCGCGGAGCTCGAGGCCGCGGCGGAGCTGGCGCGGGAGGACATCGACGTGCGCGTGGGGGCTGCGCAGGCCGAGGCACAGCGTGCGCGCGAGGAGTCGGTGGAGCGCGTGACGGCGGCCGAGCGGGCGCGCGACGAGTCCGGGGCGCGGGTCGCCGAGCTCGAGCAGGCCGGGGCCGCGTCGGCAGCGCGGGTGGCGGAGCTGGAGGCCGCGGGCGAAGCGGCTGCAGCGCGAATGGTGGAGCTGGAGGCCGCCGCCGAGCGCGCCCTCGAGGCATCGGCGGCGCAGGTGGCGGAGCGCGAGGCCGCGCGGAAGGAGGCCGAGAAGCAGGTCGTCAAGCTCGAGACCGCGGCGGAGCGCGCACGGGGTCGGTCCGAGGCCCGAATCGCCAAGCTCGAGGCGGCCGGCCAGCGCGCGCGGGAGAAGTCCGACGAGCGGATCGCGGAGCTGAAGGCCGCGGCCGAGCTGGCACGGACGCAGTCCGCGGCGCGGGTGGCCGAGGTCGAGTCCGCCGCGGCCGCCGCAGCCGAGGAATCCGAGGCGCGGTTCGCGGCGCTGCGGTCCGGCGCGGCCGCGGCGCGCGACGAGCAGGCCACCCACGTCGCCGAGCTGGACGCGGCGGCGGTGCGGGCGCGCGACGAGTTCGACGCGCAGGTCGCCGAGCTCGAGGCCCAGGCGGCCCAGGCGCAGGCGGCGGCCGCAGCGCGCGAGGCCGAGCTGCAGCTCGCGGTCGAGCAAGCGCGGGAGGACGCGGCGCGCGCGCTGGCCGCGACCGGCGAGGAGGTCGCAGCGCTCGTCGCCGAGCTCGAGGCTGCCGGGGAGCGAGCGCGCGCGGAGGCGGCCGCCCGCGTGGCCGAGCTCGAGCGTGCCGTGGAGCAGGCGCGCGAAGCGGGGGTGCAGGAGGTCGCGCAGGTCAGCGCGCAGGCAGAGCGCGCGCTCGGCGAGCAGCGGGAGGCGTCCGAGCAGGAGCGCTCCGCGGCCGAGCGCCGGCTTACCGAGCAGCGCGAGCAGGCGGAGTCCGAGCTCGCCGAGGTGCGCGCCGCGGCGCAGCGTGCGCTGGCCGAGCAGCAGGACGCCGCGCAGCAACGGCTCGCGGACGCCGAGCACGCGTTGGCCGAGCAGCGCGAGGCGGCCGAGCGCGAGCTGGCCGAGGTGCGCGCCGAGGCCGAGCACGGGTTGGCCGAGCAGCGCGAGGCGGCCGAGCGGGAGCTGGCCGAGGTGCGCGCCGAGGCCGAGCACGGGTTGGCCGAGCAGCGCGAGGCGGCCGAGCAGCAGCTTGCCGAGGCCCGCGCGGACGCCGAGCGAGAGCTCGCCGACGCCCGCGCCGAGGCCGAGCGCGCGAGCGCCGTGCAGTCCGAGGAGGCCGAGCGCGTGCTCGCCGACGCGCGCGCACAGGCCGCCGGCGAGCTCGACGACGCGCGCGAGGCCGCCAGCCGCGAGATCGAGATCGTGCGGCGCGGCCTGACCGCGGAGCTCGAGGCCGCGCGTCAGGATCACGCGGCGACGCAGGCGACCGCGGCGGCCCAGATCGCCGAGCTCACGACCTCGCTCGAGCAGACGCAGCGCCTGGCGACGCAGAGCACGCGCGCGCTCGTCACCGCGCGCAACGGGTTCACCCGCCGCGCGAAGGCCGCCGCGCTGGAGGCCGCCGAGGCACGCGCGGCGGCCGCGCACGAGCTCACCGCCGCCCGCGAGGAGGCGGAGCGCGAGATCGCCCGGGTGTGCGCGGAGGCCGGCGCCGAACACGCGGCGGCGCAGGAGGAGCTCGAAGGCGCGCTCGCGGCCGCCCGCGACGAGGCCGACCGCGACCGCGCGGAGGCCGCCGCGCGCTTCGCGGACACCACGAGCGAGCTCGCCGGCACGCGCGACGAGCTCACCCGCGTCGCGACCGAGCTGGCGCAGTACGTCGACCTCTACGCCATCGAGCAGGAGGACCGCGCCCGCGATGCCGAGGACGCGCAGCTGCGCCTGAGCCGGCTCGACGACGAACTGGCAGCGATCCGCACGGAGATGGCCGAGCGGACCACGGAGCTCGAGCGCGCGCTCGCCGCGGCCAACGCCGAGCTCGTGGCGACGACCGGGCGATACGAGGAGGCCCGCAAAGAGATCCGCCCGCGAGCGGCCAGGAAGATCGCCGAGCTGCAGGCCGCGCTCGACGAGGAGCGCCAGCAGCGCGCAGATCACGAGCTGCGCGCGGCCGAGGAGCTCGAGCGTGCGCGTGCCGCCCACGAGGCAGCGGTCGCCGAGCACGAGATCGCGCTCTCCCGACACGAGGTCGCCGGCGACGAGCGCGAGGCGGCGCTCGCCGATCGCGCCGCCGCGCTCAGCGATCGCGAGGCGGAGCTGGCCGCCGCCCTGGCGCGGCTGGCCGAAGCCGAGGAGGCACATATGGCTACGACGGCGCGGCTGGCCGCTACCGAGGAGACACACGCGGCTACCGCGGCGCGGCTGGCCGATGCCGAGCTGACGCACGCGGCTACCACGGCGCGGCTGGCCGATGCCGAGGAGGCGCTCACCGCCACGACGGCGCGGTGGGAGGCTGCCGAGCAGGCGCGAGCGGGGCTCGAGCAGGAGATCGCGGCGCTGCGCGATCGCGTGAGCGCTGCACCCGACCCCGTGCGCCTGGCGATCGAGCGCGAGCGCCTCGACGCCACCCGCCGGCGGCTCAGCGCGATCGACGAGCGCCTGACCGGGGCCATCGGTGCGGTGCCGAGGATCGTCATCCCCGACAAGCCGCGCCCGCCCGTCCGGGCCAAGGGGGCGGCGAAGCGCAAGCCGGCGTCCGGCAACGGGGGCCCCCGCCGGCCGGGCGAGGTTCCCCCTGCGCCGCGCCCGCACGAGTAGCCGCCGGTCGGGATACCCGGCGTGTGCGGCCGGCCGCTGCATCCGCCGCTGCCGTGACGTCTACAGCGGGGGGTAGACTCGCCGCAGCCCCGGTATGACCTCTCCAAGGGAAGACTCCGAAGCCAGAGGCGCAGGGCAGCGATGACCCCGCTCGAAGAGGCGCCCGAGCAGCGCTGGCGACGCACGGTCGACCGGCGCAACCGCCCGGCGAAGCTCAAGGTCGACCGGCTGCTGCGCGACTTCGGCTACGCGAAGCTCGACGCCGAGGTGGGCGATGCCATCGAGGCGCGACTGGCCGACGTGGCGCTGGCGGTTGCGCCGTCGCTGCGCGATGCGACCGCGAACGAGGTGGTGACGATCTACGCCAACGACGGCGCGGCGCCGCAGGAGGCACCGGCCGAGGCTGCCGCGCCTGCCGCTGATCCGGCGTCCGCGGCGGCACCGGCCGCCGCCGCCGACGTCGCGCAGATGGTGACCTACCTCAAGCAGCAGGTCCTCGATGCCCGCGCCGAGGCCGAGCGCCTGCGCAACGAGCTCGAGCGGCGGATCGCCACCCGCGCCGACGCCGAGGCCGACGCCCAGGCGATCATCGCCGAGCAGGTCGCCGCCCTCGACGCGCAGAGCCGGCAGATCGCCGAACTCGCCGCCGCCCTGGAGCAGACCCGTCAGGCACTCGCGGACACGCGCGACGAGATCCGTCGCGCGGTCGGCGAGCTGCAGGCCCTGCCCGAGCCGCCGCCGCCGCCGCTCGAGGAGGACGAGGCGACGGAGTCCACCGGTGAGGACCCCCTCGATGATTTCGCTCGGGGCGGCGGGGAGCTTGGCGACGATGTCTCACCGGTTGCCGAGGAGCCGGTCGTCGAGGAGATCCCACCTGTCGGGGAGGAGCCGGTCGTCGGCCAGATTCCGTCCGTTGGGGAGGAGCCGGTCGTCGGCCAGATTCCGTCCGTTGGGGAGGAGCCGGTCGGCCAGATTCCGTCCGTTGGGGAGGAGCCGGTCGGGCAGGTTCCGTCCGTTGGGGAGGAGCCGGTCGTCGGGGAGGTTCCGTCCGTTGGGGGGGAGCCGGTCGGGCAGGTTCCGTCCGTTGGGGGGGAGCCGGTCGGGCAGGTTCCGTCCGTTGGGGGGGAGCCGGTCGTCGGGGCGATTTCGTCCGTTGGGGGGGAGCCGGTCGTCGGGGCGATTTCGTCCGTTGGGGAGGAGCCGGTCGTCGAGGAGCCGCCACCCATCGCCCCGGAGCCTGTCGTCGAGGAGATCCCAGTCGTCGCGGAGGAGCCCGTCGCCGGGGAACCGCCGCCCGTCACCCGGGAGCTCGTGGAAGCGCCCCCACCCGTCAACGACGAGCCCGTCGTCACCGACGCCTCACCCCGCGGCGACGAGCCAACCGACGACCCCTCGCTGAGCGGCGCCGAGTCGGCTGACGGCCGCGAGGAGGCCGAGGCGGACTGGATCCCGGCCGCGCTGCGCGACAACCGCCGCAAGGCAGACACGCCGGACACCACCGGTCCGGTCGCGGACGCCGGCGCGAACGGCGCCGGCGTGCAGCCGCCGGAGCTCGACGCCGGGGCGCCCGAGTTCGACCTCGACGAGCCCCCGCTGAGTGCCAAGCCGGCCGCCCGCCCGGACGGCGGGGGCCGATCCGAGGCAGATCTCGCCGCGTGGCAGCCCGGCGCAGCGAGGGAGGCCGGCGCCAACACCCGGCCGTCCGCCAACGGGGACCTCGACGAGTTCGCCGACCCCGCGCTCGCTGCCGCTTCGCCGGCCGACGACGACGCCGACCCCGCCGCCGAGGCCAACGCCGCCGACGCCGACGCCGACCCCGCCGCCGAGGCCAACGCCGCCGGCGACGACGCCGACCCCGCCGCCGAGGCCAACGCCGCCGGCGACGACGCCGACCCCGCCGCCGAGGCCAACGCCGCCGGCGACGACGACCTGCTGACCGGATTCGACGACTTCCTCTACGACTCCGAGGAGCTGTACGACGCGGACGCGAGCGACGTGCCCGGCGACGACGAGCAGTTCGACCGGCCGGCGGTGGAAGGGTCGGCCACGGCGCTGCCGCCGCCTCCACCGGCGCCGCCGTCGCCCTGGGCCGACGAGCCCGACGCCGAGGCCCCGCCGGTCCACGCCCGCGCCACGCTCGGCAAGGTCCTGCGCGGCCGGGGCGGCGGGCGCGGTCGCGGCCGCTGGCAGGGCAGCTGCTCGATCTGCGGCCGCGAGCCGGCCGAGCACCGGCGCAAGGACCTCGAGGCGGCGGGCTGGAACCTCGACGAGGAAGCCGCGGCCTGTCCGCAGTGTCGCGGGCTCGGGTAGCCGCGCCCGCATGCTCAGGTTCCTCGTGGCGGCGATGCTGGCGCTCGGCGTGCTCGGTCCGCCGACCGTCGCCGGCAGCGCGGACGCGCCCGCGCTGACGCTCCGCCAGGCGGTCGGCCAGCACATGATCTTCGCCTACGACGGCCTGCAGCCCGCGCCCGCCCTGCGCCGCCGGATCGCGCGCGGCGAGGCGGCCGGCGTGATCCTCTTCGCGCGCAACGTGCGCTCCATCGACCAGGTGCGCGCCACGATGCGCAGCCTGCAGGAGATCCGCCGCCCCGCGGGCCTGCGAGCCCCGCTGATCGTCATGGTCGACCAGGAGGGCGGGCCCGTGCGCCGCATCCCCGGTGCTCCGGCACGCGCCGCCGCGAGCGTCACGTCGGCCGAGCAGGCGCGCGCCGACGGCCGCGCCGCGGCGCGCACCCTGCGCAGCGCGGGCGCGAACATGGACCTCGCCCCGGTCGCGGACGTCGGTCGCCCCGGCGCCGCCCTGCAACGCGAGCGGCGCACCTACGGGCGCTCCTCGGCGGACGTCGGCGCGCGCGCCGGCGCGTTCGCCCGCGGCCTGCGCGCGGGCGGCGTGCGCGCGACCGCCAAGCACTTCCCCGGCTTCGGCGCCGCGGCGATCAACACCGACAACGCCGCGCAGCGGATCGACACGCCGCTGGAGACGCTGCGCAGCGTCGACGCGGCGCCGTTCGAACGCCTGATCGGCGCGGGCGTCGACGCCGTCATGGTCTCCACCGCCGTCTACCCGGCGCTCGACGAGCTGCCCGCCGCGTTCTCGCGGCGCTGGATCGACGGCGAGCTGCGCGAGCGCCTCGGCTTTCGCGGCGTGAGCATCACCGACGATCTCGGCACGCCCGCGGTCGCCTCCTTCGGCTCCCACCGCCGCCGCGCCGTGCTCGCCGTCGAGGCCGGCATCGACCTGCCGCTGTTCTCCTCGAGCTACACGGCCGGCGCGCAGGCGGCCGAGGGGCTGCTGGCGGCCGCGCGCGACGGGCGCCTCGAGGGGAGCCTGCTGCGCGAGCAGGCGCGGCGGGTCCTCGCGCTACGGGCTCGCATACCGCGCTAGGTTGGCGTCCAGCCACGCGGCGGCGGCCGCCCACGCGCGGGTGGACGGGTCGATCGGATCGCGATGCCCGCCCGGCGCCTCGGTGAGCGTGGCGACGCCCCCCGCCGCGCGAGCCGCCGCGGCGTACTCGCGCGAGCGCTCCACCTCCACCGTCTCGTCGTCGACGGCGTGGACGAGCCCGACCGGCACGTCGAGCGGAAGGCGACGCATCGGATCGGCCTGCGCCCAGCGTCCCGGGACCACGGCCGGACCGCCGCCGAGCAGCTCGCGCGCGGCTGTGCCCGCCCGTTCGAGGTCGCTGACGGCGGCCAGCGCCAGGACGCCGACGGGGTGGATCGCCGGCGCCGCGCCCAGGGCGCCCGGGGGCAGCCCGGCCCGCCCGGCCGCCCACAGCGCCAGCTGACCGCCGGCCGAGTGGCCGAGCAGCGTCACGCGGTCGAGGTCGAGCGCCGCGTCGTCCAGCGCCGCGAGGTGGTCGATCGCCGCCGCGACGTCCTGGAAGGTCTGCGGCCAGCCGCCGCCCTCCTTGCCCAGGCGCCGGTACTCGACGTTCAGCGCCACGTAGCCGCGGCGCACGAGGTCCAGGCACAGCGGGCGCATGATGAGCCGCGTGTAGGGCGGCTGCCAGTAGCCGCCGTGCAGCACGACGACGACCGGGTGCGCGCCCGCGCCGGCTTGAGTGTGCAGGTCGGCCACCTGGCGCGCATGCTCGCCGTAGTGGACGCGCGTCGGCGGCCGGCGCAGGGCGGCGGCGGCGATCCGCAGGGCCAGGCGCGTCATCCCAGCAGCCCCGGGCCGCACGGGACCGCGATCGCCCCGTCGCGCACGACCAGCGTGTGCTCGCAGTCCGCGAAGAGGTCGAGCGTGGCCAGGCCGCAGGCCGCCTCGATGCGCAGCGCCGCCGCGGCGTGCAGCGCCGCGGCGATCCCGAGCGGTCCGTCGAACGTCGACGCGACGTACGCCTCGGCGCCCGACGCGCGCACGAGCGTCGCGCAGGCCAATAGCCCGGAGATGCCCCCGCAGCGCCCGAGCTTGAGGCAGACCGCGTCCGCCGCGCCGGAGGCCAGGGCGCCCGGCACGGCCGCGGTCTCGTCCATCGCGATGCGCACGGCGACGCGCTCGCGCAGCTCGCGCAGCGGGCCGATCCCGTGGACGGGCTCCTCGACGAGCTCCAGGCCCGCCGCGGCGAGCGCCGGGATGGTGTGCGCGGCCTGCTCGACGTCCCAGGCGCCGTTGGCGTCCAGGCGCAAGAGCGGCTGCGGCCCGAGCGCGGCGCGCACCGCGGAGACACGGCCGGCGTCGTCGCCGATCCCCACCTTGAGCTTCACGCAGCGAAAGCCCGCCCGGCGCGCCGCCTCGGCGCTCGCCGCGGCCCCGGCGCGGTCGGTGGCGCCGATCGTGGCGTTGACCGCGACCTCGTCGAGGCCGTCGTCGGTCAGCAGCCGCGCCACGGGCCGCCCGGACCGCCGCCCGGCGCGGTCCCACAGCGCCATGTCGACGGCGGCGAGCGCCTGCGGCAGGTCGTCCGCGGCGCGGCAGGCGTCCAGCAGCTCGCCGCCGGGCCGGCCGTCGTCGCTGTCCTCGATGACCGTGCGGTAGGCCTCGAGCGCGGCGCGCGCGCGGGCGGACGACACGCCGTCGTAGTCCTCCAGCGGCGCCGCCTCGCCGCGGCCGGGCACGCCGTCCTCGCCGGCGAGCTCGAGCTCGAAGATCTCGCGCCGGTCGATCGGCCCGTAGGAGGTCTGCACGGGACTGCGGAAGCGCAGCGTGCGCCCTTCGATCGTGACGCGCATCGGCGGTGCGGCGGCCGCGCCGGGCTAGCTCGCCAGCACGCCCGCGCTGAGCAGGACGCAGAAGGCGAGCTGCAGCATCCCCGTCTGGGCGAGCGCCTCGTTGAGCGTGGGGCCGTCGGCGTGCGTGCGCACCGTGCGCGCGAGGCGAACGGCGAGCGGCAGCGTCAGCCAGCACGCCAGCACCCACGGCGACAGCGGACCCAGCAGCCACGGCAGCGGCGCGACCAGGTAGGGGACGTAGAGCATCAGCCCGTACACCGTGCGCGCGCGCTCGCGACCGAGGCGAACCGCCAGCGTCCGCTTGCCGGCGCGCTTGTCGGAGTCCATGTCGCGGATGTTGTTGACGACGAGGATCGCCGCGGCCAGCAGCCCGACCGGGACGGCCAGCACGAACGCCTCCGCCGGCCAGGCCTCGATCTGGGCGAACGTCGAGCCGGACACCGCGGCGACGCCGAAGAACAGGAAGACGAAGACTTCGCCCAGGCCTTCGTAGCCGTAGGGCTTGGGCCCACCCGTGTACAGGACGCCGGCGGCGATCGAGGCCGCGCCCACGAACAGCAGCTCGATGCCCGCGGCGTAGACGAGGTACAGGCCGCAGACGACGGCGAGTCCGAACGTCACGTACGTGGCGATCAGCACCTGGCGCGGCGGCACGAGCCCGCCCGCGGTCACCCGCACGGGGCCGAGGCGGTCGTCGCTGTCGGCGCCGCGCCGCGCGTCGGAGTAGTCGTTGGCGAGGTTCGTCCCGATCTGGATGAGGATCGAGCCCAGCAGCGCGGCGACGAACGGCCCGACGCGGAAGATCCCCGCCGCGCCGGCCAGCGACGTGCCGACGAGCACCGGGGCAACCGCCGCCGGCAGCGTGCGGATCCGCGCGGCCATGAGCCAGATGCGCAGCGACGAGGTGCTGGAGGCGGTGGCGGCCATGTGCGGGAACCTAGTGGGTGCGGCGGCGCGTGCGGCGCAACTCTACGGGCGCTTGGGGAACTTCGAGAAGTCCGGGCGGCGCTTCTCGCGGTAGGCGTCGCGCCCCTCCTGGGCCTCGGCGTTCTCGTAGAACAGGAGGTTGGCGTCGTGGGCGAGCTGCTGGATGCCGCTGAAGCCGTCCTCGGAGGCGTTGAAGCTCGCCTTCACGAGGCGCAGCGCGAACGGCGACATCGCGAGCATCTCGTGACACCAGGCGACGGTCTCGTCCTCCAGCGACGCCAGCGGCACGACGGTGTTGACGAGCCCCATCGCGAGCGCTTCGCCGGCGTCGTACTGGCGGCAGAGAAACCACATCTCCTTGGCCTTCTTGGGCCCGACGAGCGAGGCCAGCAGGCCGGCGCCGAAGCCGCCGTCGAAGGAGCCCACGCGCGGGCCGACCTGGCCGAAGCGCGCGTTGTCGGCCGCGATCGACAGGTCGCAGACGAGGTGCAGCACGTGCCCGCCGCCGATCGCGAAGCCCGCGACCATCGCGACGACCGGCTTGGGCAGGCGGCGGATCTGGATGTGCAGGTCGGTGACGTGGAAGCGCCCGATGGCGCCCGGCTTGCCGGGCTCGGTGAGGTAGCCGGTGTCGCCGCGGACGTTCTGGTCGCCGCCCGAGCAGAAGGCCAGCTCGCCCTCGCCGGTGAGCACGATCACGCCCACCGAGGTGTCCTCGCGGGCGCGCTCGAGCGCCTGTGAGATCTCGACGATCGTCTGCGGCCGGAAGGCGTTTCGCACCTCCGGCCGGTCGATCGTGATCTTCGCGATGCCGTCGCCGCTGAGCTCGTAGCGGATGTCGGTGTACGCGCCCTCGCCCGCCGTCCACTCGATCGCCATGCCGTGCAGGTTAGTTTCCCTGCACAGATGCTCGTCGAAGCTTGGCTGCACCGGGCGGCTCGGACCCGGCCCGACCACGTCGCGCTGCGCGCCGACGACGGCGCGCTGACCTACGCCGAGCTGCACGCGGCGGCGACGCTGGCCGCCCAGCGCCTCAGCGCGCTCGGCGTGCGCCCCGGCGACCGCGTGGCGATCGGGCTGCCGGCGCGCCGCGCCTTCGTCGAGACCCTGCACGGCTGCCTGCTGCTCGGCGCGGTGGCGGTGCCGATCGACCGGCGCCTGAAGGCCGACGCGCGGCGCGCCCAGGCGGCGAGCTGCGCGACGGTGGTCAGCCGTCCGCTCGACGGGCTCGCGGACGTCGCCGCACCCCTGTCCGGCACGCACGACCTGCGGGCGACGGCGATCGTGGTCCACACCTCGGGCACGACGAGCGGGCCGCGGGCGGTGGCGCTGACGTACGGCAACTGGCTGTGGAGCGCGCTCGGCTCGGGCGTGGCGCTCGGCGTCCGGCGCGACGACGTCTGGCTGTGCACGCTGCCGCTGTCGCACGTCGGCGGCCTGTCGATCCTCGTGCGCAGCGCGATCTACGCCACGAAGGTCGTCCTGCACGAGCGCTTCGCAGCCGAGGCCGCCGCCGACGAGATCGCCACCCGCGCGACACTCGTCTCGGTGGTGCCGACGACGCTCGCGCGGCTGCTCGACGCGGGCCTGCGCCACCCGCCGCAGCTGCGCGCCGCGCTGGTCGGCGGCGCGCCGGTGACGGCGACGCTGCTCGAGCGGGCGGCCGCCGCGGGGGTGCCGACCCTCGCCACCTACGGCCTGACCGAGGCCTGCTCGCAGGTCACGACCGGCGGCCCGCCCCTCTTCTGCACGCGCGTGCGGATCGGCGCCGGCCGCGAGATCCTCGTCGCCGGGCCGACGGTCGCGCCCGCCGCGCTGTCGGCCGACGGCTGGCTGCACACCGGCGACGAGGGCGCGCTCGACGCCGCGGGCGTTCTCACCGTCACCGGTCGCGCGGGGGACACGATCATCACCGGTGGTGAGAACGTGGCGCCGGCCGAGGTCGAGGCCGTCCTCGAGGGTCATCCCGCGGTCGCGGAGGCCGCGGTGCACGGCGCGCCGGACGCCGAATGGGGCGAGCGGGTGGTCGCAACAGTCGTCCTTCGGGGCGAGCAGACCGCAACAGACGACGAGCTGCGTGGTTATTGTCGTATCCGACTCGCGGGCTACAAGGTGCCCAGAGTCTTCCGATTCACCCACGAGCTACCGAGAACGGTCTCAGGGAAGCTGTTGCGCCGATCTTTGGAGGAATGAATGTCACGCCTGAGCCGTCGCTCGTCGATCCTTGTCGCCACCGCGGTGGCGGCGCTCGCCGCCCCTGCCGCGGCGCATGCGGCGACGTACACCGTCAAGGCCGGTGACGGCGCCTGCGGCCCCGGCGACCTCGCCTGCGGCGGGCTCGTCGAGGCGGCGGCGATCGCGGCGCCGGGCGACGTGTTCAACCTCGCCACCGGCACGTACCCGTCGCCCATCTTCACGACGGGCGGCGTGACGATCAACGGTGATCTCGGCGCCGTGATCAACGGCACGATCGAGTTTCGCGGCAACACCGGCGGCGTCTCGAAGATGTCGAAGGTCGCCGTCAGCCAGGGCACGTCGGCGGCTCCCGCCATCTACGTGAGCGGCCTGTCGGGCCTCGAGCTCAGCGACGCCGTCGCGATCAGCCGCGACGGCTTCGGGATCTTCATCACGGGCGGCACGGCGAACAAGATCGTCCGCACCGCGGTCGCCACCGGCGGCCAGGCGACGGGCGCGATCCAGGTGCAGACCGGACCCGACGACCCGAGCGTCGACGTCACCGTCGACTCCTCGATCCTCTACGGCGGCGGCGCCGGCATCCGCGCCCTCACGCGCAACAACGAGGTCGAGGCGCTCGCCGGCCGCCGCGCCGGCGACATCAACCTCACGCTGCGTCACATCACCGCCGCGGGGTCGACCAACGGCATCGACATCGACGCCAACAACTCGCGCACCGTGCTGGGCAACACGGGGAACATCACCGCCCGGGTGAGCGACTCCATCGCCCTCAACAACCGGGTCGAGAACTTCCCCGGGACCCTGGGCATACCGCCGCTCGGCTCGAACACGGCCACGCTCGAGAAGGTCCGCACGCTCGAGACGGCCGACCCCGCCACGCTGTTCGTCAACCCGCAGAAGGCCAACTTCCGCCTGCGCCCCGACGCCGCCGCCGCGATCGGCCAGGGCAGCGTGACGACGGGCGAGTCCGCGACCGACATCGACGGCGAGGACCGCGCGACGGCGCCGACGGACCTCGGGGCGGACGAGTTCAACAACGCCGCCCCCACCGCGGACATCAAGCTCGCGACCCCCAACCCGCGCTCGACGCAGCAGCTGACGTTCGACGGCCGCGGCTCCAGCGACCGCGACGGCAACGCGATCGCCGAGTACCGCTGGCGCTTCAGCGACGGCACCGCGACGAACACGTCGCAGCCGTTCGTGCAGCACGCGTTCGCCGCCGAGGGCGACGCCGCCGCCGGGCTCGTCGTCATCGACAGCACCGGCATCGCCAGCCCGGAGGTCGCGGTGACCTTCAAGCTCGCCAACGGCACGCCGCCGGCGGTCGCGATCGTCAAGCCGAAGTCCAAGCAGACGTTCCGCACGTTCACGACGACCACGAAGACCGTCACGAAGAACGGCAAGAAGGTCAAGACGCGCAAGCGCGCCCGCACGAAGATCCAGATCGCCGGCCTGTCGAAGGCCGCGTCCGGCACCATGCAGCGGGTCCTGGTGACGCTGCAGAAGACCGGCTCGACCGGTGGGTCGAAGACGAAGTGCCGCTTCTACGACGCCTCGAAGGGGCTGCGCCTCGTCTCCTGCTCGAAGCCGAAGCTCATCACGGCGCGGCTCGTCAAGGACAGTGCGGGCGGCGAGTGGACCTACAACGTGCCGACGACGCGGCCGCTGTCGCCGGGCCGCTGGAAGATCTCGGCCTACGGCGTCGACACGACCGGCGCGTTCGGCAACTCGGCCCCGAAGGGCACCACGCTGAGCTTCACGGTCCGCAAGTAGCGAGGTGAGCCCGTCATAGCCACGCGCCGCCGGGTCGTCGCACTCACCGCCGTGGTCGCCGCGCTCGCGGCGCCCGCGGCGGCGCGCGCGGCGACCTTCACGGTCGCGACCGGTGCCGGCGCGTGCGGCGGCGCCGACACCGCCTGCGGCACGATCGCGGCCGCGGCCGGCGCCGCGGGCGCGGGCGACGCGGTCCAGATCGCGCCGGGCGCCTACACCGAGAGTGCGGCGTTCGCGGCGGGCAACGTCACCGTGACGGGCTCGACGGAGTCGCCCGGCGTGGTCGTCAACGGCACGCTGACCTTCAGCGGCGGGGGCGCGCCGAGCGTGCTGCAGAAGCTCATCGTCGCGGCGCCCGCGGGTGGCGGACCCGCTGTCGCGGCGAGCGGCGCCGGCGTCGCCGTGCGCGACGCGGTGCTGCTCAGCACCGACGGCCCGGGGCTGTCGATCGCCGGCGGCGGGGGCAACGAGCTCATCCGCAGCTCGGTGCTGGCCGCGGCCGCGGGCGCCACCGGCGTCGACATCGCGCTCGGCACGGCCGGCGCCGGGCTGACGATCGACTCGAGCATCATCAGCGGCGGCGCGAGCGGCATCGGGCTGGCCGTCAGGACCGGGGTCGGCACGCTGCTCTCCGCCGGCGCGGCGAGCATCGCGGCGCGCCACGTCACGGTCGCCGGCGCGGCGACCGCGATCTCGCTGGACTCCAGCGGCGCGTCGGGCCTGCTGTCCTCGCAGGGCAACATCACGATGACCGCGACCGACGCGATCGTCCAGGGGGCGACGCCGACGAAGGCCAGCGCCGGCCTGCTCGCTCCGGTCGTGCCGCCGAACATGGCGACGCTCGCGCTCACCCGGACCGACCGGACGACGGCCGCCGACGCGCTCTTCGTCAATCCCGCCAGGCGCAACTACCACCTGCGCGCCGACGCCCCCGTGATCGACAAGGGCCAGATCACCGCGGGCGAGTCGACCACCGACGTCGACGGCCAGCCGCGCACCGCCGGCGCGTCCAGCGACCTCGGCGCCGACGAGTTCGGCAACACCGCACCGACGGCCGCCATCGCCGTGAAGACCCCGACGCCGCGCGCTTCGATCCCGGTGACGTTCGACGGCTCGGGCTCGGTCGACCGCGAGGCCGGCCTCGGCGGCGGGATCGCCGAGTACCGCTGGAGCTTCGGCGACGGGACCAGCGAGACGACGGCGGTCCCGACGGTCGATCACATCTATGGGGGGGCCGGTGCGGTCGTTGCGCAGCTCGTCGTCGTCGACCGCCAGGGCGCGGCGAGCGAGCCGGCGACGACGCCCGTCGCGCTCGCGCCCGGCAGCGCGCCCGCCGTCGTCATCACGAGGCCCAAGCCGCGCGCGACGATCGCCCTGCTGGCGAAGCGGCGCAAGGGGCACAAGCAGCGCGGGCGCGCGACGATCTCCTTCACCGGCACCGCGAAGGCCGTCGCCGGGGTCAAGAACGTCATCCTCACGATCCAGAAGGTCACCGGCACGAAGAAGACCTGCACCTGGCTGGACAAGAAGCGGGGCCTCGTCAAGGCGCCGTGCGCCCAGCCGGTACTCGTCAACGCCAAGCTGAAGTCGGGCAAGTGGACGTACACCGTCGCCCGCTCGATCAAGCTCGTCAAGGGCCGCTATCGCATGAGCGCCTACGGCATCGACACCGGCGGCGCCTTCGGCAACTCGGCGCCGCCGAAGCGCCGCATCGTGCAGTTCACGCTGAAGTAGGCGCGCCGGTGCCGCCGGCCCCCGATCCCGAGCAGTACCGCGCGACCAGCCGCGAGCGCTGGGCGCAGGCCGCCGGCGCCTGGGGCGCCCATCGCAGCGTCCTGCAGGCGGCGTTCGCGCCGGTATCGCACTGGATGGTGGACGCGATCGACCCCCAGCCCGGCCATCGCGTGCTCGAGCTCGCCGCCGGGCCGGGCGACACGGGCTTTCTCGCCGCCGAGCTGATCGAGCCCGGCGGCACGCTGATCAGCTCCGACGTCGTCGAGGAGATGCTCGAGCAGGCGCGGGCGCGCGCCGCCGAGCTGCAGATCGCCAACGTCGAGTTTCGCCCGATCGACGCCGAGTGGATCGACCTGGCGGCCGCCGACGTCGACGGCGTCCTGGCCCGCTGGGTCTACATGCTCCTGGCCGACCCGGCGACGGCGCTGCGCGAGACGCGGCGCGTCCTGCGCCCCGGCGGCCGGCTCGCGCTTGCCGCGTGGGCCGACCCGCAGGCGAACCCGTGGGCGTCGGGCCCGCTCGCCGAGCTCGTCGCGATGGGCGCGATCGACCCGCCTGACCCCGACGAGCCGAACATGTTCGCCCTGCGCGACCCGCAGCGGATCGTCGAGCTGCTCCAGGAGACCGGCTTCGCGGACATCGTCGTCGAGCAGGTCCCGCTGGTCATGCGCTTTGCGAGCCTCGACGACTGGTGGGACACGCAGCTGGACATCTCGACGACCCTCGCGGCCTACGTCGTCGCGCTGACCCCGGCGCAGCGCGACGACCTGCGCGACGCGGTCGACGCGCGCCTGGCCGAGTACGTGGCCGGCGACGGCGCGGTGGCGCTGCCCGGCCTCACGCACGTCGCGGCGGCCGGCGCCTGAGCCCAGACGCGCACTAGCATCCCGCGCCATGTACTACGACGACGACGCAGATCTCACCCTCCTCGACGGCAAGACCGTCGCCATCATCGGCTATGGCTCGCAGGGCCACGCCCACTCGCTCAACCTCAAGGACTCGGGCGTCGACGTCGTCGTCGGCCTGCGTGAGGGCTCGGCCTCGGCCGCCAAGGCCGCCGAGCACGGCCTCGAGGTGCTCGGCGTCGCCGACGCCGCCAGCCGCGGCGACCTCGTGATGATGCTCGTCCCCGACGAGCTGCACCGCGAGGTCTACGAGGGCGCGGTCAAGGACGGCATCGCCGAGGGCAACATGCTGCTCTTCGGCCACGGCTTCTCGATCCACTACGACGAGGTCCAGCCGCCGCCCGGCGTCGACGTCGCGCTCATCGCGCCGAAGGGCCCCGGCCACCTCGTCCGCCGCCAGTACCTCGAGGGATCCGGCGTCCCCGGCCTGATCGCCGTCGAGCAGGACGCCAGCGGCCAGGCCCAGGCGCTGGCGCTCGCCTATGCGCGGGGGATCGGCTGCACCCGCGGCGGCGTCATCGAGACGTCGTTCAAGGACGAGACCGAGACCGACCTCTTCGGCGAGCAGGCGGTGCTCTGCGGCGGCGCCTCCGAGCTCGTCCAGGCCGGGTTCGACACGCTCGTCGAGGCCGGCTACGACCCGCAGATGGCGTACTTCGAGTGCCTGCACGAGCTCAAGCTCATCGTCGATCTCATGTACGAGAAAGGGCTGGCAGGAATGCGCTACTCGATCTCCAACACGGCCGAGTACGGCGACTACACGCGCGGCAAGCGCATCATCACCGACGACACGCGGGCGACCATGAAGCAGATCCTCACGGAGATCCAGAACGGCGACTTCGCGCGCGAGTGGATCGCCGAGAACCGCGCCGGCCAGGAGAACTTCAAGCGCATGCGCGCCGAGCAGGCGGCGGGCCAGGTCGAGACGACGGGCAAGGAGCTGCGCTCGATGATGGACTGGATCGACACCGAGTTCAACGAGTAGGCGGGCCGCGATCCGCCGACACCTGCCGCTCCGGGCGCGGCGAGCATCGGGGCGGGGACGACGGTTCCCCCTTCCGGTTCGCAGCGGGGTTGTCTACGCTCGTCTGGGGCGGGTGGCGCCCCAGACCTGTTGCGGAAGGATGAAGCGGATGTTCTCACGGAAGGCGCGCAGCGCTCAGGCCACGACGGTGGCGGCGCTCGCGCTGGGCCGCGGCCCCACCACGCAACTCGCGCAGTCCGCGCCGGCCACCGTGACGATCCCGGCCTGGTCCAGACCCTGACCCGAGCCCGAGTCCTTGCGCGCGGCCGCTCCCACCCGAATCCATAGCTCCCCGACGGATCCGTCGACGCCGATCGCCGGGACGTCCCACCGCCTACCCATGTCGAGAGGAACCCACCGCATGCCTTCCCGCCGTGCGCGCTGCGCACGAACGATCACGGTCGCCGCCATCGCGCTGGCCACCGCCCCTGCGAGCGCGCTCGCCCAGTCCGCGCCGGCACCGTTGCAGCCCGCCGGCGGCCCCGTCGTCCAGGACCAGTACATCGTCGTGCTGAAGAACGGCAAGGGCGCCGCGGCGGCCGACCGCGTCGAACGCCGTGCCCGCGGCCGCGGGGGCCGCGTCCACCGCCAGTACCGCCAGGCGCTCAACGGCTTCACCGCCGAGCTGTCCAGCGACGCGCTCGCCGACGTGCGCACCGATCCGGACGTCGCGTACGTCGAGCCCGACGCCATCGTCTCGATCGACGCGACGCAGCTCAACGCCACGTGGGGGCTGGATCGCATCGACCAGCTCAACCTGCCGCTCAACCAGACCTACAACTACAACGCCACCGGCGCGGGTGTGAAGGCCTACATCATCGACACCGGCATCCGCACGACGCACACCGACTTCGGCGGCCGCGCGACATCGGGCTTGGACTCGATCGACGGCGGGGCGGCGGATGACTGCAACGGTCACGGCACGCACGTCGCCGGCACGGTCGGCGGATCGACGTACGGCGTCGCCAAGGGCGTCAGCCTCGTCGCCGTGCGGGTACTCAACTGCCAGGGCAGCGGTCCGATCTCCGGCGTCATCCAGGGCATCGACTGGGTCACCGCCAACCACGCCGCCGGCGCGCCCGCGGTGGCGAACATGAGCCTCGGCGGCAGCGTCGCCTCGTCGCTGGACCAGGCGGTGCGCAACTCGATCGCCGACGGCGTGACGTACGCGCTGGCGGCCGGCAACGAGAGCACGAACGCCTGCAACTCCTCGCCGGCGCGCACCGCCGAGGGGCTGACCGTCGGTGCGACGACGTCGACCGATGCGCGCTCGTCGTTCTCGAACTACGGCACATGCCTGGACCTCTTCGCGCCGGGCACGAACATCACGTCGGCGTGGCGGACCTCGAACACCGCGACGAACACGATCAGCGGCACGTCGATGGCGACCCCGCACGTGGCCGGGGCCGCGGCGCTGATCCTGCAGGCCACGCCGGCCGCGCTGCCCGCCGCCGTCAACGCGGCGGTCATCCTCGGCGCCACGCCCAGCAAGGTCACGAACCCGGGGACCGGCTCGCCCAACCGGCTGCTCAACACGCAGCCCGGGACGGCGCCGCCACCGCCGCCGCCACCGCCGCCACCACCGCCGCCGCCGCCGCCACCACCACCGCCGCCGACCACGCCGTGCGGCCTGGCGCAGCTGTTCAACGGCACCCTGTCGGCGACGAACGACTACGACCAGCTGCCCAGCTCGTCGGGCTACGCGGCCGCCGCCGGCACCCACCGCGGCTGTCTGACCGGACCCGCGGCGGCGGACTTCGACCTGGCGCTCTACAGGCGCAGCATCTTCGGGTCGTGGTCGCGGGTCGCCGTCTCGGAGGGCCCGAGCTCAACCGAGAGCGTCACGTACGACGGCACGTCGGGCACGTACTACTGGCGCGTCTACTCCTACCGGGGCAGCGGCAGCTACGCGTTCGGCCTGTCGCGTCCGTAGGACGTCTGAGGGCGCGCAGACGCGCCAACCGGCCGCGACGGCCCGACCCACAGCGCACCGTTCCCTCGGGGGACGGTGCACTAGACTCGGTCGGGCCGTCGCGACTGGCGTTCGGGTGGAGCACACCACCGGGGAGCGGCGGAGCAGCACCGCCGCGCGCCTGGGCCTGACCTGCACCCGCGAACCTTGGGACGTCTGCCCACATGACGACGAGTACGCAGCTGAACATCCCCGCCGACCTCAAGCCATCCGACGGCCGGTTCGGCTGCGGTCCGTCCAAGGTCCGCCCGGACGCGCTGGCCCGGCTGGCCGGCGAGCACGCCGCCCTGCTGGGCACCTCGCACCGCCAGCAGCCCGTCCGCGCGCTCGTCGCGCGCGTGCGCGCCGCCATCGCCGACCTGCTCGGCGCCCCCGCGGGCTACGAGGTCGCGCTCGGCAACGGCGGCACGACCGCCTTCTGGGACGCGGCCGCCCTCTCGCTCGTGCGCGACCGGGCGCTGCACCTGACGTACGGCGAGTTCAGCCGCAAGTTCGCCGACGTGACCCGCAACGCGCCCTTCCTCGGCGACCCGATCGTCCTGCAGGCCGATCCCGGCGACGCGCCGCAGCCGCTCGCCGACCCCGCCGCCGACGCGGTGGCCTGGGCGCACAACGAGACCTCCACCGGCGTCATGGTGCCGGTGACCCGGCCCGCCGGCAACGACGACGCGCTCGTGCTCGTCGACGCGACCTCCGCGGCCGGCGGCCTGCCGCTGGACGCCGCACAGGCCGACGCCTACTACTTCGCGCCGCAGAAGAACCTCGGCTCCGACGGCGGGCTGTGGCTCGCGCTGCTGAGCCCGGCGGCGATCGAGCGCATCGCCGAGATCGACGCGACCGAACGCTGGATCCCCGAGTTCCTGCGCCTGCAGACCGCGCTGGACAACTCGCGCCTGGACCAGACGCTCAACACGCCGGCGCTCGCCACGCTCATCCTGCTCGTCGACCAGCTGGACTGGATGCTCGCAAGCGGCGGCCTGGACTGGTGCGTCGCGCGCACGTCGCAGTCCTCCGACGCGCTGTACGGCTGGGCGCAGGCGTCCACCTACGCCACGCCGTTCGTGGCCGACCCGGCCAAGCGGTCGCTCGTCGTCGGCACGATCGACCTCGCCGACGAGGTCGACGCCGCGAGCGTCGCCGCCACGCTGCGCGCCAACGGCATCGTCGACGTCGAGCCCTACCGCAAGCTCGGTCGCAACCAGCTGCGCGTCGCGATGTTCCCGGCGATCGAGCCCGATGACGTGCGCGCGCTGACGGCGTGCATCGACTGGGTCGTCGAACGCACCGAGGCAGCGGCATGAGCGACCGTGTGCTCGTCGCCGAGAACGTGGGGGAGACGGGCCTGGATCTGCTCAAGACCGCCGGCTTCGACGTCGAGGTCGGCAGCGACTGGACCCGTGCGGAGCTCGAGGAGCGCATCGGCGACTTCGCCGGCATCCTCGTGCGCTCGGCGACGCAGGTCGACGCGCCGCTGATCGCCCGCGCCGACAAGCTGCGCGCGGTCGCCCGCGCCGGCGTCGGGATCGACAACATCGACGTCGCCGCCGCCACGAAGCGCGGCATCATCGTCGCCAACGCGCCGCGCTCGAACATCGTCACCGCCGCCGAGCACACGATGGCGCTGCTGCTCGCGCTCGCGCGCAACATCCCGCAGGCCCACGGCGCGCTGACCGCGGGGCGCTGGGAGCGCAAGAGCTTCACCGGCACCGAGCTCATGGACAAGACGCTCGGCGTGCTCGGCTTCGGCCGCATCGGCCAGCTCGTGGCCAGCCGCGCGCGGGCCTTCGGGATGGACGTGGTGGCCTACGACCCCTACGTGGCGGCCGAGCTGTACGAGAACGCCGGCGTCGCGAAGTGCGACACGTCCGACGCGCTCTACGCCCAGGCCGACTTCATCACCGTGCACCTGCCCAACACCCCCGAGACCAACGGCTGGCTCGACGCCGGCGCCTTCGCCAAGATGCGCGACGGGGTGCGGATCCTCAACGTCGCGCGCGGGTCGCTGATCGTCGACGAGGACCTCAAGGCGGCGCTCGACAGCGGCAAGGTCGCCGGCGCCGCGCTCGACGTGTTCCGCACGGAGCCGATGACCGACCACCCACTCTTCGGCTATCCCAACGTCATCGTCACGCCGCACCTCGGCGCCTCGACCACGGAGGCGACCGACCGCGCCGGCTACCAGGCGGCCGAGCAGATCGTCGCCGCCCTCCAAGGGGGCAGCGTGACCACCGCCGTCAACGCGGCGACGATCAAGCCCGAGGACATGGAGGAGCTCGGCCCGTTCCTGCCGCTGTGCCGCCATCTCGGCCGGCTCGGCACCCAGCTCGCCCTGTGCGGCTCGATCGAGAGCATCGAGGTCGAGTGCCTGGGGCGGATCGCCGAGCGCGACACGCGCCCGCTCGTCACCGCCGTCCTGCTCGGGGTGCTGCAGGGCAACACCGAGGAGCCCGCCAACGAGGTCAACGCGCACGCGCTCGCCGACGAGCGCGGCATCCGCGTCAGCGAGACGTCGAGCACGACCGCGCACGACTTCACCGACCTCGTGCGCGTCAAGGTCAACTGCGGCTCGGGGCCCACGACGGTCGCCGGCACGACGATCGGCAACCGCAACCGCCCGCACCTGCTGCAGGCCTGGGGGCAGCGCTTCAACCTCCAGCTCGAGCCGTTCCTGACGCTGTTTCGCTACGTCGACCGGCCCGGCGTCATCGGCCGGGTCGGAACGTTCTTCGGCGAGCGCGGGTTCAACATCGGCTCCGCCGCCGTCGGCCACGCGCCGAACAACGGCGACCAGCCGCACGCGGTGATGATCCTCACCACCGACGGCGAGGTCCCGCAGTCGCTGATCGACGAGCTCATCTCCTCGTCGGACTACTTCCTCGACGGGCGCACGGTCGCGCTGCGCTGACCGTGGCGCCGAGCGGCGCCGCGCCACGTGCAAGCTGGCGCATTCCCGGGCGCCCGTCGCACATAGATTGCGCGGCTGGGGACGTGCGGGACTCGGCTCGCACGCGCCGCACAACACTCAAGGGAGCAGATGACCACATGGTGACCCCCGCGAAGCTCTTGTTGGCGATCATCGCCGCCCTGCTGATGCTCGGCCTGATCTTCGGGATGGCGTTCATCCCGGACGACACGCACAAGTTCTACTAGTACACCCATCTCGCAGAACTTCCGGCCGGGTGTACCAGCCGTCATCGCGGGGTTCGCGGGCGGGCGGGGAGTCCGCCGCCCGCCCGCGGCCCGGCGCGGACGTTCGGGGATGAGGGCGCGCCCACGCGCGCAGTAGCGTTTCGGGGCGTGACGCCTGACATCGGCGCCCCGGCGCGCCGGCGGTCGTGACGCCGGGCGGCGCCTACCCCAGCGCGACGACGACGCCCTCCCACGGGCCCAGCTCGATCGCGCCGTCGACCGCGTCGCCGTCGCGCCCGCGGTCGGTCCCGATCGCGATCCGGCCGCCGACGCCGGGCACCGTGACCGGCGCAGCGCAGAGGTTCACCGCGACGGCGATGCCGTCGCCGTCGCCGCGGCGGTAGGCCCAGGCCCCGTCGGGCGCGGCGAGGGTCGCGTAGGCGCCCGCCGTCAGGGCCGCCGTGCGCCGGCGCAGCGCGATCAGGTCGCGCACGAGGTGCAGCGCCGAGGCGGGGTCCGCCCGCTGCGCGGCCACGTTGTGCGCGGCCAGGTCGCCGAACGGCAGCCACGGCGTCGCCGCGGCGGTGGTGAACCCGCCGCCCGGCGCATCCGTCCAGGGCATCGGCGTGCGGCAGACGTCGCGGTTGTCGGACGGGTCGCCGGTTCGCCGCGCCACCGGGTCCAGCGCGGTCTCGGGGTCCTGCGGGACGTCGGGCAGCGCGAGCTCGTCGCCGTAGTACAGAAACGGCGTCCCGCGCAGGGTCAGCAGGATCAGCAGCGCCGCGCGCGCGCGCCGCTCGTCGCCCATCGCCCAGCGGGTGGCGAGGCGGCCGGCGTCGTGGTTGGAGCCGGTGTAGACCGGCCAGGCGTCGGGCGGCAGCCCGGCCTCGACGCCCTCGACGATCGCGCGCATCTCGGCGGCGTCGAGGTCGGCGTGGACGAAGAGGAAGTTGAAGGCGAGGTGCAGCTCGTCGCGGCCGGTGCCGTAGAAGGGCATGAGCTCGTCGAGCTCGAGGACGTACGTCTCCCCGACGAGGATCGGCGTGTCGCCGTTGGCGTCGCGCGACGACGACTGCGCGTCGGCGACGTCGCGCCAGCGGCGCAGGACGTCGTGCACCTCAGGACGGTTGGCCGAGTAGACGGGCTTGACCGTCCGGTGCTGCAGCTCGCGGTGGTCCCGCGGCGTCACCGGCGGGTCGTCGCGCAGCTCGCGATCCTTGACGATCGCGTGGCACACGTCGATCCGGAAGCCCGCGACCCCGCGCGCAAACCAGAAGCGCAGGATGTCGTCGAAGCGGTCGCGGACCTCGTCGTTGCCCCAGTTCAGATCGGGCTGCGTGGGCAGGAACTGGGCGAGGTAGTACTCGCCCGTCGGCGCGTGGAGCGTCCACGCCGAGCCGCCGAAGTTCGAGATCCAGTTGTTCGGCGGGCCGCCGTCCTCGCCGGGCGGCGCCCAGACGTAGACGTCGCGGTCCGGCGCGTCGCGGCCGGTCAGCGCGTCGACGAACCACGGGTGGCGGTCGCTCGTGTGGTTGGGGACGAGGTCCAGCAGGACCCGGATGCCGCGCTCGCGCGCCGCGGCGATGAGCGCGTCGAGGTCGTCCATCGTGCCGAGGTCGGGGTGCACCGCGCAGTAGTCCGCGACGTCGTAGCCCCAGTCGTCGTTGGGCGACGGCATCGTGGGGTTCAGCCAGATCCCGGTGACGCCGAGCCACGCCAGGTGGTCGAGCCGCGCGCGGATGCCGGCGAGGTCGCCGATCCCGTCCCCGTCGGAGTCGGCGAACGAGCGCGGATAGATCTGGTACAGGACGCCGTCCCGCCACCAGGAGGCGGGCACTTGACTTCCCGCTGCCACATCGGTCTTATCGGTCATGGCGCCGCAGGATAGGGCGCACATGTGCATCCGGTGGTCGGAGGTTCGCCTCCGCTCGATCCGGGAAGGAACGCGCCGTGAGGAGAGGTTGTGGGGATGATCGCCGGATCTCGCGGCACGCGTGGCGCTCGAGCGCCCGGTCACGGGGCAGCGGCGGCGCACGACGGGCCGGGCGCGGTCGGCGCTCGTCCGACGACCTCGCGCACGTGTCCAGGTTGATCCGAAACGAGGGGGAGTGACGTGTCCACGCGTCTCATGCTGGTGATGTGTCTTGCGGTGCTGGCCGGCGGGGGATTGCTCGCGGCGTGTGGCAGCGACGACGACGGCGGCGGATCCACTGGCGCGACCGAGGGCGCCAAGGCCATCGACGTCAGCACGATGGAGAAGGCCAAGGGCAACGTCACGGTCTGCATGGGCAAGGACACCGGCGGCGACGTCACCGCGGCGATCAAGTCGTTCAACGCCCTGAAGAACGGCGTGACCGCGAAGATCCTCGAGTTCTCGACCTCGGCCGACGAGCAGCGCCAGCAGTTCGTGCAGCGCCAGGAGGCCAAGTCGGGCGAGTGCGACGTCTTCTCCGCCGACGTCGTCTGGACCGCGGAGTTCGCGTCGCAGAAGTGGCTCTACGACCTCACCGCCTACGTCGACACCCGTCGCGAAGAGCTCATCGAGGCGACGCTCGACACCGCCACGTTCGACGACAAGGTCTGGGGCATGCCGCAGCAGACCGACGCGGGCTTCCTGTACTACCGCACCGACCAGGTCACCGACAAGCCGACGACGTGGCAGGAGGTCTACGCGCAGGCCGAGCAGAAGGACGGGATCGTCTACCAGGGCGCGCCCTACGAGGGCCTGACCTGCAACTTCCTGGAGCTGGCGTACGCCGCGGGCGGCGAGGTCCTGTCCGAGGACGGCAAGACGTCCGTCATCAACTCCCCCGAGAACGTCTCGGCGCTCAAGCTCATGGCCGACGCCGTCAAGAAGGGCACCGCGGCCCGCGGCGTGACGACGTACATGGAGGAGGAGTCGCGCCGCTACTTCGAGAGCGGCCGGTCGACGTTCATGCGCAACTGGCCGTACGCCTACGCGCTCGGCCAGAAGGCCAAGGCCATCAAGGGCAAGTTCGACGTCATGCCCTTCCCCGCGTTCGAGGGCGGCGGCAAGGCCGGCATCCTGGGCGGCCACAACCAGGTCGTGTCGGTCTACTCCAAGAACCCGGGCGGCGCCCTGAAGTGGATCGACTTCATCACCGGCGCCGTGCACCAGAAGCGCCAGCTGCTGGACTTCTCGCAGTCCTCGACGCTGAAGGCGACCTACGACGACGCCGACATCCAGAAGAAGTACGCGTTCGCGACGGAGCTGCGCGACGCGATCTCGCAGGCCACGTCGCGGCCGGTCTCGCCGGTCTATCCGCAGGTGTCGCAGGCGATCTACAAGAACGTCAACGCGGCGCTGGCCGGCAAGACCTCGCCTGAGGAGGCGCTCAAGAAGGCCCAGTCCGAGATGGACAAGGCGCTGGCCACCTTCTAGCCATGGCGGCCGCGTCCGTCCCGGCCGGACCGGCCAGGCGGCGCTCCCGAGGAGTCGGGGAGCGCCGCCTCGCGGCCTTCATGGTCGCGCCGTCGCTGGCCCTCATCGCGCTCGTCGCGCTGTGGCCGATCATCTACGCGATCTGGCTGTCGCTGCACGAGTACAGCCTCGTCCAGGCCGGGGTCTCGCGCTGGGCGGAGCCGTTCGGGCTGGGCAACTACGTCGACGCGCTGAAGGACAGCGAGTTCTGGCGCGCCACCCGGATCACGGTGATCTTCACGATCGCCTCGATCATCCTCGAGACGCTGCTCGGCCTGGCGATGGCCCTGATCATGCACTCCGCGTTCAAGGGCCAGGGACTCCTGCGAACGGTCGTCCTCGTGCCGTGGGCGGTGCTCACCGTCGTCACCGCGATCATGTGGAAGACGATCTTCGACCCAAACCTCGGCTTCGTGAACACGCTGCTGGGGTCGGACACGGTGTGGCTGGGCGAGGAGCCCCACGCGCTGCTGGTCATGATCTTCGCCGACGTCTGGAAGACGGCGCCGTTCATGGCCCTCCTGCTGCTGGCGGGCCTGCAGGTCATCCCGTCGGAGGTCTACGAGGCTGCGAAGGTCGACGGCGCGACCGCCTGGCAGCGCTTCCGGCGCATCACGCTGCCGCTGCTGATGCCCGCGCTGCTCGTGGCGCTCATCTTCCGCACGCTGGACGCGCTGCGCGCGTTCGACCTGCCGAAGGTGCTCACCAACGGCGCCAACGGGACGGAGACGCTGTCGCTCATGGCGTTTCGGACGTTCCAGGAGAACCGCCTCTACGGGGAGGGCGCGACGCTCTCGATCCTCACGTTCCTGATCGTGATGTTCGTCTCCTTCGCGTACATCCGGATCGTCGGCGGAAACCTCAAGGCGATGTCGGAGGACTGACATGGAAGCTGCATCCGTTCCCGCCGCCCGGACGGCCGACCAGGTCGCGACCGCCCGCCGCAAGCCGCCCAAGGGTCCCGCCACGCCGTGGTGGCTGTGGCTGTCGGTCGCCGCGATCGTCGTGTTCTGCCTGTTTCCGTTCTACTGGCTGCTGAACATTTCGCTGAAGACCGGCGCCGACCTGTCGGGCGCGGACATCGTTGCGCCCAACCCGTCGCTGGACAACTACACGTCGATCTTTCAGAACTCGAGCTTCACCCGGGCGCTGGGCAACAGCGCCATCGTGAGCCTGACCACGACGTTCATCGGCGTGATCGTCGGGTCGTTCGCCGCCTACGCGCTGGCCCGCCTGAAGATGAGCTTCAAGTTCCCCCTGCTGGCGCTGGTGCTGTCGATCACGACGTTCCCGCAGATCGCGATCGCGGCGCCGCTGTTTCGCCTGTGGTCGGACATCGGCCTGTACAACACGCTCATCGGGCTCGTGATCCCGTACCTCACGTTCGCGCTGCCGCTGTCGATCTACATCCTCGTGTCGTTCTTCAAGGAGATCCCGAAGGACCTCGAGGAGGCGGCCCTCGTCGACGGCGCGACGCACTTCCAGGCCTTCCGCAAGGTCGTCGTGCCGCTGGCGGCGCCGGGCCTGGCGACCACCGCCATCCTGACGTTCATCACGGCGTGGAACGAGTTCCTGCTCGCGTCGACGCTGACGTCGTCGCAGAACGCGCGGACCGTCCCTGTGGCCATCTCGCAGTTCACCGGCTCCTCGCAGTTCGAGGTGCCGCTCGGGACGCAGTCGGCGGCCTCGGTCGTCATCTCGATCCCGCTGATCCTGCTCGTGCTCCTGTTCCAGAAACGAATCGTGGCCGGGTTGACCGCCGGCGCAGTGAAGGGGTGAGACGTGGCTGAGATCACGTTCAACGACGTCTGGAAGCGCTACCCCGACGGCTTCGAGGCCGTCAAGGACATGAACCTCGAGATCCGCGACGGCGAGTTCATGATCCTCGTCGGCCCGTCGGGCTGCGGGAAGTCCACGGCGCTGCGGATGATCGCCGGCCTCGAGGACATCAGCGAGGGCGATCTGGTCATCGGCGGCGAGCGCGTCAACGACCTCGAGCCGCGCGATCGCGACATCGCGATGGTGTTCCAGAACTACGCGCTGTACCCGCACATGACCGTGCGCGAGAACATGGGCTTCGCCCTGAAGCTCGCCAAGGTCGACCCGGCCGAGATCGCCCAGAAGGTCAACCACGCCGCCGAGATCCTCGAGCTCAAGGCGCATCTCGATCGCAAGCCGGCGAACCTGTCGGGCGGCCAGCGCCAGCGCGTGGCGATGGGGCGGGCGATCGTGCGCGACCCGAAGTGCTTCCTCATGGACGAGCCGCTGTCGAACCTCGACGCCAAGCTGCGCGTGCAGATGCGCACGCAGGTCGCGCGCCTGCAGCGCCAGCTCGGGACCACGATGGTCTACGTGACGCACGATCAGACGGAGGCGATGACGCTGGGCGACCGCGTCGCGGTCATGCGCGCCGGGATCATCCAGCAGGTCGACACCCCCAAGCGGCTCTACGAGGACCCGGCCAACCTGTTCGTCGCGGGCTTCATCGGGTCGCCTTCGATGAACTTCGTGATGGGCCGGCTCGAGGGCAACGCGGTCAAGATGCCCTTCGGCGAGGCGCCGCTCAGCGACCGGACCGTCAAGGCGCTGCGGGCGGCGGGCGGGCACAAGTCGCGCGACGTCATCGTCGGCATGCGGCCCGAGCACTTCGAGGACGCCGCGATCGAGGACCGCGGCGCGCCGCACCGGCTGCGCTTCAAGGCGAAGATCGACGTCGTCGAGTCGATGGGCTCCGAGCTGTACGCGTACTTCGCCGTACAGTCCGAGGAGATCGAGTCCGAGCAGCTCAGCGAGCTGGCGAAGGACTCCGGCATGGAGGATCTGCCGTCCGCTGGCAGCGGGCAGCAGGTCGTCGCGCGCCTGGACCCCGCCAGCAAGGCGACGCCGGATGGGGTGCTCGAGCTCGTCCTCGACACGAGCGAGCTCAGGCTCTTCGATCCCGAGGGCGGCCGCTCGCTCACCCGCGCCTGATGGCGGCCCTGCACGGCGCGGCCCGCGCGGCCCCGCGAACCCCAGCAGGCGAGCCATGGAGTACGTGACGCTCGGCCGGTCGGGGCTCGTGGTGTCCCGGCTGTGCCTGGGCACCATGACCTTCGGGCGCGAGGCCGACGAGGCCGCGTCGCGCGCGATGGTCGACTGCTTCGTGGACGCAGGCGGCACGTTCGTCGACACCGCCGACATCTACGGACACGGCGTGTCCGAGCAGATCACGGGCCGCGCGATCGCCGGCCGCCGCGGCGCGATCGTCCTCGCGACGAAGGTCCGCTGGGCGATGGGGGCGGGCCGCAACGACGTCGGGCTCTCGCGGCGCCACGTCATCGCCGCCTGCGACGCGTCGCTGCGGCGCCTCGACACGGACTGGATCGACCTCTACCAGCTGCACATGTGGGACGGCCTGACGCCGATCGAGGAGACGCTCTCGGCGCTCACCGACCTCGTCCGCCAGGGCAAGGTCCGCTACGTCGGCGCCTCGAACTTCGCCGGCTGGCACCTGCTGCGCACGGAGCTGGCGGCGGCGACGGGCGGCTTGGAGCGCTCGTCTCGCTGCAGCCCCAGTACTCGCTGATCGAGCGGCGCCTGGAATACGAGATCGGCCCCGCCGCGCAGGCGCTCGGGGTCGGGCTGATCCCGTGGGCGCCGCTGGCGCAGGGCCTGCTGACCGGCAAGTACGAGCGCTCCGGGCCGCCGCCCGGCACGCGGATCGCCGAGGCCGACGACGCCGCCGTCGAGACCTGGGAGCGGCGCAACGACGAGCGCAACTGGCGCATCGTCGAGGCGGTCGTGGCGGTTGGCGCCGAGGCGGGGCGCACGCCGTCGCAGGTCGCGATCAACTGGCTGCTCACCCGGCCCGGCGTCGCCGCGCCGATCGTCGGCGCGCGCCGCGTCGCGCAGCTCGAGGACAACCTCGGCGCGGTCGGCTGGCGCCTGTCGCCCGAGCAGGTGACCCGGCTGGACGCCGTCAGCGCGCCCCCGCCGGTGCACCCGTACGACTTCATCGCCGAGGGTCAGCGCAGCCTGCCCGCGGACGCGCCGTGACCGCCGCGGCGGCGGCGCGGGTCGCGCTGGTCACCGGGGTGAGCCGGCGCCGCGGGATCGGCTTCGCCGTGGCGCGGCGCCTGCTGGCCGACGGCGCGCGCGTCGTCATCCACTCGTGGTCGGCGCACGACGCCGAGCAGCCGTGGGGGGCGGACGCCGGCGGCGTCGAGGCCCTGCTGGAGGAGCTGGGCGGCGCCGGCGCGCGACTGGCCCATGTCGAGGCCGACCTCGCCGATCCCGCGGCGCCGGCGCGGGTCGTCGACCACGCGGTGCGGGTCTTCGGGGCCATCGACGTGCTCGTCGCCAACCACGCCCGCTCCTCGTCGCTGTCGCTGCAGACCGTCACCGCCGAGGAGCTCGACCGCTCGTGGGCCGTCAACGCGCGCGCCGTGGTCCTGCTCGTGCAGGCGTACGCGGCCGCGCGCGATCCCGGGCGCGGCGACGGGCGGGTGGTCCTGTTCACGTCCGGCCAGCACATCGCGCCGATGGCCGGCGAGCTGGCCTACGCGGTCACGAAGGGCGCGGTGCACCAGATGACGCGGTCGCTGGCCGACGCGCTCGCCGACGGCGGGGCGACGGTCAACGCGGTCAACCCCGGGCCGGTCGACACGGGGTGGGCCTCGGACGACCTGCGCGAGCGCTTGAGCTCGCAGTTCCCGCGGGGACGCTGGGGCCGGCCCGACGACATCGCCGCCGTGGTGGCCTGGCTGGCCTCGTTGGAGAGCGGTCAGATCACCGGCCAGGTCATCGACGCGGAGGCGGGCTTTCGCCGCCACCGTCCGGCCGACTCACCCGGGTAGCCGCACCCGCACCCGGCCGCGCGCCGTGCGGGTGGCGGTGAGGATGCCCTCCAGCCGCAGCTCGCTGACCGCGCTCGGGAGGACCGGCGGGCGTTCGCCACCGGTGCCGTCGAGCCCGAGGCCCTCGGCGAGCAGGAACGGGATCGCGCCCGCCGCCCACGCCTGCGGCCGGCAGGCGGCGGGGTAGGCGACGAACGGCTCGCCCGCCGCGCGCGGGTGGCCGCCGAAGAGCTCGGGCAGGCGGCGGCCGGGCGCCGTCGCGGCCGCATCGACGAGCGCGTCGAAGAGCGTGAGGAAGTCGTCGGGGAAGCCATGGCGGTGCAGGCCCGCGGCGATCAGCGCGGTGTCGTGCGGCCACACCGAGCCACGGTGGTAGCTGAGCGGGTCATAGCGCGGCTCGCCGGCGGCGAGCGTGCGGATCCCCCAGCCGGAGAACATCGCCGGCCCCATGAGCGCGTCGCGGATCGCCCGCGCGCGCAGGCGCGGGACGCGGGGCGCCCACAGCGCGTGGCCCTGGTTGGAGGCGAGCACGTCGGTGCCGAGCGCCATCGCGTAGAAGCCGCGGGCCGGCAGCCAGAACGCCTCCACGTCGCGCCCGGCGTAGGCCTGCGGCTCGATCAGCGCCACCGGATCGGTGACGGGCACGCCGTCCTCGGAGTCCTTCCAGCCCTGGTGGCGCAGCACGCCCGCCGTGTACGTGAGCGGGTCGCGGCGCGCGATCCAGGCGCGCGCGGCCTCGGCCGCCGGGCGCAGCTGGGCCTGCAGCGCGGCGTCGCCCGTCGCCTCGAGGGCGAGCAGGAACAGCGGCGTCGCGTCGACGCTGCCGTAGTAGCGGGCCAGCGGCGTCCCGGTCTCGCCGGGGCGCAGCTCGTGGAGGATCCTGCCCGGCTCCTCCGCGCGCTCGGGGTCGTGCGCGCGGCCGATCCGCCCGGCCATCAGGCGCAGCGTCCCGGCGGCCACGTCCGGCGCGAACGCCATCGCCTGCATCGCCGCGATCAGGCTGTCGCGGCCGAACAGGGTCGCGTACCAGGGGATCCCGGCCGCGAAGTACGGCTCGCCGTCGAGCCACGAGAGCAGCATCCGCAGGTCGCAGAACGCGCGCCGCAGGACGGTGCCGAAGCGCTCGTCGTCGCACTCGACGCGCGGCGGCGCGAAGGCGGTCGCCGCCGGCGCCGGCGGGGCGGGGGAGAAGCGGTACTCGACGCGCAGCTCGCCCGGCGTCGCGTGCCGGCGCAGCTCGGTGCGGTGGTCCGCGCGCGGGGCGCGCGCGGCGATCCCGCGCAGCCCGAAGATCGTCACGAGGTCGCCCTCCGCGACGAGCTCGATCGCTCCGGGGGCCACGATGCGCTCGACCATCGTGCCGTCGGCATGCACGCGCCGCTCCAGCCGGGCGCCGCCGGCGTAGCGGTGGACCGTCGTGTGGCCGGCGTCGTCGTCGGCGTGCTGCGTGCGCGGCGGCGCGCCGTCGAGGCGCAGCTCGTGGCGGCTGACGTGCCGGCAGTCGTCCACCCACACGCCGTCGGCCCCGCTCCACTCCCCCTCGCGCGGGATCACCGCGAAGACGTTGCCGTCCTTGATGACGAGGCGCCCGGCGAGATCGGTCATCGCGCCGCCGGGGCGAGCGCCGCCGCGGTCAGGCAGATCAGCCCGAGGACGGCGGCCAGGGCGAAGCGCAGCGACGTGGCCTCGGCGAGGAAGCCGACGAGCGGCGGGCCGGTGACGGGTCCGCCGTAGCCGGCGGTGGAGACGGCGGCGATCGCCGGCCCCGGCGAGTCGCCGGCGGCGTCGGAGGCGGCGCGCACCATGAGCGCAAACAACGCCGACAGCCCGATCCCGGCCAGCGCGAACCCGGCGACGGCAGCGGGGACCGACGGCGCGGTGGCGGCCAGCACCATGCCGGTCGCCGCGACGAGGGCGCCGCCGCGCAGGTGCGCGACGCTCCCCACCCGCACCGTGATGCGGTCGCCGAACAACCGGCCGAGCGTCATCATGCCCGCGAAGGCGGCCAGGCCGGCGACCGCCGTCGCCTCCGAGGCGGCGAGCGTGTCGAGCGGGGGCGCTGGCGTCGCGCCGCGGCAGCGCGCCGCTCGTCGTCGCGGGTGCGCTGCTCGTGAGCGCGGCGATCGTGGCGCCGGCGTTCGCCGGGTCGTTCGCGGTGCTGCTCCTGACCACGGCGATGATCGGAGCCGCCTAGCGGCTGGAAGATCAGCAGCGTGATCGTGAGCGCCAGCAGCGCCAGGCCGATGCGCCCGTTGCTCAGGTCCAGCCGGTCCTGGATCGCCGGCAGCCGGGCGAAGAACGAGGCCACGGCGAAGCCGTCGAGGGCGAAGAAGACGGTGACGGCGGCGCGCGGGCTCACCCGCGGCCACTCTACGCAGGCGCCGCAGGTGATCCCCACCGCAGGCGGGTAGAGTGCCCGCGATGCGCATCGGCGTTCTCGGCACCGGCGTCGTCGGCCGCACCCTCGCCAGCGCGCTGTTGCGCAGCGGTCACGAGGTGCGGCTGGGTTCGCGCACGGCGGGCCACGCTGCCGCCGTCGCGTGGGCGTCGGAGGTCGGCGGACCGGCCAGCGAGGGCACGTTCGCCGACGCGGCCGGCTTCGGCGAGCTGCTCGTCAACGCGACCGCGGGCGCGGCGTCGCTGCAGGCGCTGGAGCTCGCGGGCTCCGAGCAGCTCGCCGGCAAGGTCCTGCTCGACGTCGCCAACCCGCTGGACACCACCCACGGCATGCCACCGACGCTCACCGTCTGCAACGACGACTCGCTCGGCGAGCAGATCCAGCGCGCGCTGCCCGACGTGCGGGTGGTCAAGACGCTCAACACCGTGACGGCCGCGGTCATGGTCGATCCCACCCTCGTCGACGGGGCGCACACGATCTTCATGGCCGGCGACGACCCCGCCGCGAAGGCGCAGGCGAGCGACCTGCTGCAGGAGCTCGGCTGGCCCGCGGACGCGATCCTCGACCTCGGTGACATCACCGCGGCGCGGGGGATGGAGATGTACCTGGCGCTGTGGCTGCGCCTGTGGGGCGCCGCCGGCACGCCGGTCCTCAACGTCGAAGTGCGCACCGCCGACACCGCGGCCGGGTAACCTCCGGCCGCTCGTGACCGGCCGCGCCCGCTTCGCCCGTCCCTGCCTGGGCTGCCCGCTGCTCGCTGTGCTCGCCGCGTCGGTCGGGTGGTCCTCCCCGGCGGCGCCGGCGTCCGCCCCCGCCCGCGCCCCCGCCCCCGCCCCCGCTTCGACGCAGAGCGCCGGCAGCCGGCTGGGCCTGATCGTCGCGCCCGCCCGCATCCGGCCCGGCCGGGCGGCGATCGTCCGCATCGTCGACCGGCAGGGCGCGGGCGGTGTCGCGGCGCGGCTGTGCGCGCGGACCGGCACGCGTGCCGCCGCGTGCCGCGAGGTACGGCTGCAACCCGGCCAGGTGAGGCTGCGCACCCACATGCGCCTGCGGCGCGCCGGGCGCTGGACGATCACGCTGCGGGCGGCGGGCGCCCGGACCGCGGCGCTGCGGCGCTCGGTGCAGGTCGCGGCGACGGCGCGCCAGCGCGTCCTCGTCGCCGGCGACTCGATGGTCTACGGCATGATCGACGTGCTCGCGCGCACCGTGCGCAGCAGCGGCGGCGTGGCGACCGGGGACCCGCACCCGGGCTCGGGGATCTCCAAGCCGGCCTTCCTGTCCTGGCCCGAGCACGCCCGCGCGTCCGCCCGCCGCGAGCGGCCCGACGCGACCGTGGTCTTCCTCGGCGCCGTCGACGCGTTCCCGATCGGGGTCGGCGCGGGCGAGACGGCGGACTGCTGCGGGCCGGCCTGGCTCGCTGAGTACGCCCGCCGCGCGCGCCGGATGATGGCGGCCTACCTGCGCGACGGCTCCGCGCTGGTCTACTGGGTGCTGCTGCCCGAGCCCCGCGACGAGATTCGCGTGGCGTCCTACCACGCGATCAACGCCGCCGTCGTGCAGGCGGCGGCGACGTTCGCCGACGGAGTCAGGGTCGTCGACATCGGCCCCGCGATCTCACCCGGCGGCGTCTACCGCGAGTCGGCGATGTACCACGGCAAGCTCCGGGTCATCCGCGCGCCCGACGGGCTGCACCTCGCCAACGCCGGCATCCACCTGGCGACGGAGGTCGTCGAGCGGATCATGCGCCGCGACGGGATGATCCGCTAGCAGCTAGCGCGGGCGTCCCGCTCCCGACCGGCCCCGCTCGCGCAGCGCGATCGCGTCCGCCGGCGCCAGCAGCATCGTCAGGCCGCTGCGCGGCGCCCGCGGCGAGGCGCGCCGCTCGCGCAGCACCACCGCCGCCCACGGATCGCCGGCATCCAGCGCGGGTGCGACCTGCGCCGCGACGTCGCGCGGCACCCAGCCGACCTGCGCACCGCCGCCGCCCGTGAGGATCGCGATCGCGCTGGGGTCGTGCTCGTTGCCGGGGTCGCGGCGCAGCGTCAGCGCGGCGCCGGGCCCGACCGCCTCGGACTGCAGCACCTCGTCGTGGAAGCGCACCGCCCCGGCGATCCCCGCGACGATCAGCCCGCGCGCGGTCAGCTGCGGCGCGTCGCGCGCGAGGTAGCGGCCCGAGTCGGGATCGACCGGCGTGTAGCCCGCGACCCAGACGATCGCGCCGTCGTCGGGATACCAGTAGCGCTCGTCGTGCTCGACCGCTACGTCAGCGACGCGCACACCACCAGCGCCACCGCCAGCTGGATCGCCGCCGACACGAGCACCGCCGGATGCAGCCTGCTCTCCTCGCATATGACGCCGAGCCTGCCCGGCGTGAGCGCGTCCAACACGACGAATCCGACCGCCTGCGCGCCGACGCCGACGGCGCCGTAGACCAGCGCGTCGTCGAGACCCTTCCAGCCGGCCCCCGTGAAGTAGATCGCGAACCAGAGGATCAGCCCCAGCGAGAAGAGCCACGTCGCGGCGATCACCGCCGCGTTGACGTTGCCGTCCATCACCAACTGCCCGAGCTTGCCGGGCGTGAGCAGGTCGATGACGAAGAAGCCGGCCACTAGCACGACGAGGCCGACGCCCGAGTAGGCCAGCACCTGTCCGACGAGTTCCAGCATGGGTGTTTCTCCTTTCGCCGTACGATCGCCGCAACGGCGACCCACTGCGACGTCAGACGCGATTGATGGGAATCGGCGATCTCCCGGCGACGCTACTCAGGAAATCACGTGCGGCACGAACCGCGACGTGTTGGTGGTCAGCAGCCCGTCGCTCTCGCGGATCCCCAGGCCCGCGGGCTCGACGTCGACGGTCCAGACCCCGAGGACCGGGCGTGCGCCGCCGCCGTAGTCGCCGAGATCGGTGTACGCCTGCACCACGAAGCCCTCCTCGCCGTAGTCCTGATCGGGGCCCTGCTCGACGACCTTCCCGTCGAGCACGGCGGTGGCGTTGGCGCCCTCGCGGGCCAGCAGCGGCTTGCGCACGAACGACGTCAGGCTGTCGGGCTGCTCGCCGTCGAAGTACGCGGGCAGCACGTTCGGGTGCTCGGGATACAGCCGGTGCAGCACCGGCAGGATGCCCTTGTTGGACCAGAGCATCTTCCAGATCGGCTCGATCCAGGTCGTCTGGCCGGGTCCGTCGCCCATGTGCTCGATCGCCTGCGCGCTGAAGTCCTCGCGCATCATCCACTCCCAGGGGTAGAGCTTGAACGCGGTGCGGACCGGGTGGCCGGCGAGATCGACGAAGCCCTCGCCCTCCACGTAGCCGAGGCTCTCGATGGCGACGAGCTCGGACATGAGGTTCGCGGCCCGTGCCACCTCGGCCATGTAGCCGACCGTCATGAAGTCCTCGCCGGACCGCTCGGCGTTCGTGTGCAGCAGGTGCAGCCGCTCGCCCGGCAGGCGCCCGTCCTGGGCCAGTTCGCGCCAGCGCGCGACGAGCATCTCGTGCAGCAGGTTCCACTGGTCGACGCCCTCGCCGAACACGTCCTTGGCCCAGTACCACTGCACGGCGGCGGACTCCAGGAGCCCCGTCGGGGTGTCGGCGTTGTACTCGAGCAGCTTGGGCACGCCGTCGCGGCCGTAGGCGAAGTCGAAGCGCCCGTAGATCATCGGCGGCTCGGACTCCCACGTCTCCTTGATGCGCGGCACCGCCCAGCCGGGGATCCCCATCTGGGTGAACAGGTTCTCCTCGATGATGTAGTCGCCGGCCTCGACGAGCATCTCGAGCATGAGCCGGGCGACGGCCTCGATGTCGTAGACCTCTTCGCTCGTCAGCGAGTAGTGCGCGCCCTCGTGCCAGTAGGAGATCTCCTCGCCGTCGGGCAGCGGGGTCTTCCAGTAGATGAGGCCCTGCTCCTCGATGATCGCCGGCCAGCCCTGGCGGGGCTCGATGTCGTGGCGATCCACTCATCCCCCGCCCGAGAAGCCGCCGCCGATGGTCTTGCCGGTGGGGCGCCCGATGCCGCCCGGCCGCGCGCTCGAGCCGAAGCCGCCGCGCCGCGCGAGCGCCGCCTTGTCGGTGGAGTTGATGCGGTCGCCGGCACCGGCCAGCGACCCGCGGCCCAGGCCGGCGGCGCCGAAAAACCAGAAGAAGCCGCCGTTCGTGCCGCTCTCGCAGTGGCGGTTCTCCGTCACGCGGTTGCTCTCGTCGACGCAGTAGGCCGTCTCGTCCTCGCCGCCGCAGCCCGACAGAAAAGCCGCGGCGATCAGCGGCACCACCGCGAGGCTCACGCTCTTGCTGCGCTTCATCGAGCTTCCTGACGCGCCATCGCCAGAGAGTTTGGCGGTTGCGTCAAGCACCCTGGGCAAGCGCCCCACCATCGCCTACACTCCGTCGCGCATGACGCACGCCTTCGAGCTGTCCCTGCTTCTCCTGCTCCCCCGATAGGGGGAGCTATCTGCGTGGCGGCCGCACTGCCGCAAACCGACTGAGAAGCAGCACACCTCGAGCCTTCAGCAAGGAGCACCACACGTCATGAGCAGCATGCAGCCTGACCCCAGCCACGTCCGGATCTTCGACACGACCCTGCGCGACGGCGAGCAGTCGCCGGGCATCTCGCTCAACACCGCCGAGAAGCTCGAGATCGCCCACCAGCTCGCGCGCCTGAACGTCGACGTCATCGAGGCGGGCTTCCCGATCGCCTCGCCCGGTGACTTCGAGGCCGTCGAGGCGATCTCGCGCGCAGATTTCGACTCCCACCCGCCCATCATCGCCGCTCTCGCGCGCGCTCAAGCGCCCGACGTCGAGGCCGCTGCACGAGCGGTACGCGACGCCGAGCGACCTCGGATCCACACGTTCATCTCCACGTCGGACATCCACATCGTCCACCAGTTTCGCTCCACCCGCGAGGACATCCTCGCCCAGGCCCGCGCCGCCGTGGCCCACGCGCGCTCATTCGTCGAGGACGTCGAGTTCTCGCCGATGGACGCCACTCGCGCCGACCTCGAGTACACGGCCGAGGTCTGCGCCGCGGCGATCGAGGAAGGGGCGACGACGATCAACATCCCCGACACGGTCGGCTACACGACGCCCGACGAGTACATGGCCTACCTCGCCGGCCTGTACCGCCTGATCCCCGAGCTGAAGGACGTCATCGTCTCGACGCACTGCCACGACGACCTCGGCCTGGCCGTCGCCAACTCGTACGCGGGCGCGCTGGCCGGCGCGCGCCAGGTCGAGTGCGCGGTCAACGGCATCGGCGAGCGTGCGGGCAACGCGTCGCTGGAGGAGATCGTGATGCTGCTCGCCACGCGCGGCGACATCTCCGGCCTGCACACGACGGTCACCACGCGCGAGCTCGCGCGCACCTCGCGGCTCGTCTCGCGCCTGACCGGCTACGTCGTGCAGCCCAACAAGGCGATCGTCGGGCGCAACGCGTTCGCACACGAGTCGGGGATCCACCAGGACGGCGTCATCAAGGAGCGCACGACCTACGAGATCATGGACGCGACGAGCGTCGGACTGGACGCCAACTCGCTCGTGCTCGGCAAGCACTCCGGCCGCGCGGCGCTCAAGCAGACGCTGGCCGAGCTCGGCTTCACCGTCGAGGGCGCGGCGCTGAACGCCGCCTTCAAGCGCTTCAAGCAGATCGCCGACAAGAAGAAGCAGGTCACGGCGATGGACCTCGAGGCGCTCGTGACCGACGACCTGCGCGACGAGCTGGCCAGCTACACGCTGGACTCGTTCGACGTCGAGGCCGGCTCGGACCGCCCGCCGCACGCCCGGGTGACGGTGACGCTGCCCGACGGCGAGACGGGCGAGGCGCAGTTCTCCGGCGACGGTCCGATCGACTCGGTCTTCGCGGCGATCAACGCCGCCACCGGGATCGACGCGCAGCTGCAGGCGTTCCGCGTCGACGCCGTCACCGGCGGCCAGGACGCGCTCGGCGAGACGTCGGTGGTGCTCGAGTACGGCGGCCAGTCGGCCTCCGGCCAGGGCGTGGCGACCGACATCATCGAGGCGGCCGGGATCGCCTACATGCGCGCGCTGTCGAACGTCGTGCGCAAGGCGCAGGCGGCGTCGCAGCTCGTCGACGTCGCCGCCAACGAGCCGGTCCCGACGCCATAGGACGCCGGCGGGTGGCCGGGGACGGTGCGGGCGGCGACCTGGCGATCGAGGTCGCCGGACTGCGCCGCTCCTACGGCCGCTTCGAGGCGGTCCGCGGGCTGTCGCTGCACGTGCGCCGCGGCGAGATCTTCGCCTTCCTCGGGCCCAACGGCGCGGGCAAGACGACGACGGTCGAGATCCTCGAGGGCTTTCGCAAGCGCGACGGCGGCGACGTGCAGGTGCTCGGCGTCGACCCCGAGCGCGGCGATCGCGCCTGGCGCGCGCGGATCGGCATGGTCCTGCAGGAGGGTCGCACGCAGCCCAACCTCACCGTGCGCGAGACGCTCGAGCTGTGGTCGGCCTACTACCCGCGGCCCCGGCCGGTGCCGGAGATCATCGGGCTCGTCGGCCTGGAGCAGAAGGCCGACGAGCGCGCGGCGCGGCTGTCGGGCGGCCAGCGCCGCCGCCTGGACGTCGGCCTCGCGCTCGTCGGCGACCCCGAGCTGATCTTCCTCGACGAGCCGACGACCGGCTTCGATCCCGTCGCGCGCCGCGCGGCGTGGTCGGTCATCGCCGGCCTGCGCGATCTCGGCAAGACCGTCTTCCTCACGACGCACTACCTCGACGAGGCGCAGGCGCTGGCCGATCGCGTGGCGATCATCAAGGCCGGCGTGATCGTCGCCGAGGGCCCGCCGGCGGAGCTCGGCGCGGGCTCGGCGGTGACGCAGATCACGTTCGTGGCGCCCGCCGGCGTCGCGCTGGACGAGCTGCCCGGCGGCCCCGCGATCACGCTCGACGACGACGGGATGGCCTGCGTCCGCACCGAGCTGCCCACCCGCGTCCTCGCGGAGCTGTGTGGCTGGGCGGCGGAGCAGGGGCTCGAGCTCGAGCGCCTCGCCGTGACGCGCCCGACGCTCGAGGACGTCTACCTCGAGCTCGTCGAGTCCGCCGAGACGACCGAGGCCGGCGCCGCATGACCGACGCCGGTCGCGCCGTCGTCCAGCTGCGCGCCGACCTGAAGGTGTTCGTCCGCAACCCGGCGGCGCTCTTCTTCACGGCGATCCTGCCGGTGATCTTCATGACGATGTTCGTCTCGATCTTCGGCAACGCGCGCGCGGGCGGGGAGTACGGCAACGTGCGGATCTCCACGCTGCAGGTGCCGGCGTTCATCGCGCTCGCGGTCGTCTCGGCGTCGTTCGTCGGCCTTGCGATGGGACTGACCAGCATCCGCGAGGACGGCGTTCTCAAGCGCGTGCGCGGCACGCCGGTGCCGCCGTGGATCGTCTTCGCGGGCCGGATCGGGACCGCCTTCGTCAGCACCGTGATCGTGACCACGATCCTCTGCGCGATCGGTGCGCTGGCCTTCGGCGTCACGCTGCCGACGCACACGCTGCCGGGGCTGCTGGCGACGCTCGCCATCGGGGCGGCGGCCTTCTGCGCGCTCGGCATCGCCTACACGGCGCTGATCCCGGGCCTGGACGCGGCGCCCGCGATGACGAACGCCGTCGTGCTGCCGCTGTACTTCATCTCGGGGGTCTTCGTGCCGGTCAGCGCGCTCCCCGACGGCCTGGCCACGGCGGCCGGCGTCCTGCCCGTCAAGCCGTTCGTGGACGCGTTGACAATCGCGTTCGACCCCCGCACGACGGGCAGCGGGCTCGCCGCCGGCGATCTTGCGGTGCTGGCCGCGTGGGGGGTGGCGGGCCTGCTGTTCGCGGTGCGCTTCTTCGTGTGGACGCCGCGCCAGCAGGCGGGGTAGGCCGCGCGGCGGCGACGGCCTCCCTCTCCTCGGTCCAGGTCGCGAACGCCGCATGGATCGCGGTGGTTCAGGGAGGGGTCGTAGGCTGGGCGCGTGCGCGCAGTCGTCGTGGTGGCGGTGGTGATGCTCGCGGGGTGCGGCGCCGCCGAGCGCAGATCGGCTGACGCGACGGTGACCGACACGCGCGCGGCGAGCGCGCGATTCGCGTAGCAGTGCGCCAACGAGGCGGGCGCCGTGTCCGTCGCCGTGCTGTGTCCGACGCGCCTGCCACTCGGCGGCTTCGAGGCGCCGCGCAATTACGGCGCTGCGCCCTGCAGCTATCTCATCAACCTCGAGCCCCGCGGGATGCTCAGGCGCACCGGAGCGGTCTTTCACCTGCTCTTCGGGGGCACGTGCGAACGATGGGACCTCCAAGCCGACGTGAGCAAGGCGGCTGACAGATCAGCGGGTGCGCGCTACGCGTGCGATGCCCGCTCCCAGCGGGGTGTCGGTAGCTGTCGCGCCTCCGGCTGGGCGATGGTGTGGCGAGTCGTGCATACGGGCCGACACTCGTTCGCCACACCACCGACGGACGCGCGCCCGGGTCGCGTGCCTCGTGGCGCCGCCGGCCGAGCGGGCGATCGTCGGGGCCGACTATGCCGGCCGGGCCGGCACGGGCTCGTCCTCGTGGACGGTGTCGGCGACCGCGACCGCGACGAGCACGGCGGTCGAAGCGGCGATCCCGACGATCAACGTCAGCGGTGTCGTCGCGACGGCGAGGATCGCCAGCGCCACCGCGCCCGCCGATCGCGACCGCGGGATGTGCCCAAGCGCCTGGCGCATGAGGAAGACCTGGGCGAGCAGGAACAGCGCCGGCCCGCCGAACGTCAGCAGCGTGAAGCCGAGCGTCGCGTCGTCGCCGGGATGGGCGCTCGCCAGCTCGTCTCCGACGCGATGCCGACGAGCGCGAGCACCATCAGCGTCAGCGACAGCGTGGCCAGCCAGCCGACGGCGCCGGCATCCTCGGCGCGCTCGGCCAACTCGACGCCGATGGGCTCGGCACGGTGAAAGTAACACCACCACAGCGCGACGGTCCCGGTGAACCCGATCGCCAGCGCCAGCACACGCCCGAGCTCGAACGGCTGATCGGTGAACGCGGTGCCCATCGTCAGCACCGTCTCGCCGAGCGCGATGATGAAGAACAGCCGGAATCGCTCGACGAGATGCCCGCCGGCATCTCGGTGTGGGAGAGGTCGATCGCGCGGCCGCGGCCAGGCAGCCAGTGCAGGGCCCACGTGCCGGCATGCGTCGCCACCACGGCGGCGCCCCAGAGCGCGAGCCGGGCGTCGCCGTCGCTGACCGCGCCGGCGATCCAGAGCCCGCCGACGAGCACCTCCCAGACGAGGTCGTTGACGAAGTGCTCGCTGAGGGCCCGCCCGCGCAAAGCGATGATGAGAAACAGCGAGCGCCCGATCTGGATGAGCCGGTAGCCGGTGACGAACAGCCACGCGCGCCCGTCGAAGGCGTCGGGGATCGCGGCCGACATGAGTAGGCTGTGGAGAACATCAGCCCGACCAGCAGCAGCCGCACCGCCATCCGGTCCGGATCGAGCCAGTTCGCCCCCCAGGCGACCATGTACCACGCATAGACGACGGCGAGCGTCAGGATCGCCGTCTCGGCGCCGGTGCGCAGGTCGACGTGCTCGAGCAGGTGGTGCGAGAGCTGCCCGATCGCGACGACGTAGACGAGATCGAAGAACAGCTCGAGCGGGGTGACGACGCGCTCCGCACCGGGCCCCCGCCGAGACGGCAATCCTCATCGCCGCGATCCTACGCGGGCCGCTCGCGACTGTCGCTCTCCGTCGCCGGCGCCAGCACTGCGCCGCCGTAGCGCGGCGTCAGCCGACCGCGGGTCTACCCGCCCGGCTCCTCGTCCGGCCAGCGGCCGTGCTCGTCGTAGTAGACGCGGGCGGCCTCCTCGTCGTCGCGCTCGAGGTCGCCGCTGACGCCGACGCGGTACAGGACGTTGAGCAGCACCACCGAGCCGGCCACGCCGATGCCCATCGCCAGGCCCTCGAGGCCGGTGAGCGTGTCGCTGAGGATGAGCGCGACGAAGCCCGCCAGCAGGATCACCGCGGGCAGCCCGTAGCGCACCGCGATCAGCGTCTTGGGCCGGGAGTCGGGTGGCGCGTTCATGGTCGGTTGCACTATGGCATCGCCTGCGTTTGCGCCGGCCTGCCGCCGCCGATCTCCAGGCCCTGCGCATACGCGTTCGCCAGGACCTCCTCGCGCCGGCGGGCGTCCATGAGGTTCGGCGCCATGACGCGGGCGGTGTCGTGCGCCGGGCCGATCACCCGCACCCGGGCCCCACGGCTGCGCAGCGCGAGCGTCTCCAGCGCGGCGGTGCTGCCGGCGATCGCGCGCAGCATCCCGAGGGGGGAGGCGAGCGCGATGTCGAGGCTGGCGATCGGGTTGAGGCAGAGCACCTGCGTGGCGCGGCCCGCCGGCGCGATGTCGAGGTTCGTGTTGCTCCAGACGCCGCCGTCGACGTACTCGCGACCGCCGATCCGCACCGGCGCGAAGATCCACGGCACCGAGCAGGAGGCCTGCACCGCCTCGGCGACGCTGGCCGCCGGCGCGCCCGGCGCCCCGAACACGACGCGCCGGCCGTTGGCCCGGTCGACGGCGACGACGCGCAGGCGACCGTCGAAGCGCGCGCCGGCCTTGTCGACGCGTTCGCGGATCGCGGTCAGCGAGGTGTCGCGGCCGGGCGCGCGCCCGAGCAGCGCCGCGCGCAGGGCGGTGCTGCCGTTGGAGCCCGCGGCGAGCGCCATCGGCGCCAGCGGCGTGGCCGCCGCCCCGGCCAGGCGGACCGCGTCGCGCGCGACGGCCTGCAGGATCGTGCGCGGCAGCGCGGGCCACTGCGCCGCGAGGCGCGTCGAGCCCTCCGACGCGACGTCGGCGCTGGTCTCGCCCGCGGGCAGCTCGCGCTGCCCGGCCGGCGGCCGCGGCCGGCGCGGCCGCTCGCCGGCGAGGAGCGCTGCCGCCACCAGCGATCCCGCCGAGGTCCCGACGACCGACTCCGTGGTGCGGAAGTCGTGTCCGGTGGCGTCCTCGATGCCGGCCAGGATGCCGCTCATCCAAGCCTCGCCGAGTGTGCCGCCGCTGGCGAGCACGAGCACGTCCGGTCGCAGGAAGGGAGCGTCGGCCACGAGCGATCAGCGTACCCACGGCGCCGCCCGGGCCCGCAGCGATCGGGCGCGCGTCACGCGCGCCGCGCGCGGTCTCACGCGAAGCCGACGACCGTGCGGTCCAGCGGCATCTGCGCGCGGGTGCGGGCGTTGCCCGCACAGAGCGGACGTCGTGGCGTAGGGCCTTCGCATGTCTTGGCTTCCCGCGGGGGCCGAGGTTCAGCCGACCGCATCGGTGCAAGCGTCGAGCAGCTGGCCCGCAGTGAACGTGCACGCGGCCTTCACCACAACGCCTGTACGTGATAACGTACAGATGTATGGCGACAACGATCGAGCATCCCAACCCCATCGGCCGCCGCATCCACGCGCTGCGCGACGCCATGGAGCTCAGCCTGCGCGACCTCGCCCGGCGCAGCGGCGTGAGCGCGCCGATGCTCAGCCAGGTCGAGCGCGGGGAGACGAGCCCGACGCTCGCCGTCGCCGAGCGGATCGCCAAGGGCCTGGACCTGCGCCTGTCGCAGCTGCTGCGCCTCGACGAGGGCGGCCAGGTGGCGATCGTCCGCGCCGGCGAGCGCCGCCCGGGCAACAGCGATCCCGCCTCCGGCCACAGCGCCGAGATCCTCACCCCACCGCTGCCGGGCCAGCGCGCCGAGCTGTCGCGCCACGTGCTGGCGCCGCACGCCAGCACCGGCGGCCCCGGCGACCCGCCGATGCACGAGCCCGGCAGCCGCGAGACCGCGCTCGTGCAGTCCGGGCGCGTCGTGCTGCGCATCGACGGCGAGCGCCACGAGCTCGCCGAGGGCGACTGCGTGACGTTCGACGCCGATCTGCCTCACCACTTCGAGAACCCCGGCGACGACGCGGCGATCCTGCTCGCCGTCGTCTCCGCCGGCCTACGCAGGAGCTGACACCCATGCCCGAACCCGCACCCGCACCCGCACCCGCACCGACGACGCTGTTCGAGAAGATCTGGGCCGCCCACGAGGTCGCGCCCGGCCTGCTGTGGATCGACCTGCACCTCGTCCACGAGGTCACGAGCCCGCAGGCCTTCGACGGGCTGCGACTCGCCGGCCGCACGGTCCGCCGCCCGGACCGCACGCTGGCCACCGCCGACCACAACGTGCCGACCGACGGCACCCCGACGGTCGCGCTCATCAAGGACCAGCTCAGCCGCGTGCAGGTCCAGACGCTCGAGGCCAACTGCGAGGAGTTCGGCATCCCGGTCTACTCGCTGGGCTCCGACCGCCAAGGCATCGTCCACGTCATCGGGCCCGAGCTGGGCGTCACACAACCGGGCATGACGATCGTCTGCGGCGACAGCCACACCGCCACCCACGGCGCGTTCGGCGCGCTCGCCTTCGGGATCGGCACGAGCGAGGTCGAGCACGTGCTCGCGACGCAGTGCCTCGTCGCGCCCAAGCCGCGCTCGATGCGGATCAACTACAGCGGCGAGCTCGGCTTCGGCGTCACCGCCAAGGACCTCATCCTCGCGACGATCGGCCAGATGGGCGTCGACGGCGCCGCCGGCCACGTCGTCGAGTTCGCCGGCCCGGCGATCGAGGCGCTCTCGATGGAGGGCCGCATGACCGTCTGCAACATGACGATCGAGGGCGGCGGCCGGGCCGGGATGATCGCCCCCGACGAGACGACGTTCGCCTGGGTGAGCGAGCACGCGGGCATCGACATCCCGGGAGAGTGGCGCTCGCTGAAGACCGACGACGGCGCGGCCTTCGACCGCGAGATCACCGTCGACGCGAGCGCGATCAGCCCGCAGGTCACCTGGGGCACCGCGCCCGACATGGTCGCCGGCGTCGCCGAGGCGGTGCCGGATCCCTCCACCGAGGGCCACGAGCGCGCGCTGACCTACATGGGCCTTCAGGCCGGCACGCCGATTCAGGAGATCGCGCTCGATCGCGTGTTCATCGGCTCGTGCACGAACAGCCGGATCGGCGACCTGCGCGTCGCGGCCGAGGTCGTCAGGGGCCGCACCGTGGCGTCGAGCGTGAGCGCGATGGTCGTCCCGGGCTCGGCGCAGGTCAAGGCGCAGGCGGAGGCCGAGGGGCTGGACGAGATCTTCCGCGCGGCGGGCTTCGACTGGCGCGGCGCGGGCTGCTCGATGTGCCTCGGCATGAACCCCGACACGCTCGAGCCCGGCGAGCGCTGCGCGTCGACCTCCAACCGCAACTTCGAGGGCCGCCAGGGCCGCGGCGGGCGCACCCACCTCGTCTCGCCCCAGATGGCGGCCGCCGCCGCGATCGAGGGTCGCTTCGTCGACATCAGGGAGTGGCCTGCGGCGGCCGGAAGCCCTCTCGCAAGCGCGCGCTCCGTCACCACGAGCGCGGGGCCGGACGCCCCGCGGAGGTAACCCTGCGATGCAAGCCATCAAGACGATCAGCGGTGAGGTCAGCGTGCTCGACCGCAGCGACGTCGACACCGACCAGATCATGCCCAAGCAGTTCCTCAAGCGCGTCGAGCGCACCGGCTTCGGCGAGTACCTCTTCTACGACTGGGCCAAGCAGCCCGGCTGGGACCTGCCGCGCAACCCGATCCTCGTCGCCGGGCGCAACTTCGGCTGCGGCTCCAGCCGCGAGCACGCCCCCTGGGGCCTGCAGGACTACGGCTTCACAGCGATCGTCGCGCCGTCGTTCGCGGACATCTTCGCCTCCAACTGCACGAAGATCGGCCTACTGCCGGTCACGCTCACCGAGGCCGAGTGCAAGGCGCTCATGCAGGCGGGCGCGGCCGAGATCGACCTCGACGCTCAGGAGGTCCGCTTCGGCGACACCGTCGCGCGCTTCGAGATCGACCCGGAGACCAAGCACCGCCTGTTCAACGGCCTCGACGACATCGCGCTGACGCTCGCGCAGGACGACGCGATCGCCGCCTACGAGCGCGCGCGCGAGCGCGGCGGTCCGGTCACGACGGCGCTGTCATGAGCGGCGCCGCGCGCACCTGGGACGCGAGCACCTACCACCGCGTCTCGAGCCCCCACGTCGAGTGGGCGCAGGACGTGCTCGACCGGCTCGACCTGCGCGGCGACGAGACCGTGCTGGACGCCGGCTGCGGCTCCGGCCGGGTCACGCGCCTGCTGGCCGACCGCCTGCCGCGCGGGAGGGTCATCGCGGTCGACGCCTCGCCGCAGATGGTCGCCCGCGCGCGCGAGGAGCTCGGTCCCGACGCCGACGTGCGCGAGGCCGACCTCACGACGCTGGATCTCGGGGACGGGCAGCCGGTCGACGCCGCGTTCTCCAACGCCGTGTTTCACTGGGTCGCCGACCACGACGCGCTGTTCGGCGCGCTGGCCGCCGCGATGCGCCCCGGCGCGGCCTTCAGCGCGCAGTGCGGCGGGGCCGGCAACGTCACCGAGGTGCACGAGCAGGCGCTCGCGGCCGCGGCCGACGCGGGGCTCGAGGACCGCTTCGCCGGCTGGGGCGGGCCGTGGAACTTCGCGACCCCCGAGGACACGGAGCGCCGGCTGAAGGCGGCCGGCTTCGCCGGCGCCCGCTGCTGGCTGCAGACGTGGCCCGTCGAACCCGACGAGCCGCGCGCGTACCTGCAGACCGTCTGCCTCGGGCCCCACCTCGAGCGCCTCGAGCCCGACGAGCACGAGCGCTTCCTCGACGCCGTGATGGCCCGTCTCGGCGAGCGCCCGGTGCTCGACTACGTGCGCCTGAACATCGTCGCCCGGCGCGGCTGAGGGCAGGCCTGCGCCGCCCGCGTGCCCCGCTCGACCCGCGGGCCGACGGCGGTCGCCCGGCGACCGGCTCGGCAGCCGCGCGGCGCCCAGCGCGACCGCGCTCACTCCCGCTGACACCTGCTCACCGCCGCGATACAGTCGGTTGGTGACCTCGCCGGCGCCGCTTCGTCACATGACTGCGCAGGAGCTGTTTGAGTACTCGCACGAGCCGTACCGGCAGGAGCTGGTCGACGGAATCCTCTACGAGATGGAACCTCCGGGGGCCCTGCACGGCTGGGTCGCGTCGCAGATCGGCGACCAGCTCACGCGGCACGTCGCGCACGCCGGTCTCGGCGTGGTGTTCACCAGCGAGGTCGGCTTCCACCTTCGTTCGGACCCGGACACCGTCCGCGGACCGGATGGCTCATTCGTCGCGCGAGCCCGCGTGGAGCAATCGGGCATCCCGGCGGGCTACTGGCCCGGTCCGCCGGACCTCGCCGTCGAGGTCGTCTCGCCGGACGACCGTCGCTCGGAGGTCGAGGGCAAGGCGCTGGACTGGCTCGCCTCCGGCACACGCGCGGTCGTGGTGCTCGCCCCGCCGCTGCGGACCGCCACGGTCTACCGCGCCCGCGACGACATCCGCGTGCTCACGGCCGACGAGACGCTGGACCTGGACGATGTCGTACCGGGCTGGTCGGCTCGCGTCGGCGCGTTGTTCGGCTGACGCTGCAATAGCCTGCCGCGCCATGCCAACCATCGTCACCCTGCCCGGCGACGGCATCGGGCCCGAGATCATGGCGCCGGCGCTCGAGCTGCTGCGCACGATCAGCGAGGACTTCTCGTTCGAGGAGCACGTCTTCGGCGGCGCCGCGATCGACGTCCACGGCGTCGCCCTCAGCGACGCGACGCTCACCGCCTGCAAGCGGGCCGACGCCGTGCTGCTGGCCGCCGTCGGCGGGCCCAAGTGGGACACCACCGACCCCGACGCGCCGCGCCCCGAGCAGGGCCTGCTCGGGCTGCGCAAGGGCCTGGGCCTGTTCGCCAACCTGCGCCCGGTCCGGCCCGTGCCGGCGCTCTACGACGCAAGCCCGCTCAAGCGCGAGCGCATCGAGGGCACCGACCTGCTCGTCGTCCGCGAGCTCACCGGCGGCATCTACTTCGGTCAGAAGACCCGCACCGCCCGCAGCGCCAGCGACCTGTGCGAGTACTCCGTCGACGAGGTCGACCGCATCGCGCGGGTCGCCTTCGACGCCGCGCGCGGCCGGCGCAAGCAGGTCGCCAGCGTCGACAAGGCCAACGTGCTGGAGACCTCGCGGCAGTGGCGCGAGGTCGTCCACGTCGTCCACAGGGCGAAGTACAACGACATCGAGCTGACCGACGTGCTCGTCGACAACTGCGCCATGCAGCTCGTCGCGCGCCCGTCGCAGTTCGACGTGATCGTGACCGAGAACCTCTTCGGCGACATCCTCAGCGACGAGGCGGCGATGATCACCGGCTCGATCGGGATGCTGCCCTCGGCCAGCCTCGGCGAGCACGGCACGCCGGGGCTGTTCGAGCCCGTCCACGGCTCCGCGCCGGACATCGCGGGCACCGGGGCGGCCAATCCGCTGGCGATGTTCCTGTCGGTCGCGCTCATGCTGCGCAACGGTCTGGGTTGGGAATCGGAGGCCGCCGCCGTAGAATCGGCGGTGGACCGCGCACTCGACGCCGGTCTGCGGACCCGCGATCTCGGCGGCGACGCGACCACCGCCGAGGCCACGCGTGCCGTTCTCGACAACCTCTAGGAGCCTTCTGTGAAGCAAGCGGACCTCATCTGGATGAACGGGGAGTTCGTCGCCTGGGAGGACGCCAAGGTTCACGTGCTCACCCACGGCCTGCACTACGGCACGGGCGTCTTCGAGGGCATCCGCTGCTACGACACCGAGATCGGCCCCGCCGTCTTCCGCCACCGCGAGCACCTGCAGCGGCTCGCGCGCTCGGCCGAGCTGTACTACATGCCGATGCCCTACGAGCTCGAGGCGCTGCGGGCCGCGACGCACGAGCTGATCGGCCGCAACGGCCTGCGCTCCTGCTACATCCGCCCGCTCGCCTACCGCGGCTACGGGCCGATGGGCCTCAACCCGCTCGACGCGCCGGTCGACGTGACGATCGCCGTCTGGGAGTGGGGCGCCTACCTCGGCGAGGAGGGCAAGAGCAAGGGCATCCGCGCGAAGGTGTCGAGCTGGCGGCGCATCAGCCCCGAGTCGCTGATCCCCAGCGCCAAGGCCTCCGGCCAGTACCTCAACAGCGTGCTGGCGAAGATCGAGTCGATGAAGGCCGGCTACGAGGAGGCGATCCTGCTCGACGACCACGGCCGCGTCTGCGAGGGCACCGGCGAGAACATCTTCGTCGTCTGGGACGGCCGCATCGTCACGCCGCCGGCCGCCTCGTCGATCCTCGACGGGATCACCCGCAAGTCGGCGGTGCAGATCGCGCGCGACCTCGGCATCGAGGTCATCGAGCGCGACATCGCCCGCGCCGAGCTGTACCTCGCCGACGAGGTCTTCATGACCGGCACCGCGGCCGAGCTCGTGCCCGTCCGCGAGATCGACGATCACACGATCGGCAGCGGCACGATGGGCGAGATCACCCGCGCCGTCCAGGCGGTGTTCGAGGACGCCCTGCACGGCCGCGACGAGCGCTACCGCGAGTGGCTGGACCCGGTCCCCGCGCTGAAGGTCGCATGACGGTGGCCGGGAGGCGAATTCCGTAGGCGATCGCCGTGCGCTGACGCGCGCTGCCGGTCGCCGTGCCGACCCGGAATTCCCCTCTTGACCTCGAAAGGACGACTGACCAGATGACACAGATCGAGTTGTACGACGCCACGCTGCGCGACGGGATGGGCGGTGGTGGCATGTCGCTCACGGCCGCCGAGAAGGTGCGCCTCGTGCACCGCCTCGACGACCTCGGCATCGACATCATCGAAGCCGGCTTCCCGGCCTCCAACCCGAAGGAGGCGGAGCTGTTCGGGCTACTCGAGCACGAGCTGCTCGCCCACGCGACGATCGCCGCCTTCGGGATGACCCGCCGCCGCGGCGTGGCCGCCGCGCAGGACGCCGGGCTGCGCGTCCTCGCGGGGTCGTTCGCTCCTGTTTGCACGATCGTCGGCAAGACGTCGATCAACCACGTCGAGAAGGTCGTGCGCGTCTCGCGCGAGGAGAACCTCGCGATGATCGCCGAGTCCGTGGCCTTCCTCGTCGCTCAGGGCAAGCGCGTCATCTTCGACGCCGAGCACCTCTTCGACGGCCTGCGCGAGGATCGCGACTACGCGATCGAGTGCCTGCGCACGGCCGCCGCCGCGGGCGCGGAGCGCGTCGTCCCGTGCGACACGAACGGACCCTCGCTGCCGAGCGACATCGCGCGCGAGGTCGCCGCGCTCGGCCTGGCGCTGCCGGGCGTCGCGATCGGCATCCACTGCCACGACGACGGCGGCTGCGCGGTCGCCAACACGCTCATGGCCGTCGAGGCCGGCGCGACCCAGGTGCAGGGCACGATGAACGGCATCGGCGAGCGCACCGGCAATGCGAACCTCATCACGATCATCGCCAACCTGCAGCTCAAGCTGGGCCACCGCGTCGTCTCCGACGAGCAGCTCGCCCTCCTGACGCCGACCGCGCACTTCGCCGACGAGCTGCTCAACCGCCAGCCCGACGCCCACCAGCCCTACGTCGGCAAGAACGCCTTCGCCCACAAGGCCGGCCTGCACGCGGCCGGCATCCGCGCCGACGCGTCGACGTTCGAGCACATCGACCCGGCGCTCGTCGGCAACCGCCGCGACCTGCTCATCTCCGAGCTGTCGGGCCGCGGCACCGTCGTCGACAAGGCCGAGCGCGCGGGCCTGGACCTCGACGACGCGACGACCGCCCGCGTGCTGGAGCGGATGAAGGCGCTCGAACACGACGGCTACCAGTTCGAGGCCGCCGACGGCTCCTTCGAGCTGCTGCTGCGCAAGGAGTCCGGCGACTACCAGCGGCTCTTCCGCCTGGAGTCCTGGCGCGTGACCGCCGAGCAGCACGCCGACGGCGAGGTGAAGACCGAGGCCACGATCAAGATCTGGGTCGACGGCGAGCGGTTCGTCAGCTACGCCGAGGGCAACGGCCCCGTCAACGCGCTCGACGCCGCGCTGCGCGCGGTCATCACGGAGGCGCACCCGCACCTCGCCGACACCTGGCTGACGAACTTCAAGGTGCGCATCCTCGACGAGACGAAGGGCTCGGACGCGACGATCAGAGTCCTCATCGACGCCACCGACGGCGAGGACACGTGGGGCTCGATCGGCGTCTCCACGAACCTCATCGCCGCCTCGTGGATGGCGCTCGTCGACTCGCTGGAGTACGCCGAGCAGCCCAGCCGGGTGCGCGGCGCCCCGGCGCCGTAAGCGCCGGCCGTGGACGTGGCCGCGCAGGAGGAGGAGGAGGTCCCGCTCGCGCGGCCGGTGCTGGGCGAGGCCGAGGAGTTGGCCGTGATCGAGGTCCTGCGCTCCGGCCAGCTCTCGCTCGGCCCGCGCGTGCCGGCGTTCGAGCGGGCGTTCGCGGCGCGCCTGGGCGTCGCTCACGCGTGCGCGGTCTCCAGCGGCACTTCCGGGCTGCACCTCGCCCTGCGCGCCGCGGGCGTGCGCGACGGCGACGAGGTCGTCACGTCGCCGTTCTCGTTTCCGGCCAGCGCCAACGCCCCGCTGTTCGAGCGGGCGCGGCCGGTGTTCGCCGACATCGACGCGCGCACGCTGAACCTCGATCCGGCGGCCGCTGCGGCGGCGATCACCGACCGGACGACCGCGCTGCTGCCGGTCCACATCTTCGGCTATCCCGCCGACCTGCCGGCGTTCGAGGCGCTCGGCCTGCCGATCGTCGAGGACGCCTGCGAGGCGCTCGGCGCGATCCACGCCGACGGCACCCCGGTCGGCGGCCGCGGGCATCCGTCGGTCTTCGGCTTCTACGCCAACAAGCAGCTCACGACGGGCGAGGGCGGCATGGTCACGACCGCCGACGACGCGGTCAAGGCACAGATCGACTCCGAGCGAAACCAGGGCCGCGCGGCGAACATGGAGTGGCTGGACTTCGACCGCCTGGGCTTCAACTACCGCCTCTCGGACATCGCCTGCGCGATCGGCCTCGTACAGCTCGAGCGCCTCGACGCGATGCTCGCCGACCGCGCCCGTGCGGCAGCCCTGTACCGCGAGGCGCTGGCCGGGATCGAGGGCCTCGAGCTGCCCTGCGAGGACAGCGGCGGGGACCGCCGCGGCTGGTTCGTCTTCGTCGTGCAGCTGCCCCGCGGCGCGGACCGCGACGCGACGATCCGCGACCTGCGCGAGCGCGGCGTGCAGTCCAAGCCCTACCTCCCCGCGATCCACCTCATGACGTTCTACCGCGAGACGTTCGACCATCGCGAGGGCGAGTTCCCGGTCTGCGAGGACGTCGCCGCGCGCTCGGTCGCGCTGCCGTTCTTCCCCGCGCTGACCGAGGGACAGGTCGATCGCGTGGCGAGGGCGCTGCGCGAGGTGCTCGAGCGGTAACGAACGTCGTGCCGGGGTGCCTGGGACGGGAGCAGCGTGGCGCGTTGATGTTCGTAGTGAACAGAAAGCCGCCGCGCTCGTCCGGCGAAGCGGTCTACGACGGAGCGTGGCGCGTTGATGTTCGTAGTGAACAGAAAGCCGCCGCGCTCGTCCGGCGAAGCGGTCCACGACGGAGCGTGGCGCGTTGATGTTCGTAGTGAACAGAAAGCCGCCGCGCTCGTCCGACGAAGCGGTCCATGACGGGAGCGTGGCGCGTTGATGTTCGTAGTGAACAGAAAGCCGCCGCGCTCGTCCGGCGAAGCGGTCTACGACGGGAGCGTGGCGCGTTGATGTTCGTAGTGAACAGAGAGCCGCCGCGCTCGTCCGGCGAAGCGGTCTACGACGGAGCGTGGCGGGTCGTGGTTCGTAGCGAAGCCGGGTGGCGACGGCGCTACGCGAGGCCCACGGGTGCTGCGCGCGGGCCTCGCACGTGCGCGCCCTCGTTGAAGCTGCGCACCCACCAGTGCCCCTCGGGCAGCAGCACCAGCCGCGTGAGCGAGCCGTTGTCGGCGTGCACGAAGGCGAACGGACGGCTCTCGCTGGCCTGGCGGCACAGCTCGCCGATGACGCCGCCGTGCACGACGGCGGCGATCGTCGTACCCGGCTCGCGGCCCTGGACCATCCGCTGCAGGCCGGCCCGCGTGCGGGCGGCGAAGTCCTCCATCGTCTCGGCGCCGGGGATGACGTCCCAGCGCTGCCGGCGAAACACCTCCACCACGACCGGGTCACGGCGACGCACCGCGATCCGAAACGCGCCGCCGTCGAGCTCGCCGAGGTGGATCTCGCGCAGCTCGGGCACGACGACCGGTTCGAGGCCGGTGAGCGCCGCCAGCGGCGCCGCGGTCTGCGCGGTGCGGCGCAGCGGCGTCACGTAGAGCGCGGTCAGCGGCTCGCCCGCGAGGTGGGTCGCCACGGCCTGCGCCTGGCGCTCGCCGGCCTCTGAGAGCGACGGATCGGCCTGCCCCTCGAGCAGCTCGAAGGGCTGATCCTCGACGGCGGCCTCCGACGCGCCGTGGCGCACGAGCACGACCTCGATCGAGCCCGGCGGGCGCGAGTAGTCCTCCTGGGGGTACTCCTTGGCAGCCACGCGGGTGAGGCTAGCCACCTAGACTCGCCGCGAATGTCGCGCTTCTCCGAATCGCAGGATCCGATCTTCCGGCGCCTGAACACGTCGCTGTCGTTCGACCGGCGGCTGTGGCCCTACGACGTCCAGCAGTCCCGGGCGCACGCGCGCATGCTCGCCGCGCAGGCCATCATCGGCGACGACGACCGCGACGCGCTGCTGCAGGCCCTCGACGCCGTCGAGGCCGAGCTCGCCGACGGAACGTTCGGATTCGAGGAGAACGACGAGGACATCCACATGGCGATCGAGCGGCGCGTGACGAAGCTCGCCGGCCCCGCCGGCGGCAAGCTGCACACCGCGCGTTCGCGTAACGACCAGGTCGCCACCGACGTGGCGCTGTTCACGCGCGACGCCGCCGGGCACGCGACGCGGGCCATCGACGCGCTCGCCGCCGCGCTGGTCGATGCCGCCGAGGCCCACGTGGACTGGCCGCTGCCGGGCTACACGCACCTCCAGCGCGCGCAGCCGGTCTACCTCTCGCACCACCTGCTGGCCTACGTGTGGATGCTGCTGCGCGACCGCGAGCGCTTCGTCTTCGCCGCGGCGCAGACGGCGGCGCTGCCGCTCGGCGCCGGCGCGCTCGCCGGGGTGAACTTCGACACCGACCGGCCCGCCGTCGCCGCCCAGCTCGGCTTCGACCGCGTCGCGCCGAACTCGATCGACGCGGTCTCCAACCGCGACTTCATCCTCGACTACCTGAGCGCGGCCGCGACCTGCGCCACGCACCTCAGCCGGCTCGGCGCCGAGCTCGTGCTGTGGTCCAGCGAGGAGTTCGGCTTCGTCACGCTGTCGGACGCCTGGACATCGGGCTCGTCGATCATGCCTCAGAAGAAGAACCCCGACGCGGCCGAGCTGCTGCGCGCCAAGGCGCCGCGGATCGTCGCGCACCTCGGCGCCCTGCACGGCGTGATGCACGCCCTCCCGCTCACCTACAACAAGGACCTGCAGGAGGACAAGGAGCACCTCTTCGACACGGTCGACACGCTCGACCTCTGCCTCGCATCGGCGACGGGCATGATCGCCAGCGCCCGCTTCAACCGCGATCGCATGTCGGCGGCCGCCTCCGACGACCTCATCGCGGCGACCGACGTCGCCGACCACCTCGTCAAGCAGGGCGTCCCGTTTCGCCAGTGCCACGGGATCGTCGCCGGCCTCGTACGTATCGCCGCGGACTCCGGCCGCCCGCTGGCGGAGCTGTCCGACGACGAGCTCGCCGCCGCCTCGGACCGGCTCGACCCGGCGGCCTTCCGCGCGCTGCTGGCGCAGAGCTCCTGGCTGGAGTCGAAGGTCAGCGAGGGCGGCACGTCGCTGGCGCGGGTGCGCGAGCAGCTCGCCGCCGCCCGCACGGCGCTGAGCGCCGGCGCAGGGTGAGCGCCGCCGCCGACCGCCACCTGCGCGCGCTCGAGCTGCCGGTCGTCGAGGCGGCCGCGGCGCTCGTCGGCTGCACGATCACCCACGGCGAGTGCAGCGGCCTGATCGTCGAGACCGAGGCCTACCACGAGGCCGAGCCCGCCTGCCACGCCTTCGCCGGCCTGACGCCGCGTACGTGGCCGCTCTTCGAGGCGCCGGGAATCGCATACGTCTACCGCTCCTACGGCATCCACGCGCTGCTGAACGTCGTCGTCGAGCGGGCCGGGGTGGGCGCCGCGGTGCTGATCCGCGCGCTCGAGCCGCTCGACGGCATCCATCACATGGTCGAGCGCCGCGGCCGCGAGGCCCCGACCGACCTGTGCTCCGGGCCCGGCAAGCTCACGCAGGCACTCGGCATCGGCCTGGAACTCAACGCGACGGCGCTGATCGGGGGCCCGATCGAACTCGGGCCGCCGCCGCCCGCGGAGGCCGCCCCAACCGTGCT
>CAVPYM010000014.1:0-265528 GCA_963709935.1 uncultured Actinomycetes bacterium | reverse complement strand
CGACGGCGAGGACCAGGAACGCGCGCAGCAGCACGAGATGCACGCCGCCCTCCTGGATCGTCGCGCGCCCGGGCAGGCACGAGCGATCCGAACGGCTCCCCCACGCGGTGCGCGACGAGCTCGGCGTGATGCACCGCCCCAGCACCGCGGCCACCAGGAACATCGCGCTGACCACGACGAGCATGGCGCCGGGCTTGCTGCCCCAGCTCGCGACGAGCACGAGCACGGCGAGCAGCGGCGCGGCCGTGGTCCGGCGTGGTCGTCGCAATCTCATGGCGCGACGAGCGGCGTGGCACCGCGGGAATCAGTCACGCAGCGCGCCGTCCAGCCGCGCGAGCGCCTCCTCGCGCCCCAGCACGGTCAGCGTCTCGAAGATGCCCGGTGACACGGCGGTCCCGGCGAGCGCGACGCGGATCGGCTGGAAGACCTGCTTGGGCTTGCACTCGCGCGCGGCGACGACGCCCTCGAGCGCCGCCTGCGTGGTCTCCAACGTGAACGGGTCGACCCCTTCCAGCGCCGCGCGCACGTCGGCGAGCGCCGCGCGGCCGTCCGCGTCGAGCCACTTCGCGCGCGCCTTCTCGTCGCCGCTGGCCGGCCCGTCGTAGATGAACCCCGCCAGCGGCCAGAAGTCCGCCAGCGTCTGCATCTTCTCGCGCGAGATCGCGACCGCGTCGTGCAGCCCGCTGCGACCGGTGAACGCCTCCAGGCGCGCGGTCAGGTCGTCGACGGAGAGCGCGCGCAGGTAGCGCCCGTTGAGCCAGCGCAGCTTGCGCTCGTCGAACTGCGCCGGGTTGCGCGACACCCGCTCGAGGCTGAAGCGCTCGACGAGCTGCTCGGTCGACAGGATCGTCTCGTCGTCGGCGTCGCCCCAGCCCAGCAGCGCGAGGTAGTTGCGCACGGCCTCGGGCAGGTAGCCGGCGTCGCGCAGCTCCTGCACGGACTCCGCGCCGTGGCGCTTGGAGAGCTTCTTGCCGTCCGGACCGTGCAGCAGCGGCAGGTGCGCGTAGACCGGCGCGTGCTCGTCCAGGCCAGCGCCGGCCTCGGCGGCGATGCCCGTCGCCGCCATCGCCTCGAGCACGAGCAGTTGCTTGGGCGTGTTGGAGAGATGGTCCTCGCCGCGGACGATGTGCGTGATGTGCGCGTCGAGGTCGTCGACGGCGACCGCGAAGTTGTAGAGGACGCTGCCGTCGGCGCGCGCGATGACCGGGTCGTCGAGGTGCATGTGCTGGAAGGTCGTGTCGCCGCGGATGACGTCGTGCACCACCGTCGCGCCCTCGTCGGGGACGCGCAGGCGCACCGCGCCCTCACCCTCGTCGGCGCCGCGAAACCCGCGGTCGGCGCCGTGCTCGGCCTTGAACGCCTTGACGTCGTCGCCGGTCGCGGTGCAGCGGTACGCGCGGCCCGCGGCGAGCAGGCGCTGGAGCACCTCGCCGTGGCGATCGGAGCGCGCGACCTGGCTGATCGGCCCCTCGTCGTAGTCGATCTGCAGCCACGCCATCGCCTCGAGGATCTGCGTGACGTTCTCGGGGGTCGAGCGCTCGCGATCGGTATCTTCGATGCGCAGCACGAGGGTCCCCTCGTTGCCCCGCGCAAGCAGCCAGTTGTAGAGCGCCGTACGGGCGCCGCCGATGTGCAGGGCGCCGGTCGGAGAAGGAGCAAAGCGGACTCTCATGCGTACAGATCACCCTACGAGAATGCTGATCGGCGCCCACGTGTCACCGGCGGGCGGTCCGGCGAAGGCCGTCGCGCGGGGCTTGGAGCGCGGCGCGACCGCGATCCAGATCTTCAACCAGAACCCGCGGGCCTGGAAGCCGCGCGACTACTCCGACGCCGAGGTCGCCGAGTTTCGCTTCGCGATGGCCGAGTCCGAGATCGACGCGCTGCTCATCCACGCCGTCTACCTGCTCAACTGCGCGACCGACGACGCGGACATGCGCGCGAACACGCTGCGCTCGCTGATCGCCTCGCTGCGGGCGGGGGCGGCGCTCGGCGCCCACGCGGTCGTCCTGCATCCGGGCTCGGCGAAGACCGGCGACGTCGGCCAGGCGATCGCCCGCGCGGGCGAGGTCATCGCCGAGGCGCTCGCGGAGAGCGACGGCTGCCCGCTGCACCTCGAGAACACCGCCGGCTCGGGCGGGACGCTGGGACGCTCGTTCGGCGAGCTGGCTGCGCTGATCGAGGCCGCCGGCGGCGACGAGCGGCTCGGCCTGTGCCTGGACTCCTGCCATCTGCTGGCCTCCGGGCACGAGATCCGCAGCGCCGAGGCGCTGAGCGCCGTGCTCGACGACTGCGCCGCCCAGGTCGGCCTCCACCGGCTCGGCTCGCTGCACCTCAACGACTCGCAGACGCCGCTGGGCTCCAACGTCGACCGCCACGCGAACATCGGCGACGGCGAGCTCGGCGAGGACGGCTGCGCCGTGTTCCTGTCCGAGCCGCGCTTTCAGAGCCTGCCGCTCGTGCTCGAGACCCCTGGTCCGAGGCGCACCGGGCCGACCGCCGAGGAGATCGCGTTGACGCGCGCCCTGCGCGAGCGCGGGCTCACCGCGCGGCGCGCGGCCGGCGACCGCTAGTGCAGTGTCTCATTGTTAGGTGGTGATTGTGTCGAGGGTGACGCGGCCGCGTCGGACCTTCTGGAGGATCGAGTCGGCTGTCGCGGTCCACACGAACGGCTTGGGATCGTCGTTGTGGGTCGTCAGGTAGGCGTCGATGGCGGCGATCAGGTCGGGCACGGACTGAAAGATGCCGCGGCGGATCGCTTTGTCGGTGAGCTTGCCGAAGAACCGCTCGACCATGTTCACCCACGAGCTCGATGTCGGCGTGAAGTGCAGATGAAAACGCGGGTGCTTGGCCAGCCAGGTCTTGACGTTGGCGTGCTTGTGCGTTGAGTAGTTGTCGAGGATCAGGTGGATCTGCAGGCCGTTGGGGACTTCGCGGTCGATCGTGCGCAGGAACTTCAGAAACTCGACGTGGCGGTGGCGCGGCAGGCATTGCCCGATCACGACCCCGGTGAGGACGTCCAGTGCGGCGAACAAGGTCGTCGTGCCGTTGCGCTTGTAGTCGTGGGTCATCGTGCCGGCGCGGCCCTGCTTGATCGGCAGCGAGGCCTGGGTGCGGTCAAGCGCCTGGATCTGGGACTTCTCGTCCATGCACAGCACGACCGCGTTCTCGGGCGGGTTGAGATACAGGCCGACGATGTCGACGAGCTTCTCCTCAAAGCGCTTGTCGTTTGACAGCTTGAACGTCTTGACGCGGTGGGGCTTGATGCCGCGCGCCGACCAGATGCGCTGCACCGTCGCCGGGCTGACGCCCTGGGCCTTGGCCATCGACCGGCAGCTCCAGTGCGTCTCGGCGGGCGGCGTGTCGTGCAGCGTCGCGCGGACGATCTCGGCGACCTTCTGCTGACTGATCGACGGCTTGCGCCCGCGGCCGGGGCGCACGCCGCCAAGCGCCTTCAGTCCCTCTTCGCTGAAACGCTCGCGCCAGGCCTTCACTGTGGTGGGTGACACATCCACCTGCGCCGCGATGTGCGTGTTGGCGACGCCGTCAGCGGCGAGTAGCAGCGCTCGCGCTCGCTGGACATCGCGATGCGCGGCAGTCTGTGATCTGCAGAGCCTCTCGAGCACCTCACGATGCTCGTCGCTCATAGTCAAAGGTGCGGTGGGAAGACGCATGCGCCACCCTACCACAAACCCCACTTATTTACAAGACACTACACTAGGCGGTGGCGCGGGCAGCCCGCGCCGCGCGCAGCGCCTCGCGCATCTTCAGCGGCTTGCCCATCCGCAGGACCGACCCCTCGTAGATGCGCGCGGCCAGCGGGATGAGCAGCCCGATCGCCAGCACGAGCAGCCCGAGCGAGGCGGCGATCTCCATGGCGCCGGCATCCCCCACGACCGCGCGCACCGGCATCACGATCGGCGACGTCAGTGGCAGCAGCGACGTGATCACCGCGAGCGACGAGTGGGGGTCCTCGAGCACCGGGAGGGCAACGAGGTAGCCGACGACGAGGATCATCGTGATCGGCGTGCTGGTGGAGCTCATGTCCTCCTGGCGCGAGACGATCACGCCGGTCACCGCGTAGAGCGCCGCGTACAGCAGGTAGCCGAGCACGAACCAGACGAGCACGACGGCGAGTACCCCGGCGTGATCGGTGTCGAGCTCGATCGCGCCGCTCAGCGCTGCCGCGAGCAGGCCCACCACGGCGGTCAGCGCGAGCTGGAGCAGGCCGACCACGCCGATGCCGAGGATCTTGCCCGCCAGCAGCGCCCGTCCCGGGACCGCCGCCAGCAGGATCTCCACGACGCGCGAGGACTTCTCCTCGACGACGCCCGACGCCACCGCCAGACCGAAGACGATGAGCTGCAGGTAGAGCAGCAACGATGCGACGAACGCGATCCCCCGGCGCCCCTCGTCGTCGGCTCCGAGCGTGCGCACGTGCAACGCGGGTGGGGAGAGCGCACGCTGTGCGGTGGCCGCATCGACGCCCTCGCCGCGCAGGGCCTCCGCCGCGCGCACCTGGCGCGTGGCGGTCTGCAGCGCACCGTCGAGCTCGGCGGGCAGGCTGTCCTCGCTGAGCACCTCCTCGCCGACGATCGCCGCGTCGACGTCGCCGTCGCGGGCGGCGGTGCGGGCGCTGGCCGCGTCGGTGAAGCGCTTCACCGTGATGCGCGCGTCGAACGCCGGGCCCGCGGCGCGCGCGGCCTCGGCGATCCGGACCGGCTCGCCGGCCTGGGCGCCCTGGACGCCGACGGTGAACGTCTCCGGGCCGTCGTCGCTGAGGAACCCGGCGGCGAGCCCGATGGCGGCGACGATGAGGACCGTCACGAGGGTGGAGATCTGCAGTGCGCGAGTGCGGATCCGCTCGCTGAACTCGCGGTGCGCGACGAGCATCGCGGCACGACGAAACGTCATCGCTCGACCACCTCGCGAAACAGCTCGGCGAGCGTCGGGCGGGCGGGCGCGAACAGCCGCACGCGGCCGGCCCGCTGCGCGGCGCCGAGCACCTGCTGGTCGTCGGTTCCCTCGCCGAGCTCGAGCAGCACGCCGCGCTCGTCGCGCGCGACCACCTGCACGCCGGCGACGTGTTCCGGCCAGCCGTCGGCGCCCTCGACCTCGACGCGCAGGCGCGGCCGCGAGCGCTGCGCGCGCAGCTCGTCGACGCGGCCGGAGGCGACCATCCGCCCGCGGCTGATGATCGCCACGCGATCACAGACGCGCTCGACGAGCTCGAGCTGGTGCGAGGAGAAGATCACTGCGGCGCCGTCGGATGCGCGCTCGGCGAGCACTTCGGACATCACGTCTGTCCCGATCGGGTCCAGGCCCGAGAACGGCTCGTCGAGGATGAGCACGGGCGGGTCGTGCACGAGCGCTGCCGCGAGCTGGACGCGCTGCTGGTTGCCCAGCGAGAGCTCCTCGATGCGCTGCTCCGCCTTCTCGGCGATCCCCAGGCGCTCGATCCAGTGCGCGGCGGCGGAAGCGGCTGCGGCGCCGTCGCGACCGTGCAGCGCGGCGAGGTAGCGCAGATGGCGATCGACGCGCATCTTCGGGTACAGCCCACGCTCCTCGGGCATGTAGCCGAACAGGCGCTGGTCCTCGCGGGTGATGGGCTCGCCGCGCCAGCGCACATCGCCGGTATCGGTCTCGAGCACGCCCAGCGCGATCCGCATGGCGGTCGTCTTGCCGGCGCCGTTGGGTCCGACGAAGCCCACGACCTCGCCTTCGGGAACGTCGAGTGAGAGGCCGTCGAGCGCCACGGTCTCGCCGTAGCGTCGCGATACGTCGCGCAGTTGAAGCATTGGCTGTCGCTCTCCCCCCATTCTTTGCCGGCAAACCGAACCGTGATGCACGTCACACCGGTAGCTCGCGCACCGCGGTGGGTACAGCGAAGCGATGACTTCCCTTCGAGAGGACTACGACCTCCCCAAGCGCCCGCCGCTGCCGTTTCGCCAGGCGGCACTCATGTTCGCCGCCGTCGTGCTGGCGCTGGGCCTGTGGTTCGTCCTGCCCAGCTCACCGATCGTGGTCGCGCTGATCGCGGTGATCATGCTCGCGGTCGTGTTCACCGGCGTCGGGCTCGTGCTGCGCTCCCGAGAGCTCGACGAGAAGCCCGGCCGCAACCCGGTGACGCCGCCGAGCATCGACACGTAGATCGCGCCGCCCGCGTTGCCGGCCTGACGGTTCCACCCGCCAGACGCCGGGTGTCGTGATGCTGGTCAGCACTAGGCGATGTCGCCGCCGCCAGGTCGGCGTTCACGAACACGATCACCCGGTGGTCGTACACGGCGGACCTCGCCTCCGCCTGTGTCAGTCGCCGGGCCTGTACGCAGAACCGCCCCAGCTCGCCCGCGTCGCTACGAGCGCCTCATGATGATGGTTGACAAGTCGCCTGGAGGAGCGGTCGTTTTCGGCGCAAGACCTGAGCCCGGGTTCGACAGTTGGGCGTGTGTTTGGGCCGCTCTTGAATTGTGACTATTGAGTGTTCGCAGCGTTCTGGCGGGATTTTCTGGTTGTACGGGCCGATTTTCCTAGGTAAACGGTTTTGGGATTCATGGCCGTTCTGTCCGGGCGTGTTGGTAGAAGGCTAGGCATGTACTTGCGGACGATCGGGCGGCGCAACAAGGACGGCTCGGAGGTTCGCTACCTGCAGCTCGCGCACAACGAGTGGGATACGGGGCGCAAGTGCTCGGTGGCGCGGGTGATTCACAGCTTCGGGCGTGAGGATCAGCTTGATCGGGCGGCGTTGGCGCGGTTGGTGGGGTCGCTGTCACGCGTGCTGGAGCCCGAGCAGGCGCTGATCGCGACCGCGCCGGCGGAGCTTGAGTTCGTGCGCTCGCTGCCGCTGGGCGGCGCGTGGGCGCTTGACGGGCTGTGGCGCCAGTTGGGGATCGACACGACGATCGAGCGGCTGCTGGCCGCGCGGCGCCTCGATGTGCGGGCCGAGCGGCTGTTGTTCGCGATGGTTGCCAACCGGGCATTGGCGCCGTTCTCGAAGCTCGCGTGCTGCGAGTGGCTGGCCGCGGACGTCGCGATTCCCGGCTTGGAGGGCGACGCCGTCGGCGAGGACCCGCAGCCGTTGTATCGGGCGATGGACTGGCTGTTGGAGATCGAGGCGCAGTTGGCCGAGCAGGTGTACTGGGCGACCGCCGATCTGCTCAACCTCGAGGTCGACCTGCTGTTCTTTGACACCACCTCGACGTACTTCGAGCGTGACGAGCCCGACGCCGAGACCGTCGACGATGACGGCGTGACGCGCTCGGCGTTTCGGACGTTCGGGCATTCCAAGGACTCGCGCGACGACCTGCCGCAGGTCGTGATCGGGATGGCGGTCACGCGGACGGGGATCCCGATCCGGGCGTGGTGCTGGCCGGGCAACGCGAGCGATCAGCCGCTGATCCGCCAAGTCAAAGACGACCTACGCGAGTGGAAGCTGTCGCGGGTCGTGTGGGTCGCCGACCGCGGTTTTCAGTCGGCCGAGAACCGCCGCTACCTGCAACGGGCCGGCGGGCACTACATCATCGGCGAGAAGCTCCGCGGCGAGTCCGCCGAGGCCAAGGCCGCGCTCGCGCGCCAGGGCCGCTACCGCACGGTCGCGGGCAACCTGCAGATCAAGGAGGTGCGCGTCGATGACGGCACGATGCGCGACCGCTTCGTGATCTGCCGCAACCCCGACCAGGCCGACCGCGACCAGGCCGTCCGCGACGCGCTGGTCAAGCAACTCCAGGACGCCATCAAGGATTCAGACCGGCTGTCGGCCGACCAGCGCGCCAAGCTCGCCGCGCGCCTTCAGACCAAGCGCGGACACAAGCGCCTGCTGCGCACGACCCCGAGCGGGCTGCTCAGGATCGACCGCGCGGCCGTGCGCGCCGAGTCGCACCTCGACGGCAAGTTCCTGCTGCGCAGCTCAGACCCGACCCTCAGCGCCGAGGACATCGCGCTGGGCTACAAGCAGCTGCTGCAAGTCGAGCGCGGCTGGCGCGACATGAAGACCACGATCGACCTGCGGCCAGTGCACCACCGCAAGGAAGACCGCATCCGCGCCCACGTCCAGCTGTGCTGGCTGGCGCTGCTGCTGATCCGCATCGCCGAGAACCAGACCGAAGACACCTGGCGCAACGTGCGCCGCGAGCTTCAGCGCCTGCACCAGGGAACCTTCCGCGGCACCGCCGGCCTCGTCCACAAGACCAGCCAGCCGACCGCCGCGCAGCTGCGGATCCTGCGGGCGCTCGGCCTCCAAGCGCCGCCCGCCTTCCCCGCGCTCGACGCCGCCGCCTAACCCGATCTGACCGCCCGCGCGGCCAGAACGTCGATTCTAGGCACACGCCCGGACATCTCGTCACGCACAAAACCCCTGCAAAACACCGACAACCGTGCCACTAGCAAGCGCCCAACTGTCGAACTCCGGAACGTCGAACCGTGACAGCTGGGCGTGGCGGCTGGGCGTACCCACGTTGATCACGGCCTGACGGGGACCAATCGCCTTGCCCGGGGCGCGCGGGGCGCTGGCGGCGTGTCGCAGCGGCGACACGCTGGTCGTCACGAAGCTCGATCGTCTCGCGCGGTCGCCTGCCTGACGCCCGTGACATCCTCGAAGAATCGGTGGGAGGTCCCGCTACTCGGGCAGGACGATGACGAGGGGAAACGCCGCGACGGCGATCAGCAGCCCGCCTGCTGCGACGAGCGTGCGCACGGCTGCGGAGCGTGAGCGGCCGCGGGCCGCTGCGCCATGACCCGCGAGAAGGCTGCATGACGGCTGAGCTCGTCGACATTCCGCACTCGGAGGGCTCGCCGCGGGGTAGCGTGCTACCACCCCACCACCCTAAACCGGCCGTCGAGGGGCGCTTGCGCGTGCGGCTGAGGGACCGGGTTATCGGCGCCCTAAGGACGGGCGCCGAGATGGGTCGCACCCCGGCGCCGAGCGGATCGACGCGGGCCCCTTTCGCTGAACCGAACGCAACGGTCGTCAGCAGAGGACGGGGCCCGCTGTCAGGACAGCGGGATCGTGGCCCGGCCGGACGGTGGCGCCGGCGTCACGAAGCGCCTTCAGGCGCGCTGCCGACGCCGCCTGCGCGCGATGGTCGTCGGCGAACATCGGGAACCGGTGGTCGTCGAGCCCGGAGGCGAAGTGTGTGACGTCACCGCCGAGGACGAGCCGTGATCCGACACGAACCGACTGGTGGCCCGGGGTGTGGCCCGGAGTCAGCAGCAGTCGGATCGAGCCGTCGCCGAGCAGGTCGTGATCGCCGTCGACGAGAACGACTTGCTCTTCGACGTGCAGGTAGTCGAGCGGATGGTAGAAGTTCCGTGTGACGGCCTCGTCGTCGCGGCCTGCCTCCCACTCACGCCGTTGAATCACGATGGGCACCGTCGTTGGTAGCAAGGCAAGCCCGCCAGCGTGGTCGAAGTGTAGATGGGTCAGGATGACCTTTGTGAGCGTTCGAACGTCCAGCTGGTCGGCGAGGCTGGCTTGCTGCTCAAGCACAAACGCACTGAGCGCCATCGTCTCATAATGCTCCTGCGCGTCCTGCGCGGCGTCGGGGTGCAACCCTGTGTCGACGAGGATGCGCTCATCGCCGATCTCGATCAGGTAGGCCGGGATCGGGAAGCGGATGAGCTCGTCGAATGGCTCGTCCCGACGCCAGATCCCCTTGGCGGAGGTCAGCCAGCCGACGTTCAGCATGCTGACGTGCACATCGTCTCCGACCTCGGGCATGGCGACAGACTAGGCCCAGCCCCAACGCCAAGCACCCGAGTGAAGCATCCGACTCGCCGTTGGTGTTCGGCTCGGCGCGTGTGGCGTGCTCGCGACGGCGGACTCTCGCAGGGGTACGGTGGTTGCATGGCGATTGCTCGCGTGGAGTTCTGCTGGGACGCTTCAGCGCAGCAGCAGCGACAGGTGTGTACCGCGATCACGGCCGTCCTCGTCGAAACCTTGCAGGTGCCCGAGAACGATCCGACCGTGCTTGCCATCCTCCGAGATGGCGTGGTCCTGACGCCTGGGCATGCAGACGAGCGGTTCACCATCACGACGATCACGATGTTCGCTGGGCGCAGCACTGCGACGAAGAACGCCCTGTACGCGGGGATTACACGAGCTCTGGGAAGCTGCGGAATCCCGCCCGGGGACACGTTGATCGTGCTCGATGAGGCCGCGGTCGAGAATTGGGGCGTCCATGGAGGCCAGCGCGCCGACACCGTCGATCTAGGGTTCGACGTCGAGATCTAGATGAGTGTGTCGTGACAGTCGCGGGCGCACGCGGTGAGACGGCCGGCGGCACGGCGCTGAGGCACCGGAGCCCTCCCCAACCTCCCGCTGGAGGAGCGGCTGGCGGGCGGCGGCGTCAAGCTCACCCGATAGCCCCGTCCGAAAGAAGCCCCGAACGGTCCGTCATACGACACGGCTCTGAGCCGGCGGTGCCAGCATTTCGGCGTCGTGGTCCAGCACCCTTAGGTCGCGGACCGGGCGCAGCCGCCGCTGGCTGACGGCCACTGTCATTCCACCGTCGTTCTACATTCGGCGGCGTTCAAGCACGACGCCCGACGCGATCGCGAAGCTACCGGCGACCCGCGTTCATGGCCGAGCGCGTGCTCGCGTAGCGCGACGAGATCGAGCGCGCAGGTCGATCGCCTGTTTGCTCAACGACGGGCGCCCCCAGGCCCTGGGTTGAGCGCCTTTTCCGGAACCTGGATGTCAACGTCGCCCAGCTTCGCAAAGAGTTCGATCTCCGCCTTCTTGGGGTCGTTAGCTTCGAACGACACAGACGGATTCGTGCTCGCGGCACCGGCCGCGCGTGCGCCGCTGCTGCGCTTCTCGGCTGGTGCTGAGTCTTTGCAGACCGCGGATACCTCGCCCGCAGGCAAGTCCGACACGACGCTGCTCATCGGGATCGTGAGGCGCTCATCGGGAGAGCCGGCGGGGATCGTCGCCTGGGAGGTTGTGCCGGGAAGTGTCCTGCCGTCGGGGCCGGTCAGCGCGCACTTGATCGTGTGAATCACGCTTGACTCGCCGGGCGACGTGATCTTCGCCGTCGCGTCGATGAGGTAGCTGCCACCAGGGAGCATGACCGAAGCGAGTCGGCGCTTGGTCTCGCCCAGCACTGTCGGCTTGCCGTTTGCCACCGTGACCGGGACGGGGGCGGCGAGGTCTTGGGGCGTGCTGCCGGCCGGGCACTTCTCGCCTGGGGTGACAGCGAGTACCGTGCCCTTCGGCGTGAGCACCTTCGTGCCGTCGACCAAGCCGTTGGCGCCCTGCGTGCCCGGCGTGAACGCCTTGCCGGTCGCGCCGTCGATGACACCGGCGACGTCGCGCACGATGTTGCTCTGCGTGACACAGGCCTGCACAACCCCGCCGGCGTTCTCAAACACGCCGCTCGCCGCAAAGGCAGACCCCCCGAGCGCGATCGCCAGCGCGGTCAGCGCCACCGCCATCGAAGGTGTGATCGAGATACGGCGACCGGAACCCATGTGTCTCCCTTGCTCAAAGGAACGGTGCCCGCCGTGATCGTTCATCCATGGCAGCCAGCACTCTGGCAGGATCGCTCCGTGCGCCCCTGAGTCGCGACCATAACCGCTCACGTTGTGCTTACGGGTTTGTTTCTGGCCTAGCGCTGATGGCGATCGCGGCGCTTCGTCGCCTCTGGCGTTGAGGAAGCGCAGCAAGACCGGGCGCGCTGGTCCCGATGCTCCGATCTTGGCAGCACGAACCCTTGCTGAATCCGGCAGATCGCCTCAGTGCCGCGTCAGATCGTGCGAACCCTTGGATCTCCACGGGCAATTCCACGGCTACGGGACCACGCGACGTCCCGCAGACGTTGACGCCGCCGCGCGAGTGGGTTGGTGGGAACGCAGTTCTCACCAACCATTCCACGAGCCGGCTATGGCTTGTCGGCGAGGAAGAGCTCTTTGATGAGCGCGAGCTGCTGCTCGGTGCTGAGTCCCTGCGCTCGACGAAGGTACTCGCGCCGTAGCTCTTGCTCGCGATCGCGGGCCGGGTCGCGCGGGGGCGCCGGCCGCGCCTGTCGCTGCGAGGGAATCCGGCCTCGGCTGGCGTGACGGCGGCGGTAGTCGCGGAGCTCGTGCAGAGGCGGTGTGACGAGCCCGGTCTCATCCAGGCGGCAGGCGTCGAGGTCGCTGACGATGCAGACGACCGGGTGCTCGAGCAGCGACAGCGGGATCAGCCTGGCGCTGCGCGCCGACTCGGCGGTCATGAGCGTGGCGACGAGTCGCTGCTGGGGGTTGACGGCGATCGCGGCGCCGTGGCGCGTGATGATCGTCGTGACGAGCTGCGGCTCGCCGCAGCACCACAGGCCCGGCTGGCGGGGATGCTCGCTGCGGGGCAGCAGCAGCCCGTTGGTGTGCCCGACGAGCAGCTGGTCGTGGCCCGACTGAGCGTCCTCGCGCCAGTACGGATAGGCGCGGTCATACGTGATGGCGAGCGTGATGACCTTGCCGGTGCGCTTGGAGCGGATCGCGACGGCACCAAGCGTGCCCTCCTGGCGGGTTGCGACCTCGGCGCTGGGGAAGTGGCGGGCCCAATCGGCGAGCATCGCGACTGCTTCGGCACGAAAGACCGCGGCGGTCGCGTGCTTGGTGTGCGCGACCTTGTGCGCGAAGTGATGGCGGCGCAGTTCGCCGCCGCGAGCGATGAACCGCGGGTCGGGACAGTCGGCCATCGAGCAGCGCAGGCGCCCTGCATCGCACGCCTCGCGCACGCGGTCGTCGACGCCGTCCTCGGGCAGGTAGACCACCCGTCCGTGTTCGGTGTCCAGCGCCCAGACCTGGCGCGCGTCGCCGGACTTCGCGAAGAACCCACGGTGGCGCTCGTCGATCGCGCTGGTCAGCTCGTCGAACATGTCGCCGGGCCTGTGCTGTGCGTCTCGTGCGTCGCTGTCGCGGTGTGCTTGCATGGCCGTCGCCGCGCGGCCTCCCGCGAGGTCCTCGTGGCCTGCGGGCGGGACGGTCACGGCCCGGCCTGCATCGCGAGCGCTGGCGCGCGTTCGCGATCGGGTATGTCGGGCATCACGCATCACCTTGATGATCGTTCGCGGCGCAGGACAACGGGTGCGGCGCGCGCTCGAGCGCGGCGATGCCGTCGGCCTTGCGCTGATCGGTGACGTCGACGTAGATCTGCGTCGTGCGGACGTCCACATGCCCCGCGAGCTCGCGGATGACCTCCAGCGCAACGCCGCGCTCGGCCAGCATCGTGCAGAACGTGTGGCGCAGCGCGTGCGCGGTCCGGCGGTCTTCGCGGATGCCGGCGCCGGCGGCGTGTTTGGCGACGACGTCGCCGACTGCGCTTGCCGAGATCGCTTCGGGCCGGGCGGACCGCCGCCGGCGGACGCTCACGAAGAGCGCGTTGCTCGCCGACGTCGGCCGGCTGGCGTACCACCGGCTCAGGGCGTCGTGCGCCTCGCCGTGCAGCGGCACCGTCCGTGTGCGGCCGCGCTTGGATCCGCGCACCACGACCTCGAGGCGGGTCTGCTCGGCGCGCCCGGGCGCAATCGCGGTACGCCGGCGGGCGTCGGGCTGGCGGCCGCGCTCCTGGATGTCGCTGAGGGTGAGGCGCGCGAGATCGGCGCGACGCAGTCCCGCGCGCGCGAGCAGCTCGAGGATCGCGCGGTCACGGACACCGATCGTCGTGCGCAGGTCGGGCCGGCTCAGCAGCCGCTCGAGCTCTGCGTCCGACAGCGCCCGCGGTTCCTCCTGTTGGACGTGCGTGCAGCGGACCTGCTGCACGAGCGGATCGGCGCCCATCGTCGCGGCCAGCCGGCGGACCGCGCTGACGCGCTGCGTGACCGAGCTCGGCGCGAGGCCCTGGGCGGCGAGCTCGTCGCGCCACGCGGCGACCGACGTGATCGTGACGGTGTCCTTCGAGGCCTCGCCGTACTGGGCGCGCAGGAAGCTGGCGAAGGCGCGGTAGGCGGTCGCGTACGCGCGCTGCGTGTTCGGCGACGCGGCCATGCCGGCGATCGCGAGGGCGCGCTCGTCGAAGTCGTCGACGAGCACCCCTCCCCCACCTTCTGGCTTGCGCAGCGCGAGGGTGCTCATGCGATGCGCTCGAGCTGCGCGGTGAGGTCGGCGGCTCGCTGCGCGAGCTCGATCGGCAGGTGGTCGCCGACGGCGAGCGCGAGCAGCCGTAAGCGCTCTTCCTCCAGCTCGTGCCGGCGCTCGAGCTGCGATGTCGGCGCGGCCGCGTACCACGGCGCCGGCTCGACGAGCGTCAGGCGCGGCCGGCTCGAGGAGGTCGACGTCCAGGTCATGCTCCGCATGATCGCGTCCGGGTCGGACGGATCGCAGCCTTGATATCGCCTTTATCGCCGGTAGGGCCGGGCTCATCCTTCAGGCTGGAGGGCCTCGTCACATGCCGCCTGCGCGTTACCGACGGTGCAAATGACGGTTGCGGCGCAAGGGCAGCCCGCGCGTCTGGCTCGCCAGAGTTTCGTCCGACCGCCGCATGCGTTCGAGGCGCCCGGGACCGAGCGCGACGGCGGCCGCCACCTTGCGCCAGTCAGAAGCGGCGCGCGCGGCGCTTCATTGGGCCCGCCGTGTGCGGGACACGCCCCGCGCGTGGCGCGTCAGACCGCGAGGGCCGCCGGCCCGAGAACCTGCTCGAGCTCGGCGCGCAGGGTCGGCGTCGGCGCGACCTTGTAGGACGGGCCGAACTTCAGCGTGCGCGGTTCGCCGGAGGTCATCTGCACCTCGAGCAGCACCTCGCACTCACCGGGATAGCTCGCGAGCAGGGTCTTGAGGTCGTCGATGATCGAGGCCTGCAGGCGGGCGGCGTCGCGGATCGTCACGTGCAGCGGCGCGGGGCCGACCTTGCGCGTGGCGGCCTGGGCCTTGGCCGCCTCGACCTCCTCGGGCGTGGGCTCGAAGAGCTCGACGGTCTGCACGACGAGGCAGGTCTTGTCGGCGTCCTTGTGGTCGACGCGGCCGCGCACGATGACCACGCAGTCCACACCGAGCGCGCCCTCGTACTCGGCCAGCGCCTTGCCGAAGACGAGGATCTCGACCGAGCCCTCGAGGTCGTCGAGCGTGCCGAACATCATGTGGTCGCCGCTGCGGGTGCGGATCTTCTTCGTGGCGGTGATGATCCCGCCGGCGTTGACCCAGTCCTTGTCCTTGCGCTCCGCGAGGTCGGCGAGCGGGCAGTCGACGCGCTGGCGCAGCGCTTCGCGCACCTGCTTGAGCGGGTGCGCGGAGATGAACAATCCGATCGACTCCTTCTCGATCGCCAGCAGCTCGGGCTGCTCGAACTCCTCGGCCGGGATCGGGGGATGCTGCGGCGCGGCGAACGCCGCCGCGGCGCCGTTGGCGTCGTCGGTGCCGCCGTCGCCCCAGTCGAAGCCGTCGAAGATCGAGCCCTGACCGATCTCGAGATCCTGCTGGACCTTCTGACCCGCGCCCTGGGCCTGCTCGAGCACGCTGAGCATCCCCTTGCGCGTGGCGCGCGTCGAGCCGAAGGCGCCGCACTTGATGAGCGCCTCGATCGCCTTGCGGTTGACGGTGCGGCAGTCCACCCGAGCGCAGAAGTCCCACAGCGAGGTGAACGGCCCGCCCTCCCTGCGTGCGGCCTTGATCGCCTCGACGGCCGCGTAGCCGACGCCCTTGACCGCATCCAGGCCGAAGCGGATGTTGCCGTCGCTGACGACGAAGTCGTGGTCGGAGACGTTGACGTCCGGCGGCAGGATCTCGATCCCCATCTGCTCGGCCTGCGTCGCGAAGAACGGGACCTTGTCCTTCGTCGACATGACCGAGCTGATGAGCGCCGCCATGTACTCGGCCGGGTAGTTGGCCTTCAGCCAGGCGGTGCGGTACGCGATGAGCCCGTAACACGCAGCGTGGGACTTGTTGAAACTGTAATCCGCACTCTTCTCGTTCGTCATCCACAGCTGCTCGATGACCCGCTCACTGGTACCCGACGCGCGGCAGCCGCTGACGAACTCCGGCTGCAGCTTGGCCATCGCGACGCGGTTCTTCTTGCCGATCGCCTTGCGCAGGTCGTCGGCCTTGGCGCCGCTGAAGCCGGCGAGCGACTTGGCGATCTGCATCGCCTGCTCCTGGTAGAGGATCACGCCCTTCGTCGACTCGGTGATCGGGCGCAGGCGCTCGTCGGGGAACTCGATCGTCTCGGGGTTGCGCTTGCCGCGCGCATACGCGGGGATCTGGTCCATCGCGCCCGGCCGGTACAGCGCGACGAGCGCGACGAGGTCGTCGAACTCCGTCGGGCGCACGTTGCGCAGCGCCTTCTGCATGCCCTCGGACTCGAACTGGAAGACGCCGATCGAGTCGCCGGCGGCCAGCATGTCGTAGGTCGGCTGGTCGTCGAGCGGCAGGTTGGCCATGTCGGGCCGCACGTCGGTCGAGCGCTCGATGATGTCCAGCGCGTCCTCGATGACGTCGAGGTTGCGCAGCCCGAGGAAGTCCATCTTCAGCAGGCCGAGCTGCTCGACGGGCTTCATCGAGAACTGCGTGACGATGTTGAAGATCTTGTTGCCGTCGGCGTCGACCTGGTTGGAGTCGGCGAGCTGCAGCGGCACGATGTCGGTCAGCGGCCCCTCGGCGATGACCACCGCCGCGGCGTGGATCGACGAGTTGCGCACGATCCCCTCCAGGCCGCGGGCGACGTCGATGATCTGCTTGGCGATCGGGTCGGAGTCGTAGGCCTTGCGCAGCTCCTGGCCCGGCGCCAGGCAGTCCTCGAAGGAGGGCGGGCGGCCCATGATCGGGTCGGGGATGAGCTTGGCCAGCTTGTCGCCGACGCCGTAGTCGTGCTCCAGCACGCGCGCCGCGTCGCGCGTCGCCGCGCGCGGGAACATCTTGCCGAAGGTGACGATCTGGGCGACCGACTCGCGGCCGTACTTGTCGACGACGTAGCGCATGACCTGCGCGCGCCCGCGCACGGAGAAGTCGATGTCGATGTCCGGCATCGACACGCGCTCGGGGTTGAGGAAGCGCTCGAACAGCAGTCCGTAGCGCAGTGGGTCGACGTCGGTGATCTGCAGGCAGTAGGCGACGATCGAGCCCGCCGCCGAGCCGCGGCCCGGCCCGACCGCGATGCCGTTGCCCTTCGCGTAGGCGATGAAGTCCCAGACGATGAGGAAGTAGGCGTCGAAGCCCATCCGGTGGATGACCTCGAGCTCCATCTCCATGCGTTCGCGCGCCTCGGCCGGCGCCGGGTCGCCGTAGCGGCTGCGCAGCCCCTCCTCGACGCGGGCGAGCAGGTACTCGTCCTCGGCCTCGCCGTGCGGCGTCGGATAGGCCGGGATGAGCTGCTTGTCGAGCTCGATCTCCACGTTGCAGCGCTCGGCGATCTCCAGCGTCGAGGCCATCGCCTCCGGCCACAGCGAGAACGAGTCGGCCATCTCCTCGTTGGACTTCAGGAAGAACTCGTTCGTGTCGAACGTCATCTTCGGCTGGCGCAGCGTGGACTTCGTCTGCACGCACAGCAGCGCGGTGTGGTGGTGGTAGTCCTCCTTGCGCAGGTAGTGCACGTCGGCGGTGCCCACGAGCGGGCGGCCGAGCTCGCGGGCGATCCTCACGATCCCCTCGTTGGCCTGGTCCTGCTCGGCGAGGCCGTTGCGCTGGACCTCGAAGTAGACGTCCTCGGGGCCGAAGACCTGCAGCAGGTCGTCGGCGTGCGCGCGCGCCTCGCCATCCTGGTTGGAGATCAGGCGCTGGCAGAAGCGCGAGGCCAGGCAGCCGGTCAGCGCGATGATCCCGCCGGCGTGGCGGGAGATGACGTCGAGGTCGATCGTCGGCTTGCCGCGGTTCAGACCGTCGAGGAAGCCGGCGCTGGAGAGCTTGACGAGGTTGCGATAGCCCTCGTCGGTGGCGGCGAGCAGCGTCAGGTGGTTGTGCTCGTGGCGCCCGCGGGCGGCCTGGTCGTCGACGAGGTAGACCTCACAGCCGAGGATCGGCTTGATGCCGTGCTTGCGAGCGGCCTGGAAGTGCTCGATGGCGCCGTTCATCACGCCGTGGTCGGTCAGCCCGAGCGCGGGCTGGCCGAAGGCGGCCGCACGCTTGGCGAGCGCCTCGATCTTGCATGCGCCGTCGAGCAGCGAGTACTCGGAGTGGACGTGCAGATGGGCGCAGGCGGGAGGCGTCACGAGCGGCTGAGAATAGGTGCCGCGGCGGCGGAACCGGCGATCGCGCGACGGCGTTCCCGCTCCTTGCGCAAATGGCCGTCAGGCGGGCGTCAGCAGCTCTGGCAGTCGCTGCCACCGCGCTGCTTGGTCGCGGTGACCACCGCCACCGTGGCGACCGCGCTCACGACCAACGCCGCCGTCGCCACCCGGCGCGACGGGAGCATCTGCGCCACGCGACGCCGTGCGTACCAGCGCGCACCCTGCCAGACCACGAATCCGAGAATCTTGTATCCCATGAGACACAGGCTACCCGCGATTGGCGCTAGGACTCCTCGCCTTCCGCAGGACCGGCCCCGGTCGGGTTGAGGTCCTCGCGCAGCCGATAGGCCATTCGCGACTGCAGCGACCACAGCTCGATGAAGCCCGGCGAGGCCTGCTGGGAGAACAGGCCGCCCGACTCGCCGAAGGACGCGAGCGCCTGGTCGTAGACGGCGTTGGGCGACTCGCGGGTGACGACGCGCGCTGAGCCCTTGTAGAGCTTGACGCCGATCGTCCCGCTGACCTGCTCGTTGACGCAGTTCATGAACGCGTCGATGTCGCTGCGCAGCGGCTCCCACCACAGGCCGGCGTAGACGAGGTAGGCCCACTGGCGCTCCAGGCTGGGCTTGAACTGGTTCTGGTGGATCGTGCCGACGAGCTTGTCGAGCTCGGCGTGGGCGAGCAGGATGATCGCCGCCGCCGGCACCTCGTAGATGTCGCGCACCTTCAGGCCGACGATGCGGTCCTCGATGTGGTCGACGATGCCGACGCCGTGGCGGCAGCCGATCTCGGCGACGTGCTCGAGCAGCGCGACGAGCTCCATGCGCTCGCCGTCGACGGCCGCCGGGACGCCCGCCTCGAACGTGATCTGCACGGTCTGCGGCTCGTCGGGCGCCTGCTCGGGCGGGGTGACGAGCTGGAAGACGTCGTCGTCCGGGGCGTGCGAGAGATCCTCGATCCAGCGACCCTCCGAGGAGCGCCCCCAGAGGTTGTCGTCGATCGAGTAGGGGGTGATCTCGGTGCCGCCCTTGACGGGGATCCCGTGCTTGCGCGCGTAGGCGATCTCCTCGTCGCGGCCCATCTGCCAGCCGCGCACGGGCGCGATGACCTTCAGCTCGGGCGCGAGCGTGGCGATCGTGGCCTCGATGCGGACCTGGTCGTTGCCCTTGCCCGTGCAGCCGTGGGCGATCGTGTCGCAGCCGGTCATGCGCGCGTACTCGACCGCGAGCTTGGCGATCAGCGGGCGCCCGAGCGCGGTGAAGAGCGGGTAGCCGCCGCCGTAGAGCGCGTTGGCCTTGATCGCCGGCAGGACGAAGTCGCGGGCGAACTCGTCGCGGGCGTCGACGGTGTAGCAGTCGACCGCGCCGATCCGCCGCGCCTTGTCCTCGATGACCGCATAGTCCTCGCCGGGCTGGCCGAGGTTCACCGTCAGCGTCACGACCTCGGCCGCGTACTCGTCGGCGATCCATTTGAGCATCACGCTCGTGTCCAGGCCGCCCGAGTAGAGCAGCAGAACGCGTCCCACCTCGCTCGGATCGGCGAGATAGGAGGCCGTGCGGGTGTGCGGCGTCTGGTTCGTGGTTTCGGCCATAGATCGTCAAGCCTACGAGTTCACCGCGGCGCGGCGACTACAGCCTGGACCCCAAATCCCGTCGGATTGGGTGACGTGCGGCAAGAAATCCGTTACTTTGGAAGATCTGATCGCGCGTCGGGCTCGCGTGAGGACGGATCCAACCAACAGCAGGGGGAACACCCAGATGACCATCAAGGCACGGCGCATCTCGCGCGGCGTCGGCGCGAGCCTCCTCACGCTGGCCCTCTTCATGATCGCGGCGGTGCCGATGGCGCACGCGGACACGATCTACCCCGACAACGTGATCACGGGGTCGGACTTCACGAACGGACTCGGAAGTTCAGGCGGGTCGGTGTTCGAGAAGGTCCGGACCGACTGCACGCTGCTGCTGAACCTCATCGATGTCAGCAACGACCCGGTGACCTGCAACGCCGACACGACGCACCGGCCCGACATCGGCACGCCGGCCGGCTCGCTGCAGCAGGCCTACCAGCCGCCCGCGGACGGCCTGTCGCCGCTGCTGTTCAAGGCGACGGTGGTCGCGAAGTCCTCGCCGTTCACGATCGGCCCGAGGATCGGCGCCGCCACCGGCAAGACCACGTTCCAGTTCGATCGCCGCGCCGACGTGTTCGCCATCCTCGACGGCGACAGCCGCGCGACCTACACGTGGACGCTCGTCGACCAGACCGACAACACGCGCACGGAGCTGTTCAGGGAAGTGCTCAACGACTCCGACAACACCTTCCAGGGCCAGCTCAACGACGCGATGGATCCCGTCGAACCCGGGCACACCTACCACCTCGAGCTGAGCACCGTGTTCGACACGGCGATCCTCACCGTCGCGCTGCAGAGGACGATCGCGAACTTCGACAACATCCGCCTGCGCGTGGAGGACGGCACCCCGGGCTTCAAGGAGCCGGGCGCGATCACCGATCCGGCCGACATGATCCGGGAGACGTCGGCGCAGCTCAACGGGCGCGTCAACGCTCGCGGGCTGGCCACCACGTTCATCTACCGCTACGGCACCACGGATCCCGGCCCGACCGTCGCGCTGCCGAACAGCCTCCCGGCGTCGGGCGCGCCGTTCAACGGCGGATCCTCCCAGTCGTTCATCAGCCGCCCGCGGACGCTGGACGGCCTGACGAAGTGCACGACGTACTTCTACGAGATCGTCGCCACGAACTCGGAGGGCACGACCTCAGGAGGCCGGCAGTCGTTCACCACGGCATGCCAGCCGACGGCCAAGACGCTGGAGGCCATGACCTCCAACGGCGGCGCGATCTTCAGCAGCCGCATCAACCCGCGCAGCCTCGCCACGAAGTACTACTACGAGTTCGGCTCGCCGGCCGGCGTGTACATCTACCGAATCCCCGCCGCGGGCGAGGAGCTCACGATCCCCGCCGGGAACGAGGACGTCGCACCGAACAGCTACCCGGTGGGCGGCCTGTCGCCGGAAACCGCCTACAAGGTGCGCGTCGTCGCGGAGAACAGCGCCGGCAGGACCATCGCCGATCCGGTCGACTTCACGACGCCCGGCCTCGGCAGGGACGGTGCGACCGGTCCGAAGGGCGACGCCGGCCAGAACGGCGACAAGGGTGACCCCGGCGCCGCGGGTGCGCAGGGTCCCGCGGGTACCCCCGGCATCGGTCTGCCCGGTCCGCAGGGACCCCCGGGCCCGGCGGGCGTGACCGGATCGGGCGGTCCGGTGGTCGACCTCGACTCGTCCTCCAGGCGGGCGATGATCCGCATAGACGCGACGCGCATCATCGTGCCGACCCGCGGGCGCAACCGTGGCCGCGTGCGGGTGCGGATCTTCTGCCGCAGCGTCGCCGTGCGGACGTGCTCGGGCAACATGAAGGTCCGGACCGTCAACAAGATCAACCCGGCCAGCTTCGGCCTGCCGTCCAAGCCCGCGCGCCGCGTGACGTGGTCGACCGACGCCGTCCAGCTCGACGTCGGCAAGATCGGCTTTGCGATCTTGAACTTCAACGCGCAGCGGCTGGGCGTGCTGAGGCGCTCGCCGTCGGTGCGGTCGCAGGTGATCGTGTCGGTCATCGACGCCGACAACAACCGCCAGAACGTGCGCAAGACGGTCACGGTGGTGCGCGGCCGCTAGCCGCCCCGCCACGATGAGCCGAACGCTCGCGGGCCCTCCACTCAGGAGGGCCCGCGGTGGTTCTACAGCAGGGCGCGCAGCCGTCGCAGGACGTCGTCGACGTGCTCGTCGCCGACCGTCAGCGCCGGCAGCAGGCGCAGCGTGGCCGGACCGGTGGCGTTGAGCACGAGCTGCTGCTCGAGCAGCGCGCGGCGCACGAGCTCGGGGGCGCCGCCGTCGGCGAGGTCGCAGGCGAGCATGAGGCCGCGGCCGCGCACCGCGACGACGCCGGGCAGCGCGGCGAGACCCTCCGCGAGGCGGGCGCCGAGCGCGCGCACGCGCGCCAGTAGCGCCGGGTCCTCGACGACGTCGAGCACGGCCAGCGCGGCGGCGCAGGCGACGGGGCCGCCGGCGAACGTCGAGCCGTGGTCGCCCGGCTCGAACACGTCGGCGTAGCGCGGGGCGCAGATCAGGGCGCCGATCGGCAGCCCGTTGGCGAGCGCCTTGGCGGAGGTCATGAGGTCGGGCACGACGCCCGAGTCCTCGTAGGCCCACAGCGTGCCGGTGCGCCCGAGGCCGCACTGGACCTCGTCGAAGATGAGCGCGGCGCCGTGCTCGTCGCAGGCCTCGCGTGCGGCCCGCAGCAGCTCGTCGTCGAGCACCCAGACGCCGCTCTCGCCCTGCACCGGCTCGAGGATCACCGCGGCCGTCCGCGCGTCGACGGCGCCGGCGACGGCCTCCGCCGTCGGCGCGACGGCGACGAAGCCCGGCACGAGCGGCGCGAACGGCGCCTGCTTGGACTCCTGCGGCGTGGCCGACAGCGAGCCGTACGTGCGCCCGTGAAAGCCGCGGTGCACGGAGACGATCGTGCCCTGCGGCTTGGCCTTGCGCGCGAGCTTGAGCGCCGCCTCGTTGGCCTCGGTCCCGGAGTTGGCGAAGTGCACCTTGCCGGCGCCGCCGAGCGCGCCGGCCGCCAGCCGCGCGGCCAGGCGCATCCCCGGCTCGCTGTAGAAGAGGTTGCCGACGTGCACGAGCTGCGCCGCCTGCTGCGCGATCGCGGCGGCGACGGCGGGATGGGAGTGCCCCAGCGACGTGACGGCGAGGCCGGTCTGGAAGTCGAGATACTCGACGCCCTCGGCGTCCCACAGGCGGGCGCCCTCGCCGTGCACGAAGTGCACGGGCTGGCGCGCGTAGGCGGGGACGACGTGATCGCGCTCGAGCCCCTGCAGCTGCGCCAGGGTCGCGGTCATGACGCCGGGCCGATCTTCGTGCCGCTGCCGGCGTCGGTGAACAGCTCGAGCAGCAGCGTGTGCGCCACCCGGCCGTCGACGATGTGGGCCGCCCTGACGCCCCCGTAGATGGCGTCGATGCAGGCCTGCAGCTTCGGGCGCATGCCGCCGCCCACGGTGGGCAGCGCGGCCTCGACCTCGTCGGCGCCGGCCTGCGTGATGCGCGAGCCGGGGTCGGCGGGGTCGCGCAGCCAGCCCGCGACATCGGTCAGGAAGATGATCTTGTAGGCGCCGACCTCGCGTGCGATCGCCCCCGCGGCCTCGTCGGCGTTGATGTTGTAGGACTCGCCGGCCGCGTCCGCGCCGACGGAGGCGATGACCGGGATGTAGTCCTGGGCGATGTGGTCGATGACGTCGGCGTTGACGCGCGTGATCCGCCCGACGAAGCCGATGTCCTCGCCCGACGGCGCCGTCTGGCGCTCCACGCGCAGCAGCCGGCCGTCGTCGCCGCACAGCCCGACCGCCGGCTGGCCGTGGCGCCCGAGGCGCAGCACGATGTCCTTGTTGACCTTGCCGACGAGGACCATCTTGGCGATCTCGACCGTGGCCGCGTCGCTGACGCGCAGCCCGGAGACGAACTCGACGGGCATCTGCAGGCGCTCCATGTACGACGTGATGTCCGGCCCGCCGCCGTGCACGACGATCGGGTTCATGCCGACGTACTTCAGGAGGACCACGTCGCGGGCGAACTGCTCGCGCAGCTCCGGGTCGCTCATCGCCGCGCCGCCGTACTTGATGACGACGGTGCGGCCGTGGAAGTCCCGGATGTACGGCAGCGCTTCCAGAAGGGTCCCGACGTCCCTCATGTCGTGTACTCCGCGTTGATGGTCACGTACTCGTGGCTGAGGTCCGAGAACAGCACCTCGGTCTCGGCGGGAGCGAGATCGGACCCGGGCAGGCCGACCTCGTACTCGATCTCCGGGCCCTGCGCGGCGGCGTTCAGGGCGTCCGCGTCGTATGGCACGGCGACGCCGCCCGCGCAGACCGGGATGCCCTCGATCGCGATGTCCAGCGCGAGCGGGGCGGTCCCGGGCAGGGCGGCGCCCACGGCTTGCGCGATCCGCCCCCAGTTGGGATCGGCGCCGTGCAGCGCGGTCTTGACGAGCGGGGAGTTGGCGACCGCCCGGGCGCAGCGCTCGACCACCTCCTGGCCCGAACCGCGCACGACGACGCGGCCGATCCGCTTGGCGCCCTCGCCGTCGCGCACGATCATGATCGCGAGCATCCGCAGCAGCGCGTCGAGCGCCTCGCCGAAGCGCAGCTCGTCCTCGCTCTCGGGGGCCACCGCGACGCCGCTGGCGCCCGAGCACATGAGGATCACGGTGTCGTTCGTCGAGAGCTGACCATCGACGGAGATGCGATCGAACGAGCGCTTGACGCACACGCCGAGCAGCAGCTCGGCGGTCTCGGGGGCCAGCGCGGCGTCGGTCTGCACGAAGCAGAGCATCGTCGCAAAGGCCGGCTCGATCATGCCCGCGCCCTTGGCCTGCGCGGTCAGGCGCACCGGGCCCGAGGGCAGCGTCACCGTGAGCGTGGCGCGCTTGTGAAACGCGTCGGTGGTCATGATCGCGTCGCTGAACGCGTCGGCGCCGCCGGCGTGCAGCGCGGCGGCGGCGGCGGCGATCCCGTCCTGCAGGCCGGCGGTCGGCAGGGGGACGCCGATGACGCCGGTCGAGGCGACGCCGACGGCGGCCGGTTCGAGCCCGAGCGCCGCGGCCGACGCGCGCTGCATGAGGCGCGCCACCTCCATCCCGGCCGGACCCGTCGCCGCGTTCGCGTTGCCGGAGTTCGCGATGACCGCGCGCAGGCCGTTGGCGGCGGTCTCGTCGCGCGTCACGAGGACCGGCGGCGCGAGCACGCCCGAGCGGGTGAAGCGCGCCGCGCTGACCGTCTCGGGCGCGTCGCACACGAGCAGCCCGAGGTCGACCGCGCCGCCCGGCTTGATGTGCGCCGAGGCGTTGGCGGCGCGAAATCCGGCCGGCAGCCCGCCCCCATCCTGCGTCACGTGCTCGGGGCGCTGCACCCAGCGCGACGCGAAGAACTCCTGGGCCACGGCGCCGCTCACGGCTCGATCCCCAGCGTCTCGTCGAAGCCGTACATGAGGTTGAGGTTCTGGATCGCCTGCGACGCCGAGCCCTTCCAGAGGTTGTCGATCGCCGAGAAGATGAGCACCTTGCCGGTGCGCGCATCGGCGCGCACGTGCAGCGCGCACATGTTCGTGTCGCGCACGTCGCGCACCCCCGGCGGCGTGGCGCGCAGCTCGATGAACGGGTGCGCGGCGGCCCAGGCCTCGTAGGCGGCGTCGAGCTCGGCCTGATCCCACGGGCGCGTGGTGGTGACGTAGCAGGAGACGAGCTCGCCCTGGTCGATCGGCAGCAGGTGCGGCTGCACGGTCGCCGTGACCGGCGCACCGAGCAGCGCCAGCTCCTGGTCGACCTCGGGCGCGTGGCGGTGGCCGGCGACGCCGTAGGCGACGACGTTCTCGTCGACGGTGACGAAGTGCGTGCGCTGCGTGGCGGCACGGCCGGCGCCGGAGACGCCGGACTTCACGTCGACGACGACGTCGGCGATCGCGCCCGCGCGGGCCAGCGGGGCGAGCGCCAGCAGCGTGGCGATCGGAAAGCAGCCGGGGTTGGCGACGAGGTCGGCCGCCGGCAGCCGGTCGGCGTAGAGCTCCGACAGGCCGTAGACGGCGCAGCCGAACAGGTCGGGCGCGCCGTGCTCGCCGTACCAGTGCGCGTACGTGGCGCGGTCGTCGAGGCGAAAGTCCGCGGACAGGTCGACGACGCGCACCCCGCGCTCGCGCAGCGCGGCGACGACCGGCGCGGAGGCGCCGTGCGGGTAGGCGACGATCGCGGCGTCGACGTCGCCGTGGCCCTCCGCGATGGCGAGCTCCTCGAGCACGGCGTCGACCCTGTGGTGCGGGTAGAGCTCGCTCAGCGGCTTGCCCACGTCGCTGCGGCTCGTGATCGCGGCCAGCGCGAAGCGCGGGTGGCGGTCGATCAGGCGCGCGGCGAGCGCACCGGTGTAGCCCGACGCGCCGGCGACGAGGACGGCTGGGGCGGCCGCGTCAGCCACGCAGCTCACCGCCCAGCTCGCCGGCCAGCCGCGCGACGATCTTCTCGCGCACGGGCGCGACGTCGGCGTCGGTCAGCGTGCGATCGCGGGCGCGGAACGTCAGGGCGATCGCCAGCGACGTGCGCCCCGCCGGGATCTGCTCGCCGCGGTAGACGTCGAAGACCTCGGCGCGCGCGAGCAGCCGGCCGCCGGCGTCGCGCACGGTCTCGAGCACGGTGGCCGCGGGAACCCCGGAATCGACGACGACCGCGACGTCCTCGCGCAGGTCGGGAAACGACGTGAGGTCCTCGTACTGCGCCACCGGCGCGGCGTGGGCGATGACCGCGTCGAGGTCGATCTCGAAGGCCGCGATGGCCTCGAGGTCCCATGCGGCGGCGACGAGCGGGTGCACGTCGCCGACCCAGCCGACGGGAATGCCGCCGGCCACCACGGCGGCGCTGCGGCCGGGGTGCAGGAACGGCTGCGGGTCGCCCACCAGCACCGCCGGCACCCGCAGCGTGCTCAGCAGCGACTCGAGATAGGCCTTGGCCGCGAAGACGTCGCCGGGCACGAGCGCGCCGAGCGCATGGTGCTCGTGCGCCAGCGTGTCTTCGGTGTCGAGGTACACGCGGCCGGACTCGAAGATGCCCGGCACGCCCTGGCCGCGCGCGGCGTTGCGGCGCGCGATGTGCAGCAGGGACCCGAGCAGGGTCGTGCGCATGACCGACTCGTCCTCGCTCATCGGGTTCTCGATGACGACGTGGGCGCGGCGCGGGTCGCCGGCGGCCAGGCGCAGCAGATCGTCGCGCGCGACGGACTCGAAGCTCCAGCCGACGACCTCCAGCAGCCCGCGGCCCGCGAGGACGTCCTCGGCGCGGCGGCGCAGGCGCTGGGGCACGCTCAGCACCCCCACGGCGCCGCGCCGGCTCGGCAGCGTCGCCGGCAGCTGGTCGTTGACGCCGTGCAGCCGCGCGACCTCCTCGATCAGGTCGGCCTCGCGGGTGACGTCGTTGCACCGAAACGGCGGCACCGTGACGTCGAGGCCGTCGGGCCGCTCCGCGGTTTCGAAGCCGAGGCGCCGCAGGTGCAGCGCGCTCTCCGAGCGGGTGATGGCGACCCCGAGCAGCGACACGACCTTCTCGTCGCGCAGGCGCAGCACCAGCGGGGCGCTGCGCGCGTGCGAGTCCCCGCCGACGTCGACCGTGCCCGGCACGAGCCGCGCGCCGGTCAGCTCGAGCATGAGCCTCGTCGCGACGGCCTGGCCGTCGAGCGCCTGCTCGGGCGCGAGGCCCTTCTCGAAGCGCGCGCTGGCCTCGCTGCGCAGCCCGAGCTTGCCCGACGTGGCGTGGATGTTCGCGGCGTTCCAGTTGGCCGCCTCCATCAGGACGCGCGTCGTGTCGGGCTGCACCTCGGAGCGGTTGCCGCCCATGACGCCGGCGATCGACGTCGGCCCGGCGGCGTCGGCGATCAGGCAGGCCTCGCCGTCGACGGTGCGGGTCTGGTCGTCGAGCGTGACGACCTGCTCGCCCGCGGTGGCGCGGCGCACGACGAGCCGGCGGCCCTCGATGCGGTCCAGGTCGAAGGCGTGCATCGGCTGGCCGGTCAGCAGCATGACGTAGTTCGTGATGTCGACGACGTTGTTGATCGGGCGCTGGCCGCAGGCCATCAGGCGCGCCTTCAGCCACGGCGGCGACGCGGCGATCGTCACGTCCTCGAAGGCGCGCGCGATGAAGCGCGGGCAGAGGTCGGGCGCCTCGACGCTGATCTGCACGCCGATGTCCTCGGTCCCGAAGGATCCCGGGTCCTGCACCCACGGCGGCGGCGCGAGCTGGGCGCCGGTCGCCGCGTGCACCTCGCGCGCCACGCCGTAGATCGCGAGGCAGTCGGGCCGGTTGGGCGTGACCTCGAGCTCGAGCACGTCGGTCGACAGCGGCAGCACGCCCACGAGCGGCGCGCCCGGCTCGAAGCGGTCGTCGAGCACCATCGTGCCGGCGTGGTCCATGCCGATGCCGAGCTCGTCCTCGGCGAGGATCATCCCGTCAGACGCCTGGCCGCGCAGCTTGGCCCGCTTGAGCTTCGTGCCGTCGGGCATCACCGCGCCGGGCCGCGCCACGGCGACGGTCTGCCCGGCCGCGACGTTCGGCGCACCGCACACGATCTGCGACGGCTCGCCCGCGCCGATGTCCACCATGCAGACCTTCAGCCGGTCCGCGTCGGGGTGGGGCTCGGCCGACACCACGCGGCCGACGACGAAGTGCTCGAGCGCGCGGACGCCGTGATGCTCGACGCGGTCGACCTCCGTGCCGGTCATCGCCAGGCGGGTGGCGAGCTCGTCGACGGGCAGGTCCGGCGAGCAGAACTCGTCGAGCCACTCCACGGGGACCCTCATCCGAACTGCTCCAGGAAGCGCCGGTCGTTCTCGTAGAGCAGCCGCAGGTCGGGGACGCGGTGCTTGAGCATCGCGATCCGCTCGATCCCCATCCCGAACGCGAAGCCCTGCACGCGCTCGGGATCGTAGCCGTGCTCGGACACATAGCCGAAGACGTTGGGGTCGACCATGCCCGACCCGAGGATCTCGACCCAGCCGGTGTCCTTGCACACCCGGCAGCGCTCGCCGCCCGCGCTGTGCGCCATGAAGCACGACACGTCGACCTCGACCGACGGCTCGGTGAACGGGAAGAAGTGCGGGCGCAGCCGGACCTCGCGGTCGGGGCCGAAGATCGCGCGGGCGAACGCCAGCAGCGTGCCCTTGAGATCGGCCAGCGTGATGTCGTCGTCGACCGCCAGGCCCTCGATCTGGTGAAACTGCGGCGTGTGGGTCGCGTCGGAGTCGCGGCGGTACACGCGGCCGGGAACGATGATGTACAGCGGCGGCGGCTCGAGCTCCATCGCGCGCGGCTGCATCGGAGAGGTGTGCGTGCGCAGTAGCACGTCGTCGTCGACGTAGAACGTGTCGGCCCGCCCGCGCGTCGGGTGCGTGACGTCGAAGTTCAGCGCGTCGAAGTTGTAGTAGACGGTCTCGACCTCGGGGCCCTCGACGATGCGAAAGCCCAGCCCGAGGAAGACGTCCTCGATCTCGCGCCGCGTGGCGGTCAGCAGGTGCAGGTGGCCGGCGGGCTGCGGCGGGGCGCCGGGCAGCGTGACGTCGACGATGTCGCTGCGCAGCCGCTCCTCGAGCTCGCCGCCCGCGAGCTGCGCGGTGCGCTCGGCGATCAGCGCCTCGAGCGCCTGGCGCGCCTGGTTGGCGGCCTTGCCGGTCGGCCCGCGCTGCTCGGGCGCCAGGGTCGCGATCCCGCGCAGGACGTTGGGCAGCTCGGCCTTGCGGCCGAGGTAGCGCACGCGCAGCTCCTCGAGCTCGGCGCTCGTGCCGGCGGCGCCGATCGCCGCCTCGGCCTCCGCGCGCAGCTCGGCGATCCGCTCGATCATCCGATGCTCCTTCGCACGGCCCGGCCAACCATGTTCGCGCGAGGGTGAGCCGCCTCCGCTCTCACGCCGGATGGCACCGCGTGCTCACGCATCGGGCAGCACCCCGCGCGTCAGCTCGTACAGCGCGATGCTCGTGGCCATCGCCGCGTTCAGGGACTCCGTCGCGATCGGGATGTGGGCGACGCGGTCGCAGGCCGCGGTGACGTCCGCGGGCAACCCGGTGCGCTCGGCGCCGACGAGCAGGCTGACGTCACCGGCCACCGGGCCGGCGAGCGCGCTGCCGGCGTGTCCGGCCAGCGCGATCCGCTGGCCCGGCAGCTCCTCGACGGCCGACACCCGCGCGACCGCCATCTCGAAGATCGCGCCCATCGACGCGCGCACCGCCTTCGGGCCGAACGGATCGGCGCAGCCGGGGCCGAGCGCCACCGACGCTGCGCCGAAGGCCCGCGCCGAGCGCAGGATCGTGCCGACGTTGCCGGGATCCCCCACGCCCCACAGGGCGACGCAGAGCGGCCCGGCCGGGACCGACCAGCGCTGCTCGTAGACGCCGATCTGGCGGCTGCCCGAGCCCAGCCCGGACACGGCCTCCAGCAGTGCCGGCTCGACCTCGTCGCCGGCCAGGCCGCTGCCGGCGGCCGTCAGCAGCACGGCCGGCTCCCAGCCCGTCGCCGCCGCGGCGGCGACGAGATCCTCGCCCTCGGCGACGAACCGCGACGCGTCCTCGCGCGAGCGCCGCCGGGCCAGCCGGCGGATCTCCTTGAGCTTGTCGTTGTGCGAGCTGGTGATGGGCATGAGCGAAAAAAAGGGCGCCGTCCTGTCAGAGGAGCGGCGCCCGGGAGGTTCGGTGTGTCGGCTTCTGCTGGTCAGGCAGCCGACGCCTCGCGGGCGGCGTCGACAAATCGGCGGAAGGTCTCGGGATCGCGCACGGCGATGTCGGCCAGCACCTTGCGGTCGAGCTCGATGCCGGCCAGCTGGAGACCGTGGATGAAGGTCGAGTACGTCATGCCCTCCTGGCGGGCGGCCGCGTTGATGCGGGTCACCCACAGGCGGCGGAAGTCGCGCTTGCGATTGCGGCGGTCGCGGTACTGGTACGCCTCCGCCTTCATCAGCGCTTCCTTGGCGCGCTTGTAGTTCGAGTTCGCCTCGCCGCGGAAGCCCTTCGTGCGCTCGAGCGTGGAGCGGCGCTTCTTGCGAGCGTGCACCGAGCGCTTGACGCGGGTCATCTACTTCTTCCCCGTGCGCAGCAGCTTGTTGATCCGTGGGGTGTCGTCAGCCGACATGATCACGGGCTTGCCGAGGTGGCGCTTGTGGTTTGCGGACTTCTTCTCGAGGATGTGGCTCGTGAAGGCATGGCGACCGCGAACCTTGCCGGTGGCCGTCTTCGTGAAGCGCTTCTTGGCGCCGGAGTGAGTCTTCATTTTCGGCATGCGAGCGGGCCAGTATAGGCGACCCGGTACGGCGACTACGAGGAGGCCGCCTCGCTGTCCGCCGATGCGCCGTTCTCGGATGCGGCGGCCTCGGCGGCCGCGGGCGCGGTCTCGACGGCGGTCGGCGCCGCCTTCGCCGCGGCCGGTGCGCGCTTGGCCCCGGCGGGCGCGACCGCCGCGGCGGGCGCGCTGTCCTCGGCCTTGGTGACCGGTGTGCCCTCGACCTCCTCGGGCCGGTCCTGGGTCGGCGACGGCGCGTGGTCGTGGCCGTGTCCCACGGCCGCCAGCTCGCCGCTGAGCACCGCCTTGGAGGGTCCGAGCATCATCGTCATGTTGCGCCCGTCCTGGATCGGGCGCTGCTCGACGACGCCGACGTCGGAGAGCTCCTCGGCCAGGCGGTCGAGGATCATCACGCCGCGCTCGGGGTGCGTGACCTCGCGGCCGCGGAACATGATCGTCACCTTGACCTTGTCCTTGTGGCGCAGGAAGCGCTCCACATGGCCCTTCTTGGTCTTGTAGTCGTTCTCCGCGATCTTCGGGCGGAACTTGATCTCGCGGATCGTGATCTGCTGCTGGTGCTTGCGCGCCTGCTTGAGCTTCTGGGCCTGCTCGTACTTGTACTTGGAGTAGTCCAGCACGCGGCAGACCGGCGGGCGCGCCTCGGGCGCGACCTCCACGAGGTCGAGGTCGCGGTCCTGCGCATAGCGCAGGGCATCGGTCGTCCGCATGACGCCGATCTGGTTGCCGGTCTCATCGATCAGGCGTACCTCGGGCACGCGAATGCGATCGTTGACCCGTGTCGAGTCCCGCTCGGGCGGGCGCCGGTCAAATCTGCGAGGGACCGGCACTATGAAAGAGGGCCGCGCGTCAAGCTGTCAGCGAGCGCAGCAGTGAATTTCGAGTCGTAGTCAACGCCGCGGAGTATAGCCCCAATCCACCGGCGAACAAGGATTTTCGGCGCGACGCCGGCTCATCCCTCGCGGCGGGCGGCCTTGCCGGCGAGCTGCGCGACGACCTCGGCGACCGGCAGCGAGCCGCTGTCGCCGACGCGATGCTCGCGCACGGACACGGTCTTCGCGTCGGCCTCGCGATCGCCGATCACCAGCATGTAGGGCACCTTGCGCAGCTCCGCGTCGCGGATCTTGCGCCCGACGGACTCCGTGCGGTCGTCGAGCTCCGCGCGCAGGCCGGCCTCGACCAGCCCGGCGAGCACGCCGGCCGCCGCGTCGGCGTGGCGGTCGGCGATCGGCAGCACGATCGCCTGCAGCGGCGCCAGCCAGAGCGGGAAGTCGCCGGCGTAGTGCTCGACGAGAATGCCGATGAAGCGCTCGAAGGAACCGAGCAGCGCGCGGTGGATCATCACCGGGCGGTGGTCGGCGTCGTCGGCGCCCGTGTAGTGCAGGTCAAAGCGCTCGGGCATCGAGTAGTCCAGCTGCACGGTGCCCAGCTGCCACGAGCGGCCGATCGAGTCGGTCATGTGCAGGTCGATCTTCGGGCCGTAGAAGGCGCCGTCGCCGGCGTTGATCTCGTAGGTCAGGCCGCGCGCGTCGAGCGCGTCCTGCAGCACGCTCTCGGCGCGGTCCCACATCTCGTCTGTGCCGATCCGCTTCGCGGGCCGCGTCGAGAGCTCCAACCGCGGCTCGAAGCCGAAGAGGTCGTAGAGGAAGAACCCGAAGTCCAGGCAGCCGATCACCTCCTCGCGGATCTGCTCCTCGCTGCAGAAGATGTGGGCGTCGTCCTGCGTGATGTGCCGCACGCGCATGAGCCCGTGCAGCGTCCCGCTCGGCTCGTGGCGGTGGACCAGGCCCTGCTCGGAGTAGCGCACCGGCAGGTCGCGGTAGGAGCGCCGGGCGTCCTTGAAGAGCTGGATGTGGGCCGGGCAGTTCATCGGCTTGAGGCCCATCGGGCGATCCTCGACGTCCGTGAAGTACATGTTCTCGCGGTACGTGTCCCAGTGGCCGGACTGCTTGAACAGGTCCACGTCGTAGAGGATCGGCGTCTTGACCTCGCGATAGCCGCGGCGGCGGTTCTCCTCGCGCCAGAGCTTGGACAGCTCGTTCCAGATCGCCATCCCCGCCGGCTGCCAGAACGGCGAGCCCGGCGACAGCTCGCTGAACATGAACAGCTCGAGCTCCTTGCCCAGCTTGCGGTGGTCGCGCGCGCGGGCCTGCTCGAGGCGCTCGAGGAACTCGGCCAGCTCCTCCTTGCTGAAGAACGCCGTGCCGTAGATCCGCGTCAGCTGCTGGCGCGTGGCGTCGCCGCGCCAGTAGGCGCCGGCGACGGACTGCAGCTTGACGGCCTTGATGCGCTTCGTGCCCGGGCCGTGCGGGCCGCGGCAGAGGTCGGTGAACGGGCCGTTGGTGTAGAGGCTGACCGTGGTGAGCGGCGCGGCGGGGTCGGCGTTTGCGACGAGGTCCTCGATGAGCTCGACCTTGTAGTCCTGCTGCTCGGCGCGGAAGCGCTCCAGCGCCGCCTCGACGCTGACGTCCTCGCGCACGAACTGCTCGTCGGCGTTGATGTGCTGGCGCATCTTCTGCTCGATGCGGTCGAAGTCCGCGTCGGAGACCGCGACGCCGTCCGGGAACTCGAAGTCGTAGTAGAAGCCGTTCTCGATCGGCGGTCCGATCGAGATCTTCACGCCGGGATAGAGCTCCATGACCGCGGCGGCCAGCACGTGCGCGGCGTCGTGGCGGATGACGTCCAGCGCGCCCGGGGTCTTGGCGGTGATGATCTCGAGCGGCGTGTCGGCGATGAGCGGGCGCGCGAGGTCGCGCACCTCGCCGTTCTGGCGCACGGCGAGCGCGGCGCGGGCGAGGCCGGGGCCGATCGCGGCAGCGGCGTCGGCGCCGGTCGCGCCGTCGGCCAGGGCGAGCTCGGTGCCATCGGGCAGGGTGACGTTCACGGCCTCATTGTGCACCGCCCCGGCCGACCGTCGCGTTCGCACGGTGGAGCCGGCGCCCGCGAAGCAGGACTCAAACCGCCCGACGGGCTCAAGCGCGGGCTCCACGAGCACACCCTGCTGCGGCTCGACAGCTCGCCCAGTCAGTACAAGAAGCCGTTTGCGATCGATCGGGACGGCCACCCCGCTTGGCAAGGACCGCACGGGGACGGCGGTGCGACACACGACCCCACGACGAGGAGGTCGTCGGCGACGGCAACCTCATTCCAGCCGCAACCCCGACGACCTGCCGGCGTTCTGCGAGGCGATCGTCCGCGAGCTCTCGTCGGTCCACGCGTCGCGAGCTCCACGAGCGGTTGACGCCGTGAAATCCGGCGCACGCGCTCGGCGCGGTCGCGCCGGGCGCCCGGACGTTCGCAGCCGAACCGAACGCCCGTTCGTTTCGGCTGCTAGGGTTCTCTCTCCCAGCGGGTGATGTGACGGCGCGTCAAGCGCCTCTGCCCGCCGTAAACGACCGGCCACCTGCACCGCGCGCACGTCGCGTGACGCCACTGGGCCGTGGAAGGACAAACAATCGAATGCGTCTCAGAACCCTGGGCGCCGTCTGCGCTTCGTGCGCTGTCGCGGCGTCCACCTCAACCGCAGTCGCCCAGTCCCCGGCTCCTGCCACGACGCCGGCGGCCACGCCGCCCGTCCGACCCCCCGGCGACCTGACGACTGCCGCCAAGCGGCAGCTCATCGAGCGCCACATGTACATGGCGCGCAAGTCCGCCGCGCTGCGCGGCGACAAGCTCTCGCGGACGCAGCGCAGCCGCAAGCGCGTCGCCCTGCACAGCTTCGAGCTGACGCGGCTGCGCGTCGCCAATCGCCGCGTCGCTCGTGATCTTCGAGCGGCCCGCGCGGACGTTCGCGAGCGCCGGCACGGTGGCGCGCCGAACGTGCCGATCCCGGCCGTGCTGGAGTCGATCGCGCAGTGCGAGTCGCACGGCGATCCGCGCGCGATCTCGGCCGGCGGGACGTACCGCGGCAAGTACCAGTTCGACTTCTCGACCTGGGCCTCGGTCGGCGGATCGGGCGACCCCGCCGCCGCCTCCGAGACCGAGCAGGACCGCCGCGCGGCGATGCTCTACCGCAGCGCCGGCGCCGGCCGCTGGCCGGTCTGCGGCCGCTGAGCCCGCATCGCCGAAGGACATGACGCGGCCCGCGGGCCCGGCGCTGCTGCGCCGGGCCCGCGGCGTGTCATGAGCGCAACCGGCCGTCAGTAGCCTCGTGCGAATGGATCCCGCCACCCTGCGCGCCGAGTTTCCCGTCTTCGGGCAGTTCGCCTACCTCAACGCCGGCACGTGCGGGCCGCTGCCGCGGTCCGCCAACATGGCCATCGGCGAGATGCTCGCGCTCGGCACCGAGCGGGGCCGCAGCACGGCCTACTTCGAGGCCACGCTCGACCGTCGCACGCGCCTGCGCGACGCGTACGCGGCGCTGCTGCACGCCGCGAGCGACGACGTCGCCCTGACGACCTGCACGAGCGAGGGCATCGTCCGCGTGCTCGGCGCCCTGGACCTGCAGCCGGGCGACGAGGTGCTGACCTCCGACGAGGAGCATCCCGGCCTGCAGGGCCCGCTCGCCGCGGCGCGCGACCAGCGGGGGCTCACCGTCCGCGCCGTGCCGTTCGCGGAGATCGCCGATGCCGTCGGTCCTGAGACGAAGCTCGTCGCGTGCTCGCACGTGAGCTGGGTCGACGGCCGCGTCGTGTCCGGCCTCGACGACCTCGGCGACGTGCCGGTCCTGCTCGACGGCGCGCAGGGCGTCGGCGCCGTGCCGATCGACGTCGCGACGCTGGGCTGCGCGTTCTACGCCGGCTCGGGGCAGAAGTGGCTGTGCGGACCGGTCGGCAGCGGCATGCTGTGGATCGACCCGCGCTGGAGCGAGCGCGTGCCCGCGCCGGGCCCGACGTACATGAACCTCGCCAACCCGGGCGCCGGGCTCGACGCGGTGCCGCGCACGACCGCCGCCCGCCACGACGCCTCCGCGCTGGGTCCGGAGACCTCCGCCGCCGCGCTCGCCGCGCTCGACGTGCTGGGCCGCGCCGGCTGGGACGCCGTCTACGAGCGGGCCGCGGGGCTCGCCGAGCAGCTGGCCGGCGCGCTCGCCGATCGTGGCCGCGCAGTCGCCGCGCGCGACCGCACGACGCTCGTCTCCTGGCAGGACGACGACCCGCCGGCGACGCGGGCGCGGCTCGCCGAGGCGGGCGTGATCATCCGCGACCTGCCGGGGACCGGCCTGCTGCGAGCGTCCGTCGGCGCCTGGAACGACGAGTCGGACCTCGATCGGCTGCTGTCGGCGCTGCCGTGATCGGCGCGCTGTTTCGCGCCCGGGCCGCCGAGCTCGAGCGCGGCGGCCGCTCGCCGTTGTACGTCGCGCTCATGCGCGGCGCGGGGGACGACGCCGACGCGGGCGGGATCGTCGCGACGATCTTCGCCGGCGACCCGGCCACGCCGGGCTCCGTGCCGGAGCTGCGCCTGCTGGCGGCGCTGCACCACCTCGTGCTCAGCGGCGACGCGCCGCAGCTCGCGCGCTACTTCCCCAGCGCGGGTGGTGACGCGCCGCCGGCCGGCGCCTGGGCGGTCGCGCAGCGCACGATCGCCGAGCACGCCGGCGTCATCCGCGCGCTCGCGCAGCGCACCGTGCAGACCAACGAGCCGGGCCGCTGCGTGGCGCTGTACGGCGGCCTGCTGTGGCTGGCCGAGCGCCACGGGCTGCCGATCCGCCTGCTCGAGATCGGCGCGAGCGCCGGGCTGAACCTCAACGTCGAGCGCTTCCGCTACGTCGTCGGCGACGCGACGCTGGGCGATCGCGGCAGCCTGCTGGCCTTCACGCAGCCGTGGGAGGCGCTGCCGGTCGCCGACCCCGCCGCGGTCGCCGGGCGGCTGCAGATCGCCGAGCGCGCCGGCTGCGACCGGGCGCCGATCGACGCCACGACGCACGCGGGCCGCCTCGCGCTGCAGTCCTATGTGTGGCCCGACGAGCCCGAGCGGATCGCGCGGGTCCGTCACGCCGCCGCGGTCGCCGTGCGCCATCCGGTGCGCGTGGAGCGCCGCAGCGCGGCGGCGTGGCTGCTGGACCGCCTCGGCGATCCGCGACCGGCGATGCTGACCGTCGTCTGGCAGTCGGTGGTCAACCAGTACCTCGACGACGGCGAGCGCGACGCGATCCGCAGCGCGTTCGCCAGTGCGGCGGGCGGCGCGCTCGCGTGGCTGACGCTCGAGCCGCCGGCCACCCGCGGCGAGGGCGCGAGCCAGGGCTTCGAGCTGCGCTGCCGCGAGCGCCCGGAGGGCAACGGCAGCGGCGTGGCGCGGCTGCTCGCGCACGCCGGCTATCACGGGCCGACGGTGGTGTGGCAGGCGCCGGGTTCGAGCTCGGGCGGCGCCGTCTAACTGCTAGCGCCGGTCCCAGGCGCCGGGGTCGGCGGTCAGCTCGGCGACGTGCGCCGGGATGTCACCGGCGGCGACGTCGGCGAGCGTCACGTTCTCCAGCACGCGCCGCAGGCTGGCGCGCACCGCGACCCAGACCTCCTGCATCGGCTGGGCCGAGCCCGGGAAGGCGACGTCCTCCGGCCGCCGTCCGCCGATGCCGGCCAGCGGTCCGTCGATCGCGCGGATGACGTCGGCCAGCGCGATCTCCGCGGCGGGCCGGGCGAGCAGATGTCCGCCGTCGGGACCGCGACGGCTCTCCACCAGCCCTGCCTGGCGCAGCCCCTGGAGGATGTTCTCGAGGAAGTTCACGGGGATCTCCTGCGCCCGCGCGAGCGCCTCGGCCTTCACCGGCCGGATCGGCTCGTCGCGCTCCTGCGCGACCGCGAGCTCGATGCAGGCACGAACGGCGTAGTCGACCTTCGCGGAGATTCGCACGCGCCAATGATGGCGTTGTCGCGCCGACTTGCCATACTGGACCATCTCGGTCGTCAATTAGGTGTTTGAATCGGCGGACTCGTGAACCACCCCGCCCGTTTCGTGCTGCTGCTGGTGGTCACCGCCACCGCCCTGGCCTTCGCAGGCTGCGTGGGCGCGAGCGACAGCACCGATTCCGCTGCGGGCGCAGACCAAGGCGGGGACGGGCCACGCGGCTCTCGCTCGTCGCCTACGCCGTCCCGAAGGTCGGCTTCGACAAGGTCATCCCGCTCCTTCGGAAGACCGCGGCCGGCAGCGGCGTGGCCTTCCGGCAGTCCTACGGCGCGTCGGGCCTCCAGTCGCGCAAGGTCGCCAGCGGCCTGAGGACCGACGTCGTGAACTTCTCCGCGGAGCCCGACGTCACGAAGCTCGTGGAGGCGGGCCTCGTCGCGGGGGACTGGAACGCGGGCGAACACGCCGGCGTCCCCTTCGGGTCGGTCGTCACGATCGTCACCCGCAAGGGCAACCCGACGAACATGCGCACCTGGGACGACCTGCTCGAGCCGGGGATCGAGGTCGTCACGCCCAACCCCGTTCAGCTCGGGCTCGGCGAAGTGGAACCTGCTCGCGCCGTACGCCGAACTTCCCCGGCATGCGCTTCGTCAACGCGCTCATCGACCTGCCCTTCGCGCTGCCGACGATCGTCGCCAGCATCGTGCTGCTGGCGCTCTACGGGCCGCGCAGCCCGATCGGGCTGCACCTCAACGCCACGCGGCCCGCGCTCGTGATCGCGCTGCTGTTACTCACCCTGCCGTTCGTCGTGCGCTCGGTGCAGCCCGTGCTCATCGAGGTCGACCGCGAGGCCGAGCAGGCCGCCGCGTCGCTGGGCGCCGGCAACTGGACGATCTTCCGCCGCATCGTCCTGCCCGCGCTCGGCCCGGCGCTGCTCGGGCGGCGCGGGCCTCGCGTTCGCCCGCGCGATCGGCGAGTTCGGCTCGGTGGTGCTGATCGGCGGCGGGATCCCACACGAGACCGAGGTCGCCTCGCAGTACATCGCCAAGCAGATCGAGATCGACCGGCCGGTGAACGCCGCCGCGGTCTCGATGACGCTGCTGACGATGTCCTTTCTCGTCTTCTTCGTCCTGCGCTGGCTGGCCTCGCGCAGCCGCCGCCACGAGGAGGCCTAGCGCGTGGCCCTGAACCGCCGGACCCGCCTCTCGCAGCGTACGCGTGATCTGCGTTCAGTCCGTCTCCAAGCGGTTTCGGCGACTTCGAGGCCCTCGGCGACGTGTCGCTGGAGGTTCCCGAGGGATCGCTCACCGCGCTGCTGGGTCCCAGCGGCTCGGGCAAGGCGACGCTGCTGCGCATCATCGGCGGGCTCGAGTCGCCCGACGCGGGCCGCGTCGTCATCCGCGGCGAGGACGTCACCGGGGTGCCGCCGCAGCGGCGCGAGATCGGCTTCGTCTTGCAGCACTACGCCGCGTTCCGGCACATGACCGTGCGCGACAACGTCGCGTTCGGGCTGCACGTGCGCAAGCAGCCCAAGGCGCGGGTGCAGGAGCGCACGTCCGACCTGCTGGGGAACGTCGGCCTGGCGGGCGACGCCGACCGCTACCCCAACCAGCTCTCCGGCGGGCAGCGCCAGCGGATGGCGCTGGCGCGCGCGCCTCGCGGTCGAGCCGCGCGTGCTGCTGCTCGACGAGCCGTTCGGCGCGCTGGACGCGAAGGTCCGCGCGGAGCTGCGCGAGTGGCTGCGCCGCCTGCACGAGGAGGTCGAGGTGACGACGCTGCTCGTCACCCACGACCAGGAGGAGGCGATGTCGATCGCCGACCGCAGCGCGGTCATGGATCACGCGCGCATCGAGCAGTCGGCGGACCGCACGAGCCTCTACGACCGGCCGGCCACGCCGTTCGTGGCGTCCTTCCTCGGGCCGGTCAGCGGGCTCGGCGACCGGCACGTGCGCCCGCACGACATCGCGATCAGCATCGATCCGGTCGACGACGGTCTGGAGGCGATGGTCGCGCGGGTCCTGCACCTCGGCTTCGAGGTGCGCGTCGAGCTCACGCTCGGCGACGGCCAGCCGGTGTCGGCGCAGCTGACGCGCCACGCGGTCGACGAGCTCGAGCTGCCCGAGGGCGACATCGTGTGGCTGCGCGCGCTGACGACGAGTGGGCTGGCCGCTCAGCCGATCCCGTCGATCCACTCCATCCAGCCGCCCGACAGCACGATCTCGGCGAGCGCGGCGTAGCCGCCGGCGCCGGGGTGCGACCCGTCGTTGGCGGCCGCCTCGCGGCGCCAGGCGTCGTGCGCGAGCAGCCCGCGGGCGGCGTCCGCGTACGGGAGGCCGCGGTGCGCGGCGACGTGCGCGAACTGGCTGGACAGCTCACGGATGCGCTCGTCCTCGTCGCGCTCGCCGACGGGCGACGGGCCGACGACGAACACGGCGTGGCCGCCGGCCTGCGCGAGGTCGACGAGCCGGTTGAGGGTCTGGATGGACCGTCCGGGCGCGACGCGCAGGCGGTTGTCCTGGATGATCATGTCGTTCGCGCCGAAGCCGAGGACGACGCCGTAGCGGGCGCCGGCGTTGCGCGTGCGCGCCGCCGTCTCCGCCTCGAAGCGCGCCGCCACGTCGGCCGACGTGTCGCCGCGGATGCCGAGGTTGTAGGCGGTGATCGGGCGGCCGGCGTCGTGCGAGGCGGCGACGACGCGCCCGACCCAGCCCAGGCCGCTCGGGTCGCCGACGCCGGCGACGAACGAGTCGCCGAAGCACAGGATGCGGCGGTCGGGCGCCATCGCAGCGGACCCTAGAGGGTTTGATCAGAGCGCCGGCAGCACCGCGACTCGAAGCGCGGCATCGTCCAAGCTGGGCGGATCGGGCGGTGCCACCGACCATGCGACAACGCCTTCGCCGGCATCGCTGACGCCCATCGAGACGATCTTGAACGCGTTGTGGCGGCTCGTCGCAGGCGCCAACTGAAACGGCGCCCTTGGCGCGCCCGCACTGCGCCATGCCGCGCCCAGGCCGTCGCCGCAGCCGTTGCCGAAGATCGCCAGCGCTCGGCCGCTGCGGTCGAGGCCCGCGCGGGCAGCCGAATCGAGATGCTCGCGGCCGGAGCCATCCGGCTGCACCCCGGTGGCGCAGGCCGAGATCGCCTCGGGCGCCGTGAACTCGGCCGTAGCCGATGCGCGGATCGCGACGCGGTTGCCGCTGTCACCGGCGGCGCGCTGCGTCCACGTGACCACGGCCGCATCGGCGCCGTTCATCGAGGCGTGGACGTCTCCCTCGACGACGTCGCTCGTCGACACGGCCACGGGAGCGCCGATCCGCGCGCCGTCGACCGCGGCGGCGCGCACGCGCCCCCGCGCTCCCCCGCCGGCCCGATCGCGCCAGGCGACGAGGAGGCGGTCCGGGCCCGCCGCGAGCGCAGGCTGGCCGTACCAGACGCGACCGCGCGACACGGTGCGCGGCGCGGCGAAGCGACCGGCGGCGTAGGTGCTGACCTGCACCCCGAACTGCGCGCGCTCGGACTCCAGGCTGCGCCCGGAGCGCCAGACGACGCCCCGGCGCCGCTGCGCGCCAGCCCGACGCGCGCCAGCGCCGCGTTGACACATGCTCCGGACACGCGACGCGCGGGGCCGGCGCGCCCGCGCGCAGGGGCCGTGCTCGCCATCACGACGCTGCCGCAGCCCTGGCGGTGCGACGCCGCAAGCCACGCCACGAGCATCCGCCCCCGTGCGTCGACCGCCACCGCGACGCCCGCCGTCCGACCGGCCGACGGCACGATGCTCGGCGGGCCGAACCGCCGCCCCGGACGCGCGCGAGCGACCGCGAGCGACCGCGAGCTCGCGCGCGGATGAGCGCGCCCGGGATTGGCTCCAGGCCACCGCCGCGTCGCCGCCGGATCCGACCGCGAGCGCAAAGGGGCGTTGTACCTCCGCGGTCGACAGCCGGGCCGTGGCGCCGAACGCGCCGTCCGGCCGGCGCACGCGCGCCAGGACCGAGTCGACCGAACGAGCCGTGGCGAAGTCGCTCCACGCGACGACCGCGCCACCGCGCGCATCGACGCCCAGCTGCCCCGCGGAGCCCGAGGTCTCGTCGAGCGTGACCACCTGCGGCGCCTGCGCGGCCACCGCGCCACACCACGCGGCTGCGCACAGCAGCGCACCAGACAGGAACCGGACGACGCGGTGGTGCGACACGACGCGATCCAGCAGACCACGAAGCGGACCGCAGTTCAACGTCGCGCCGCCCAGCGTGCGCGAGGGCCTGCCGTGAGCGCGGACGCCCCGTGGGGGAAGATGCGTCGTATGACGCAGGTCTCCCATCTCCGCGGCATCGCCGCGCTGCGCCCGCTGCGCGGGCAGCACCCGGCGGTCGTCGTCTGCCTCGACGACCCGGCCCCGTTCGAGGCGCGCCGCGACGAGCTGGCGGGCCTGGACGCCAAGCTCATCGTCGAGCGCGAGCCCGGCGAGCTGTCGGCGCGCCTCGGCCGCCCCTCGGTCACCGTCGCCGATCGCTACCTGGAGATCGCGTTGCACGGGGCCGACCTCGACCCCGGCGAGGTCGTCAAGAACGTCCGCTGGCTGGAGATCCGCTGCGAGGAGTGCCCGCAGTCGGGCGTCGACATGGGCCAGGGCGCGGGCGACTGGGGTTGAGCGCCGCGACGCTCATCGCGCTCGAGACCCCGCACGGGCCGGCGCGGGTGCACCTGCACGCGGCCGCCAACCCGCGCGCGGCGCTCGTGCTCGGACACGGCGCGGGCGGCGGCATCGCCGCCCGCGACCTCGTCACGGTGACCTGTGTGGCCTTGGAGTGCAACGCCAGCGTCGCGCTCGTCGAACAGCCCTACCGGGTCGCCGGGCGGCGGTCGCCGCCGCGTGGGCCGACCCTCGACTCGGCGTGGATCGCGATCGTCGAGCAGCTCGCGCAGGGTCCCCTGGCCGGTCTGCCGCTCATCACCGGCGGGCGCTCGGCGGGCGCGCGCGTCGCCTGCCGGACGGCGGCGACGACCGGCGCTGTCGGTGTGCTGTGCCTCGCGTTCCCGCTCGTCGCCCCGTCGGGCGTCAGCCGCCAGGACGAGCTCGACGACATCGAGGTCTCCGTGCTCGTCGTGCAGGGCGCCAGCGATCGCTTCGGGATCCCCGAGCCGTCCGAGCGGCGCTCGGTCGTCATCGTGCGCGGCGACCACGGGCTGAAGTCCGACCTCGCGGGCATCGCAGAGGCCGTTGCGCCCTGGCTGCTCGTGCAGGTCGCGCGCGCCGGTTAGGGCACGGGCTCGACCGGCAGGCCGGCGGCGCGCCAGGCCTGAAAGCCGCCGGCGAGATCGGTCGCGCCGGCAAATCCGAGCTGCTGCAGCGTGGCCGCGGCCAGGCTGGACTGATAGCCCTCGTCGCACATCACGATGAGGTGGCGCTCGAGGCCACCGACGCGGTCGTCGTGCGCCGCACAACTGGGATCACAGCGCCACTCGAGCACGTTGCGCGCAAACCAGATCGTGTCCGCCACGATCCCGTCGGCGGCACGCTGAGACTCCGACCGGATGTCGATCATGAGGGCGCCGTCGTCGATCGCGTCGCGCGCGCCCTGTGGGTCGACGCGGACGAGCTGCTCGCGCGCCTGGGCGAGCAGCTCGTCGATCGTCGTGCGATTGACCTTCATGCTCCCAACCTCCAACGTCGCCGACCGGCCGGCCAGCGGAGGCTGAGCCCGGCGGGCTACGGCTTCTGTTCGCGCATGCCCTTCACCGCCGCGGAGATCACCTCGGCGTCGAGCACGTCGGCCATGACGCCGATCTGGTCGTCCCAGACGTCGTCGTCGATCTGGCTGCGGAACTCCTCCTCGAGCACGTGATACACGGAGAGACCCAACTGGGTCTCGGCCAATGCACCTGCATAGGTCGGATCGCCGAGCACAACTGTCTCGGCGGCGATCTCCGCGCTCTCGTCGTCCGGAGCCCCGAGGATGACGAGCAGATGCTCGGCCCCGTGCTCGTCGGCGAGACGCTTGATCACTTCCTGGCTATTGAGGTCCATGGCCCCCGAGGCCGTTCAGACAAAGCACTCCGTCGACGTGTACTCGACGTGTCCGCCGGCGCTCTTGACGCAGGCCGCGATCGCGGGGCCCGCAACGCCGTCGCGCTCGCCGAGCACGATCACCTTCATGTTGTCGAACATAGGTGCTAACTCACCTCCTCTGTCATCTCGTCGAGGCTCTTCTCGAGCCAGTCGTGAAGCTGCGGCGGGCTGATCGTCGACGCCGACAGGCGCGACACCTCTTCGCCGTCCTTCAAGAGCAGGAACGTCGGTAGACCATGAACCTTCAGGCGGATGCACACCCGGCGGGCCTTCGGCGCCTCGAGCATGACGACGCTGATGTCGTCGCGTGCCTCGGCCAGCTTCTCGACGTGCGGCTTGAGCGCCAGGCACGGCCGGCAGTCCGGCCCCCACACGTCGACGAGCGTGGTGCCGCTCGCGACCAGCTCGTCGAAGTTCTCGCGCGTCGCCTCGCTCACCGCTGCCATCAGCTCAACCTCCTGCGTCGTCGTTGGACTCGAGCAGCACGCTCATGCCGTCGGACTGCTCGGACATGCGGCCCAGGAACAGACTGCCCTTGGCAATCAGCTGTACCCGCCGCGCGCTCCCGTCCATCAGACGTGCGCGAGCGTGCGGCACGTAGCAGAGCGCCGAAGCGATGTGACCCTGCGTCGGGGCGTAGCCGGGCATCCCCCGCTGCGCGACGAACTCGGCCATGTCCTCCCGGCCGATCTCGCCGCGGCGCAGGGCCAGGGCGGCGATCGTCTTGTAGTTGCGCTCGGGGACGTTGCCCGAGCCCTGGGGCTCGGTGATCTCGGGGTTGTGCAGCTCGGTGGCGTAGTCGTCGACGTCGAGCGACCCGAGGCCGAGACGCTCCAGGGGCGCGAACGCGAGGGCCTCCATGATCTTCGGGTTCGAGGAGCCGGCGGCCACGGTGTGGCGGCCGACGGAGTCCAGCCGCACGCGCGGCGAGCGCCCGTCGTCGGCCTCGACGAGCACGGCACTCGAGCCGAGCACGTCCTCGAGCACCGGCAGGCCGTGCTTGAGGTGGCCCTGGAACTTCATCCCCACCTTCGGCAGCGAGCCGCCCGCGACGACGGCGACGCGGTTGAAGACGCCGGAGGCGACGAGGCTGCTCGCGATGACGAGCGCGGGAATCGGGGCGGCACAGAAGTTCTTGACGTCGCAGCCCGAGGCGTTGCCGCAGCCCGCCGCGGCGGCGACCGACTTGGCGAGGTTGCCGCCGCCGCGCTGGTAGCGGTCGCCGATCGCCTCCTCGCCGCCGCCGATGACGTAGTCGATCGAGTCCGGGTCGATGTCGTTGTCGGCGAGCAGACGCAGGAGCGCCAGGGTGGCGGTCGCCTTCCCCGCGAGGTTCTCGAAGAACACGTCGGCGGTCAGGGCGGCATCGCTCTCGTGGGCGCGGCGCACGGCCCCGGCCAGGCGGTCGGCCCCCAGGTGCAGCCTCAGCGCCCCCGGCTCGGCCGCCACCGCTTCGGCGTCGCCGGCCGCGGCCGCCACCTTCTCGAGGTCGAGGTGGTCGGCGAGCGGATGGCGCTTGAGCTTTTCGGCGATCGCGCCGGCCTGCGCCGCGTCGAGCCGGACGAGGCCGAAGTCGTCGACCGCTGCCAGCAGGCCGAGGAACTCGTCTTCGGGCATGAGCTCGCCGACGCCGGCGAAGCGGCCCTCGCCGTTGGCGGCGGCGCCGACCCACGGTCGCTCCGGCAGGTCGCGCGGGTGGATGGCGCCGAGGTAGGCCTGATGGGGCGCGTAGGCCACCGCCTGCTCGAAGGTGCGCAGGGCGCCCAGGAACTGCGCCTGGACCTCCGGGTTCTTCGGGAGCTCGCGCGACGGCTTGGAGCCGTGGCGGCAGAGACCGGGGACGTGGGCGAGCGCCGCGCTCGTGGCGCTGATGACCGGTACGGACATGTGCTGCCTATTAAACCGGATCACGATCGAAGACCGTCGGCTCGGTGACCGGCGTGGCGACGGCGTGCAGTGCCCGCTCGAGCAGCTGCCGGCGCCAGGCGTGCTCTGCCGCGGGCCCGAGCTCGGGGTCCCCGGTGGGGAACGGGATGCCGCGCGTGGGCACGATGCGCGGCGCGCCGACGCGCTTGGCGATCGAGATCAGGTTGCACAGCAGCGCGGTGGGGATCCCGGCGCGTTCCAGTTCCTTCGTGAGCGTTGACCCGCAACGCGTGCCGGTTCCTCAGGTGGCGGTGAGGATGACCGCCTGGATGTTCGCCTGGCGCAGCTCCGCCGCCCACTCCATCCCGAAGCGGCGGGCGTCGGCGACAGTGGTGCCGTTGCCGGTCGTGCCGAGGTACTCGCCGTGCAGGCGCCCGATCGCGCCGTCGCGTTCCATCTCGCGGGCGACGTCGAGCGGGAGGATGCGGTTGGGATCGGCGTTGGCCCACACGGTGGAGAAGCCGCCGTGGACGGACATGAACTCGCCCTCGTCGGCCGAGTCGAGGCCGTCGAGCGAGTGGCGCACCCACTTCGTCGCGCGGGCGGACTCGAGGCGGTCGGGGTTGCCGAAGGGCACGAAGCCGCCCTCGGTGACGAGCGCGAACAGCGCCTCGGCGGCGTCTTGGATGGGCGCGGCCGGCGTGACGCTGTCGAAGTCGGGGAGGGGGATCTCGGTGGCGTCCTTGTCGCCGCCGAGGCGGGTGAGCACGAGCGCGACCGCGCGCTGCGCCGCGCTTCTTTCAGCCAAGCGATTGATGCGTGCTACCGGGCCGATGCGGCCGTCCTGCGCGGTGAGCTCCTCGCCGTTTGCGATCTTGAGCGCCGCGGCGGCGAAGCGCTCGAGCGAGTCCTTCATCCGGCGCGCGGTCTGGCCGCTCTCGACGACCGTCGTGCCGGCGGCCTCGCCGAGGCCGGGGTTGTCCGGGTGCATGGAGGCCAGTGCGGGCAGGTCGGCCTCGCTGGCCGCCGCCGCCATCCGCGCGCACGCCATGCCGTAGCGCCCGCTGGTGAAGGCGGGGCCGGCGACGATCATCTCGGCGCCGCGCTCTATGGCTTGCGTGATGAGGTCGGCGGCGAACTCGGGGTGCGACGCGGCGTAGTCGTCGCCGCAGAGTGCCGTGGCGATGATCTCGTGCTCGTCGCCGATGAGGCTCGCCAGCTTGCGGCCCGGGCCGGTCGCGCCGTCTCTCAGTTCCGGGCCGGTGCCCGCGGAGTCCTCGCCGCCCATGCCGGCGAAGAACTGGTTGACGTAGTGGACGATCTTCACGGGGCGATCTCCGCTTCAGCGCAGGTGAGCCGGCCCCAGCCGAGGGTGCTCTGCGCGCAGTAGATGGCGGCGACGGGCAGCTCGACCTCGTCGGTGGAGGCCTGGTCGAGCAGGGCGATGCGGTCGCGGCCCAGGGCGCGCTCGACGGCGGGCAGGGTCATGCGCTCATCGTAGTTTCCGGTGCTGACGAGGGCGGTGGCCTTGGTCGGTGGGACCACGAGCGGCGGCCCGGTCCCGTCGCGCCCCGCCATCTCGGCCAGGATCCCCACGGCCGTGATCCCCTCTTCCTCGAGGCGATCCATCTTCAGGCTGACATCGGCGTCCGCGTTGCCGCCACCCTCCTTGGTCGCGATCGCGGCGTCGAGCTGCAGTTGCTTGCACAGCCGCGCGGCGTGCGCGGAGACGAGCTCCTTGTTGGCCTGGTCGACGGGCTCGGGACAGAGGACGAGCGCCGCGAGCTCGAGCTCCTCCGAGCGGGCGCGCAGGGCGGCGACCACCGGGTGGGTCTGGTGCAGGATCGTCGGGTTCTTCAGCGAGGGGTGGCCGTACTGGCCGCTGACCACGGCGCCGTCGACGAGCTCGGTCGGCGAGATGACCGTCGGCAGGCCGCCGGAGAGGGTGCGCCCGTAGACGAAGACGTCCTTGAACTTGCCCTGTGTCTGCAGGTTGAGGATGACCCCGACGCGGGGCTTGCCGTTGGTCGTCGGCCCCGGCTCTTGGAACTCCTCGACGGCGTCGGGCTCGGCGTCCAGCGCCGCCTCGGCGAGGTGGGCGGCGACCTTGACGAGCCCGCGCCGCAGCGCCTGGTCGACGTCGCCCCAGTCCGCGTCCTCGGCCGGCGTCCACTCCACGACGAGGTTGTGCGTCGCCGACAGCGGCGACAGCGGCGCCGCCGGCCCCGACATGTCGATGACCGCCTCCTGTGCGCGGGGCAGGAAGCCGGCGGCCATGACGGAGGCGCCGCGCAGCACGTGGGTGGTGCCACGCCCCACGGGCATCGCGGGACCGAGCAGCCCCGGGAACACCCCTCCCCCGCCCGGCCCCTTGGAGCAGGGCTGGACGGCGTCCAGCACGCCGACGATCCGCACGGAGTCGCCGGGCGAGGCGACGCCCAGCCGGGCCTCGGCGAGCGCGGGGTCGTTGAGGAGGTCGCGCACGGCGTCCTCGTCAATGGTGAGTCGCCCCGCGTCGTAGCTCGTCCGCTCGCCCAACTCGAGCTCGCGCACCTCGTGAACCATCCGCGTCAGCCCTGCCTCCGCGTTCATCTGCTGGATCCTTCCAGATGTCGCCGACGCTCGGTATCCCTGCCGGCGAGCTGCGGCACGTGGGGGCGACCAGAGCACTGCTCCTCGAGCAAGCACAGGCTAGAGAGTCTGCGTTCTCACACCTCGCATAGGCTTTCCAAGTCTCGTCGGAACTTCGCGAAAGATGGCGATCGCGCTTCGGCCAGTCCCAGATCGACCGCGCCCACGAGCGCCGGAAGATCGTCGGTCGCCACGTAGCCGCGCGCTCCCTCCATGAGTCGCGTGATCGCTCCCTTGGCATCACGGACAGCTTCCGGATCGGGTGGTGGATCTGCGTCAGCGCGGATCCCGCGCACGCCTCTGAGCTGATCTGAAGGAACGTCCTCGGACTTTCACGCCGCCGCGGGTGGCGAAGCCCCGCCAGAACGACTGATCTGAAGGCGCGTCGGGCGGGGTGATGAGCGCCGGCGAGGGTGCACAACTGCCGCTTCGCTCAGGCTCGGGCACACGACCGGCAGTACTGCATGCCATGCGTGCACAAGTGCCGGCGATCGTGCGGGCGCACCTCGGTCCGGCAGTTGTGCACTCGAGCGGGAGCGAGCGCGCTCGCGCGACGCATGAACGAGCGACGCGTCGACGACATCGATTCGTCCGGTGGTCGCTGGTTCACGTATGTGCTGAACCAGCGACAGATCGATCACCGCAGCCGCTCGAGTGGTCGCTCGTTCATGCGACCCCCATCCACAAAGGCCCCGGAACGAACGCCGACAGCCCCACCAACCGATCCCCTCAGAGATGCCGTTTGACGGACGCCGGCACCACCGCCAACCGGACCCCTCAGATCTGAGCGAATCGATGGCTCCCAAGATCCAAGCCTCGATTTCAATCTTGCGACGGTGGCCTGCCCGATGCTCTTGTAGTTACGGATCTGGACTTCACGAACCCGCCCGACGCCTTCGTCGAGGTCGGACGACTCGAGCTCGGGGCGTGCATCGACTGAGGACACGCCCGAAGTATCGCGCGACACCGGCTAAGCAGCACGTGGACCCTCCTACGAGAAAACGGCACGGCGGCGCGAGCGGGGATTGCTCGTGGTCGAGATCTCCTGGTAGAGGAGATCTCTGCCCGCGCGTCTCGCGACAGGGAGTCCGATCGTCGGCGACCTCGGGAGACCGTCGGAGCGGCCAGGGGTCGCTCTCTGAACTCGGCGATCCCAGCTCATTGGACCCCAACACGCGAAGCGGCCCGAAGGTTGGCACAGCCACGCCGACGAGCTCAAGCGGCTCTGCGCGTAGCCGCGCTACGGGTTCAGCGGGTAACGTGCGACCGCTAACCGATGTGCTCCAACGCCTACCCGATGCCTACCCCTGCTGTACATCCGTGAGCGACCCGCACACCGCGGCGGCCGTCGCGCTGACGTCGCTCGCGCACGGCGCGGGGTGTGGCTGCAAGCTGCCGGCGGCGGCGCTGCTGCCGATCGTCCGGGGGCTGCCGACCGTCGCCGACCCGCGGCTGCTGGTGGGCTCGAACACCGCCGACGACGCCGCGGTGTTCAAGCTGACCGACGAGATCGCGCTCGTGATGACGATCGACTTCTTCACGCCGATCGTCGACGACCCCTATGACTTCGGGCGGATCGCGGCGGCGAACGCGCTCTCCGACGTCTATGCGATGGGCGGGGTTCCGCTGGCGGCGATGAACGTCGTGGCGTTCCCGCTCGAGCAGCTTGGCGGCGACGTGTTGCGTGAGATCCTGCGCGGCGGCGCTGACGTCGCGGCGGCGGCAGGGATCGCGGTGGTCGGCGGGCACTCGATCGACGATCCAGAGCCGAAGTACGGCATGTCCGTCACCGGCACGGTGCATCCCGACGAGCTGATTTCCAACGCCGGCGCGCAGGCCGGCGACGTGCTCGTCCTCACCAAGCCGCTTGGTGTCGGCGCGATCTCAACCGCACGCAAGCGCGGGCTGCGCGACGACGCGCTTCTGGAGCGTGCGGTCGCGACGATGACGGCGCTCAACGACCTCGCGTCGGCGGCAGCGCGCACAGCGGGAGCGCACGCGATGACCGACGTCACCGGCTTCGGGCTGCTCGGCCATCTGCACTCGCTCGGGCGCGCGAGCGGCGTCGCGGCCGTGCTCGACGCGGCGGCGGTGCCGGCGATCGAGGGGGTGCTGGACCTGCTCGAAGGCGAGGACGCCGTCTCGGGCGGCAGCCGGCGCAACCGCGAGTACGCCGACACCTTCACGACGTTCGCCGACGAGGTGCCCGAATCGCGCCGGCGCCTCGTGTGCGACGCGACGACGTCTGGTGGGCTGCTCGTCGCCGTCGCGCCCGAGGCCGCGGCGTCGCTGCCGGGCCCGATCGTCGGCGAGATCGTCGCCGGTGAGCCCGGCGCCATCTCGGTGCGATGATCGCGCTGCACGGCTCCATCACGCCTGGAGCGGCCCGGGCCCGGTGGCCCATCCGGTCTTCAAAACCGGCGGGGCGCGTCATCGCGCTGGAAGGTTCGACTCCTTCGCCGTTCCGTGATCGCCTCCGCAATCCCACGAGGAACCCGCACGGTGGTGCTGGCGTTGCCCGGAGCCGACCACTGACCGGGTGAGCGAACGTCCGGACCGATGACTGGCTCATTTCGTAACCGGTTGGAGCTCGACCCCGCGCGCGCGTAGGTCTGTGTGGACGACAGATGAGTTCGAACCCCTGGACAGAATCCGGTACTCAGCCCGCCGACTTGATGCGGTATGGCGAAGCCCGATCTCCGCTGTTTCGAGCACCGCGACGGCGATCCCGCTGCGAAGCTGATCGACCTGATCCGATCCGCGCCCTGGTCGTGAGCGGTTCTTTCGCCGGGAGGGTGACCTGTGGGTCCTGGCAGTGGTGGACTTCGACGGTGCTCCTGCCATCATCGTGACGGTCTTCTCTGCCGATCGTTCGCCCATCTGAGATGCCTATCGCCACCGTCCACGTCGCGTCCGAGGATCTCCAGCTCACGGGCTCCTACGAGGCGACCGGCGACGTCCTGTACCTGTCGGCTTCGGGCGACGAGAGGACCGTCGCGGCGCAGGAGACTCCCGAGGGACATGCGGTTCGGCTCGACCGCGACGGTCGCGTGACCCCCGTGACCGCGATCAACGCGCGGTGGCTTGTCGATCAGAACGGCGAACCGGTCGCAACATTGCGGGACGGCCGGCGATCGCGGATCGGGCGGCGCGACGTCTCCGAGCTGCTCGTCTGACTCAGCCCAGGCCCCTGGCTCAAGCGTCGCTCCCGGTTCGCCAACGGATAACGTGCGACCGCAGACCGTGCGCTCCGACGTCCACCCGATGCCTGGCCCAGCCGTACGGGCGGGCCGCCGTTGCGTATGACCGACCGCGACCGGCTGCGCGAACTGCCGTCCGTCGACCGGCTGGCGACCGCAGTCGCGCGTGCCGAGCTGCAGGCCCGTCGCGAGGAGCTCCTCGACGCCGGTGGCAGCGGCGACGACGCCGCGCCCGTCGACCTCGTCGCACGTGCGCGGGCGCGCCTGCGCCCGCACCTGCGGCGAGTGCTCAACGCGACGGGCGTCGTCGTTCACACGAACCTCGGCCGCGCCCCGCTCGCCGTCGAGGCGCAGGCCGCGGTGGCGGCCGCCGCGAACGGCTACAGCAACCTCGAGCTCGACCTCGCGACCGGCGAGCGCGGCTCGCGCCACGCCCATGTCGAGGAGCTGCTGCGCGAGCTGACCGGCGCGGAGGCGGCGATGGCGGTCAACAACTGCGCGGCCGCCGTGCTGCTGGCCGCGGCCGCGCTGGCCGGCGGGCGCGACACGATCGTCTCGCGCGGGCAGCTCATCGAGATCGGCGGCGGCTTTCGGATCCCCGAGGTGCTCGCCGCCGCCGGCACGCGCCTCGTCGAGGTCGGCACGACGAACCGGACCCGCCGCGCCGATTACGAGAAGGCACTCGCCGGCGGAGGCGAGAACGTCGGCGCGATCCTGCGCGCGCACCCGTCGAACTTCCGCACGGTCGGCTTCGTCGAGGAGGTCGGGATCGAGGCGCTCTGCGACCTCGGCGTGCCGGTCATCGACGACGTCGGCTCGGGCGTGCTGGCCGATGACATGCAACTGCTCGCCGAGGAGCCGGCCGTGCGCCGCTCGGTCCGCGCCGGCGCCGCGCTCACCGCGTTCTCCGGCGACAAGCTGCTCGGCGGTCCCCAGGCCGGCGTGCTCGTGGGAACCCGCACGGCGATCGAGGCCTGCCGCCGTCATCCGCTCGCCCGCGCCGTGCGGATGGACAAGCTCTCGCTCGCCGCGCTCGAGGCGACGCTCGCGCTGTACCGCGACCCGGCGGCCGCGCGCCGTGCGCTGCCGGTGCTCGCGATGCTCGATGCCGACGACGCAACGCTGCGCCGGCGCGCCCACGAGCTCGCGGACGCCACCGGCGGCACGGTCGTCGATTCGACCGCGAAGGTCGGCGGCGGGGCGCTGCCGCTGCTCGAGCTGCCCGGCCCCGCGGTCGCGCTCGACCCCGGCCCGGCCGGCGCGGACGCGCTCGCCGCACAGCTGCGGGCGGGCGATCCGGCGGTCGTCGGCCGCATCCACGACGGCCGGCTCCTGCTCGACCCGCGTACGCTCAGCGACGACGAGGCCCGCGAGATGGCACGCGCGGTGTGCGCCGTCGTCTCGCCGTGAGTGTCGAGGCGACGGTTCATGTAGCACCTCACGTGCTACGCTCGGACCATGGAACGTATCGGTGTCCGCGAACTCCGACAGAACGCGTCGCGGTATCTCGCCCTGGTCAAGGCGGGCGAAACCGTCGAAGTGACGGAGCGCGGGGAGCTCATCGCGCTCCTGGCGCCGCCCGGCCGCGCCCGGAACACGAGAAGTCAACTCGTCGCGTCAGGACGGCTCATTCCGGCGACTAGCCCAAGCGGGCGTCTGCGATCACCTCATCCGGTCCCGGTCGCCGTCGGCGAGCCGACCAATCAGGAGCTGCTCGATGCCGAGCGCGAGGAACGGATGTGATCTACCTGGACTCCTCGGCCCTGATGAAGCTGGTCCGGCGCGAAGCCGAGACGGACGCATTGCACGAGTGGCTGCAGGCCCGCCGCGATCAACCTGCGGTCAGCAGCGAGCTGGGACGGGTCGAGGTTCTTCGAGCCGCACGGCGAGCCAGCGGGCCGGCTCTGACCGAGGCTCGCGCCGTGGTAGGCGACCTTGATCTGATCCCCCTGGACCGCGCGGTCCAGGACGTCGCGAGCGACATCGGCGATCCGATGCTGCGCACCCTGGACGCGCTGCACCTGGCCTCAGCGTTGCTGCTCGGCGACGCGCTTACGGCGTTCGTCTCCTACGACCACCGGCTCGCGAACGGGGCCCATGCAGCGGGCATCGCCGTCGTCGCCCCGGGCCAGCCCGCGCCGACCGACGAGAACGCACGCTGACGGGGTGTCCTCTGGGCGCTGAACACGCTGCTCTCACGCTCGGGACGGCCGGCCACATCGACCACGGCAAGACGGCGCTCGTGCACGCGCTGACCGGCGTCGACACCGACCGCCTCCCCCAGGAGAAGGCCCGCGGCATGTCGATCGAGCTCGGGTTCGCGCCCCTCGTGCTGCCCTCCGGAAGGCACGTCTCGGTCGTCGACGTGCCGGGCCACGAGCGCTTCGTGCGGACGATGGTGGCCGGGGCGACCGGGATCGACTGCTACCTCATGGTCATCGCCGCCGACGACGGCGTGATGCCGCAGACGCTCGAGCACGCGGAGGTGCTCGCGGCGCTGGGGATCGAGCAGGGCGTCGTCGCGATCACCAAGTCCGACCGCGCATCTCCGGAAACGGCCGCCGCGGAGGCCGCCGAGCTGTTCGGAGATGCGGAGGTCGTGACGTGCTCGGCGCGCACCGGCGACGGCGTAGCGGACGTAGCGGCAGCGCTGGAGCGGCTCGCCGAGCAGGTGAAGCCGCGCGGCGAGGGCCGCCGCGAAGGGCCGGCCGTGCTGCACATCGACCGCGCGTTCACGATCCGCGGCGCCGGCACGGTCGTCACGGGAACGCTGTGGTCGGGCACCCTGACGGTGGGCGACACGCTGAACCTGCTGCCCGCGCAGCGGCCCGTCCGAGTGCGGTCGCTGCAGGTGCACGACGAGCCCGCCGAGCGGGCGCATGCGGGGCAGCGCGTCGCCGTCAACCTCGCCGCGATCGCCAGGCGCGACGTCGCGCGCGGCGACGCGCTCGCCGATCCGGCGGCGCAGCTCGTGCCCGCGCACGTCATCGACGCGGCGCTGGACCTCCGCGAGGGCACCTGCACGGCCGGCGCGTCATGGTCCATCACGGCACGCGGGCGGTGGCGGCGCGGCTGTCAGCGCTCGGCGCCGGCCTGTGGCAGGTGCGCCTCGAGGCACCGCTGCTCGCCGCCGCCGGCGACCGGCTCGTCGTGCGCTCGGTTGCGCCGCCCGACACGCTCGCCGGCGGCACGGTGCTCGATCCGCGGGCCCGCCGGCACGGTCGCCGCCCCGACGTGCTGGCGCGCCTGGAGCGGATACGGCGCGGGGAGCCGGAGCCGGAGCCCGAACCCGAGCCCGCGCCGCCGCCGGCCGCCGCCGCATCGCCCGGCGCCGACGGGACCGCGGCCGCTGCGTCGGGGCCGGCGCTCGAACCCGAGGCGATCGAGCTCGCCGCGCGGCTGCTCGCGGCCGGCCACGAGCCGCTCTCGCGCTCGGAGCTGACCGCCGGCGTGGAGCATCTGCCCAAGCTGATCCAGGCGGGCGTCGCCGTCCGGGTCGGCCGGGACCTGTACCCCCACCGCGACGCCCTCGCGGTCGTCGCCGATCGCGTCGGCGCGATCATCGAGAACGAGGGCGCGGTGACGCTCGCGCGCCTGCGCGACGAGCTCGGAACATCCCGCAAGTACGCCGAGGCACTCCTCGAGCATCTCGACCAAGCCCGCTTCACCAAGCGGCTGCCCGACGACCGGCGCGTGCTGCGCCGCCGGCCGTAGTTGCGCCACAGTTCGGCCGTCGCAAATCTGGGAACCGTCAGACCTTGCCGCGATCCTCGATCAGAAGCCACCTGACGCTGTTGGTTCGCGACGGCATGACAATCGGCCACGGTGCGGCGGGCGCTCGCGGAGGTGGCCCATTCGCCGCCGACGACGGTCGGCGCATCGGCCGAAGTCGCCCGATTGCGCGTCTCGGCTCGGCTACATCCGGAACACCGGCCGCGTGATCTCGCCCAGCGGCGCGTTCGCGCAGGCGTCCAGCGCGCGGCCGACGATGTCGCGCGTGGTCAGCGGGTCGATGACGCCGTCGTCCCACAGGCGCGCGGTGGCGTGGTACGGGTGGCCCTGGACGTCGTACTGCGCGCGGATGCGCGCCCGCAGCGCCTCGATCTGCTCGGGATCGCGCTCCGAGGCGACCGCGGTCAGCACCGTCGCCGCCTGCTCGCCGCCCATCACCGAGATCCGCGCGTTGGGCCACATCCACAGAAAGCGCGGGTCGTAGGCGCGGCCGCACATCCCGTAGTTGCCCGCTCCGTAGGAGCCGCCGACGATGACCGTGAGCTTCGGCACCCGCGCGCACGACACCGCCGCGACCATCTTGGCGCCGTCGCGCGCGATCCCGCCCGCCTCGGCCTCGCGGCCCACCATGAAGCCCATGACGTTCTGCAGGAACAGCAACGGCACGCCGCGCTGGTCGCAGAGCTGCACGAAGTGCGCGGCCTTGCGCGCGCTCTCGGCGAACAGCACGCCCTGGTTGGCGAGGATCCCGACCGGATGGCCGTGGACGTGGGCGAACCCGCAGACGATCGTCTTGGCGTACAGCGCCTTGAACTCGTGCCAGCGCGAGCCGTCGACGACGCGGGCGATGATCTCGCGCGGGTTGTAGCCCTTGCGCGGCTCGACCGGCACGGCGCCGTAGAGCTGCGCCGGATCGACCGCCGGGTCCTCGGACGCGACCCGCTCCCACGGCGCCGCCGGCCGCGGCCCCAGCGTGCCGACGATCGAGCGCACGATGCGCAGCGCGTGGGCGTCGTCGTCGGCGAGGTGATCGACGACCCCCGAGCGCCGCGCGTGCAGGTCGCCGCCGCCGAGCTCCTCGGCGGTGACCTCCTCCCCCGTCGCGGCCTTCACGAGCGGCGGCCCGGCGAGGAAGATCGTCGCCTGGTCGCGCACGATGACCGTCTCGTCGCTCATCGCCGGCACGTAGGCGCCGCCGGCCGTGCATGAGCCCATCACCGCGGCGATCTGCGCGATCCCCGCCGCCGACAGCGTCGCCTGGTTGAAGAAGATCCGGCCGAAGTGCTCGCGGTCGGGGAAGATCTCGTCCTGCAGCGGCAGGTAGGCGCCGCCCGAGTCGACGAGGTAGATGCACGGCAGTCGGTTCTCCAGCGCGACCCGCTGCGCGCGCAGGTGCTTCTTGACCGTCAGCGGGAAGTACGCGCCGCCCTTGACCGTCGCGTCGTTGGCCGCGATCACGCACTCGCGCCCGCGGACCCGGCCGATCCCGCACACGATCCCGGCGCCCGGCGCGGCGCCGTCGTAGAGGTCATGCGCGGCCATCGGCGCGAGCTCGAGCCACGGCGGCGCGTCGCGGTCGAGCAGCGCGGCGACACGGTCGCGGGCGAGGAGCTTGCCGCGCGCGACGTGGCGCTCGCGGGCGCGCTCGCCGCCGCCACGCCGGACCCGGTCGAGCTGCGCCGCGAGGTCGGCCACGAGCGCGCGGTGGGCGGCCTCGTTGGCTGCGAACGCGTCCGAGTCGGGCTTCACCGAGGTCGTCAGCACGACGCTCATGCGGCGGGCTCCCAGCGCACCGGCCCGGCGACGAGCGTGTGCGAGCCAAGCGGGCGGCCGAGCACCTCGGCCACCGCGCGCGCGGCCTCGAGCAGCGCATCGAGGTCGATGCCCGTCTCGATCCCCATCTCGTGCAGCATCGAGACGAGGTCCTCGCTGGCGATGTTGCCGGTCGCGCCCGGCGGGACCGGGCAGCCGCCGAGCTCGCCGAAGCTCGACTCGAACGACGTGCAGCCGGCCTGCAGCGCGGCGAGCACGTTGGCCAGGCCCTGCCCGCGGGTGTTGTGGAAGTGCGCGGTGAGCTGCACGTGGTCGCCCAGCGCCGCGGCGGCCTCGGCGAAATGGTCGGCAACCTGGATCGGGTTGGCCATCCCGGTCGTGTCGCCGAAGGCGATCTCCTCGGCCCCGGCGTTCGCCAGATGGCGGGCGACGTCGAGCACGCGGCCGCGGTCGACGACCCCCTCGTACGGGCAGCCGAAGCTCGTCGAGATGATCGCCTCCACGCGCAGCCCCGCCTCGCGCGCCCGCGTGATGACCTGGTCCAGACCGGCGAGCGATTCGCCGACGGAGCGGTTGACGTTGCGCCGGTTGTGCGTCTCGCTGGCCGACAGGAACACGCCGATCTCCTCGCAGCGGTCGCGCTGCTCGAGGGCGTGCTCCAGGCCGCGCTCGTTGGGGATCAGCACGCTGCGCGCCACGCCGGGCGGCACGTCGATCGCCGCCAGCACCGCGCGCGCGTCCGCCAGCTGCGGGATGACGTCGGGGCGCACGAAGCTCGTCACCTCGATGCGCTGCACACCCGTGCGCGCGAGCCGGTCGATCAGCGCGATCTTGTCCGCCGTGGCGATCGTCTCGGGCTCGTTCTGAAAGCCGTCGCGCGGGCCGACCTCGCGGATGTCCACGAAGGATGGGGGTCGTGCGACGGTCATCGGACCTGCGGCCGGGTGCCGCGGCGACGTCGGTTCACCGGTTCCGCTGACCTTCGGACGACGTCACCGCTGAGGCCCCCAGCGCGCGGGCGATGACCATCTGCTGGATCTCGTCGGTCCCCTCGCCGATCGTGAGGATCTTCGCGTCGCGGTACATGCGGCACACCGGGTACTCCTCGATGTAGCCGTAGCCGCCGTGGATCTGCACGGCCTCCTCGGCGCAGCGCACCGCCAGGCGCCCGGTCTTGAGCTTCGCCTGCGCGGCGGCCAGCGCGAAGTCGCGGCCCGCGTCCTTCAGCAGCGCGGCGCGGTAGACGAGCAGCCGCGCCGCCTCGATCTCCGTCGCCATGTCGGCGAGCTTCATCTGGATGGCCTGAAACCAGGAGATCGCGCGGCCGAACGCGCGGCGCTGCTTGGCGTAGGCCAGTGCCTCGTCGAACGCTCCCTGCGCGAGGCCCAGACCCATCGCGGCGACGCCGATGCGGCCGATCGCCAACACGTGCAGGAACTGGCGCAGCCCGTTGCCGCGCGGGCCGAGCAGGTTGTCCTCCGGTACGCGGCAGTCGTCGAAGGTCAGGGGCCGCGTGTCGGAGGCGTGCCAGCCCATCTTGCGATACGGCGCGCCCTGCTCGTAGCCGGGCGTGCCGTTGGGGACGAGCAGGTTGGAGATCTCGCCCTCCCCCGTCAGCGCGGTGATCGTCACGAGGCCCGAGATGTCCGTGCCGGCGTTGGTGATGAACTGCTTGGCGCCGTCGATCACCCACTCGCCGTCCTCCAGGCGCGCGCGGGTCTTCGTGTTGGCGGCGTCCGAGCCGGCCTCGGCCTCGGTCAGCCCGAACGCGCCGAGGATCTCGCCGCTGCACAGCCGTGGCATCCACTCGCGCTTGTGCGCCTCGGTCCCGAAGAGGTAGATCGGCTGGGTGCCCAGCGACGTGTGCGCGCAGAGCGTGATCGCCACGGACGAGTCGACGCGCGTGAGCTCCTCGACGCAGAGGGCGTAGGCCAGCGTGTCGCCGCCGGCACCGCCGTACTCCTCGGGGAACGGGATGCCCATGAGGTTCAGCGCCCCGAGCTGCGCGATGATCGGGTAGGGGATCGCCTTCGTGCGGTCGAGCTCCGCGGCGACGGGCGCGACCTCGCTCAGCGCGAACTCGCGCACGGTGCGCCGCAGCAGCGCGTGGTCGTCGGAGAGCTCGAAGTCCATTCGCCTGAGTATGAACGCTCGTTCATACGGGCGCAACGTCCCACGACACACTGGCGTACGATGCCAGCCATGGCGGTGAACGAACGCTCACCCGCGACCCGCGAGCGCATCCACGACGCGGGCCTCCTGCTGTTCAACGAGCGCGGCTACACCGGCACGACGATGCGCGAGCTGGCCGACGCCTGTGACCTGACGCCCGGCGCGATCTACAACCACTACGCCTCCAAGGAGGCGTTGCTGTTCGCGATCGTCGACCGCGTCCACGACGAGGCCGACGCCGTGCTCAGCGAGACGCTGCGCGTCGCGAACAGCGCCCCGCCCGCGCAGCTCGAGGCGCTCGCCGCCGCCTTCACGGCCTTTCACATCGCGCGCCCGCGCGAGACGCGCGTCGCCAACCGCGACTACATCTACCTGCCGAGCGGCGAGCGCGACAGCATCGTGCGCCGCCGGCGCCGCGTGCGCGCGCTGTTCGCCGACGTCCTGCGCGCCGGCGAGCGCGACGGCAGCTTCTCGTTCGGCGAGCTCGGCAGCGAGGACGCCGTCCAGGCGGCGAGCATGGCGATCCTCAACATGGTCGTGCTCGTCGCGGAGTGGTTCGATCCCGCCGGTCCGCGCAGCGCCGAGGACACCGCCGCGCTGCACGGGCGGCTGGCCCTGCGGATCGCCCGGGCTCAGGCGGAGCCGGCGTCGCGGTCCGGCGGCGCCGCGTAGTCGGCGGGAAGCATCGCGCACGGCGGCGCGGAGCGCCCGGGAAAGGTGAAGTCCGAGAACTCAAACTGCGCGCCGGGCGTCTGGGTGGTCAGCGCGGGAAGGGCACGCCACGGGGCCCGGACGACGCCTGGCGGTGCGCGGCCCCGACGTCTCGCGTGCAACGTTTGCGCCGGGGTCCACTCGCGACCGCTGCGGGTGAACAGAACCGGTTGACCGACCGCCCCTGCTCGGACAATCAGTAGCGTCGCAGCCGTCGCCGGCTCACGGAGCGGGCGGTGGCGGGGGCGGGCCGAGTATCCGCCCCAGCGTGTTCCCCAGACCGTCAACCACCTGCCCCAGCGCTGTGCCGAGCTCGTCAACCGTCTCCTTCAATCCCTCGCGCAGGTTCTCGCGCCGCTCGGCGGCCGTCGGACGACGTGCGGGTCCCGCGGCGGCGGGCGGCGGCGGGGCCACGACGACCGGTCGCGGAGGTGGCGCGGCGGGCGGCGGCGTCACCGGCCGCGGTCGCGCCGGCGCCGGCGGTGGGGGCGACGACGACGGTGCGCGGGGAGCGACGGGCGGCGGCGGGCTCGCAGCCGCGGGCGAGCCGACGACCGGCGACTCGCTGGCCAGCGCCGGCGCGACGGGGGCCGGGTTCGGCGGCCGCGAACTCGTCCCCGCGCCCGCGCGGGCGCGCTGCTCGGCGGGTGAGATCTGCGGGCCCGCGACGAGCTGGCCGAGCGCCCCGAGGCCGCCGAAGCCGCCCGCGCCGACCAGGACGACGGCGAGCGCGGCGACCATCGCGGCCGGCACGAGGGCCGCGGCCGTCCCGGCCTGCGCGAGCTGGCGCAGCCATGCGCCGACGAGGTCCATGCTCCGATGATAGGCGCGCGCGACGCCTCCGGGAACCGCTCGATCGCCGGCACGCTTCAGCTCGCGCTGCTGGGCCTGACGATCCTGCTGGCGATCATCGGGGCGATCGGCATCGCCGCCCTCTACGAGGCCCGCCAGGACTACGAGGACGAGCTCGCGGCCGCCTCCGCGCTCGAGGTCTCGGCCGCGAACCTGCTGGCCTCGACCGTCGCGCTGGAGGCCAACCTCGCGCGGCCGCGCTCACGCCGCGCGGCGCGGTTCGTCGCGGCGGCCGCGCGCAGCTTCGACGACGTCGCCGGGCGCACGGTCGTGCTCTCCGCCGACGACGACTCCAGCCGCACGCTGGCGGCGCCGATCGCGCCGGCCCGGCGCGATGCGGCGGCGCTCGCCGTGCATCCGACGATCGACGCCACCCGCGCGCGCGCCGCGCGCGACCTGCGCGGCGTACGCACCGCCGTGCAGCGCCTCGCCACGCGTCAGGGGCCGCGGCGCGACGAGGCCCGCGACCGCGCCGCCGACCGTTCCCGCGCGGCGCTGCTGGCGATCGGCTTCGGCGCGGGCCTCGCGCTCGTCGGCGTGCTGGGGTTCCTCACCCTGCTGATCCGCGCCATGCGCCGGCCGCTGGACGATCTCGTCGGCGCCACGCGGCGGATGTCCTCCGGCGACCTGGGCGTGCGAGTGCAGGCGGGCGGCCCGAAGGAGCTCGAGGCGGTCGGCCTCGCCTTCAACGCGATGGGCGCCGACCTGGCGACCGCCAGCGAGCGCGTCGAAGCCCAGCGCCAGCGCCTGGCGACGACGATCCAGAGCCTCGGCGACGGCCTCGTCATGTGCGACAACGCCGGCCGCGTCACGTCGCTGAACCCGCGCGCGAACGAGCTGGACCCGGCACTGCGCGTCGGCGCCCTCGCGCACGGCCCGGACAGCCCGCTGCCGCAGTTCGCCGACGCGCTGTCGCGCGAGGTGACGGTCCGCCGCGAGGGCGACCTCACGCTCGCAGTCACGGCGGCGCGCCTGGCGGGCCCCGACGGCGGCGTCGTATGGACGCTGCGCGACATCACCGAGCGTGCGCGCCTGGAGCAGGCCAAGAGCGACTTCGTGGCCACGGCCTCGCACGAGCTGCGCAGCCCGCTGACGTCGATCAAGGGCTTCATCGAGCTGCTGGGGACGACTGACGACGAGAACCTCACCGAGCGCCAGCGGGAGTTCATCCGCATCGCGCTGCAGTCGACCGATCGGCTCGTCGAGCTCGTCAACGACCTGCTCGACGTCGCGCGCATCGAGGCGGGCCAGTTCGAGATCCATCCGCGCAGCGTCGACCTGCGCGAGACGATCGAGGAGGTCGCCGCGCTCATGCAGCCGCGCCTGAGCGCCAAGCGCCAGCGCCTGGACGTGCAGATCTACGACCCGCGCCCGCCCGCGCTCGCCGACCCGGCCCGGGTGCGCCAGATCATCACGAACCTCGTGACGAACGCCCATCTCTACACGCCCGAGGAGGGCACGGTGACGCTGCGCCTGGAGGGCGACGGCCAGGCGACGACGATCACCGTCACCGACACCGGCCCGGGGATCGCGCCCGAAGAGGTGCGCCGGCTGTTCGACCGCTTCTACCGCGGCGCGACGGACGGTCGCAAGAGCCCGGGCACGGGCCTCGGCCTGTCGATCGTCAAGTCGCTCGTGGACCTGCACGGCGGGACGATCGACGTGCAGAGCACGGTCGGCCGCGGCACGACGTTCACCGTCCGGGTGCCGTCCGCGCCCGGCGGCGTGATCCCGGCGCTGCGGCGCATGCCCGACGCCGCGCCCGGCGGGCTCGCGGCGCGGCGCGTGCTGATCGTGGACGACGAGCCCGCGCTGGCCGCGCTCATCGCTCAGCAGCTGCACCCCCTCGGCCTGCAGACGGCGCAGGTCAACTCCGGCGTCGACGCCCTCGCGCGGCTGCGCCACGAGCACTTCGACGCGATCACGCTCGACGTCTTCATGCCGGGGATGAACGGCTTCGACGTGCTGCGCGCCATGCGCAACGACCCGCGCCTGCGCGACATCCCGGTGATCTTCGTGTCCGTCGCGTCGCGCGCGCCCGAGCTGGCGGGCGAGTGGGCCGTGCCCAAGCCGATCGACCGCGCGCGCCTGACCGAGGTGATCGGCGCGGCGATCCAGGCCCGGCGCTCGCGCGTGCTCGTCGTGGCCCCGGATGCGCTGCGCGGCACGCTCGAGCCGGCGCTGGCGGCGCTGACGGTCGAGCATCGCTGGGAGTCCTCGCCCGCGGGCGCGTTGCGGGCCGGACAGGCGGAGTTCTTCGAGGTCGCGCTCGTGCACGAGAGCATGGGCACGACGCCGGCGGTCATCGACGGCAGCGCCCTGCGGGGTCGCCGCTACGGGCGTTCGGTCATCGTGTTCTCCACCGAGGGTGACGCGCAGGCAGCTGCGGGCGGGGTCGGCATGCCGGTCTTCGGGCTCAAGCAGGCGGTGGGTGCGCTGCGCGCGGCCCTCGGCGAGCGCACCGCCGATGGGGGAAGATGATGGCGGTGAACACGGATGGCCAGCTGCAGGAGCGCGTGCGGGAGCTCGAGGCCGAACTGGCCGAGCGCAGGCGGGAGGCGGCGGAGAACGAGCGTCAGCTCGAGCGCTACGCCGCGGACCTGCGCGAGACCTTCAAGCAGGAGCGCGCCCGCGCCCAGGAGCTGCGGCGCTCCTACATGCTCACGGTGCGCGCGCTCGCCAGCGCGGTCGAGGCGCGCGACGCCTACACCGGCCGCCACGCCGAGCGCGTCGCGGCCTATGGCCTGCGGCTCGCGGCGGCATTCGGGATGCAGCTCGGCGACCACCCCGAGATCGAGTTCGGCTTCCTGCTGCACGACGCGGGCAAGGTCGCGGTGCCCGACGCGATCCTCTTCAAGCCCGGCCCGCTGACGAGCGCCGAACGGCTGATCATGCAGCAGCATCCCGTCACCGGCTGGGAGATCGTGCGCGACATCGAGTTCCTCGGCACCGCGCGCGACGTCATCCGCCACCATCACGAGCGCTGGGACGGATCGGGCTACCCGGATCGGCTCAGCGGCGCGGCGATCCCGCTCTCCGCGCGGATCTTCGCCGTCGCGGACACGCTCGACGCGCTGACGACGAACCGCCCGTACCGGCAGGCGTCGACGATCGCCCAGGCGCGCGTGATCATCCGCCAGGGCACGGGCACGCACTTCGACCCGGATGTCATCGAGGTCTTCGAGACCCTCCCCGACGAGATGCTCGAGCGCATCCGACTGGACATCGGATGAGCGAGGGCCAGGTCGTGCTGATCGTCGACGACGACCCGTTCATCCGCAAGCTCATCGTCACGACGCTGGAGGGCGTGTCGGCGTTCGACCTGCGCGAGGCCGGCGACGGCGAGGAGGCCGTGCAGGTCGCGCGCCGCGAGGGTCCGCGGCTGGTGTTCCTCGACATCGACATGCCGCGGATGGACGGCATCGAGGCCTGTCGCCAGATGCGCGGCGAGCCGGCGATGGCGGGCTCGAAGATCGTGATGCTGACGGCCTCGGCCGACGACACGGCGCGCTCGCGCGCCGAGCAGGCCGGGGCCGATCGCTTCCTCACGAAGCCGTTCAGCCCGCTGGACCTGCTGCGCCTGGTCGACGAGCTGCGCGGCTGAGCCGGGCGGCGGCCCGGCTACGCCCCGCGCGGGCGGCGTGACTCGGGATCGGGGCCCTGCAGCGTCGCTTCGATGCGCAGCGCCCGGGTGCGCAGCAGCTCGGGCAGCATCGCCTCGACGACCTCCGACGCTCGGGTCGTCGCCTGCCAGGCGTTCGTCGCCTGCAGCTCCAGCCAGCTCAGCGACAGCTCGCTGTGGTCGAGCTGCATCCGCAGGTCGGCGGCGGGCAGCTGGTCGATCGGGCGCTCGGCCGCGGCGTCGGACATGAGCCAGGCCTCGATCTCGCCCTTCGCGCGCATCGCCCAGCGCATCTCCGCGGGGACGGTGAAGGTCACCTGGAAGGTGACGGGCGGCAGGGAGGCCATCGCGACGGCAGGCTACTCGGCCGCGACGCGCGCGATCAGTCGAGCAGCCCGCCGGTGATCTGCCACTTGTCGGCGACCTTGCCGAGCTCCACGTCCATGCCGAAGCCGGGCACGTGGACGACGGCCTCGTCGCCGGTGACCTTGGCGTCGTCGACCTCGCCGTCGCGCAGCGCCGCACGGACCGCCTCGGAGAGCTTCGCGTGGAGCTTCGTGATCGCGTCCGCGCAGTTCGTCGCCTCGACGACGATGTTGAGCGGGTTGTCGCGCAGCACGGCGAGCAGCTTGCGCTCCCCCTCGGGCGAGACCTGAGCGCAGACCTTCTTCTCGTCGCCGGTGGAGAGCCCGCTGATCGCCGCCGAGACGACGTCCTCTGGGCTCGGGTTCGAGTCGCCGCAGCCGGCCAGCAGGGCGGCGACGAGGACCGCGGCGATGACTGCGGCGCGCATCGAGGCGAGGCTACCCGCTTCGGCGTGCGGGCGACCGTGGTTTCCCGGTACGTTGCATCCCGATGGCGATGACGCTCGACGAAGCTCTGCTGACGCTGAACGACCGCCTCGGTCAGGAGGTGACCGCGTGGGTGGAGGTGGCGCATGAGACGCCGCTGCTCATCGCGTCGGGCCTGCTGGAGAACTGGAGCCACGAGCGCAGCTCCTCGGGCGTCCTCGAGCCGGTCGCGGCCGCGCAGCACTTCGACCTGCGCGGGCATTATTCGATCGCCGACGCCCGCTTCGACCTCAGCGACGCGCCGGTGGAGATGGTCAGCGAGCGCAAGGACGGCCTGACGTTCCGCCTGGCGGGCGGCACGCGGCTGGTCGTGACGTGGCCGGCGAAGAACGAGCCTGACCTCGTCTGATACACCCCCGGCCGCAGGTTCTGCGGATGGGTGGTGGACTAGTTCGGTGGGCCGCCGCGGATCGCGACGACGAACGCCGCGATGCGCTCGGCGAGCTGGCGGCATTCCTCGTCCTCGAAGGTGGCCAGGCGCTCGGCGAGCGGGCCCAGCGACTCCGTCGCGGACAGCAGGTGCGTCGCCATCCCGCGCTTGAAGCTCTTCTCGACGTGCAGCAGCTCGCGGGGGCCGAGCGTGTCGGGCAGCGTCGGCAGCCGCTGCGCGGTGACGATCGGGATGTCGTAGGTCACATCCTCCGGCAGCTGCGACTCGGCGTCGGCCGCGAGCTCGGCGATCTCGGTGCGCAGCGCGCGGACCGTCTCGGTCTGCGAGTTGGCGACCGCGCGGGCGTCCTTGATCTCGTCGTCGTCGTCGGTGGAGATCGCCTCGCCGAACGCCTCCGCCGCCTCGGTCAGCCAGGCGACGTGGTGCTCGGTGTGCCGGTCGAAGTCAAACAGCGCGCTCAGTCCCCCGCTGGCGTCGGCGAGCGTCAGAAGCGCGTGCTCGGGCGGGACGTGGAAGCGCAGGACGGCCATGGCGTGGTGACGACGGTAGCGGCGTTGCCGGTACGTGCGGCGTGCGGCCGCTCAGGCGACGGGGTGTGGCGAATCGTGCACGCGCAGCGATACGCATTCGCCGCACCCCTCCGAGCGCCGGCGATGTCTCCTGACCAGCGGGGGGCGCGACGGCGTGCCGCTACCGTCCTGCCGCATGAACGACAGCGAGCACGGTTTCATCGCAAGCGATGTCCAGACCAACTTCGGCAAGAGCATGGGCCAGAGCCAGGTCGATCTCAAGCGCCTGCGTGAGGCGCTGGCGCTCACCGTCGCGCAGCACGCCGACCAGCCGGACGTCGCCAAGCTCCGCGACAACGGCGCCCACTACTTCGTCGTGCCCAGCGACGCCGGCGGCTTCGAGCTCAGGCTCGGCCATCACGACCTCGAGATGCTCAACGAGCCCGGCGCCGTGGCCGGAGCGTACGTCTCGCTCGGCGTCGTGAAGACCGGCGACATCACGGTGGTGGCGCCCGGCTGAGCGCTACGACGCGGTCGGCAACCGGTCGGCCGCTCCACTGCGGCTGCGGCGTCGAGCTCGTGATCGAGGCAGACGAACCCGGATGCGCCCGTCACGTCCGCGGCGCGTAGCGCGATCGCGAGTCGCACCGCGTCGTACCGGCCGCCGGTCGGTCGCGATAGCCCGGAGCGTGTGGTCGACAGCGAAGTTCGGACTCCTGGGGTGCACTAGGTTCGGACGGTGGGCTTACCTGGAGCACCAATCGGGGCTCCGCCGAAGCGGTCATTCCGCGGCCGCGATCAGCCCCGCTCGGGGAACCGGCCATGCAGCTGGGGATGCGCGCGGTCGTAGACGCTGCGCACGCCGGCTCTGGGGTGCCCGTGACCGAAGGCCACCGAAGACCCAGACGAGCGTGGAGTCCATCTCCCGGGCAAGCTGCAAGACGAAGGCGAAGGGCCGCTCTGACGGCGGCGCGTCGAAGACAGACAGATACAGCTTGCCGCAGCCCGGCGCAGACGACGACTGACGACGACGGAGCGGAGCCGCCAGGCGGAGCGACTGAGGAGGAGGAAGGCGGCGGAGTGGCGCAGGCGGGGGATGCGGCAACCGCCACATCGGAGGCCGGCTCGTGATGCCGCTCCCCCCGCTGCCGCGCTTCGCCGCCGCCGGGCTTGAGCGGGTCGGCTTCGCGCTCCTGGTCGCAGCCACGCCGCCGCGTCTGGCCCCCGCGTACAACAAGCGACGTGGCGAGCTGTGGGCGGGGATTCAGGCGCGCCGGACTGCTCCCGCTCCCGGCGAGTTCGACGCCGAGCTACGGGACCTGCGAGACCTACTGCGCGACGTTGCGTACCCTCGCGGGCTCAGGTGCGATGACGCCGACATGCGTTCGCTGGTCCGCGCCGCGCGATGCCTCGACGCGGTCGAGCTGGCGGCGAGCGACGCCGGACTGGTGCCGTAGTTGTCTCCGGCGATAGCGACCAACGCCACGACCGGACGGCACAGCTAAAGGGACCGGACGGACGTGCAACAAACGACGCGTGCTTTGTGAAATTAGGCTCCCTCCGGGCGAACCTCGCGGCGTGCGGGACTTAGAGTCGCCTTGTGGTGCCGCCCGAGGCGCAGCCGGGCCACGAGTCGGCTGGCGGGACCCGCGCGGCACTCCGTCCCGGCTGGGAGTGGCCGCTCCCTTCAACTCAGGCGGCTTGCGGAACGCGTACGCGTTGCCACGTATCGCGTTGAACCTTGGCCGCTTCAACCAGGGCTCGGTGGTCGGCAGCGCCGAGCGGTACGCGCTCGGCGAGATTGCGACTCATCGTCTCGACATCGTCTTGAACCGCGGGCTGGCCAACTTCGCCCGCCTTGGCACAGACGAACACGATGTCGAGATGGCCGTTGTGGTCTTTTCCCCGCAGCGGCACGCCGGACTCCATCTCCGCGAATACGGGCCACCAGTGCTCGACGACGAACCCAGCGAAGACGAGCGCGTCCTCGATATGACGCCACGCGCTCTCACCGGAGTGGTGGAAGGTAAAGGCCATCTTGCCGCCAGGCTTCAGTTTGCGACCCGCCTCGGCGAAAACGTTGCCGAGAACCGTCGTGTAGAAGGCACCGTCCCGTCCGCGACCTGGGTTGTGGACGGCTTCGCGCCTGTCGTCCACGTGCGCTGTCGCGAAGTTTTCGTAGTCGTCCGCCAGCGCCTGCCGCAGCCACACGTAGAAGTAGTCGGACAGCTCGGAATACATCACGCTGTCCGCGAACGGAGGGTCGGTGATGACCACGTCAACGGACCCGTCTGGTACCTGTGCCAGTACCTCGGACGACTGGTTGAGCAGAAGCATGTCAGCCTTGTCGTCGAGCAACTGCTCGAAACAATCCGCTGGCCGGCCCGCGAGCCGTTCACCGGGGACTGGAACCTTCTCGGCCTTGCTGCCGGTGAAGCGTCGCTCGATGGGTGCGTCTGCCCAGGCGCGGCCTCGGAGCAACCGCTCCTTGAAGAGGGTCGAGTAGCCACCGGATGAGCGGTGGACCCCCCATAAATTCGCCTCCAACGGTTCCTTGGCGGGGATGAAGGCGTGGTGGGCAAATACGTGCCGGATGGCTCCCGTGCCGAGGCCCTTCGCTCCGCAGAACATCGAGTTGAACTCCAAGCTCGCAGAGGCCAGCAAGGTCAACAGCTCCCGCGCCGGCGCGTCGTCTACCCCCCGGACTGCGCCGAAGAGCAGGTCAAGCCCTCGAAGTTGACGGGCGTTGAACATCTGGTGCCAGCATCGGTATCCGTACTTGCGCATCTGGTTCGTGTTGAACCCAGCCGGGATGGCCTCGCGCGGTATGCGCAACTCGCCGAAGCGTGCGGCCACGTCGGCCTCGATGTCCTCGTACTTCGCCACGTCCACGCTGCTCGGCTTTTGATGGCGCTTTCCGCAGCTGTCGCACCAGACCGTCAGTGACCTCATCCTGTGCGCAGGAGGGCTTTCGCCCTCGCTCAGAGCACTAAGGATGCGGTCGGAATGCCCACAGCCGTCACAGAGGTAGTCGGTGTTCTTCGTACGCTTGTCCGCCGGGATGAATCGGTGCGCGCACTCCGGGCAGTCGGCATGCTCCTTGACCGCCGGAACCCACCAAGGATGACCACAGGCGGGGCAGTCAACCAAGCCAGCGCCCTTCGTGGCCATGTCGGCCATGATGACGTTCGACAGGTGCAGGTCCGCCCGCGCGCCGCATTCGCCACACGGCACCTGCTTCACCCACGACGTGTACTGGCTTGTCGCTTCGCCGCCGCAGCCACCGCAGGTCGTTCGGTACATGTCGCTAATGGGCTCGGCAACCGCGTCGGCCACGCGGCGGAAAGACTCGGTCAGCTGCGGTACGTCCGCGCGCCTCATTGCCTGACTGACGAGGTACCAAGCGACGGGGTTCAGGTCGCAGCCGACGACCTTACAGCCAAGCCGGAGGGCCTCACCGACCGTGGTCCCGCCCCCCATGAACGGGTCCAGCACCACCACGTCCGAGAAGTTGTGCGCGCGGTAGTAGGCGTCCATGATGTCTTCGCCGTCCGGCAAGAGCATGTCCAGCGTGATGCCGCGAAACACGCTGCCGGTCCGTCGTGCCCACCACTTGTGGACGTAGTACGGGGGCCGATAGATGTTCTTCCGGTGCGCCTCGACGCGGGCCATCACCGACAAATCAACGTAGGGCGCGCGACTGGTCATCGAGCAGCGAACGGTACGCCCTGCGCCGGACCGAACGTGCGTTCCTGGGCTGACAAATCGACCCGAGACAAGCTGGCCGCGCGCGTCCGCCTATCGAGCGCAGCGTCTCCGCCAGGTCATCGGCGTCGGCGACGCTTGGCCAGCACAGTGGCTAGCGTCACCGGAGTGTCGTCTCCATCGTCGGGCCTGTAAGCCGTGAAGGTGTGCGGGTCGCCGCCGGTGGGATTTCGCTCGCTGATAACGCGCAACTGGCTGAGCGTCAGGTCGAACTGGTACCCGACCGCGACCTCATCGGCTTCGCGTCGCTCCACGGTACCCACCGCCATGAACCCGTGGGGCAACTCCCAGCTGGCGGGCAGTACGAGCGTGCGCTGTCCGGCGAGGCCATCGGCGATGGCGTAGGGCGTCCGCACGACGTACATCTTGCGGTCCCTAATCATGATGTCGCCGTACGCGCCGAAGTTCGGCACGTTGTCGTTGCGGTGCTCGTAGTCCCGGGTCGGGTTCAACAGGTCGCCGTGGCACACGACGAGGTCGTGCACCTGGTAGGCGGTGCCAGCCACCTTGGGATACCGGACGAACACATAGAAGACGGTCCGTCCGCCATGCACTCCGCAGGGGGGCTGGCTGTTTGCGTCGTAGTTCGCGTCACGTCCCGGATAGGCCAGGCTCTTGACCTCGAAGCCCTCCGACGGTTTGCCCGTCAGCGGGAAATCGGGATAGGTGTTGCGCCCGCTCTCCACGTAGTGGAGGCCGGCGTCATCGAGCCGGGCCTGGACCCAGTCCTGCGCCGCGAACTCTTTGTCGCGTGCGGACTCCCGCGTGATGGGCACGCGCCGTCGGACAGCGTGTTCGCATTCGAGGAACAGGGTGGGAGCGCGAGTATCGGTCATTGCGCTGTGGGTTCGCCAGCGAGCGGCGGCGTCCTGCCGCTCCGTCCGCGCGTCCGTCCGACGAGCGACTACGGTTGACCGATGAACACGGCGCAACTCGACGCCTGCATGGCGGCGGCCACAGCCGCGGGAGCTGGTCACGAACCACAGACACGCAACGCCCGCATTCGCAGGCGTTGCGATGGGCGATACTGGGCTCGAACCAGTGACCTCCGCCTTGTCGAGGCGGCGCTCTCCCAGCTGAGCTAATCGCCCTGGGGAGCGGCGAGGATATCAATGCCGCAGCGCCATCAGGCGCGGCCGGATACTCTCGCGGCGGCCATGCGGATCACCCTCGCCCAGGTCCCGAGCGTGCTCGGGAACATCGACGCCAATCTCGCGCGGGCGGCGGAGATCGCGGCGCAGGCCAGTCACGACGAGAGCGACCTCGTCGTCTTCCCCGAGCTGTTTCTCAGCGGCTACGCGCTGGGCCAGGTCGACGAGGACGTCTCGGTGCCCGCCGACGACGCGCGCCTCGCGGCGCTCAGCTCGCTCGTGCCGCAGACCGACGTGCTCATCGGCCTCTACGAGGACGGCCATGGCGTCCACAACTACAACTCGGCGGTCTACCTCGATGCGGGGGAGATCATCCACACGCACCGCAAGCTCTACCTGCCGACCTACGACGTCTTCGAGGAACGCAAGCACTTCTCCCCCGGCCAGTCGATGCGCTCGTTCAACACCCGCCACGGGCGGATGGCGACGCTCATCTGCAACGACGCCTGGCAGCCGCACCTCGCGTTCCTCGCCGTCCAGGACGGGGCGCGCGTGCTGCTCGTGCCGACGAGCTCGTCGCAGAGCCGCTTCCCCGAGCGCTACGACTCGATGACGTACTGGCGCGACATCACGGTCTTCTACGCCCGCATGTACCAGTGCTACGTCGTCTTCTGCAACCGCGTCGGCACCGAGGGCGAGAACCTGCGCTTCTGGGGCGGCTCGCACATCGTCGACCCCTGGGGCAAGATCGTCTGCAAGCTTCCGGAGGACGAGGAGTCCGTCATCACGACCGACATCAACCTCGCCAGCGTGCGCAAGCGCCGCCGCGAGGTGCCGCTCGTCCGCGAGGCTCGCCTCGGTCTGCTGGCGCGCGAGGCGAACCGGCTGGCCGAGGAGGGCGGCGACGCCTGAGCGACGGCCCGCGCCGCGCTACGGCGCGCGCGGCGGTACGGCGCGGCCGGCGCGGCCGGCGCGGCCGGGGCGGCCGGGGCGGCCGGGGCGGAACCGCCCGCGGAGCCCGCGGCGCCGGAGCGGCCGACGGCGCCGGGAGTTCCCGCGGCGCCCGCGGGGGCGTGGCGCGCGGCGCGCGCAGGGCCCGCGGGGAGGCAGCGCGCGGCGGGGGCAGCAGCAGTCGCGTGCCCGCCAGCGCCGGCCCGCCGCCCGGCACGGCGAGCGGCAGCGCGCTGATCGCCGGGCACACCGCCCGTGTCAGCGGCGCTGGCGCCCGCAACGTGGCCGGCGGCGGCCGCACCCCGACGACGACGCCGCGACCCGGGCGAGCCCGCCGCATGCGGCCCGACGGCATCGGCTTGGCCCGCTTCGGACGGCGCGAGAACAGGATCGACGCGGGCAGCGGTCCGCACGCCGCGGCCCCCAGGTCTGGCGTCAGCACGGGCGCAGCGCCCGTGCCGCGGCACGCACCGGCGTGCGTGAACAGGGTCAACGCCGGCAACGGCTGTACGTGCGGCGTGCCGTTCGCACCGGTCCACACGAGATAGCGCGAATCGGCACGGCGCGTACGCGGGAGCACGAACGCAAAGCCGTTGTCGCGCACGTCGGCCCGCGTCGCGCTGCCGTCGGCGGAGGTGACGAACACCGCCTCGACGCCGTCGGGGACGATCCCGGAGACGCCGAGCATGTTGCGGCCGGCGCCGGCGCAGGGGTCGACGGACGGCGGCGCGAGCCCGCGCTGCCGGTCGCGCAGCGCGCCTCCGCCGCCGCCGGGCGCGCGCTCGACGGAGACGACGGCGAGACCCTCGCGCGGCCTGGGCGCGGCGCCGGCCCGGCGAGCCTGAGCCCGCCGCGCGGCCGCGCCGCGGCACACGATCGTGGGCGTCGCCGCGACGTCGGGCACCGGCACGACCCAGGCCCGCGCCCGCGCCCGGAGATCGGCGCGCAGCAGGCGTGTGGCGGTCGGATCGACGGCCTCCCAGCCCCGCCGCTCGATCGCCTGCAACGCCCGCGCCGGCAGTGCGTGTCGTCGGTCCGGTCACGGCGCAGGATGCCGAACGCGTGCTTCGGCGCCTCGCTCGGCGGCACCGCGGCGGCCGGCTTTCCCGCCGGCCGGCAGTCGTTGAACGGCGCGGGCGAGACCGCGACGGCGGCGCTCACCGCACGCGCCGCAGCCGGCCTGGGCGGGGAGGAGCCACCGCCCGCAGCCTGGGCGCCGGCGGCACCCGCGACGAGCGCGACCACGCCGAGCGGCGCGAGACGGCGCACGGAGAACATCCTGCGGTTCACTGAGATCCCCCTTCCCTTGGACGGATGGAGCCGCGCAGCGGCCGTCGCGGCAGACGAGCAGCACGGCGCCGGCGGCGTCGCGGGGCGGTGACGAGCGGGACCTCGCGGGCGCCGTCGAGCGCGGCGACGAAGACGCGCATGCCGTCAGGCAGGCCGCCCTTGCCGATCGCCTCGCCGTCGGCCGCAGCCGCGGCGGCGGTCGCCCGCGCGCCGGTCGCGGCGACGTCCACGCGGCGCCGCGGCCGGCAGGGCGCCGAACGCCCAGGTGCGGTTGGCGACCGGGTCGAAGTACGTCTGCACGAGCCGGGTGGCAAGGATCGCGGGGCTCACGCCGCCCGCGCCGGGCGCGCCGGGCGCGCCGATGCGATGTCGCAGCGGGCGCCGCCCCCGCCGCCGGGCACGCTGAGAAAGACGCCGACCGCGCGCACCGAGCCGTAGTCGCACGCCGAAGCGCTCAAGCGCCAGGACACACCGCGCAGCACGCCCTCGGCCACGTACACCTGCCCGCCGGCGTGCCGCGGCAGCACCGAGCCCAGCGGCCACGCGGTGGCGATGAGGCGGACGGCGTGACCGGCGATGGCGCCCGGCCGGCGGACTCGGGCAGCGGCGCGGGGGCGGGCGCCCAGATCGCGTCGCGGGCCGCCAGCGCGGTCGGCACGAGGAACAGCATTGCGAGCGCCACGACCGCGCTGCGCCGCCAGGCGGCCAACCGCGAACGGCGCGGCGGGCGGCGCCAGGCGCGGTGCAGGTCTCGCCCGAGCTCGCCGAGGATCGCGTCGGTGTCGCGGGCCGGACTCGCGGCGTGGCCTCCGCCGGGCCGAGCCCGTCGAGCGCGGTCGCGATCGCCCGCAGCCCGCGCGACACGCTTGCCCGCGCGGCCTGCTCGCTGATCCCGAGGCGGCCCGCCACCTGGGCGTAGTCGAGCTCCTCGACCACCCGCAGGCGCACGGCGTCGCGCTGCTCGGCGGCAAGCTCGGCGAGCGCGCCCGCGACCGCCGAACGCAGCTCGCCCAGTACGGCCAGCTCCGCGGTCCGCGTGAGCTCCTCGCCGTCGAGCGCCGGCGCCTGCACGCCGGCACGGCGCATCGCGCGGCGCTCGGCGTCACCGCGGCGCAGCGTCTCGTTGAGCACGTTGCGCGCGATCCCGAACGTCCAAACGGCGAGCGCGTCGCCGTCGTGCGCGTCGCCGTGGAGGCGCCGCCGCAGCTCGAACGCGCGGGCGTACGTCTCGCCGACGAGATCGACCGCGAGCTGGGCGTCGTACGTGCGGCGCGTGAAGAACACCAGCCGCCGCCGGGCGTCACGCTCGTACGCGGCAGCGAGGCGATCGGCGTCGAGGCGGCGCGAGCGGGGCATCGTGAAGATCTTGTCGCGAGCAGACGATCCTGTGACGGGCGCTACCCTAGGCCCGCCCTCGGCGCCGTGGCGGAGTGGCTACGCAGCGGCCTGCAAAGCCGTTTACTCCGGTTCGAATCCGGACGGCGCCTCTACCTGCTCGGCGCCCTCGGGTCCGCAGCACGTCAGCACCGCTTGGTCGGAGTACCCGGCGTCGATCGCCACCTGGCGCCCCGCGTGCGCCGCCTGGTGGCTGCAGTCGGGGCAGCGCATGAACGGACCGACGATGCCAGGCATCGGTTCGACGCTCTCCCACTCGTACCCGAGGCCCTGCGCGGCGATCATGTCGCGGTGCCCTGGCTCGCGTTTGCAGCCGGCACAGGTCCCGTCGACGAGGATCGGGAAGGCGCGCTCAGGAACGAACATCCTGGTCGGGATACCCCATAGCGCGCCCAAGGTTCCTGTCATTGCTCTCGTACGACACTCGTCCACCCGGGTTCGCGTCGGTCAGCGAGTGGAAGAACATCAGCGTCGCACGGTGGGCCGGCCGATAGAGCCGGCCGGCCCGCCACCTCTTCCTCGCGCGAACGCCGGCGGTCAGTGCCCGCGGCGCATCTGGCCGAACCGCCCGGCCACCCGCCGCGGCAGCCGCCGCGCGTCGGCCAGCGCGAGCGCGTCGCGCTGCGCGCGCAACCGCGACGACTCGGCGTGCAGCAGGTCCACCTGCCGGCGCAGCGCGTCGAGCTCGCGCGGCTCGCCGGGGTCGATGCGCTCCAGCAGCGCCGGCGTCACCGCGACGTCCGAACGCCGGCGCAGCAGCACGAGGCCGTGCTCGCGCGGCGCCGAGCCCTCGCGCATCCGCACGATCTCGAACGCGCGGCCCCAGTGCTCGCGCAGCCACCACGGCGAGTGAAAGACCGTCGGCCCGCCGAGCGCCCAGCCCTGGCCGTGATCGAGGACCGTCATGCCGATCTCGTCGGGCTCCCAGCTCTGCCCCGTCCAGTCCTCGAACATCGCGCCGCCGAGGAAGGAGACGATCGCCAGCCCGCCCGGCCGCAGCACGCGGTGCAGCTCCGCCAGCCAGCCGGCCCACTGATCGGTCAGGTGGGTGAAGACCGAAACCGACCAGACGAGATCGAAGCACTTCGCCGGCTGGTCGAGCGGCGGCTCCTCGCCGTTGACGAACGCGTGCAGCGGCGGGTTGAGCGCGGCGTTGATCCATTCGATCGAGGGGCGGTCGATGTCGCAGCCCGACAGATCGCAGACCTCCGCCTCGGGCAGGAAATGGCGCATGACCTTGCCCGACCCGCAGCCGAAGTCGAGCACGCGCTTGCCCGCGAACTCGAAGTCGACGTCCCCGGCACCGAGCAGTTCGAGGATCGTGGTGCGCGAGTCGCGGCCGACCGCGCGGTAGGAGGCGAGGACGTCCGCCGGATCGGGCACGCCGGCGCGCAACGCCAGCGGGCGCGGGGGCAGCGGCGCTGCCTGCTCCTGGTCGCGCGGCTCGTCGCTCACGCACGCCAGACTATGCACCGTGGGCGTCATCACGCTGCACCGCGGCGACATCACGACCGAAGGCGAGGCCGACGCGATCGTCAACGCCGCCAACGAGAGCCTGCTCGGCGGCGGCGGGGTCGACGGGGCGATCCACCGCGCAGCGGGGCCGCAGCTGCTCGAGGAGTGCCGCACGCTCGGCGGCTGCGACACCGGCGACGCGAAGATCACCGGCGCGGGCCGGCTGCCCGTCGACCACGTCATCCACGCCGTGGGCCCAGTCTGGCACGGTGGCGGGCACGGCGAACGCGAGCTGCTCGCCGCCTGCTACCGCCGGGCGATCGAGCTTGCCGCCGAGCACGGCTGCGCCCGCGTGGCGCTCCCGGCGATCTCGACCGGTGTCTACCGCTACCCGCTCGACGCGGCCGCCGCCACCACCATCGCCGCCACCCGCGCCGCGCTCCAGGACCACCCCGAGGTGCGCGAGGCGCGCTTCTGGCTCTTCGGCGACGCTGCGCTCCAGGCGTTTCAGAGCGCACTCGACGCGTGAGCGCCCCGACCACCGCCGCCATCGTGCTCGCCGGCGGGCAGTCGACGCGGATGGGCCGGCCCAAGGCTCTGCTCGACTGGCACGGCTCGACGCTCGTGCGCCGCGCCGTCGGCCTCGTCGGCCGGGTCGCCGACGGTCCGGTCGTCGTCGTCGTGCGGGCGGCCGGGCAGGAGTTGCCCCCGCTGCCGGCGGGAACCGAGCTCGCCGACGACGCCCTTGCGGCGCGCGGGCCGCTGCAGGGGATCGCCGCCGGCCTGCACGCGATCGGCGCGCGCGCCGAGATCGTGTTCGTCACCGGCGTCGACGCGCCGCTGCTGCACCCCGCGCTCATCCGCCGCGTCATCGCCGCGCTGCGCCCCGGCGACGACGTCGCGCTGCCTCACGCCCACGGCTTCCCGCACCCGCTCGCCGCCGCCTATCGCGCCGCCACGATCAGACCGCTGATCGACGCGCTGCTCGCCGAGGACTCGCTCGGGACCCGGCCGCTCATGCGGCGCTGCCGAGTGCGCCGCCTCGACGAGGCCGCGCTCCTCGCCGACCCCGCCGTCGCCGCGCTGGACCCGGAGCTGCACTCGCTGCACAACCTCAACGAGCCCGGCGAGTATGCCGCCGCGCTGGCCCGTCCCGAGCCGCTGGTCGAGATCGAGGGCCACGGCGCGATCCGCGCGGCGACGCTCGCCCGCGCGGGCGGCGGGCGGGGCGCGAGCATCAACGGGTGGCCCGCCATCGATCCGCAGGAGCCGCTCGCGACCGGCGATCTCATCCGGCTGACCGCAGCGCCTCACCATGACGCACGCCAGGCGAGCGGGTAGCGCCCCGCGTCGCGCCCATCACCGCCGCCGGGCGCCCACGCGCGGACACGCCATGCTGCAGCGTCCCCAACTGAGTTCTCGGGATCGGCGCCGCCGGCGAGGTGCCGGTCCGGGCACCACCCGCGATCGCAGCCGGCGGGAAGCGGCCGTCGCGTGGTAGCTTGCGGCCCTCAGCCAAGGCCGCGCGCCGCCGTCCGCACGGCGGCATGCGCTCAGCTTCTCCACCGGTCACCGCGCGCCGGCACGCGCCTCGCGAGTGCCGGCGGCGCCGTCGAAACGAGGTCCGCCGTAATGAGTGCAGAGCCGACGATCGCCAGCGAACCCGTCCAGGTCGGCGGGCCGTACTGGGAGGAGCTGACGGTCGGCGACCGCTACGTCGAGTTCCCCGCGATGACGCTCAACGAGGGCCACGCGGCGCTGCACCAGTCGATCGTCGGCGACCGCCTGCGCCTCGCGCTGGACGCGCACCTCTCCGAGCAGGTCGCCGGCCGCCGCATCGCCCATCCGATGCTCGTCTGCGACGTCTCGATCGGGCAGTCGACGCTGCCGACGCAGCGCGTCATCGGCAACCTCTTCTACCGTCGGCTCATGCTGCGCCGGCTGCCCGCGATCGGCGACACGCTGCGCTCGACCACCGAGATCGTCGCGCTGAAGCGCAACACGATCAAGGAGGGCCGCAAGCCGACCGGCCTGGCGGTCCTGCACATCGTCACGAAGGACCAGGAGGACCGCGCGGTCCTCGACTACTGGCGCTGCGCGATGCTGCCGATCCGCGACATCGACGCCTCGCAGCCGCACGCCGACGACCTCGACCAGTTCCCCGCCGACCTGCCGCCCGACGCGCTCGCCGCGACGCTCGACGGCATCGACCTCGACGTCTACCGCGACAACGTGCCCGGCACGCACTTCGCCGACCTCACGGCGCCGACGACGTGGGTGCTCGACGGCGGCGACAGCGTCACCGCCGCGCCCGAGCTCGTGCGCCTGTCGCTGAACATCGCCAAGGCGCACAGCGACCCGGGCTCGCACTCCTCGGGCAAGCGGCTCGTCTACGGCGGGCACACGATCGGCGTCGCCGCCTCGCACCTGACGAAGGTGCTGCCCAACCTCGTGACGATCATCGGCTGGCATCACTGCAACCACCTTGCCCCCGTCTTCGAGGGCGACGTGCTGCGCAGCACCGTGCACCTGGAGGGCACCGAGGCGCTGCCCGACGGCGGCGGCCTCGTGACGCTGCGCATCGAGGTCGCGGCGCAGCGCGCGGACGGCGCGCTGGACAACGTCCTGGACTGGCGACTTGTGGGAGCGATGGCATGAGCGAAGGCATCTTGAGCGGGATCCGCGTGATCGAGGGGTCGGCGTTCGTCGCCGCGCCGACGGCGGGCATGACGCTGGCCCAGCTCGGCGCCGACGTCATCCGCTTCGACGCGCCGGGCGGCGGGCTGGATTGGAAGCGCTGGCCGCTGACGTCCAGCGGCGACAGCCTCTTCTGGTCGGGTTTGCAGAAGGGCAAGCGCTCGATCGAGGTCGACCTGCGCTCCGAGGAGGGCCGCGAGCAGCTCTCGCGACTCATCACGATGCCGGGCCCGGGCAACGGCATCTTCATGACGAACTTCCCGTCGCGCGGCTGGATGAGCTACGAGAAGCTCAAGGAGCGCCGCGAGGACCTGATCATGGTGGTGATGACCGGCAACCACGACGGCTCGTCGGAGGTCGACTACACGGTCAACCCGTCGGTCGGCTTCCCCGACGCGATGGGCCCGCGCGACTCGGCGGTGCCGACGAACAACCTCATGCCCGCGTGGGACACGGCGATGGGCGGCCTCGCGGTCGTCGGCCTGCTCGCGGCGCTGCGCCACCGCGACCTCACCGGCAAGGGCCAGCTCGTCGAGATCGCGCTGTCCGACGTGGCGATGGCCACGGTCGGCAATCTCGGCCGCATCGCCGAGGTCCAGCTCGAGGGCCGCGAGCAGCCGCGCGACGGCAACTACCTCTACGGCGCGTTCGGCGGCGACTTCCCGACCGCCGACGGCCGCCGGGTCATGGTCGTCGCGCTGACCAGCCGCCAGTGGAAGGCCCTGAAGGAGGCGACCGGCACCGAGGAGCTCTTCGACAAGGTCTGCGAGGCGACCGGCCACGACTTCCGCGGCGAGGCCGGGCGCTACAAGGGCCGCGACCTCATCCGCGAGCTGCTGACGCCGTGGTTCACCGAGCGCACCCTCGAGCAGATTCGCGAGACGTTCGCCGGCACCGGCGTGTCCTGGGGTCCGTACCAGACCTTCAAGCAGCTCGTCGAGGAGGATGCGCGCTGCTCGGAGGCCAACCCGATGTTCACGACGGTCGAGCATCCCGTCGGCACGTACCTCACCCCCGCCTCGCCGCTCGTGTTCTCCAAGAGCGGCCGGCTGCCGGCCCGCCCGTCGCCGCATCTGGGCGAGCACACCGAGGAGGTCCTCGCGGAGCTCGACCAGGCGGGGGCCGCTCAGCCCGCCTCGTAGGCCCCGAGCAGCCCGACGCAGCAGCGCCATGGGGGCATGCAGGCGTAGAAGGGGCATTCCCCGTGACCACGATCGCCGTCGCGTGGCCGCGATCGGCCAACCGGCCCGCGAGCACCTCGCCGCCGGCCGGGCACCGATCACGATGGCGTCGGACTCCCGCGTGTCGATGCCTGCCGGGAGCCTACGCGGCAGCGTCGCGTCGGACGCAGATCGCGGAGCGGCCGTCGCGCGAGAGGGACGCGGCTATAATCCGCCACCCTCGCGGATGTAGCTCAGTTGGCTAGAGCGTCTGCTTGCCATGCAGAAGGTCGAGGGTTCGAGTCCCTTCATCCGCTTGCAGGGAAGGCCCGCAAATGCGGGCCTTTCCGCCTTTCTCGTTCTTCTCGCGAGCTGCGATGACCAACTGCCACGACGCTGGTGTGCCAAGCCATGACGGCGGTCGTGTCCGGATCGGCGTGGATGCGGACGTCGTCACGTCGAACCCTGCTCTCGGTTCGTGGCATCGGTCCAGCGGTCAGAGCGGGGCGGACGGCCCAGCGTCGCTCCTGGCAGCAGCGATCACGCAACGAACGCTACCGGCTCACTCGGCAGCCATCTGCACGTGGACTCGCTGCCGCATGCGGCATGCCTCGTCGGCTGCCTGCTCTTCGCTGCCGTGAGCGTCCACCGGGGCCTTGGCGCCACGTGGCTGCCGGACATCCTCGACGAGTCGCGCGAGCGACAAGGCGCGAGGCGGCGAGACCGGTGCTGATCTGCGCCGCGTTGGCACGCGTTCGTCTGGCGCGACAGCGCTCGCAACCCTGCGACTGGATCTGAAGCCGTAGCCGCGTCGGCGGTGGCCAGGGCTCGATCGGGGCAGCCCGGTTCACTCGCGATCTGGGACTGGCTACATCTGAATGGCCAACGTCGAGAGGGCTGGAAGAACGACACCTAGGTGAGCCCCAAGGGGCCGACCGGCGTGGTGATGTGGTGCAGGTGCACCCCGCCACATGCCCTCCGAGCGACCGGGTTGTGACCAACTGGCCGGTGCACCCGAAACGCGATCGCCGGACCCACGCCCGAAGCGTCGCGGTCACCGATATGCAGCCACACCCCTCCGTCAGGGTGTTCGGATCTGACGGTAACACCGCACGTCACCAGGAGCAGCGATGACACCGATCTCGCCACTACGCACCCTCTCGAGCAGTCTGCGCCTCCCGGGCACCGTGCTGGTCCTCGCGACCGTCATGGTCGCCGGCGCGGTCGACGGCAACGCTCGGGCCGATGGGCCCGTGGCCGCGGTCGCCGCGTCCATCACCGCGCACCCCTGCTTCGGCGCGGCCGCCCGCAACCCGCTCTCGCCCTGCGTCGATCGGAGCCTGCGCTCGACGGTCTTTCCCGCGCCGCAGGACGCGCTGCTGCAGCCCAACGCCCCCTGCCAGCCGCTCGGGCGGCAAGGCTCGCTGTATCCCTGCAGCTTCGGCGCCCCGGCCTCGATGCAGTCCGGCGCCGCGGCGCTGATCGGAGACAGCCATGCGTCGGCTTGGCGCGCCGCCATCGACGTCGTCGCCAAAGCGCGCGATTGGCCCGCGATCTCGCTGACGCGCTCGGGCTGCGCGTTCAGCCGGGCCCGCGTCATCCTGCCCGCTCGGCATGCGGGGATCTGTCGGCGGTGGAATCGCGAGGTGCTCGGCTGGCTGAAGGACCACCCGAGGATCGCCACGATCTTCCTGGCCACTCGAGCGAACGCGAAGTACGTGCGAGCGCGCGGGGCGAGCAACTTCGACACCGCCGTCCAGGGCCACCTCGCACTGTGGCGCACCCTGCCGGCGACGGTGAAGCACGTCTTCGTCCTGCGCGACACGCCCTACGGCTCGACCGCCGCCTCCCGTTGCCTGCAGCGCGCGTACGCTCGCCGTCAGCCGGCCGGGATCATCTGTGCGCGCGTGCGCGCAAAGGCGCTGCACCGCAGCCCCGCTGCCACCGCCGCGCGGCGACTGCGATCTGCGCGCATCCACGTGCTCGACATGACGTCGTACTTCTGCGACCGCAGCCGCTGTTATCCGGTCGTCGGCGGGGCGCTCGTGGGCAAGGACACCGAGCACATCACGGCAACGTTCGCCAGGACGCTCGGCCGTTTCATGCTGCCGATGGTCGATCGGATCATGCAGAACCCGGGGGCAGGATCGCCTTGACGGCGAGCGCGACATACGCGTCGAGCCGGGGACCCGCCGGCGCGTTGTCCGGGTCGGCCAGGCGCAGATCGCCGATACCGAGGTACATCGCGAACGCCAGGTGAGCGTGGCGAGTCGCTTCGTCGGCAGGGACGCCGAGATCGGTGTAGAGGTCGTGCAGGAACGCCAGCTGAGCGCGCGTCACGCGCTCCAGCGCTGCGCGAACGAGCGGGTCGGAGGCGGCGGCGAGCATCGCGGCGTAGGCGTTGCCCCGCGCGGCTCCGGCGAACGCGCTGGTGGCCAGCTCGGTCAGTCGTTCACGCGGATCGGCGATCGCCTGGATGCGCTCGATCATCTCGGTGGTGGCGCGGTATTCCCAGTGATCGAGCGTCGCGGCAACGAGCGCGGCACGGTCGGCGAAATGCCAGTAGAAGCTGCCCTTCGTCGTCCCGAGCTGGCGTGCCAACGGCTCGACGGCGACGCCCTTGAGCCCGTGGCGGATGAGCGCCAGCAACGCGGCCTCGGTCCAGTCTGTCCGGGTGAGCGACACGCAACCATACGCTATCGTATGTCGGCACGGCCCGGCCCGCCGCCGCGCGGGCCGGCGGCATGCCCGGCGTGCTTTGCGCCGGCTGTGGACGGCGCAGGATCTTGCGCCGCAGCTGGCATGGGCAGGTCGGTGCGTTGCGCGCGGAGGCGGAATGCTGCTGCGGGTACAGGCTCCCGCAGACGATCGCGCGGCGGTGAGCGCGGTGCAGCGATGCCGCGCGGTCGTCGATGACGCGGGCGCACCTTCCGTCGCGCTGCGCCGTTGTCGGTCCATGAGACCGCACACGCTCGCCCTCACCACTGTCGCGACGTTGAGCCTCTCCGCCGCCGCCCCGGCCGCGGCGGACTGGACGGCGCCGCAGACGCTGTCCTCGCCGCACACCTTCGCCTCCGTCGATCGCCCGAGCTTCACGACGAGCGGTGCCGCCGTCGCCTCCTGGGGCTGGGAGGACGACCTCGGCACCGGCGCGACGGTCGGCGCTTCGATGGCGACGCGGACGCTCCCGGACGCCGGCTTCGCCGGGCAGCGCTCGCTGCCACGCGGCACGGTCGGCGGCGCGCATCCCTATGGCGCATCGCGCCTGCTGGTGGCCACGCAGACCGGCGACGAGAGCGACGCCAGTCTGCACGTCCGCTTCGGCAGCACGCGCGACAGCCGCTTCGGACCGCCACGACGGATCGCCCGCGCGCGCGGGCTGCGCGGTGCCCAGCTCGCCGTCAACGCGCGCGGCGATGCCGTCCTGGGCTGGTGGGTCGACGACGGGGTCGCCCGGGACCGCGTCTACGTCAGCCTGCGTCGCCGCAGCGGCGCCTTCGGCCCGCCGGTTCGCCTGGCCACCGGCCGGCTGCGCAGCATCTCGGTGGCGATCGGCGCGAACGGTGACGTGCTCGCGGCGTGGGACGCCCTCGGCGTCGTGCGGACGCGCGTGAAGTCCCGCACCGACCGCGGCTTCAGGCGCGCCGACGAGCTGCGCTCAGCGGACGCGTTCTCCGCGGCCCTGCAGACCGCCGTGAGCCCGAGCGGGCGCGCCTGGGTCGCGTGGACGGCGCAGCGCCACAACGAGGGCGGCGACAGCGGCGACGTCTTCGTCCAGGCGGCGACACGCGGGGCGGCCGCCCGCCGCTTCGGGCGCGCGCTCCTGCTCCAGCGCGCGCCGTCGGGGGCATGGCCAGCGCCGGTCTCGTTGTCGGTCTCGGCGACGGGCGACGCCGTCCTCGGATGGGCGCTGTGGAATCGGCAGCCCGGGTTCACCGATATTCACGCCGCGCGCGTGAGCGCCGCCGGCGCCCCGATCGTCAGCACGCTGGCCCAGTTCGCCAGCGTCGGGCTGCGCGACAGCGTGGTCGCCGCGGCCGCGGACGACGGCGGCGCGACGATCCTCTGGTCGCGCTCGACCGAGCCGTCGACCGACGCCGGCCAGCTGCTCGCCGCGGTGCGCGCGCCGAACGCCGACTGGGGCGATCCCGAGCTCGTGTTCGAGGGGAATGGCCCCAGCGGATCGGTGGCGTATCCGGCCGGCGGCGGCGCGCCGCTCGTCGTGTTCGCCGACCGCCTCGCCGAGGCGCCGCTGCGGCGCGTCGTGCGCGCGACGCTGCGCCGCTGACGCCGTCCGGCCATCGGGCGACCACGGGCGCTGACCCCGAGCGAGACCAGTCTGTCACGCAGGAATCGCCGAATGCACCAGTAAGGTACGAGTGGTGTCTATAACTCTGACGCAGTTGCGCAGCTTCCTCGCCGTCATGCGTGGCGGCTCGGTCACCGCCGCCGCCGACGAGCTCGTCGTGACGCAGCCGTCCGTGTCGGCCGCCGTCGCGGCCCTCTCGCGTGAGCTCGGCACCCCCGTCACCGAGCGTGAGGGTCGTGGCATCCGACCGACCGCCGCCGGCACCGCGTTCGCGCCGTTCGCCGCCGACGTCATCGGCCTGCTCGAGGAGGGTCGGCGCGCCGCGCGCGAGGCCGCGCACCTCGCCGACCGCCGCCTGCGCCTGGCCGCGGTGACCACCGCCGCGGAGTCCTTCGTGCCGCCGCTCATGCGCGCCTTCGCCCAGAGCAACGACTCGATCGGCATGACGCTCGCCGTCGGCAACCGCGAGCAGGTTCTCGACATGGTGCTCGACCACCGCGCCGACGTGGCGATCGGCGGGCGCCCGCCGCGTGACCCGCGCGTGCAGGCGACCCCGATCCTGCCCAACGACTTCGTGCTGATCACGGCGCCCGACGATCCGCACGCCGCCGGCGGCGCCGTCGACAGCGCCGAGCTCGAGCGCCGCGTCTGGCTCATGCGCGAGTCGGGCTCCGGGACGCGCGTCGTCAACGAGGAGTTCCTCGCCGCCGCCGCACTTGAGCCGCAGACGCTGACGCTGGGCTCCAACGGCGCGATCAAGCAGGCCGCCCGCGCCGGGCTGGGGATCGCCTTCATCTCCCGCGCCGCCGTCGCGCTGGAGCTCGACAACGAGCTGCTGGCCTCGCTGCCCGTCCGCCACCGCCCGGCGACGCGGCGCTGGTATGCGATGTGCTCGACCGTCGGCCCGCGCCGCGCCGCCGTCGAGCGCTTCATGACCTTCGCCGCCTCGCCGACGGCGCGCGAGGCGCTCGCCGAGTCCGGCGGGATCGATGCGGCCACGCGGGCCGCGCGCGCGAAGTAGCCACTACCGCCAGCCGCGACCGCCGACCGCCGTTTGTGGCTGGCGTGCTGCGCGGCGGCGCTACGCCGCGCGCCCGCTCATGAGGACCTGCTCGGTCGGTGCGCGCTCACCCTCGACGTGGCTGACCGGCCGGCCCATGCCGCGCACCTTGCTCGGCAGATCGAGGTGCACCCAGCGCGAGAGACGGCGCGGGAGCGTCGAGATGATGATCTCGTCGACCTCGCGCTCGTGGAGCGTGTCCGAGATAGCCGCCATCGGATCCGCGTCGCCGACGTGGCCGGTGACGTCTCCCCCGGCCGCCTCTCGCAGGTGCTCGAGTGCATGCTCGAGCTGCGCCGCGGCTTCCTGACGGCCGGCGACCTCCGGGTCGACGACGCGATGCAGTCCGCGCGGCGTGGCTGGAACGAGGAGATGGAACATGGCTGGACCCGCCTGTGCTCGCTGCCGCACGGCCTCCAAGAGCTTCTCGGTGGCGGCTGTGCGGTTGGCCACGATGAGCACGTGGCGGGCGGGTCCGGTCATGTGAAGCCCCCTGCTCGCTTGTAACAAATGCTACGAGCAACGAATCGTCCCAGACGAGACCTCCCGGTCCCATCGAAGTTTCCTCGCCGATCCGCGCGCTCTCAGAGACTGAGCGCGTGAAAGAAGCGGGCGCGCGAGCGGGCTGGGAGGAGCTAGTGCGCCCGGCCGGAAGTTCGGTGAGGTTTTCCTGGATGCCCGGCCGTGATCTGACGGTCGCCGGTGACCCGCCTTCGTGCTGGTGGCACGGGGGCGGGCGCCGGCGGCCATCAGGCACGGATCGGGCGCCGGGAAACCCGCAGAACTTGCGGATGGGTGCACTAGTGCTGCGTCGCCGCGGTCGCCGGCGGCTTGGCCTCGGCCTGGTCGGCGCGCGTGCCGTCGCCGCCGAGCGCCACCGTGGCGCGCGCCGTGACGAGGTGGAACAGCACGATGACCTGGACGATCGCCAGCGACTCGGAGCGATGCAGCTCCGTGCCGACGGTGAACTCGCCGAGGCGCTCGGAGCGCAGGTGGCTGGCGAAGTGCATCCGCGCCCAGACGGATTCCTCGAGCTCCGAGCCGCGCGCGGGATCGATGTCGCCGGGCACGTACAGCGTCTGCTCGGTGTCGGTCTCCTCGACGCGGATACTCGTGCCGTCGTTCTCGGAGAACTCCGACAGGTCGGGGTGCTCGATCCCCTTGCGCAGCACGATCTCGGCGTCGAGGTGCTCCTGGTCGCCGCGCTTGCCGGGCTTGAAGGAGACGATGATGTCCGACCAGCGCTGCTGCGGGCGGATGTACAGCTCGGAGTCCGGCTCGCGGCGATCGAGCTCCTCGAGCACCTGATCGGTCGTGTAACCGCGCCGCGAGCAGTCGCGCTGGACCTTCCAGGCCCGCCGCAGATCCTCGGGCGGAGCGAGGAAGACGCGCACGTCGTAGGACGTGCGCAGCTCCTCGGTGTGGTAGCCCAGCAGCCCCTCGATCAGCGTGAACTGCTTGGGCTGCGTGTACACCGGCGGCCCGAACGTGCCGTCCTTGTGCTGATAGACCGGCTTGAGGATCGCGTTACCGGCGCGCAGCTCGGCGAAGTGGCGCTCCATGATGTCGATGTAGTTGCAGTCCGGATGCAGCGGCGAGATGTTGTGCTCCGCCCGCTGGCGGCGGTCGTAGCGGTGATAGTCGTCGGCCGCCACGTGGGTGACGTTGTTCTCGCCAAGCATGCGAACGAGGCCGCGCGAGAGCGTCGTCTTGCCGGACGCGGAATCGCCGACGATGCCGAGGATGATGGGGCGGGGCATGGTGCTCCTCGAGCTAGCTCTGGTTACCGGGGGCGTCCTTGTTCTGGTCACCGCCGCCCGAGTCGGACTTCTCGTCCGCGGGCGACTCGCCGTCCTCGTCTCCGAACAGCGAACTCGCAAGAATATCCTCAGCCTTGATGGTCATGAGGTCTTCCTTGGACAGGTTGCTCCGGTTGTCGTACAGCCGGCCCGCCTGGCGCATCCGGGCGCGGTCGATCGCGTTGCGGATGCTGCGCCCGTAGGCGAAGCGCGGCCGCTCGAGGCGTCGATTGATGTACTCCTCGAACGCCTCGCGTGCCTCGGGCTCGAACTTGTACTCCTGCTGCTCCATCATGAGATCGGCGATCTGCACGAGCTCTTCCGGCGTGAAGTCGGGGAAGTGCAGGTGGTGGGCGACGCGCGAGCCCATGCCCGGGTTGGACCGGAAGAAGGTCTCCATGCGGTCCTTGTATCCGGCGAGGATGACGACGAGGTCCTCGCGCTCGGTCTCCATGACCTGCAGCAGGATCTCGATCGACTCCTGGCCGTAGTCGCGCTCGTTCTCCGGGCGATACAGGTAGTAGGCCTCGTCGATGAACAGCACGCCGCCCTTCGCGCGCTTGAGCACGTCACGCGTCTTGGGCGCCGTGTGTCCGACGTACTGCCCGACGAGGTCGTCGCGCGTGACGGAGACCACCTTCGGCTTGTCGATGTAGCCAAGCCGATGGAGGATCTCCGCCATCTTCAGCGCGACGGTGGTCTTGCCGGTACCGGGGTTGCCGGTGAACGTCATGTGCAGCGACGGACGTGACGACTCGAGCCCTGCCTCGCGGCGAAGCTTGTCGATGACGAGGAGCGCCGCCATCTCGCGGATGCGCTCCTTGACAGGGCCAAGACCGACGAAGTCCTTGTCCATCTCGGTGAGAACCGCCTCGACGGCGTCTGCGCCGTCGGGGATCTCTTCGAGCTTCTCGGTCAGGGTCTCGAGCGTCTGTGCCATCAGTCTGCCGACTTACCGTTGGACTCGTTGACCTTGGAGGCGCTGATCACCGGCGCCAGCTCTCCGCCCGTGCCGCCGTAGCGCTCACCGGCCGGCGTGCTGAGCCCCGCGTAGGAATGGATCGTGTAGCGGATCACGCGGTCGTGGGTCTCCTGACGCTCCAGGCGGAAGCCCGGCTCGTGCTCCGGGCGATTGACGATGAACGACAACGCCGACGTCTGGCGCCCCTTCGAGCGGTCGTACGCGACGACCTTCACGTAGAGGTGCGAATGCGCCTCGCGGCACGCGCGCACGTCGCGCATCACCACGTCCGCGTCGTCGTCTTCGAGGTCGAACATCGGCGGCGACCACATGTCCCACAGCCCGTTGCGCGGGTGCGGGTCGTCGGTGTACTCGACCATGATCGACCAGCCGTTGGAGAGCGCGTACTTGATCTGCGCCTCGATCTGCTCGTCGGTGAAGTCCGGCAGGAAGGAAAACGTTCCCTGTGTGAGTCTCATGTCTTGTCTCTCCCCTACGCCGACGTCGGCGTGACTTCGACGTCAGCCGTGTCGGTCGAGGTGTAATTGAACGTGATGTCCTTCCAGACCTCGAGCGCCGCGTTGAGCTCGGGGCAGCCCTTGGCCGCCTCGACGAGGATGTCCGGGCCCTCGGCGTAGTAGTCGCGACCCTCGTTGCGGGCCTGGATGATCGCCTCGACGGCGGTGCGGTTGGCGCTGGCGCCGGCCGCGATGCCCATCGGGTGGCCGATCGTGCCACCGCCGAACTGCAGGATGGAGTCCTCGCCGAGGTAGTGCAGCAGCTGGTGCATCTGGCCGGCGTGGATGCCGCCCGATGCGACCGGCATGACGCCCGGCATCGAGGCCCAGTCCTGGTCGAAGTAGAGCCCCAACGACAGGTCCTTCTCGACGTAGCCGTCGCGCAGGGTCTTGTAGTAGCCCATGATCATCGCCGGGTCGCCCTCGAGCTTGCCGACGACGGTCCCCGCGTGGATGTGGTCGACGCCCAGCAGGCGACACCACTTCGCGATGACGCGGAACGACACGCCGTGTGTCTTCTGGCGCGTGTACGTGCCGTGGCCGGCGCGGTGGAGGTGCAAGATCATGCCGTTGTCACGGCACCAGTTCGACATCGAGCTCATCGCCGTGTAGCCGACCGTGAGGTCCTGCATGACGATGATCGAGCCGACTTCCTTGGCGAACTCGGCGCGCTCGTACATGTCCTCCATCGTCGCGGCAGTGACGTTGAGGTAATGACCCTTGACCTCGCCTGTCGCGGCCTGCGCGCGCTGCACGGCTTCCATGCAGTGGATGTAGCGATCACGCCAGCGCATGAAGGGCTGCGAGTTGATGTTCTCGTCGTCCTTCGTGAAGTCCAGGCCACCGCGCAGCGCCTCGTAGACGACGCGGCCGTAGTTCTTCGCCGACAGGCCGAGCTTCGGCTTCGTCGTGGCGCCGATGAGCGGGCGGCCGAACTTGTCGAGGTACTCGCGCTCCATGACGATGCCGTGCGGGGGGCCCGGGAACGTCTTGACGTAGGCCACCGGAATGCGCATGTCCTCGAGGCGCAGCGCCTTGAGCGGCTTGAAGCCGAACACGTTGCCGATGATCGAGGAGGTGAGGTTGGCGATCGAGCCCTCTTCGAAGAGGTCGATGTCGTAGGCGATCAGCGCGATGTACTGGCCCGGGGTGCCCGGAACCTCTTCAACGCTGTAGGCCTTGGCCTGGTAGTGCTCGTAGGGGGTGAGGCGGTCGGTCCAGACCACGGTCCACGTGGCGGTCGAGGACTCGCCCGCGACCGCGGCTGCGGCCTCGATCGGGTCCACGCCCTCCTGCGGCGTGATCCGGAAGGCACAAAGGACATCGGTGTCCTTGACCTCATAATCAGGATTCCAATAGCCCATCTCGGCATACGGCGTGACGCCGGAGTCCCAGCGGCTCTTGGTCTTCTTCTGTCCGTCCTTCTCAGTGGTGCTCATTCCATCCTCTCTCAGTGTGCGCTCAAGCGCCACACTACCCGGTCAATCCTAAGAGATAAAGCAAAAGATCGCCCGTTTTGCATAGGCACTAGGTTATGTGTGGAGTTGTGTGGGTCCTGGCGCGACGGCGCTCGGCACCGCGGTGAGCAGCGCTGCGCCGTCGACCATCTCGCTCAAGCGGCCGACGACCTCGACGATCGACTCCTGCGCGCAGAGCGCGATATCGGACTCGAGACCCTCGCGGCGCAGGCCGATCGCGCCGCCGCTGGCCGAGAGCGCGTCGAAGGGGTTCGGATACGCCGCGGCGAGCGCCTCGGCGATCCGCGCGGCGTCGCTGCGCTCACCGTCGAGCTCGGCGCTCAGGCGCCCGGCGAGGTAGACGTCCTCCATGCTCACATGCCCGTCGGTGCCCGCGCAGACGAGCAGCACGTCGTCGCGGCCGGCCAGCTGCGCGACGACCGCATCCAGGTTCAGCAGCGACGCGACGAGCACCTCGTCGGCGGCCGCGGCGGCCGCGACGATCGCCGGCGCCCCGTTCGTCGTGGCGAGCACGAGCTCGGTGGTGGCCGGATCGCGCATCTCGTCGGGCGAGTTGCCCAGGTCGAAGCCCGGCGCCCGGGCGCAGCGCTCTTCGCCGGCCAGGGTGCGATCGGGTGCCCGCAGCGCGGTGGCCTCGTCGAGGCTGCCGGCCACGAGCACGCGCTCGTAGCCGCTGGCCAGCGCCAGCGTGATCGTCGACGTCGCGCGCAACACGTCGATGACGACCGCCGTCCCGGCGGGACGGACGGCGGTGCCCAGGAAGGCGACGTCGATCATGGGTGCTGGCCTCGGCCGCGCGGCGTGCGCCGCGACGTCCTAGACAGTTGAACGCACGCCCGCGGCGTAGCGCGCGGCCATGTCCTCTAGGGACATGGGCTCGTAGTCGCCGGCGTGACCGGCCATGCCGAGCTCCTGCATGCGCTGCATGCAGATGAGCTTCTGACCCGCCCGCGCCGCCTTGCCGGCGCCGCGCGGATCCCAGTCGCCCGGGTTGTCGCGGAAGTGCTCGCGCATGAACGCGGTGATCGCGAGGCGGCCGTCGGTGTCGATGTTGACCTTGCGCACGCCGTGCTCGATGCCGCGCTGGATGGCGTGGATCGGCACGCCGAAGCCCGCGTCGACCTCGCCGCCGGCGCCCTTGAGGCGCTCGACGATCTCCTTGGGGACGCTCGAGGAGCCGTGCATGACGATGTGCGTGTCGGGCAGGCGACGATGGATGTCCTCGATGATCTCCATCGCGAGGATGTCGCCGTCGGGCTCGCGCGAGAACTTGTAGGCGCCGTGGCTCGTGCCGATCGCGACCGCGAGCGCGTCGACGCCCGTGCGCTCGACGAACTCCTCGGCCTGGGCCGGGTCGGTGAGGCAGATCTGACCGGAGCCGACGCCGTCCTCCATGCCGCCGAGCGTGCCGAGCTCGCCCTCGACCGTGACGCCGCGCTCGTGCGCGTAGTCGACGACCTGCTTGGTCACGGCGACGTTGTCCTCGAAGTCCAGCGGCGTCTTGGCGTCCTCGCCAAGCGAGCCGTCCATCATCACGCTCGTGAAGCCCAGCTCGATCGCGCTGATGCAGGTCTCCGGCGAGTTGCCGTGATCCTGATGCAGGGCGACGGGAATGTCGGGGTAGGTCTCGGCCGCCGCGAGCATCATGTGGTACAGGAAGTTGTCGCCCGCGTAGGAGCGCGCGCCACGCGAAGCCTGCACGATCACCGGCGACTGGGTCTCCTGAGCGGCCTCCATGATGCCCTGGATCTGCTCGAGGTTGTTGACATTGAAGGCCGCGACGCCGTAGCCGCCGGCGGCGGCCTCGTCGAGCAGCTGTCGCATGGTCACAAGCGGCATTCGGTCATCCTCCAGCGGAGTTGGCTTCTGGGGCGGGTGTGCTCTCCACGATCCGGCGATACGAGCCGGGCCGGACGATCAGCGACTGGGTGGAGATCCAGCCTGCCGTGAGGCGCGGAGCCCCGAGCATCGTCCCGCCGGTGATTCCGCAGGCCGCGAAGATCGCGGGGCCGCGGACGAGGTCGTCGGCGTCGAGGATCTCGTCGAGCGAGATGCCGGCGGCGACGATCGCCTCGCGTTCGTTGTCGCGCTGAGGCGCCAGGCGGGTCTGCATGCCGCCGCCGATGACCTTCACGGCACAGGCGGCCATGATGCCCTCGGGGGTCCCGCCGACGCCCATCAGCATGTCGATGCCGGTGCCCGGGAGCAGCGCGAACATCGCGCCGGCGACGTCGCCGGCGCTGGGCATGATCACCGTCACGCCCATCGCGCGCAGCTCCTTGGCGAGCTCGACGTGGCGCGGCTTGTCGAGCAGCAGGACGCGCATCTCGTCGACCTGCTTGCCGAGCGCGGCGGCGACGCTCTTGACGTTCCACTCAGGGCTCTCGCGCAGGTCGATCGCGCCGCGGGCGGCGGGGCCGACGACGAGCTTGTCCTGATAGTGGCCCGGGCCGGGCGACCAGAGACAGCCGTCGCCGGCGAACGCGATCGTCGTCAGCGAGCCGGGCAGCCCGGCGGCGCAGAGGTCGGTGCACTCGACGGGGTCGACGGCGATGTCGAAGTGCGGGCCGTCGCCGTCGCCGAGCTGCTCGCCGTTGAAGAGCATCGGGGCGTTGTCCTTCTCGCCCTCGCCGATGATCACCGTGCCGAGGCCCTTGGTCTCGCCGAGCACGTGGCGCATCGCCTCGGTGGCGGCGCCGTCGGCGGACTTGCCGTCGCCGTTGCCGGCGTACGTGTTGGCTGCCAGCGCTGCGACGCGTACGGCGCTCAGCGCCAGCGATTCGAGGCTCGCGGGCAACGCGGTGGCCGCGCTGCGAGCAGCGTCGACAGGCTCCTCCACCAGGGACATGGCTTCATCCTCGCGTTCGCTAACTTTGGATTCAAGCGAAATGTTCGGCTCTTTTGTTCGATAAACGACTATGTGTTTCGGCCACGCTGCGGGTCGGAACGCCTATGTATCGTCGGGGGATGCTCTTTCGCCAGGTCACCCACGACGACCTCGGCTGTGCCTCCTACCTCGGCGGCGACGACGGGGCTGAAGTCGCGGCGGTCATCGACCCCCGCTTCGAGATCGACGTCTACCTCGACCTAGCACGGTACATGGGTGTGCGAATCGAGCACACCTCGAAACGCACAACCACGCCGACCACGTCTCCGGGCACGGCCGGCTGGCCAACGCGACGGGCGCCACGATCCACGTCCACCGGCTCGCCGCGCCGGACTACGAGCACGTGCCGTTCGACCACGGCTGGGAGCTCGAGCTCGGTGACGTCGTCGTGCGCGCGCTGCACACGCCCGGCCATCGTCCCGAGCACACCGCCTTCGCGCTGATCGATCGCGCGCGCGGCGAGGAGCCGTGGGCGGTGCTCAGCGGCGACTCGCTGTTCGTCGGCGACATCGCGCGGCCGGACCTCGCCGTCGAGCGCGCGGAGGGGGCGCGCGACATCTTCCACAGCCTCCACGACCAGTTGCTCGCGCTGCCCGACAACTGCGAGGTCTGGCCCGGCCACCTCGGCGGCTCGATGTGCGGCGGGCCCGGCATGGACAGAAGGTGTCCTCGACGATCGGCTACGAGCGCGCGCACAACGCACTGCTGCGCGAGCACGACGCCGAGCGCTTCGTCGAGCGTTCCCTGGCGACGCCGGCTCCGCAGCCGCCGAACTTCCAGGCGATCGTGGCGCTGAACCGCGGCCCGCTGCGGGGGGTCGGGCTCGAGGCGAGGCCGCTGACGCCGCGCCAGCTCGAGCTCAAGCAGGGCGAGGGCGCGCTCGTCGTCGATGTGCGCACCAACCAGCAGTTCGACGAGGTGCACATCCCGGGCGCGGTGTCCACCACGACGCTCAGCGCCGGGTTCGGCTCGCGCCTGGCGTAGATCGCCGACCGCGACGCCGAGATCCTGCTCGCCGGTCGCGACGACGACGACTCCGTGCACGCGGCGAAGCTCGCGACCGCGGTCGGGCTCCGCCGGCTGGCGGGCTTCCTGCACGGCGGGATGACGAGCTGGCGCGAGGAGGGCCGGCCGGTGGCGACGATCGAGCGGTTGGCGATCGGCGCGCTCGACGCCCGCCGCGCGGCGACCGACGGCGATCTGCAGGTGCTCGACGTGCGCGAGCAGCGCGAGTCGGACGCCGGGCACATCCCCGGCTCGTTTCATACGCCCTGTCACGACATCGACGCGATCCCGGACGGGATCGACCCCGCCCGCCCGGTGGCGGTGCTGTGCGCGTCGGGTCAGCGGGCGGCGGTCGGTGCCAGCCTGCTGGCGCGCCATGGCGCGCAGCGGGTGCTGCATGTGGTCGGCGGCGGGGTGGGGACGTGGGCGGGGGCGGGTGGCGTGCTGGAGACGGCGGGTAGGGCGGCGGGCGGCGGGTGCCGGTTGCCGCTGGGCCGCTGGCCGCTGGCCGCTGGGCGCGCATGGTGCGTCTGGCGCTCTCGTGGGCGGGCGCCCGTTGCCGCTGGCCGCGTGGTGCGTTTGGCGCTCTCGTGGGCCGGCGTCCGTCAAACGGCGTCTTTGAGGGGGGTGAGTCGGTGGGGTGGGAGCGTTTGGTCCGGGGCGCGCGGAGCTGCGAGGCGATTCGACGGGCGGTAGATGAAGGTGGGAGCGTTTGGTCCGGGGCGCGCGGAGCTGCGAGGCGATTCGACGGGCGGTAGATGAAGGTGGGAGCGTTTGGTCCGTGGCTCGCGGAGCTGCGAGGCGATTCGACGAGTGGCGTGGGGGGTCGTCGAGAAATCGTCCGTATGCGGGACGTTCTTTCGACGACCCCCTGCGCTCGCATGAACGAGCGACACCTGAATGCCGTGCGGTGCTCGGCATGTCGCCGATTCATCACATGCGTGAACAGCGACAGGTCGACGAACGGACGGCGGGGATGTGTCGCTCGTTCATGCGCGGTGCTCAGTCTGGCTTGCTCTCGCTGGGCCCGCCCCGCCGCCGTTGCGACCGTCTGGGGCCGACTCGCCTTCGGCGATGCCGTTCGACGCCGGTGACCAGTGGGGGTGTTCGCGAACGTCCGTCCGGCGGACGTCTCGCCACGTCGGCGGCCGACGCTACTTCTCCCACCAATCGCCGCGGCCGGCGCGGTAGCGCTTCAGGCGCCGCAGCAGCCATTCGAGCAGGCTCTGGGCGCGCTCGAGCACGACCTCCTTGGCGAGCGCGATCGCGTTGAGCGGCTTGGTCTCGGCGGGTGCGGTGGACGCGTCGGCGGGCGCTGCGGAGGCGGCCGTGCCGTTCGGCGACTCGGCCGCGCCGGCGCCCGCGCCCGCGCTCTCCCCCGTCACCCGCGCAGTTCCTCGAGCGCGGCCGGCGTGTCGACGTCGGCCGGTGAGCACAGGTGGCTGCACTCGACCGGGAACGCGGCGATCGCCTTCAGCACCTCGCGCGCGCCGACGTCGCCCTGCAGCGCCGCGATCTGCTCGAAGTACTCCCGGCCCAGCACCACGGGGTGGCCGGGCAGGCCGTCGTAGACCGCCCGTGCCCGCGCCGTCGTGCCGTAGCGGGCGGCGAGGTCGGCGAACTGCCCGATCACCGCGGGCGTGATGCGCGGCATGTCGCCGAGCGTCAGCACCGCGGCGTCGGCGTCGGCCACCGCCTCGATCCCGCAGCGCAGCGACGCCGCTTGCCCGTCGGCCCAGTCGGTGCACACCACCGGCTCGGCGGCGCCGAAGTCGACGCCCGCGAGGGACCTCGTCCGCGCGCGCGCCGAGCACGACGACGACGCGCTCGATCGCGGGCACCGCCTGCACCGCGCGCAGGGCGTGCTCCAGCAGCGGGACCCCGTCGAGCTCGGCCAGCTGCTTGGCGCTGGCGCCGAAGCGCGACCCGGATCCCGCCGCCAGAACGACGCCTACGATCACGCGGCGCTCGCCGTCGTCAGCGCCCGCCGCGTCAGTACCCGCGCGAGGTGGCGCTTGTAGTCCGGCGTGGCGTTGAGGTCGCCGAGCGGGCTCGTGTCCTCGGCGGCGAGCTGTGCCGCCGCCTCGATGTGCGCCGCGTCGCACGGCTGGCCGCGCAGCGCGTCCTCCGCGGCGCTCGCGCGCAGCGGCGTCGACGCCATGTGCGTCAGGCCGATGCGGACGTCCTCGCAGACGCCGTCGGTCACCTTCACCAGCGCGCAGACGCCGACCATCGCCCAGTCCTCGGCGCGGCGATTGAACTTCTCGTAGCCGTAGCCGTATCCCGCCAGCGACGGCAGCCGCACCTCGGTGAGCACCTCGCCGTGCTGCACCGCGGTGGTGAGGTAGCCCTCGAACATGTCGACGGCCGCCACCTCCCGCTCGCCGTCGGGTCCGCGCAAGGTCACCGACCCGTCGTAGGCCAGCAGCGTCGCCGGCAGGTCGGCCGCCGAGTCGCCGTGGGAGAGCGAGCCGCCGATCGTGCCGCGGTTTCGCACCTGCTGATCGGCGATCTTCGTGGCGACGGCGCTGACGAGCCCCATGTCCTCGCGGGCCTGCAGCTCGGAGTGCCGGGTGAGCGCCCCGATCCGGAACGAGTCGTCGCCCGTCTCGATCCCGCGCAGCTCGTCGAGCTTGCGCATGTCCACGATCAGGCTCGGCGCGGCGAAGCGCAGCTTCATGAGCGGCAGCAGCGAGTGCCCGCCGGCCAGGAGCTTGGCGTCCGCGCCGCCCTCGGCCAGCAGCGAGATCGCGTCGTCGACCGACGACGCGACCGCGTAGTCGAACTCGGCGGCGATCATGCGGCACCTCCTTCGGGAATCGTGGGTCCGGAGCCGGCCGAGCCCTCGGCCTGCTCGGGCAGCGGCTGGCCCTGCTCGGTGGCCCGCGGGCCGTCGCCGTGGCCGCGCGCCTCCTCGAGCGCCTGCCACACGCGCAGCGGGGTGAGCGGCATGTCGATGAACGAGATGCCCTCGTGACGCAGCGCGTCGATGACCGCGTTGACGACCGCCGGCGTGGCGGCGATCGTGCCCGCCTCGCCGATGCCCTTGACGCCGAGCGAGTTCGACGGCGACTTCGTCTCCGTGCGATCGGTCTCCAAGCTCGGGACGTCGGCCGCCGTCGGCAGCGCGTAGTCCACGAACGTGCCGGTGACGAGCTGGCCGCGCTCGTCGTAGACGACCTGCTCGAAGATCGCCTGCCCGATGCCGTGCACGACGCCGCCGTGCACCTGGCCGTCGATCAGCATCGGGTTGACCGCCGGGCCGCAGTCGTCGACCGCCACCCAGCGCACGACGTCGACCTTGCCGGTCTCCGGATCGATGTCGACGACGCACACGTGCGTGCCGAACGGGAACACGAAGTTCGACGGGTCGTAGATCAGCGACTGCTCGAGGCCGAGCTCCATCCCCTCGGGCATCTTCGTGGCGTCGATGTACGCACAGCCGGCGACCTCCGCGAGCGTCATGCCCGACTCGGGATCGCCGAGCAGCGAGAACTTGCCCTCGCGGATCTCGATGTCGGCGACGTCGGCCTCGAGGTTGTGCGCGACGATCGCGCGGGCCTTCTCCCCGATCTTCTCGGCCGCGTGGGCGACCGCGACGCCGCCGATCGACAGCGAGCGCGAGCCGTACGTGCCCAGGCCCATCGGCCCCGTTGCGGTGTCGCCGTGGACGACCTCCACGACGCTCGGATCGGTGCCCAGGCGATCGGCGACGATCTGGGCGAAGCCCGTCTCGTGGCCCTGGCCGTGCGGCGACGAGCCGGTGAAGACGGTCACCGACCCGGTCGGATGGACGCGGACGATCGCCGATTCGTAGAGGCCGATGCCCAGGCCGAAGCCGCTCGGCCCGACCGCGCGCGACGGCGCGAGGCCGCAGATCTCCGTGTACGTGGAGAAGCCGATGCCGCGCAGGATGCCCTTCTCTCGCAGAGCGGCCTGCTCGGCGCGGAACGCGTCCATGTCGACGATCTCGAGGGCGCGGTCCAGCGCGGCCTCGTAGTTGCCGGAGTCATACGTCACGCCGTACGGCGTCTCGTACGGGAACTGGTCGGCCTTGATGAAGTTCTTGCGGCGCACTTCGACGGGGTCCAGCCCCAGCTCGGTGGCGAGCTGGTCGATCGTGACCTCGAGCATGTGCGTCATCTCCGGGCGGCCCGCTCCGCGGATCGCGTCGGTGAAGAACTTGTTCGTCAGGACGCCGGTGATGTCGGTCTGCACCACGGCAATCGCGTAGCAGCCGGTCATCACGAACGCCCCGAGCTCCGGGATCATCGGCGTCAGCAGCCCGAAGTAGGCACCGAGGTCCTGGATGATGTTCGCGTGGAAGGCGGTGATCTGGCCGTCCCGCGTCGCGCCCATGCGCACGTAGTCGACCTGGTCGCGGCCGTGGTGGGAGACCGCCATGTTCTCCGAGCGGGTCTCGATCCACTTCACCGGCCGGCCGAGCTTGCGCGACGCCCAGGCGCACATCGTCTCCTCGGCGCAGATCTGCAGCTTGGAGCCGAAGCCGCCGCCGACCTCGGGGGCGATGACGCGGACCTTGTCCTCGCTGATGCCCATCTGCACGGCGTAGAAGAGGCGCAGCAGGTGCGGCACCTGCGTCGAGGACCAGACCGTCAGCTGGCCGGCGCGGAACTCCGCGATGCAGCCGCGCGTCTCCATCGCCCCGCCCGCCGTGCGGTGGTTGACGATGCGCCGCTCGATGACGACGTCGGAGGCCGCGAGCGCCTCCTCGATGTCGCCGCCACCGCCCATCGACCACTCGTGGACCTTGTTCGTGCCGAGCGACTCGTGGACGAGCACCTCGTCCTTCAGCGCCTCCTCGACGTCGACGACGACCGGCAGCGGCTCGTACTCGACCTCCACCTCGTTGACGGCGTCGGCCACGACGTACTTGCTGTCGCCGATCACGAGCGCGACGGCGTCGCCGACGTGGCGCACGAAGCCGCGCACGAGCGGCCAGCGCTCGGGCGTCTTGACCTCGACGCCGGGCGGGGCCCAGGCCATCGGCAGCGGGGCGAGCAGGTCGCTCATGTCCTCGCCGGTGAAGACGGCCTTGACGCCGGGGCGTGCGAGCGCCCGCGATGCGTCGATCGACAGCACCTTCGCGTGCGCCTCGGGTGAGCGGACGACCGCGGCGTGCAGCATGCCCGGCAGCGCGAGGTCGTCGATGTAGGTGGCGCGGCCCGTGATGAGGCGCGGGTCCTCCTTGCGGCGCAGCGACTGGCCGACGTGCAGGGTGGGCGGAACGTCGGTCGTCGTCATACCTTGATCCCCCGGGAGGCCTCGGCCGCGGCCTGGACCGCCTTGACGATGTTGTGGTAGCCCGTACAGCGGCAGAGGTTGCCCTCCAGCCCGTTGCGGACCTCCTCCTCGCTGATCGGCCCGTCGCCCGTGCGGCGCTCGAGCAGATCGGCGGCGGCCATGATCATGCCCGGCGTGCAGTAGCCGCACTGCAGGCCATGCTCGGCCCAGAAGCCCTCCTGGAGCGCGTGCAGCGAGCCGTCGGCGCCGGCCATCCCCTCGATCGTCGTGATCTCCGCGCCGTCGCACTGGACGGCGAGCACCGTGCAGGTCTTGGCGGATTCGCCGTCGACGAGGCACGTGCAGGCCCCGCAGTTGGACGTGTCGCAGCCGACGTGGGTCCCGGTCAGACCGAGCTCGTCGCGCAGGTAGTGCACGAGCAGCATTCGCGCCGGTACCTCGGACGCATGTGCTTCCCCGTTGACGGTCACCTGCAGGGGCACCGTCGCTCCCATGCTCATCCTCCTTCTATCGAATGCCCTTCAAGAGTCTTCGCGAGGCCCCACCACATCCGGTGCGGCGGCGTCGCGGTACATGCTGCCTCGTACGTGATTAAACGCGTCCGGATAAAGATCGGATGCACACGCCACGCGGTACCTACCCAGGCACGGGCCCGGCATGCTCCGACGTCGCAGCCTGGCGCAATGCGCGAAACGCCAGCGACTCCCGCTCGGCTGGCACCCGTCGTCGCCGGAGCTCACGCCAGCCCGGCGGTCGGCGTCCGGCGCGTGGCGATCACGATCCCGGCCACGATGACGGCGACGCCGGCGAGCTGCAGCGGCGCCGGGTCCTCGCCGAGCAGGACGATCCCCAGCAGCACCGAGCCGACCGGCTGGACGGTCAGGACGATCGACGTCAGCGAGGCCGGCAGGCGCGGCAGCGCCACCGCGATGAGCAGCCAGCCGAGGGCCTGCGACGTCAGGGCGAGCGTCAGCAGCCAGCCATGCGCGGGCCAGCTCGGGACAAGATCGACCTCGCCGATCAGCGCGCCGGCGACGATCGCCACGACCGTCGCGACGAGCGTCGCCTCGAACAGCGGCCCGGCAGGGCGGCGCAGGTCGCGGCCGGCATGGCGCAGGACGAGGATGAAGCCCGTGTAGGCGACCGCGGTGAGCACGCCGTACAGCGCGCCGAGCGCGGGATCGTCGCCGTAGGCGCCCTCGCCGATGACGCCGGAGATGAGCACGGCGCCGCCGAACACGAGCGGCACCGCGAGCGCGACGTTGCGCGCGGGGCGCTCGCTCAGGAAGACCCACGCGGCGAGCGCGACGAGCACGACCTGCAGATTGGCCAGCGTCGTCGCCAGGCCCGCCCCGACGTCGCCGATCGCGTGGTGCCAGAGGATGAGGTCGGCGGCGAAGAACGTCCCGCCGATCGCGGCATGGCGCCGGTGATGGGCCGGCGGCGGCCCGAAACGGCGCCGCTCGCGCAGCGCGAGCAGGCCCAGCACCGGCAGCGCATAGCCGCAGCGAAAGACGGCGGCCGTCGACGGGCTGACGCTCGCGAGGTCGACGAGGATCGCCGAGAAGGCGATCGCGATCGCGCCGGCGAGGGCCGCGAGCGCAGGCCGCTGCGTCAGCAGGTCACGAATGAGCCGCGGAGTCCAGCGCCTGGTTGACGAGGGCGTCGGCGTCGGCGTTCTGCGCGCGCGGGACCGAGCGGATCGACCAGCGCTCGAAGCTCTTCAGCGCCTGCAGCGCCGCCGCGTGCAGCGCCTTCATGTCGCGGTGCTTGACCTTGTAGGCGCCGGTGACCTGCTTGGCGACGAGCTCGGAGTCGTTGATGACCTCCACCTCGCTGGCGCCCAGCGCGCGTGCCCGCTGCAGGCCGAGCAGCAGCCCGCGGTACTCGGCGACGTTGTTCGTCGCCACGCCGATCGATTCGGCGGCCTCGTCGAGCACCTCGCCGTCGGGCGTGGAGATCACCGCGCCGGCGGCGGCCGGGCCGGGGTTGCCTCGTGCGCCGCCGTCGACGTGCACGACGACCTTCACGCCGGCCTCACGGCCGGCTAGCCGGGTTCGATCCGCGGGAACTCGCCGGGAACGCGCTGGCGCCGGCGGTCGCGCGTCTCGCGCTGCTCGGCGACGGCCGGGTCGTCGTTGGGGCCGCGACGCTCGGACTTGCGGCGGTCGACGATCACCGTGACGTTCTCGTCGTCGGCGTAGTACGCGGTGAGCTTGTCGAACAGCTCGGCTTCCAGTGCCTCCGGCACGACGCAGTAGATCATGGCTGCACCCTAGTGGGTTTTCGCGGGCGAGACACTCCGTGAACGCCGACGGACAAGGGCGGGCTCAGGCGGCCAGGACCAGACGTCCGCGCTCGTCGGCGACGGCGTTGGCCAGCTGTTCGGCCTCCGTCAGCTCGGTCAGCTCGGCGCCCTGGCCGAGGACGCGGACGCCGGCCGCCTCGTCGGCGAGATCGACCTCGTAGCGATACCAGCACAGCTCCCAGCCGACGACGATCGAGACGATCGCGCCCTCGACCTCGGAGGGCAGCACGCTGACCATCGGCGTGCCGAGCGAACGCGTCACCCCGGCGAGCCGGCGCGGGTGGGCGCTGAGGTTGAAGACGTCCAGCGCGCGCGCCATCTTCAGGTCGGCGTTCGTCGGGACGGCGTGGACCTGGCGCGGCTCGCGCGACTCGAGCGCGGCGGACCCGGCGTCCACCTCGCGCGGCGGCCCACCGTCGGCGATCGGCTGCTCGTCGTGATCGGCGGGCGTCGTGTCGCGCGTCCCGGGCACGATCCGGTCCACGTTGGCCGAGATGCGGCGATAGGGCAGCTCGACCGGCGCCGGCGCGGCACGGCGCGGCGGCTTGAGCCGGCCCAGCAGCGAGCGGCCGTTGCGCGGGCCGTTGCGGCGCACGCCCAGCGCGTTGTCGGCGCCCTCGCGGATCCAGCCCTCGTTGGCGGCGCGCGCGGTGCACAGCTCGCAGACCATGCGCCGCGCCCCGTTGGCGATGAACGCGTCGGCGTGCTCGCCGCGCAGCAGGGTCCGGCCGCACACGTCGCAGGCGACGGCGGCGCGGGAGGTCGTGATCGACTTGCGCTCCATGCTCGGGGTCAGCGTACCGGCCCCACGGCGCGCCATGTCCGGCGCACGTCAGCCTGCGGCGGGCGGCCCGACGTGCTGGCCCAGCCACGTGACGACCGCGCGGGCGCCCTCGAGCTCGGCGCGCACGACCTCGCGGCAGCGCTCGTCGTGCAGCCAGGGCTCGAGCTCGTGGCGGGCGAAGACCGTGAGGTTCTTCAGGCGCAGCCGCTCGACGCGCGGGTGGTCGAGCGGATAGCCGCGCGGCGCGCGCTTGAGCTCGGGCTCGACGAGCTGCATGCCCGCGGCGCTCGCCTTCGCCACCGCCTGCTCGAAGCCGCGGGCGCGGCGGCCGTCGTCGATCGCCGCCCGGAAGCGCTCGAGCTGGTCGCGCGAGGGATGGTGGCGGCCGGCGCCGACGAGCAGCCCGTCGAGCGAGAGCTCGACGTAGAAGCCGCCGGCGCCGCCGTACCCGATGGCGATCCCGAGTTGCTCCTTGATCGGCGGGCGGTGGTGGAAGCGCGCGTCGTTGTAGGGACGGAAGAACCTGGGCTCGCCGAAGTCGGCGAGGCTCTCGGCGAGCGCCTGCGCCGGAGCGCGCAGGTGGTCGTCGTAGCGGGCGCGGTTGGCCTTGAACCAGTCGCGGTCGTTGTTGTCCTCGAGGTCGCGCAGGAACTCGAGTGCCTCCGGTGGCCACATGGCGCTACTCCGCGAAGACGGCGCTGAGCGACAGGGCGAAGCCCGGCAGCAGCGGCGACGTCAGCGTGTCGTCGCGTGTCAGCTCGAGCGAGACGTCGAAGTCCGCCGCCGCGGAGGTGGAGCGGCGGAACACGAGCACTGCGTCCGCCGCGGTGTCGACGAGCCACAGCTCCGAAAGGCCCGCGCGCTCGTAGCCGGACTTCTTGGCGCCGATGTCGTAGCGCCAGGTACTCGGCGAGCGAACTTCGACAGCGACGTCCGGGACGGGATATGGGCGATTCGCGCGGCGCGGGGGCACACGATCCTCGCGGTACCAGAGGATGTCGGGACTGTAGACGTCACGCGGACCGGTCAGCACGTCGATCGAGCCGATCGCGAGCCCGCGCCCAGATGCGGCGCGCGACCACACGGCCAGCGCGAGGAGGATCTCCATGCGCACGAGCTCGCGCGGCAGCGACGGATCATTCATGTCGATCAGCGCGCCGCCGATCAGCTCCCAGCCGTGCTCGGCCGGGTCGTGCGGACGGGCCAGATACTCCTCGGCCGTCATCGGTTCCGTCACCGGCATCGCGGTCATCGTACCTGCCCTCCGTCGGGTCGCTCACACCTCATCGAGGCCCCGGCAGCCCGAACTTCGCCCCGGTCAGGGGCGCGCGGCGAAGCGCACTGCGAACGCGACGAACGCATCGGAGCCGGCGACCGGCTGGACGGCGCGGGCAACGATCGCCCCGGTATCTGCGTTTGCGTCTGCGGGACGTCGAAAGGCGAGCTGTGCCGAGAACGGCTCCTGCTGCATCGCGCCTGCGGTCACGGGATCGAGCCCGAGCGGCTGCGGATCGAACGCCGTGTGGACGCGCAGGACGATGTTGCCCTCGTGGCCGACACCGGTGCCGGCGATCGTCACCGGCGAGGAGATCTCGCTTCGGACCTCCGGCCTGGTCACCTCGATCTCGTCGCTCAGCGCGCCTGTCACGAACCAGCGTTCGCCGTCGAGCTGACGCACGACGACGGTCGCGATGACCCGGTCGGTCGCCCGGCCGTTCTCGCCGCGGCGCATGACGGGCACCTCGCCGGCCCGCGGCTCGCCCTCCTGAAATGCCCCGATCGCCGGGTTGTCGACGCCGACGAAGTCCTCGACGAACGATCGGGCGACGGCCCGCGGAGCGGTGGCGGGCCGCGCGTCGGCCGGCGCGGGCCAGAGCGCCTGGTCGAGCGCCGCCGGCGGGGCGGGCGCCGTCGCCGTCATCGTCGCCGTCGTCACGGCGCTCCCGCCGCCGCGTTCCGCCTCGTCCTCCCCGCAGCCGCCGAGCGACAGGGCGGCGGCCGCGATCACGGCGATGGGGATGGGGATGGCGAGAAATCGCGTGGTGAGCCTGCGCGTGGCCATGCAGTACAAACCGCCGGTGCCGGCCAAGGTCGCGGACTGCTACGCGCTGACGGCCTCTGCGGCGGTGGCCTGCTCGACGATCTTCTGCTGCAGGTGCGCCGGAACCTCCTCGTAGCGCTCGAACTCCATCGTGTAGTCGCCCTGGCCGCCGGTGAGCGAGCGCAGGTCGGGCGCGTACGTGAGCATCTCGGCCATCGGCACCTCGGCCTTGACCTCGGTCAGCCCGGAGCCGATCGAGTCCATCCCCTGTGGCCGGCCGCGGCGCGAGTTGAGGTCGCCGATGACGTCGCCGACGGACTCCTCCGGGATCGACAGCGTGACGAGCATGATCGGCTCCAGCAGGGCCGGCGACGCGTTGCTCATCGCCTCCTTCATCGCGATCGAGCCGGCGAGCTTGAACGCCATCTCCGAGGAGTCGACGGTGTGGTAGCTGCCGTCGAACACCGTCACCGCGATGTCCTTGACCGGGCAGCCGGCGATCGGCCCGGCCTTCATCGCGTCGACGACGCCCTTCTCGACGGCGGGGATGAACGAGGTCGGGATGACGCCGCCCTTGATGTGGTTGATGAACTCGAAGCCGGCGCCAGGCGCGCGCGGCTCGATCGAGATGTGGCAGTCGCCGAACTGGCCGCGCCCGCCGGACTGCTTCTTGTGACGGCCATGCGCCTTGGCCGGCTTGCGGATCGTCTCCTGGTAGGGCACCCGCGGCGGCTTGAGCACGACCTCCGCGCCGAAGCGCTCCTTGAGGCGGTCGATGATCACCTCGACGTGCATCTGCGACAGGCCGGCGATGATCTGGTCGCCGGTCTCGGGGTCGCGGTGCAGGTCGATCGTCGGGTCCTCCTCCTGCAGGCGGCGCAGCGACGTGTAGACCTTGTCCTCGTCGCCGTGGGCCTCCATCGCGAAGGCCATGACCGGTGCGGGCAGCTCGATCTTCGGCATCGAGATCGGCTCGTCGCGCTCGGCCAGCCAGTCGCCCGCGCGGGTCTCCTTGAGCTTGGCGACGGCGCCGATGTCGCCTGGGCCGAACTCGTCGGCGTGGCCGGACTCCTTGCCGCTGAAGACGAGCAGCTGGCCGACGCGCTCCTTGTTGTGGCTCGTCGTGTTCATCACGTGGCTGTCGTGGCCCATGACGCCCTGGTAGACGCGAAAGAGGTTGATGCGGCCGGCAAAGGGGTCGGCGCGGGTCTTGAAGACGTAGGCGTACAGGGGCTTGTTCTCGTCGGCCTCGAGCGCGATCTCGGGCAGCTCGAGCGAGCCGTGCTTCACCGGCGAGGGCAGGTCCATCGACGATCGCGTCCAGCAGCCGGTTCGTGCCGAGGTTGCGCGTCGCCACGCCGCAGGTGACGGGGAACAGCGAGCCGTGGTTCGTGCCGTCCTTGAGCGTCGTGACGATCTCCTCGTGGTCGATCTCCTCGCCCTCGAGGTAGCGCTCCATGAGCGCGTCGGAGACCTCGCAGATCTCGTCCATCATCATCTCGCGGTACTCCTCGGCGAGCTCCTGCAGGTCGGCGGGGATCTCGATCTCGGTGCAGTTGTCGCGGCCGTCCCCGCTGTAGCGGTAGGCCTTCATGTCGACGAGATCGATGACGCCGTTGATGTCGTGCTCGGAGCCGATCGGGATCTCCGTCGCCACGACGTGCGGGCCGAAGGCGTCCTTGCAGGACTCCAGCGCCCGGAAGAAGTCCGCCCGCTCGCGGTCGAGCATGTTCACGAAGAGCATCCGTGCAAGGTCGAGCTCCTCGGCGCGCGCCCACAGCCGCCGGGTGCTGACCTCGACGCCCATGACGCCGTTGACGACGAAGATCGCCGACTCCGCCACCCGCATGGCCCCCAGCGCGTCGGCGATGAAGCTCGGCTCGCCGGGCGTGTCGAGGAGGTTGATCTTGCGCCCCTCCCACTCGAACGAGCTCAGCGCCAGCGAGATCGACAGCTTGCGCGACTGCTCGTCGGGCTCGGAGTCCGAGACGGTGGTGCCGTCGAGGACGGAGCCGAGCCGGTTCGTCGCGCCGGCCTCGAACAGGAGTGCCTCGTGCAGCGACGTCTTGCCGCCGCCGCGATGGCCGATCAGGGCTACGTTGCGGATGCGGTCAGCAGGCTTGTGCATGCGCGGCTCCTCTCCTCGGGGATCGCGCGATGCTAGTGGTTCGCCTCGGTTCTGGCGACCCGGAGTGGGCGCCGCTCGTCAGTCGGCGAGGTTCTCGTCGGACATGCGCCCGCGCAGGCGCAGCACGGCCTTCGTGTGCAGCTGCGACACGCGCGATTCCGTGACGCCGAGGACCTCGCCGATCTCGCGCAGGGTCAGGTTCTCGTAGTAGTACAGCGCGACGACCAGCTTCTCGCGCTCGGGCAGCCGCGCGATCGCATCGGCGATGCGGTCCTTGAGGTCGGTGGCGTCCATGACCTGCGCGGGGTCCGGCGCGGCCGGGTCGCGCAGCGTGTCCAGCAGCGAGACCTGATCGCCGGAGGCGTCGGACACGGTCCACAGCTCGTCGAGCGCGGCGACGGTGGAGTTGGAGATCTGCAGCAGCGCGTCCTGGAAGTCCGAGACGCTCATGTCGAGCTCGTCGGCCATCTCCTCGTCGGTGGGAGCGCGCTGGAGCTTGTGCTCCAGGCGCGTGTTGGCCTGCTCGATCGCGCGGGCGCGGGCGCGGACCGAGCGCGGGACCCAGTCCAGGGAGCGCAGCTCGTCGATGATCGCGCCCTTGATGCGGGTGATCGCATAGGTCTCGAACTTGATCTCGCGCTCGAGCTCGAAGCGCTCGATCGCCGAGATCAGGCCGCCGAGGCCGTAGGAGATGAGGTCGGCCTCCTCGACGTGCGCGGGCAGGCCCGAGGCCATCCGGCCCGAGACGTACTTGACGAGCGGGGAGTAGGCGACGACGAGCCGTTCACGGGCGCGGGCATCCCCGTCGCGCTTGTATTGGCGCCACAGGTCCTTGAGTTCGACGGATTTAACGTTGGTTTCCATACCCCTAGGCCCTTGGGTGCGCCCGCGCATACGCACCCTTGAGTCGGCCCGACTCTACCCGAGTGTAGATCTGAGTTGTCGACACGGAGGCGTGACCGAGCAGCTCCTGGATCGATCGCAGGTCCGCGCCGCCCTCCAGAAGGTGTGTCGCGAACGAGTGACGCAGGGCGTGCGGGTGCACTCCGCCCTGCACGGCGGCGTTGCGCGCCCACATGCGCAGGCGCCGCCGGATGTCCGAGGTCGACAGCCGGCGGCCGGACTTCGAGAGAAAGAGCGCGGGCTCGTCGGGCTGCTGGACGAGCGCGGTGCGGGCGCGCTCCAGGTAGCGCGCGAGCGCCCGCAGCGCGGGCTCGCCGGCAGGGACGAAGCGCGTCTTGGTTCCCTTGCCCTCGACGCGCAGCTCCTCGGCGTCGAAGTCCACCGATGCGAGGTCGAGGTTGACGAGCTCCTCGGCGCGCAGGCCGCTGGAGTAGGCGATCTCGAACAGCGCGCGGTCGCGCAGCTCCAGCGGGGTCGAGGCGGGGATGCGGTCCAGCAGGCGGCTGATCTCCTCCGGCGCGAGGACGTCCGGCAGGGTCTTGGCGCGCCTGGGCCCGGCGAGCAGGTCGGCGGGGTTGGCGTCCAGCTCGCCGTGCTCGCGCAGCGTCTCGAAGAACGCGCGCAGCGCCGCCACCTTGCGCGCGACCGTCGCGGGCGCCGAGCGGCGCTCGGACAGCGCGGCGCAGTAGCGGCGCAGCAGCCGGTGGCTGACGGCGGCCGGCTCGACGTGCTGCCAGCTCACCCAGGCGGCGAACTGGCGCAGGTCCGCGGCGTAGGCGCTGCGGGTCTTCTCGGCCGCGCCACAGCGGCGCAGATCCTCGTCGAAGCGCACGAGGGCGCTGCGCCACTGGGCGCTAGCCTCGGGTTCGATGGGCGTCTTCTTCATCGACACCGCTCAGGGCACCGTCGCGACCGCGCGCCAGCTCCAGGCCGCCGGGATCGGCACGCCCGCGGACGGACCGCCGCGGCCGTGGCTGCGCATCCAGGGCACGGGCGATGCCACCACGTTGTGGTACGCGGTCATGCGCAAGCGTGAGCGGGGGGTCTTCATCGGCACGCTGGTCATTCGACACTCGCCGCACCATGCCCTGCTGCTCGAGTCCGGCTGGGAGGAGATCCCGGTCCCGGAGATCGGCGTCGGCTGACGGCGGTCTGCGGGACGCGCTCAGTGGATGAAGATCGGCGTGCCGAGCGGCACCTCGGCGTAGAGCTTCACGACGTCCTCGACGAGCATCCGGATGCAGCCGTGCGAGGCGGTGGTGCCGATCGAGCCGCGCGCGTCGGTGCCGTGCACGCCGACGCCGTCGTAGACCCCCAGCCAGCGGGCCTTGAGCGGGTTCTGCGGCGTGCCGCCGGGGACGACCTGCCCGGCGAGCGAGCCGGCCCAGGGCGAGTTGGGGACCGTCCAGGCCGGGTTGACGGCCTTGTTCTGGATCTTGTAGAGGCCGGCGGGCGTCTCGAGACCGGCCTGGCCGACGGCGATCGGGTAGATCCGCACGCGCCGGAGGTCCTTGAAGAGGCTGAGCCGGAAGCCGCCGCGGTCGACGGTCACCACGACCGGGTACTTGGCGGCGAGCTTCTTGCCCGTCACCTTCGGCTTGATGCGCTTGATCGGGGCGGTGACGATGCGCCGCTCGGTTTCGGTGACGAGCGCGTGGCGGACGTCGGCGCGCAGCTTCGCCGTGTCGATCGTGCGCCCGATCTGCGCCGCGCGGATCGTGAGGTTGGCGGGCGTGAAGCTCACCTTGGCGTCCTTCGCGGGGCGGCTGACCGCGGCGCGCACGCGGTTGACGGTGCGCCGCACGGCGCGGTTGGAGAACGAGATCGCGGGCGTGATCTCGGCTCCGACCCCGCGGCCGCTGATCGCCCGCCAGGTGCGGGCCGGCACGCCGCCCGCGCGGCTGCGCTCGACGGCGGCGTCCAGCATCGCCTCGACGTTCGCGCTGACCCGCGCCTCGCGCGCCCTGAGCAGGAAGGGCTTTCCCGCCGCCTGGAGGACGAGCGGCTGCTTGAGCGGCTCCACGAGGCGCCGCGTGATCGCGGTCCGCGCCTCGGCGCGGGTCATGCCGCTGACGTCGACCGGGCCGACGCGGACGTCGTTGGCGATCAGGTCGTCGCGGCTGGCGTCCCAGGCGAAGATCGCGGCGGCGATGCCCACGAGCGCGACGGCGACAATGGCGATGAGCGTCGGTAGCTTGGGGGGCACGGCCGTCCTCGGTCTGTCCCAAACGCGTTGGGCTCACGCCACTGTACGCGAGGAACTGGGGGCCGGGTGACGGTTGCAGCGGTTCTTGCCGGTCAGGGCCGAACCCTGGCGCGCCGGCGCAACAGCGGGTCGAGCTTGACCGCGAGCCCGCGCCAGTCGGGGGCGCACATCACGTCCTCCTCCTCACACAGCTCGCGGTTCCAGGGGTGCCCGATCGTCGCCACGAGCAGGCCCCGGTCGATCGCGCTGGCGAGGTTCTCCGGGCTGTCGTCGATCAGCAGCTCGATGCCGAGCTCGAGGCAGCGGCCCACCTTGTCCTGCGAGCAGTGCAGGTCGTGGTAGGGGACGCCGATCTGCTCCAGCCAGCGCGCCGTGGGATCGCGGGCTTGCGGGTCGCGGTGGCTGGTGATGTGGATGAAGTGCCCCTCGTCGTGCCAGCGGCGGACCGTCTCGACGGCGTCGGGGTAGGGCTCGCCGGCGAGGATCGCCGCCTCGCCGTGCGTCTCCTGGATGCAGAGGTGCAGCTGGTCCTGGCGCAGGCGGGTGATGCCCCAGTCCAGCTGCTCCTCGTAGGGCAGCTCGACGCCGAAGCGGCGCAGCGCCGCGGCGGACAGGCGATCCCAGTAGTGGTGCAGCGTGGAGTCGATGTCGATGGCGATGCGCATGGGTCTCGGCGGGCTCGGCGTCCGTCCAGCGTACGCCTGTGGCGCGGGGCGGTCGGCGCAGTGGCCGGGCGCATGCCGCCTTCGCGCTGGGAAGCTGCTGGATCTGGGCGGCTTTGCGGAGCGTTGCGGAGCGTTGCGGTGCGTTGCGGAGCATTGGCGGGCAGACCCCGGACTCAACCGGTCCTCGCAACAGTGTGTGGTGAGGTCAACGTACCGGTTGCACCCAACGGCTTGACGAGTCGTGGATCACCGGCGGGTTCGCTGGTTTGGCGCGGCTGTCGTCGCGGAGGTTCGCCCGGAGGGCGGGCCGGAGCGGCGAGTGGGCGCAGTCGGTGGACGTCTACGCGTACTTCAACAACGGCTGGGAGGCGTTCGCGCCCCGCCACGCGCTGGCGCTGGCGCTGCGGCGGATGCTCGGGCTGCAGCGGGCCTGGGTGACGGCGCCGATCGGGCCGGGCGGACCTGGGTGACGGCGCCGATCGCGTGGGCGGGCTAGGTGACGGCGCCGATCGACGCGCTCGAGACGAGCTTGGCGTACTTGCCCAGGACGCCGCCGAGGTCGGCGTTGTCGTTGCCGCCGTAGGCCGCCACGCGCTCGGCGATCGTGGCGTCGTCGAGCGCCACGTCGAGCCGGCGCGCATCGACGTCGATCGTGATCTCGTCGCCGTCGTGGACCGCCGCGATCGGGCCGCCGCGGACCGACTCGGGCGCGACGTGGCCGGCCATGAAGCCGTGGGTGGCGCCGCTGAAGCGCCCGTCGGTGAGCAGCGCGACGTGCTCGCCCATGCCCTGGCCGTTGAGCGCGGCCGTGACCGCGAGCATCTCGCGCATGCCGGGACCGCCCGCGGGGCCCTCGTCGCGGATGACGATGACGTCGCCCCGCTCGATCGTGCCGGCGACGACGGCGGCCATCGCGGCCTCCTCGCCCTCGAAGACGCGCGCCGGGCCCTGATGCAGGCGGCGCTCGTGGCCGGAGAGCTTGACGACGCAGCCGTCCGGCGCGAGGTTTCCGCGCAGGATGGCCAGGCCGCCCGAGGTCTTGATCGGGTCGTCGAGCGGGCGCACGACGCGCTGGCCCTCGGTTTCGCTCGCGTCGTTGGCATGCTCGCCGATCGTGCGGCCGCTGACCGTGATCGCGTTCTCGTGCAGCAGACCGGCGTCGAGCAGGCGCTTGGCCACGAGCTCGATGCCGCCGGCCTCGTAGAGGTCCTTGGCCACGTAGCGGCCGCCGGGCTTGAGGTCGCAGAGCAGCGGCGTGTGCTCGGAGATGCGGTCGAAGTCGTCGATGTCGAGCTCGACGCCGGCCTCGCGGGCGACGGCGAGCAGGTGCAGCACGCCGTTCGTCGAGCCGCCCGACGTGGCGATCGCGGCGATCGCGTTCTCCAGCGAGTCCTTCGTGATGATGTCGCTCGGCCGCAGGCCGCGTTCGAGCACGTCCATCATGAGCCGCCCGGCCGCGGTCGCGACGTCGGCCTTGCTCGCGTGCTCGGCCGGGACCATCGCCGAGCCCATCGGGCTGATGCCGAGGATCTCGAAGGCCATCGCCATCGTGTTGGCGGTGAACTGCCCGCCGCAGGCGCCGGCGCCGGGGCTCGCCACGAGCTCGAGCTCGGCAAGGTCCTGGTCGCTCATCGTGCCCGCGGCGTGGGCGCCGACGGCCTCGAAGACGTCCTGGATCGTCACGTCGTTGCCGCGAAAGCGCCCGGGCGCGATCGAGCCGCCGTAGAGCATCACGCCGGGCAGGTTCAGGCGGGCGAGGGCCATGACGGTGCCGGGAATCGTCTTGTCGCAGGCGCTCAGCGCGATGACCCCGTCGAACAGGTGACCGCGGGCGACGAGCTCGATCGAGTCCGCGATGACCTCGCGCGAGACGAGGCTCGTCTTCATGCCGCTCGTCCCCATCGTGATGCCGTCGGAGATCGCGATCGTGTTGAGCTCCATCGGCGTCCCGCCGGCGAGGCGGATGCCCTCCTTGACCTTCGCGGCCAGCGCGCGCAGGTGGAAGTTGCAGGGCATCGTCTCGATCCACGTCGAGGCGACGCCGATGATCGGCCGGCTCATCGCCTCCTCGTCGAAGCCGATGCCGTTGAGATAGGCCCGTGCCGGGGCGCGCGCCACCCCCTCGGTGAGGGCGCGGGAGTTGTGCTTGGGGTCGAGCTTGGCGTTCGCGGTCACGGGGCGGGAACACTACCCGCGCCGCGGCGCTGCTCGCGAAGCCGCGCCTGCTCCCACTGCCCGAGGCGCCAGAGGTCGCGCTTGATCTGCTTGGGATCGACCTGCCGGCCGGGCAGGTGCATGTTGGCCGTGGCGATGATCCGCCGCTCGTCGCCGGTGAGCGCCATCCACTTGGCAAGGACGTCATCGGAATCGGGCAGCCGCGCCGAGCCGTAGGGGCGTGTGTCGTCGGGGAACGCGACGCAGTACTCGCTCAGCAGCCGCCGCGTCTGCGGCAGGTACGCGACGATCGGCTTGTGCGGATAGATGAGGTAGGCGTACGTCGCCCCGCCGGTGCGATCGCGCCCGCCCAGCGGACCCTCCGACAGCCCGCCCCAGACCCGCAGGAAGCCCAGGTCGCGGTACATCGCCCACTCCTCGTCGTTGACGCAGGAGCGCAGCAGCATGCGGGCGCGCTGCTCGGCGCGGCGCTCGCGGCCGGGGTCGTAGCCTTCGATCTCGACGATCTCCCGACCCGCCCGCCAGCGCGCGATCCGCTCGGCGGCGATCGGCCAGCCGACCTCCCACAGCAGCACGAGGACGACGATGAGGCTGGCGCTGATCGCAAGCAGCATGGCGTCGCGGGCCGCTGTCTACCGGCCGCCCGCTGCGCGCGGGAAGAAGATCACGCGATCGGCATCCTGCGGGACGTCGTCGAAGCTCGTCACCATCTGCGCCTCGCGGCGCCCGGCGGGCGTCGCACGCGGAACGGCCGCCCACATCCCCGCGTCGAGTTGCTCCCGGAACGCCGCGACGAGCTCGTCGTGCTCCTCGGGGACCTCGACGTCGCCCTCCGCGATGAGGATCTCTCCATGCCCGGGCTTCATCCGAAGGAACCTCACAGCGCGCGATTATGGCAAAGCGAGGGGGCCGCTCATAGCCGTTCGTCAGGCGGCGATCGATCCTGGCGCGCGAGGCCGAACACATCCACCGGCCCCGCGCCCGCACCGAGCTCGCGCAGCCCGTCGCGCACGGCCGCCGCGGCGACCGCCCGCGCGTGGCGCGCCGCGGCGAGCGGATCGTCGCCGAGCGCCAGGCGTGCCGCGAGCGTCGCGGAGTGCGTGCAGCCCGAGCCGTGCGCGGCGCCGTCGGGGTGGCGCTCGCCGGGCAGCTCGGTGAGCGTCGTGCCGTCGTAGAACAGGTCCGTGCCGGTCTCGCGGTGCCCGCCCGTGACGACGACGTTGCGGGGACCGAGCGCGTACAGCGTCCGCACGAGCTCGATGCCGTCGAGGTCGTCGTCATCGGCGAGCACCCGCGCCTCGGCGAGGTTCGGGGTGATGACCGTGGCGCGCGCGACGATCAGCCGGCGCAGGGCGTCGACGGCCTCGAGCGCCAGCAGCCGTGAGCCCGACTCCGCCACCATCACCGGGTCGTGGACGACGGGCGTGCCGGCGGGCAGCGCGTCGAGCGCCCGCGCGACCGTCTCTATCGTCGCGACGTCGCCGAGCATCCCGATCTTCACCGCGTCGATCCCGAGATCCTCGGCGACCGCGCAGATCTGGCCGCTGATGATCGCCGGGTCGATCGGCTGCACCGCCGAGACCGCGACCGTGTTCTGCACCGTGATCGCGGTGATCGCCGTGGTGCCGTGGACGCCGGCGCGGGCGAACGCCTTCAGGTCGGCCTGGATCCCCGCTCCGCCCCCGGAATCCGAGCCGGCGATCGAGAGCGCGACGGGGACGCGGCGGGCGGACATGCGTCCGAGGATAGGTCCCGCTGCCCGCCGGTCTACGGCAGCCGCACATAGCGTCCTCCCGGTGCACGGCGCAGGAAGCCCAGCAGCTCGAGCTTGCTGAGGCCCGCCAGGGCCTGCTGCGCCTCCGCCGGCGAGCTCGCGAGCGCCGAGACGGTGTCGCGGCCATCCTCCACGCGGCGCAGCAGCCCCCGCAGCGCGGGCTCGAGGTCCGCGGGGCGGCGCCCGGTCAGCGCCGTTGCGACGCCGATGCCGAGCACCTCGTCCAGCGCGTCCTGCGCGTTGCGGATGACGAGCGCGCCGTCGCGCAGCAGGGCGTTGGATCCCGCGCAGCGCGACGCGGTCACCGGGCCGGGCACCGCTGCGACCGCACGGCCGAGCTCCTGTGCCAGGTCGGCGGTGATGAGCGAGCCGGACCGCTCGGCGGCCTCCACGACGATCGTCAGCGAGGCCAGGCCGGCGATCGTGCGGTTGCGCGCCGGAAAGCACCAGCGAAACGGCTTGAAGCCCGGCGGCATCTCCGAGATCGCGGCCTGTGTGCGCACGAGCTGGCGGTGCAGGCTGCGCTTGCTCGCCGGATAGGCGACGTCGGCGCCGCCGGCGAGAACCGTGATCGTCGGCCCGCCGACCTCGAGTGCGCCCGTGTGCGCCGCCGAGTCGATGCCCAGCGCCATCCCGCTGACCACCGTGACGCCGGCCGCCGCCAGTCCGCGGCCGAGCGCGAGGGCGACCTGCAGGCCGTCGGCGCCGGCGCGGCGCGCCCCGACGATCGCCACGGCGGGCGCGTCGCGCGCGGCGAGCAGCTCGACCCGGCCGGGATCGCCCGCCACGTGCAGGACGGCGGGCGCGTCGCCGGCCTCCAGCAGGCGCGGCGGGTAGCGCGGGTCGTGGCAGCAGAGCGCGTGCATCGCCGTCTCCTCCAGCCGCCGCCGGGCCAGGGCGGCGTCGAACGTCGCGTGGGCGTGCTCGATCGCGGCGCGGCGGTCGCCCGCGAGCGCGGCGATGAGCTCGTCGTCAGACAGCGAGAGCAGCTCGCGCAGCTTGCGGTGCTCGCGGCGCGCGCGCTCGACGTGCGGCGCGAGGCGCGCGACGAGCGCGGTGCGGCGCAGGCAGGCGTCGCAGGCGGTCATGCCGCGACTGCTCCGTCGAGGACCCACTCCTCGCGCAGGCCCAGCGCGGTGCCGACGTGCTCGTCGCGAACCCGGGCGCAGCCCTCGAGGTCGGCGATGGTGCGCGCCACGCGCAGGATGCGCCCGTGCCCGCGGGCGCTGAGCGTGCCGCGCGCGTAGGCGAGGCGCAGCGTCGTCATGGCCCCCGCGTCGGCCCGCACGAGCTCGCGCACGAGTCGTGGGGTGAGCTCGGCGTTCGTCGTCAGGCCGGTGCCGGCGAGCCGGTGCGCTTGGCGCTCACGCGCTTCGAGGACGGCCGCACGAACCTCGTGCGACGCCGTGCCCACCTCGCGCTCCAGCTCCTCGGCCTTCGGACGCTGCATGTCGACGAGCAGGTCCATGCGGTCCAGCAGCGGCCCGCTCAGCTTGCGCCGGTGACGCGCGATGTCACCCTCCGAGCAGCGGCAGCGATCGTGACCGGCCATCCCGCAGGGGCAGGGGTTCGTCGACGCGATGAGCTGAAAGCGCGTCGGGAACGTCACCGTGCGCTGCCCGCGCACGATCGCCACGCGGCCGTCCTCCAGCGGCTGGCGCAGCGACTCGAGCGCCGCCCGGCTGAACTCCGAGAGCTCGTCGAGGAAGAGAATCCCGTGGTGGGCCAGCGTGACCTCGCCGGGCCGCGGTACGGCGCCGCCGCCGACGAGCCCGGCCGGCGAGATCGTGTGATGCGGCGCGCGGAACGGGCGCTCGCGTACGAGCTCGTCGCCGACCTGGCGGCCGGCCACGCTCTGGATACGCGTCACGGCGATCGCCTCCGCGCGCGTGAGCGGCGGCAGGATCGAGATCATCCGCCGCGCGAGCATGGTCTTGCCGGTTCCGGGCGGGCCGGAGAGCAGGATGTTGTGGGCGCCCGCGGCGGCGATCGTGAGCGCGCCGATGGCGCCCGAGTGGCCGCGGACGTCGGCCAGGTCGGGGTCGCTGGGCAGGGCGTCCGGTGGCCGGCTGCCCGGCGGCGGCAGGTCGGGCGCCGGCCCGCCGCGCAGGATCGCCGCGACCTGCTGCAGGTGCGTTAGCCCCGCGACCTGCAGCCCGTCGACCAGAGCCGCCTCGCGCGCGCACTCGCGCGGCACGATGAGCCCGGGGATGCCGGCATCGCGCGCGCCCTCGGCGACGCTCAGCACCCCGCGGCAGTGGCGCAGCTCGCCGCCGAGACCGAGCTCACCGAACACCGCCCAGCGGGCCAGGTGGGTCGCCGGCAGCTGCTCGGAGGCGACGAGCACGCCGCAGGCCGTGGCCAGATCGAAGCCGGGGCCGACCTTGCGCAGGTGGGCGGGCGCGAGGTTGACGGTGATGCGCCGCTGGGGGAACTCGTAACCGGCGTTGACGAGGGCGGTCTGTACGCGCTCGCGCGACTCGCGCACCGCGGCGTCGCCGCGTCCGACGATCGTGAACGCGGGCAAGCCGCGCCGCAGGTCGACCTCCACGGTGATCCGGCGCGAGGAGAGGCCGTCGATGGCGAACGTCGTCGCATGGGCGAGCATCGGCTGGACCGTAGGCGTGTGCGTGTGCCGGCACAGCACCGCTTCGCAACGATTCTGCGCAGCAATTGCGGCGACTTCGCGGATCCGGAGAGACGACACAAAGCCTGCGCGAAAACGTTGCAATCGCGTGCTGTAACGGCACGCGGCGCGGTCTAGCGTCGCGGCCATGGTCATCGATCTGCGCCAGCACCTCGGCCGCGCCGGCGAGCGCCTCGCTCAGGAGCATCTCGAGCGACTCGGCTACCGGGTCGTGGCGGCCAACTACCGCACGCGCTTCGGCGAGCTGGACCTCATCGTCTGCGACGACGCGTCGCTCGTCTTCGTGGAGGTCAAGACGCGGCGCGCGGGCGCGCTGGAGTCGGCGCTTCAGGCCGTCCCGGCCACGAAGCAGAAGCGCGTGCGCGCGATGGCGGCGGCGTGGCTCGTCGAGGCGGTCGACCGGCCGCGCTCGCGCGAGCTGCGCTTCGACGTCGTCGCCGTCACGGTCGACCGCAGCGGCCGGCTCGTGCGGCTCGACCACCTCGAGGGAGCGTTCTGAGGCGTGCGCGACGGCGCGCTACAACGCGAGCTGCTGGTACGCCGTCGAGGCGAAGCTCAGCCGGTGCAGCGGCGACACGCCGAGGCGCTGGATCGCCGCACGGTGCTCTGGCGTGGAGTAGCCGACGTGTGCCGCGAACTCCCAGCCCGGATGCAGCGCGTCGGCGCGGCGCATATAGCGATCGCGGGTGACCTTGGCGACGATCGAGGCCGCAGCGATCGCCGCCGAGGTGGCGTCGCCCTCGACGATCGCCCGCTGCTCGTAGGGCAGTGGACCGACCGCGAAGCCGTCCGACAGGCAGATGCAGCCGGGCCGGGCGACGCCGAGCAGCGCGTCGCGCAGGGCGGCGAGGTTCGTCTTGTGCAGCCCGCGGGCGTCGATCGTGCGCGCGCAGCGCGAGACGACGCAGACCTTCATCGCTGTGCGCATGACGATCGGGAAGAGCTCCTCGCGGACCTCGTGCGTGTGCTGCTTGGAGTCGTTGAGGCGGCTGAGCGCGCGCAGCTCGCGCGTCGTCAGCGCCTCGAGGTCGAACAGCACGCCCGCGGCGACGAGCGGTCCCGCCAGGCAGCCGCGGCCGGCCTCGTCGGCGCCCGCGACCCAGCGAATGGCGAGGCGGCGGTCGTGTGCGAACAGGCGCCGGCCGCTGGAGCGCTTGCGGGCGGCCGCCTTGCGGCGGCGGGCCGCGGCGGCGGCGGTCGGAGCGGAGGGCAATACGGCGGTCGGACCAGTCCCTGCGCCGGGCGTCTCGCCAGCGGCTGTCGTCATGGCCTCCACGCTGGCGCCCATCATGAAGCAGCCGTCGGGCGGAACGGCGGCTGGTCGCGCCGACGGCGCGTCACGCCGCGCACCGCGGGCGCAGCCGGCCGCCCCGGTCGGCGCGTGCTACAGCAGCCCGATGCGCTTGGGCGGCCAGTACGTGGCAAAGGCGTTGCCGATGATCCAGTCGCGCGGCACCGGGCCCCAGAAGCGGCTGTCGTCCGACGCGCCGCGGTTGTCGCCCATCATGAAGTAGTGATCCTTGGGGATCGTGACCTGCATCGGCATGTCGCACCCCTCACCGCCCCCGCAGGGCTCCGCGAACGGCTCGGCCTGGCGCTTGCCGTTGCGGACCACGTGCCCGTCCTCGATGCGCAGCTTGTCGCCCGGGCCGGCCACGATGCGCTTGATGAAGTTCACGTCGGCCTTCTCGCTCGTGGGCCGCGGGCACGGCTGCTCGGGCTGGCGCGAGGCGCCGCACTCCTTGCCGTTCTCCGCGCCGGCGGGCGGGTGGAAGACGGTGACGTCGCCGATCGCCGGGTCGCCGAAGTTGTTGCCGATCCGGTTGACGAGGACCCGCTGGCCGATCGTCAGCGTGGGCACCATCGACTCCGACGGGATCCGGTACGGCTTGACGAGGAAGGCCTGGATTCCGAGCGCCAGGCCCAGCGCGACTGCGACGATCAGAATGGTCTCGACGAACGAGTTGCCTCGGCCGCGGGACGATTCTTCCTTCGTCACGTCTTCTCGCCGGAGGAGGCCTCCTCGGCGGCGGGCGGCGCCTCGGCGGCGACGGCCTCCGCGATCGCCTCGTCTGCCGCGACGCCCTCGGCGTCGACGGCCTCCGGCTCGGCGGCGGCCTGCGCCTCGAGCTCGGCGGCGGGGTCGTGCAGCAGGCCCGCCACGACGCGCTCCTCCGGACCGGTGTACCGGCGCTCGCGGACGCGGGCCCGCTTGCCGACGCGATCGCGCAGGTAGTAGAGCTTGGCCCGGCGCACGTCACCGCGGGCGGCGACCTCGATGCGCTCGATCTTCGGCGAGTGGACGGGGAACGTGCGCTCTACGCCGACGCCGAAGGACTGCTTGCGGACGGTGAACGTCTCCCGGGCGCCATGGCCCTGGCGCTTGATGACGACGCCCTCGAAGACCTGGGTGCGCTTGCGCGTGCCCTCGATCACCTGGAAGTGGACGCGCAGGCGGTCGCCCGCCTGGAAGCTGGGAACACGGCGCAGCTGGGCGCGCTCAAGACGTTCGATGACGGTGGACATAGCGAAGAGAGGGTGCGCGAAGAAGAAGCGAGGAACCGGGGCGCAGACGGAGGCTGGCCGCGCCGAGGGCAGGATGATAGCGACGCTCACTCCTCGCCGGTCGCGCCCCGCTCGCGGGAGCGCTGCAGGCGCCAGGCCCGGATCTGCTCGTGGTGTCCGGAGAGCAGCACGTCGGGCACCCGCCAGCCGCGGTAGTCGGCCGGGCGCGTGTAATGCGGGTACTCCGGGCGGCCCTCGAGCGCCACCGAGAAGGACTCCTCGCGGACCGAGTCGCTGTGGCCCAGGGCGCCCGGCAGCTTGCGCATGACCGCGTCGCAGACGACCATCGCGGCGAGCTCGCCGCCGGCCAGCACGTACTCGCCGATCGACACCACGTCGCTGGCGAAGTGCTCGACGATGCGCTCGTCGAAGCCTTCGTAGCGCCCGCACAGCAGCGTGACGTCGGGCTCCTGGGCGAGCTCGTCGACGAGGCGGTCGTCGAGCCGCCGCCCGCCCGGCGTCAGCGCGATCACGCGCCGCTCGCTGCGCAGGTCGACCGGGTCGACGCCGTAGTGCGCGCGCAGCGCGGCGTCCATGACGTCGACGCGCAGCACCATGCCCGCGCCGCCGCCGAACGGCGTGTCGTCGACCTGCCCGCCGCTGAGCGGCGTGTGCTCGCGCAGGTCGAGCGTGCGCAGCTCGTGACCGGCCGCGAGCGCGTTGACGACGTGGCGCTGCGAGGCAAACCAGTCAAACCAGTCCGGGAAGAGCGTGACGACATCGAGACGCATCGCCGGACCCCGCCACCCCCGCCGACCCGGCTCAGCCCTGCTCGACCCCGAGGAACTCGGGATCGACCACGATGCGGCGCTCGGCGAGGTCGATGCTGACGACGGCGTCGCCGACCATCGGCACGAGCAGGTCGCCGACCTCGAGCACCTCGCACGACGGTAGGGCGCGCATCGCTGCCACGACGCCGAGCTCACGCCCGCCGGGCGTGAGCACCGCGCAGCCCTCGAGGTCCTCGGGCCAGTACTCGCCGTCGGGCAGCGGGGGCGCGTCGCCGCGCTCGACGAGCAGATCGGCCTCGCGCAGGGCCTCGATGCCGACCCGGTCGTCGATCCCGCGCAGGCGCAGGATCGGGCGATCCTCCGTGCCGGCGCGGCGGACGATCTCGTGGACGTCACCGCTGACCCGCACGTGGCCGCCGAGCGTGAGCAGCACGCCGCGCGGGCGCGTGACGTGAAAGGAGCCGTCGAGCCCGTGCGGGCGACCGACACGGCCGGCGTTCAGCAGGGACATATGTGACTACCGCCCGGCCCGTCAGTCGACGATGTCGACGAACACGCGGCGGCCTTCCTTCACGGCCGCCGCCTTCAGCACGGTCCGCAGCGCGTTGGCGGTGCGCCCGCCGCGCCCGATGACCTGGCCGTAGTCCTCGTCGCCGACCGAGAGCTCGAGCACGATGCTGCCGTCGTCCTCGTCGAAGGTCTCGACGCGCACGGCGTCGGGATCATCGACGAGCGCCCGGGCGAGGTATTCCAGAAGCTCCTGCACAGAACGCTCGGGCGGGCGGCCGCGGGGTGGTGGGCTACTTGACGCCCTGGATGCGCAGGAGGTTGCGCACCTGGTCGGACGGCTGTGCGCCGCGCTCGAGCCAGTGGCGTGCGCGGTCCTCGTCGACGCGAATCGTCGACGGCTCGGTCTGCGCGTTGTAGTGGCCGATCGTCTCGATGACGCGGCCGTCGCGCGGGGAACGCGAATCTGCGACGACGATGCGCCAGATCGGGTCTTTGCGTCCACCGACGCGTGTGAGTCTCATTCGGACGGCCATTGGTGCAGACAGGCTAGCGACCCTGCCGCATCATGGCCTGGAGGTCCGGCATCTTGCCCTTGCCGAGCTGCTTCATGAGCTTCTGCATCTGGCCGAACTGCTTGACGAGCTGGTTGACGTGCTGGACCGTCGTGCCCGAGCCGCGGGCGATGCGCAGGCGCCGCGACCCCTTGATGAGATCGGGCCGGCGGCGCTCCAGCGGAGTCATCGAGAGGATGATCGCCTCGATGCGATCGAGCTCGCGCTCGTCGACCTTGACGTTCTTCAGCGCGGCGCCCTGAAAGCCCGGGATCATGCCCAGCAGCGACTGCAGCGGCCCCATCTTGCGCATCATCTTCAGCTGCGAGAGGAAGTCCTCGAACGTGAACTCGTTGCGGCGCAGCTTGCGCTCGAGCTCCTTGGCCTCGTCCTCGTCGATCTGCGCCTCGGCCTTCTCGATGAACGACAGCACGTCGCCCATGCCGAGGATCCGCTGCGCCATGCGATCGGGGTGGAAGCGCTCGAACTGGTCGAGATGCTCGCCCGTGGAGGCGTAGAGGATCGGCTTGCCGGTCACCGCCTTGACCGACAGCGCGGCGCCGCCGCGCGCGTCGCCGTCGAGCTTGGACATCAGCACGCCGTCGAAGGCGACCGCGCCCGCGAACTGCTCGGCGACGTTGACGGCGTCCTGGCCGGTCATCGCGTCGATGACGAGCAGGACGGTGGTCGGCTTGACCGCCTTGCGGATCTTCACGAGCTCTTCCATGAGCTTCTCGTCGACGTGCAGGCGGCCGGCGGTGTCGACGATGAGGACGTCCTTGCCGTCCCGCTTGGCCTGATCCAACGCCCACCGGGCGATGTCGACCGGGTCCTGGTCGGTGCCCTGCTCGTAGACGGTCGCGCCGACCTGGCCGCCGACCTTCACGAGCTGGTCGACCGCGGCCGGGCGGTAGACGTCGCAGGCCGCGAGCGCGACCGAGGCGTCGTGCTCCTTCATGAGAAAGCGCGCGAGCTTGGCCGCCGCGGTCGTCTTGCCCGAGCCCTGCAGGCCGGCCATGAGGATCACCGTCGGCGGGCGGGGGGCGAAGGCGACCGATGCCGACGCGCCGCCCATCAGCGCGGTGAGCTCCTCGTCGACGATCTTGACGACCTGCTGGCCCGGGTTGAGCTTGCCGAGCACGTCGGCACCGAGGCAGCGCTCCTTGACCGTCGTCGTGAAGGACTTGACGACCTTGAAGTTCACGTCGGCCTCGAGCAGCGCGAGCCGGATCTCGCGCATCGCGGCGGTGACGTCGGCCTCGGTCAGCGTGCCGCGGGCGCGGACGTCGGCGAGCGTCGCCTGGAGCTTCTCGGAGAGCGTGTCGAACACGGCCCCCCAGTCTAGGGAGAACCCGGATCGAGGATGGCGGAGCGAAGTTGTTGACCGCTGGTCAGGAGACGGCTACGGTGTGGCTTGTCAACCGCTGGTCAACAACGAGGAGGAGGGTGAGCATGGTCACCACCGAGCCGCTCTGGGATCCACCGATGGACCGCGCCGCGCCGCCCGCGGGCCGGCTGACCCGGCACCCGGCGGTGACGGCGACGCTGCGCGGGCTGAGCGTGCTCGCGGGCGTCGCGGTCTCGGCGCTCGCCTTCGTCGTCGTCGGCGTCTACGCCGTCTGGCTGAACTGCGAGGGCAGCGAGACGCGGGGGCTGTGCGCCGGTCACGCCGGGCTCGTCCCCGTGCTCGAGTGGCCGAGCTTCGTGATCGCCGTCCTCGCGCCGCTGGCCGGCGGCATCGCAGGCTGCGTGAGAACGCAGCCGCGCTGGCTGGCGCTGGGCGTCGTGATCGCGGTCGCGATGCTCGGCCTGATGAGCCTCGTGGCCATCGGTCAGACCTCCTACGACTGGAACTGAGTCCGCTGCCATGACCGCCATCTCGCCCGCCCACAGGCCTCCCGCCGTGCCGCATCTCTCGCCGATCCTACGCGTGCTCGCCGCCGTCGCCGGCGTGGTGGCCGCCGGCGTCGTGCTCCTCTTCGGGGGGCTCTACGCGCTGTTCAGCACCTGCGCCGCCGACGGCGCCGCCACGAACGTGTGCGGCGGCCTCGCCCCGCTCGTCGACCCGCTCGAGCTGCTCGCCGTGTACGGCGGCGCGGCTGCCGCGCTCGCCGGCGGCGCCGGCACGGCCGCCAGCGGTCGCGCCCGCTGGATCCTCGGCGGGCTGGCCGTCACGATCGGGCTCGCCCTCCTGCTCTGCCTCCTCGTCGCCGTCCAGCAGCCGGCGTCGACGTGACCACCGCCCTCCGAGACGCGCTGCTCGGCTACAGCGCGCGTTCAGGCGCGGCGCACGAGCGTCACGCCGTCGCGCACGCTGAGCATCACGCTCACGACCCGCTCGTCGCCCGCCACGTGGTCGTTGAAGGCGCGCAGCGCCCGCGTCGAGTCGGTGTCGTGGTCGCTCTCGGGCTCCGCCACCCGGCCGCTCCACAGGACGTTGTCGATCACGACGAGGCCGCGCGCGGAGAGCTTGGCCAGCACCGCCTCGTAGTAGTCGTGGTAGCCGGGCTTGTCGGCGTCGACGAAGACGAGGTCGAACGGGCCGTCGAGGCCGGCGATGGTCTCGAGCGCCGGCCCCTGGCGGACCTCGATGCGATCGCCGAAGCCGGCGGCGGCGATGTGGCGCTCGGCGAACGCCACCCGATCGCGGTCGAGCTCGCACGTCACGATCCGCCCGCCGGCGGGCAGCGCCTGCGCCATCGACAGCGCGCTGTAGCCCGAGTACGTGCCGATCTCCAGCACGAGCTGCGGCTGGGCGAGGAATACGAGGAACTCGAGGAAGCGCCCCTCGATCGCGCCCGTGAGCATCTGCGGCGAGTCGAGCGTCGCCCGCGTCTCCTCGGCGAGCGCCTGCAGGAACGGCACGGGCGCGGTCGTGTGTGCCGCCGCGTACGCCTCGACGGCCTCGGCGACGATGGGCGCGCTCACGCGATCGGCGGCGGGGGCGGCGAGGGCGCCGGCCTGACCGCCCCGGCGATCGCGCCGCCGATGTTGCCCAGGGCCTGCGAGAACTCGCTCGGGATGACGAAGATCTTGTTCGCGTCGCCCTGCGCGAGCTTGGGCAGCATCTGCAGGTACTGGTAGGACAGCAGGCCCTGGTCGGGGTCGCCGGCGTGGATGGCGGCGAACACCGTGTCGATCGCCTTCGCCTCGCCCTCGGCGCGCAGGATGGCCGACGTTCGCTGACCCTCCGCGCGCAGCACCGACGCCTGCTTCTCGCCCTCCGCGTTGAGGATCTGCGACTGCTTGGAGCCCTCGGCCGTGAGGATCGCGGCGCGGCGGTCGCGCTCGGCGCGCATCTGCTTCTCCATCGCCTCCTGGATCGACGCCGGCGGATCGATCGCCTTGACCTCGACGCGGTTGACGCGGATCCCCCACCGCCCGGTGGCCTCGTCGAGCACGGTGCGCAGCTGCGAGTTGATCGTGTCGCGGCTGGTCAGGGCCTCCTCGAGCGTCATCCCGCCGATGACGTTGCGCAGCGTGGTCACCGTGAGCTGCTCGATCGCCTGCAGCGGGTTGGCGACCTCGTAGGAGACGGACTTCGCGTCGGTGATCGTGAAGTACAGGACGCTGTCGATCTGGATGCCGACGTTGTCGCCGGTGATCACGCCGGCCGGCTTGAAGGTCACGACCTGCTCGCGCAGATCGATCATGTTGCCGACGCGGTCGACGAACGGCACGACGATCGCCAGCCCCGGCGTCAGCGTGCGCTGGTAGCGGCCCAGGCGCTCCACGACGCCGGCCCGCGCCTGCGGGATGATGCGCACGGTCTTCGCGGCAAGCAGCAGCGCGAACACGGCGATGATGACCAGCAGGATCAGTCCGGCTTCCATGGTTGCGACCTCCTCGTGGGGCTTACGCTTCGCTGACGAGCGCGGTCGCGCCCTGGATCTCGACGACGTGGACGCGGCTACCGCTCTCGATGACCTCGTCGGGCACGTACGGCCGCGCCGTCCAGACCTCGCCCTCGAGCTTGACGGTGCCGCCGTCGGCGTTGACGGTCTCGGTGACGAGGGCGGTCTTGCCGACGAGCGCCGCCGTGCCCGTGCGCAGCTGGGCGGGCGTACGCATGTGGCGGCGCGCGATCGGCCGGACGAAGCCGAACAGCAGCCCCGAGCTGACGAGGAACACGATGATCGCCACCGCGCTGCCCGCGCCCGCCAGATCGGCGGCCGCGCCGGCCAGCGCGCCGATCGCGAACGGGGCGAGGAACAGGCTCAGCGACATGACCTCACCGACGGCGAGGATCACCGCGAGCAGCACCCACAACATCCATGCGTCCATGTCCTGTGGAATATAAGCCCCGGGGCGCGCCCCGTTGGGATGCTCAGGTCAGCAGCGCCCGCGCGTAGTCGTCGGCGTCGAACGGGCGCAGGTCCTCCAGCGCCTCGCCGATGCCGATGAGCTTCACGGGGATCCCCAGCTCGCCGGCGATCGCGAGCGCGATCCCGCCCTTCGCGGTGCCGTCGAGCTTGGTCAGCACGATGCCGTCCACCGGCACCGACTCGGAGAAGAGCTTGGCCTGGCGCAGCCCGTTCTGGCCCGTCGTCGCGTCGACGGTGAGCAGCGTCTCGTGCGGCGCGCCCTCGATCTGCTTGGAGATCACGCGGCGCACCTTGGCCAGCTCGGCCATGAGGTTGTCCTGCGTGTGCAGCCGGCCGGCGGTGTCGATGATCACGACGTCGGCGCCGCGCTCGCGGCCCTGCTTGATCGCGTCGTAGGCCACCGAGCCCGGATCGGAGCCCTCCGGCCCGGAGACGATCTCGCAGCCGGCCCGCTGCGCCCAGCCCTCGAGCTGCTGCACGGCGGCGGCGCGAAACGTGTCCGCGGCGCCGAGCACGACCTTCAGCCCGAGTTCGCGCTGCAGGTGCCAGGCGAGCTTGCCGATCGTCGTCGTCTTGCCGGTGCCGTTGACGCCGACGGCCATGATCACCGTCGGCGCCGCGCGCAGGTCGATGCGATCCTCGCCGGTGCGCGCGATGGCGGCGAGCATCTCCGCCAGGCGCCGGCTCAGCGCTTCGCCGCCGGTGATCTCGCCGCCCGACGCCTCGGCCTCCAGCTCGCCGACGACGCGCGCGGTCGTGGCGGCGCCGACGTCGGCCATGATCAGCGCCTCCTCGAGGCGCTCCCAGGTCTCCTCGTCGACGTCGCCCTCCAGCAGGGTGGCCTGGATCTCGGCGCCGAGCGCCTCGCGCGTCTTGGACAGGTTGGACCGCAGCTTGCGAAAGAAGCCGCGCTTGCGGGCGGGCTCGTCCTCCGCGGCCGCCGCGGCGGCCGCGGCCGGTCGCGCGGCGTCGGTGATGAACAGATCTGACCAGTCGCGTGCCATGGCGACGGGCGACGATAGCGGCCCGGTCCGCGGATTCCGGCCGAGGCCGCTGCGCCGAACCGGCGCGGCGGCGGGCTACGCGACGAGCCGCACGGGCGGGGTCGCCTCGTCGGCGCGCGCGATCGCCAGCGCGAGAAACGCCTTCGCGGCGGGCGGCTGGCGCCGGCGCGCACGCCAGACGAGCGCGACCGGCCACGTGAACGGCTGCGGCCCGATCGGGCGCAGCTCGATCGGCGGGCCGGGCTCCTCGGCGGCCGAGCGCGGGATGACCGCGACGCCCATGCCCTTGGAGACGAGCGCGCGCACGGCGCCCATCTCCGTGCAGATGAACGCGTTGCACGGCGTCAGGCCGTGCTCGCCCATCGCGAGCTCGAGGCGCCGGCGCAGCGCCGAGTTCTCGCGGTAGGTCACGAGATCCAGGCCGGCGAGCTGCTGGAAGGTCACGTGGTCCTGGGCCGCCAGCGGGTGGCCCACCGGCAGCGTGCAGACGAACTCCTCCTCGGACAGCAGCGTGGCCGCGAACTCGTCGCCGAGGGCGTCGGGGTCGACCGCGGTGAAGATCGCGTCGAGCTCGTCGGCGCGGATCTGGGCGAGCATCTCCTCCTGCGTGCCCTCGACGAAGTGGATCGCCACGCCGGGATGCTGGTCGTGGAAGTCGGCGATGACGGCGTAGAGGTCGTACAGGCCGGTCGGCCACATGCCGCCGAGGCGCAGGTCGCCGCGCAGCAGGCCGGCGATCTCGTCGAGCTCGTCGCGCAGGCCGTCCACCTCGGAGATCACGCGCTGCGCGTAGTCCAGGACGAGCTCGCCCTCCGCGGTCAGCTCGACGCTGCGGCTGGACCGCGTGAAGAGCGTGATGCCGAGCTCGGCCTCCAGGCGGCTGAGCTGCTGCGACACCGCCGACTGGGCGAGGTGCAGCTCCTCGCCGGCCTTCGTGAACGAGCCGTGCCGGGCGATCGCGACGACCGTTCTGAGGTGGCGGAGTTCCATCCCGGGAAGCCTCTCACGCCCGCATCCAGAAGTCGAAGACGCGTGCGTGGAGTCAGCGATCACATCGCGTGATGGATGGCGAGGTTCGAACCCGTCGTGTCAGCGCAGGTCGATCTCGTACTCGAACAGCGCGACCCGGTCGCCGCCGACGCGCTCGTAGAGGCGCTGAGCGCGGCGGTTGTCCAGCGTCGTGCACCAGCGCAGGTGCGAGCAGCCGCGCTCGCGGGCGACGCCGGCGGCCGCCGCGATGAGCGCCTCCCCCACGCCGGCGCCGCGCCGCGCCGGGCGCACGTAGAGGTCGTTGAGCAGGACCACCGCGGTGGCCGAGATCGACGAGAAGGTCCAGTACAGGCAGGTGTAGCCGGCCACGGCGCCGTCGTCGTAGGCGCCGATCAGCATCCCGCGCTCGCTGGGCGCCACGAACCCGCCGAAGAACGCGGCGTTGTGCTCGTCGTCCGGGGCCGGGTTGCCGTAGAAGCGCTGGTAGTCGGCGATCAGCGCCAGCAGCGCCGGCAGATCGTCGGGCGTGACCGGGCGGACCTCCACCGGACCGCCCCCTACGCGGCGCCGCCGGCGGCGGCTGACGCGGGCGCCGGCGCCGGGGCGACCTCGCCGGAATCCTCGCGCGGCAGGCGCCGCGAGATGACCTTCGAGACGCCGTCGTCGCCCATCGAGACGCCGTACAGCGTGTCGGCGGCCTCCATCGTGCGCTTCTGGTGGGTGACGACGATGAACTGCGCGCGGTCGGCGTAGCGGCGCAGCAGGGCCAAAAAGCGCGTGATGTTCGGGTCGTCGAGCGCGGCCTCGACCTCGTCGAGGATGTAGAACGGGCACGGCTTGGCCAGGAAGACGGCGAACAGGAAGCCGATCGCGGTCATCGACTTCTCGCCGCCCGACAGCAGCGTGAGGCGCTTCATCGACTTGCCGGCCGGCGTGATCTCGATCTCGACGCCGAGCAGCTCCTCCTCGATGTCGTTGGCGGCCTCCAGCTCGGCCGCGTCGTCGGGGTCGGCACCGTCGGGATCGCCGTCGCCGTCGGCGCCGGCGAGCGGCTGGCCGGCGAAGCCCGTGATGTGCTGGTCCTCCTTGACGAGCCGCAGCCGTCCCCGGCCGCCGGGGAAGAGGTGCTGGGCGAGCTCCTCGAAGTTGCGCGCGGCGGCCTCGAAGGTCTTCTCGAAGGTCTCGTGGATCTGGCGATCGGTGTCGCGGATGAGCAGCCGCAGCTCGCGCAGCGCGGTCTCGAGGTCGCTGCGCTGGCGCTCGAGCTCGGTCACGTGGGCGAGCGCTTCGTCGTACTCGGCCTTGGCGAGCGGGTTGACCGGCCCGAGCTGCTCGCGCCGGCGCCCGAGGCGCTCGATGCGGTCGCGCAGCGCGTGCGCCTCCGCGGCGGCCAGCGGCTCGCTCGCCGCGTCGGCCGGGAGCCCGAGCCGCTCGGCGAGCAGGACGAGCTCGTGGTCGGCGTCGCAGCTGTGGTCGCGCGCCTGCTGGGCGCGCACCTCGGCGCTCGTGACCGCGTCGCCGCGCTCGCGCAGCAGCGCCTGGATCTGCGCCTCCTCCGACGCGCACGTGCGCAGCTGGGCGGCGAGCTCGTCGCCCACGGCGCGGCCCGCGGCCAGCTCGGTCTCCAGCGCGCCGACCCGCGCGCCGATCGCCTCCGCGGCCTGCCCGAGCGCCGCCGCCAGCCGCCGCGCCTGCGGCGCGAGCGCGCGGTCGGCGGCGATCCGCCCGCGCAGGCGCACGCTGCGCTGCGCGCGCTCGGCGCGCTCGCGCTCGGCGCGCTGGGCGGCGCGGCGCTCGGCGGCGAGCTCGCCCTCGATCTGCGCGCGGCGCATCGCCGACGCGCCCTCCTGCGGCGCCGCGCGGCGCTTCTCGATCAGCCAGGCGGCGCGGCGCGCCTCCTCGGTGGCGGCGGCCAGCGCCTGCGACGCCTCGCGCAGCGTGCGATCGGCCTGCTCGCGGGTGGCGTCGGCGGCAGCGACGCCGGCCTCGGCGGGCTCGCAGGCGAGCTTTGCGGCGTGCTCGGCCTGCACCGCCGCCTCGCTGGCGGCGATGAGCTCTTCGCGGCGGTTGCGCTCGGCGAGCACGCGCTCCTCCCCGCCCTCCGGCGCCCGGCGCATCTCGCGGTGGCGGCCGTGCCACACGCGGCCCTCGCGGGTGACGGCGACGCCCGTGAACCCTGGCGGCAGCTGCTCGATCGCCTCGACGACCCACGTGTTCGACAGCAGCCGCTGGGCGGTCGCGAGCACGCGCTCCTCGCCCGAGACGAACTGCGCGAGATGGCGCGCGCCCGGCGCGGGCGGGTTGAGCGCGGGCGCCGGCCCCGGGGCGACGGAGTCGACGATCAGCACGCGACCGCCCTCGGCGCCGGCCGCGTCGAGCAGCTCGACGCCGTCGCGCACGCGCTCGGCCAGCGAGGCGCGCAGCAGCCCGCCGAACACGGCCGCGACGGCGCGCTCGTAGCCGGGTGTCACAACGAGGGCGTCGGCCAGCGCGCGAGCGGCGGCGCCACCGCCGCGCGCAGCGGCCGTCGCGCGGGTGCGCAGGAACTGATTGCAGGCGGCGAGCTCGGCGCCGACGCGCGCGGCCTCGCGGCGGGCCGCCTCGAGCCCGCGGTCGCTCGCGCGGCGCCGCACGCGCGCGGTCTCGGCGCCCGCCGTGGCCGACGCCAGCAGCGCACGAGCGGCATCGACGGCGCCCTGACCCCGGGCCGCCTCGGCCTGCGCCTGAGCGCGCGCCTGCTCGAGCGCCGCGACCTCGCGCTCGAGCTGCGTCGCGTGGTCGGCGGCGAGCTGCTCGAGCTCGGCTTCGAGCGCCTCGACGCGCTGCGCCCCGGCCTGCGCGTCGCTGGCCTCGCCCGCGGTCTCGGCCAGCGCCGCCAGCGCGGTCAGCTCGTGCGAGCGGCGCTCGGCGCGCTCGGTGAGGTCCTCGGCGGTCGCCCGGACGCGCTCCAGGCGCAGCTCAACGCGCTCGCCGGCCGAGCGCGCGCGGTACACGCGCTGCGCGAACGCCTCGCGCTGCTCGCTGCGCCGGGCCATGGCCTGCTCGGCCTCGCGGCGGCGGGCGGCGACGGCGGCCAGCGCCGTCTGCGCCTCCTCGCGCGCGGCGCGGGTGGCGGTCGCGACGTCCTCGGCCGCGCGCAGCTCGGCCGTGCGGGCGCGCGCGAGGTCGCGCACGAGCTCCCAGCGCGCCTCGAGCGTCTGGCGCTCCAGGCGCTGGTGCAGCTCGGCCGCCTCGGCCTGGCGCTTGAGCGGGCGCAGCCGCGAGCGCGCCTCGCGCTCCACGTCGAGCGCGCGGTCGAGGTTGTCCTGCGTGCGCTTGAGCTTGAGCTGGGCGCGGCGGCGGCGCTTGCGGTGCTTGCCCAGGCCCGCGGCCTCCTCGATGAGCAGGCGCCGGTCGCGCGGCTTGGAGGTGACGATCGACTCGACGCGGCCCTGCGAGACGACGGAGTGCATCTCCTTGCCCAGGCCCGTGTCCGACAGCACCTCCAGCACGTCGACGAGCCGGCACTTCGCGCCGTTGAGGCGGTACTCGCCCTCGCCGGAGCGATCCAGGCGGCGCAGGATCGAGATCTCGCCGAGCGGCACGTCGACCGCGCCGTCGCCGTTGTCAATGACGATCTCGACCTCGGCGGCGCTGCGGGCCTTGACGCCGCGGCCGCCGCCGAAGATGACGTCGCGCATCGACTGGCCGCGCACGGCGAGCGGCGACTGCTCGCCCATCGCCCACAGCACGGCGTCGGTGATGTTCGACTTGCCCGACCCGTTGGGCCCGACGACGACCGAGACGCCGGGCGCGAAGTCGAGCTTCGTCCGGTCGGGGAAGGACTTGAAGCCCTTCAGCGTGATCGAGCGCAGGTGCATCAGGCGGTCGTCCCGTCCAGCTGCTCGACGAGCACCGTCGCGTCGTCGGGATGCAGCGACTCCAGGGCGGCGCGCGCGGCCTCCTGCTCGGCGTGCTTCTTGGAGCGCCCCGAGCCGCGCCCGACCTCCTCGCCGTCGACCGCCGCGACGACCTCGAACGTGCGGTCGTGGGGCGGGCCGTCCTCGCGCTGGACGGTGTAGTCGACGGTGGCCGCGCGGCGCGCGAGGCGCTCCTGCAGCGCGGACTTGAAGTCGACGGGGTGCGACAGGGCGTTCGTGACCTCGGGCTGGAAGGCCTCGACCACCGCGGCGGCGGTGCGCTCGTAGCCGTTGTGCAGGTAGCACGCGCCGATCACCGCCTCGATCACCGACGCCAGCACGCGCTCGGTCTCGACCAGCGAGTCGGCGCTCTGGCCGATGCCCGCCGGCGCCGACGCGCGCAGCCGGTCGGGCACGCCGAGGCGCTCGGCGACGGCGCGGCAGGACACGCCGGAGACGCTCTGGGCGCGGATCTTCGTCAGCCGCCCGGCGCCGAAGCGCTCGGCCTCCAGGCGCGGGTACAGGTGCGACGTGACGGCGAGGCTCAGCACGGAGTCGCCGAGGAACGCCAGGCGCGAGTACGAGTCGCTGCGGCGCTCGGTCCAGGAGGCGTGCGTGAAGACCTGCCGGTGCAGATGCTCGGGCAGCTCCTGCAGGAGTTCGGTGAGCAGTTTCAGGACTCGGACGGCTCGGGGACGACGGCGTGGGCCAGGACGAAGTCGACCGCCTGGCCGACCGTGACGATCTTCGCAGCCTGCTCGTCGGACATCTTCACGGCGAAGGAGTCCTCGAGCTCCTGCACGAGCGTGTAGAGGTCCAGCGAGTCGGCCTCGAGGTCGACGCGGAAGTTCGTGCTCTCGTCGATCCGGGCGGGATCGATCTCGAGCTCGTCGACGAGGTGCGCCTGCACCAGCGCGAAGACTTCGTCTCGGGTCATTGCGCGGAAACGGTAGAGCCGGACCCGGACATCGCCGCGCCCGGCTTGCGCAGCGCGCCGGCTTGCTCGAGCGCGTCGTGCGTGCGCCCCGTGATGTCGCCGGTGACGCCGCGCGCGGCGAGCAGGATCGCGTGCGCGAAGCCGCGGCTCGTGAAGCGGCCGTGCCCGACGACGCCGATCTTGCGCAGCCCGAGCAGGTATGCGCCGCCGGCGGTCTCCGGCGAGATCTCGTCGCGGAACTGCTGCAGCGCAGGACGCATGAGCACGCCGCCGGCCTTCGCGCGGCGGGTCGACACGGCGGTCTCCCTGAGCAGGGCGATCATCTTGTCCGAGACGCCCTCCATGACCTTCAGGGCGACGTTGCCGGTGAAGCCGTCGGTGACGACGACGTCGGCGCGGCCCTCGACGAGCGCGTGGCCCTCGATGTTGCCGACGAAGTTCAGGCCCTGCGCCGCCGTGAGGCGCGCGTGGACTTCGATCGTCAGCGGTGAGCCGCGCGTCGCCTCCTCCCCGACCGACAGCAGCGCGATGCGCGGGTTCTCGACGCCGTGCACGACCTGCGCGAGCGCCGAGCCCATGAACGCGAACTGGACGAGGTGCTCGGGACGCACCTCGGTGTTGGCGCCGACGTCGACGAGCGTCACGGGCGCGCCCGGGACCGGGACCTGGGCGGCGAGCGCGGGGCGCAGGATGCCGCGGTCGCGCTTGATGTTGAACAGGGCGGCGGCGAGCGCGGCGCCGGTCGCGCCGGCCGAGACGAGCGCGTCGGCGTCGCCCGCCGCGACGGCCTGGGCGGCGCGCACGATCGAGGACTCCGGGTTCGCGCGGGCAGCCGCGGCCGGATTGGCCTCCTTGGCGATCGACAGGGGGGCGTCGATGACCTCGATCCCCGGGCCGGCGTTGCCGAGCTCGGCGGCGGGGCCGAACAGCAGCACGCGAATGCCCTGGGCGGCGGCGATGTTCGCGCCCGCGGCGACCTCGGCGGGACCGAGATCGGCGCCGTTGGCGTCGACGGCGATGACGGGGACGTGCAGCATCGGGTCCGCTCGGACCTCCCCGTTGGAGCGGGCGATCAGCCCCCTGATGCGTCGGGCCGGCATCCGCCGGCCGTCCTCAGTGGTCGTGGTGGTCGTGCGCCGTGGTCGGCGCAACGACCTCGCGGCCGCCGTAGTACCCGCAGGTCTGACAGACGCGATGCGGGCGCCGAGCGCTGTGACACTGCGGGCATGCGTTGTAGACGGGCGCGGCCATCTTGTGCTGGGCGCGCCGCTGAGCGGTGCGCGCGTGAGATTGCTTCTGCTTGGGGACCGCCATAGGTCGCGGAAGGGTAGCGCAGCGCGCCGACCGGCTCGGCGGCGCCGCCGTGCGCAGCGGCTGCGACCGGCGGGAAGGACTGGCGGGCTTGCGCGCGAACGGTATCTGCATGAGTGAGCTCGAACTTGATCCATCCCTTCTCGAGACGCTGCGCACGCTCCAGCAGCACGACGTCGAGTTCGTGCTCGTCGGTGACGTGGCCGAGGCGATCCACAACAACGGCGGCTTCGTCTCGGGCGTGGCCGTCGTGCCCGGCGCCTACGGGCGCAACGTCGAGCGGCTCAACGCCGCGCTGCAGGCGATGGATGCCGAGCTCGGCATCGCCGGCACGCCGGCCGCGACGCAGGTCGACTACCGCCGCTGCGACCTGCGCGATCTGGCCCCCTGCTCGTTCATGACGCGCTACGTCGACGTGGACCTGAACTTCGAGCCGCTCGGCACCAGCGGCTACCGCGACCTCTTCGACGAGGCCAAGCACATCGAGCTCGCGCCCGCGATCAACCCGCTCGTCGCCGATCGGGCCGACCTGGAACGGATCGGGCGCGGCAGCGCGCCCGCGGCGCCCTACGCCAAGGCGCCCACGGCGCTGCCGCCCGAGCCCGACGACGGCGTGTACTTCCCCGCCGACGACATCCGCGCCAGCCGCTCGGCGCACTCGAACTTCTGATCTGAGCCATCGCGCCGGGCGCGAGCCGGGCCCAAGCTCGTTCAGGCGATTTGAGGAGGTCACCCGGCGCCTGGTTGGAGACCGTTGGTGTCATAGGACACCACGTGCCCTGGTAGCCGAGACGCAACCAAGCCGAGTTGGACGCTGTTGGTCCAATAGGACGCTCAGCGTCCAACTACGCGTACGACATGCCAGACGTCGCCAGCCCCAGCGCCTTCCCGACTTCCTGCTGTCCCGCGGGCAGCACACGCTTACGGCCCCCGAGGCGGCGGCGATCCTCGACAGCGCGCTCGAGGCGACGCGCCGGGCCCTGACTCGGCTCGTCGATGATCGACAGATCTTCTCGGCCGGCCGCGGGCTGTACGTCGTTGTTCCGCCCGAGTACCGCTCCTGGGGAGTGGTCCATGGATCACGCCGGTCAGAAGGCCTTCACCTACCACGAGCTGGCGATGAACCTCACGGCCAAGCTCAAGGATCCGGATTTTGCCGCGGACCTCACCGCGCTCGTAGTCAAGACGCCGGACGACTACCTGCTCGGCGCCGCCGCAGATCGAGTGATGGAGCGCCTCGGCAGCCAACTCGCCGGCGCACCCGCCCGGCCAGAGATCGCTGATGGCGCGGCGCGCCGGCTGACCGCTGCGCCGGATTGGTGGACGGTCGTCGACGTGTGCCGATTCGCTCACGCTCGGAGCAGTACGGCTACTCGAACTTCAGCTCGCCGAGCTTGGCCCAGCGCGGGTCGGGCTCGCGCTCGTGTGCGTGCTCGGGACCGGCCGTGTTGAGGTCGGTGCCGCAGATCGGGCACAGGCCGGCGCAGTCGGCGCGGCACAGCAGCTGGGCCGGCAGCGCGAGGGCGAGCGCGTCGCGCGCCCAGGCGTGCAGGTCGAGCACCTCGTCTTCGACGTAGGGGCTGCGCAGCTCCTCGACGTCGCCGGGCTGGTCGACCTCACGGCTGTCGACCGAGATCGCCGGCTCGGCGGGCTCCAGGCAGCGCATGCAGGGCCCGCGCAGCGAGGCGGCGAAGCGCAGCCGCAGCGCGTGGCCGTGGTGCGTCGTGCGCGAGATGTCGAGGACCGCCTCGACCGCGTCGGGCGTGACCGCGTACGTCTCGCCGCCGAACTGCAGCGCGTCCAGGCCGACCTCGAGCACGAGCCTGCGCCCTTCGCCGGAGGTCAGCCGCAGGCGGCCGAGATCGAGGCTGTCCGTGCGGGCCGGCATCGCCCGTTGGAGGCTAGTACACCGATCGGCACATTCTGCGGGATCTCCCGACCCGATCCGGGCCTGCCGACGGGAGCAACTAGCGCTCGGCCGGGGCCGGCTGGACGGCCGGATTCGGGTCTACGTTCAGCTCGGCCAGCTCGCGCTTGAGCACCTTGCCCGTGGCGGTGCGCGGCAGGGCGTCGACGAACACGACGTCACGCGGGACCTTGTAGCGCGCGAGGGTGGCCTTCACGTGCTCCCGGACGTCGCGCTCGGTGAGCGGCGATCCATCGCTGCGCACGACGAACGCGCGCAGGCGCTGGCCGAAACCGGCGTCGTCGACGCCGATCGCGGCGACCTCGTCGACGCCGTCCAGCGCGGCGATCGCGTCCTCGACCTCGCGCGGGAAGACGTTCTCGCCGCCCGAGACGATCATCTCGTCGTCGCGGCCGTCGACGAACAGGCGCCCATCCTCGTCGAAGTGCCCGACGTCGCCGGAGGAGACGAGGCCGTCGACGACCGGCTTGCCGCCGCCCCCGGTGTAGCCGTCGAAGACGAGATCGTTGCCGACGTAGATACGGCCCGTCTCGCCCGCGCGGACCTCGTCGCCGCCGGCGTCGTAGAGGCGCACGACGGTCCCCCGCGGCGGGCGCCCCGCGGTGCCGGGAGCGGCGCGCAGGTCCTCCGGCGTGGCGACCGTCGCCCAGGCGACCTCGGTCGAGCCGTAGAGGTTGTAGAGGACGTCGCCGAAGGTGTCCATGACCTTCGTCGCCAGCGCGCCCGGCAGCGCCGAGCCGCTGGCCGCGATCACGCGCAGCGAGCCGGTGTCGTACTTTCGCACGACCTTCGGCCCGCGCTCGAGGATCCGCTGGAGCATCACCGGCACGACGACGAGCGCCGTGACGCCGTGCTCGTCGATCGCGCGCAGGGTCTCCTCCGGATCGAAGCGCCGGCGCAGCACGAGCGTCGACGACAGGCCGAGGCCGAGCACGAGGTGCGCCAGGCCCCAGGAGTGAAAGAGCGGCGCGGCGACGAGCGTGCGCCCGCGCGCGCGCAGCGGGATCTTCGACAGCAGCGCGGCGGCGGGATCGAGCGTCTTGGGCTCCTTGCGCTGCGCGCCCCGCGGCGTGCCGGTCGTGCCGCTCGTCAGGATCACGATGGCGCCGCGGGACTGCGGCGGATCGACCTCGGCCCGGTCGCCGCGCTCGATGAGGTCGTCGAGCGTCGCGCCGGCGCCGGGCGTCGCGGCCGACCCATCGGTCCAGGCGACGTAGCGCGCGCGGCCGCGGGCGGCGCCGTCGACGACCGGCGCGAACTCGGCGTCGTAGACGATCGCGCGCGGGTCCTCGCCCGCGCAGACCGCAGCGAGCTGCGGCGGCGAGAACGCGGTGTGTAGCAGCAGCGCGTGGGCGCCGAGCTTGGAGGTCGCCACGAGCGCCTCGACGAAGCCGCGGTGGTTGCGACAGAGGATCGCCACGGTGTCGCGCTCGCCGATCCCGTCCGCACCCCAGGCGTGGGCGAGCGCGTTCGTGCGGAGGTGCAGATCGGCGAACGTCAGCTCGCCGGCATCGTCGATGATCGCCGTCGCGTCGGGGTAGCGGATCGCCGCGACGGCGTAGCCGCCCGCGACCGTCGGCCCGCGCTCCTTCAGCGCCTTGACGACGCGCGCGAGGCGATCCGGGCGCGTCGGCGCGAGCATCCCGCTCTCGACGAGCCGGCGCGCGGTGAAGGCCTTCGTGGACAGGGTGTCGCGCAGCACGGGAAGGCGCGTAAACCTACGGCAGCCGCAGGTCCGGCGGCAGCGTCCCGCGGTCGATCAGGGCGTGGATGTCCGCGGCCCGGCGCGAGTTCAGGAAGACGTGGCGCTGGCCGACGCTGGGCTTCTCGTCGAGCAGGCCCGCGGCGATCAGCGCCTCGCCGACGTCGTCGGCCAGCGCGCGCTCGTTGCCCGCGAAGCCGCGCGCGAGATGGCGGAAGTCCGTGTGGTAGCCGCCCCACTTGCCCATCCCGTTGAGGCGCTGCAGGATGCGCCGCGCGATCCGCCGCGCGGGGTCGGGATCGTCGTGCGGGCGCCCGGCCGCGCCCGCGCCGCCGGCCCCGTCGGGATGCACGAGCGCCAGCACGGCATCCTCGTGCTCGGCGACCGAGTCGCCGTCGGCCGGCCGGCCGCCGAGCCGCGCGACGGCCTCGGCGCTGCGCAGCGCCCGGGCGATCGGCGCGCGCCAGTCCTCGGCCTCGCCGAGCACGTGCGCCGGCAGCGCGAGCGCGCGGCTGCGCAGCCGCGCGATCGTGGCGGCGTGCTCCTCGAACGCGACGGCGGCGAGCTCGGCGTCGTCGTCGCCGATCCCGGGCGCCGGCAGGCGCAGCGCGAGGTGGTCGCCGAGCGCGCCGGCCTCCAGGCGCAGGTCGGACGGGCCGTGCGGCGTGCCCAGGCCGGCGATCTCGGCGAGCGCCCCGATCGCCGCGGCGACCGCCAGCCAGCCACGCTCGGAGACCGCGCCGGGGTCGGCGCGGACCGCGACGGGTACCGGGACCACCGCCAGCAGCGCGTCCGCCGCCGCGGCGAGGCCGATGGTGACCGGCTCCTCGCGGCCGGAGCGCGGCAGGCCCAGCTCGCGCTCGGAGCGGGCAAGCTCGTCGTGCAGCAGGGCCCGCAGCTGCGCCCCGCGCTCGCGCGGAGCGGCGGTGCCGCCGGCGTCGTGCAGCGCGGTCGCGAGCAGGCTCATCACCGACGAGCCTATGGACCGGCGGCCCTCGGCCAGACCACTACGCTGCTGCGTCGTGTCAGGTTGGTTTGAGCACTTCGGCTTCGGGTGGGTCGGCGACGCGCTGCTGATCGGCGCCTATCCGCAGGACGCCGACGACGTCGCGGCGCTCGTGGAAGCCGGCGTGACCCGCGTGTTCAACCTCGTGCAGGACAGCGAGTACGAGGGCGACGGCCGCGCCGACTGCACCACCGCGCTGGCGGCCGCCGGGATCCTCGAGGAGCGCGTCGAGGTGATCGACTACGGCAACCTGCTGCCCGGCCACATCGAGCGCGCGGTGCGGATCGTCCGGCCGTGGCTGGCCGACGGCGAGTGCGTCTACGTGCACTGCCGCGCCGGCATGCAGCGCTCGGCCACGGTGGCGGCGGCGATCGTCGCGCTCGACGAGGGCGTGGAGCCCGCCGAGGCGCTGCGCCGCGTCAGCGAGCGCAACCCGCGCGCCAACCCGCTCGAACACCAGCGCCAGGACCTCGTGCGCTGGTGGAAGGCACGCGCGGACTGATCCGCGGGCGCGGTGGCGTCCGCGCTGCCTGAGATCCTCGATGGTCGCCTGCGCGGCGGCTGACGCAGATCCTGCAGTCCGTCGGGTCCGGTCCGTAGCGTGGGTGCGCTGCCATGAAGCCCGTCACCGCTCTCCCCCTCCCGCTGGCCCGCGTCCAGGTCTCCAGCCATCGCCTGGCGATCGACTTCCTCACGATCGAGGACGAGACCGCCGTGCGGCTGGCGTCCGAGCGCGAGGACCCGGTGCGCTTCGTCGTCGAGGCGATCGAGATCGGCGCGCGCGTGCTGGACCGCGAGCAGACCGGCGCCAACGCGGAGTTCGTCCGCGCGGAGTTCGAGAAGACCGCGCGCGAGCTCGACAGCGAGTTCGTCGAGCGGGCGCGCAAGGTGGCCGACCGGCTCGACGCGCGCATCGACGACGTCTTCGGACCCGAGCACGGTCACGTGACGAAGGCGCTCGCGAAGCACTTCGGCGACGAGTCGTCGGTGGCGGTGCAGCACCGCGTGCGCGCCGTGCTCGGCGAGGTGACCACGCAGATGCGCGAGGACATCCGCAAGCAGTTCTCCTCCGACAACGACTCCAACCCGCTGGCGGTCTTCCAGCGGGTGCACCTCGCGCAGGCGCACCAGATCGCCGGCCAGCAGTCCGAGCAGATGCGCGCGATGAACGAGAAGCTCGAGCGGATGAACCTCGAGATCGCGCGGCTGCGCGCCGAGCGGGAGCGGCTGACGGAGGTCGCCGCCGTGCAGGACAAGGGCACCGCCAAGGGCCGCACCTACGAGGACTCGGTCGCCGAGGCGCTGCAGGCGATCGCCGCCGCCCGCGGCGACGACTGCGACGCCGTCGGCGACGTGCGCGGCGAGGGCGGCAAGAAGGGCGACGTCGTCGTCGCGATCGACGCCTGTGCCGGCCCGGCGCGCGGCAAGATCGTCTTCGAGGCCAAGAACTCCAAGCTCTCCAAGAACGAGGCGCTGGCCGAGCTCGACGGGGCGCTGGAGACGCGCGCGGCCGACTACGCGGTGCTCGTCGTCTCGTCGGAGAGCAAGCTGCCCGCGCGCACGCATCCGCTGCGCGAGTTCAACGGCGACAAGCTCTTCGTCACGTTCGATCCCGACGAGGGCTCGACGCTCGCGCTCGAGGTGGCCTACGGCCTGGCGCGCGCCCGCGTGCTGATGGCGCGCGCGGCGGGCGGCGGGCTCGACACGGCGGCGCTGCACGCCGAGGTCGAGCGCGCGCAGGGCGCGATGGAGGACGTGCGCCGGATCAAGTCGCAGCTCACGAACGCCACGACCGGCATCGAGGAGGCGCGCCGCATCGTCGACGCGATGGCGGCCAACGTGCGCGGGCACCTCGCGACGATCGAGGGTCTGCTGGCCGACGCCGGCAGCCTGCCGGTTCCTGACGACTGACGGGCTGACGGGCCGGCGGGCCGACCGGGGTGGGCGGTTTGTAGCCTGCGGACCGTGACCCGCGCGGTGATCTTCGACTGCGACGGCGTGCTCGTCGACACCGAGCTCGTCTCGAACACCGTGCTCGCCGGGCTGCTGACCGATGCCGGCTGCCCGACGACGCTGGAGCTGTGCCTGCGCGACTACCGCGGCCGCTCGTTGACGTCGGTGATGCAGCTCGCCGAGCGCCGCCACGGCGCGCCGCTGCCGGCCGACATCCCCGAGCGCTACTACGCCGCGGCCGAGGCCCGCTTCGCCGCCGAGCTCGAGCCGATCGCCGGCGTCGTCGCCGCGCTCGACGCGATCGACCTGCCGATGTGCGTCGCGTCCTCGGGGCCGCACCACAAGATGGCCGTCACGCTGCGCGCGACGGGGCTGTGGGAGCGCTTCGAGGGCGCGATCTTCAGCGCCACCGAGGTGGCGCACGGCAAGCCCGCCCCCGACCTGTTCCTGCACGCCGCCCGGGCGATGGGCTTCGATCCGGCCAGCACCGCGGTCGTCGAGGACAGCGTGCCCGGCGTGCAGGCCGCGCGCGCGGCGGGGATGCGCGCGCTGGCGTACGCCGGGGACGCGGATGGCGCTGCGCTGGCCGCCGCGGGCGGGGAGGTCTTCGCCGACATGGCGGCGCTGCCGGCGCTGCTCGGCGGCGCCCCGGTCCCGAGCCCGTGAGCGCGATCGTGGCGCGCCGCATCGTGGCGTCCGGCCGCGTCCAGGGCGTGTTCTTTCGCGACACCATGCGCCGCCGGGCGCTGCGGCTGGGCGTCGGCGGCTGGGTGCGCAACTGCCCGGACGCAACGGTGCAGGCGCATCTCGAAGGCGCGCCGGACGCCGTCGCCGAGCTCGTGCTGTGGTGTCGCAGCGGACCGCGCGGCGCGGACGTCGAGAACCTGCACGTCACCGTCGCCGAGCCGCAGGGCCAGGCCGGCTTCGTCATTCGGTAGCGGCCGGCGAGCGGGCGCGTTCACCCGCGGCTGCCGCCAGCACCGCCGGCCCGCGAAAGCTGAAGCTGCTCTTGCAGTGCGGAGTGCCCGACAACGCGATCGGACCCACCGCGCTCAGCAGGCTGCGGACGGCCGTTTGCGCCTCCATCCGGGCGAGCGCCGTTCCCGGGCAGTGATGCGGCCCGAACCCGAAGCTCAGCGTGGACCGCAGGTTGGCCCGATCGGGGTCGAACGCATCCGGATCGCCGAACGTCGCGGGATCGCGGTTGGCCGAGCCCCACAGCAGCAGCACCCGGTCGCCCCGGCGGATCCGCTGCCCGCCGACGTCGAGGTCCATCGCCCGCCTCCCGCGGCGCCACCTGCACGGGCGCGTCGAACCGCAGGACCTCGTCGATCACGCGGCGGGTTCCGGCCTCGTCCGAACCCGCCAGCGCCTGCGCCTCCGGATGATCGGACAGGGCGACGATCGCGTTTGCGATGAGGTTCGTCGTGGTCTCGTGGCCGGCCGTCACGAGCACCACCGCCGACGCGACGAGCTCGTCCTCGGAGAGATCTCCTGCGTCGACGGCCGCTCGCAACGGCGCCAGGACGCTGCCCGGCGGCGCCGCCGCCGACAGTGCCCGCAGGCGAGGGCGCAGCGTGCGGAGCGCGTCCTCGGCCTGTGTGACGAGCGCTGTGCGATCACGCCTCCGAGGGCCGCCGTGAACGCGAGGGACTCGCGGTAGATCGCCGCCGCCTCGCTGGGCGAGGCGGCCGGCCTAGCGGACTTCGGCCGGCTCGTCCTTGCCCTGCAGGCGCTCGCGGCCGCGCTGCACGGCGGCGATGAACTTCGAGAGGTTGACCTCGAGGGTGTTGAGGATCTCGTCGGCGTAGTCCTCGGCGCCGAGGCGGATCTCGCGCTCGCGGGCGCGGGCGTCCTCGATGATGTCCTCGGCGGCGCGCTGGGCCTGCTTGGTGACCTCTTCCTCGCCGACGAGCTGGTCCTGGCGCTCGCGCGCCTCCTTGACGATCCGCTCGGCCTCGCGCTTGGCCTCGGCGAGCATCTCCTGGCGCTCCTTGACGATCCAGCGCGCCTGCTTGATCTCCTCCGGGATCGTGGCGCGCATCTGGTCGAGGATGTCGTAGATCTCGTCCTTGTCGACGCGGACCTGGCCGGTCATCGGGACGAGCTTGGCGTTGTGCACCAAGTCGTCGAGCTTGTCGATGAGTACGAGGACGTCCATGGCAACCCTTGTTTCGCTAGCGGCCCAGCTCTTCCTTCAAGCGTTCGGCGACCCGTTCTGGGACCAGTTCGTCGATCCTTCCGCCGAACGTGGCAAGTTCCTTGATCCCGCTCGAGCTGAGGAAACTGTACTGCGGGCTGGCCATGAGGTAGAGCGTGTCGATGTCGGACGCCTGCAGGCGGTTGAGCTGGTGCATCTCGAACTCGTACTCGAAGTCCGAGATCGCCCGCAGGCCCTTGACGATCACCTTGGCGCCCACCTCGTGCGCGAAGTCCACGACGAGGACCGAGAAGGCCACCACGCGCACGCAGTCGAGGTGCCGCGTGGCCTCCTCGATGAAGCCGATTCGCTCCTCGGCGCCGAACAGCGTCTGGCCCTTGCGCAGCGGCAGGTTGACGACGGCGACGATGACCTCGTCGAACAGCTCGGCCGCGCGGGAGATGACGTCCAGATGGCCGTTGGTGACCGGGTCGTAGGAGCCCGGGCAGACGGCGATGCGGTGGTCAGGGTTCATGGATGCGGATGACGGTGTCGCCGTAGCGCCGCTCGTCGGCGAGTGGAAGGTCGAGCTGCAGCGGGGTGCGGCGGTCGCTCTCGGTGACGACGCGGGCCCCCGGTGCGAGCACCGCGATCAGCCCCTCCGACAGCGCCCGCCCCAGCTCGGCAGCGCGCCGGTAGGGGGGATCGAGGAAGACCAGATCGTATGCCTCACGCCGGGCGGATGCCGTGCGCAGCGCCGCGCGCGCCTCGACCGGGCGCACGTCGGCGTCGATGCCGAGCGCCGCGAGGTTGGCGCGGACGGCCTGGACGGCCTTGTGCGAGCGGTCGACGAAGACCGCCTCGGCGGCGCCGCGCGAGAGCGCCTCGATGCCGAGCGCCCCGGAGCCGGCGAAGAGGTCGAGCACGCGCGCGTCGCCGATCGAGGCGCCGAGCACGCTGAAGAGCGCTTCGCGGACGCGGTCGCTCGTCGGGCGGGTCTCGGTGCCGGCGGGGGCGATGAGCTTGCGCCCGCCGTAGATGCCGGCGACGACCCTCATGGCCGGCGCGCGGGCGTTGGTGGCTTCGTGTCGGGGTTGGTGAACGGGCGGGCGGAGGGCATCTGTGAGGGCGGGCCGTCGGGTTTGCGCGCGTTCGCCGGCGACGCTGCGCGAGCGCGGTCGGGTGGCATCTGGGGTTCGTGGCGCTCGGTAGACGTCATGACCGTGCGAACGCAGCCCGCGCATCTGCGGTCGTGCCGAATCTGTCGCGTATCGCGTCGTGGTGGCGCCATGACTGTGCGGGTCGCGGAGCGTGGCGGGTTGGTGTTCGCTACGAACATCAACGCGCCACGCTGACCCGATCACACGCCCGACCGCACCAGCGCGGCGGCTTCCTGTTCGCTACGAACATCAACGCGCCACGCTGACCCGATCACACGCCCGACCGCACCAGCGCGGCGGCTTCCTGTTCACTACGAACATCAACCCGCCACGCTGCGCCACCCCACGCACACACCCGCGCGAACGCCCGCACCCAGGCGGGCTCACACCCTCAGAGATGCCGTTCGACCACGCCATCGCCACGACCCGGCCACGCGAAGCGCACGCCACGCTCACGCCGGCAGCGGCGCGAGCTCGCCCGCCCCGTAGGCCCGCGCCAGCGCGTCGCCGAGCAGCACATGCTCGGGCTCCACCAGCTCCGGGTCCGCCGCCAGCAGCGCCTCGGCGTACGCCTTCGCCGCCTCCGCCAGGGGCTCGTCCTCCGGCAGCCGGGCGACCTTGAACTGGGCCAGGCCCGACTGGCGCGTGCCGGCGATCTCGCCCTCGCCGCGCAGCTCGAGGTCGATCTGCGCGAGCGCGAAGCCGTCGGTGTTGCGCTCCAGCGCACGCAGCCGCGCGGCGTGCTTGGGCCCGAACAGCAGGCAGGTCGCCGCGTGCGCCCCGCGACCGACGCGGCCGCGCAGCTGGTGCAGCTGGCTGATCCCGTAGCGCTCGGCGCCCTCGACGAGCATCACCGTCGCGTTGGGGATGTCGATGCCGACCTCGATGACCGTCGTCGCGACCAGCACGTCGGCGTCGCCGGCGGCGAAGGCGAGCATCGCCGCCTGCTTCTCGCGCGGGCGCATCTGGCCGTGCAGCAGCGCGACGCGGTAGTCGCGCAGCTCGCCGCCGCGCAGGCGCTCGTACTCGACCGTCGCGGCGCGCGCCTGCAGCGCCTCGGACTCCTCCACCAGCGGGCAGACGACGAACGCCTGGCGGCCGGCGTCGAGCTCCTCGCGGACGAGGTCGTAGGCGCGGGCGCGCTCGGGGTCGGTGGAGGCGACGTGCGTCGCCACCGGCTGGCGACCGCGCGGCAGCTCGCGCAGCGCCGTGATGTCGAGGTCGCCGTAGCGCAGCAGCGCCATCGTGCGCGGGATCGGCGTCGCGGTCATGTGCAGGACGTGCGGGACGAGCCCGTCCTGCGCCTTGGCATCCAGCGCCGCGCGCTGGCGCACGCCGAAGCGGTGCTGCTCGTCGACGACGACGACCGAGAGGCGATCGAACACCACGTCGGGCTCGACGAGCGCGTGCGTGCCGACGACGAACGACAGCTCGCCGGTGGCGAGCTTGCTGAGCGTGTCGGCGCGCCGCGCGGCGCTCGTCGACCCCGTCAGCAGCGCCGCGCGCACCGCCTCGCCGGGCATGAGCGCCTGCAGCGTCGCGAAGTGCTGCTCGGCGAGCGTCTCGGTCGGCGCCATGAACACCGCCTGCATGTCGTGCTCGACCGCCCGCAGGATGGCGTGCAGTGCGACGACGGTCTTGCCCGAGCCGACCTCACCCATCAGCAGGCGCTGCATCGGCCGCGGCGAGGCGAGCTCCTCGTCGAGCGTCGCGATCGCGCGCTCCTGATCGCCGGTCAGCGCGAACGGCAGCAGCTCCTCGCGCCAGCGCCGGGTCAGCGCGGGCGGCCCGTCGAGCACCGGCGCGGCGCCCGAGGCGCGGCGCTGCGCGCGGCGGCGCAGCAGCGCGAGCTGGGCCAGCAGCAGCTCGTCGAACGCCAGCCGCCGCCGGCCGCCCTCGTGGTCGCCGGCGTGCGCGGCGACGATCGCCGCGCGGCGATCGGGCAGCCCGCCCAGCAGCCGGCGGCGCGCCCGCGCGGGCAGCGGCTCGACGGCGTGCTCGGCCGCGCCCAGGTGGGCGCGCACGAGCGCGAGGATCTGCGTCGAGGACAGACCCTCGGTGGCGGGGTAGTGCGCGACCTCGTGCGCACTGCCCGTCGACTCGTCCGTCGGTGCGTGGCTCGTGACGCGAAACGCGTTGCGGGCGGCGTACTTGCCGTGCAGGACCAGCCGCATGCCGGCGGGGTACTTGCGCTGCAGCCAGGGCTGGTTGAAGAACGTCGCCTTCATGACGCCGGTCTCGTCGGCGACCGTCGCCTCGACGAGCGGCTTCATCCCGCGCCGGCGCACCGGGCGGCTCGTGATCGAGCGCACCTCGACGACCACCGTCGCGATGTCGCCGGTCACCAGCGTCCCCACCGTGCTCGCGGCCCGGCGGTCGCGCGGCAGGTGCTCGAGCAGGTCGCCAACGGTCAGCAGGCCGAGCTGCGCGGCCGCGTCGGCCGACTTCTGCGGCGTGACCGGCAGCGCCGTCTCGAGTGCCGACGGCCGCGGCCAGCGCAGCGGGGCCGCGAGCAGCGTCGCGTGGTCGAGCTCGAGCGAATCGGCGAACGCGGTGGCCACCCCACCATGATGATCGCCGCCGCGGATCGCTCGGCGCGCGGAGCGCCCGGCCCACCGCTACTCGGCCGCGACGAGCCACAGTACGCCGGCTGCCCGCCGTCCTCGCACTCGAGCTCGACGCCCCCCGGCACGAGCGCGCGGACGTCGTCCTCGCCGAGCGGCGCGCCGGCGCCGGCGATGCACGTCAGCAGCTCGGCACCGTCGCCGCCCAGCTCGCCGAGCACGGCGCCGAGCGTCGGCCCCGGCGCGCCCCACGCGAAGATCGCGTCGTCGACGAAGCCGACCGCGTCGCCGGTGACGAAGCGGCCCTCGCCGTCGTCGCGCGCGGCGGGCGCGACCGCACCGGTGCGGACGCGCGCCAGGGCGGCGTCGACGGCGGCCACGTTGTCGGCGGCCGAGCGCGCCGGATCGAGCGCGAGCGCCGCCGCCAGGCCGGCCTGCTGGGAGCGCGCCGCGCTCACCCCGTCTCGCGCAGCACCGCGAGCTGCTCCGGGCCGCGCCGGACGGACTCCTCGCCCGCGCGCAGCGCGCGCTCGAGCACGTCGGCGATGAGCGCGTCCTGGACCGCCGGTTCGGCCTCACCGCCCAGCCGCGTGTCGCCCATGTGGGCGATCTCGCTGGCCACGCAGGTCGCCATGTCGCGCACGACGGTGAGGATCGTGCCCTCGGCCGGCTCGCGCACGGAGCTGTAGGCGCGCTGGGCGGCCCGCGCCATCGCCGCGCCGACGAGCACCGGGTCGACGAGCTCGCCGGGCCGGCTGACGAGCTCCTCGGCGGCGCCGCGGATGAGCTGGGAGAGGATGACGCCGCTGTTGCCGCGGGCGCCCAGCAGGGCAGCGCGGGCGACGGACTCGACGATCTCGTCGCGGCCGATCTCGAGGCGACCCTCGCCGGTGTCCGGCGGGTCGCCAGGCGAGCGGGTGCCGGCGGCGAGCCGGTCGACCTCGGCCAGCACCGCCTCGAGCGTGAGCGCCATGTTGTCGCCGGCGTCGCCGTCGGCGACGGGGAACACGTTGAGGTCGTTGATCTCCTGGCGGCGCGACTGGAGGTGCACGAGCGCGCCCTCGACGACGGCACGGAAGCGGACGAGGCTGGGATCCATCGACATCCAGTGTCGCGCCTGGCCCGGTCGCGGCAGGCGACCGGCGGGGCGACGATCGAGGCCTACAGGGCCTTCTGGACCTTGCCGGCCTTCAGGCAGCGCGTGCAGACGTAGACGCGCCGCGGGGCCGAACCGATCAGCACCCGGACCTTCTGCAGGTTCGGATTGAAGCGGCGCTTGGTGGCGCGCATCGAGTGGCTCCGGCTCTGGCCGAACGCCGGCTTCTTCCCGCAGCTGTGACATACCTTGGCCATCGCGACGTCGCAGTGTAGTGGGTCGTTGCGCGGCGGGTCCGGCGCCGGGCGCACGGCCCACGGTTGGGCGCGGCGGGGCGCCGGGTATGTTCACGGACTGATGCCGCTGGCCTCAGGAATCGAGCTGCCCGAGCGCTACCGCGTGAACCGCCACATCGCCAGCGGCGGGATGGCATCCGTCTGGGAGGTCGAGGACACCCTGCTCGGACGGGTCGTCGCGGTGAAGGTGCTGGGCACGCAGTACGCCGCCGACGGCGGCGCCCGCGCCCGCTTCCAGCGCGAGGCGCGCACCGCCGCGCGCGTTTCCGAGCACCCGCACATCGCCACGATCTACGACACCGGCGAGCACGGCGACGACACGTACATCGTCATGGAGTACTTCAGCGGCGGGACGGTCGCCGACCGCCTGCGCGCGGCGAAGGACGGCGGTGAGCCCGTGCCGCGCGAGACGTCGCTGCGCTGGCTGTGCGAGGCCGCGTTGGGGCTCGACGCCGCTCACGCCGCGCAGATCGTGCACCGCGACGTCAAGCCCGCCAACCTCCTCGTCGACGCCCAGGACCGTCTCGCCGTCGGCGACTTCGGGATCGCTCGCCTCGCCGACGACACGCACATGACGCAGACCGGCCAGGTGCTCGGCACGGCCGCCTACCTCTCCCCGGAGCAGGCGCTCGGCCAGCCCGCGACGGCGGCCAGCGACCGGTACGCGCTCGCCGTCGTCGCCTTCGAGCTGCTGACCGGGACGCGCCCCTTCGCCGGCGGCCCGGTCACCGCGCAGGCGCGCCAGCACGTCGAGGACCAGCCCGACAAGGCGACCGAGGCCGCCCCGGAGCTGCCCGCCGCGATCGACGCCGTCTTCGCCCGCGGGCTGGCCAAGGACCCGCGCGATCGCCCGCACACCGCCACCGCGCTCGTCGACGAGATCGTGCGTGCGCTGGGGACCGCCACGGCGGAGACGGAGCGCGTCGAGTCGACGCGCGCGATGCCGCCGGTCGTTCCGGCGGCGGGCGCCGCCGGCGCGGCGGCCGCGGCGGCGGCCGCCGGCGCAGCTGGGCCGCCGCCGGCCCTGCCCGCGCGGGGCGGGCGCCCCCGCGAGGCGGCCCCCGCGTCGCAGCCCCCCGCCGAAGCGCACCGGCCCTCGCCCGCCTCCCCGCCGCCGGCCGCCGGGCCAGGCCCCAGCCGCCGCCGGGCCGCGCCGTGGCTGCCGGTCGGCGTCGCCGCGGCGGCCATCGCGGCCGTGGTCCTCGCGATCGCGCTCGCCGGCGGCGGCGACGGCGACGGCAAGCGGGCGTCCACGACGACGCCGAAGCAGGCACAGCCCGCCTCCTCGGACACCCAGAAGCAGGCCGAAGCCGGAACCGACGCCGAGCCATCCGCGACGCCGCCCCCGCCCTCCCCGCCGCCGGCCGCGAGCACGACCAAGGCCACGCCGTCCGCCCTCAACGACCAGGGCTACGACCTCCTCAAGGCGGGCAACGCGAGCGCGGCGATCGCGCTCCTGCAGCGCTCGGTCGAGGGCTTTCGCAGCGGCGGCGACCGGTCGAACGTCAACTACCACTTCGCGCTGTTCAACCTGGCGGAGGCGCTGATGGCCACCGACCAGCCGGCGGCCGCCGTCGAGTATCTGCAGGAGCGCCTGCAGCGCAGCGACGACCGCCGCGGGCTCGTCCAGCAGACGCTCGACAAGGCGCAGGCGCAGGCCGGCGGCACGACGGCCGGCAATGGCAAAAGCACCAAGAAACAGAAGGTCAAGGACCGCGACGTCGACTAGCGCGACGCGCTAGAACTCCGGCGATGGGGGCGTGCGGGGTGCTGCGCAGGGTCGGTGTGGTCGCCCTGCTCGGGCTGCTCGCCTCGCCCCAGATCGCCCCGTCGCAGGCCGCGCCGGTCAAGGACACGCTGCGCGCGGTCCCGCAGGGCAGCGCCGTGCGGTGGTCGGCACTGCGCAACGACGCGCGCTACCGCGACACGTTCCTGCGCGAGTTCGACTCGCTGACGCCGGAGAACGGGCTGAAGCTGGCGGCGCTGCAGCCACGCCGCGGCGAGTTTCGCTTCGCCGCCGCCGACGAGCTCGTGGACTTCGCCCGCCGCAACGGCAAGGCGGTCCACGGCCACGCGCTCGTCTGGGGCCTGTCGCTGCCGTTCTGGCTCGTCGATCACGGCGCCGCCGACAAGCTCGGCCTGCGCCTGCCCCCGATCGCCCTGCCGGCGCTGCCCGGCGCGCTGGGCCAGGGCCTCAGCGAGGCGACGACGCTGCTGACCGGCTGGCGCCGCGACGAGCTGCTGTCGATCATGACGACGCACATCCGCACGGTCATGCGCCATTACGCCGGCCGGGTCGCCGAGTGGGACGTGGTCAACGAGCCGATGGCCGCCGATGGCGGCCCCGCACCGAGCGTCTGGCGGCGCTTCATCGGCCCCGATTACGTCGAGCTGGCGCTGCGTGCCGCGCGGGCCGCCGACCCGAAGGCGAAGCTGTTCATCAACGAGTACGGCGTCGAGGGTCCCGGCCGCAAGCTCGAAGGGCTCGTGGACCTCGTGCGCGACCTGCGCACGCGCAACGTGCCGCTCGACGGCATCGGCCTGCAGACGCACGCGCACATCGTCGAGTTCCACGACCAGGCGACGCTGGAGTGGGCGATGCGCCGCTTCACCGCGATGGGCCTCGAGGTGCAGGTGACCGAGATGGACGTCGGCACGTCGCTGCTCGACGTCGCCGGCCTGGACCGGCTGGCCCGCCAGGCGGAGGCCTACGGCGCCGCCGCGCGCGCCTGCAACGCGGTCCCGGCGTGCACGCGCTTCACCACGTGGGGCTTCACCGACGCGCTGTCCTGGATCGGGGTCGGCGAGGCGCCGCTGCTGTTCGATGCCGCCTACCAGCCCAAGCCCGCCTTCCATGCGGTCCGCAGCGCGTTCGCGCCGCGCGGCGGCCGCGGCGGCAAGGCGAAGGCCGCGCCCGCGCGTCAGGCGCGACGCTGGCGCTGGCGCCCCGGGACCGGCGCGCGCTGCGGCTGGGGCTCGTGCTCGGGCCTGCGCGCCGGGCGCGGGTAGCCGCCGGCCACGCGCACCGGCGCGCGGAGGCGGACGCCGCTGGGCGTCGTGACCGGTAGCGGCAGCGGCCCGGCCGGCGCGGGGCCGGCCGGCGTGCGGGCGTCCGGCGGGCGCGGTGGCGGCGCTGCGGGCGGGCCGTCGTCACCGTCGCCGCCGCGTCCCCAGCGCCGGCGCCAGCCGGCGCGCTGGCGCTCGTCGAGCAACGCCCAGACGAGCATCGCGCCGCCGACGAGGTGCACCACGAACACGAGCGCCAGCGCGACGACCTCCTCTGCCTCGGCTGCGACGGGCATCGCGCCAGCCTACCCAGCGGCGGGCTGCGATCAGCCCAACTCGGCGCGCACGCGCAGCAGCGCCAGCACGGCCTCGGCCGCGTGCGCGCCCTGGTCGCGCTTGCCGCCGCCGGTGCGGGCCAGCGCCTGCTCCATGTTCTCGACGGTCACGACGCCGAAGCTGCACGGCACCCCGGTGCGCAGGCCGACGTCCTGGATGCCGCGGGCGGACTCGTTGCAGACGTAGTCGTAGTGCGTCGTCTCGCCGCGGATCACCGCGCCGAGGCAGGCCACGCCGGCGTAGCGGCCGGTCTGGGCGGCCATCTGCGCGGCAAACGGCAGCTCGAAGGCGCCGGGCACGTCGAACACGTCGACGCCGTCGGCGCCCGCCTGCTCGAACACCCGCGTCGCACTCGACACGAGCCGTTCGGCGAGCTCGGAGTAGAACCGCCCGACGACGATCGCGTAGCGCACCTCGACCGGGTTGGGTATTACGACGCCCCCTCGGCCCGGGCGTCCTGGCGCTCCTCGTCGTGGAGCATCTCCTTGTCGACGTCGAGGCCCTGGTGGTGCAGCGTGTGGCCCATGCGGTCGCGCTTGGCGCGCAGGTAGTCCTCGTTGTGCGGGTTGGCGATGTGCTCGATCGGCAGCTGCTCGCTCACCGACAGGCCGTAGCCCTCCAGGCCGCGGATCTTCTTCGGGTTGTTCGTGAGGATGCGGATCGAGCTGAGGCCCAGGTCGACGAGGATCTGCGCGCCGATGCCGTAGTCGCGCAGGTCGGCGGGCAGGCCGAGCTGCAGGTTGGCCTCGACGGTGTCCATCCCGCCCTCCTGCAGCTTGTAGGCCCGCAGCTTGTTGAGGAGGCCGATCCCGCGACCCTCCTGGGAGAGGTAGAGCAGGACGCCGGTGCCCTCGCGCTCGATCATCGCCAGCGCCGACTCGAGCTGCTCGCCGCAGTCGCAGCGCAGGGAATGGAAGACGTCGCCGGTGAGGCACTCGGAGTGCACGCGCACGAGCACGTCCGCGGTGCCGTCGACCTCGCCCTTGACGAGCGCGACGTGGTGCTTGCCGCCGATCAGCTCGCGGTAGCCGACGGCCTCGAAGTCGCCGAAGCCGGTCGGCAGCTTCGTGGACACGACGCGCTCGACGAGCTTGTCGTGGCGGCGGCGGTAGGCGATCAGGTCGGCGACCGTGATCATCTTCAGATTGTGGCGCGCGCAGTACTCGACGAGGTCGTCGACGCGCGCCATCGTGCCGTCGTCGTTCATGACCTCGCAGATGACGCCGGCCGGGTTCAGGCCCGCCAGGCGGGCGAGGTCGACGGCGGCCTCGGTCTGGCCGGCGCGCTCCAGCACGCCGCCGGGCTTGCTCTTCAGGGGGAAGACATGGCCGGGCTGGACGAGGTCGCGGGGCGAGCTGTCGGCGTCGATCGCGACCTGGATCGTGCGGGCGCGGTCGGGTGCCGAGATGCCGGTCGTGACGCCCTCGCGGGCCTCGATCGAGACGGTGAACGGGGTCTCGAACGGCGACTCGTTCTTGGCCGCCATGAGGTCGAGGCCGAGCTCGTCGCAGCGCTCGGGCGTGAGCGACAGGCAGATCAGGCCGCGCCCCTCCTTGGCCATGAAGTTCACGGCCTCCGGGGTGGCGAACTGGGCGGCCATCGTCAGATCGCCCTCGTTCTCGCGATCCTCGTCGTCGCAGACGACGACCATCTTGCCCTCGCGGATGTCCTCCAGCGCCTCCGCGATCGTGGCGAACGGGCTGCGGGTCTTGGAGCTCATGGCACTAGCTTGCCAAACCCGCGGAGTCGCCCGCCCGATCGGCCCGCCGGGGCGCCGCCGCGCGGACGCGCCGCAGCGACGCAACGACGCAACGACGCGTCAGCGCGCCAGCAGCTTCTCGACGTACTTCGCCATCACGTCGACCTCGAGGTTCACCCGCGTGCCGGCCACCGCCCCGCCGAGGGTCGTGCGCTCGAGCGTCTCCGGGATGAGCGAGACGTCGAAGCCGGCGGCGTCGATCCGCGCGACGGTCAGCGAGACGCCATCGACGGAGATCGAGCCCTTGTGGACGACGTAGCGCAGCAGCGCCGGGTCGTCAGGCACGATCGTGAGGACGCGCGCGAAGCCGTCCTCGCGCAGCGCGCCGATCGCCCCCACGCCGTCGACGTGGCCCTGCATGATGTGGCCGCCGAGACGGTCGGCGGCGCGCACGGCGAGCTCGAGGTTGACCGGCGCGCCCGACCGCACGCCGCCGAGCGTGCTGCGCTCGAGCGTCTCGTGCATGACGTCCGTCGCGAAGCCGTCGCCGTCGACCGCCGTCGCCGTCAGGCAGACGCCGTTGACCGCGACCGAGTCGCCCTCCCCCACCTCGCCGGCCAGCGCGGTGCGCAACGTCAGCCGCAGCCCGTCGTCGGTCGGATCGAGCGCGGCGACGCTGCCGAGGTCCGCGACCAACCCGGTGAAGATGGCTTACCTCCGCGGGGCATCCGGCCCCGCGCCCGACAACGCGCTTGGCAGCCGGCCTCGCGAGACCATCACCATTCCCGCAGGCGCGCCGAGATCAGCAGGTCGTCGGCGACGCGCTCGCAGTCGAGCGTCAGGGCGCGGATCGCCTCGGAGATCCGCTCGACGCCCTCGCCCTCGAGCGGGTCGCGGGCGGCGCGGCCGCCGAGCAGCAGCGGCGCGAGGAACAGGCGGACCTCGTCGATCTCGCCGGCGTCGAGAAAGGCGCCGGCCAGGTGCGGCCCGCCCTCGAGCAGGATCGACGTGACGCCCCGGGCGCCGAGCTGGTCCAGCGCGGAGCGCACGCGGGCGGGCTCGTTCTCGCCGGTCGTGACGACGACCTCGGCGCCGGCCATCGCCAGCGCCTCCATCGCCGAGCGCCCCGCGGCGCGCGACACCACGACGGTCAGCGCGGGCTCGGGCGCGGCGCGGACGAGCTGCGAGTCCAGCGGCAGGCGGGCCGTGGCGTCGAAGACGACGCGGCAGGGCTGGTGGTGGACGCCCTCGACGCGGGCGGTGAGCTGCGGGTCGTCGGCGAGGGCGGTGCCGATCCCCACGGCGACGGCGTCGACGCTCGCGCGCCAGCGGTGCGCTCGGGCGCGGCTGGACTCGTCGGAGATCCACTGCGAGTCGCCGGTGCGGGTGGCGACCTTGCCGTCGAGCGTCATCGCCGACTTGAACAGCACCCACGGCCGGCCGGTGCGGGCGTGCTTGCGGAAGGCCTGGTTGATGAGCCGCGCGCGGGCGGCGACCTCGCCGTCGGCGACGTCGACCTCGATGCCCTCGTCGCGCAGGATGCCCAGGCCGCGCCCGGCCGCCTTGGAGCTCGGATCGTCGGAGGCGACGACGACGCGCGCGATGCCGGCGGCGATGATCGCGTCGGTGCACGGCGGTGTCTTGCCGTGATGGCAGCAGGGCTCCATCGAGACGTACAGCGTGGCTCCCGCCACGCCGGCACAGGAGGCCTCGGCCGCCGCCAGCGCGTTGACCTCGGCGTGCGGGCCGCCGCACTCCTCGTGCCAGCCCTCACCCAGCACCGTCTCGTCGCGCACGATGAGCGCGCCGACCATCGGGTTGGGGTGCACGCGGCCCAGCCCGAACCCGGCGAGCTCGATCGAGCGCGCGAGGTGGTCGTGGTCGACCGCGGTCAGCGTGGACACAGCGCCAGCATAGGGGCCGCGCGCGCGATCGCGGATCCCGCGACGGCGCCGGTCGCGAAAACCGCGATCTACGGGTTCGGGGTGACGTCCTCGGCGCAGCGGCCGCCGCGCAACCGGTAGATCGTCATGGTCGGCCCGGGGCGGTTGTAGGCCAGCGGGAAGTAGTTGAACGTCCAGTCGAAGTTGAACGCGACGGGGCCCTTGCCGCGGGAGTACGGCGACACCTCGTAGGCGACGTCGGCGCGGCGCTCGAGCTCCTGGTAGTAGGCCAGCGCCTCCGGCACCTCCTCGGGCTCGACCTCGGCGCGACCGCGCTGCGTGGAGCCGACGACGACGAAGCAGTACAGCTGCTGCTCGAAGACGTCGACGAGCCCGGGATGCAGCACTCGCTCGAAGTCCTCGATGTTCACGATGCCGACCGCGCCGGGCACCGGCTCGCCCGTCGCCGGATCGATCTTGCGGCTGAGCGGATACTTGTTCCAACGGTTGCCGTTCTCAACGACCGGCGACGGGTTGCCGATGTCCTGCGCCCACTGGTCGGGCACGACCGGCTCGACGACGATCTTCGTGGTCACCGGCACGTGCGCGACCATCCAGTCGCGGGCGATGTTGCGGGTGTCCTCCCGCGACAGCACGAGGCCGGAGTGCAGCGAGTAGACGAAGCCCTGCCCGCAGAGCAGGACGACCGCGGCGGCGAGCAGCGTCGGGCGCAGGGCCGGCGATCTGCGCCCGAGCCAGTCGGCGAGCTCGATCGCGCCGTAGGCGGCGAGCACGCAGACGAACGGGAAGACCGGCATCAGCCAGCGTCCGAAGTAGCGCTCCTGGGAGCCCATGAACAGGACGAAGACGATGATCGGCGGCACGAGCATCCAGAACAGCCGCCGCTCTTGCACGAACAGCCGCACCGCGCCGCCGACGGCGAACAGCAGCGGCAGCCAGCCGAGCCCCCAGCCGAAGGACCACAGGTAGTACGCATAGCCCGAGTCCTGCGTCAGCCCGAGCTTGCCGGCGGCATCGCCGGAGGCGGTCGACTGGTGCGTCAGCCCGTCCCAGAAGGACGAGAAGTCCAGCACCGAGTACGGGTTGGCGACGAAGAACGAGGCCAGCGCAAGCGCGCCGACAAGCGCGATCCCGCGCAGCGCGCCCGGCTTGCCGCCGGCCGCCATGAACTGCGCCACGGCGGCGGTGACGATCGGCAGCAGCACGATCCCGCCGGTGTACTTCGTCGCGCAGGCCAGGCCGAGCCCGAGCCCGGCGAGCGCGTAGTCGCGCATCCGCCCGTTGCGCAGGATGCCGGCGGCGCCCCACAGCGCCAGGCAGACGCCGGCCAGGGTCGGCACGTCGTTGAGCGCGAGCTTGGCGTAGAAGACCGGCAGGAAGGCGACGGTGAAGATGCCGGCCGCCAGCAGGCCGACGCGCCGGTCGACGAGCCGCGTGCCCGCGAGGTACAGCAGCCATACGGCGATCGTGCCCAGCACGGCCGCGATCGTCCGCGCGATGATCCAGATCGTCGTCGGGTCGGCGGCGAACGAGTTCGAGACCCCGGCGCGTCCGCCGTACCAGACGCCGAGCACGAGATGCACGAGGTACGTGTAGGCCGGCGGGTTGATGTAGTAGTTCGGATCCCAGTCGTGGCCGAAGAGGCCGATCGCCCGGGTCACGAAGTGGGCGTTCTCGTCGGCGTTGTAGGCGTAGGGCAGGCCGTGGCTGTTGCCCCAGATGCGCAGCCCGAAGGCCAGCAGCAGCAGCCCCGTCACGGCCGCGCCCCAGACGAGGCGCTCGCGGCCCGGCACGCGCAGGCCCAGCCCGGGCGAGGTGAGCAGAGCCGTCAGCCCACCCTCGGCCGGTGGCGGCGACGGGTTCGCGTCGCCGCCGCGCTCTGGGCTCTCAACAGTTGACATAGGCGGCGTAGTACTGGCTCGTGGCGGCACGGTCGTAGCCGGCGGGCGGCAGGTTGTCGGCGGTCTCGTCGGCGGGGGTGACCCAGGCCTGCTTGAAGAGCGCCGGACGGGTGTGGACGAGGATCACGACGCCGCGCCTCGGCGGCGGCGCGGGATTGCGCTCGGAGCGCACGTTGGAGCGGGCGAGCACGCCCGCCTGGGGACGGTCGAGGATCCAGCGCACGTCGGGAATGAGCTTGTGGTTGGGCACGTAGACGGGTCCACACTGCAACGCCCGTGTCACGGCGGGGTGGTGCAGCACGCGCTCGAGCGCGACGTGCGAGTCCCCCCGGAACTGCAGCTCGTTGCGCAGCTGCACGAGGTTAACGCGCGTCGCCGTGAAGACGATGCCGAAGATGACGATCGCCGCCGCGCCCGTCATCCAGGCGCGCCGCCACCCGTGGCCGGGCTCGAGCATCGTCCAGCCGGCGATGAACACCGCGGCGAAGACCATGACGCATAGCGACGGCACGAGCAGGTAGCGGTCGATCACCGACAGCCCGGCGAACCCGACGAGCGCGAACGTGCCCACGCCGATGCCGAACAGCGCGAGCGCCATCACGGCGCGCCGCGGGGTCAGCACGATCGCCAGGACGATGCCGGCGGCGCCCGCGACGAACACCGGGAACTTCGCGAGCTTGATGAGGAAGGCATACAGCGCGGCCGGCACGGCGGCGCCGCCCTTGTTGCGCCCGAGCTCCTCGGCGAGCTCACCGGTGGCGGTCAATGAGTACACCGGGTTGCCGGTCACCGCGAAGTCGGTGGCCACCCAGACGAGCGGCCCGATCGCCGCCAGCGCCGCGTAGCCGAACCGCCGGCGCCACGTGACGTCGACGCGCACGACGATCCACAGCCAGTACAGGCCCGCCAGCAGCCACGCCTCGGGGCGCATGAGCCCGGCCGCCGCGAGCAGCGCCAGCACGAGGACCGGGCGCCGGCGCGGCGCGCGCGCCTCGATCACCGCCGCCCACATGACGACCGCGAGGTACGGGATGTCGATGTAGCCGCGGGCGGCGAGGAAGGGGAAGTCGAAGCGCGACACGAGCAGCGCCGCCGCCGCGAAGCCGACGAGCGGCGTGAACGCGGTCTTGCCGAGCGCGTAGACGCCGGCGACGAGCACGAGGAACGCGATGACCGCGCAGGCGACCATCACCCGGTCGGCGCCGTCGCCGAGCGGCGTCAGCAGCGCGCCGAAGGCGATCGCCAGCGGATGCTCGGTGGGCGCGCGGTAGGCCGTGAACGACAGCGCTTCGAAGCCGACGAGCTCGCGGCCCCACAGCAGCGAGTAGTACGAGTCGTAGTTCGGATACGTCGGGTAGACGAGGTAGCCGACGAGGGCGGCCAGCGTGAGCACGCCGAGCGCGACCTTCTCGTAGACGGCGGTGGCGATCGCGGGCAGGCGGCGACGGCGCGCGGCCGGAGCCTCGGCGGGCGACGGCGATGCGACGGGGGCCGGGCTGGGGGCGCTGGGCACGGATGACACTTCGATGAACGTTAGGATTCCACGCGGACCCACCGCATGAAGCTGATCATCCAGATCCCCTGCTTCAACGAGGAGCAGACACTCCCGCTCGTGCTGGCGGACCTGCCCAGGGTCGTCGCCGGCTTCGACGCGGTCGAGTGGCTGATCATCGACGACGGCTCGACGGACAAGACGATCGAGGTCGCGCGGGCCGGCGGCGTGGACCACATCGTGCGCCTGACGAACAACAAGGGCCTCGCCGCGGGCTTCCAGGCCGGCCTCGACGCGTGCCTGAAGCTCGGCGCCGACGTCATCGTCAACACCGACGGCGACAACCAGTACGACGGCAACGACATCCCCAAGCTCGTCGCGCCGATCATCTCCGGCACGGCCGACATGGTCGTCGGCAACCGCGAGGTCCACAAGATCGAGCACTTCTCGCCGCTGAAGGTCACGCTGCAGCGGCTCGGCTCCTGGGTCGTGCGCCAGGCCTCCGCCACCGAGGTGCCCGACACGACCTCGGGCTTCCGGGCCTACAACCGCGAGGCCGCGATCCAGATGGCGGTCGTCTCGAAGTTCACGTACACGCTGGAGACGATCATCCAGGCCGGCAAGCAGCTCGTCGCGGTCGACCACGTGGCGATCCGGACGAACCCCAAGACGCGCGAGTCGCGCCTGTTTCCGTCCATGTGGTCCTACGTGCGGCGCAACTCGGTCTCGATCTTCCGCATCTACTCCCAGTACGAGCCGCTGCGCGTCTTCATGACCGCCGCCGCGGTGATCGGCCTCATCGCGATGGTCGTCTGGGCGCGCTTTGCCTACTTCTACGTCGTCGAGGACGAGGGCAAGGGCCACGTCCAGTCGCTGATCCTCGGCGCGGTGCTGTTCAACGCGGCGATGGTGCTCGCGGCGCTCGGCGTGATGGGCGACCTCATGTCGGCGCAGCGCACGATGATCCAGCGCACCTTCGAGCGCGTGCGGCGCATCGAGCTGCAGCTCGGCGTCGCGCCCTCGCACTACGAGCCCGGCGCCGGCGGCGGCGCGGGCCAGAAGCCGACCACCGGTGCCGACGCGGGCGCCGCCACCGGCAAGACCGAGGAGCGCGACGTGGTGCACCTGTGAGTCCCGCGGCCCCAACGGAGGGACGCCCGGATGGCGGCCTGCGTTCTCAACAGCGCCGGCCGGATGGAGGCTCGAGCACTCTCACCGTGGACGCGGAGGGCACCGTCACCGGCAACACCTACGACAAGTACGGCTCGACGAACCCGGTGGTGCGCCGCCTCATGGGCGCCTTCGAGCGCACCCTCGACGAGCTCTTCGAGCAGGCCGACCCGCAGTCGCTGCTCGACGTCGGCTGCGGCGAAGCGGTGCTCACGCACAAGTGGGCCCAGCGCCTCGGCGAGCGCCGCGTCGTCGGCATCGACCTCGACGACCCGCTGCTGCACGCCGAGTGGGAGCAGCGCCAGGCGCCGAACCTGCGCTACCACGTCATGAAGGCCGAGAACCTGCCGTTCGCCGGCGGCGAGTTCGACGTCGCGACCGCGATCGAGGTGCTCGAGCACGTGCCCGACCCCGCCCACACCGTCGCCGAGATGGCGCGGGTGGCCAGCCGCCACCTGCTCGTGTCCGTGCCGCGCGAGCCGCTCTGGCGCGGGCTGAACATGGCCCGCGGGGCGTATCTCAAGCAGCTGGGCAACACCCCCGGGCACCTCAACCACTGGTCCAAGCGCAGCTTCGTGTCGCTGCTGTCGCGCCACGGCGACGTCGTCGAGGCGCGCTCGCCGTTTCCGTGGACCATGCTGCTTGTCCGCCTCTAGTACACCCGGCCGGAAGTTCTGCGAGGTTTTCCCGGATGCGCGGCCGTGATCTGACGGTCGCCGGTGACCCGCCTTCGTGCTGGTGGCACGGGGGCGGGCGCCGGCGGCCGTCACGCACGGATCGGGCGCCGGGAAAACCCGCAGAACTTGCGGATGGGTGTACTAGCAGCGTCTCGCCTCCGGCCTCAGGCTCGTCGTACGGGCGCGGCGCGCGGGTCCTGTCGATCGGGATCGCGACGACCGGCGTCGTCACCCTCGCCTACTTCGCGCTCGCCGCCCACGCGCTCACGGACGTCGAGTACAAGCGCATCTCGCTCGTCTGGTCGATCATGTTCGTCGTCGCCTCGGTCATCTACCGGCCGATCGAGCAGCTGCTCTCGCGGACGATCGCCGACCGCCGCGCGCGCGGACTGACCGGCGGGCACAACCTGCGCGTCGCGCTGCTCATCCAGGCCGCGTTCGCGCTCGCGTTCCTGCTCCTGGCGCTGGCGCTGCGCGACCTGCTGCAGAACGACCTCTTCGACGGCTCGGCGGCGCTGTACTGGGTGCTCGTCGTCGGCGTCCTGGCCTACGCGGCGAGCTACTTCGCGCGCGGCTTCCTGGCCGGTCACCAGCGCTTCGAGCTCTACGGCCTGCTCGTGTTCCTGGAGGCGGTCTCGCGGGTCTGCTTCGCCGGGGCGGTCGTCGTCGGGATCGCCTCGGGGCAGTCGGCGGTCGCGCTCGGGATGGCGATCGCGCCGCTCATGTCGCTGCTCGTCGTGCCGTGGTTCTTCGCGCGCCGCGACCCGCCGGCGGACCCGGGCGCGGTGCAGGAGACCGAGGGCGGGCTGACGATGCGCCGTGGCCTCGGCTTCGCGGTCGCGGTCTTCGCGATCATGCTGGCGGAGCAGACGCTGCTCAACGCCGCCGTGCTGACCGTCGAGGGAACCTCCGACGACGCCGTGCTGGCGGGCGTCGTCTTCAGCGTGCTGATGATCACGCGGGCGCCCTTGCAGCTCTTCCAGGCCGTGCAGGGCTCGCTGCTGCCCCACCTGGCGGCGCTGCAGGCGACGGCCGGCGCGGACGAGTTTCGCCGCGCGATTCGCGTGACGGTGCTGGCGATCGCCGGCTTCGCGCTGGCGGTCGCCGCCGGCCTCTTCGCGATCGGCCCGCCGGTCGTGCGCACGGTGTTCGACATCGACCGCGACATCGCGCGCGCCGGGCTGGCGCTCGTGGGGCTCGGGATGGGCTTTCACCTCATCGCGGGCACGCTCAACCAGGCGGCGCTCGCCCGCGGCCAGGCGCTCGGCGCGGCGATCGCGTGGCTGCTCAGCGCCGCCGCCTTCGTGATCTGGATGCTCAGCCCGGTCGTCGACGACCAGCTGGTGCGCACCGAGGTCGGCTACTGCTGCGCGACGGCCGTGCTGAGCGCCCTGCTGGCGCTCGTCTACCGCGCCGGCTCAGGTCAGGGCGTCGGGTCGACGACCTTGCCGCCCTCGCCCGTGACGTAGACCAGGCGCCCGTCCTGCAGGCGGTAGACCTCGCCGACGCGCCGGCCGGAGCCGGTCACGGTCTGCTTGCTCAGCTTGACGGTCTTGATCGACTCGCCCTCCTTGACGATCAGCGTCTGGCTGTTGGCCTCCGTGCGCAGCACGGTGACGTTCTCCTGCGTCAGCAGGTCGGAGAGGTTGACCGACTGCAGTGCCGCGAGCAGGAACGCCACCGCGAGCACGATGCCGAGGTCGAAGAGGTTGACGAGGCCGTCGAGCGGATCGCCGCCGCGGTCGCCGCGCCGGCTCGCGCGCGGGGTGACCCGGCTGCGCGACGGGGTGTTCATCGGGTCTGGTCGGGCGGATCGAGCGCGGTGACGACGTACTCCAGGTCGGAGAGGTCCTGCGCGTACATGCGGTCGCGGACGAGCGAGATCGAGAACGCCACGGCGCCGATGAGCAGGCCGATGACGGTGACGCTGAACGCCGCGCGAAGGTTGTCCGACAGCTGGGCGACGTCGCCCTCGGCCAGGCCCTCGAGCGCCGGCGACAGCGGGATCAGGGTGCCCATGAGGCCGAGCGCCGGGCCGAAGCGGACGAGCATGCGGCTGCGCTCGAGCTTGCGCAGGGAGCTGAGGTCGAAGTCCGCCAGCGCCTTCGCGCGGCGGTCGTGGATGCCCGGCCGGTCGTGTCCGTCGACGAGCGTGACGAGCGTGTCGGCCATCTGCGCGCTGGAGGCGAGCGGCAGGAGCGCGAACTGGGCGGCGTCCGTGTCGTGGGCCGCCAGCGCCTGGCGGGCGCTCTTCATCGCCTCCTGCATCTCCTCGCGGCGGCCGTGACGGCGGCGGCGGTTGAGCTCGACGAAGAACGCGCCGAGGTCGAACAGGACGAACACCAGCGCGGCGATCGCCGCCACGAAGACGGGGATGCGCAGCGCGTTGGCGAGCTCGAAGAGGATCTCCTCGACGCCCGTGACAGCGACGATGGCGTTCATGCGACGCGCAGTTTGACGCCTCGCCGCTCGCGAAGCGCTCCCACCCACATCACGCCGAGCGCGAGCAGCCCGCCGACGCCCATCGGGAAGCCGCCGGGCGTCTCGCCGCCGCTGACCGCGCGGACGCCCTCACCGGCGCCGGCGGGCTTGCCGCCGGGCAGCTTGCGCGCGGTCGTGCCGGTGTCGTTGATGAGCACGCCGGAGATCGTCGTCCCGAATGGCTTGGGCGGTGGTGGCGGTGGCTTGGGCTCGGGCTTGGGCGCGGGATTGGCCTCCTCCGCGCTGGGATCCTCGCCGCCGGTCGCCGTGCCGGCGCCGGAGCCACCGCCGCCACCGCTGCCGCCGGTTCCGCCGCCGCCGTCGCCGCCCGACGAGCCGGCGCCGCCCGGGGTGCCGTTGGCGCCGCCGGCGACCGGGGCCTCGGGCTCCTCGGGCGCGTCGCCGACCTCGACCTCGACCTGCTCGGTTCCGCCGCAGCGCAGCGTGCAGCCGGGATCGGGGTCGCGGACCTCGACCTGCGCGAACAGCACGCCTGCCAGGTCGGGGCTGTAGCTGACCCGCTTGCCGTTCACCGGGCCCTCGCCGAAGTCCCATTCGTAGCTGTAGGCGACGCTCGGCTTTCCGCCCGACACCGTGGCCTCGAACGTCACCGACTCCCCCACCTTGACCTTCTTGCGGTTCGCCTTCGCCTTGACCACGAGATCGCCGCCGTCGACGGAGACCTCCAGGGCGACGTCGCTCGTCTCGATGAAGTCGACCACCACGCCGCCCGACGAGCGGATGTAGTACGTCGTTGCCCCCGAGTCGGCGATGAGCGCCGTCGCGAAGTTGGCCGGCGTGACGCCGACCGAGCCGCCGTTTCGCTTGACGACCTGCACGCGCTGGGCGCCCTGCCCGGAGCGGGCGACGAGCGCCCCGATCGAGATCCCGCGCAGGGTCACCTTCCTGCCCGCCTGCTCGGCGTCGGGCGGCAGGGTGTAGGTCCGGGCCGCCGTGTTGGCGATCGACGCGATCTGCCCGCCCGACAGCTCGAGGACCGGGCCCGCCTTGGGATAGAAGGTGATGCCCGGCCCCGCCATCGCGGCCGGCGCCGCCGCGAGCAGCAGGGCGAAGGTCAGGAGCAGCGCTCTGCGAATCACCCGCACGGACCCGAAACTAGCGGAACGCCGCGGGCGGTTCGTCAGCAGCCGGCCGCCGCGGCGATCTCGCGGTACGCGGCCGCGGGATCGTCGGCGCCGAAGATCGCCGAGCCGGCGACGAACCAGGTCGCGCCGGCGTCGGCGCACTGCGCCGCCGTCTGCGGGTTCACGCCGCCGTCGACCTCGACCGGCATGTCGTCGCCGAGCATCGCCCGCACGCGCTTGATCTTGTCGAGCTGGTTGGTCAGAAACGGCTGCCCGCCCCAGCCGGGGTTCACGGTCATGATCAGCGCGAGGTCGATCTCGTTCTCGCCGAAGTAGTCGGGCGGCGTGCCGGGCGACACGACGAGCCCGGCGTTGCAGCCGAGGTCGCGGATCGCCGACAGCGTGAACGCGATGTTCGGCGTCGCCTCGACGTGGATCGTGATCCCGTCGGCGCCGGCCTTGGCGAACTCCGCGACGTGACGCTCCGGGCGCTCGATCATGAGGTGCACGTCGAGGTAGGCCTCGTCGGGCAGCGACTCGCGCAGGGCGGAGACGACCATCGGGCCGAAGGTGATCGGCGGGACGAAGTGTCCGTCCATGACGTCGCAGTGGATGACGCGGCAGCCGGCGTCCATGATCTCGCGCACCCGGGCGGAGAGGAAGGAGAAGTCCGCCGCCAGGATCGAGGGGGTGACGTGACGCTCGTTGAGTACGGACACGGGGCCTCTAGATCTCGCGCAGCATCGAGGCTGAGCATGCGTTGCAGGACAGGATCGCGGTCTTCGACATGCGCACGATCGTAGAATGCTCGCCGCAGTCGGGGCACAGCGAGCACAGCTCGAAGCGGTGCAGGCAGTACACGCAGCGGTAGCGACCGGGCAGGTTGGCGGGCCGCAGCCAGGGCTCGCGGCAGTTGGGGCAGGTCATCCCGATCTCGGTGGACATCAGCGGCTCAGGCGGGCGATGTAGAAGCCATCGGTGCGGTCGCGGTGGGGCAGCACGAGGCGCTCGGAGTCTAGTGACAGCCCCGACGCGGCCACGACCGCCTCGTTCTCGGCAGGTGACAGCGTGCACGTCGCGTAGACGATCGTGCCGCCGGGGCGGACGGCGGCGCGCGCCGCCTCGAGGATGTTCGCCTGGCCGCGGGCGAGGCGCTCGATCGACTCGGGGTTCATGCGCCAGCGCAGGTCGGGATGGCCCTGCAGCGTGCCCAGGCCGCTGCACGGCGGATCGACGAGCGCGCGATCGAACGGCGCGGCGGTCGTGAAGCGCGCCGCGTCGGCGTGCTCCACGCGGATCGAGCCGGCCCCCATCCGCTCGCACGTGCGCTGCAGCGCCCGCGCGCGGCCCGCATGGCGCTCGACGGCGACGATCTCGCCGCTGTCGCCCATGAGCGCGGCGAGATGCGTCGTCTTGCCGCCCGGCGCGGCGCAGAGGTCGAGCACGCGCTCGCCGGGCTGCGGGTCCAGGGCGCGCCCGACGAGCATCGCCGCTCGCGACTGGGCCGCGTAGGCGCCCTCGGCGTAGAGCGGGTGACCATGGGCATCGAAGGCGCCTTCGACGACGAGCCCCTCGGGCAGCTCGGCTCCGGCCGGGCGGGCCGGGACGGCCGGGGTGAGCGCCGCCAGCGCGGCGGTGACGTCGGCGGGCGCGGCGCGCAGCGTGTTGACCCGCAGCGCCAGCTCGCCGGAGGCGTTGCCCGCGCGCAGCAGCGCGCGTGTCTCGCCGGGGCCGAACTGCTCCCACCACAGCTCGACGAGCCATTGCGGATAGGAATGCGCGATCGCGGCCCCGGCGGGCGTGTCGTCGGGCGGCAGCGCGGGCAGCTCGCCGCGCGACGCGCGGCGCAGCACCGCGTTGACGAGCTTGTGCCCGCCGCCGCGCCCGCCCTTGGCCAGCTCGACGCTCTCGCCGACGGCGGCGTGGGCGGCGACGCCGTCGAGGAAGACGAGCTGGTAGAGGCCGAGCCGCAGCGCCGCGAGCGTCGGCGGGTCGAGCTCGCCGACCGGTCGTGCGAGCTGCTCGACGAAGTGGTCGAGCGTCAGCTTGCGCTGGACCGTGCCGAAGGCGAGCTGCATCGCCAGCGAGCGTTCGCGCGGGTCGAGGCCCTGCGCCTCGCCGTGCAGCGCGCGGTCGGCGTAGGCGTCCTGCTCGAATACGCGCCGGACGACCGCGAACGCGACCCGCCGGGCGGGCGTGACGTCGGTCATCGGTCGCGGAGTGCGTGCGAGGTTGTCCGGTCATGGCGGAGGTCCCCCGCGTAGCGGGTATTTCGCGCCATCGCGCTTGCCCGCACTCCCCAGGGGCCGCAGCGTGGCGCGTTTCTGTTCGCTACGAACACAAACGCGCCACGCTCCCCCGCACGCAGGCCCCGGCGCCACGGCCGGGAGCCAGACCGACTCACGCCCTCAGAGCCGCGGTTCAGCCACGCGATCACGACGACCGGTCCACGCGACAGCGGATCAACACTGAACTCCAGCACCCGTGCGCCGACATAGCGCTCGCCGTCACAGACCGCGGCCGCGCAGGTACGCCGCCGCGTCCATCGGCCGGCCGCCGGCGGGCTGGACCTCGAGCAGCTCGAGACCGCCCAGCAGCAGCCGGCCGCTCTCGGCGCGCAGCTCGCCCCCGGCATCCGGCTCGCGCACCGCCGCGCGCAGCACGCCGAGAAAGGCGCCATCGGCGAGCCCTACGCGGGCGCCGATGTGCGGCGTCAGGGCGCGCACCACGCGGTCGTTGACTGCTGCGCTCGCCGCGGGGTCGAGCGTACGGTCGGCAGGCCCGATCTTCTCGGCGTAGGTGACGCCGTCCTCGGTCTGCTCGGTGCAGCCCGGGCGCTCGTCGAGCACCCGCAGGAGCAGGTCGGCGCCGAGCTCCTGCAGGCGCGGGGTCAGCGTGCCGTACGTGTCGTCGGGCGCGATCGGCTCGCGCCCCATGAGGCAGACCGGGCCGCTGTCCAGGCCCGCGGTGACGTGCATGATGCAGACGCCGGTCTCCCGGTCGCCCGCCATCATCGCGCGCTCCACCGGGGCCGCGCCGCGCCAGCGCGGCAGCAGCGAGGGGTGGACGTTGAGCATCTCGAAGTCCGACAGCAGCGGCTCGCGGATGAGCGCCCCGAACGCGCAGACGACCACGACGTCGGGGGTGGCGGCGGCGATCCGGGCCCGGGCATCCTCGGCGTTGACGCTCGCGGGCTGGTCGAGCTCCAGGCCCAGCGCGCGCGCGGCGGCGGCGATCGGCGGCGGCGAGAGCCGGCGCCCGCGGCCCGCCGGTCGGTCCGGCCGGGTCACGACGAGCTGCGGCCGGTGCGGGCTGTCGGCCAGCCGGGCGAGGACCGCCGCGGCGAAGCCGGAGGTGCCGAGGAAGACGGTCCGCGTCACGCGAGGCTCGCGGCGCGGGCCTGCTCGGCCTCGCGCAGCGCGCGCATGGCCGCCTTGCGCTGCTCGCGGCTCGTGCGATCCAGGATGAGGATGCCGTCGAGGTGGTCGATCTCGTGCTGGATGACGCGCGCCTCCAGGCCGGTGGCCTCGATGACGATCTCGGCGCCGTGCTCGTCGCGCGCGTTGACGAGCACGGCCACCGGGCGCTCGACGTCGACGTGGATCAACGGCAGGCTCAGGCAGCCCTCCTCGGAGATCTCCTCGTCGCGGCTGGACCAGGTGATCTCGGGGTTGACGAGCGCGACGATCGGGCTGTCGGGCTCGACGCGGTAGACGAGCAGGCGATGGGCGATCCCGACCTGCGGCGCGGCCAGGCCGATGCCGAGCGCGTCGTGCATGAGCGACCCCATGCGCATGACCTCCTCGCGCAGCTCCGCGTCGAAGCGCTCGACCGGTCGGGCCTTGGTCTTGAGGATCGGGTCGCCGAGCTTGCGCACGTAGCGCAGCGCCTCGTCGCGGCGGGCGAGGACCTCCGGGTCCAGCGCGGGCGGCGCCTCGCGCTCCGGGTCCAGCACGGGGGCCGCCTCGCGCCCCGCCTCCTCACCCGTCGCCTCGATCGGTCCCACCTCGTCTGCCATTGGTAGTCACTGGCGCGGTACTCGCCTAAGCGAGTCCGTTTCCAGATTCCCCTCTCAATCCGTGCGTGCGGTGTTCCCGCACACGGCGTACCGATGATCCTCCTGGCGCGGCAACGCGACCGACGAGATCCCAACGACAGCACGCCGCCCGCGAGGAGTCACCCCAACGAGACCGTTTGGCGTGTTGCGGCGGACGTTGTGGGCGCTTGGCCGCTACCCATAGCCTGCATCGTGGCGTTGCGAGTGCGTGACCGCGGCAAGTGGCGAACATCGCCATTTCGCTCACCGACGGCTCGACGGGCCTAAGCCCACCGGGGTGCTTGGCCCGCAAAGCGGGCATGCCCTGACACTCACGTCCTACACAGGCGCGATCAACGTCGGGGTCCTTCGCTCCCGGCGCGTTGTTCTGCACGCCGATCTGCACTACTACGACCCCGTCGGACTCCCGCTGACCTCCACTCGACTTCGCCATCGGCTTACACGAGCGGTCTTCGCTGACGAAGCTGGCCAGACGAGTCTCCCACGTTCCGCGATCAGACCTTGCGCGCGCGCAAGTCTCCCTACCCCGCAGGGACCCGCCGCACCCGATTCCGAAATGGGACTGGCGGACATCGCCTTCGCCGTGACATGAGCGGCTCGGCTCCCCGATCGTGACTGTGACGAGGCTGCAATCCCAGCCCACGCGCTTGCTCGCTCCAAAGAGGCTCTCGACGCCCCGCTCGGCCACGGGGAACTCTCCCCGAGACCGGGGCCTGCTACCCGGCGCTCCAGCGCCTACCGGAGCGGGACTTCCACCCGCCGGCCTGATCCAGCTTGCAAGGCGCAACATCGCCTGAAGTCTAGATCGCGCTACTGCGGATCGACGTCGACCGAGAACGCGACCCCGCGCCGCGCCCGCTCGCCCGCGACGGCGCTCACCGCGGCACCGGCAGCGCGCACGGCGGCGGCTCGGTGGGCGCCCTTGACGACGAGCTGCGCCCGCTCGCGGCCGCGCAGGCGAAAGAGCGGCGCCGGGCCGAGGATCGTCGCGCCGGCGATGTCGCCGAGCGCGGCGCGGACCGCGGTCGCGGCGTCGGCGACCGCGTGCGGGTCCTCGGCCGAGCAGACGATCCGGATCAGGTGCGAGAACGGCGGGTAGCGCAGCGCCGCGCGGCGCGCGAGCTCGCCGGCGAGGAAGCCGTCGGCGTCGTGGCGGGCGGCGGCGGCGATCGACGCGGCCGCGGGAGCCATCGTCTGGACGATCACGCGCCCGCCGCCCGGGCCGCGGCCGGCGCGGCCGGCGAGCTGGACGACGAGCGCGAACGTGCGCTCCTCGGCACGGAAGTCGGGGAAGCGCAGCGTGCCGTCGGCGTCAACGACGACGCCGAGCGTCACGTCGGGGAAGTCGTGGCCCTTGGCGACCATCTGCGTGCCGAGCAGGATCCCGCGCGGCGCCCGCTCGAAGCGGCGCAGCAGGGCGCCGGCGTCGCGCACGTCGGCGTCGAGGCGAAAGACCTCGTGGCCGACCTGCGCGAGGTCGTGCTCGAGGCGCTCGGTGCCCGCGCCGTGCCGCCCGATCGACACCGATCCGCACTCCGTGCAGCGCTGCGGCACGCGCTCCCGGTGGCCGCAGTGATGGCAGGCGAGGACGTGCTGGGCGCGATGCAGGACCAGCGAGACGTCGCAGTGCGGGCACGTCCAGGCGTGGCCGCAGGCGCGGCAGTCGACGAAGTTCGACCAGCCGCGGCGGTTGAGCAGGACGATCGCCTTGGGCGCGTCGACGAGCGCGTGGCTCGTGTCGGGGTGCAGCGCGCCCCGCGTCTCGCGCATGTCGACGATCTGCACCGGCGGCAGCGGCCGTCCGTCGACGCGGGCGGGCAGGCGCACGCGGCGCAGCGCGTGGACGCTCTCGGGCCGCGGCGTGGCGCTGCCCGCGACGAGCAGCGCGCCGGCCCGCTCGGCGCGGCGCATGGCGACGTGGCGGGCGTCGTAGCGCGGGTCGCCCTCGTGCTTGTAGGAGGCGTCGTGCTCCTCGTCGACGACGATCAGCCCGAGCCGTTCGATCGGCGCGAAGACGGCCGAGCGCGGGCCGACGCAGACCCGCGCGGTGCCCGCGCGCAGGCGGCTCCACTCGTCGTGGCGCTCGCCGGCGGCGAGCTTGGAGTGCAGCACCGCGACGGTGTCGCCGAAGCGGTCGACGAAGCGGCTGACGATCTGCGGCGTCAGCGCGATCTCCGGGACGAGCACGATCACGCCGCGGTCCTGCGCGAGCGCGGTGGCGGCGGCGCGCAGGTAGACCTCGGTCTTGCCCGAGCCCGTGACGCCATGCAGCAGCAGCGGGCGGGGCGCTGCTGCGATCCCGTCCGCCGGCGCGCCCATCGCGGCCTCGATCTCGGCGAGCGCGAGCGCCTGGTCGGCGGTCAGGGCGGGTTGCGGGCGGCGGGCGCCGACGCTCTCGTGGTGGACGCGGCGGCGCGCCGGGCGGCGGGTCAGCGCGACGAGGCCGCGGGACTCGAGGCGGCGCAGCGCGGCCAGGTCTGCGCCGGCCGCGCGCGGCAGCTCGGCGAGCAGCGCCTGCTGGCGCGCGGTGGGCGGGCGTGCCTGCGGCGGTGGTTGTGGCGTGGGTCGCGCCCACCAGACGAGCTTCGCGCGTGCCCCCGGCGGCGGCGACACGAGCGCGAGCGCGCGGGCCGGCGTCGAGCAGTACTCGTCGGCCATCCAGAGGGCCAGCTCGACGAGCTCGGGCGGCAGGTCGTGGTCGAGCACGCGGCGCGGCGCGGCCAGCCGGTCCGCGGGCAGCTGCGAGGCGTCGGCGAGGCCGACCACCACGCCGACGACGTCGCGGTGGCCGAACGGGACGACGAGCACGGAGCCGATGCCGACGCCGTCCGGGCGCAGGTAGTCAAACGGCCCGCGCAGGGCACGGGCCGTCGTGATCGGCTCGACCTTCGCGACCGGCGGCACCGACCTAGGATGGCGCACGTCGCGGCGCGCGCCGGTGGTGGTGTTCTTGCGCCGCCCGCACACGCGGCTGCCTACCATCGTCGGTCATGGCGCAGCAGCGAGCTTCCAACGGTGCCGGGTCCGCGGCGCGCCATGTCGAGCAGATCGTGCAGGCCGCCGAGCGGACCGCCGAGGAGCTGCGCGCCGCCGCCGAGGCGCGCGCGAGCGAGCGCATCGCCGAAGCCGAGCGCGCCGCCGAGCTGCGCGTCGGGGCGGCCGACGACGAGGCTGCCGCGGTGCGGGCTGCCGCGAAGGCGAAGGCGAAGGAGGCCGTGGCCGCCGCCGAGGCGGCCGCGGACGCGATGCGCGCCGAGGCCGAGGCCGCCGCGCGCGCGGCGCTCGACGAGGCCGAGGTCGCCGCGCAGGACGCCCGCTCCGAGGCCGAGGCGGCCGCGCGCGCGGCGGAGGACAAGGCGGCCAAGAGCGCACGCGAGCTGCTCTACGAGGCGCGCCTGGCCACGCGCGAGGTGCTGCGCGATGGCGAGACGCTGAGCGGGCACCTGCACGAGCTGTCGGACTCGCTGCGCGCCAACGCCGAGCGGCTTCTGCTCGACATCCGCGCCGCCCACGCCGAGATGACCGCGCGGCTGGATCGCGTCGACCCCGACCTCGGCGGGCCGATCGGGCGCCTGGACCGCGACCGGCCGGCCTCGGCCTCGCGCTCACGTTCGGCGTCGTCGTCGTCGTCGGACCCCGACGTCCCGGAGTTCATCCCGCGCCGGCCGCGCTGACGGTGTTCCATCCGCCATACGAACTAGTGTTCGTATGGTCATGGAGCTCACGTCGAGTCAGAAGGGCGGGTTGGCCGAGTTGAAGATCGCCGCCGAGGCGGCCGATCTGGGCATCGACGTGTACCGCCCGATGACCGACGGCGCGCGTTGCGATCTGATTTCGACACGGGTCGGCGATTGCTGCGGATCCAGTGCAAGACGGCCACGCGCAACGGCCTCGTCATCGCCATCCGCCTGCGGACGAGCCGGCATAGCCCGTCGCGCGGCTACGTCGTCACGACCTACGACGCAACCGAGGTCGACGGCATCGCCGCTTACTGCCGCGAGCTCGATCGGTGCTTCTTCCTGCCGATCGCCGAGTTCGAACGCCGCACGTTCGCTCACCTCCGCCTCGGCCCAGCGCGGAACGGCCAGCTCGTCGGTGTTAAGATGGCTGCCGATTACCCGCTTGGGGCTGTAGCTCAGCTGGGAGAGCGTTCGGCTGGCAGCCGAAAGGTCAGGGGTTCGAGCCCCCTCAGCTCCACTCCCGCGACCGCGTCACGGTGAGCCTGTGTTCGAGGCTTGCCGGCGCGGCTCAGCGCGGAACAGCAGTGACGATGATGTTGTCGCGGTAGCGCTTCGTTCTCGTCTCGAACGGGCCGCCGCAGGTCACGAGCACGAGCCGGCGTTCTCCCGTGCGCGTGAAGATTCCCGTCGGCAGCGCCGCCTTGCGCACGCGGCGCATCGACGTGACGCGGTAGCTGCGCGTCTTGGCGTCATTCGAGCGCACCGTGATCGTGTCGCCCCGGCGCGCGCCCTTCAGCGCGTAGAACGCCCCCGCCCCGCGCCGCGCGCTGTCGACATGGCCGGCGAGCAGGATCGTGCCGGAGGACGACCCCGGCGCCGCCCCATCGCGCCACCAGCCGACGCGGTCGATGTTCGGCGGGACGTCGAGGACGCCCTCGCGGGTGTCGACGTCGACGTCATAGATCGGCGCGTCGATCCCGAGCCGCCGCAGCGTGACGTGCGTCGGCGCAGCGGCGCTGGTCGACGTCGCGGCGCCAGCCGTCGCGAGCGCAGTGCGGCCAGTGGGCTCGCCGCGCCCGGTCAGGATCAGTGGCCGCGCCAGCGTCGTCTCGGTCTCCTCGCCGCAGAACGTGTCGACGCCGACCACGAGCGGCGTTCCGACGATCCGCTCGCGGTACGTGTAGAAGCCCGCGCGCGACAGGCGCACCTGCGGCGAGCGCACCTCGCCGTCCCCGCCCACCGACACCGTGCCCTTCCAGTACGGCTCGCCCGCGCAGGTCATCGCCTCGCGGCTCGCGTACGGGCCGAACAGGCGCACCTCGACCTCCGCCGGGGTGCGGCCCAGCCCCGTCACCCGGATGCGGTCGAAGATCCGCGCGCCGGGCCGCACGACCTGGTTGGAGACGACCGTCGTCACGGCCGGCGTCGCCCGCGTGAGCGTCGTCTCGGTGACCTCCCCGCAGGCGGTGACGGCTCCCTCGTGCGCGACGGTCGGGAGGATCGACTCGCGGTAGCTGTAGTAGCCCGCGTGGTCGAGCGTCGTCGGCGCGCTCGTGTACGTCCCGTCGCCGCTGACCGCGAGGGTCGAGGTCGCCAGCGGCGTGCCGTCGCAGCGGATCGCCTCGCGCGTCGGGAACGGCCCCCACAGCTCGACGTTCACGGTCGCGCTCAGCGCGCCCAGCCCGCTGACGACCACGCTGTCGGTGATCGTCGCTCCCGGCGCGGTCTCCAGGGCGCTGACCTGCGTCGTGATCTGCGGGCGGCCGCGCACGATCGTCGTCTCCGCCGCCTCGGCGCACGGCGTCTGCACCGCCCGCACGAACTCGCTCGCCGCGATCGACTCGCGGTAGGTGTAGTAGCCCGGCACGGTCAGCTTCACGGCGTCCGTCACGTAGGAGCCGTCCGTCGCCGCCTCGAAGGACCCGCTCCAGACCGGCGGGCCCTCGCATGTGATCTTGTCCGCCGACGGGTACGGCCCGTGCAGCGTCGCGAGCACCGTCACGGCCTCGCCGCCGAGCCCCTCCACGGCCACGGTGTCCGTGACGGCGGCACCCGGATCGACGGCCGGCGCGCTGACCTGCGTCTTGACGGTCGGCTGCGCCTCGACCTTGACGAGCTCGGACGCCTCGCCGCAGGGCGTCGTCAGCCCGGTGACGTCGTCGCTGCTCGGGATGACGAGCTGATAGCCGTACCAGCCCGGCCGCGGCGGCACGAGCGGCGGCGTCGTCGACGGCCCGAGCCCCGCGCTGTACGTCGTGCTCGCCGCCGGCTCGCCGCTGCATGCGATGGTCTCGCGCGTCCGCGCCGGCCCGTAGAGGCGGACCTCGACGTCGGCGCGCCAGCCGGCGAAGGCGCCGGAGATCGCCACGGTGTCGCGGCTGACCTCGCCCAGCGCCAGCACCGCCGGCGCCGCCGTCGTGCCGACGGCGATCTTCGCGGGCGTGACGTCGATCGCGACCGTCCGGCTGACGCGGGTCGTGGCCGGCGCGGCGAGGCGCTGGCCGTTGCGCGCGGCGTCGGCGCGGCGCGGCACGTAGATCGCGGGGCTCGGCGCGGCGACGAGCTCCGAGCGGATCGTCCCCTGCACCCCGTTGCGGGCGTCGGTCGGCGTGAGCGCGATCCGCGCAACCCCGCGGGCATCCGTCCGCACGCTCTCAGACAGCGTGCCGGCGCCCGCGAGGTCGAGATCGAGCCGGACGTTGGGCACGGCCGCGCCCGACGCCGCGATCACGCGGGCCGTCAGCGTCGTGCGCCGGCGCACAGGCAGCGCCGTGGCGCCGGACGGCAGGCTCGTCTCCAGCCGGTACGGCCCGGCGTAGCGGGCGCTGTCGCGCGCGACACGCCGGAACGTGGACTGCACGGTGGACCCGAGCGCCGCCGGGTTGACCTCGCCGGGCGCGCCGTCGGCCATGAGCTGGTGCACGTAGAGCATCACCGCCTGCTGGCCGCTGCGCCGGCCCGAGTCGCCGAAGCGGTGGATCGCGTAGGACATCCGCGCGAGGTTGGCCGCGCTGATCACCTTGCCGGCGCGGTTTCGGAACGGATCGCTCGCGGTCCGCAGCGCGAAGTCGAATTTGCGCGACGGATACCAGAAGCGCAGGTCCAGGCAGAACGTGGCGCCCTTCACGCCCGGGACGGCGCGGCGGTAGTCGCCGAACCAGCGCAGGCCGTAGCGATAGGTCTCGTAGCTGCCGACCCCCGTCGTCCCGCAGCTGTCGCGGCCGCCCCGCGAGCACGGGTCGTTCTGATTGGGCGGTTCGGCCGCCCAGGCGGCGGCCGGCAGGAGCGCGCCGGCCAGCAGCAGGATCGTCAGCAGCGCGCGCGGCACGCGCCGGGTCTACCAGAGCGGCGGGCCGCGCCCTACTCGCGGGCGGCGCGATTGCCGCAAAATGCGGGAATCGGCGCGCGCCCCGCCGCCCCGCGGCCGCCCGCCGGGCTCAGGCCTCGGCCGGCTCCATGGCCCGCGCGGGCACCTCGCCCCAGAGCTGCTCGAGGCGGTAGAAGTCGCGCGCCTCGGGGGTGAAGATGTGCACGACGACGTCGAGGTAGTCCATGAGGATCCAGGTCGCCTCGGTCTGGCCCTCGACGCGGCGCGGCAGGATCCCGTGCTCGTCCTTGAGCGCCTGGTGGATGCCGTCGTGGATCGCCTTGACCTGGCGCGCCGTGTTGCCCGAGCAGACGAGGAAGAAGTCCGTGTAGCTCACGACGCCGCGCACGTCGAGCTCGACGACGTCGATCGCCTTCTTGTCCGCCGCCTGCGCGGCGATCGTCTCTGCGAGCAGGTCTGGGGTCATCGATAGAGCCTTCCTCGAGCGATCCGCTCGGCAACAGCGTCGGGTACGAGATAGCGAATCGGAGCCCCCTGCGCGACGCGGCGCCGGATCTGCGAGGACGAGATGTCCACCCGCGGCATGTCGAAGAACACCGTCTGCGCTGCCGCCGCTCCGAAATGCTGCGCCAGGCGCGAGACGATCTCCTCGCGATCGACCCCCGACCGCTCGGCGACCGCCAGCCGTGCCAGACCGAGCACCGCCTCCGGCTCGTGCCAGCTCGGGAGTCCAAGGGCGATGTCGCCCCCGACGATGAAGGTCAGGTCGTCCTCCGGCGTACGCGCATGAAGCTCCCTCAGGGTATCGACCGTGTACGACGGTCCCCCGCGCCGCACCTCCAGATCGCAGAGGCCGAGGCGCTCGTCGCCCGCGATCGCCATGCGGCAGAGCTCGAGCCGCACGTCCGCGCCGGGGTCCTGCTCGGCCTCCTTGTGCGGCGCCGCGGCGACCGGCGTCAGCAGCACGCGATCGAGCCCGAGCTGGGCGGCGGCCTCCGACGCGCAGAGCAGATGGGCCAGATGGGGCGGGTTGAACGAGCCGCCGAGGATGCCGATCCGGGCCACGCGGGCGGCGCTGGAACCCGATCACGGGCGCACGTGGCCGTCTCCGGCGACCACGTACTTCAGCGTGCACAGCTCGCGCACGCCGATCGGCCCGCGCGCGTGCAGCTTCTGCGTCGAGTTGCCGATCTCGGCTCCCATGCCGAACTCGCCGCCGTCGGTGAAGCGCGTGGAGGCGTTGACGTAGACGCAGGCGGCGTCCACGCCGCGCTCGAAGGCCCGCGCGCTGCGCGTGTCGCCCGTCACGATCGCCTCGGAGTGGCCGGAGCCATGGGCGTTGATGTGCTCGATCGCCTCGTCGACCGAGTCGACCACCCGCACCGCGAGGACGAGCGCGAGGAACTCGGTGTCCCAGTCCGCGTCGGTGGCGTCATGCAGCGACCCCGCGAGCTCCCCCGCCAGGGCGCGCGTGCGCCCGTCGACGCGCAGCTCGACGCCGGCGGCCTGCAGCGCGGCCAACGCGCGCGGCAGGAACGCGGGGGCCGCGCCGCCATGCACGAGCAGCGTCTCGGCGGCGTTGCAGACGCTCGGCTTCTGCACCTTGGCGTTGACGATGATCGCCTCGGCGGCGTCGAGGTCGGCCGACGCGTCGACGAAGACGTGGCAGTTGCCCGACGCCGCGTAGATCACGGGCACGGTGGCGACGGCCTTCAGCGCCGCCTTCAGCCCCTCCCCGCCGCGCGGGAAGATGAGGTCCACGACGCCGTCCTGGGTCGCCAGCTCGGCGAGCTCCTCGCGACCGCCGCCGCCGACCAGCCCGATCGCGCCCTCGGGCACGCCCGCGCCGACCGCCGCCTGCGCGGCGATCGCCGCCAGCACGGCGTTGGAGTGCGCCGCCGACGACGACCCGCGCAGCACGATGGCATTGCCCGACTTCAGGCACAGCGACGCGGCGTCGATCGTGACGTTCGGGCGCGCCTCGTAGACCACCGCGACGACGCCGAAGGGCACGCGCAGCATGCGCACGTCCAGCCCGTTGGGCAGGCGCTTGCCCTCGACGACCTCACCGACGGGGTCCGGCAGCGCCGCGATCGCGCGCGTGCCGGCCGCGATCCCGGCGATCCGGGCCGGGTCGAGCGCCAGGCGGTCGAGCAGGGCCTCGCTCAGGCCGGCGGCGCGGCCCGCCTCCATGTCGCGCCCGTTGGCCTCGACGATCTCGTCGGTGCGGGCGATCAGCGCATCGGCGATCGCTTCGAGCGCGGCGTTCTTCGTCGCGGTGTCCAGCGCCGCCAGGGCGCGCGCGGCGGCGCGCGCCGCCAGGCAGATGTCCGAGACCGTGCGGGTCGCCGTCGCCATCGACGAAGGGTACGTCAGTCAGCGGCTCAGCCCGGCTCGGCTCGGCTCGGATCGGCTCGGATCGGCTCGGCTCGGCTCGGCTCGAACCCGGATCAGCTCAGGACGAAGTAGTCGCGGTGGATCGCCTCGTCGGTCGCGCGCGGCATCACCCCGCGCACGGCGGCGGACTTCATCCCCTTGACCTGGCCGAGCTCGTCGGCGGCGTAGTTGCAGATCCCCTTGCCGATGACGATCGCGCCGTGCGCGACCTGCACGGCGTCGCCGGCGTCGAAGGAGCCGCGCACCTCGGTGATCCCGACCGGCAGCAGCGACGTGCCGCCGTCGCGCAGCGCCCGCGCGGCGCCGGCGTCGACGACCACCGTCCCGCGCGCCGGCTTCGCGTAGCGCAGCCACAGCTTGAACGACGAGTAGCGCGCCTCGCCGGCGGCGAAGCGCGTGCCCTCCGGCTGCCCGTCGAGCGCGGCACTCAGCGCACCCGGCCGCAGCCCGCTGCAGATGACGGTCTCGATGCCGCCGGCCGTCGCCATCTCCGCGGCGACGACCTTCGAGCGCATGCCTCCGGTGCCCAGCGGCGAGGTCGTGTGCCCGATCGCCAGGTCGCCCAGCGCGGCGAAGTCGGTCACCGCGGGCACCAACCGCGCGTCGGGGTCGGTGTGCGGGCTGGCCGTGAAGAGCCCCTCGACGTCGGTCAGCAGGACCAGCAGGTCGGCGCCGACCAGCATCGCGACCTGGGCGGCGAGGAAGTCGTTGTCGCCGAAGGAGATCTCGTCGGTCGTCGTCGTGTCGTTCTCGTTGATGACCGGCAGCACGCGCCAGTCCAGCAGCCTGCCCAGGGTGCCGCGCGCGTTGAGGTAGTGCGTCCGCGCGCTCATGTCGAAGAACGTCAGCAGCACCTGTGCCGACGTGATCCCGTGGGTCCGCAGCAGCTCGTCGTAGACGCGGTAGAGCTTGCCCTGGCCGACGGCGCTGGCCGCCTGCAGGTCCATCGATCGCGCGCGGGCGCACGGGCAGGCCCATCACCCGCATGCCGCGAGCGATCGCCCCGCTCGTCACGAGCACGATGTCGTGGCCGCTCGCGTGGCGCGCCGCCGCCTCGGCGCAGATGCGCTCGATGACGTCCGCGCGCAGCTCGCCGTCGTCCTGCGCGACGATGCTCGAACCGAGCTTGATGACGTAGCGGGCCACGCGCGCCAGCTTACGCGCGCATGGCCGCCACGCCGTGCGTGCTGCCTAGCCCAGCTTCGCCGGCAGCGAGTACGCCGCGAGCTTCGCGGGCGCGGTCTCCGTCGGCGGCACGTAGTAGGCCGCGCCGTACTCGCCGCCGGGGGCGGGGATCGCCACCGAGCCGCCGAAGAACCCGCGCGGCGACGTCGAGATCGCGTCGGAGAGCTGCACCCAGGGCGCCTTGCTGTTCGGGCGCCAGAGGAAGAGCACGACGTCCTCCGAGTTGTTCGGGCGGAAGCGCATCTGGCCCCAGAACGAGACGCTGACCCCGTCGCCGGCCGGATAGACGACGAGCGGGAACGAGTACGCATAGGCCGCGGGCTTGGCGCGGTTGCGCGTGTTGTAGAGCCCCGACTGGTAGGTGAACCAGTATTCGCGCGAGCCCTTCTTGTACTTCTTGCCGGTGATCGGCGAGCGCAGCAGCGGCGCGGCGTCCTTGAGCAGGAACTGCGTGGTCGCCGCCACGCGCGGGTCGTTGTAGGCGAGGAACTCGGCAAGCTGGTTGAACTCCGCCTGGCGCATGAACGAGATGCCGTTGCGCGGATCGGGCTCGCTCTCGTAGCCGAACTCCGTGAGGAAGATCGGCAGGTCGGCGGCGATGCGGCCCGCGGACTGCACCGCGAGCGCGTCCAGCAGCGGCCCGAGCGTGCCGATGTTGGCGATCGTGATCTCGTCGGGGCTCTTCGGCGCCACCGTTGGCGCGGTCTTCTTCGTGTAGGGGTGGTGGGCGAACGCCGTCGCCTTCAGCGTCGGGTTCTTGACGAAGTCCTGGCAGCGCCGGCGGGCGGCGTCCTCTCCGAGGTACGGCGTGCCGTCGACCTTGAGGCAGAGCATCTCGCGCAGAAACGGCACCGGGCGCAGGCCGCTGGTCGGCCCGGTCGCGTCCGAGCCCAGCGGCGCGGTCTCGCCGAGGAAGATGGCGTCGCTGCCGTGGCCGGCGCGCTCGAGGCCCTGGACGCCGGCCTGATGCAGCTCGCGGTAGAGCGCCGGCGCCACGGGCACGACCTGGCCGTCGACCTTCTCCCACTGCGGCGACAGCCAGCCCGCCTGGTTGGGCTCGTTCCACAGCGACCAGATCGACACGCGCGGCAGCGCCCGGCGGATCGCGTTCTCGTCGCGGTAGTTGCCCGAGTAGCGCTTGCCGATCGCCTCGACGAAGGACCGGAAGCGCGACGGGTACGGCCGGTACGTGCCGGCGTTGCGGCGCTGCGCGGGCGGCGCGATCTTGTGCGCGTAGCTCGGACCGGGGCCCGTGATCGTGAAGAACACGCGCATGCCGAGCTTCGTCGCCTCCTTGACGAGGTTGTCGTAGCGATCCCAGTTGCGGGTCGGGTACGTGCGCGGGTCGGTCGGCTTGAAGCGCGCGCGCTGGGCCCGCGCCCGGTCGCGGTTCTTGGCGCCCTTGATGCGCTCGATCTCCTTGTTCGTGAGATCGGCGCCCTCGGCGACGATCCGCCAGAGCATGGTCGCGCGCACGGCCTCGACGCCCATGGAGCGCATCGTCACCAACGTGCGCGTCTGCGTCACGTTGTCGCGGTACAGCAGCTGGTCGTCGTCCATCATGATCGACGCCTGGTCGGGCGACGCATGGGCCGCGGGTGCGCACAGGCACACGAGCAGGACGGTCAGCAGGGAGATGTTGCGAAGGCGCATCGGCGCGCAACCGTAATCAATTGCGGCGCGCCGCGTCCCCATCACCGCTGCCCTGTCGTCTCTGCCTGCCCGCACGCCGACCTCCCCTGATCGTTGGTTTTCGCGTCCCAGAGACAACACCGCTGCGAGCGCGAAGGTTGCGCCGCCCGCTGCGCCCGGCGCCGCTATCCGGGGTGCAGCTCGAACATCACGCCCGCGATCTCGACGTCGTCGCCGGGCTCGAAGCCCTGCGCCTCGAGCGCGGTGATGATGCCCATCCGGCGCAGCCGGCCCTCCACGTGGGCGAGCGATTCGTCGTTGTCGAGGTCGTGGCGCATGAGCAGCCGCTCGACGCCGTCGCCCTCCACGCGAAAGACGCCGTCGTCGACGCGCTGCACCCGGAAGCCGCGGTTCGCCGCCGGCCGGAAGACGCGGTGCTCGACGGCGGGCGCGTCCTCCAGCGCGATGAGCTCGCCGGTCGCCACGGCGCCGCTCAGCGGCACGCGGCGCAGGAGCTCGAGCGCGAGCTCGTCGGTGCCCGCGCCGGTCGCCGAGGAGGTCACGAGCACCGGCACGTCGGCGCCGAGGCGCTCGCGCCACCGCGCCGCCGCGCGCTCGGCCGCCTGCGCGGGCACGAGGTCGGCCTTCGACAGCGCCAGCAGCCGCGGCAGCGCGGCCAGCCGCCGGTCGTGCGCGCGCAGCTCGGCTTCGATCGTCGCGTGGTTGGCGACCGGGTCGGAGCCGTCGAGCGCAGCCAGGTCGAGCACGTGCACGAGCAGGCGCGTGCGCTCGACGTGGGCGAGGAAGTCGTGGCCGAGACCGGCGCCGTCGCTGGCGCCCTCGATGAGCCCCGGGATGTCGGCGATGATGAGCTGGCGGTCGGGGCCGTCGAGCGTGCCGAGCACCGGCTCCAGCGTGGTGAACGGGTACGCGGCGACCTTCGGCGCCGCCCGCGTCATGCGCCCCAGCAGCGAGGACTTGCCCGCGTTGGGCAGTCCGACGAGGCCGACGTCGGCGAGCAGCTTCAGGCGCAGGTCGATCCAGCCCTCCTCGCCCGGCAGGCCGCGCTCGCGCATCCGCGGCGCCTGGGTCGTGGAGCTCGCGAACTTCTTGTTGCCGCGCCCGCCCGAGCCACCGCGGGCGACGACCACGCGCTGGCCGGGTACGACGAGGTCGTGCGTGCTGCCGTCCCAGGAGGCGACCTGCGTGCCGGGCGGGACGCGGACCTCCAGCGGCGGGCCGTCGGCGCCGTGGCGCAGCGCGCCCTCGCCATGGCCGGCGCGCTTGGCCTTGTAGTGCACGCTGCGCTTGAAGGACTGCAGGTCGCGCAGCGAGTCGTCGCAGACGAGGACGACGTCGCCGCCGTGCCCGCCGTCGCCGCCGTCGGGCCCGCCGTGCGGGACGTGCGCCTCGCGCCGGAAGCTCAGGCAGCCGTCGCCGCCGCCACCGGCCAGCACCTGGATGCGCGCCTTGTCGTAGAGCATGTGCGTGCCAACGTTAGGGGGTCACCGTGCGGCGGCTGGACCCTCGCCCCCACCCCACGAAGGAGAACCCATGGCCGACGACCCCGTCTTCCTCATCACCGGCGCCTCGAGCGGCATCGGCGCCGCGACGGCACGGCAGGCCTCGGCCGCCGGGTACCGGCTCGTGCTCGCCGCCCGCTCGACCGACAAGCTCGAGGCGCTCGCCGAGAAGCTCGGCGGCGCGCAACGAGCGATCGCCGTCACATGCGACGTCACCGAGTTCGACCAACAGGAGACGATGGTGCAGGCGGCCCTCGACGCCTTCGGCCGTCTCGACGTCGCGTTCGCCAACGCGGGCTTCGGGGCGGCGCGCGGCTTTCTGAAGGAGAGCCCCGAGCAGTGGCGCGACATGGTGCTCACCAACGTCCTCGGCTGCGCCTACACGATCCGCGCGACGCTGCCCGCGTTGAAGGACTCGGTCGGGCACCTGGTGCTGACGAGCTCGGTCGCCGGGCGCCGCGCCCTGCCCGGCTCGCTCTACAGCGCCACGAAGCACGCCGTCACGGCGATGGCCGAGTCCGCGCGCCAGGAGCTCGACGACAGCGGCGTGCGCGTGACCTCGATCGAGCCGGGCATGGTCGACACGCCGTTCTTCGACAACCCCGTGTCCGGCGCCCTCGAACCGAGCGACATCGCCCGTGCGATCATGTTCGCCGTGGCGCAGCCGCCGCACGTCGACGTCAACGAGATCCTGATCCGCCCGGTTAGCCAGCCCACATGACCCCCGGCCTGAACTTCGCCGGCTTCCCCGACAGGGTGCGGCTGAGCGACTGGCTGCTCGTCGAATGGGTGGCCACGGCGAAGCAGGGCGCGCAGTACCCGGAGCCGTGGTGCCACGCGCACTCCCCGCTGGATTCGATGCTGCACCAGCTCGCCGAGCTCGGCGTCGTGACGCCGCCCGGGCCGGACGCGGACGTCGCGACGAAGGCGCGCGAAGCGACGGCCGCGGCCCAGGCCTGGCTCGAGACGCACCCGAAGCCCGACCCCGAGCCGCTGGCGACCACCCGGCGCCAGCAGCGCGGGCGGCCCTACGGCATCTAGGCGGCCGGCGCTACTCGGCGTCGTGCGGCGCGATCGACACGATCCGCTTGCCGCGCTGCTGGCCGAAGACGACCGTGCCGGCCGACCGGGCGTAGAGCGTGTCGTCCTTGCCGATGCCGACGCCGGCGCCGGGGCGGAAGCGCGTGCCGCGCTGGCGGACGATGATCTCGCCGCCGCTGACGATCTCGCCGGCGAACGTCTTGACGCCGAGGCGCTGGGCGTTGGAGTCGCGCCCGTTGCGTGAGGAGCCGAGGCCCTTCTTGTGTGCCATTAGCTGGATACCTCCGCGGGACGTCCGGCCTCGCGCGCTGATTGGCTGCCGCCGCCGGAGACTTCCGTGATCTCCAAGCGGGTCAGCTCCTGACGGTGTCCCGTCGTGCGCTTGTAGCCGCGCTTGGGCTTGAACTTGAACACGCGCAGCTTCTCGCCGCGCTCATGGGCCACGATGCGCGCCTTGACCGAGACCTGCTTCAGGCCGTCGGCGTCGAAGACGGCGTCGTCGGCCGCGTATAGCAGCGGCGCGAGGACGACGGTCGCGCCCTCCTCCTCGGGCAGCCGCTCGACGAGCAGGGTCTGCCCCTCCTCGACGCGGTACTGCTTGCCGCCGGTCTTGACGATTGCGTAGGCCATGATGAAAAGAAGGTTCAGCTTTCCGAAGTCGGTGTCGCGCCAGACTCAGCCGTGGCGCGCGAACGGCGCCGCCGAGGCGCCGAGGCCGTGATTCTACGCAATCGGCCTGAAACGCCCTCGAAGCGCCCGCGACGGGACATCGCAGCGGCGCGATCGCACACAGCGGGCCGTGCTGGTGTGGGAGCCTGCCATGGAAGGGCAGTGGACGACGCGCGATGGGCGACTCAGAGCTCACTGGAGGAGGTATGCACGCATGGTGAAGACGATTCCGGTGCGGCTGGGCGATGTCGAGGTCCTGGTCGAGACGTCGCCCGTCGCCGGCCCGGAGCCGACCTCAGCGACGTCGGATGCCGCCGAGCGCGTGCTCGACGTGTTCGTCAGCGCGCGAGACACGATCGTGGAGCTCGCCGGCTCGATGAGCGACGTCATCGCCCAGACCGCCACGCGCGGCGTCCGGCCCGACCAGCTCGAGGTGGAGTTCGGGCTCAAGGTCTCGGCGAAGGGCAACATCATCGTGGCGGGCGCGAGCGGCGAGGCGACGCTGCGCGTGAAGCTCACGTACGACGCGGCGAGGGCGAGTGTGGCCGCGCCCGCGCGAAGGAGCGCGACCGCCAGCCCTCACGCGGAACCCACCGGATGACGGACGAGCCGCCCGATCGGCGCGTCCCGGCGTATCTGGGCCGCGTGCTCGACAGCGCCGGTGATGGCGTCGGCACGTGCTTTCAGATCGCCCCCGGCCTCGTCGCCACCGCGTGGCACGTGCTCGAGAACATCGGCGCCGGCGCCGTCGGCGCCGAGGTCGCGGTCGACCCGCTTGCCGGCGGCGCCCGGATCGCGGGCGTCGTCGCCGCGATCGACCCGCCGTCGGACCTCGCCGCCGTGCGGTTGGTCGCGCCCCTGTCCGCGACAATCGGCGGCCTCGCCGCGACCGACGATGTGGAGCTCAACGAGCCGGTGGTCATCGCCGGCGTGGGCACGCATCGACGACGGGGTCTCGACGCGGTGCCTCAGCGGGCCGGGCAGCTGGGGCGGCGCGCAGCTGGCGCGACGATCGGGCCCAGCTTGGCTGGCTGTCAAGCAAGACGGTGATGCCGGGGATGAGCGGCGCGCCGGTGCGTCGGCTGCGCGACGACGTCGTCGTCGGCGTCGTCTCGGGCCGCTACAACAGCGCCGACGGCTGGCTGCGCGACACCGTCTGGGTCGCGCGTTGCGAGCGCCTGCGCGCGCTGTGCGCGGACGTGGCGCCGCTCGCGCTCGAGACCAAGCCGGTCGTCGCACCGATCGACCTGCTGCTGACCGTCGACGCCGAGCAGGTGCACCTGGCGGGCGCCGACGTCGACGTCCGCGCAGAGCATGGCGGCGTCAGCCCCGGGCCTCGTCAACGCCGTCGACGAGACGCGGCGGGCGCGAGCGAACGCCGGCGCGCAGCGTGAGATCGCCGATGACATCGCCAGCGCGCCGGGCCGCGTCGCCCTCGATCGCGCCGGCCGACTGCTCTCGCAGTCGTTTCTGCCCGCGCCGGTCGCCGACGCGCTGAGCGAGCGCCTCGAGCGCGCCGAGCACGCCCACCAGCCGCTGCGGCTCGGCGTCGCTTGCGCGCACCCTGCGCTCGCGCGGCTGCCGTGGGAGGCGCTCGCCGACCCCCGCACGGACGGTCCGCTCGCGCTGCGCCCGCTCGTCAGCGTGCACCGCCGCGTCAGGGCCGGCACGCCCGCCCCGGTGCCCGGGCCGCTGCGCATCCTCGTCGCGATCTCCTCGCCGGACGAGAGCGGCGGGCCCCTGCTCGACTACGAGCGCGAGCTGCGCAACGTGCTGACCGCCGTCGGCGCCGCGCGCGACGGCAGCGCCCACGTCCGCGTCGTCCCGTTCGCCACGACGGCGCAGATCCGCGCCGCGCTCGAGGTCGACCCCGTCCATGTCCCTGCACATCAGCGGCCACGGCTCGCCGGGCAGCCTCATGCTCGAGCACGACGATGGCGGCGAGCGGGAGATCGACGCCGACACGTTCGTCAAGGATGCGATTCCACCGGGCCGCATGCCCGCCGTCATCGCGCTCGCCGCGTGCTATACGAACGTCGGCCGCGCCGCCGACGCGCCATCGTTCGCCGCCCGCCTCGCCGAGCGCGGCGCGGCGGTCGTGATCGCGAGCGAGACGTCCGTCACCGACGTCTACGCGACAACGGCGTCCGCGCGGATCTACGGCCGCCTCGCCGAGGCCGGCGTGCCCGACGCGGTCGGGCGGTGGGCGAGGCGCGCCGGGCCGTCCAGGCCGAGCTCGACGCGACGACGCACGAGCGTGACCGCACCATCGCCGGGCTCGGCGAGTGGGCGGTGCTGAGCGTGCTCGCCGGCGCCGGCGCGGTGGCGATCCTCGACCCCGACATCACGCAGCCGCCGCCGCCGGCGCCCAGGCGCTTCGGGATCGGTCGCGTGACGGCGCGCGCCGCCGGCGAGTTCGTCGGCCGCCGCCGCGCGCAGCGCCGCTGGCCCGGCGAGCTGCTCGCCGCGGGCCGCGCCGGGCTCGTCCTGCACGGCATCGGCGGGATCGGCAAGACGACGCTCGCCGCCGAGCTCGTCACGCGCGTCGTCGAGCGCGAGCCGGCCCGTCAGGTCACCGTGCTCGAAGGCGCGCTCGATGTCGAGCGCGTGCTCACGACGATCGTCGCGACGCTGCGCAAGCGCCTGATCCTCGCGCAGCGATACACGAGTGACGCCGCGACCGCGCTCGAGCACGCCGGCAGCACCGACCTGCCGTGGGCCGACCGGCTCGCGCTGCTGCGCGACGAGCCGACGGTCGCCGGCGTGCCGCTACTCGTCGTGCTCGACAATTTCGAGGACAATCTCGACCGCCACGCGGACGGCGCCGGTACGGGCGCGCCGGCGCTCGCGGACCTCCTGAGCGCGATCGCTCGCGAGCCCGCCACATGGCGGCTGCTCGTCACGAGCCGCTACGCGTTTGCGCTGCCCGACGACTGCGCCCGCGCCCTGACGTTCCATCCGGTCCGGGCGCTGTCGGCCGCGGAGACGCGCAAGCTCGTCTGGTCGCTGCCCGCGCTCGACCGCCTGCTCGACGACAGCGCGGTCGAGCGCGTCTGGCGCATGATCGGCGGCCACCCGCGTTCGCTGGAGTACCTCGACGCGCTGCTGTCCGACGGCGGCGGACGCTACCCCGACATCGAGCGCCGCCTCGAGGATGCGCTACGCGACCGGCTTGGCACGGACGCGCCCAATCTACTGAAGGCGGAATGGGAGCTGGACAGCGCGATCGCCCAGGTCGCCACGATCGCCGCCGACGACGTCCTGCTCGGCGATCTGCTCGGGTCGCTCTCAGCCGTTCCCGGTGCGCGCGAGCTGCTGATCGGCGCATCCGTCTACCGCGAGCCGGTCGACGTCAACGCGCTGCTGTTCCAGGTCGGCGAGCCCGACGACACGGCCGCCTACAATCCCGACCGCCGTGGCGCCCGGCAGCAGATCGTGGCAATCGTCAAGGCGGAGGGGGTCGCGGTCGACGGCCCGATAGACGTCGCCCGGCTGCCGGCCGACGTCCAAGCGGCGATCGCGCCGCACGTCGCGGAGCTCGGCCGCGCACCACTGCCGCCCTGCCGCGCCCCGGCGCGGCTCGACGCGCAGCTGCACGCCTGCGTCGCGTCCACACTGCTGTCGCGTGACGTCGACGGGGAGCAACCGATCACGTTCGTGCACCGCTGGACCGCGAGCGAGCTCGAGCGCCTGCTTGCCGACACCGGCGGCACCACGACCGTCGTCGCCGCGCACCGCCGCGCGGGCGACTACTGGTGCTGGCGCGTCAACGTCTGGCCCCAGGACCGCGACGCCGACGTCCACGACCTGCTCGAGGCCCGCCACCATCTGCTCGCCGCGGGCGATCCCGACGGCGACGGCGCCGTCTCCGACAGGATCTTCAAACAGCTCCGCGACACGGGGGCCTGGGACCAGGCGGACGCGCTCGCCCGCGACACCCTCTCTCGCCTCCTGTCGGGAAGCGAGCGCGCCGCGGCGTGGATCGGCGAGCTCGGCGACCTCGCGCACCGTCGCGGCGACATCACCGAAGCCGAAGCGCACCACCGCCGCAGTCTCGACATCAACGAGCAACTCGGAAACCAAGCGGGCATGGCGTTTCAACTACCAGAGTCTGGGCATCCTCGCCCACTACCGCGGCAACCTCACCGAAGCCGAGGCGCTCTATCGCCGCAGCCTCGACATCGGCGAACGACTCGGGAACCGAGCTGGCATGGCCACCACCTACGGGCAACTCGGCAATCTCGCCAGCGACCGCGGTGACCTCGCCGAAGCAGAAGCGCAATACCGCCGCAGCCTCGACATCGACACGCAACTCGGAAACGAAAAAGGCATGGCGTCCACCTACCAAAACCTGGGCACCCTCGCCAAGGACCGCGGCGACCTCACCAAAGCCCAAGCGCAATACCGCCGCAGCCTCAAGATCGACGAGCGACACGGGAGTCAAGCCGGCATAGCCGCCGCCTACTTGAACCTCGGTGTCCTCGCCCAGGTCCGCGGCGATCTAACCGAAGCCGAAACGCAATACCGCCGCAGCCTCGACATCAACGAGCGACTCGGAAACCAAATGGACATCGCGGGCATCTTCCAGAACCTCGGCTTGCTCGCTAAGGGCCGCGGCGACCTCATCGAAGCTGAAACGCAGTTCCGCCTCCGCTTCGACATCAAGGAGCGACTCGGAGACCAAGCCGGCATGGCCCGCTCGGTCAGCCAGCTGGGGGTCCTCGCCGCCGAGCGCAAGCAGCTCGAGCACGCGATCGGGCTGCACGGCCGCGGGCTGGCGATCCGCGCCCGGATCGAGACTCCGAAGGTCGGGATCGACGTGCGCAAGCTGCAGGAGCTGCGCCCGCTCGTAAGCGCGGAGGCGTTCGCTCGCGCGCTCGCGGCGGCGGTCGGCGACGAAGATGCAGGCCAGATCATCGAGCTGCTGGACGGATTCGACAAGACCGACAAGCCCGGCGACGGGGGATGCGCCACACACACCGACCATATGCCATCATCTGCCCATGGCACGCGCCCAGACCCTCGTGCAGCTGTCCGACGAGCTGCTCGCCCAGCTCGACGCACGTGTCGCACGCGAGGGCCGGTCGCGCTCCGAGCTGATCCGCGAGGCGCTGGCGGGGTTCCTGGCGAGCGATCTCGAAGCGGAGATCGATCGGCAGATCGTCGCGTCGTACTCCGAGCGCCCGCAGGAGGATCTGCTCAACGCCGAGATGACCGCGCGAGCGATGATCGAAGCCGAGCCGTGGCCGTGACCCAGCGGCACCATGCAGCCCCGCGAGCGCGATCGGCATGAATCGGGGCGAGATCTGGTGGATGGAGCACCCGCAGAGCGGCCGCCGGCCCGCGTGCATCCTCACCCGTCAGGCGGCGATCGCGGTCCTCACGGGCGTGCTCGTGGCTCCGGCGACGACCCGCGTGCGCGGCATCGCCACCGAGGTGCGGCTCGGCGCCGACGACGGGATGCCCGAGGAGTGCGCGCTCAGCCTCGACAACGTCGGCGTCGTGCCGAAGGCGCTGCTGACCGATCGCATCACGCGCCTCGGGCCGGCCAAGCTCGCCGAGCTGTGCCGCGCGCTCGACGCCGCCACGGACTGCTGACCGCGATCGACCCCCGGCTCAGCCTTCCGACGCCGGCGCGGCACTCGACTCGCTGCCCGCCGCCGCCCGCGTCCGTAGCCGGCCACCGCGGCGCCCGCGGCGGCGAACCGGCTCCTCGCCACCCTCGTCGGCACCCGCCTCGGTGGGCGCCGCGGGCGGTGTCGCCGACGTGGCCGACGCGGCCGCAATCTCGGCTTCCGGCGTGTCGAGCATCGTCGCGGTGGCCGACGTGCGCCCGGCATGGTCGATGCGCACGAGGCGCTTGGCCCCGACGAAGCGACCGCCGCCCGCGACGCTGATGATGTAGCCGTCGATCTTGGCCACCGCGTCGTCGACGTCGTACATGTGCGGCTCGACGATGTGCACGAGCACCTCCTCGCCCTCGCGAAACGGCACGGCGCGCTCCATGACCTCGTCGCGCGAGCCCTCCATGAGGATGTCGAAGTGGTCGACCGGCAGCCCCTCGGTGCCCGTGAAGTGATAGCGCCGGCCGGTCTCCTCCTCCAGCGCGCGCAGCACGCGCTTGGCGTTGCCGGTGAGGACCGCGCTGACGCGCGGGTTCATCTGCACGAGGAACGCCTCGTGCTTCTTGGGCGCCTTCTTGGCGATGACGCGCAGGCGGCGCTCGAACTCGATCGCGATCGTCTCCTCGGACTTGATCACGCCGTCGCCGTTGCACACGGGACAGGGGCGGGAGATGATCTCGCGCACGCCCTCGGTGACGTTCTGGCGCGTCATCTCGACGAGGCCGAGCTTGGAGATCTCGGCGGTGAAGGTCTTCGTGCGATCCTCGTCGAGGGTCTTGCGCAGCGTCTTGAGCACGGCGTCGCGGTTGCGCGCACGGGCCATGTCGATGAAGTCGATGACGATGATCCCGCCGATGTCGCGCAGGCGCAGCTGGTTGACGACCTCCTCGGCGGCCTCGAGGTTCGTCGTCGTGATCGTGTCCTCCAGCCGCGCGCCCTTGCCGCGGCCGATGAACGAGCCGGAGTTGACGTCGATCACCGTCAGCGCCTCGGCGTAGTCGATGATCAGGTAGCCGCCGCTGGGCAGGTCGACGCGGCGCGTCATGAGCCCGTCGATGACCTTGTCGACGCCGTAGGCCGAGAACAGCGGCGCCTTCTCCTCGTAGAGCTCGACGCGGTCGACGAGCTCGGGCGCGGTGCGCGTGAAGAACGAGACGAGGCGCTGGTGCTGCTTGGGATCGTCGACGATCGCGCGCTCGAAGTGCTCGGAGAAGATGTCGCGCACGACGCGCACCGAGAGGTCGGCTTCCTGGAAGACCAGGCCCGGCGCCGGCGTCTCCGCGACGCGCTTGAGCAGCACCTCGTGGAGCTTGAAGAGGTACTGCAGCTCGCGCTCGAAGTCCTGCCGCGTCGCGCCGCTCGCGGCGGTGCGGATGATCGCGCCGCCGCCGCGCAGGTCCAGGCCCTTCGTCTCGCGGCGCAGGCGCTCGCGCTCGCGGTCATCCAGGCGACGGGACACGCCGACGCCCTCGCCCATCGGGGCGTAGACCATGTAGCGCCCGGCGATCGTCAGCTCCATCGACAGCCGCGCGCCCTTGCTCTTCAGCGGGTCCTTGACGACCTGCACGACGATCTCCTGGCCGGGCTTGATGAGCTCGTTGATCTTCGACCCGCCCTCCTTGCCGCGCCCGCGGCGGCCGACGTCGACGCCGGGCACGACGATCTCGTCGACGTGCAGGAAGCCGTTCTTGTCCAGGCCGATGTCGACGAACGCGGCCTCCAGGCCGGCCAGCACGTTGTCGACCTTGCCCTTGTAGATGTTGCCGACGATCGAGCGCGCGCCGCGGCGCTCGAAGTACAGCTCGGCGACGCGGTAGCCGTCGGCCGGGTCGGGCTTCTTGGCACGCGAGGCCGGCTTGGCGGCGGCCCCGGCGGCGCTCGGGTTACCGGATGCTTCCAGCAGCGCGACGCGGGTCTCGCCGCGATCGACGCTGACCAGCAGTTGCTTCTTCATGACTGAAGGGTCCTTTGCTCAGAATGGGAGCCCCCGGCGTTTGGTTGCAGCAGCGAAGCGCCCTTGCGCGTAGATGGACTGCAACAGGCCGATGGCCAAGAGGGTGGAGAGCACCGAGCTGCCGCCGTATGAGAACAGCGGCAATGGAATCCCGGTGATGGGCATGATCCCCACGTTCATGCCGACGTTGATGAAGACTTGGAACAGGAGCATGGCCACGACGCCCCCGGCGATCAGCGCGCCGTAGAGGTTCTTGGCCATGGTGAGAATCCGCAGACCGCGCCAGACCAGCAGCGCGTAGAGCGAGAGGAGCAGGCCCGCACCGGCAAAGCCCCAGCGCTCGCCGACGACGGCGAACGCGAAGTCCGTGCGTTCCTCGGGCAGGAAGTTCAGCGTCGACTGCGTCGCCTGCTCGCCACGGCCGGTCTTCTGACCGGAGCCGATCGCGATGCGCGACTGGTTCTGCTGATAGCCGGCGTCGCCCGCGACGTCCGACGGGGATAAGAACGAGGTCAGGCGCGAGGACTGCTCGGGCGTCAGCACGGTCACGCCGAGCGCCGGCGCCGCCGTCAGCACGAGCGCGATCGAGACGATGCCGAGCGTGATCAGCCCCGCGAAGTGCCGCCAGCTCACGCCGGCGACGAACAGCGCGGCGAAGAGGATCGCGATGTAGACCAGGCCGGAGCCGAGATCGGAGGCCATGACGAAGGTCGCGGGGACCATCCCCACGATCACGAGGCGCGCCGTCGTGTCGCGCTCCCCCAGGCGCCGCGAGCGGTCCACCACGAAGGCCGCGAGCGCGACGATCAGCAGCACCTTGCCGAGCTCGGACGCCTGCACCTCGAAGAAGGGCAGCTGGATGGCGCGCCGCGAGCCACGCGTCATGCCACCGAAGACCGCGACGAGCAGCAGGCCGCCCATCATCGCCCCGTAGATGCCGTACTTCAGCTCCCGGAAGCGCGAGTAGTCGATCCGGCTCAGGACGATCGCGAGCAGCGTGCCGATGGCGAAGAACACGCCTTGGCGCGTTACGTAGTAGTGCGGATCGCCCGGAACGTCTTGGCTCGTGGATGCGTTGAGGGTAACGAGCGAGGCGGCCATGAGGCCGATCGCCGCCAGCGCGAGCAGCGGATCGAACGGCAGGCGCAGGCCCGCGGGCAGGCCCTTGGAGGTCGGCTCGTTCATCGCGCGGAGCTCTCTCCGCGCGAGCAGGCGACCTGTTGGTCGTAGAACTTGGCGAGCATGCGGCAGGCGATCGGCGCGGCCGTGGCGGCGCCGAAGCCGCCCTCCTCGACCGTCGCCACGACGACGATCGGCCGCGTCGGGTGCGGGACGTAGGCGACGTACCAGGACTGGTCCTGCTTGACGCCGCGCTCGGCCGTGCCGGTCTTGCCGTACACCGGCAGCCGGTCGTGGGGCCAGTCGGCGAAGACGTCCGCCGACGTGCCGCCGTCGGCGCTCGCCGCGAGATGCAGGCCGTGGGCCACGGCCTGGCGGTCCTCTTCGTCGATGTCGACGCGGCGCGCCGGGTCGCGCTCGATGCGCTGCACGAGCTCGCCGTTGGCGCGCTCGATCTCCACGCCCAGGTGCGGCACGACGACCCGGCCCTTGTTGGCGATCGCCGCGTAGGCGACCGCGAGCTGCAGCGGCGTGGCCTGCATGTCGCCCTGGCCGACCGCGAGGCTGGCGTTGTCACCGAGGTCGTACTCGCGCAGGTCCGAGATGCCGCACTCGGCGGCCGCGGCCGCGTAGACGTCCATGGTCAGCGACAGGCCCTTGCGCTTGCGGCAGTCGATCTCCTCCTGGTTGATGTCCTTGCGCCAGGCGGGATCGGGGATGACGCCGTCGTCCTCGCCGGGCAGGTCGATCCCGGTCGGCTGGTCGAAGCCCAGCTTGCGCGCGTAGCGCTGTACGACCAGGCCGCCGCTCGAGAAGGCGCTCGCCCCGAGCCGGTAGAAGTAGACGTCGGAGGAGACCTGCAGCGCGCGGGCGAGGTCGACGCTGCCGTACGCCTGGTCCTTGGCGTTGCAGCGCTCGATGATGCCGATCTCGATGCAGCCCGGGTCGTTGATGACGGCCCCGGGGGTGATCAGGCCCTTCCCCAGGCTGGCCAGCGCCGTGACGGCCTTGAACGTCGAGGCGACGGGGTACTGGCCGGAGATCGCGCGGTTGAACAGCGGTCCGGGGCCGTCGCTGTTGCGCCCGACGAGCGCGTCGTAGCGCTCCTGCGTGATCTCCTTGGTCAGCAGTGCCGGGTCGAAGGTCGGGTGCGACGCCATCGCCAGGATCGCCCCGTCACTCGGATCCATCGCGATCGCGGCGCCCGGGCGCCCGCCGCCGATGCCGGCCAGCGCCTCCTGCGTGCGCCGCTCGAGGCCGAGGTCCAGCGACAGGCGCAGGCGCTGCCCGGCGATCGGCTCGGTGCGCTTCAGGCGCGGGTTGGGGACGGGACGGCCGAACGCGTCGACCTGGATGCGCTGCTTGCCGTCGACGCCGCGCAGGTAGCGGTCGTAGGCGCGCTCCAGCCCGCCCTTGCCGATGATCGTCCCGGCCTTCACGTCGCGGAAGCGCGCCTCCTGCTTCTCCTCCGGGCTGATCTCACCGACGGTGCCGAGCATCTGGGCGCCGATCGAGCCGCTCGGGTAGTCGCGCAGGTACGTCTCGTCGACCGTCACGCCGGGGAACTGCTCGGAGCGCTCGGCGATGTAGGAGAGCACGTCGTCGGAGACGTCGGTCTTCAGCCGCACCGCGGAGTAGGGCACGAGCACGAGCGAGCGGATGACGCGGCGGTGGACCTCGCTGGTCGGCAGGCCGAGCACCTTGCCCAGGCGCCGGTAGCGCTTGCGCAGCGCGTCGTTGGGGATCGGCGGGATCGGGATCCCCTTGGCGCCGCGCTGGCCCTTCGGCTTGGCCAGGCGCGTGTTGACGTCCTGCGCCCACTCGCCCGCCAGATCGCGCTCGTCCTCGGGCAGCTTGGCCGGGTCGAGCTCGACGACGACCGACAGGCGGTTGCGGACGATGACCCGGCCGCTGCGGTCGACGATCCGGCCGCGCGGGGCCTGGATGCTCACGTCGCGGACGCGGTTGACGGTCGCCTGGGCGAGGAACTTGTCGCCCGACAGCACCTGCAGGTACCAGAGGCGGAAGAAGACGATCGCGAAGAGCGCGAACGCGACGCCGCCGAGGATCGCCACGCGCAGCGCGAGCTGCGGCGTGATCGGGGCACGGCGGTCGCCGGAGGACTCCATCATCAGCGCCGGATCTCCGGTCCGCGCGAGAGCGGGCTCAGGCCGCCGGTGGTGTACGCGCGGCGGCGGCGGCGGCGCGGGTCGTCGGGCATCGCGGCGTGCAGCCAGCGGCGCACGAGCGCGTAGAGCGGCAGCGCCAGCAGCGTGTTGAGCACGAGCGTCGCCAGGAGCTGGCGGATGAGCGCCCAGGAGACGGGCGCGTCGACGCCGAGCAGGAACTGCACGAGCGCGAAGCCGACGCCGAACGCCAGCGTCGCCGCGGCGCCGACGGCCAGCGGCACGAGCGTCCCCTCGGGGTCGCGAGCCTCGCGCAGGCGCCCGGCGCCGTAGCCGACGCCGAGCAGCACGAGCGAGGAGACGCCGAGCGTCTGCAGCGACACGACGTCGGTGAACAGCCCCACGCCGAAGCCGAAGACGCCGCCCGCCAGCGAGCCGCACAGCAGCCCGACGGCCATCACGAGCAGCGGCGAGAGGTCGGCGTTGGCGCCCGCGATCGGCAGCTGCGAGATCGCCGCCGTCTGCACGACGACGCCGAGCATGCCGAGCGCGGCCAGGCGCAGCAGCAGCTGCGGCGTCAGCGACGTCACGAGTCCGGCCCCCGCGGGCGGGTGAGGATCTGCACGAAGTCCACGCTGCGCAGGTCGGCGAAGGGGCGCAGGTGGATCTCCTGCGTGTCGGTTCCCTCGTTGGCGATCCGGTTGACCTGGCCGATCGGCAGGCCGACGGGATAGCGCGAGGGCGCACGGTCGTCGGGCTCGGTGCCGCGGGTGACGACGCGGTCGCCGACGCGGATGCGCGCGTTGGGCTGGGTGAAGTTCATGACGAGGTCCGTCGGGTTGCCGGCGCTGGCGGGCTCGACGATGCCGAACGCCTGCTCGGGCCCCGCGCGCGCGGGCACCTTCGTCGTCGTGTCGGTGATGAGCGTCACGAACGCCGAGCCGCCGAAGACCTCGGTCACCCGGCCGATCAGGGCCTCCTCGTTGATGACCGGGTGGCCGACCTTCACGCCGTCGTCGGAGCCCTTGTCGACGCGGATCGTCGAGTACCAGACGGTCGCCGACTGGAAGATCACGCGGCCGGTCTTCGGGCCGAGATCGCTGAGGTTCAGCGCGCCGTCGAGCTCGAAGAGCTTGCGCAGGCGGTCGAGGTCGGCGCTGTCGACCTCGGTGTTGGCGACCTCCGTGCGCAGGCGGTCGCGCTCGCGGCGCAGGTCCTCGACCTGGCCCTTGGCGGCGACCGTGTCGCCGAACCAGCCGAACAGGTCGCGGACGGGCTTCAGCGCCCGGCTGGCCCCCTCCTGCACCGGGTTGAGCACCTCGCTCGTACCACGCTGCACCGAGTGCAGAGCGCCGCCGCCCGTTTCACCGAAATAGGCGGTCAGCAGGATCAGCGAGCAGGCGACGAGCAGTCCGAGAACTGCCCGGCGCCGGCGGACGGTCTTGTCGTACACGTGGGCGCTGACTCCAAGGTCGTGACGTTAATACCGGCGGCGGCGGTTCTTGGAATTACCGCGATTGGTGCGGTGTATGACTTCGAACTCCTCCAGCGAGCGGCCCGAGCCGACCGCGACGCACGTCAGCGGCGACTCGGCGAGATGGCAGGGCATCTGGGTCTCCTCGCGCAGGCGCTCATCGAGCCCCTGCAGCAGCGAGCCCCCGCCGGCCAGCATGATCCCGCGGTCCATGATGTCCGAGGACAGCTCGGGCGGCGTGCGGTCGAGCGTCTCCTTGACCGCGTCGATGATCTGGGCGAGCGGCTCCTCGAGCGCCTGGCGGATCTCCTCGCTCGTGAGCACGACGGTCTTGGGCAGGCCGGAGACCATGTCGCGCCCGCGGATCTCGGCCTGGACCTCCTCCTCCATCGGGTGCGCGGAGCCGATCTCCAGCTTGACCTCCTCGGCCGTCTGCTGGCCGATGAGCAGCTTGTACTCGCGCTTGGCGTAGTTGATGATCGCCTCGTCGAGCTCGTCGCCGCCGATGCGGATCGACTGCGAGACGACGATGCCGCCCAGCGAGATGACCGCGACCTCGCTCGTGCCGCCGCCGATGTCGACGACCATCGAGCCCGTCGGCTCGCCGACCGGCAGGCCGGCGCCGATCGCCGCCGCCATCGGCTCCTCGATGAGGTAGGCCTGGCGCGCGCCGGCGCTCAGGCAGGCCTCCTCGACGGCGCGCTTCTCGACGCCGGTCACGCCCGAGGGGACGCAGACGACGACGCGCGGGTGGGCCCAGCGATTCTGGTGAACCTTCTGGATGAAGTGGCGCAGCATCTCCTCGGTGACGTCGAAGTCGGCGATGACGCCGTCCTTCAGCGGCCGGATGGCGGAAATCGTGCCGGGGGTGCGGCCGAGCATCCGCTTGGCCTCGATGCCGACCGCGTGCACCTCGCCGCTGCGCGAGTCGATCGCGACGACGGACGGCTCGCTCAGGACGATGCCGCGGCCACGCACGTAGACGAGGGTGTTCGCCGTGCCCAGGTCGACGGCCATGTCGCGGCCGCCGAAACCTGTGAGGTAGCTGAAGAAACCCATTGAAGAGGTGGCGAGAACCCTTGCTTCGGACCGCGTGCGGGGGATGCTCGCGGTGCTGCCGCCGCCGTTGAGTCTAGCGGCGCAGAGGCCCGCGCCAAGCCATCCCTCTAGTTCTGCCTGAGCATAAGGCTCACGTCGAGGTCGAGCATTTTCTGAACGGGTAGACCGACCACGTTCAGGTAGTCGCCCATTATCCGCCGAACCAGCACCGCGCCTTGGCCCTGTATCGCATAACCCCCCGCCCTACCGGCCCATTCGCCGGTTGCGACGTAGCGGGCGATCTGCTCCCGATCGAGCTCCCGAAACGTCACGCTCGTTACCTCATGCGCAACCTGAGGGTTGGGCGAATCGAGGAGCGCGATGCCGCTCACGACCTCGTGAGTGCGCCCGGCGAGCCGTCTGAGGGTGTCGCGCGCGGCCGTCTCGGAGGCCGGTTTGCCGTAGATCTCGCCGTCGAGCGCGACGACCGTGTCGACGCCGAGAACCGTGCGCGCCGGGCGCAACGCCGCCGCCGCCGACGCCTTGGCCAGCGCGTTCGCGCGCGCCACCTGCACCGGATCGCCCGTGCCGATCTCGTCCACGTCGACGGCCAGCACCTCGAAGGCGATCCCGAGCTGCTCGAGGATCGCTCGCCGCTGGGGCGAGCGGCTGGCGAGGATCAGGGGTGTGGTCATCAGGCGGCGCAGCGTAGCGCCGGGTGAAGTAAATCGAGCGGCCGCGTCCACGTCATGGTCGCCGCGGCCGCAGAGGCGATCGTCGCGTCGGTGATCACCCCGGCGAACGGATGGTGCGGGCGGGCGCCGCTGCGAGCGGGGCGCTACTCGTCGCCGAAGTAGAGCGCGATCTCGCGCTCGGCGGACGCCTCGGAGTCCGAGCCGTGGACGAGGTTGCGCTGCATCGAGGTGGCGTAGTCGCCGCGGATCGATCCGGGCGCCGCGTAGACGCCGTGCGTCGAGCCGATCAGCTGGCGGCCGGCGGCGACCGCGTTCGGGCCTTCGACGATCATCGCGACGAGCGGGCCCGAGGTGATGAAGGTCACGAGGCCGGCGAAGAAGGGCTTGCCCTCGTGCTCGGCGTAGTGGCGCTTGGCGAACTCCTCGTCGATGGTCATGAGCTTCAGCGCGGCGAGCGTCAGACCCTTGCGTTCGAAGCGGGCGATGATCTCTCCGGTCAGCCGGCGCGCGAACGCATCGGGCTTGACCAGGATGAGGGTCCTGTCCATCGGGGGTGGATGTGTCTCCGTATGGATCAGAGTCCTGTCCATTGGGGATGTACTCCTTGAGTTCGGGGGGTCAGGCTTCGGAGCGCAGCCGCGGCTGCCGTCCGACGTCGCCTGGCTCTGCCTCGCAATACGGGCAGAGCTTCCAGTTCGGATCCAACGGCCGGCCGCAGTTGCGGCACGGGTCACGCAGCTTGCGCACGCAGTTGGGACAGCGTAGGAAGTCTTCCTTGACTTCGTAGTCGCAATGCGGGCAGAGCATGTAGTTGGCCTCGTGCAATCGCGCCTCGGCGGCCTGCATCTCCAGCTCGCGCTCGTGGATGTCCTCGAGGTACTCGGGCGGACGGACGATCACGTAGAGGATCGTCCCGACGAACGGAAACAGCGATGCCACCGTCGCGCAGATCACGAGCATCGGGTCCTCGATCCGCCTGATCGCGTCCATGTACGTCCAGTACACGAGCGCCAGGTAGATGACGACGAGAAACAGGATGAGCATGTTGACCGCGAGGTTCAGCCCATCGCTGTTGATGCCAAAGACGGCGAGCACGATCGGCGCAGCTTATCCGTCGCGGGGGTTGCCGGGGTATGGGGCCGCTACAGAAAGAGCCGGCCGAGGCCGTAGCCGACCCCGAACCAGAACAGGATCGTGACCGCCACGAGCAGCGCGACCGCGGCGATGAGCTTCAGCGCCGAGGGACCCTCGCGGTTCACAGCGCCGATCCCCGGCCGGCGCCGGCCGGCCGCACGAGATCGGCGACGAGGTAGATCGAGCCGGTCGCCAGCACGACGCCGCCGGCCGGCGGGTCGGCGCCCGCGCCGGCCAGCTCGACCGCCAGTCGACGGGCCAGCGCGACCGCGCGCCGCGGATCGGCCTGCACCCGGGCGACCCCGTCCCACCCGCCCCCGCCGATCTGTCCGGCGAGCGACGCCAGCGTCGCCGGTGAGAGCGCCCGCGGGTTGCTGTTCGCGGTGAACACGATGCCGGCGCAGAGCGGCAGCAGCGTGGTCAGCATCGCCGCGGCGTCCTTGTCGTCGAGCACCGAGACGACCGCGACGAGCGGGCGGCCGGCGAGGAAGTCGGGCAGCGAGCCGGCCAGCGCCTCGATCCCGCCCGCGTTGTGGGCGCCGTCGAGCACGACCTCCACGCCGTCGCCGGCGCCGGTCAACACCTCGAAGCGCCCCGGCACGACCGTCGACGCGGCCGCGGCGTGCACCGCGGCCTCGTCCAGGCGCCCCAGCCAGGCCTCGGCCGCCGCGCACGCGACGGCGAAGTTGCGCCGCTGAAACGCGCCGCGCGCGACGAGCTCGGTGCCGGCGGGCGGCGCGGCGGGGGCGCGCACCACCGTCACGCCCTGGCGTCCGGCGACGATCCGCGCCTCGGCGTCGGCCTCGGGGTGCAGGTCGGACCCGAGCACCAGCGTCGCGCCGGGCGCGACGACGGCGAGCTTCTCGCGCGCGATGTCGGTCACCGTGGGGCCCAGCCAGCGCGTGTGCTCGAGGCCGACGTTCGTCAGCACGGCGATGCCCGCATCGATGACGTTCGTCGCATCCCAGCGCCCGCCCAGGCCGGCCTCGACGACCGCCACCTCGACGCCCGCGTCGCCAAGCTGCGCGTAGGCCGCCGCCGTCAGCGCCTCGAACTGCGTCACGCGGTCATCGCCGGGCAGCGTGCGGTCGACGAGCGCCGTGGCGCGGCGCGCGCGGCCGACGGCAGTGGCGAACTGCGCCGGCGAGACGTCGGCGCCGGCGACGCGGATGCGCTCGGCGAAGGAGACGAGGTGCGGCGAGAGGTACGCGCCGGAGCGGATGCCGTGGTGGTGCAGCAGCGCCGCGATCATCCGGACCGTCGAGGACTTGCCGTTCGTCCCGACGACGTGGATCGCCGAGAAGCGCTCGTGCGGCGCGTCGAGCGCGGTCATCAGCCGGCGCATCCGGTCCAGGCCGAAGCGCATGCCGAAGAGCTCCAGCGACAGCAGCCAGCGCTCGGCGTCCCCGGCGCTCCATGTCCGCGCGGCGCCGACGTCCAGGCCGGCTCGAGTCATCGCGGCGCCCTCACAGCGACGCCAGCTCCACGCGCAGGCGCTCGAGCTTCGCCCGCTCGCCGTCCACCACCGCCGGCGGCGCCTTCGCCACGAACCCCGCGTTGGCGAGCTTGCGCTCGGCGCGCTCGATCTCGCTGCGCAGCGTCGCGCGCTGCTGCTCGAGGCGCCGGTCGGCGGCGCCGAGGTCGACGTCGCCGGACTCCAGCACGGCGACCGTGCCGCCGGGGATCGCCACGCTCGCGACTTCGTCTCCGGCCGCCGCGCCACCGCCGTCGAAGGCAAACCGCGCGAGCGCGCCGACGCGGTCGGCCGTGGCCTCGTAGCCCTCGGCGTCGAGCACCGCCGGCATGATCGCGCCGGGCCGCACGCCGACCGAGTCGCGCCAGGCGCGCAGGATGCGGACCGCCTCGATCGCCTGCCCCATCTGCGCCTCGGCCTCGAGATCGACGAGCAGGCGGTCGGGCGCGGGAAGCGCGCTCGTCGCCAGCAGGCCCTCGGTGCCGGGCAGCAGGTCCCACAGCTCCTCGGTGACGAACGGGATCACCGGGTGGGCGGCGGCGATCGTCTCGCGCAGGACGTGCAGCAGCGTCGCCGCCAGCGCGCTGCGGTCGTCGGGGTCGGCGTCCTCGCCGAGGCGCGGCTTGACGATCTCCAGGTACCAGTCGCACAGCTCGCCGTAGATGAAGTCGTAGAGGCCGAGGGCGACCTTCGCGAAGTCGAAGCCGTCCAGGCGCGCCTGGGTCTCGGTCTTCGCGGCCTGCAGGCGCGACAGGATCCAGCGGTCCTCGACGGTGCGCGGCTGCGGCCCGGCGCCGGCCGCGTCGGGCGGCGCCGCGTCGTCGCCGACGCGCAGCACGACGAAGCGCGTCGCGTTGTAGAGCTTGTTGGCGAGCGCCTGGCCCTGGGCGATCTTCTCCTCGCTGAAGCGCACGTCCTGGGTGGAGGACATCGCGAGCAGGCCGAAGCGGACGGCGTCGGCGCCGTAGGCGGGGAAGTCGCCGCCCTGCGGGAACGCGGGCGGCCGCGGGCCGCCGTCGACGAGGTCCAGGGGGTCCACGCCGGTGCCCAGCGACTTGCTCATCCGCCGGCCGTCGGGCGCCTGGATGATCGAGTGGATGTAGACGTGCTCGAACGGGATCTCGTCGGCGAAGCGCAGCCCCAGCATCACCATCCGCGCGACCCAGAGAAACAGGATGTCGCGGCCCGTCGACAGCACGTCGGTGGGATAGAACGCCTCGAGCTCGCGCGTGCGCTCGGGCCAGCCGAGCGTCGCGAACGGCCACAGCCCCGACGAGAACCACGTGTCGAGCACGTCGGGGTCCTGCTCCCAGCCGTCGCCGGATGGCGGCGTCGCGCCGACGTACGTCTCGCCCGTGCCCGACCCGGTACCGTCGTCTTCTGCACCGGTTCGGGTATCGCCGCGATACCAGACCGGGATCTGGTGGCCCCACCACAGCTGGCGCGAGATGCACCAGGGGCGGATGTTCTCCAGCCAGTCGAGGTAGCGCCGCGACTGCGACGCGGGGTGGATCGTGATGTGGCCGAACTTCACCGCGTCGATCGCCGGGCCGGCGAGCTCCTCCATGTTCATGAACCACTGCAGCGAGATGAGCGGCTCGACGCGCTCGCCCGAGCGCTGGCTGAACGGCACGGCGTGGACGTACTCCTCGCGCGCCCGGATCGCGCCGAGCTCCTCGAGGTCGGCGACGACGCGCGCCTGCGCGCCGGCCACCGTCAGCCCGGCGTAGCGGCCGGCCGCGGCGGTCATCAGCCCGTCCTCGCCGATGACGCTGATCTCGTCGAGGCCGTGGCGGCGGCCGATCTCGAAGTCGTTGGGGTCGTGGCCCGGCGTGATCTTCAGGGCGCCGGTGCCGAAGTCGGTCTTGACGTATTCGTCGGCGATGATCGGCAGGCGCCGGCCCACGAGCGGCAGCACCACCTCCTGGCCGACGAGGCCGGCGTAGCGCTCGTCGTCGGGGTGCACCGCGACGGCGGTATCGGCGAGCATCGTCTCCGGGCGCACCGTCGCGACGACCAGCTCGCCCTCGCCCGATGCCAGCGGATAGGCGATCGAGTACAGCGTGTCGACGACGCCCTCGCGCTCCTCGACCTCGAGGTCGGAGATCGCCGAGCGCAGGCCGGGATCCCAGTTGACCATGTAGTGGTCGCGGTAGATGAGGCCCTGCTCGTAGAGCTCGACGAAGACCTTCAGCACCGCCTGGACGTAGCGCGCGTCCATCGTGAAGCGCTCGTCCTCGTAGTCCGGCGTCGCGCCGATGCGCTGGCCCTGCTCGATGATCTCGCCGCCGTAGCGCTCGCGCCATTCCCACACCCGCGCCTGGAAGCGCTCGCGCCCGAGCTCGACGCGCGACGTGCCCTCGCTCACGAGCAGCTTCTCGACCTGGCGCTGCGTCGCGATGCCGGCGTGGTCGGTGCCGAAGATCCACTTCACGCGGCGACCGCGCATGCGGTTCGTGCGGATCAGGACGTCCTGGATCGTCCAGTTCAGCGCGTGGCCCATGTGCAGCGCGCCCGTCACGTTGGGCGGCGGGATCGCGATCGAGAAGTTCTCGTCGGCGCTGCCGGCCGCCTCGGCGTGCACGAGACCGGACTCCAGCCAGCGCGCGAGGATCCGCGGCTCGACGTCGGCCGGCTCGAATCGCGTGCGTGCTTGCAGGTCGCCCGTGGACAAGACCGACCAGTCTATGGAGCGTTGCCGGGCACCGGCACCCGCCCGAATCGCCCTGCGGCGAGCCCCGTGCGCGCGGGCGCGCCCGGCTCGAGGACGCGCGTTAACGCCCGCGGCGTCCCTTGATCGCGCGCCGCCCGATCGGCACGACGCTGCGCGCGATCTGGCCGGGCTCGAGCTTGGCCACGAGCCGGCGCACCTCGGTCCGCTCCGAGGCGGACAGCCGGTTGGGCCGGCCCTGGGACTTCTTGACGAGCTCGGCGAGGCGCATGCGGTCGGCCGGATCGAGGCGCCGCCAGTGCTTGCGCAGGGTCACCGCGAGCTCGAAGACCATGAGCCACGGCATCGCGCGGACACGTATCAGGGAAGCCATCGGCGGATCGTACCTGGCGGGCTGAGCGGCTACGCGGACTCGGCGCGCCGGGACTGCGGGACGTCGGGCGCGGCTTCGGTGACCAGCGTCGGCGTGATGCCCTTCTCGATCGTCTCCTTCGTCACGACGCACTTCTTGACGTCGCGCCGCGAGGGCAGCTCGAACTGCACCTCCAGCAGCGTCTCCTCGATGATCGAGCGCAGGCCGCGCGCGCCGGTCTCACGCGCGAGCGCCTTCTCGGCGACCGAGACGAGCGCCTCGTCGGAGAAGACGAGCTCGATGCCGTCGAAGGAGAAGAAGCGCTGAAACTGCTTGACGAGCGCGTTGCGCGGCTCGGTGAGGATCGTGATGAGGTCGTCGCGCGTGAGCTGGTGGACGGCGCTGACGACCGGCAGGCGGCCGATGAACTCGGGGATCAGCCCGTAGTTGACGAGGTCCTCGGGCAGCGTCTGCGCGAACAGCTCGCTGGACTCGCCCTTGGACTTGGACTGGATCGAGGCGCCGAAACCGATGCCGTTGGAGCCGATCCGCCGGGCGATGACCTTGTCGAGATTCGCGAACGCGCCGCCGCAGATGAACAGGACGTTCGTCGTGTCGATCGACAAAAACTCCTGGTGGGGGTGCTTGCGCCCGCCCTGCGGCGGGACCGAGGCGGTGGTGCCCTCGAGGATCTTCAGCAGCGCCTGCTGGACGCCCTCGCCGGAGACGTCGCGCGTGATCGACGGGTTGTCGGCCTTGCGGGCGATCTTGTCGACCTCGTCGATGTAGATGATCCCGGTCTCGGCCTTCTTGACGTCGTAGTCGGCCGCCTGGATGAGCTTGAGCAGGATGTTCTCGACGTCCTCGCCGACGTAGCCGGCCTCGGTCAGCGCCGTGGCGTCCGCGATCGCGAACGGGACGTTGAGGATCCGGGCCAGCGTCTGGGCGAGCAGCGTCTTGCCGCAGCCGGTCGGGCCGAGCAGCAGGATGTTGGACTTCTGCAGCTCGATGTCGCTGTCTTCGGCCTGCATCATCTGCACGCGCTTGTAGTGGTTGTAGACCGCTACCGACAGCGTCCGCTTGGACTCCTCCTGGCCTACGACGTACTCGTCGAGCACGTCGTAGATCTCACGCGGCTTGGGCAGCGACTCGATGTCGAACGACGGCGGAGCGGTCAGCTCCTCGTCGATGATCTCGTTACAGAGATCGATGCACTCGTCGCAGATGTACACGCCGGGACCGGCGATCAGCTTCTTGACCTGTCGCTGCGACTTTCCGCAGAAGGAGCAGAGCAGCTGTTCGTTGGAATCTGTCGGTCGTGCCATCGTCCTGCCAGCCGGCTAGTGCTGCGAGATCACCCGATCAATGATGCCGTAGTCCTTGGCCTCTTGGCTTGAGAGGAAATAATCGCGCTCCGTGTCGGTGCGCACCTTCTCGTAGGGCTGCTTGGTGTGCTTGGCGATGATCTGGTCCAGCCGCTGGCGGATGTCGATGATCTCCTTGGCGTGGATCTCGATGTCCGTCGCCTGGCCCTGGAAGCCGCTGGAGACCTGGTGGATGAGGATCTTGGCATTGGGCAGCGCCATGCGCTTGCCCTCCGCGCCGCCGGCCAGCAGCAGCGCCCCCATCGACATCGCGATGCCGACGCAGATCGTCGACACGTCGGGCTTGATGAACTGCATCGTGTCGTAGATCGCCAGCCCGGCGTAGACCGACCCGCCCGGCGAGTTGATGTACAGCGAGATGTCCTTGTCGGGATCCTCGGACTCCAGGTGCAGGAGCTGCGCGACCACGAGGTTTGCGATCTGATCGTCGACCTGCTGGCCCATGAAGACGATGCGCTCGTTGAGCAGCCGGCTGTAGATGTCGAAGGCGCGCTCGCCTCGCGACGTCTGCTCAACCACCATGGGGACAAGGGGGCTCATGGTCCTCGCTTCAGTTAGGCGTCGTCTGGTGAACTCCTGCCGGGGCAGCGTACCAACCGGCCGACTCCCGTCCGGACGCTTCCCGGACGGGGCCTGCGTGCCACCTGGCGATCAGGAGTCCGGCGTCCAGAGCTTGTCCTTCTTGGCGGCGGCGTCGGTCTCGGGCGTCCACAGCTCGCCGGCCTTGTCGCCCTGCTGCTTGGCGGGTGTCTTGTGCTTCGCCGCCGGCTTCGTGGCCTTCGCCTTCGCCGCGGGCGCCTTCTTCTTGGCGGCCTTGGCCGGCTTCTCGGCGGGCTGCTCCTGCGGCGCGACCGGCACGGCGGTCGTCACGACGAGATCGATCGCCTGCTCGGCGGCGACCTCCTTGACGAGCATGTCGACGCGGCCGGCCTGGCGCAGGCGGTCGAGCAGCTTCTTGCGCGACGTCTGCTCGCGCGTCGCGGCCTCCTCGAGCGCGTCGAGCAGCTGGTCCTCGGTCGGCTCGATCCGCTCGGTCTCGATGACCGCGGCGAGCACGGCCTCGCGGCGCAGCGCGAGCTCGGCGTCGGGCTTGGACTCCTCCAGCATCTCGACCTCGGTCTTGCCGGTGATCTGGAGGTAGGCCTCCTTGGCGATCCCCTGGTGGCCGAGCGAGTGCAGCATGCGGTCCAGCAGCTCCTTGGCGCGCGCCGTCACGAGCGGCTCGGGCACGTCGACCGTCGCCTCCTCGACGACGGCGTCCAGCGCGCCCGCGCGGAACTCGGCCTCGACGCGGGTCGCGTCGTGCTCGAGCAGCTCCTTGGCGATCGAGTCGCGCAAGTCCTCGAGCGTGTCGTAGCCGGCGGCGTCGGAGGCGAAGTCGTCGTCGAGCGGCGGGAGGTCCTTGTGCTTGACCTCCTTGACCGTGAACACGAACTGAGCCGCCTTGCCGGCGACGTGCTTGGCGGCGTAGTCGTCGGGGAACGCGGCGTCGACGGTCTTCTCCTCGCCGGCGGACACGCCGACGAGGCCCTCCTCGAAGCCGGGGATGAGCCGGCCGGCGCCGACCTCGACGAGCTGGTCGCGGCCCTCGCCGCCCTCGAACGGCTCGCCGTCGATCGTGCCGACGAAGTCGAGGATCACGAAGTCGCCGTTGGCGGCGGGGCGGTCGACGACCTCCAGGCGCGCCATGCGCTCGCGCATCTCGTCGATCTGCGCGTCGATCGCCTCGGGGTCGGCCTGCGCCTCGCGGCGGACGACCTTCAGCCCGCGGTATTCGCCGAGCGTCGCGCTCGGACGCACGCCGACCTCGAAGGAGAACGTCAGCGGCTTGCCCTCGTTGGGCAGCTTGCCGAAGTCCAGGTCGACGTCGGGATCGCCCACGGGAGCGATGCCGGACTCGTCGACGGCCTTCATGTACCAGTCGGTCAGGCGGCCGCGGACCGCCTCGTCGAGGATCGGCTCACGTCCGATCCGCTGGATGACGACGGCCGGCGGGATCTTGCCGGTGCGAAAGCCGGGAACCTTCATCTCGCGTCCGAGCTTGCGCGCTTGAGACTCCAGCGAGCGCTGGATCTCCTCGGCGGCGACCTCGACGGACACGCTCACGCGCGACTCGGGCAGCTCGGTGACGGTGGTGGTGACTGCGGTGGGCATGCGCCCCACCTTATCGTCAGCCCCGTGCGCAGACGTCGCCCCCCACACGTCGCGCTGGCGGCGTGGATCATCACCGGGCCGCTGGGTCATCTGTACGCGGGCGTGGCCGACTGGGCGGGCGTCCTGGTTCGTTTCGTGCGCGCGCGCGGGGACTGGAACCGGATGTAGCGCGCAGGCGCGCGCGCGAGGCCGGCGCGCAGGTGTGCGAGGCGGCCACCCAGGGTGGCGCGGCCTGCGTGCGCGGGATGCCGTTGAGAGAGGTGACCCCCTCTCCACCCCGCTCCCGAGGAGCCCCCGATGGCCCGCCGCCTGCTGCTCGTCCTCTGCATCGCCCTCGCCGTCTCGCCCAGCGTCGCCTCGGCCGCTGATACGCACGCCCCCCAGGGCGCCCGCGGCGACTGGCTGCCGCGCTCGGAGTGGGTCATGTCCAGCTGGCTGCCATTCGACGAGGCGCGCCTGTACGCACTGCTGGACACCGACCGCGCGGAGGTCGCCGCCTGGCTCGACGACCGCCGCACGCTCGGCCAGTTCGCGGCCAAGCACGGCTACCGCAATCAGCGCAAGCTGGCGGAGAAGCTCGTGGCGCCGCGGCTGCGCACGGCGTCGACGGCGATGAAGCGCACGCTGCGCCAGCGCTCGCGCGACATGCTCTCCCAGGCGCACCTGGCGCGCCACGTGCTGTTTCACGTCTACCACACGCCCGCGATCCCGCGCCACGCGCAGGCGATCTTCGGGATGAGCTCGCAGCGCTACCGGGCGATGCGCGACCGCGGCACGACGCCGGTGCTGATCGCCGCCAGCGGCGGACGGACGTTCGCCGCGTCACGCGACGCGCTGCGCACGATCCTCGCAAAGCGCGACGACCAGGGCGTGCGCTCCGGCGCGATGAGCTCGCGCCAGGCGCAGGCGCTGTTCGCCGAGCAGACCGCCGGCCTCGACGCGTACATGAAGCGCCACTACCGCACGACCGCGCAGCAGGCGGCGTTCGCCTGCCGCCTGCCGTAACGCCACCACCCCACGACCCCCACGAACCCCACGAACCCCACGAACCACGACGTGCTTACGCCCACAGTCACCCAGATCAGCGCCGCGACCGCGCATCCCGTCAAGCCCAAGCGCACCTGAGCCGGGCCGGCGGGCGCCCGGCGGCTACCCGTCGAGCGCGAACACCGGCCAGCGCCCCGGCACGCCGCGCAGCCGGTGCTCGCCGCGGTAGTCGAAGCCCAGGTCCGAGCCGACGACGGTCCCGTACGTCGTCCCCGAGACGAGGATCTCGCCGCCCTCGGCGAGCGCGCCGATGCGCGCGGCGATGTGGACGGCCATCCCGCCGATCCCGTCGCCGATGATCTCGCACTCGCCGGTGTGCAGGCCGAGGCGGACCTGCAGGCCGAGCAGCGCGACGCCCGTGCGCAGCGCCGCCGCACAGCGCACCGCACGGCTCGGGGCGCCCTCGAAGACCGCGACGAAGCCGTCACCCGCGCGCGAGATCACCTTCCCGTCGAAGCGGCGCAGCGTGCGTCGCACCGTGCCCTCGTGCGTGGCCAGCAGGTCGCGCCAGCGCTTATCGCCCATCTGCGCCGCGCGCTCGGTGCTCCCGACGATGTCGCTGAAGAGGACGGTCAGCAGCGCGCGCTCGCGCTCGGCGCCGCGCCGCCCGCCGGTGAGGAACTCCTCGATCTCGCCCAGCAGCGCATCGCTGTCGCCGGCGCTCGGCAGGGAGTCGGCGCCGGGCAGCTCGACGAGCCGCGCGCCCGGGATGCGCCGCGCGTACTCGCGCGAGTGGCGCACATCCATGAACCCGTCGTCGGTGCGATGCAACACGAGCGTGGGCACGCCGATCGCCGCCAGCTCGGGGCGCGGGTCGTACTCGGCGAAGGCGGCGACGAGACGGCGCAGGCGGCCCGGGCTCGCAGCCAGCCGCTCGAGCCGCTCGAACCACGCCCGCAGCCCCTCGTCGCCGGCCGCGCTCGGCGCGAGGACGTCGATGTTCGTCCCCGTGCCCCAGTGCGCGGCGATGGCGTCGAAGCGCGCGTCGCGCTCGGCCGCGTCGGGCAGCCAGGGCAGGTCGTCGTCGCGCACGGCGCGCAGCATGCACGCGTACAGGACGAGCGCCGAGACGCGCTGCGGATGGCGCGCCGTGAAGATCACCGCCAGCGGCCCGCCGGCGCTGTAGGAGAACAGCGCCACCCGCTCGCTGCCGGCCGCGTCGAGCACCGCTTCGACGTCCCCCAGCTCGGCCTCCACGCCCAGCTCGCCGTCGTCCGACAGGCCCGAGCCGCGCCGGTCCATGACGATCAGCCGCGCGAAGCCGGCCAGGCGGTTGAGGAAGCGGGCGAGCCCCGGGTCCTCCCAGACGTGCTCGACGTGGTTGATGTAGGCGCTGACGAACAGCAGGTCCAGCGGCCCCTCGCCGTGCACCTGGTAGGCGAGGTTGACGTCGCCGTTGCGGGCGTAGCACGTGAGGGCGGCCATCGCCCGCCCATTATCCGCGCGGGCGAGCGTGGGCTCGCCCGCGTGCAACGGCGCGCCCTAGTCGCCGAAGATGTTCAGCAGCGAGAGGAAGATGTTCACGATCGAGACGAAGATGCCCGTCGCGAGCCAGACCGCGTCGTCGGCGGTGCCGTGCTTGCGCAGGTAGTTGAAGTCGACGGCGATCAGCAGCGCCGAGACGATCGCGATGATCGCGCTGAGGATCGGGTTGCCGCCACTGGAGAACAGCAGCATCGCGAACGACACCACGACGCAGCCGAGGATCACGAACGACAGCGGCCGCATCCAGGCCTTGAGGTCCTTGCTCAGCGCGAACCCACCGGCGCCCATGCCGATCGTGACCAGCGCCGTGGCGCCGGCCGCCTGCGTGACCGCCGACGGATCGGTCTGGATGAAGTAGTTCAGCGCCGGGCCGACGCCGATGCCGATCAGCAGGGCGATCGCGTACAGCCAGCCGATCGCGAACGTGCCGACCCGCAGCCGCTCGACGAAGCTCTGCGCGATCAGCATCCCGAACGCCACGAGGAAGAGCATGAACGCCGTGCCCTCGCCGAGGTCGCGGCCGATGTAGGAGCCCGCCACCGCGAAGGCCAGCGCCACGCCGACGAGGAACATCACCTGCCCGAGCAGCGTCGCCGTGCTGACGACTTCGCGCGATCCCGCGCGGCCGGCGTAGCCGGAACGGACGTCTTGCATCTGATGTGCCTCCTAGGGCGGACCGCGGTTTAAGGTGAGAGTAGCGGCGCCACCGGCGCGCGCCAACCGCTGAGCCGTCCGCTCAACGACTAGGCTGGTCGGGTGCGCACTCAAGGTGTTCTGTGTGGCGTTGCGGTCACCTTCGTCTGCGGATCGGCCGCCGCGGTCGCGCAGGCGCCCGACCGCCCGACGGGCAACTTCGGCGGCGGCGCGCTCGTGGCGCCGCCGAAGGACCTGTTCGGCCCCGGCAACGCCGTCGTCGGGCTGCGCGCGCTGTCCCAGCGCCGCCTCGAGCTCGAGGCCACGGTGCGCGCGAAATGCGCCGGCGGCGACATCCAGCTCGCGACGAAGTACAAGCCCGACGGCAGCTTCAGCGCCGAGGGCAGCGAGTCCCAGTCGCCTGCGCGGGGCGAGAAGGTCAAGACGACCTACACGCTCGCCGGCGCCTTCACCGACCCGCGCGCCGTCGAGGGCACGCTCTCCGCGACGATCGTCAAGACCTCCGACAGCGCCGAGACGAAGACCTGCAAGACCGGCAAGATCGCGTTCAGCGCCCGCCGGCCGAACGGCGAGCTCGGCGACCGCGACGTCCGGCCCCGCGCGCGCTACTTCGGCGTCACCGCGCAGCGCGGGACCGGCCCGCGCCGACCGATCGTCGTCCGCCTCTCGGGCGACCGGCGGCGGATCTCGCGGGCGCTCTTCGGCGAGCAGGTCAGGTGCAGCGACGGCAAGCGCTCGATCGGCATCGAGGCGCCGCGCACGAACATCGCGGTCGACTCCAAGGGCCGCGTCTCCGACCGCGAGCAGGACAAGATCGACAACGGCGACACGTTCACCTACCTCGACGACCGCTTCACCGCCACGCTCGGCCGTGCGGGCGCGAAGGGCACGTTCTCACTCAGCGACCGCACGGTCGACAAGGCCAGCGGCAACGTCATCCAGTCCTGCGAGTCGGGGACGGTCAAGTGGACGGCGGCGCCGTAGCGGCGCCGTCGCCGTCTTGCGGCGCCTGGCGGCGCACGATGAGCCAGTTGACGACCCACAGCGCGGCGCCCAGCCCGATGAGCAGCGCCGCGCGCCCGTAGGTCTGCGCCTCGATCTGGGTCAGCAGCGCCAGCGAGACCAAGACGCCGATCACCGGGACGACCGACGGCACGACGAAGTGCTCGTGCTCGACCGGCTCGCGGCGCAGGACGAGCACGGAGACGTTGACGATCGCGAACACGACGACGAGCAGCGCGACCGTCGTGTCGGCGAGCGACGCGAGATCGCCGGTGCTGACGAGCACGGCCGCCAGCCCCGTCGTGAAGGCGATCGCGAACCACGGCGTGCGCCGCCCCGGCAGGACCCTGGCGAACGGGGCCGGCACGACGCCCTCCTCCGCCATGCCGTACAGCAGCCGCGAGGCCATGATCAGGTTGATCAGCGCGCCGTTGGACAGGGCGACCAGGCCGATCGCGGCGAAGAGCTTCTCGGGGATGCCGAGCGGGCCCTGCTTGACGACCTCCAGCAGCGGGCCGCTCGAGTTGGCGAGGTCGCCCGTCGGCACGACCATCGAGGCGCCGATCGTCACGAGCAGGTACAGGACGCCGGCGATGGCCAGGCCGCCGAAGAGCGCCCGCGGGTACGCGCGCTGCGGTTCGTGCGTCTCCTCCGCGACGTTGACGGAGTCCTCGAAGCCGATCAGCGCGTAGAACGCGAGCGCCGCGCCCGCCAGCGCGGCGGCGAAGATCGAGGTGCCGCTCTTGAACTCGAACGCCCGCGCGGGCTCCGCGTCGCCCTGCCCGAGCGCGACGGCGGCGATGATCACGATCAGGACGAGGCCGCCGACCTCCACGAGCGTGAAGCCGACGTTGATGCGCACGGACTCCGCGATGCCACGCAGGTTCACCGCGGCGATCAGTGCGAGCAATGCGAGCGCGGTGAGCACCACCGGGACGTCGACGAACGTGCTGAGGTAGTCGCCGCCGAAGCCGCGCGCCAGGGCGCTGGCCGACGTGATGCCCGACACGACGACCGCGAAGGCGACGAGGAAGCTCAGGAACGGGCGCTTGAACGCGCGGTGCACGTACAGGCCGGCGCCGCCCGCGCGCGGATACTTCGAGACGAGCTCGGCGTAGGAGCCCGCGGTGAACGCCGCCATGACGAGCGCCAGCAGGAAGGCCGCCCAGATCGCGCCGCCGGTCTGCCCCGCGACCTCGCCGACGAGGGCGTAGATGCCGCCCCCGAGGATGTCGCCGACGATGAACAACAGCAGCAGGCCCGGCGTGATCGCCCGCTTGAGCTTGCCGCCCTCGGGGCCCTCAGGCGCCGGCGGGGCGCCCGCCGGGACGTCGGGGTTGCGTGATCCGCGGCGTGCCACGGCGCGGTCCTACCCCACCGGGGCGCCGATCAGCGCGACCGCGTTTCGAGGTGCGCGGAGCGGTGTATGACCCGGTCATGGCATCGGCTCACAAAGCGCGCATCGCCCAGAACGAGAACGTGTTTCGCGAACTCAACGAGAGCCTCGAGGACAGCGTCCAGCGGCGCCGGTCGGATGACGACCTGGCGGGCTTCGTCTGCGAGTGCGGCGATGAGCGCTGCGAGGACATCGTGCGCCTGTCGCTCGCGACGTACGAGGAGATCCGCCGGGACTCGCGGCGGTTCTTCGTCGTGCCCGGGCACGAGGCGCCCGAGGCAGAGGACGTCATGCGCCGCGGGGACGGCTACTTCGTCGTGCGCAAGCACGCCGACGTCGCCGACATCACCGAGGCCGGCGACCCGCGCGAGGCCGGCTAGGTCCGCTCTGGGCCGCCGTCGTCGTCGTCCGGCGGCGGCGCGGTTTCCTGATCAGCGAATCGGGCGCTCCATCGTCACGCCCGCGAGTTCGACGCCGTCCGGCGCCTTCACCATCACCCGGCCGGTCTCGACGAACCCGAACGCGCGATACAGCGGCTCACCCGGCAGCGTCGCCATCAGCGCGAGCGTCGTGAAGCCCTCGGCGCGGGCATCGCGCTCGCAGGACTCGAGGATCGCCCAGCCCAGGCCGCGCCGGGTCCAGTCGCCGCGCACGAACATCGCTCGCACGCGGGCCGGCTCGGTGCGCGGGTCCAGCAACCGGTGGTCGTCGCCGGCATGGCCGGCGCCCGCGTGCAGGCGGTTGCGCCGGCTCCAGCCCCCGCAGGCGACGATCTCGCCGCCCGCCTCGTGCACGTAGTACGTGCCGTCCTCGATGAGCACCGTGTCGAGATCGGCGACGTAGATCTCGGCGCTCGCGGTCTGGCGCGCGTCGTAGAAGCGCGGGAAGAGCTCTTTGACCGACCGCTTCATGAGCGCGGAGATCGGCTCGCGGTCGGACGCGACCGCGCGGCGCTGGGGCGCGAGCTGCGTGATGGCGGTCATGGCGTCAATGATGCAGAGCCGGGCGGCGGCGAGCGGCCAATGCCCACGCCGCGCCCCACACGCCGAAGAACGGCGACCACAGGCCCAGGTCCAGGACGCGGTGTGGTGCGATCCGCCGGCCGCGCCGCTGAGCACCGCGATGTCGCTGGCCGCGCCCCAGCCGGCGCGCACAAGCATGAGCACGCCGAGCAGCGCCGGCAGCCCGACGATCACCGCCCGCGGCAGCCGCAGTTGTGCAGCTTGAGCGCGCCGTAGGCGGCGCAGGCGAGAGCGGCGGTCCAGCGCCGCCCGCCGGCCGGGAGCTGAGGCCGCGCGCGCGGCGGCGGCGGCGCGCGAGGCGCTGGCGGAGATGCGCCGTGCGCTCGGCGTCCTGGGCGACCGTGCCGACGACGCGCCGCGCCGGCCGCAGCCCGGGGTCGGCGACCTGACTGCGCTGGTCGCGCGCATGCGCGAGGCGGGGCTGATCGTCGAGCGGACCGAGCAGGGCCAGCCGCGCGAGCTCGCGCCGGCGGCCGGCCTGACGATCTACCGCGTCGCGCAGGAGGCGCTGACGAACGTGCTCAAGCACGCCGACCGCGGGGCGAGCGAGTCCGTGCTGCTCGGCTGGAGTCGTCGCGGGTGCGCCTGGAGGTGCGCGACGACGGCGCGGGCGCGGGGTCGCGCGGCGGTGGCGACGGCGACAGCGACGGCGTCGGGGAGAGCGAGGGCGGCGGGCGCGGCCTGGCGGGGATGCGCGAGCGCGTCGAGCCGCGCGGCGGCACGCTCACGGCCGGACCCGATCCGGCGGGCGGCTTCGTCGTGCGCGCCGTGCTTCCGACCCAGACCACGCGCGCGAGCCAAGCGCGCGCCCCGTCGTGAGCGCTGCGACGCGCGTCGTCCTCGCCGATGACCAGGCGCTCATCCGCGCGGGGCTGAAGCTCGTCATCGACGCGCAGCAGGACATGACCGTCGTCGGGGAGGCCGGCGACGGCCGCGCCGCGCCGCGCTCGAAGCGCTCGCGGTCACGACCGCCGACGTCGTGCTGATGGACGTGCGCATGCCGCGCCTCGATGGCGTCGAGGCGACCGCACGGCTGGTCGAGCGCGACGGCGACCGCGCGCCCCGCGCGCTCATGCTGACGACGTTCGACCTCGACGAGTACATGTTCGCCGCGCTGCGCGCCGGCGCCAGCGGGTTCATGCTCAAGGACGCCGAGCCGGAGGATCTGCTGGCGGCGATCCGCGCGGTCGCGGCCGGCGACGCGGTCGTCGCCCCCAGCGCGACGCGGCGGCTGCTCGAGCAGGTCGCCGGCAGCCTGCCCGGCGCCGCCGAGCCGGACCCGCGGCTGGACGCGCTGACCGACCGCGAGCACGAGGTGCTGCTGGCGGTCGCCCGCGGCGCCTCGAACACGGAAATCGGCGCGGAGCTCTTCATGGCCGAGGCGACGGTGAAGACCCATGTCGGCCGCCTGCTGGCCAAGCTCGAGGCGCGCGACCGCGTCCAGCTCGTCGTGTTCGCCTACGAGCACGGGCTCGCGCGCGGGCGCCGGCGGCGCGCCTCCGCCTCAGGTCGCAGCAGATCGAGACCGCGGGCGGACGAGATCGCGCCCGCCGCGGGCGAGCATGGCTCGACCATGAGCACTCACGCGATCCACCCCACCTCGGCGCCGCTCACGGCCGCGCCCACCCACCACCGCGACGGCCGCCCCGTGCCGCGCTGGGCGACCACCGCCGCCCACCTCGTCGCGCTCTGCGCCCTGCCCTCCGGCCGGTGGCGGATCCCGCTCGCCCTCGGGTTCTCGATGGGCATGCTCGAAGGCGGCGGCGCGGAGGCCCACGTCCATCGCTGGGAGAGCCTGTACGTCATCGGGCTGAGCGTCGTCCTGGAGAGCCTCGCCCTGCTCACGCTCGGGCTCGTCGCGCCGTGGGGCGCGCGCCGCGCTGGATCCCGCTGCTCGGCGGCCGGCGTCTGCGGCCGTCGGCCGTCGTCGTCTCGGCGCTGGCCGGGGCGTTCGCGCTGACGATGATCTGGAGCTACACCATCTCGGGCTTCTTCACGCGCGACGTGCAGTTCACCCACGACGGATGGCAGGCGGTGATCGTGGTCGCCTACATGCCGCTGCTGGCGTGGGGACCGCTGCTCGCCGCCGTCACGTTCGCCTACTGGCGACGGCGCTGTTTGACTGATCGGGCGCGCTGCGTTGCGCGCCGTGCCGCAGCGCGCGCTGCCGACCGATGGCCAGATTCAGTGCCGCCTGATCCTGGCCTGCGGCTGCCCCCGGGGGGTTGCACTTAACTCACCGTTTGCGCGGCGCCGGGACGCGTGGCTCTCACCGCCCTCGAGCTGCTCGGCCGACCAGCTGGCCGTCAGCTGAGCGCTCGCGGCTCGTACCGCAGCGCCACCGCGCCCGAGCCGAGCTCCAGCCGGTCGACGAGCTCGAGGGCGATGTGCTTGGAGAGCCCCGCGAGCAGCGTCGGCCCGTGGCCCGCGATCCGCGGGTGCACCACGAACTCGTACTCGTCGACCAACCCCAGCTCCGCCAGCGCCAACGGGAGCCGCACGCCTCCGGTGTACAGCCCGCGCCCCGGCTGGTCCTTCAACGCCCGGACGGCGTGCTCGAGATCCCCGCGCACGAGCTCGGCGTTCCAGTCGACCCGGTCCAAGGTCGTCGACACGACGTGCTTCTTCGCCGCGTCGATCGTCCGCCCGAACGGCACCATCCAGTCCGGCATGACCGGCGCACGCTCCGACGGCTTCCAAGCCGACTCCATCATCTCGTACGTGACCCGGCCGAACAACAGCGCGTCGGCCCGCTCGAGCGTCTTCACCGCGTGACGATGCGTCTCCTCGTCCGCGGGAATCGCCCGGTGGTCGCAGCACCCGTCCAACGTGACGTTGATCGAGTACCGAAGCGGCCGCACTGCCCGAACCTATTGACCGTGTCAGCGCTGTCAAGGCCGCTTGAAATCTGACCCCCCTTTCGCCGGTCGAAACTCCCCCTCCAGATGGGTTCGCGGCGGGCGTCGCGGAGGTGAGCCCGTAGGGGGAGCCGGAGCGGCGCTCGCCGCGCGCGCGTCAGTCCGGGGCGGTGCTGGCGGGCGAGGTCGCGGTCGTTGAGCCGGTAGGAGTCGCCTTTGAGGGCGAGGATCTCGGCGTGGTCAACGAGGCGCTCGATCATCGCGGCGGCGCTGACCTCGTCGCCGAAGATGTCGCCCCAGGCGCTGAACGGCTTGTTGGACGTGACGATGAGCGAGCGCGCTCGTAGCGGCGGGAGACGAGCATGAACATGAGGTTCGCGGCGTGCGGGGCAAGACGGGGAAACTCACAGAGCCGCAGCGCCGAGGCGAGGGCTCAGCTGGTCGCTGGAGCCCGATCGCGGGACTGCGACGGCATGTCCGCCGCTCGCTCAGACGTTCTCTCGCTGCTCATGAACTGGGCGCGTAACCGGACCCGATAGCTGCTGCCTCGGCCGTGGCAGCAGCAGCGACGCCCGCTACTCCTGCTCGTCCGAAGCAAAGCGCCTCGGCCGGCCGGGACGTCAGGTGGCCGAGCTGCCGCTTAATAAACCGGCCAGTTGCAGGGACTTCATCGAGGGTGAGCGACGGGACTCGAACCCGCGGCCGCCTGGACCACAACTCAGATCTCCCAAGCTCCATAGAATCTAGAAGATTGTGTTTTGCAGGATCTTCGTCAGGTACGGTCAGGTAGCATGAGGTAAGTTTGGTACTCGTGGTACCAAACTTTTCGGCTATTTCGCGGTAGCATCCGGGCATGCCGCCCGCCCGCAAGGCGTCCAAGGACGGGTCACCGCGCCGGGCGCGCGGGACCGGGTCGCTGCTCGTCCTTCGTGACCGGTCCGGGAGTGAGATCTGGTACGGCAAGTGGCGCGCGGGCGATGAGCAGGTCAAGCGCCGGATCGGGACCAAGCGCGACGCGGCGACCCGCGAGGGATTGACCCGCACCGAGGCCGAGGCGCAGCTGCGAGGGCTGATGGGCACGGTGCGCTTGCAGGGCAACGGTGGTGGTCGCGTCACCGTGGCGGAGGCCGGCCAGCTGCTGATCGAGCGCCTGGAGACCAAGGGCCGCAGACGCACCACGCTCGAGACCTACGAGTCGCACATCCGCGTGCACCTCGTGCCGTTCTTCGGCAAGCAGCGCCTCGATCGCATCAGCCGTCGCGAGATCGAGGCGTTCATCCGTCACATGGGTCGCACCGGGCGCTCGATCAAGACCACACTCAACGCGACCGGCGTGCTGCATTCGATCTTCGAGCTCGCGCGACGCGAGGGCTGGGTCGTCGCCAACCCATGCACGCTCGTCGACAAGCCGCAGGCGCCGCAGATGGATGCCGATATCCGCTTCCTCGAGCCCGAGGAGATCGAGGCGCTGCTGCGCGCAGTTCCCGAGACCGACCTCGGACGCGTGGAGCGCCCGATGTACCTCGCGGCCGCGATGACCGGGATGCGACAGGGTGAGCTGCTCGCGCTGCGCTGGCGCGACGTCGACTGGTCCGCACGCCGGGTGCGCGTGCGGCGAAGCTACGTGCGCGGTGAGTTCGGCCCACCCAAGTCCAAGCGTTCGTCACGGAGCGTGCCGCTCGCCGACCGGCTCGCCGGCGAGCTCGACCTGCTGCACCAGGAGACGCTGTGGCGCGGCGACGACGACCTCGTCTTCGCCCATCCTCACACCGGCAAGCCGATGGACCGCTCGAAGCTGCTCAAGCGCTTCAAGGCCGCCTTGTCGTCCGGAGGCGTCCGCGAGGTGCGCTTCCACGACCTGCGCCACACATTCGGCACGCGCATGGCCGCCCAGGGCGTGCCGATGCGCACGCTGCAGGAGATGATGGGCCACCGCGACTTCAAGACGACGCTCATCTACGCCGACTACACGCCGAGCGCGCACGAGGCCGAGTGGGTCGAGGCGGCGTTCGCGCTGACGCCGGTCGTCGGGGTGCAGCCCTGACGCCGCGGATCAGCGTCTTCTACGGAATCCTGATCTCGATGTACTGGAACGAGGGCCCTTACGGCGCGGGGCCGGCTTGGCGCGCTGCTCGTCAATGCCTCATGAGCCATCTATGTCAACCTGCCTTGCGGTCGCCGAGGCCCACGATCGCCGCTTCGCTGTCCCCGCTTGCAGGTAGCCTTGCGGCCATCACAGCGCCCCGCAGTCGGCAGGGCCGATGAGGTAGGGAGCAGCATGACCGCGCAGGCCGAGAACGCGACCAGGGTGCGAACCAAGAACACCAACCTGGTCGCGGCGAAGGCTGCCAAGTGGGACGAGTTCTACACCCAGTGGGCGGATATCGAGCGCGAGATCAACGCCTACCTGGAGTACGACCCCAAGGTCTTCCGCGACAAGGTCGTCCTGCTCCCATGCGACGACCCGGAGTGGTCCAACTTCGCGAAGTTCTTCGCGCTGCACTTCACGGACTTCGGGCTCAAGAAGCTCATCTCGACGTCGTACGCCCCCGACAGCAACCCCGTGCAGCTCAACTACCAGCCGACGCTCTTCGAAACCGAGGATCCGAAGTTCGACGCGACCAAGACCCACGCGAACGGCAAGAAGTTCATCCTGGAGCCCCACGACATCAACCGCGACGGCGTCGTCAACATCGACGACCTCCAGTGGGAGTACCTCGAGGGCGACGGCGACTTCCGCAGCGCCGAGGTGACGGCTCTGCGCGACGAGGCCGACATCGTCATCACAAACCCGCCGTTCAGCCTCTTCCGCGAATTCTTTCCATGGGCAGTCGACGCCGACAAGAAAATCGGGTCTCCTGACGTTTCCGTGGGTCGGTGAACGCCGGATTCACCGCGGCAGCGGCGGGCAGAGTCCGGCGAGCGAGAGCATCGCGAGTGCGATCAGCGCGCCTGGGCTGTGGAAGCCGTAGGCGCGTCGGGTGATCATCCGGATCTGGGTGTTGATCGCCTCGACGCGGGCGTTGGACAGGCCGTGCTCGATCGCTGCGACGATCCCGGCGCGCTGAGCGGTGATCGTGCGGGCGAGCTTTACGAACGACGCCAAGCGACATCGCCGCGCCCACGCGATCCAGTCGTCCAGCAGCCGGATCGCTTGCTCGGCGGGCAGCCGGTAGATCTGCCTGAGTTGCTCCTTGAGCAAGTAGGCGCGGTACAGCCGCGCGTTGGTCTTCTGGATGCTCGACAGCTTCGCGGCCTGGCGGTCAGTCAGGTTCTCCGGGTTCTTCCACAGCGCAAACCGCGCGCCCTTGAGATCCTTCGCGGCCGCGAGTTGCCCGTTCCTGCGCGCCTCGTTCCAGACCTCGCGGCGGACCTCGTCCAACGCGTCGGTCGCGAGCATCACAACGTGAAACGGATCCACGCAGCGAACCGCGTCGGGGACGCGATCGGCGACGGGCGCGGCGATCCAGCCGGCCATGTCGCAGGACACCAGTTCGATCTGTTTGCAGCGCGTTTGGCCGAGGGCGTCGAAGAACGCCTCAACGGTCTTGCGGTCACGTCCGGCCGCGGCCCACACCAAGCGGCCGGTGTCGTGATCGACGACGACGGTCAGGTACCGCTGGCCCTTGCGATGGCTGATCTCATCGATCCCGATCCGGCGAAGGCCGTCAAGCAGGTCGGTCTGACGCTGCGCCTCGTCGGCGACTCGTTCGCATATGCCGCCGACCGTGCGCCACGCGACACGCATCAGCTCGGCGACCGCGGACTTGCTCGTGTTCACCGCCAGCCACGCTGCCTGATCTTCGAACGCCCGCGTGAACCGCGACCGATGACGCGCCCACGGCACCGCGCACACCACGACACCGTGACGGCGACAACGCACCCGCGGCGCGTCGGCCTCCACGAACGCCAGCACCGTCCCGAGATCCAGCGCACGCCAACGCCGCCGGCCCTCACCCAGATCGAACCCCGGGCTGCGGCGCCGGCACACGCCGCAGCGATCTCGCTCACGCCACACGGGCCGGGCCACGACGACGATCTCGTCCTCAGAGCCGACCCGCACGTCCTCCACAACCGCTCGCTGCAAGCCCAGCAGCCGCGCCCATACCCTTGTCGCGCGCACGTCGCATCCCGCTCCCCTCGGTTCCAGTCGTCAAGAAGCCGGAACCCTAGGCGCGGCGCGGCGTGCGCCCCTGATCAGCCGCTCACTTCACCCACGGGAACAGCAGGAGCGCCAGAAAATCGCGGTCATCAGCAACAACAGCGCCACGACGTACGTCGAGATCTTCCCGCTGATCAAGGAGAACAAGCTCTGGAAGGGTGCGACGGCCAACAACACCGACATGGTGTTCGGCGTCCCGAAGGGCACGCCCGTGAAGGAGGCTGACCGCCTCAAGGCCGAGCGGCTCGGCTACCCGTCGACCGATGATCGCGACTTCACGCGCATGGGGCACGCCTGCTGGTTCACCAACATCGAGCACGGCCGGCGGCATGAGCCGCTGCAGCTGATGACCATGGCCGACAACATCAAGTTCTCCAAGCACAAGGACGTCCGCGGCGTGGGCTACCAGCACTACTACAACTTCAACGAGGCCATCGAAGTCCCGTGGGTCGACGCCATCCCGAGCGATTACGACGGGCCGATGGGCGTCCCGATCACGTTCCTGGACCGCTACAACCCCGACCAGTTCGAGATCGTGGCTCACGCAGACGACATGGAGGCGATGCGCGAGATCGGCGTGGACACGCTGGGCGAGGAGTTCGTGCGGATCTACGGCGAGCACGGAGGAACCGGGACCAACAGTCCAGGCCACCGCCGGCTCGGACTGACCAAGCCGCACTACTACACCGCCTACAAGCGCATCATCATTCGCCACAAGAACGCCGCCCGATGAAGACCGAGCTCAAGCGCTACACCGTCGAGCAGGTCCTCGACGGCTTCGTCTTCAACGAGCTCGAGGGCAAGGGGCTGTACGGCCTCGCCGGCGAGCTCGTGATCCAGCCGGAATACCAGCGGCACTACATCTACGGTGACGGCAGGCGGGACGTCGCCGTCATCGACTCACTGCTCAAGGGCTACCCGCTGGGCCTCATCTACTTCAACGTCGACAGCGCCAACGACAAGCTCGAGGTACTCGACGGCCAGCAGCGCATCACCAGCGTTGGGCGGTTCGTGACCGGCAAGTTCGCCATCAAGGTCACCGGGAAGGAGCAGGTCTTCTCGTCGCTCCCCAAGGACGACCAGCAGAAGATCCTCGACAGTGAGCTGCTGGTCTACGAGTGCGAGGGCACCGAGACCGAGATCAAGGAGTGGTTCCAGACCGTCAACATCGCCGGTGTCCCGCTGAACAAACAGGAGCTGCTCAATGCCATCTACTCCGGCCCGTTCATCACCGCAGCGAAGGCCGAGTACTCGAACTCCAACAACGCCAACATGCAGAAGTGGCGGTCCTACGTCAAGGGTGACCCGAAGCGCCAGGAGATCCTAGAGGAGGCCCTGGACTGGGTCGCGTCATCACAGGCCAAGAATATCGACGCCTATCTGGCGCAGCACCGGCACGACACCGACATCACCGGCCTACAGACCTACTTCACCTCCGTCATCGATTGGATCGGCAGCGTCTTCATCCGCCCGCCCGACAAGGAGATGCGCGGCCTCGAGTGGGGCCGGCTCTACGAGGCCTACTACTCGACCGCCTACAAGGCCTCCGAGATCGACAAGGCCGTCGACGGGCTCCGCGCTGACGAGGCCGTCAAGAGTGCCAAGGGCATCTACGAGTACCTGCTCGGCGGCAAGACCTCCCCGCAGCTGCTCGACATTCGGCTGTTCGACGACAAGACCAAGCGCGCCGGGTACGAGCAGCAGACCCAGAAGGCCAAGGCCGCCGGGATCTCGAACTGCCCGCTGTGTGCGCTGGGGGGCGACAGCAATAAGACCCGGATCTACAAGCCGAACGAGATGGACGCCGACCACGTGACCGCCTGGTCGAAGGGCGGCGGCACTGAGCTGAAGAACCTGACGATGCTCTGCCAGACGCACAACCGGGCCAAGGGGAACAGGTAGGCGACGAGACTTCGTCTGCTTCGACCAGCTCGATCTCGGCTTCACGTTGCAGATCCTGGCTACAAGGACCGGCTGACCGGGCTCATCCTCGCAGCGCGTGACATTCGCCGCATCGCTCGCGATGTCGGCAAGCGGCTATCGGTCGTCGTGTTCCTGCGGGACGACATCTACCGTCTCCTGCAATTCGAGGACAAGAACAAGGTCACGGAGACCGGCCTCGTGACGGTGGAGTGAAACACTGGCGCCGACGATCGCCTCACCTTGCGCGCGCTTATGGAGTGGCGCTTTGGGCAGGTCTTCCGCGGGGGCAGCAAGGTAGCGTGGGCGTTCGTCGTCGGCGCCGAGTGCCTGCTCGAGGCGCCGAGCGAGGCGATCGACGAGCCCTGCGATGCACTCGAACGCGTGCGCCCCTGCGGCCTCCGCCTAGCACGCCAGATAGGGCACCGCGGACGCGCTGGAGTCCAGGCCCACGAACGACACCGCCAGGTGCGCAACCAGACTCCGCGACGAGCTCCTCCTCGGCGTAGCCGAACGGCGGGTCGTCGTCTCGGTGGTCGTGTCTGACGAGCGCGTGGGCGAGTTCGTGGCAGGCACCAGTAGGGACGGGGCGGCGTCCAACTAGGCGTCGTGAGCCAGGCAGACGCAACCCCGGTGCGGCAGCTCGAGGGCTTCGACGGCGGCCGGCCGGTCGGGCTGGCCGGACCGCCTCGTCATCGCACCCGAGCAGAGCGTCTTCACCGCGTCGACCGCGCGTCCTACATCGCCGAAGCCGAAGTCGGCGCCGACCGCGAGCAACGACCCCAGACGGCTGCTCGACGCCGGCCTCCTCGCCCAGCGCGGCAAAGGGCGCAACACACGCTACGTCGCGTCCAAGGGCCTGCGCGCTGATCTCCAGCGACGGGGCGGTGAATCGACCCGCAGTCCGCATGAGCGGCTCGGGCGATGCGGCTGCCGCTGCTCAGAGGGAGCCCGCCGGCGAGCCGCCCAACGTACGAACGATCGCTCGACTTCGATCGAAATCCTATTCAGTCGCCACAGGGCATCGATCGAATCGACGCTGCAATCCCAGTGTTTACGGGCCGCACGCACTCGAAACCGATGCCGATTCGTGCTCCGTGCTGACCCCCCAAACGGCAGCAGATTGCGCGTTCTGAGGGGGTATCGGCAACGAAATGCGTCGAAACGGCAGAATCCGCCGAGTTTCCGCGAGCGGCCCTGATGCCGCCAGAAGCCTGTCTCCACCCCTCGGCTACAGCGTCCATGCAAGTCCGGCGTAGGGAGATGCCTGCACGAGTTCCAGGGGTCTTCTGACCGGCGGCGGCGACAGCGTGTCGTCATGTCCGCGAACCCGCAGCGGCTGCATCCCGCCCAGCGCTCCGAACCCGGATTCGCGCCCTGCGAGCTCGACGAGCTGCTGACCGCCGACGAGGTCGCCGAGCTGCTGCACGTCCCCCGTTCGACTGTGAGCGATTACGCCCGGCGCGGCGTGCTGCCGAGCATCAAGATCGGCAGGCACCGCAGGTTCGTTCGCACCGATGTTGTCTACGCCATCGAGCGGCTGCGACGGCAGTCGCGCCCACCCATCTGACCACGGGCCGAGCGCAGCGGCGAATCATCGCGCCCCGCCGGGTCCTCTGCCGCGTTCTCGCAGGACGGGGTCAGTGATCGGCGGGGAGCAGACGAAACGGCTTGTCGTTCGCTGCAAGCAGGCGAAAGTGGCGCTGGTCGAGCGTCAGGACGTCCTGGATTTTGTGGCGAGCGGCGAGGACGACGATCGAGGCGTCGGCGAGGCTGATCGCCAGATCAGAGTGGCGTTCGATGATCGCGACCGCGGCTCGTACGTCGGTCGCCGAGAACGTCTCGAGGTGCAGCGCTCCGCGCTGCACCTCGCCCAGCAGACTCATGCGTGCCGCGTGGCCCACGCGCGTCGCGAGGAGGCAGTCGAGCTCCGCCAGCACGAACGGGGACAGCAGCAGCGGCGGCGAGGCCGCCGCCAGGCTCGCCGCCGCCTCGCGGTGCAGTCGCTGCGCGGCATCCAGCGCGGCGAGCAGCCCGCTCGTGTCGACGAGGATCACTCGCCGAAGCCGGCGGCGAGCTCGTCGTCTACGCGCTCGGCCAAGGTCGCATCGCCGCTGTCAAACAGCGGGATACGCATCGTCGGGGCCGACGGCTCGGCGGTTGCTGCGGTCAGGGCGTGGCGCACGACTTCGGCCTCGCTGGTGCCTTGCGCCGCTGCGGTGCGCTCGAGCGCGAGCTTGAGTTCATCCGGGAGATAGATCGTCGTGCGTCGCATGCCATACATCATGCCATACGTGGACTGTGTCCACTCGAGGAGTTGCGGACCTCTCGCCGTATATCAGGGAGCGCATCAAGCGTTTCGGCGAGAACGCCACCGACGGGCTCACAGACCACCAGGCGCGTTCGACCCACGCCTCGACCTCCACGACCCGGTGCCAGCACCAGGCCGCACGGGCCATGCCGCGCGAAGACCGCGAGGAGACCTGCTCGGCACGAGACTCGTCGAGTTCGACCGCGGGCTGCCCCGGGTTGGGCTCGCGGTTCGCGACAGCCCTCAAGTGGCCGCCCGCGCCCCCGCCGTTCAGACGTCCGGCAGAGCAAGGATTCGCGCAAAAGCGCTCTCTCGGCATCGCGCATGACGTGGCGGTCACGAGTTGGTCGGACGCACCGTCCAGAGCGCCGGAATCGTCGAGAAAGGGCGCTCTGCGCGATGGACGCGAGTGAATCTGACCTGCGCTCCTGCGGCGCGCTCTAAGCAAGACTCCAGTCCACTAGCCAGAGATCAAGCTGCTCGACGCCCTCAAGAACTGAGCTCCAATCACGATGCCAGCGAACATCGAGCGCCTCGCTCGGCTGACATAACGTGACCGCCTGACGGGCGAGCTGAGTCGCCAACTCGTCAATCTCCGGCGGGGCAGCACGAAGCGGCGCTTGCGCAGCGTCTCCGCACGCACCCTGGCGCCCGCGCTCGAGCGCAACCAGCGCACGGCGCAGGCGGGTGCGAGCCATGTAGGCCTCATCTGGATTTCGGCCGGCGCGCCGGACCGCGTCAAGCAGCTGTCGGTAGTACGTGGTGTCGGTCACGCCTCCACGCCTCCAGGTCATCGATGAAGCGGTCAACCGCGTCCAGCCAACGGGCTTTCATGAGTGGTTGTTCATGGCGACCGCGCAGGTGCTTGCGCCAGGCGGTGGCATGACGGGCTAGCAATGCGGTGTCGGTTGGCGACCAGCCGAGAACGCGCCCGCAAACGAAGAACGGCTGCTCGCGCCCAAACGCCGTGGTGCCCGCGAGATGTGCGCCCAAAATGGCGGCATGACGCACCACTGTCGCGATCACCTCGTTTTCGAAGTCCGCCCAGCCGCCGTCGAGCATTGAGACTCGGCTTTCCTTGATGGCTTGGCGGAACGCGGCCAAGTCCTCATCGGCGCGTGAAAACCGCGGCAGGTTCGCAAGCAGACGCGGAAGGCGATCGGGATCTTGGGCTCCGGCCTGCAAGCGTATCCCTTCAATCGCGATGTGGTGAAGAAACAGCGATCCGTAGGCGGCCATTCGCTCCACCTCCAGCCAGCTGTAGTAGCTCGGATGAACCCGTGGATACGTGCACGCGAGGCGGTCGTGGACAGCGTCAACCATGGAGTCGGTGTCCGCCACTACCAATACATCGGTGTCGCTGTGTCGATCGGCGTCGCCGCGGGCGCGCGAGCCATATATCCAGATGTCAGCCCGTTCCATCAGCGACGCGTAACGGCTCGGAAGACGTATGTCACGAATAGCCCCATGAACAGCAAACCGAGAGCCGACTCGCCAAGAACGATCCATTGAGCGATACCGGTCACTTCGATCCGCGCCACACCCGGAGAGTTGACGACGCTGGCCACGCTCAGCGTCCAGTAGTCAAGGGTCGCAAGCTCCTGTCCAGGGTGCGGGTGCAGATGATCTCGGACCACGTACAGCAGCAACGGCCCGACGAGCCCGGCGACCACCAAGAGGCTGCCAAGCAGACGCCGAATGCGCTCACCATGGCCCCAAATGATTCCGTTGAGCCGGCTGGCCGCGAGCTGTAGCCACGCCCGCGCGCGCTCGACCTCAGTGCGGAAATGCGGCGCTCCTGCTGTTCCCGTGGGTGAAGTGAGCGGCTGATCAGGGGCGCACGCCGCGCCGCGCCTAGGGTTCCGGCTTCTTGACGACTGGAACCGAGGGGAGCGGGATGCGACGTGCGCGCGACAAGGGTATGGGCGCGGCTGCTGGGCTTGCAGCGAGCGGTTGTGGAGGACGTGCGGGTCGGCTCTGAGGACGAGATCGTCGTCGTGGTCAGGCCCGTGTGGCGTGAGCGAGATCGCTGCGGCGTGTGCCGGCGCCGCAGCCCGGGGTTCGATCTGGGTGAGGGCCGGCGGCGTTGGCGTGCGCTGGATCTCGGGACGGTGCTGGCGTTCGTGGAGGCCGACGCGCCGCGGGTGCGTTGTCGCCGTCACGGTGTCGTGGTGTGCGCGGTGCCGTGGGCGCGTCATCGGTCGCGGTTCACGCGGGCGTTCGAAGATCAGGCAGCGTGGCTGGCGGTGAACACGAGCAAGTCCGCGGTCGCCGAGCTGATGCGTGTCGCGTGGCGCACGGTCGGCGGCATATGCGAACGAGTCGCCGACGAGGCGCAGCGTCAGACCGACCTGCTTGACGGCCTTCGCCGGATCGGGATCGATGAGATCAGCCATCGCAAGGGCCAGCGGTACCTGACCGTCGTCGTCGATCACGACACCGGCCGCTTGGTGTGGGCCGCGGCCGGACGTGACCGCAAGACCGTTGAGGCGTTCTTCGACGCCCTCGGCCAAACGCGCTGCAAACAGATCGAACTGGTGTCCTGCGACATGGCCGGCTGGATCGCCGCGCCCGTCGCCGATCGCGTCCCCGACGCGGTTCGCTGCGTGGATCCGTTTCACGTTGTGATGCTCGCGACCGACGCGTTGGACGAGGTCCGCCGCGAGGTCTGGAACGAGGCGCGCAGGAACGGGCAACTCGCGGCCGCGAAGGATCTCAAGGGCGCGCGGTTTGCGCTGTGGAAGAACCCGGAGAACCTGACTGACCGCCAGGCCGCGAAGCTGTCGAGCATCCAGAAGACCAACGCGCGGCTGTACCGCGCCTACTTGCTCAAGGAGCAACTCAGGCAGATCTACCGGCTGCCCGCCGAGCAAGCGATCCGGCTGCTGGACGACTGGATCGCGTGGGCGCGGCGATGTCGCTTGGCGTCGTTCGTAAAGCTCGCCCGCACGATCACCGCTCAGCGCGCCGGGATCGTCGCAGCGATCGAGCACGGCCTGTCCAACGCCCGCGTCGAGGCGATCAACACCCAGATCCGGATGATCACCCGACGCGCCTACGGCTTCCACAGCCCAGGCGCGCTGATCGCACTCGCGATGCTCTCGCTCGCCGGACTCTGCCCGCCGCTGCCGCGGTGAATCCGGCCTTCACCGACCCACGGAAACGTCAGGAGACCCGGAAATGCGTCTCGGCGTATTCATCCTTCCAACGCCAGCCGCGACTCAATGTGAGCTCGGCCTCCTCTATGGATCGAAGCCGATAGCGCCGCGCGTCTTTGTCCATGCCGAGATGACTTGCTTCATTCGCGAGGTTAGCCGTGAGATCGCGACACAGGTTGGGTTCCTGCGGAAGGTTCAGCTCGAGGTAATCGTAGGAAGGAACCGACCGCACGAATCGACTGAACGCGAAGCCGCCGCCATAGATCTTTGGACGGACGAACTCGCAGTCGATGAATCTCGTTGCCGGGAAGTGGCAATCGCGGATCTTCGTTTCGCGGAAGTAGCAGCCTTCGAACACACACGCCGAGAAGACGCATCCGCGCAGGTCTGCTGCCTTGAAGCTGATATTGGCGAACGTGCACTGCACGAACCTCGCGCCCTCGAGCAGCCCCTTGTCGAAGCGTTGGTTGATGAAGACCGTGTCGTCCCCGGCCGTGGCAGGAAGAGTCCCGCTATGTGTGCGCTCAAGATAGACGGACATCAGGCATACGAGTCGAGAGCATCACTGTTCGGCGCGCGGCTCAGAATTCCTCGATGCGGCGCCGATCGGCCGTAGCAGCGAAACGCAAAATCAGCGGTCGTGGGTTGCGACGGGCCACGTGCAGTGCTTTCACGCGGATGCCGCGCGCCATAGATTCGATCGGCGCGGAACACGGGTGACTGACCCGCGCGGTCGGCGACAGCGCTGGTTGTCGCGCACAGGGCGCTCTCGCTGGTCGCCACGGGCCATGCCGCCGGTCAGGTGACCCGCGACGGCGACAGCACCGGGACCGTTGAACACCAGCACGCCGCCGATTCAGTTCCTGGACTCGCTTCGAGCGCCGGCTGCCTGCACGATGACGGACTGCTCGGGTTGATTCGGCCACCACCCGCGGGCGTGGTCTGTCGAGTCGGCCGGACGCTAGGTCCGCTGCGAGGTCGAACGCGCCGCAACCCCCGCGCAACGCCGCGTCGCCAACCGCTGAGTACCGCACATCGATGCAATGAACCCGAGTGGACTCGAGCCCCGAGATCCCGCCGGAGCTGGTTATCCGGGGAGAAGCTTGCGCACTTTCGCAAGCGCCTCTTGGCCCATACGCAGCCCCCATCGCGGACGCTGGCGCGTCGCGCTTGGAGCAGCTACCACGCACGCGGGCTCCAAGTCCACCTTCAAGTGCTGAGCACGCGCTCTTTGATTTGACCGCTCAACCGCGTCATGCAAGACCTCCAAATCGATCCGCTGCCAAATCGAATCGGGTAGGGGCTCCGCGCTGTCGGGCGCAATGTAATACGGCCCGTCTCGACGGTGCCTGATGCGGTCCCCCAAAGGAGAACGCTCCGCAGATGAAAGCGCGGCCACCTCGTCGCCATCCCCTGGAGCCATCAGTCTGACTGCTCCACCACGTACATCCTTGACTTCACTCGCCACCTGACCAATAGTGTGACCCGCTTCACCTGAAAGCTGTGCACGATCCTACCAAGCATACGGCGCAACGTCAAGTGACGGTCGACACTCGTCATAGCCCGAACCAAGACCACCAGGCGCGCCAAACATTCCCAGGAAAGTCCGACGTGAAAATCAGATCGTCTTGGAGTACCACCTCACACCGAACCACCACGAGTGTTGCCAGCAGCCACAGAATTCCGAAGGCTGTTGCCCAGCGTACCTGTTTGGCCCTGCACTCCTCAGGGAGAGTATCAGTCGTCGTCGCAGGTAGCCTTGAGCGCTCACTCTTACGCCAGCGTGGGCCAAACTGTATGTACCCGAGCACGCCAGCCGCTGCGAATGCATAGGTCAGCAGGGTCAACGACGACAACTCAACCCAGGTTTCGTTGACGTTCTTTAGTCCGATCACGATGGCTAAGAAGCCGCCCTGAGCCGCGAGCGCGCTTAGAACGAGTCGAGGTCCGCGGCTTACGCGACGCGCGAACGGACGGCCAGCGTAGGCGAGTAGCCCGGCTACCGCCGCTGGCACAGCAGCGAACAAGCTTGCCAATGCAATCAGGTTTGCCTGTTGATCAGAATGGCTTGTGATTTCTGGAACGCTTTGATAGATGTACGTACCGATGAACCAAATCAAAACAGACAGCAGAGTCGCGGTGCCCACGGCCGCAGAAGGCGCCATCTGCATTTCCACAGTGAGTTCGTGCGCCGTCGGCTGAGCGGTCGAATCCATGTATCGCGACGCGACGATCCTGTCGGCCGAGACTGTCACGACTTTCGAGCCAGGGTCGTCTGTCGCATCGCTCCAGAACGCGCGGAGGGGTTCGACACCCTCGGGAGTCGTCTGCACTACCCAAAATGAGGCAGCTTGACCGACGTTGGCAACAGTACGGAAAATGGGTAGCGCGATCCATCCGAGCCACGCAAGCATCCTATGCCGCAACGTTGCTGCGAGGCGATTCTGCGCAGTAAACGCTTCTGGCTCATAACTGAAGCGCTCCGTATACTCAATTGAGAACACGTAAGTTCCCCCGATGACGCCGGAGAATTTGGCGATGAGCAGCGTCGACTCAGCGAGCGCCTCAAGCTCCGCCCAGAATGTTACATCCGCAAGGATGCGCCGGAGCGACCGTTCCAACGGGCCCTGCGCAGCCGCTTGACGGTCTACCAGCATCTCCTGTAGGTCATGCACGAGCAGTCGAGCAGGATCACGCAAAGCGGTGACAATCTGACCGATCTGGGTCTGCACATCGTCCCAGATGGCGAGCGCGAGGCTCCGCTCGGCGCTGTCGAGGTCCTTGAGAAACGTCGACTCCCAGCCACTCGTGAACATGACGGCGATTGTCTTTGCACGCTCCGCACGCGAGAGGAGGGGGAGGACGCCCCCGTCGGGACCATACACTTTGAGGTCGGGTAGGCGCGCTTTGCGGTAATATCCAAGTGGGATCAGGACAACCGGCAGGGAGGTACCCATGGTCTCTGTCGGCAGGTGTCGGGGCAGCGTAATTTGCTGCGTCACGGTTACGGCATAATGATGATCGTGAGTCAGATCGAGCGCTTCCACGCGTCGCTCGATGAGGCGAAGCGTACGTTTCTGTATGATGGCGAGCCGACCGACCTCGACAGGATTAAGTGTAGTGGTAGTCGCTGGCATTTGCGTAGTCTGAGTATTCGCTAGGGTGCGAGTCGTCGCGACGTTACCAGACGGCCAAGCACCAGACTGGTTGGCGCACGGCTCGGTCAAGGTCAGCCTGCCTTGCGACACGGTCTGGCCGGCGGACGACTGTTACCGTCCGTTCTAGCTCGGTCGTCGGCGAAGCCGCTGGCCGATCTCCAATGGCCGCGCGTCATCCGGCTCTCCTATCGCAGACCGCCGGTGACGTCGGCGCATCCGCCGGAGGACTTGTGCGCCCAGGCGGAGCGGCTCGCAGTCGCGCGAAGCTGGGGGTTGTGGGAGCGCTGGTTCTCGTCGCATAGCGCCCTCTGGTCGGATGACGGCTGATACGTACTCGATGCCGGGTCAATGATCGAAGTCGTGCTGCTCCGACCGTGGCCGAACGGCGCAGAGCCACCGCGATCCGCCTCGTCACGGTTTGAGCGCCTGTGGCGTTGTTCCGCGCGTACGGGGCAGCAGAGGTGGGCGGACGCCGGCGTCGCTCAGGCGTGACTGCACCGTTCGGCGATGCCCAGGCAGGATGTCATGAGGACGCGCTCCGCCCAGTGAGGCATCAACAGAACCATGCACGGAGCGGCGACCTCCGGTGCAGCTATGTTTTAGCCGTGGCAGACAACGCGGTCGTCCTTCTTGACATGTTGCTGGACGAACGCGAGAGGACTCGGGGCGGGCCGCCGCTGCCGCCGCAGATGAAGCTTTCGAGCTCTTCTGCTTCGAGCAATGCTTGAAGGAGCAGAACCTCTCGCCGGATGAGATCACCAACGGTCGTGTCGGGGGAGGAGAGGACGGCGGAATCGATGGGGCTTACACGTTCCTCAACGGTCTCCTCGTGGAAGAAGACGCGGAGGTCCATCGACGAGGAGTTCGATGCGACCAAGATCAAGCGAGGGCCGATCCTTACCCTCGTCATCGTCCAGGCGAAACAGACGCCGAGTTTCGCGGAGACACCATTCGAGAAGCTGTCGGCGACCCTCCGAGAGGTGCTGGCCCTTTCCAACAGCGAGGAACGCCTCCAGGAGCTCTTTTCGGCGGACCTTGTCGAGCGGCTCGAGATCTTCCGCCGGACGTGGCACAAGCTGTCCACCCGCCATCCGAACATCAGGATCGAGATCTTCTACACCTCGAAGGGCAACACTGCTCAGATCAACGACAAGGTGGTCGCCCGCTCGGAGCGCCTCGTGGAGCAGATCCGCGAGGACATACCAAAGGCCGACGCAGGCGTCAGCTTCCTCGGTTCGCGTGAACTCCTCGACCTCGCCGGGCGCGACAAGTCGTACACCCTGCAGCTCCCTTTTCGGGCTCTCCGAGGGTGATCGTAGGTGAAGTCATGCGGTCGTCTCGTGCGGGAGCGTCAGCGTGATCGGGCCGCAGGTCAGATGGATCAGGGCGAGCGCGGCGTTGGCGGAGTGGAAGCCGTAGGCGCGGCGGGTGATCAGCTTGGCCTTGTTGTTGAGCGCCTCGGCGCGAGCGTTGCTGAGCTTCATGCGGCGGGCGGCGAGGATGCCATCGCGGTGCTTGCGGATCGTGCGGCCGAGCCGCACGAACGGTCTGAGGCGGCTGCGCGACAGGCGGGCCAGGAGCCGGTCGATCAGCTCGTCGACGGCGTCGACGGTCAGGCCGGGCGCGAAGATCGCGCGGACCATCTCCTTCATCGCCCAGGCGCGCGGGACCTTGCCGCCGGCGGTGTGCAGCGCGGTGAGCGTGTCGGCTTGGCGGTCGGTGAGGTCGGCGGGGTTCTTCAGCAGCGACCAGCGGCTGTCTTTGAACTGCTTGGCGGCCTCGCGGTCACCCGCTGCGCGCAGCTCGTTCCAATGCTCACGGCGGACCTCGTCCAGTGCCTTTGTCGCGAGCTGAACGACGTGGTAGTTGTCGATGCAGATGACCGCTTGCGGGGCGTGGCGGCGGACCGACTTGGCGTAGCCACCGGTCATGTCCATCGAGACCGCCCGCAGCTGCCCGGCGCGCTCTCCAATCACATCCTCGGCTTCGGCTTCGGCTTCGGCGGACGGTTTGACCTGGATCTCGGCGGTTTCGGCGTCGCGCCCGCGGTCAGCATCACGGCGCGTGTCGCGGTCAAGCTCGGCGAAGAACGCATCGGCCGCGGCCTGCCCCTTGCCCTCAGCCCTGATCCACCGATCGGGTAGGTCGGGTCCGTCCGGACCAGAGTGAAGAATGACCTCCTGTGCAGGGCTTTTTCGGCTGTGTCGGGCAGCCGGGGCCTGCGGCAGGAGGTCACCTTCATGGTGCAGGATGCCAAGCCGGTCGGACTGGACGGCACACGGGTCTGTTTCGACGACGAACGGGCGGTTTCGGATGCCGGGGTTCTGCTCGTCGCGACGCTCGCCGAGCGACTCGGTATCGAGGCGCTCGCGCAGGATGGGGTGCGGCTGCGTCGTGACCGGGCGGGCGCTGCGAACGCCGGGCGCAAGGTGATGGCGCTGCTGTACGCGATGGTCTTGGGCGCCGACAGCATCGATGACTGCGATGTCTTGCGCGCGGGTCGCACGGGCCGGCTGCTCGGCGGCTGGGTGCCGGCGCCGTCGACGCTCGGGACGTTTCTGCGGGCATTCACGTTCGGGCATGTGCGCCAGCTCGACTGGCTGCTCGGCCGGTCCGTTGAGCGCGCCTGGCAGGCAGGCGCCGGGCCGGGTGACGACCGCCTCGTCGTCGACGTCGACAGCTTCGTCGGCGAGGTCTGCGGCCGCCTGAAGCGCGGCGCCAGCTACGGGTACACCCGGCTGCTGGGGTATCACCCGATCCTCGCGACCCGCGCGGACACGCGTGAGGTGCTGCACATCCGGATGCGCAAGGGGTCGGCGAACACGCAGAAGGGGATGCTGCGCTTCTGCCAAGAGCTCGCCGCCCGCGTCGACCGCGCCGGCGCCCGCGGCGAGAAGCTGCTGCGCGCCGACTCGGGGTTTTGGAACACGAAGGTCTTCGACTACCTCGAGCAGATCGGCTGGCAGTACTCGATCGGCGTGCGCAACATCAAGAAGGTCCAAGTGGCGGTGCAGGCGATCGACGAGGATGCCTGGCAGCAGATTGCCTACCCCGTCGGCGGCGAAGCGCAGATCGCCGAGACCGTCTACGGCGACCGGCGGCTGATCGTCCGCCGCACCCGCCTCGTCGGTGCCCAAGCCGAGCTGTTTCCCGACTGGCGGCACTTCTGCTTGATCACCAACCGCAGCGAGGCTCTCGCCGTCGTCGAGGCCGAGCATCGCGATCACGCCGTCGTCGAGCAGGTCATCGCCGATCTCAAAGACCAGGCCCTCGCACACTTTCCTTCCGGCGACTACGACGCCAACGCCGCGTGGACCGTGCTCGGCGCACTCGCGCACAACCTGCTGCGCTGGACCCAACTGCTCGGACTGCCCGACACGACCATCCGCGCGGCCCGCACCCTGCGCCGCCGCCTGCTCGCCGTTTCCGGCCGTCTGACCCGTCACGCCCGCGGCTGGACGCTGCATCTCCCCGCCCGCTGGCCCTGGCAGCACGACTACACCCGCGCCCTTGACCGCATCCGCGCGCTCCCGACGCTCGCCTGACCGCTCGGCACGCTCACCGACAACGACGCGATCGACCCCGCCCACCCGGCGCGCGAACCGCTGCCCGCAAACATCCCCAAACGCCTCAACGGACACCCGACCACGCCGCCACCAGCATCAACACGCCAACTCGGAGGACTCGCGCGCCGCCAACCCGCCGCACAGACGGCCCGCCCCCGATTTCAGCACGCCGACCCGCCCGATCGGTGGATCCGGGCTCAGTGCCCCACACCACGCAGCGACGGCGGTGATCGCCGATCAGCGTCAGGTAGCGATGGCCCTTGCGCCACGCGACCTCGTCGATCGAGATCTCAAACAGATCGCTGAGGCGGTCCTCGCAGAGCAGTTCGTCGCCGACGCGCTGGATGATCCGCCCGATCGTCTGCCAGTCGATCCGCGTCAGCCGGCAGGTCGCCGTCTTGTCGGTCTTCGTCGCCAGCCACGCGACGAGATCCTCGAAGTCGCGGGTAAAGCGCGCGCCGTCACGAGCGAACGGGACGCCCTCGACGTGCACGCCATGCTCAGGACAGCGCAGCCGCCGCAGCCCGACGTGAACCTCCAAGCGCCAACGGCCGAGATCCAGATGCCGCCAGACCGAGTCGTGATGCTGCTTGTTCTCACGATGGCGCGTGGAGTACGAGCACTTCGGGCAATGAAGGCGACGACGACGCAACGCGACCCTCACGCGGACCCGATCGGGCTCAAAGCTGACCGAACGGACCCACACACCGGGCAGATCGAGCAGACGACAGAATGCGCTCGTGACGCGCATGGGCGACGACCTCCAGTTCGCAGCTTCAGAACCGCGAACCTACGGTCCGAACCTGTGCGCGTCGCTCCCGGCCTCCCGGCCACCCCGCAAGCAGCGCAGAACCCCCGCTCAGCCCCAGGAACCCGCGCTCGCCGGCCGGCCCGAGTCACCTACGATCATCCACGGAGCCCCCCTTTGGCTCTCCGAGGGTGATCGTAGGTGAAGTCATGCGGTCGTCTCGTGCGGGAGCGTCAGCGTGATCGGGCCGCAGGTCAGATGGATCAGGGCGAGCGCGGCGTTGGCGGAGTGGAAGCCGTAGGCGCGGCGGGTGATCAGCTTGGCCTTGTTGTTGAGCGCCTCGGCGCGAGCGTTGCTGAGCTTCATGCGGCGGGCGGCGAGGATGCCATCGCGGTGCTTGCGGATCGTGCGGCCGAGCCGCACGAACGGTCTGAGGCGGCTGCGCGACAGGCGGGCCAGGAGCCGGTCGATCAGCTCGTCGACGGCGTCGACGGTCAGGCCGGGCGCGAAGATCGCGCGGACCATCTCCTTCATCGCCCAGGCGCGCGGGACCTTGCCGCCGGCGGTGTGCAGCGCGGTGAGCGTGTCGGCTTGGCGGTCGGTGAGGTCGGCGGGGTTCTTCAGCAGCGACCAGCGGCTGTCTTTGAACTGCTTGGCGGCCTCGCGGTCACCCGCTGCGCGCAGCTCGTTCCAATGCTCACGGCGGACCTCGTCCAGTGCCTTTGTCGCGAGCTGAACGACGTGGTAGTTGTCGATGCAGATGACCGCTTGCGGGGCGTGGCGGCGGACCGACTTGGCGTAGCCACCGGTCATGTCCATCGAGACCGCCCGCAGCTGCCCGGCGCGCTCTCCAATCACATCCTCGGCTTCGGCTTCGGCTTCGGCGGACGGTTTGACCTGGATCTCGGCGGTTTCGGCGTCGCGCCCGCGGTCAGCATCACGGCGCGTGTCGCGGTCAAGCTCGGCGAAGAACGCATCGGCCGCGGCCTGCCCCTTGCCCTCAGTGCCCCACACCACGCAGCGACGGCGGTGATCGCCGATCAGCGTCAGGTAGCGATGGCCCTTGCGCCACGCGACCTCGTCGATCGAGATCTCAAACAGATCGCTGAGGCGGTCCTCGCAGAGCAGTTCGTCGCCGACGCGCTGGATGATCCGCCCGATCGTCTGCCAGTCGATCCGCGTCAGCCGGCAGGTCGCCGTCTTGTCGGTCTTCGTCGCCAGCCACGCGACGAGATCCTCGAAGTCGCGGGTAAAGCGCGCGCCGTCACGAGCGAACGGGACGCCCTCGACGTGCACGCCATGCTCAGGACAGCGCAGCCGCCGCAGCCCGACGTGAACCTCCAAGCGCCAACGGCCGAGATCCAGATGCCGCCAGACCGAGTCGTGATGCTGCTTGTTCTCACGATGGCGCGTGGAGTACGAGCACTTCGGGCAATGAAGGCGACGACGACGCAACGCGACCCTCACGCGGACCCGATCGGGCTCAAAGCTGACCGAACGGACCCACACACCGGGCAGATCGAGCAGACGACAGAATGCGCTCGTGACGCGCATGGGCGACGACCTCCAGTTCGCAGCTTCAGAACCGCGAACCTACGGTCCGAACCTGTGCGCGTCGCTCCCGGCCTCCCGGCCACCCCGCAAGCAGCGCAGAACCCCCGCTCAGCCCCAGGAACCCGCGCTCGCCGGCCGGCCCGAGTCACCTACGATCATCCACGGAGCCCCCACTTTGGGCGACGCGGCCGCGCCAGAGTTCTGGTGGCTGAACAACGGCGTTACGGTGATTTGCTCGCGAGCGTCCGCGACGGGAAAGAAGTTCTCCCTCGACGACGTGCAGATCGTTAATGGACTTCAGACTTCCGTGACCATTTATGAGTACCTCCAGGATGCCAATGAGAACGCGGTTGCGGCCGACCGGTCGCTGCTGGTCCGGATCATCGTGACCGATGATCATGTCGCCCGCGACAAGGTGATTCGCGCGACCAACCGGCAGACGGCGGTACCGCCGGCGTCCTTCCGCGCGACAGACCAGATTCAGCGAGATCTCGAGCAGTACTTCCTCCAGCGCGACTGGTTCTACGAGCGACGCAAGAACTACTATCGAAACCAGGGTCGTACGGCGGAGAGGGTCATCAGTATTCCGTACCTAGCTCAGGCGATCATGGCGATCGGCCTAAGCGAACCGAGCAACTCCCGCGCGCGGCCATCTTCACTTCTGAAGCGAGACGCTGACTACAACCGGATCTTCGATGACTCGCTCGACTACGGCGTGTACCTGTGGGCGGCGCGGACTCAACGGGCCGTCGACGCCTACCTCCGCTCGGATGCTGCCGCCACAACAGCCTCTGAGCGCACGAACCTCCGATTTCACCTGGCAACGCTCCTCGTTGCGATCCGGAACGGCGGAAAAATATACAATCCCTCCCAGCTGACCGGCCTCACCGATGTCGAGTTCAGCGACGAGGAGATGGCGACTGCTCTGAAGACCGTCCGTAAAGCTCTAGAGACGTTCCGGGGCGACCACGGCGGCCAGATCGACAAGATTGCGAAAGGCAGGGACTTCACGGACGCGCTACTTCAAGAGCCCTTGCCGCCCGTGGTGTCGACGGCAACCGAGTCCTGATCCTCTCAGCGTCGTCCGCGCATAACGGACCCGCTCAGCATCGAGAACGTCTCATCCTCGTTCCAAGAACAGCGGACTCGGATGCGACGCTCCGCGCTCCGGTTCGGTCACGACCGCTTTGGCGCGCTGGAAGATCTGGGCGGTTCGCCCGCGCTCCGCCCAGCGTTTCGCTTTCGCGTGGTTGCGGCACTCTGCGAACCCCGCCTGTGGTGCTCTCCGACAAGCGCCACGTACGCGCCGGCCTCGACGGCGCGCTCAAGGTCGGCGCGCCGTCGCTGCCTGGCGACACGAGATCACCGGCGTCTGGCCGGCCCGTACAGAGCCAGAGTTGGCGCATCACCGCTCGTCGTCCAAGCGGCTTTGGTACCTCCTTGGTACCTTGGCGCCGCTTCAAACCTCCTGCAATTCCAACAAAACCGCTCGTTTGCAGGCACTTCGTGAAGGGTGAGCGACGGGACTCGAACCCGCGGCCGCCTGGACCACAACCAGGAGCTCTACCAACTGAGCTACGCCCACCGCGCGACCCTGAATCTAGCAGCGGGGAAGGGCCCTGCGATCATCCGTCCATGAGCTTCGATCTCGGCGATCCCGTGCCGGCCTTCACGCTGGACGACACCGAGGGCACCGCCCACGCCGTGCCCGCCGACCCCGCGCCGCCCGCCACGGTGCTCGTGGTGACCTGCAACCACTGCCCGTACGTCATCGCGTGGAACCCGCGCCTGCGCGCCGTCGCGGAGGACTACGCGCCGCGCGACGTGCGCTTCCTGGCCATCAATGCCAACGACGCCGCCCGCTACCCGGCTGATTCGCCCCAAGCCATGAAGCGCTTCGTCGCCGACCAGGACTGGCCGATCCCCTACCTCTACGACGAATCGCAGGAGGTCGCGCGCGCACTCGACGCGCACGTCACGCCGCACGTCTTCGTGCTCGACGCCGACCAGCGCCTGCGCTACCGCGGCGCGCCCGACGCCGACCACCAAGACCCGTCGCAGGACGCCCGCTACCTGCGCGACGCGCTCGACGCGGTGCTTGCCGGCACGCAGCCCCCCACCGTCGACACCCGCGCGCGCGGCTGCTCGGTCAAGTGGAAGGCCTGACCGCCACCCCGACCGCCTGACCGCTCACGACGAGGCCGGATCGCCGCGCGCGCGCGAGACGTGCTCGTCGACGAACACGAGGAAGTCGTCGGCGTCGATCCCTCGCTCTCGAGCGGATCGAAGCCGAGGCCGGCCGTCGCGGCCCGGTCGGCCTGCGCAATGCACGCGCGCGGCGAGCGCACGCAATGCCGCCGGGTCGCCCGCGGGCGCGGCCGAGCGCCGAAAGGGCGTTCTCGGCAGCCGTGATCCCGCTGCGCACGTCATCGAGAGGCTCATGCGTCGCATGAGCCTCGCGCTGGGAACGGCGCCGCGCGAGCGGTTGGGCGACGTAGGCTCGCCGCGCCCGCCTGACCCAGGGCTTCAGGGATCGGTCGTCTGGATCTTCACCGAGGCGGACTTCGCCGAGCCGCCCCTGGCGCTCGCCGACGCTCCGGCGCCGCCCTTCGCGCGCGCGCCGTCCTGGCCGCTGGCGGACTCGCCCGGAGCGCCCTCGGCGGTCACCGACTCGCCGGTGGCCGACCGCCCCTTCTGGACGATCACCCTGCGCCTTGAGGTGTTGCGAAACGTCGCCATGGCTCCGACCGAGCGTAGCGGACCGAGCCTGAGCCGAGCGTCGCCTGCAGCGCCCGGTACGTCGGACTGCTCTGGAGCGTGATCTCGAACTGCGGTGCCCGAACCCCGGCGAAGCGAGCACGGCCGCCTGCCGCCGGAGCAGCCGTTTCAACACGCCACCCAGGGTTCGGCGCTGCGAGTCACCGCATTTTGGTGTAAGGCACGAACAGTGTCTTCAGTCCGTGAACGGCAGCCGCTCCGCGATGCCCGTCAGCTCGAACACGCGATGCACCGCGCGCGGCCCGCGAACCAGCGCGAGCCGGCCGCCGTCCGCCCGCGACCGTATGTCGGCGGCGAGGATCAGCCGGATGCCGCTCGAGTCGATGAACTCGAGGCTGCTGAGGTCCAGGACGATCCGCTGCGCGTCCGTCGCTTCGACGCGCTGCAGTTCCTGGTTGACGCGGTCGGCGCCGTCGAGGTCGAGCTCGCCGGCCAGCGCGATGACGTGCTCGTCACCGCTGCGATCGGTGCGCAGCTCGAGGTAGCCGAACCGATTCGTGCCGTCCATCACGTTGCTCATCACGAACTCCTTGGAGTAGGACAAACACAGCGAACACACTTTGTCGATGCGCCCAGGACGCCTGTACGACGCGCAGGGGCCTTCATCGCTGATCAGCTCAGACGCCGGGCGAACGACGCCTGCGCGTCTTCCCTCCCGGCAGGGGCAATCCTAAATCGGGGCGGCCTCAGTCGTCAATACTGCGTTGCCCGACCCCGGCCAAGGAGATCCCATGGCGATCGCTCGGACGAAGCTCGGCGCCGTCGCCGCCGAGCTCATGGACGACCTCGCAAGCCACTGTAGCCCCCCGGTCGCTTGCCGCCCGGCCGTCAACGGCCTGTGAGGACACTCACAGTGCGTTTCACCGTCGACTACGAACATCTCCGTTTCAAGTGACTCAACGAGCGGCCGGCGATACGGACCGCAAACGAAGGAGATGGCGCAATGGCAGAGACGATGGTCAGGCAATTGCACTTCGAGCTGGCGGGCGACGGGATCGCGGTCGCGCTCACGCTCGACCGAGATGGGGGTGCCGAGCGCCTCAGCTACCGCGACGGCGGCGACGCCCGGGAGTTCTCCGGCGACGACATCGCGGTCGCGGCCTTCGACGAGGGCACCCAGGCCAAGGTCACGCTCCAGGACGGCGCGGCGGATGGCCCGGTCGTGCTCCTCACGGTCATGGTGCCGAGCGTCATCCCCGGTGACGAGCGGTCCTTCGACGTCGGCGCGGCCGCCGTGCGCACCACGCAGCGCCCGTTCTTCGGGGGCCAGCGCCCTGGCCCGCAGCAGTCCTTTGAGGCGCTGGCGCTGGCCGGCACCGTCTCCAACCCGTCGGGCGAGGGACAGATCGGCACCTGCCGCGACTGGTCTGCCAGCCACGATCACGAGCCCCCCGGACCGGCCACGCTGCGGGTCGTGGGCACGTGCACGTTCGAGAGCGCCGGCTACGCCGTCGAGCTGCGCCCCCACGAGCCGCAGGCCATCAACCCCAAGGATCTGCTGCTCGACAAGATCGTCATCCCACCGGCGGGGGGCGCCGGCGCACAGGTGATCACCGACGTCGAGGCGCGCTACGAAGAGGTCACCGACTTCGAGTACGACAGCGTCACCATCCTCCCCGAGGGGCCGACCATCGCCGTCCAAGACGTGCACTGAGCGCAAGGAGAATCAGACAATGGCCATTACATGTGAACTCGCCGAACGCACCAGCATCCGCGCGCTTCGCCGCGGGCCTGAGGTCCTGCTCGTCGCCGAGGGCGAGTTGCCCAGCCCCGGCTTCGACGTGAAGATCACCCAGCGCCCGGAGCGGATCTTCCCGCCGTTCTATCAGGTGCTGCGCTGCCCGCGCCCCGGCATCTTCCCCGCCGTGGTCGTCCCCTATCGGGTGTCGCTGACGAGCGACTTCCCCGAGGATCAGCCCACCGTCACGGTCTTCCACGCGGACGGCCGCGACGAGGTGAAGATCGAAGCATGCGACGACGAGCTCGCGGCGTTCGGCACGAGCCGCGGCGGCGGAGCATGCCCCAAAGGGGCAGACGAGGCCACCGGCTTCTCCAAGAAGCTGAGCTTCGACGAGGCGTTCGCGGACGCGATCGCCAAGCTGCCGACGATCAAGCCCCAGCACTCGGACATGCTCGAGACGGTCGTCGTGAGCGAGATCGGCGGGCTGTTCGGCGGGATCGCCGGCTTCCACGACCTGTACGTGCGCGTCTGCCGCACGCACGACTGACGCCGGCCCGCTCACCGCCCGCGCGGCGGCCGCCTGCCGACGTCACACGACGACGTCACCGAGCGCCGCACGGCAACGCCGTCCCACGGGACGCGCACGACGAACGTCGTGCCGAGCACGGCGGCAGCGCTCGCCGTCACCGTGGCGCCGGTTCCCGCCGCGACCACGGTGACCCCCGCGGTCGGCGCGGCGTCGGCCGCCGCAACCGTCACGGTGGCGGGATCGACCGCCCCGCCGCCCGCGGGTGTGATGGTGAGCGTGAGCGGCGTCCCCGAGCGGGAGACGTCGAACGCGGGGGCCTGCAGCGTGGCGACCGGCTGGACATCGACCGTCGCGTCGACGTTCGCCGTCGCGCCGGCGCCGGCCGGGCCGGGTCGGTGAAGGTGGACCGCACCTGCAGCTGCGCGTTCTCCTCGGGCGGCTCGGCGGCCAGCGCCACCTGGTAGCGATGCTGCGCGCCCGCGTCGTGCGGCCCCGTGACGGCCGGCAGGGCGGGCGGCCCGGCGGGCGTGCCGACCCACGTGGCCTGCGGCACGCCGGTCGTCGTCACCGCCAGCAGCGCCGACAGCGCCGTGCCGGGGGCGACGGGGCCGGCCACGACCGGATCGGTCGGGGCGGGCCCGCTGCGCAGCGCGATCGTGTTGATGACCTGCACCTGGAAGCGGCGGACCGGGATCGCCAGCGTCTTGTGCACGTACGTCCCGAAGCGCGCGAAGTACGGATCGTCGGGGGCGTAGACCCGCACGACCTCCGCGGTCGTGGTGCCGGCCGCGAGGCGGGCGCGGACCGCGCGGTCGTCGAGGTCGTTGCGGTACAGGAAGGGGCCGCCGTCGTCGGCGAGCCGCACGCGGTACGTGCCGCCGTTGCCGCCCGTGACGGCGATCGCGACCTCCTCGGTGAGAAACAGCGTCAGGGCCGGCGTCGCCGGCGCCGCGCCCTGCCACGGCAGGTCGATGGCGCCGGCGGGGTGAGCCTGCTCCTCGACTCGGGGGTTCGCGGCCGCGACGGTGTAGGTCCCGGCCTCGCAGGCCACGAAGCAGACGCCCTGATTACCGGCCACGTCCGCCCGGGCCGGAATCTGCAGCAGCGGCCGCGGAACGAACGGGTTCACCGCCGGGGCAGCGGGCGGGCGGTAGCGCTCGGCAGGCAGTGCCCGACGAGGCCCGCGGGCACGGTGGTGGCACGCCGCCGGCCATGGGACAACCGCTGACCAGCCGCCACGACGGGCATCCCCGCCCATCACGACGCCGTTAGCGAGTTCACCTCAGTGGCTGCGAGATGACGCTCGTCGAGCATGTCACGCGGTCGCTGCTGACTGGACCTCGTGGCGCGCGAATGCGACCATGGGCGCGGCATGTCATCGAAAATGCACGTGGCGGCGAACCCGGCGGCTGAGCTGGATGTGACTCGTATGCACGGGAAGCCTGACAGTCGATCTACTGAAAAACCGCCAGCGCGCCGCGTCGGCTGGTAAGCGCGGCTCCGACAACGAGGAGGAGGCCGTATGAGCACCTACGACGACGAGCAGGTCATGGCGACCCTGGCGACGTTGGCATACGTCGATGGCATCGCCGGCGAGGAGTTTCACCCGATGAAGGACGAGGCCGCGGCTATGTTCGGCAACCTCCAAGCCGCGCTCGCCGTCGGCGACCTCGCGACGCAGGGCAAGTGGCAGCTGCGCTGGCTGGGCCTGAGCGAGGACCAGGGCAATCTCGCGTATATCGCGGAGAACGTCACCGAGAACAAGCTCGCGGTCGTCGTGCGCGGCACCGTCTTCTCGCTGTCGGGGCCCGGCGCGATCAACGTCCTGCAGGATCTCGCCGTCGGCTCGCTGAAGGACTTCCAGCTCGGGGGCCAGACGGCGACGGTGGGCGGCAAGAACGTGCAGATCTCGCAGGGCGCCGAGCTCGCCCTGATGGGGGTCAGCAACGCGACGTTCGTCGTCGGGGGTCACGGCCTGGAGGACACGACGCTGACGGACGCGCTGAGCCAGATCATCGGTACGGGGTCACCCACGGTCTACGTGACCGGTCACAGCCTCGGCGGGTGCATCGCGACGATGCTCGCGCTGCAGCTCAAGCATGCGTGGAGCCAGCTCGTGTTTCAGGTGTACACGTTCGCCGCGACGACCGCCGGCCTGGCGCCCTTCGCCCAGCTGTTCGACGACACGTTCAACGGCAAGTCCTCCAAGGACAACGCGTGGCGGGTCACCAACCGCTGGGACGTCGTGCCGCACCTGTGGTCCAGCCTCGAGAGCGACGTCTACAACGACGGCTGGTATCCCGATCCGGGCCCCAACCGCGACTGGCACGTCTACGGCGCACTCAACATCCTGATGGCGCTGTACGGAGACAACAAGTACGTCCAGCCCACCAAGGCGACGGTCCTCAACGATGTGGACTACGCGTCCGCGACCAAGGACAAGGATGCGGTCAACGGTCCCGACGACGTGATGGACGAGCACTGGATCAATCAGATGTACTTCCAGCACTCGATGATCAAGTCCTACCTGCCGCTGCTACAGGCGCCGGCGGACGTCGGCGCGGGCGCGCTGGCTGCGGAGCCGTCGGCCGTGCGGATCGTCGAGCCTGGGTTCGTGCACACGCTGAATGCCGCGGCGCCGCCGCCCCAGGAATCCTCTTACGCGACGTGACCGCACGGACAGGCCGCGTCAGATCGGCGCCCGGGCTTGAACCGCTGTGATCAACGGGTGACGGTGACACCCGGTGCCGGCGACCCCGAGGGCCAGCAGCCATGTTTCGCCGAGGACCACCTTCTGCAGCGTGCGAAGGAGATTCATACGGCGGGTCGGGGTCGGGCGAGCCAGTGTGATTGGGCTTGGCTGATCGCGCCGAGCACCGCGATCAGGTACGGCAGGGCGAGGTCTTCACCGGGCCAGGTCGCTCCCAGCCACTCGGCCACAAGAAGACCCGATCGCGCTGAGGATCACGCCGACCCCCCACTTCAGCTCGATCTGGGGAATGCGAGCCCGTGGCTCGCGCAGCCAGGCACCGGCGGCGAGAACGATCGCGGCCGCCACGACTGCGCCGATCACGGCGGGCAGCGGGCCGCTGGGGCGAGCGGCAGGCGCGCTGACGATCACCACGACCTCGACGCCCTCGAGCAGCACACCCTCGAAGGCGACTACGCGTCCAGCCCAGTCAGGCTGCCCTGCGGGCGGCAGCGGAGCACCGGCCGGCCGCTCCGCCCGCGGTCCGGCGTCAAGCAGCCGCGAGATCCGCGGGCAGGAAGCGCAGGACGGCCGCGAGCTCGTCGGGACGCTCGCGCAGGTCGCCGGCGCGCGCCGCGAGATCGAGCGCGTCGTTGAGCGCCGCCAGGAACGCCGCGTTCTTCGCACCGGCCGGCGGTTCGCCGAGCGTCTCTCCGAACCAGCGGGCAACGTCGGTCCAGCGCCAGATCTGCGTCTTCTCGTTGATCCACCCCGCTGCGGCCGGAAACCCGCCTGGGCCGCGACGGCCCTGGCACAGCAGCCGCACGCTCTCGTCGCTGCGGCCCGCACGCGCCGCGATCGCCGCGACGGTCACGAGATCGTCGGGCAGCACCCGCAGCAGCCGCGCGCCGGGCAGCGCGCCACGGATCGCCTCCAGCGCCGAGACCACGGCGCCGGCGAACGCGGGCGCCACGCGGTCGAACTCCGCGGTGAACGTGCCATCCGCCGCCGGCCCCATGAACGCCGCGTCGTCGCAACCGGCCGCCGCCAGCGCGTGCAGATGCGGCTCGAGCGAGTCGACGCCCGGCGCGTCGAAGACGACCCGGAAGGTGTGCGTGGCGTCAGTGGTGGGGGCAGCGGGCGACATAGCGGCGGATCTGCTTGGCGTGGTTGGCGGCGTTGGCCGGGCTGCTCCAGATCCACAGCGGCGCCGGGGCAACGATCGTCTTGGAGTCCCGGGCAGTACATGACGCCCCAGTGGCCCCGGCCGGTCTCAACCCGGAAGCCCGCGGCCTCGGCGTCCTGCAGCGCGGCCTCAACGTCCTTCTTCGGATGCTTGGTTCTCAAGGGTAACCCTGTGTTGGGAAAAGTCAACGGGCGCCCGGGCGAGCCCGAACGCCTATGCGACGAGCCGCGCGTCTTTCCGGGGGCGGGACGAAGTGCAGGTACTTGCGCGTCGTCTCGAGATCGGCGTGGCCCAGCCAGACGTGGACGCGGATGATGTCGGCTTCGCGGATCTTCGTCGTTGCGAACGTGTGGCGCAGGTCGTGGAAGCGCAGCGGCCGCGGCCCCGCGGCGCGCATCGCGCGCTTGTAGCGCTTGGGCAGCGCGGATGCGTCGAGGTACGTTCGGGTGACACCGGGCAAGACGAGGTCGTCGTCGCCGTCCGGTGCTCGCGCCGCGACAACCGCGCCAGGCGGCGGTGGCCGGCGCGAGCAGGACCGAGCGCATGCGGCCGCTCATCGGCGAGGTCAGCGCGCGGGCTGCGTAGCTCGCTGGGACGCCGACGTGCTCACCGGGGGAAAGTCGACGCCGCCAGGTGCACCGCAAGATCGGGCCGGCGTGGACTCGGGACACCGTTGGGATCTGCCCGATCGGCGAACTCTTGAAATGTCTCTTACAGAGGACTTCTCAAGCACCCCGGGCTGGACTCGAACCAGCGACCTGCGGATTAGAAGTCCGCTGCTCTATCCAGCTGAGCTACCGGGGCAGGCGCCTGACGCTGCCGACAATCGGGATGGCCGGATTCGAACCGACGACCCCCGCGTCCCAAACGCGGTGCTCTACCAGGCTGAGCTACATCCCGTTGCGCGCTGAACGGTAGGGCCTGCGGCGTGCGGGCGCACGACCGGGAACGAGAACCCGGCGCCAGCAGCGTCCAGCGTCGCTGGACGGGGCATTCGACCGTCCGTCCACGCCACGCCCCCGGCGCGCGTCCAGCGAGGCCGGACGGCCGATGCCCGGGCCGTGGCTCATCTCGTCCGAATCCTCCTCTGCGCCGGGCTGGCGTCCGTGGCGCTCGTGCTCGGAAGCGGCTCGCCGGCAACCGCCGCCGCGGCCGCCGCCGCGCCATGCGCCGACGCGAAGCTCACGCCCCGGCGCGACAACGTCGACCGCCTGCGGGCCGCGACGCTGTGCCTGCTCAACGCCGAGCGGGCCAAGCACGGTCTCGCGCCGCTGCAGCACAACGACCACCTCGGCAAGGCCGCTCAGGCCTACAGCGCCAAGATGGTCCGCCAGCGCTTCTTCGCCCACGTCTGCCCACAGGGCACCACCCTCACGAGCCGCCTGCGCTCGGCGAAGTACGTCAACAAGTCCGTCCGCGACTACGCGCTCGGCGAGAACCTCGCCTGGGGGTCGGGCTCGCTGGCCACCCCCCGCTCGATCGTGCGCGGATGGATGCGCTCCCCCGGGCATCGCGACGCCATCCTCAACAGACGCTTCCGCGACGTCGGCATCGGCGTCGCCCCCGGAGCGCCGGCCCGGGTCCAGGGCCGCGCCGCGACCTACACGACGGAGTTCGGCTACCGCGCCACGACCTAGGGCCGTCCGAGACCCACTAGTCTCACCGCAGATGGCCCGTATCGAGCCGCTGCGCGCACTGCACTACGACCCCGCCGTGGCGGGTCCGATGCAGGATCTCGCGGCCCCGCCCTACGACGTCATCGACCCACGGCAGCGCGCGGAGCTGGCGGGACGCTCGCCGCACAACGTGGTCGCGATCGACCTCCCCGAGGACCCTGACGGCGGCGATCGCTACGCCCACGCCGCCGCGCTGCTGGAGGCCTGGCGCGCCGAGGGCGCGGTCGTGCAGGACGACGACCCCGCGCTCTGGGCGATCGTGCAGGACTACACCGGCCCCGACGGGCGCACGCTCACGCGCAACGGCTTCTTCGCGCGCGTGCGCGTGGAGGACTACGGCGCCGGCACGATCCGCCCGCACGAGCGCACGCATCCCGGCCCGAAGGAGGACCGGCTGCGCCTCACGCGCGCCACCCAGGCCAACCTGTCGCCGATCTTCTCGCTGTACTCCGACCCCGAGCTCGCCGCCTGGCGCGCGCTCGAGCCGGCCACGCGGGCCGAGCCGCCCTTCGCCGAGGTCACCGAGGCCGACGGCACCCACAACCGCGTCTGGCGAATCGCCGACCCGGACACGATCGCCGCGGTCCGGACCGCGATCGCCGACGCCGAGCTGCTCATCGCCGACGGCCACCACCGCTACGAGACCGCCCGCGTCTACGCCGACGAGATCGGCGGTGAGGGCGCGCACCGCTACGTGCTCATGTGCCTCGTCGCACTGCAGGACGAGGGCCTGACGGTCTTCCCCACGCATCGCCTCGTGACCGGCCTCAAGGGCGACGACGAGAAGATCGAGGCGCTCACCGCGACGCTGAAGGAGTGCTTCGACATCGAGCCCATCGAGCCCGACGAGCTCGTCCCGCCCGGCGCGGGCAACGGCACGATCGAGATGGGCTACATGGACAGCCACTTCAAGCGCGCGTTTCGCCTCACGCTGAAGGACCAGGCGATCGCCGACGCGGCACTGCCCGACATGCCCGAGCCCTACCGCCGCCTGGACACGGCGGTGCTCGAAGCGCTCGTGCTGACCGGGCCGCTGGGCCTCAGCGAGGACGACATCTCCCACCTCAACGGGCTGGGCTACGCCCGCTCCTTCGAGGAGGCGCGCGAGCTCGTCGACTCCGGCACGTTCGACGTTGGCTTCTACCTGCGCGGAATCCCGGTCTCGCAGATCCAGGCGATCGCCGCAGCGGGCGTGAACATGCCCCCGAAGTCCACCTACTTCTTTCCGAAGGTTCCGACCGGTTTGCTCTTCAATCCGCTGACCGACCGGGAGTAGCATCTTGTCCATGAATGCGTCGGCGCATCGGATCAGCGGTTTTCGCCACGTCGTCAAGGTGCGCCAGCACCGCCTGAACTGCGATGAGCCGGTCGATCAGGGCGGCGACGATGCCGCCCCCGCGCCGCAGGAGCTGCTGGCGGCCAGCCTCGCGTCCTGCACCGCCGTGACGATCGAGATGTACGCCGCCCGCAAGGGCTGGGATCTCGGCGCCGTCGAGGTCGAGTGCGAGTACACGCCCGCCGAGCGTGGCTGCCCGACGAAGTTCTCGCTCACGTTGCGGGTGCCGTCGAACCTCACCGACGAGCAGGTCCAGCGCCTGAAGGTGATCGCCACGAAGTGCCCGGTGCACCGCACGCTCGACGGCGAGGTCATGTTCGACGAGCGTGTCGAGCGCATCCAGCTCGCTGCCTGACGCGCTGCGCGCGGTCCTGCTGGACCCCGCCGACGCAACCGCCGTGGAGGTCCACGGACGCACGAAGGCGGCGGTGCTCGTCGCGCTCTACGAGCACGGCGGCGAGCTGCACGCGGTGCTGACCCGCCGCCACAGCGACCTGCGCAGCCACGCCGGCGAGATCTCCTTCCCCGGCGGGCGCCGCGACGAGGAGGACCCGGACCTGCTGACCACGGCGCTGCGCGAGGCCGAGGAGGAGATCGGCCTGCCGCGCGACGCGGTGCGCGTCCTCGGTGCGCTGCGCCCGATCCCGACGGTGGCGACGAACTTCGGCGTTTATCCGTTCGTCGGGCTGATCGCGCCGGGCCGCGCGTGGACGCTGTCCACGCGCGAGGTCGACGAGGTGCTCGAGCTGCGCCTCAGCGACCTGCGGGCGGCGGGCAACTGCCGGCGCCTGCTGCACCGCGGCATCCCGTTTCGCAGCGTCGTCTACGACGTCAGCGCGGAGACGGTCATCTGGGGCGCCACGGCACGCATCGTGGGCGACCTGCTCGCGCGCCTCGACCCCGTCCTCGGCGGGTGAGCGGGAAGACGCGCGCGATGAGCCGCGAGGATCTGCTGCGCAGCCTGCGCTCGCACATCGCCGACGAGCGCGTCCTCGCTGCGGCGGCCGCGGTGCCGCGCGAGCTGTTCGTGTCCCCGTCGCTGGAGCAGTTCGCCTACGCCGACCGGCCGCTGCCGATCGGCGGCGGGCAGACGATCTCCCAGCCGACGCTCGTCGCGCGCATGTGCGAGCTGCTCGAGCTGACCGACGACGACGTCGTGCTCGACGTCGGCAGCGGCTCGGGCTACCACGCGGCGCTGCTGTCGCGGCTGTGCCGCCACGTCTACGGCGTCGAGCTCGACGCCGAGCTGGCCGAGCAGGCGGCGCGCTCGCTGGAGCTGGCGGGGATCGAGAACGTGACGCTCGTCGCCGGTGACGGCGCCGCCGGGTTGCCCGCGCACGCGCCGTATGACGCGATCAACGTCGCCGCCGCGGCCGCGGGCGAGGTGCCGCGGGCGCTGGAGGCGCAGCTTGCCGTCGCTGGGCGGCTGATCGCGCCGGTCGCCCGCGGCGACGAGGAGCATCTCGTGTTCGTGCGCCGCGGCCCCGACGGCCTCGAGCGCACTGCGCTGAACGCCGTGCGCTTCGTCCCGCTGCGCTGAACGGTGTGGCGAATCAGTCGCGGCCCGCGCGACGCATTCGCCACACCCCGCCTAGCGGGCGCCGAGCAGCCGCTCGATCGCGCCGCGCGCGGCAACGGCCCACGCGGCGGCGTCGGCCGGGTCCGCCGTCAGGATCTCGAACGGGATCTCGTTGCGCTCGCAGGCGCGGCGCAGCTCGCCGACGCCGGTCTCGAGGATCGCGGCGGGAACCGTGCCCGCGGCCTCGTAGACGATCCCGCGCACCGTCGTGTCGATCGACTTGGACAGCATCATCTCCAGCCGCGTGCCGTGCAGCGCGGCGACCGCATCCGCGGACCCGGTCGCGGTGCCGAGCGCCCAGACGAGGATCGTCACGTTCTCCAGCGCATAGCGCAGCGTTCCGACCACGTCGGGATCGCCGATCCAGCACTCCGCGCCCGCCGTCTCGATCCGCGCGCGGTGCGCCTCGCTGCGCGTGACCGCCCGCACCGCGTGGCCGCCGGCGACGAGCGCCTCGGCCAAGCGGAGGCCGCGGCAGCCGCCGCCGATGAGGAGCACCCGCATGGGCCTACGCTAGCGTCGGACGATGAACTTCGATCTCTCCGACGAGCAGCAGCTCATCCGCGCGACGGCGCGGGAGTTCGCCGACCGCGAGATCTTCCCGCGCGCGAAGGAGAACGCGCGCAACGCGCACTTCGATCTCGAGCTCGTCGGGATGCTCGCGCAGCAGGGCTACCTCGGCGCGATCGTCCCGCGCGAGTACGGCGGCGCGGGGCTGGACCACGTCACCTACGGGCTCGTCGTGGAGGAGATCGGTCGCGGCGACAGCGCGATGCGCACGGTCATCTCCGTGCAGACCTCGCTCGTGTGCGGCTCGATCCTGGCCTGGGGCACGCAGGCGCAGAAGACCGCCTACCTGCCGCGCCTGTGCAGCGGCGAGTGGCTGGGCTGCTTCGGGTTGACCGAGCCCGAAGCCGGCTCGGACGCCGCCGCCCAGCGCACGCGCGCGACGAAGGTCGACGGCGGCTGGGAGCTGCACGGATCGAAGATGTGGATCTCGCTCGCCAACCACGCGAAGGTGGCGCTGATCTTCGCCCAGACCGACCCCGACCTGCGCCATCGCGGCCTGGCCTGCTTTCTCGTCGACACCGAGCAGCCGGGGTTTCAGACCCAGCCGATCCATCACAAGATGGGCCTGCACGGCTCGGACACCGGCTCGATCTCACTCGACGGCGTGGTCGTCCCCGACGACGGCCTGCTCGGCGCGGTCGGCGACGGCTTCAAGATCGCCATGAGCGCGCTGGACTCGGGGCGCTACTCGGTCGCCGCGGGCTGCGTCGGGATCTGCCAGGGCTGCCTCGAGGAGTCGGTCGCCTACGCCAAGCAGCGCGAGCAGTTCGGCCGGCCGATCGCGAGCTTTCAGCTCGTCCAGGCGATGCTCGCCGAGATGCGCGTGCGCACGGACGCCGCCCGGCTGCTCGTCTGGCGCGCCGGCGCGCTGCGCGACCAGAACACGCCGTGCACGACCGAGACGTCGATCGCCAAGCTCTACGCCACCGAGGCCGCGCAGTGGTGCGCCAACGAGGCGATCCAGGTGCACGGCGGCGCGGGCTACGTCGACGACCACCCCGTCGAGCGCTGGTTTCGCGACGTGCGCGTCACGACGCTCTACGAGGGCACGTCGCAGATCCAGCAGCTCATCATCGGCCGCGCGCTGACCGGCATCAACGCGCTCGTCCCCGAGTAGCAGACCTCACGAACCACGGCCGGCGAGCGTTCAATCCCCATGACGAAGACCGCCGCGCGCCTGCCGCCCTACCAGCGCTTCCTCGACGCCCACCGCGACGACGTCCTGCGCTTCCTCGTCGCCTCCGTCGGCCGCCACGACGCCGACGACGCCTTCCAGGAGACCTTCCTGGCCGCGCTGCGCGCGTACCCGCGCCTGCGGCCGGACTCCAACCTGCGCGCCTGGGTGCTGACGATCGCCCACCGCAAGGCGATCGACGTGCACCGCGCCCGCCGCCGCAACCCGGTGCCGGTGGCCGAGATCCACGACGGCGCCCACCCACCCGCACCACCACCACCCGGCTCGGGCCCGGGCGCCGGCGAGCACTGGGAGCGCGTGCGCGCGCTGCCCGCCCGCCAGCGCGCCGTGCTCACGCTGCGCTACGCCGCCGACCTGAGCCACGCCGAGATCGCGTCGGCGCTGGACTGCACCGAGGAGGCCGCCCGCCGCGCCGCCGCCGACGGCCTGAAGAACCTACGCAAGGAGCGTGCCGATGTCGCTGCAACCGCCTGACCTGCTGCCCGGCGAGGCCGCCGCGCTCGCCGCCCGCACCGCCGCCCGCGCCGCCGAGGAGGGCATCGCCGAGATCGCCTACGCCACCGTCGACAGCCCCGTCGGGCGGCTCGTCGCCGTGCAGACGCCGCACGGCCTGGCCCGCCTGGCCTACGAGCTCGAGAACGGCGGCCTGGACGAGATCCTCGACGACGTCGCGCTGCGCCTGTCGCCCGCGATCGTCGAGGCGCCCGCCCGCCTGGACCTCGTCCGCCGCGAGCTCGACGAGTACTTCGACGGGCGCCGCGAGGACTTCGACGTCGCGCTGGACTGGTCGATGTCGCGCGAGGGCTTTCGCCGCCGCGTGCTGCAGGAGTGCGCGCGGATCCCGTTCGGCGCCACGCGCACCTACAAGGACATGGCGATCGCGGCGGGCTCGCCGACCGCCTTCCGCGCGGCCGGCGGCGCGCTGGGCTCCAATCCGATCCCGATCGTCGTGCCGTGCCACCGCGTGCTGGCCAGCTCCGGCGGCCTGGGCGGCTACACCGGCGGCCTGGAGCGCAAGCGCCTGCTGCTGTCGATCGAGGGCGGGTTGCTGATGTAGCGTCGCCCGCAGGTCGACGCCTGCGCCACCCGCACGTCGACGGCACCCCGCGGCCAGCGGTGACCGGAGGGCGAAACACCTAATCTTTTTGCATGACCGTCGACCCGAACCAGCATGACGTCTTCGTCCTGCGCCAGAAGCTCAAGCTCGTCATCAACCACTACGAGTTCTTCCTGGCCACCCCCGACGGCACGCCGGGGAAGCCGATCGCCTTCGTCGAGCAGAAGCGCTTCAAGTTCAAGGAGGACATCCGCTTCTACCTCGACGAGAGCAGGACGCAGGAGCTGCTGCGCATCAAGGCCCGCCAGCGCTTCGACCCGCGCGCGACGTACGACATCACCGACGAGACCGGCGAGAAGATCGGCGAGGTCAGCAAGGTCTTCGGCGCGAGCCTGCTGCGCTCGACGTTCCGGGTCAACGACGCCGAGGGCCAGGAGCTGTTCATCTCGACGGAGAAGAGCCTCGCGGTCGCGCTCATCCGCCGCGCGGTCGGCTTCATCCCCTACGTCGAGAACGTCGCCGACTGGCTGCCGATCCCCTACCACTTCGTCTTCAAGCGCGGCGAGGAGATCATCGGCGAGAACCGCCGCCAGATCGGCAAGTTCCGCGACATCTACACGATCGACATGAGCGCCGACGACCCGCGCACGATCGACCGCCGCCTCGTGCTCGCGCTGGCAGTCGGCCAGGACGCCCTGCAGGCACGCTAGGTTTGATCCATGGATAACGCACGTTCCCTGGCCTACGGCCGCGTCGTGAAGACCCTCGACGAGCTCGGCAACATCAAGCTGACGGCCGAAGAGGCGCAGACGATCCGCAACGCCGCCGACGCGCTGTTCTTCGACGGCGACGGCTACGACGAGCTGGCCGCCGTCGAGGATCTCGTGCAGCAACTCGTCGATGCCGATCGCTGGACCGCCGAGAGCGGCCACCGGCTCGTCGACGACGTCGCGGCCTGCGGGCCGTCCGCCGGCGTTCGCTGAGCGCCCGGCGGCTACCCGCTGAGCGCGCCCGGCAGCTCATGGCGAGAGCGCACGTCGAGCTTGCGATACGCGTTGCCGAGATGCCACTCGACGGCCTTGCGCGTCACGAACAGCGCCTCGGCGATCTGACGGTTGGACAGCCCCTCGATCGCGAGCGCGACGACGCGGCGCTCGCTCGGGCTGAGCGCGTCGGCGCCACGCCGCGCGGCGCGCTGCATGCGCGTGCCCGCGACCTCGAGCTCCTCGAGCACGCGCGCCTCGAGCAGCCGCGCGCCGCACGCCCGCGCCAGCTCGAGCGCGTCGCCCAGCACGCGGCCCGCGTCGCTGCGCCGCCGCGCGCGCCGCAGCACCGTCCCGAGCTCGAGCTGCCCGCGGCAGAGCTCCAGCCGCGCCGCTGACCCGGCCACGAGGCCGACCGCCTCCTCGAGCAGCGCGACCTGCTCGTCGATCGAGCCATGCGCCTCGGCGTGGGCGAGCGCTCGCAGCGCGACGCTGACCGCGCGCGGGGCGCCGAAGGCCCGCGCGAGCACCAGCTCCTCGCGGGCGAGCGCGCGCGCCTCCTCGACGCGGCCCAGCCCCACGAGCGGGTGCACCGACGCCGAGCGCCAGGCGGCGCCGCAGACGGGGTTCGCGACGCCGGCCACGACGTCGCGCCAGGTCTCGAAGTGCCCGAGGGCGTCGGCGTCGCGGCGCTCGGCGAGGGCGAGGCGGCCAAGCGCCTCGTGCCAGGGCGCCAGGATCGCGGAGCCCGCGTACCCGGAGGCGTCGAGGCGCTGCGCGACGGCCGCCGCCGCGGGCAGCTCGCCGCGGTCGACGAGCAGCCCGGCGACCGTGCCGTACGCGCATGGCAGCAGGTGCCGCCAGCCGTGGCGCTGCGCGTCGAGTGCCTGCTCGGCGTCGGCCAGGGCCTCGACGAGCCGGCCCTGCGCCCAGCGCGCCCCCGCGCGCCCCAGGCTGGCGGTCGCGAGCGCGATGGTCGAGCCGGCCGCCCGGGCGCGGCCGAGTGCCGCGGTCATCGCCCGCTCGCTGTCGAGCAGCTCGTCACAGGCGAGCAGGACGGCGCTCGTGGCGACGAGCACGCTCGCGCCCGCGCCGGGCTGCTCGAGCCCGTCCTCGCCGTCGAGCGCCGCCCGGGCGAGCGCGACGACCTCCGCCCGCGGCGCGCCGGCCAGCGCGCGGTGCACGCAGCGCACGGCGCTCTGCGACGCCGCCGGGTCCACAACGTCCGCGTCCGCCTCCGCATCGGCAGCGGCACCGGTCGGTTCCGCCGCCAGTGCCGCCCGCCGGAGCGGGTCGAGGACGCCGAGCGTGCCCGCCTCGGCGCGCGCCTGCGCGCGCACCGCCGGCGCTGCGATCGCGCAGCCGGTCGCCGCGTCGAAGCGCTCGAGCGCCTCGGCGTGGCGCCCGGCCGCGACGAGCGCGCGGCCCAGCGCGAGCAGCGCCCGCGCGCGATCGTCGTCGTCCGAGCCCGCCGCCACCGCCTCCTCGAGGTGGCCGATCGCGCTCGGCAGGCCGGTGGCGGCCTCGGCGCCGCCGAGCGCGCGCAGCACCACCGCGCGCCGGCCGGCGGCGGGCGGCTCCTGCAGGGCGCGGCGCAGGTAGCTCGCGGCGGACTCCGGCGCGCCGGCGTCGCGGGCACGGCCGGCGACCTCGCAGAGCACGTCGACCACCCAGGCCTCGCCGCTGCCGGCGCTCGGCAGCAGATGGGCCGCGACGCGCTCCGGCGCGATCGCCTCGGCGTGCAGGATCTCCGCGCAGCGACGGTGCAGCGTCGCGCGCTCGGCGGTGGCGATGTCGGCGTAGACCGCCGAGGCCAGCAGCGGGTGCGCGAAGCGCAGCGCGCCGGCGTCGACGGGGCGCAGGATGTCCGATGCCGCCAGTGCGTCGGCGGCGGCCGCGACGCGCTCGGGCGCGCGCTCGCTCAGCGCGACGACATGGCGCAGCGCGGCGTCGTCGCCGAGCACCGCGACGGCGCGCGCCACCCCGGCGGCGTCGTCGGACAGGCGCATCAGCCGCACCGCGACCGCGCGCAGCACGGCTTCCGGGGCGAGCGTGCCGATCCGCGCCGCGTTCTGCGCCGTCGGCTGCCAGCCCTCGTCGCGGACCGCCGCGATGAGCTCCTCGAGCAGGAAGACGTTGCCCTCGGTCATGCGCCAGCAGGCGTCGCCGAACGCGTCGTCGGCGCCGTCGAGGGCGCCGCCCACCATGCGGCGCGCGCCGTCGCGCGACAGCGCCGGCGGGCGCGCCGAGCGGCTGGCGACGTGCGTCGAGATCTGGGCGAGCAGGTCGTCGGGCGCCCCGGGCTCGCCGAGGCGGCGGGCGGCGACGATCGCGACCGCCATCTCGTCGAGGCGCTGCAGGAGATACAGGACGAGCCGCAGCGATGCGCGATCGGCCCAGTGCAGGTCGTCGATCGCGAGCAGGACGGGCCCCGCCTCGGCGAGGTTGGCCAGCACCCAGAACAGGCCGTGCATCACCGGGTAGGCGCGGCCGTCCTCATCGCCCGACCAGCTCGTCGGACGCTCCAGCAGGGGCCCGGCGAGCCCCGCCGAGCCGGCCAACAGTCGGTCGCGGACATCGTCGTCGGCGCTCGCCAGCAGCGGCTCGAAGAGCTGCAGTGCGATTCCGAACTGAAACGCGCTCTCGAGCTCGGAGGCGCGGGCGCGCAGGACCGTCATGCCGCCCGCGCGGGCGCGCGCGACCGCCGCGTCGAGCAGCGCCGTCTTGCCGATCCCGGCGTGGCCCTCGACGAGCAGCAGGCCGCCGGCCGCGGCGCGACCGGCGGCGAGCAGCGCATCGATGGCGAGCAACGCGTCTTCTCGCTCGAGAAGCTCTCCCGAACCGATGTCTCGTCCGACGACTGGAGCGCGCTTCGTCAAAAGACTGGGGACCCCCCTAGTGTGCTCGGCCCGCCGAGGCTCTACAAAGAAGCGTAGCGGCTGACAGGGAGTGTCCGTCGAAGCGCCCGGCACGGATGTCGGCGGAAGCGCACCCAGATGTACGCGGAGCTGCATGGAGGCTGACCGACCCGGGACCGGAGGCCCCGGGTCCGCGTATTTAACGGCCCGGCGTCACTCCGCGGGCTGCGCCCACTGCGCCTCGGCGAGGTCGCCCTCGGGCATGCCGTCCGGCGTCGGGACGCCGGGCGTGTCGCGCAGGTACCACTCGGCGTCGAGCGCGGCCTGCGTGCCCGAGCCGGCCGCCGTGACCGCCTGGCGGTAGGTGTGGTCGACGAGGTCGCCGGCGGCGAAGACGCCGGGCCGGCGCGTGCGCGTCGAGCGGCCCTCGGTGATGACGTAGCCCTCGTCGTCGGTGTCGACCTGGTCCTCGACGAGATGCGACTGCGGCTCGTGGCCGATCGCGATGAAGGCGCCGGCGATCTCGACCTTCATCTCCTCGTCGTTCTCGGTGTTGCGCAGCCGCGCGATCTCCAGCCCGCCCTTCTCGCCGGCGTGGAACTCGGCCACGGTGTACGGCGTCAGCCACTCGATGCTCTCGATCGAGCGCGCCCGCTCGAGCATGATCTTCGACGCGCGGAACTCCTCGCGACGGTGGACGATGACGACCTTCGAGGCGAACTTCGACAGGAAGATCGCCTCCTCCATCGCGCTGTCGCCGCCGCCGACGATCATCGTCGGCTTCTGCTTGAAGAACGCCGCGTCGCAGGTCGCGCAGTACGACACGCCGCGCCCGCTGAGCTCCTCCTCGCCGCGCACCTCGAGCTTCTTGTGCTCGGCGCCCATCGCGAGGATGACCGTGCGCGCGCGGTGCTCGTCCTTGCCGACCCAGACCGTGTGGACGCCGCCGGGCTCGTCGGAGAGCTCGACCTTCGTCGCCTGGTCGGTGATGAAGCGCGTGCCGAAGCGTTCGGCCTGGTCGCGGAACTTCTGCATCAGGGCGGGGCCCTCGATGCCCTCCGGGAAGCCCGGGTAGTTCTCGACGTCGGTCGTCTGCTGCAGCAGCCCGCCCCAGAGGAAGCCCTCGACGACGAGCGGGGAGAGGTTCGCGCGCGACGTGTACAGCGCGGCGGTGTAGCCGGCCGGCCCGGAGCCGACGATGATGACGTTCTCGATCTTGTCTGCGCTGGAGCTGGTCACTTCACAAAGTATAGTGCCCGATTCGCCGTACGTCGCTCAGGCGCTCGCTGCGGCCGGAACGTCGGCGCCGTGGCGCTCCTCGCGCCAGCGCGCGACCGTGCGGCGCAGCTGGAAGTACGCGATCGCGCCGGGAATCGTGGGGAGCCAGAACGTGAAGATCCGGTAGGCCAGCACGGTGGGCACCCCGAGGTGCAGCGGCACGCCGAACGCCGCGAACGCCCCGATCATGCCGCCGTCGACGCCGCCGATCCCGCCCGGCAGCGGCAGCAGGTTGCCGAGGAAGCCGACGAAGTAGCCCATCACGATCACGGCCATCGGCGGCGGGTCGCCGAACGCGTGAAAGCACGCCCACAGCACGGCGACGTTGAAGCCCCAGTAGGCGATCGCCCCGAGCAGCGCCGGGTCGCGCTCGCGCACGTGCCACAGCGCCTCGCGCATCCCGGCCGAGAACGCGGCGGGTGCGTTGGCCAGCCGCTGGGCGACGCGGGCCAGGCGCCCGCCGCGGCGCGCGAAGCCCTCCAGGCGGCGCTGCAGGTCCGGCGGCACGCGCGACAGCCCGAGCGCGAGCGCGATGACGAGGAGGGCGAACAGCGCGGGCACGACGGTGATCGCGAACGGGCCGGGGCCCGGCAGCAGGTCGTAGCGCAGCCCGAAGCCGCCCACGACGAGCGCCACCATGTACACGGCGTAGGTGAGGATCAGGAACGCGAGCGTCTTGTCGGCGACCTCGCGCCGCGGCATGCCCGAGCGTCGCAGCGCCCACGCGGTCAGCGCGATCCCGCCCGCGCCGCCGGCGGCGAACAGCCGCGTCGCCGCCAGGCCGGCCATCGTGATCTGGTAGCTCGCGCGCCAATCGAGCCGCGAGCCGGCGCGCACGAAGATCCCCTGGAACATCATCACGTAGCCGCCGAAGGACGCCAGCGAGAAGACGAACCCCGCCGCCAGCCACCACCGGTTGCCCTCGCCGACGCGCCTGCCGCTGTCTTTCAGGTCGGCCAGCTGGGGCAGGACGAAGTACAGGAACGCGAGCGCCGAGACGATGAAGAATCCGCCCACCACGAGACTGCGGCGCGTGACCTCCACGCGCGGCATCGCCTCGTCGGGATCGTGCTCGTCGTCGGGGTGGGGTGGGTCGACCTCGGGGGGCTGGACCTTCGTATCCATTCGCTGGCGCGTCCGCGGGCGGTCACGGCGAGTATAGGTCCGCGTCCGGACCCCGTAAACGCCCGCCGTTTCGCTGGTTTCAGCGCACGCGCTGCGCCGCGTCCGCGACGAGCGCGCCGATCAGCCGGCTCGTCTCGTCGGCCTCGGGATGCCACTGCACGCCGAGGGCGAACCCGTTGCCCATCAGCTCGACCGCCTCGGGCAGCTCGTCGACGATCGCCCAGCCCGTGACCTCCAGGCCCGCGCCCACGCGATCGACGCCCTGATGGTGATGCGACTTCACCGCGTGCAGCTCCTCGCCCGCCGCGCGCGCGGCGAGCGAGCCCGGCGCCAGGCGCACGTCGTGGTCGGCGCCGTCGAAGCTGCCGAGCACCCGCCGGTGCTCCTCGTGGCCGAACCGCTCGGGCAGGTCCTGATGCAGCGTGCCGCCGCAGGCGACGTTCATGACCTGCATCCCGCGGCAGATGCCGAGCACGGGGAGGTCGCGCTCCAGGGCGCGGCGCACGAGCGCGATCTCGAAGACGTCGCGCTCGGGCACGGTGCCGGTCGTCTGCGGCTGCGCTGCGGCGCCGTAGGTGGCCGGGTCGACATCGGCGCCGCCGGCGAGCATGAGCCCGTCGATGCGGTCGAGCACCTCGTCGGGATCCCTCGTGAGCGCCGGGTCGGGCGCCAGCAGCAGCGCCATCGCCCCGGCGCGGTGCACGGCGTCGACGTAGTTGCGCGGCAGCAGGAAGGCGGGCAGATCCCACGCGCCCCAGCGCGCGCGCTCCAGCGGCGTGCAGATCCCGATCACCGGCCGTGCCATTGCCGGCCTCACGGTAGCTTCTCGCGCATGTACGAGACGCTCGAGCTCGACCGCCGCGGGGGCGCCGCGATCATCCGCCTCAACCGCCCCGCGGCGCTGAACGCCTGGAACGACCAGCTCGGGCACGAGCTGCTCGACGCCGTGCGCAGCGTCGCCGCCGACGACGCCGTGCGCGCCGTCGGCGTCACCGGCAGCGGGCGCGCGTTCTCCTCCGGCGCCGATCTGCGCGACATGGCCGGCCGTCCACTCACGGCCGAGGGCCACATCGACGTCCACACCACGCTCACGACCGTCTACCACCCGATCCTCACGACGCTGCGGCGGATGCCCAAGCCGGTCGTGGCGGCGCTCAACGGGCCGGCGGTCGGCATCGGCTGCTCGCTGGCGCTGGCGTGCGACCTGATCGTCTGCGCCGAGTCGGCCTACATGCTGCTGGCCTTCGTCAACATCGGCCTCGTGCCCGACGGCGGAGCGCTGGCGCTCATCTCCACGCGCGCGGGCGCGGGACGCGCGGCCGCGATGGCGCTGCTCGGCGAGCGCATCCCGGCGGCCGAGCTGCTGCGCACCGGGCTCGCCGACGAGGTCGTCGCCGACGGCGAGCTCGAGGCCCGGTTCAGTGCCCGCCTCGACGCGTTCGCGGCCGGCCCGACGCGCTCCTACGCGGGCTCCAAGCGCCAGCTCGACGCCTGGCTGTACGCCGGGCTGGACGAGCAGCTCGAGCGCGAGGCCCGCATCCAGCAGGAGATGGCCGGTACCGCCGACTTCCGCGAGGGGGTCACGGCCTTCCTCGAGAAGCGCGCGCCGCGCTTCACCGGCGGATGACCCCCGGGCACCCCGGCGACCGCACGCGTCGCGCCGGGGCCGGCGAAGGGAGCGCAGCAGATCGCCGCTGCATGAATACAATGCCCGCCGCCTTGGCTCCCGCGCCCATCCGCACCCGACGCCGCGTCTTCACGCTCTCGCTGTTCGCGGCGATCGTGGCCGTGCTCACCCTCGCCGGCGTCGCCTCCGCGGACTTCTGGACACCGGAGTCCGGCGGCTCGGCGAACGCCGACAGCATCGACACGCTCTACAAGATCATCCTCGCCGTGGCGGCCGTGGTCTTCATCGGCGTCGAGGGCGTCCTGCTGTATTGCGTGGTCAAGTTCCGCACCCGGCCGAATGCGGTGCCGGCGCAGATCCGCGGCAACACGCCGCTGGAGATCGGCTGGACGCTCGGCGCCGCCGTCGTCCTCGTCGTCCTCGCCGTCGTGACCTTCGCGATGCTCGACGACATCCGAAACCCGCCCAACTCCGACGCCGACGGCTTCCCGGCGCAGCGCATCGAGAACGTCCAGAACGCGTCCTCCTACCAGCCGCGGCCGCCCAACGGCCGGGCGCTGGCCATCGAGGTCAACGGCCAGCGCTACGCCTGGCGCTACACGTATCCCGACGGCGACACGAACACGCTGAACAACGTCTTCGAGTACGAGACGCTCTACGTCCCGACGAAGACGACCGTGACGCTGACCATCAAGGCCCAGGACGTCGCGCACTCCTGGTGGATCCCGGCGCTCGGCGGCAAGGCCGACGCCCTGCCGGGGCACCTGAACTTCACCTGGTTCAAGGTGCCGCAGCCGGGCACCTTCAAGGGCCAGTGCGCCGAGCTGTGCGGCCGCAACCACGCGGACATGATCGCGAAGGTGGTCGCGCTCGAGCCCGACGCCTTCAAGGCCTGGATGGAGCGCAAGAAGCGCGAGATCAAGGCGTCCGACGAGGCCGCCGCCGAGCGCCGCGCCGAGGAGGCCAAGGAGCTCGAAGAGGGGCAGGCACCGGTCACCGAAGACCCTCCGGCGCAAGGCGAAGGCGAAGGCGAGTAGGAGCCATGGCAGCCACCGACACCGCCGTTCTGGCGCCCGAGATCACCGCCCACGAGGTCACGCCCGAGCCGCGCGGCTGGGTCTCCTGGGTGACGACGACCGACCACAAGCGGATCGGGATCCTCTACCTCGTCACGACGTTCGTGTTCTTCCTCATGGGCGGCGTCGAGGCGCTGCTCATGCGCATCCAGCTCGGCGCCCCGGACAACACGTTCCTCGAGCCGTCGACCTACAACGCGCTGTTCACGCTGCACGGCACGACGATGATCTTCCTGTTCGTCGTGCCGATCATGGCCGGCTTCGGCAACTACTTCCTGCCGCTGATGATCGGCGCGCGCGACATGGCGTTCCCGAAGCTCAACGCGCTGTCGTACTGGCTGCTGCTGTTCGGCGGCATCGTCTTCTACGCGTCGCTGTTCTTCGCACCGCCGGAGGCCGGCTGGACCTCGTACGCGCCGCTGAGCAACCGCGCGTACTCCGAGACGAGCGGCATCGACGCGTGGATCTTCCTCATCCACCTCACCGGCATCTCCTCGCTGCTCGGCGCGATCAACTTCTACGCGACGATCGCCAACATGCGCGCACCCGGCATGGGCTGGGGCCGCCTGCCGCTGTTCGTCTGGTCGCTGCTCGTCTACGCGATCCTGCTGATCCTGGCGCTGCCGGTGATCGCGGGCGCGGTGACGCTGCTGCTGACCGACCGCCACTTCGGGACGGGCTTCTTCGACCAGAGCCAGGGCGGCGATCCGCTGCTGTGGCAGCACCTGTTCTGGTTCTTCGGCCACCCCGAGGTCTACATCATGATCCTGCCGGGCTTCGGGATGATCTCCGAGATCCTGCCGGTCTTCTCGCGCAAGCCGATCTTCGGCTACAAGGCGATCGCGGCCGCGACGGTGGTCATCGCGTTCCTCGCGCTGCTCGTCTGGGCGCACCACATGTTCACGACGCCGAGCGCGACGATCGTCCTCGTCTTCTTCATGATCAGCTCCTTCCTGATCGCGATCCCGACCGGCGTGAAGATCTTCAACTGGGTCGCGACGCTGTGGCGCGGGACGGTCGAGTTCAAGACGCCGTTGATCTTCGCGGTCGGCTTCATCTCGGTCTTCCTCATCGGCGGCATCACGGGCGTCTTCCTCGCCGTGTTCCCGGTCGACTGGCAGCTGCACGACACGTACTTCGTCGTCGCCCACCTGCACTACGTGCTCGTCGGCGGCTCGGTCTTCGCGATCTTCGCCGGCATCTACTACTGGTATCCGAAGATCACCGGCCGGATGCTCAGCGAGTCGATGGGCAAGTGGTCGTTCGGCCTCATGTACGTCGGGATCAACGTCACGTTCCTCATCCAGCACTCGATCGGCCTGGACGGGATGCCGCGGCGGATCTACGAATACCCCGACGTCGGCCACCTCGCGACGTACAACCTCATCTCCACGGTGGGCTCGTTCATGCTCGGCGCGGGCGTCGTGCTGACCGCCTACAACTGCGTGCGCTCGCTGAAGCAGGGCGTCAAGGCCGGCCCCGACCCGTGGAAGGCCAACACGCTGGAGTGGTTCACGGACTCGCCCCCGCCGGTCAACAACTTCGACGTGATCCCGCGCATCCGCTCGGTCGAGCCGATGAAGGACATCCGCCGCCAGGTGGCGCGCCAGACGGAGGGCTCGCTGTCGGCGCAGCCCGCGGAGTCCAAGCTCTAGTGGTCGCCCCCGTGGACAACCGCTAGATGGAGGCCTCGCAGGCCACGCTCGCCGCGCCCGAGGCGGCCGGCGGCTGGCGGACCGTCGTCGCGGACTACGTCCAGCTGACGAAGCCGAAGGTCCAGTCGCTGCTGCTGCTGACCACCGTCTGCACGATGGAGGTCGCGGGCGACCCCTCGATCGGGCTGATCGCGCTGACGGTCGCGGGCGGCTACCTGTCGGCCGGCGGCGCCGGCGCCGTCAACCACTGGTACGACCGCGACATCGACGCGCTCATGGAACGCACCGCCAACCGGCCGGTGCCCGCCGGGCGCGTGTCGCCGCGCGCGGCGCTCGTCTTCGGCTGCATCCTGGCGCTGGCGTCCTTCGTGCTGCTCACGACCACCGTGAACCTGCTGGCCGCCGCGCTGGCCTTCGCGGGCTTCTTGGGCTACGTCTTCGTCTACACGGTCTGGCTGAAGCGCCGCACCCCGCAGAACATCGTCATCGGCGGCGCGGCGGGGGCGATCCCCCCGCTCGTCGGCTGGGCGGCGGTCACCGGCGAGCTGGCCGGCATGCCGATCTACCTGTTCGCGATCGTGTTCTTCTGGACCCCGCCGCACTTCTGGGCGCTCTCGCTGCTCATGAAGCAGGAGTACGAGAAGGTCGGCGTGCCCATGCTGCCGGTCGTCCGCGGCGAGGCCGAGACGCGCAAGCAGATCCTCCTGTACTCCTTCCTGCTGTATGCCGTGACCCAGCTGCCGTTCTGCGCCGGCGGCCTGGGGATGATCTACCTCGTCTCGTCGCTGGCGCTGGGCGCGATGTTCGTCGGCGGCGCCTACCTGCTGCTGCGCCGCGCCGACCGCCGCAGCGCGCTGCGGCTGTACCTGTTCTCGCTCGCCTACCTCGCGCTGCTGTTCGTCGCGATGGTCGCCGACGTCAAGTTGTAGGGTTCGCACCGTCATGGATCAGAAGCTCGCCCGCAAGAACCTCCGCTCCGGCCTCCTGGCCGCCGCCATCTGCTTCTTCATGTTCGGCATGACGTTCGTCGCGTCGTCGATCTACGTCTCGTAGCGATGAGCGCGCTGGAGCCCGACCCGTCGCCCGCCGGCGAGCACATCCATCTCCCGGGCCCGAGCCTGCAGCCGATCCTGCTCGCGTTCTCGATCACCCTCACGCTGGTCGGCGTCACGCTCGGCCTGTACCTGCTCGTCGCCGGCCTGGTCATGACGATCTGGATCATCGTCCGCTGGATCGTCGACTGCCGGCGTGAGATGGCCGCGCTGCCCGAAGACCTCAGCAGCCACTAGCCCCGTCATACGAACGTCGTCGCGGCCCCGCCGCACGCCTGGCAGTTTCGCGCGCCGGCGCGACCGGCGAGCCGGCGGCGCCCGGCGTGGTACAACGAGCGTTAGCGCGCCAAGTTGTCGACCGGGAAGCCATCGCGCTCATCCCTACACGGGTATGGCGCCGTAACACTGACCATGGAACTACCGATTCAACGTCCCGCCACGGTTCGTCATCGCACGAGCCTGTTCTGCGATGCCGTCGCGATCGTGGAATCCGAGTACGGCTCCGATCTGTCGCTCGACGAGATCGCCCGGCGCGTCGCATCGTCGCGCCGCCAGCTGCAGCGCTCCTACGCCGAGATCGGCAAGACGACCTTCCGTGAGCACCTCACCGCCGTGCGCATGGAGCGCGCCGCCGAGCTGCTGACGACGCGCGGGCTGACCGTGCGCGAGGTCGCCCACCGCGTCGGCTACCGCCAGCCGGCCCAGTTCGCCAAGGCATTTCGCCGCCACCACGGGCTCGCGCCCTCGGCGTTCCGCGACACGCGGCGCTTCCGCGCAGCCGCCGTTCTCGCCGCCTGAGCCCCTCCCGGCGCCCGCTCTGACGGCGGCTCGCAGCCGTCTCAGAGCGTCGCTGCGCCGGGCGCCGGGGTTGAGGATCGCGTCTGTCGCGCGCACCCCATAGGATGCCGGGCCGCATGAGCGAGGACTCCCGGCGCGAAGACAAAATTCCAGTCGTGCAGATGTTCGTCGTGGGCTTCATCGCCTCCGCGCTCGGCATCGCCGCGGGCCTGGCGATCGAGTGGTTCCCCGAGCAGGCCTCCACGCAGGCCGGCCCGATCGACCACTTCTACGACGTCCTGATCTGGAGCTCGGTGCCGGTCTTCGTGCTCGTCACGACGATCGTCCTGTTCAGCGTCATGAAGTTCCGGATGCGTCCGGGCGAGGAGAACCTCGACGGTCCGCCGATCCACGGCAACACCCGCCTGGAGGTCGTCTGGACCGCCATCCCGGCGATCATCCTCGTCGTCCTGTGCTCCTACGCCTGGATCGTCCTCAACGACATCGAGGAGGCGCAGGCCAACGAGATGCGCATCAACGTCACGGGCCAGCAGTTCGCCTGGACGTACGAGTATCCGCAGAGCGGCGGCAAGCCGATCAAGTCCACCCAGCTCTACCTGCCCAAGGACCGCCCGGTGCGCTTCTTCGTCAAGGCGCTGGACGTCATCCACGACTTCTGGGTCCCGGCCTTCCGCATGAAGGTCGACGCCGTGCCGGGCATCGAGACGCGCTACCGGATCACGCCCAACCGCCTGGGCACCTATCCCGTCGT
>CAVPYM010000013.1:0-468769 GCA_963709935.1 uncultured Actinomycetes bacterium | reverse complement strand
CAGCGACTCCTCGCTGCGGTTCGGGATGTCGCGGGTGATCTCCTCGTCGCCGAGCTTCGTCGTGCGGGCGTCGATCTCGTACTCCTCAATGTGGATCGAGGTGAGCTCGTCGTCCTTGACCAAGCGCTTGGAGAGGATGATCGCGTCCTCGAAGTTGTAGCCCTCCCAGGACATGAAGGCGACCTTCAGGTTCTTGCCCAGCGCCATCTCGCCGTGGTCGGTCGCCGACCCGTCGGCGAGCATGTCGCCGGCTTCGACGGCCTGACCGGCGCTCACCATCGGCTTCTGATGGATGAGCGTGCCCTGGTTGGAGCGGCGGTACTTGTCGAGGATGTACTCGTCCTTGCCTGCGCCCGTCACCTCGACCTCGATGCGCTCGGCGTCGACGTAGGAGATCGTGCCGCCGTTGCGGGCCAGCAGGACGTCGCCCGAGTCAAGCGCGGCACGGCGCTCCATGCCGGTGCCGATCACCGGCGCGTCGGTGCGCAGCAGCGGCACCGCCTGGGCCTGCATGTTCGAGCCCATCAGCGCGCGGTTGGCGTCGTCGTGCTCGAGGAACGGAATCATCGCCGTGGTGACCGACCAGATCTGCTCGGGCGAGACGTCCATCAGGTCGACCTCGCTCGGGTCGACCGTGACGTACTGGCCGGCGAGCGTGCGGCAGACCGCCGCGTCGCCGAGCAGCATGCCGTCGTCGGCGACCGGGTGGTTGGCCTGGGCGATCTTGAGCTCCTCCTCCTGCGTGGCGTCGTAGTGGACGACCTCGCCGGTGATCTTGCCGTCCTTGACGACCCGGTAGGGGGTCGTGACGAAGCCGTGCTCGGACACCTCGGCGTAGCTCGACAGCGAGCCGATCAGGCCGATGTTCGGTCCCTCCGGCGTCTCGATCGGGCACATGCGGCCGTAGTGGGTCGGGTGCACGTCGCGCACCTCGATCGGCGCGCGCTCACGCGTGAGGCCGCCCGCGCCGAGGGCGCTCAGGCGGCGGCGATGGCGCAGGCCGGCCAGCGAGTTCGTCTGGTCCATGAACTGGCTGAGCTGCGAGGAGCCGAAGAACTCCTTCTGCGCGGCGACGACCGGGCGGATGTTGATGATCGTCTGCGGCGTGATCGTGTCGGCGTCCTCGGTGGTGAGGCGCTCGCGCACGACGCGCTCCATCCGGTACAGGCCGATCCGGAAGGCCTCCTGGATGAGCTCGCCGACGGTCCGCAGGCGACGGTTGCCGAAGTGCTCGTACTCGTCGAGGTGCTCGGCGACGGCCTCGCGCGGGTAGGTCTGCGCCTCGGCGGCGTAGTCCTTGATCTCGACGTCGGGCTCCTCGGGCATGCCGAGGATCCGCGGCAGGGAGACGAGCTCCTTGACGAGGGCGAGGATGTCGTCGTGCGTCAGCGTGCGGGTCTCGAGGTCGATGTCGAGGCCCAGGCGCGCGTTGAGCTTGTAGCGCCCGACGCGCGTGAGGTCGTAGCGCTTGGGATCGAAGAAGAGCTGGTGCAGCAGCGCGCGGGCGTTGTCGACGCTCGGCGGCTCGCCGGGACGCTGCTTCTTGAACAGCTCGACGAGCGCGCCCTCCTCGGTCCGCGTCGGCTCGGTGTCGGCCTCGATCGTGTTGCGGATGTAGAGGCTGTTGTCGAAGAGGTTGATGATCTCCTCGTCGGATGCGTAGCCCATCGCGCGCAGCAGGACGGTGACCGGCAGCTTGCGCTTGCGGTCGATGCGGACGAAGACCTTGCCCTTCTTGTCGATCTCGAGCTCCAGCCACGAGCCGCGAGCCGGCATGAGGTTCGCGATGAAGACCTGCTTCTCGCGGTCCTTGGCCTCCATGAGGTAGGCGCCCGGGGAACGGACGAGCTGCGTGACGACGACGCGCTCCGTGCCGTTGATGATGAACGTGCCCCGCTCGGTCATCCACGGGAAGTCGCCCATGAACACGGACTGCTCGCGGATCTCACCGGTCTCGCGGTTGACGAACGCGACGGTGACGGTCAGCGGGCGCGCGTAGGTGAGGTCCTTCTCACGGCACTCCTCGATCGACGCCACCGGGTCGTCGAAGTGAAACTCGCCGAAGTCGACGGCGAGGTTGCCGGTGTAGTCCTCGATCGGCGAGATGTCCGAGATGGTCTCGCGCAGACCGCCCTTCTCAGGGTCGGTCAGCCAGGCGAACGAACGGCGCTGGATGTCGGTGAGGTTCGGGACATCGTGGACTCGGTTCAGACGCGCGAAGGTCCGGCGCGTCCGGGGGGCGTCAACAAGGGGCAAGGCGGCGACTCCTCAAGGGGTCGGAGAGGGCGTTCATACGGGGGGCGGCGCCGCGGCCACGGGCCTTCAGGCGCGGACTCGCCAGGATAGCACAGCAAAGTGCGGCCCCCGCTGGGGGCTGTCGACGCTCACGGACCCCGCCTCAAGTCTGCGCTATGTGGGCGCAAAACCGTGCTGAAGGCGGCTACGGCTATCGGTCGACCGGCGCAGCGTAGCGCGTATCGCGGGATCTGGGGAGTCTCGTGGCCGTTTGGCGTGCAGGGTCGCGCGACCGCCACCGGCGAGGGCTCGTGGACGCGCGCGTTCGGCGGGCAAGGTTGCGAGACTGCCCGGGTGCAGTTCGATCATGTCGCCCAGCCCGTGCCCGACGTCGCCGCCGCGATCGCGTGGTGGCAGCGCACCGTGCCGGGCGCGCGCGTGCTCTACGCCGACGACACGTGGGGGCTGATCGAGGCCGGCGGCGCGAGGCTCGCGTTCGTCATGGCCGACGAGCATCCCCACCACCTCGCCTTCAAGGTCTCCGGCGCGGAGCTCGAGCGCCTGGCGGCCGAGCACGGCGCCGAGATCGTCGTTCACCGCGACGACAGCCGCTCGTTCTACCTCGAGGCGCCGGGCGACGCGCGCGTCGAGGTCATCGCCTATCCGGACGTGCTGGAGGAGGACTTCGAGTAGGTCCTGCGTTACAGATCGGCGCGCCGGAACGCCCGGTCGGCCAGCCACCCCGCCGCTGCCAGGTACGCGAGCGCGAACGGGTACAGCAGCGGGCCGGCGTCCTGCGAGCCGCCGAACGGGCCGAGCTGCACGATCACGCCGGTGACGCCGTCGATGTCGGCGGTCAGCGCGTGCAGGCCGTCCTGGTACAAGGCCTCGAACGGCAGCGCCCACGTGGCGATCGAGCTGATCTGCTCGAGCGTCTCGGAGTTCAGCGCGGAGCCGATCTGGCCGATCAGCCCGGCCGCCAGCCCGGCGCCGAAGACCATGAAGATCGCGATCCCGTTCGCGGTCGAGGACAGCAGCGTCGTGCCCAGCAGGGCGATCGCGACGATGATCGTCACGGCGGCAGCGAGCGCCACGGCCCCCGCGATCGCGTTGCCCGGGTAGTAGCCGCCGGCGGCGTTCGTCACCACGACCGCCGACCAGTAGACGATCTGCACGTAGACCACGCACACCGCCGCCGCCGCCAGGAAGCGCGCCAGCAGCAGCGTGCTGCGCCCCACCGGCCGCACGACGAGCGGCTGCAGCAGGCCGCGCTCGGCGTCGCCGCGGACGGCGTTGAGCGTCACGAAGACGGCGAGCACCGTTCCGAGGAACAGCGTCACGAACATCGCCAGGCCGAGCAGCGTCGAGCCGGTCAGCACCTCCTCCTCCAGCTCGCCGCCCGGAAAGCCGGCGCCGCTGGAACTCGAGACCTCCTGGAAGGCCTGGTAGGTGCCGAACGCGTACAGCGCGAGGAAGCAGATCGTCAGCACGACGACCACGAGCAGCACCTTGCGCCGCACCGCCTCGCGCAGCGCGTAGCCGCCGATCGTCTGGAGGTCGGCCAGGACGAGCCTCATCGAGCGTCCTCTCCGACGAGCCGCAGGTAGGCGTCCTCGAGCGTCCCGGTGACCACGCGCACGCCGTAGATCTCCGCGCCCTCGGCGACGAGCCGGGCGACGAGCGCGGGCACCTCGCCGCGGGCCGCCTCGGGGAAGCGCTGCAGCCCGGCCCCCGTCTCGATCTCGACGCCGCCGGCGGACACCAGGTCGTGCGGGGTCCCCTCGGCGATCGTGCGGCCGTGGTCGACGATGACGACGCGGTCGCAGACGAGCTCGACCTCGCTGAGCAGGTGCGAGTTCAGCAGAACCGCGACGCCGCGCCCGCGCAGCCCCTCGAGCAGCTCGCGCACGGTGCGCCGGCCGGCGGGATCGAGCGCGCTCGTCGGCTCGTCGAGCAGCACGAGGGCGGGCTCGCCGATGAGCGCCTGGGCGATCCCCAGGCGCTGCTGCATCCCCTTGGACATCGCCTCGACGCGCTTGCCGGCGGCGTCGGCGAGGCCGACGAGCGCGAGCAGCTCGGCCCGCTCGGGCGCGCCGCCGCCGGAGCGCGCGAGGCGCTGGTGCAGCGCGAGCACCTCGTCGGCCGTCGCCCAGCCGGGGAAGCGAAACAGCTCCGCGAGGTAGCCGGTGCGAGCGCGCGCCGCGGTGCTGCCGGCCGGGTGGCCGAGCACGGTGACGCTGCCGGCCGTCGCTCGCACCAGGCCGCAGGCGATCTTCGTCAGCGTCGACTTGCCGGCGCCGTTGGGACCCAGCAGGCCGACGAGCTCACCGGTGCCGACGCGCAGGTCGACGCCGTCGAGGGCGATCGCCGCGCGGTAGGTCTTGCGCAGCGCGGCGGCGTGGAGGGCGTCGGGCACCGCGCACAGGATGACGCACGCGTGTGTGGGAGATGTGCGGACCCTGTGCGCGCTGCGAGAACGACGCCGGGCGCCCGGAGGCGCCCTGCGAATCCGTTTCGTCATTCGGTCGTCGCAAGCTCCGACCTCCCGACGACGAGTGACCGGCTACTTGATCTCGACGCTCGCGCCGGCCTCTTCGAGGTCCTGCTTGAGCTTGTCGGCCTCGTCCTTGTCGACGCCCTCGCGGACGGCCTTGGGGGCCTCGTCGACGAGCGCCTTGGCCTCCTTGAGGCCGAGGCTCGTGGCGGCACGGACGACCTTGATGACCTGGATCTTCTTGTCACCGGCCGCCGTGATGACGACGTCGAACGCCGTCTGCTCCTCCTCGGCGGGAGCAGCACCGCCGTCGCCGCCGCCCGCCGGGGCCGGAGCCGCCGCGGCCTGCGCCGAGACGCCGAACTCCTCCTCGAGGGCCTTGATGCGCTCGCTCAGCTCGAGCACGGTGATGCTCTTGAGCTCGTCGATCCATTGCGCTGTGGACTGGGCCATGGGTTACTCCTTCTCTTCGTCAGTGTCAGATGGGGTGTCGTCGGTCGCCGGCTCGGCGGCGGCCTCGGGCGCTGCAATCGGTTCGTCGGCGGCGACCTCGGTGTCAGCCGCGGCCTCGGCCGGAGCCTCGGGCGCGGCGGCTTCGGGCTCGGGGCCGGGCTCCGGCTCCGCCGCAGGGGCGCTCGCGGGCGGGTCGCCGGCGGGGATCTCGCCGCTCTCCTTCTTCTCGGCCACCTGCTGGAGCTGGCGGGCGAGGCCGCTGATGAGGTTCGACAGGCTCGTCACGAGGCCGGTCAGCGGCGACGCGACGATGTTCACGAACTGCGCGTTCAAGACGTCGCGGGTGGGCAGGCGGGCGATCGACTGCACCTGCTCGGGCGCGAGGCCCGCGCCGTTGAGCGTGCCGCCCTTGAAGGGCAGCAGGCCGGTCGAGCGGGCGTAGTCGAAGACCGCCTTGGCGGCCGCCGCGGCGTCGCCGCGGGCGAACGTCAGCGCCGTCGGGCCCTCGAGCATCGGCTTGAGCGCCTCCGCCCCGGCCGCGTCGGCGGCGCGGATGGTCAGCGTGTTCTTGACGACGCGCAGCGTCGCGTCCGCCTCGCGCAGCTTGCCGCGCAGCTCGGCCGCCTGGGCGACCGTGATCCCGCGATAATCGACCGCGTAGACCGCTTCGGACTCATTGATCTGTGCGGCGATCTCCTCGATCACCGCGGCCTTCTGCTCTCGGTTCATCTGCCTCCTCGCCGGGACTTCGGCCGCGTCAGCGGCAGCCCGGGGTCTGCGGTGGCCTCAGAGTCGGACGCTCACGCGGCGGGAGCCGGAGCGGCCTCCTCGAGGATGTCGCGGGTGCGGGACGGGTCGACCTTCACGCCTGGGCCCATCGTCGAGGCCAGGGTGATCGTGCGCAGGTAGCGGCCCTTTGCGGCCGACGGCTTGGCGCGGATCAGCTCTTCGATGACCGCCGCGTAGTTCTCGAGCAGCTGGCGCTCGGTGAACTGCTTCTTACCGATCGGAAGGTGGACGATCGCGGTGCGATCGGTGCGGTACTCGATCTTGCCGGCCTTGGCCTCGGTGACGGCCTGCGTGACGTTCATCGTCACGGTGCCGACCTTCGGGTTGGGCATCTTGCCCTGCGGGCCGAGGATCCGGCCGAGGCGACCGACGACCGGCATGAGGTCCGGCGTGGCGATCGCCACGTCGAAGTCGGTGAAGCCCTCCTCGATGCGCTTGGCGAGGTCCTCGGCGCCGACGATGTCCGCGCCGGCCTCCTCGGCCTCCTTGGCCTTGTCGCCCTGCGCGAAGACGGCGATCGTGACGTCCTTGCCGAGGCCGTTGGGCAGCGCGACGGTGCCGCGCAGCTGCTCGTCGGCGTGGCGCACGTTCAGGCCCGTGCGCACGTGGATCTCGACGGTCTCGTTGAACGTGGGGCCGGGCAGCGCCTTGATGAGCTGCATCGCCTCGGCGGGCGTGTGCTCGCGCTCGCGATCGACCTGCGAGCGGGCCTCCAGATAGGTCTTTCCGCGCTTAGACAACGTCGACTCCCATGCTCCGTGCCGTGCCGGCGATGATCTTCGACGCCTGGTCGAGGTCGTTGGCGTTGAGGTCGTCGAACTTGCGCTCGGCGATCTCGCGCACCTGCGCCGCGCTGATCGTGCCGACCTTCACGCGGTGCGGCTCGCCGGAGCCGCTCGTGATGCCGATCGCCTGCTTGATGAGCACGGCGGCCGGCGGCGTCTTGGTGATGAACGTGAACGAGCGGTCCTCGTACACGGTGATGACGACCGGGATCGTCGTCCCCGTGTCGGCCTGGGTCTGCGCGTTGAACGCCTTGCAGAACTCCATGATGTTGATGCCGTGCTGACCGAGCGCGGGGCCGACCGGCGGAGCCGGGCTCGCCTGGCCGCCGACGGCCTGCAGCTTGATCTGGGTGAGAACTTTCTTAGCCATACATCCTCTAGATCTTCTTGACCTGGTCGAATCCGACTTCGACCGGCGTCTCGCGACCGAAGATTGACACAAGCACCTTGAGCCGAGAGGCGTCCTCGTTCATCTCGGAGATCTCGCCGGAGAAATCCGACAGCGGCCCCGAGATGACCTTGACCGTCTCGCCGATCGCGAACGTCGCCTTCTTGCGCTCGCGCACCGCGACCTCGCGGTGCAGCAGGCGATCGACCTCGGCCTGCGTGAGCGGCACGGGCTCGTTGGACGCGCCGACGAAGCCGGTGACGCCGGGGGTGCCCTTGACCAGGCCCCACGAGTCCTCGTTGAGCTCCATGTTGACGAGCACGTAGCCGGGCATCGTGCGCTTCTCGACCGTGATCTTCTGGTTGTCCTTCATCTCGGACACGGACTCGGTCGGCACGACGACCTGGCGGACGTTGCGCTTCTGGTTCAGGGAGACCACACGGTGCTCAAGGTTCTGCTTGACCTTGTTCTCGTGGCCTGAATAGGTGTTTACGACGTACCAGCGAAACATGCGTGCCTTAGAAGTTCGAAGTTCAAGATCTAGATGATGAAGTCGACGATTCTCTGCGCTACGACGTCGGCGAGCCCAAGGAAGGCTCCCGCGACGACGACGAAGCCGAGAACGACGGCGGTGGCTTGTCCGACCTGGCGCCTGTCGGGCCAGTCCACGCGCTGAAGCTCGGCCCAGCATGCGCGGATGAAGTTGGCGAGGCGAAAGCCGGCGGGCTTGTGGGCGTCCGGCGTGACGGCGAGGTCGCCGGCACCCTTGCCCAGCCGGTCGTGCTCGACGGAGGCGGCGTCGGCGTCGAGCCCGTAGCCCTCGACGTCCCCGCGCTCGTCGTCGTCGTCGCGCTCGTCGTCGTCCTCGAGGTCCTCGACGTCTTCGTCGTCGCGCGCAACCGGCTCGGCGGGCTCAGCGGGCGCGGGCGGCTCGGCGGGCTCGTCCGCGGCGGGCTTGCGACCGCGCCGGCGCTTGGGCTTGGGCTTGGGCTCACCGGGCGTGGGCGCATCGGCCTCGACCGCATCGGCGTCGACCGCATCGGCATCGGCCGGCTCGTCCGCAACGTCGTCCGCAGCAGGCTCGACAGGCTTGCCGCCGGCGCCGGCGACGATGGCCGCCTCGACCTCCTCGACATCGCCGGAGGCGTGGTCGAGCGAGCCCGGGATGTTCTCCCGGTGCAGCTTCTGCTTGCGGTCTTTAGCGCGCTGGCGTTTACGTGCCATGAGATGCGGGGGGTCCTGAGCGCTACCGGGTCTCCCGGTGACTCGTGTGCTCCTTGCACCACTTGCAGTACTTGCGCAGGGAGATGCGATCCGGGTTGTTGCGCTTGGACTTATTCGTCTGGTAGTTGCGCCGCTTGCAAGTCTCGCAGGCGAGAGTCACAGCGATACGCACGTCTCCGCGGGCCATTCGGCGCTCCGTGACGGCGAGAGGACAGAAAAAGGACCTGCGGCAAGCAGGTCTGCCCGAGAGGATAGCGCGGGCCGCCGGGCCGCGGCCAAGCGCGCCGGCCGGCCCGCCGCCACGCCGCGGGAATGCTAGGCGCGGGCGCTCGCCTGGGGGTCCAGGCGGGTGATGTGGACGGCGTCGACGAGGCCGATCTCGCGCTGGACCTCCTGGCGGGTCACGCGCCGCTCGAACAGCAGGAAGCGCGCGACCGGCTTGGCGTGGGCGGGCGCGGGCACCGCGCCGCGGTAGGCCTGAAAGCCGCCGACCGCCTGAGCAGCGCGATCGCCTGGCCGTCGGCGCGGTCGCGCGTGTCGCCGACGGGCAGCGTGACGCGCAGCATCCGCAGGACCATGTCGCCCGACTCGATCCGCCCGCCTGCGAACAGGAAGGCGCTGGCCTCGTCGCACAGCATCGTGCGCGCGGTGAGCCCCAGAACAGCGCCGAGCGCTCCTTTGACGTGCTGGTAGATCGAGTACGCGCCGGCGTGCAGCCGCGCGTCCGGCGAGGACAGGTCACCGTCGCGCAGGCGCAGGGGCGTCGTGTTGATCGCCTCCCACATCTCGGCCGAGATGACGTCGCGCACGGCCCGCGCGCCCTCGCGCGCGCGCGCTAGACACGAGACGACCGAAGCCGGGTTGGCTCGGTCGCGGGTGAGCGCGTCGAGCACCGCGTCGCGGTTGGCGGGCACGTCGCCGTTGCGCGAGCCGACCATGATGTGCATGAGCGAGTCCCAGCCCAGCCGGGTCGCGCTGAGGATCCCCGCCCGGCTGGCGAACCGCGTTGCGATCAGAGCTTGCGCAGGACCTTGAACGTGCGCACTGCGGAGACGACCCGCTGGCCCCCGGCGTCGACGCCGACGACCTTCCAGCGGTGCGTGCCGGCGCGGTTGACGCGCTTGCGCAGCTTCGACTTCGTGCCCGGCAGCGTCTTGACGCGCTTGCCGTTGAGCATCACGTGCCAGCTGACGACCTGGCCGGCGCCGGTGGCCGTCCAGCGCACGGTCGCCGCGCGGCCCGCGCGGATGCGGCGCTTGGAGCTGAGCTTCAGGCGCGTCGCCGCGGCGTCGTCGCCGTCGGCGGCCGCGGCGACGCTGCGGGTGCCGCCGTCGGCATCGGCCGCCGTCGCGCGCCACATGTCGCCCGGCAGGACGCTGTGCAGCGCGCTGGCGACGTTCAGCGAGCCCGAGCCGAGCAGGCCGGCCAGCAGCTTGGGCCGCGGCGCGCTCTGCACGAGCGCGGTGCGCAGGACCGGCTGGGCGAGGTCGGGGCGGGCGGCGGCGAGCAGCGCCAGCGAGCCGGAGACGAACGGAGCGGCCATCGAGGTGCCGACGCGCAGCTCGTAGCGCGAGCCCTTGGCGGTCGAGAGGATGTTGCCGCCCGGCGCGGCGAGGTCGACCGAGCGCAGGCCGCGGTTGGCGATCGACAGCAGGCCGCCGCTCTCCTCGGTGCCCGTCACGGTCAGCACCGCGGGCGCGGGCGACGCGGCCGGGTAGGAGGGCATGAGGTCGAGGTCGCGGCCGTTGTTGCCGGCGGAGGCGACGACCGTCGCGCCCTTCTGGCCGGCGTACGCGAGGGCCGCGTCGAGGTCGGGGCTCGTGCCGTCGCCGTTGATCGAGACGTTGAGGATCTTCGCGCCCCGGTCGACCGCGTAGCGGATGCCCTTGGCCAGCTGCGACGAGTCGCCGGCGCGGTTGGCGTCGAGCACCTTGACCGCCATGATCTGCGCGCCCGGGGCGATGCCCGAGCCGCCGACGTCGTTGCCGGCCTGCGCGGCGATGATGCCCGCGACGTGCGTGCCGTGGCCGTTGTCGTCCTCGACGTTGCCGTTGAGCGCCTTGATGTTGGCGCCGTACACGTCGTCGACGTAGCCGTTCTTGTCGTCGTCGATGTTGTTGGCGGGCGTCTCGGCGGCGTTGCGCCAGAGGCTCTTGGCCAGATCGGGGTGGTTGAGCTGCACGCCGCTGTCGAGGACGGCGACGAGGACGCCGTTGCCGTGCGACTGCGTCCAGGCCTCCGGCGCGCCGGTGGCGGCGTCCGTCAGCCCCCACTGCTCGCCGAGCAGCGGGTCGGTCGCGGCCGGCGCCGGGGTGGCGAAGGCACCGAGCGCCAGCGCGGCCACGATGGCGCTGAGGGGGCGTGTGATTCGGTGCAGCACACGGCCCCCGTCGGGCGCTCGGCGGCCGGCCTACCAACGTCCAAACGTCGTTTGGACGAACGGACGAGCGGATGTCCACGGACCTGGACGGCGGCTGGACGCGTGATCGATCTTGCGCCGCGGACGTCCAGCCGGGGGCGTGCCGGCGGCGTGCGAAACGCAGGGCGCTCAGGCGGGGTCTGGCTCCGGCCCGGTCAGCCAGCCGCGCCGGCGCAACTCGCCGGTGAGACGCTCGTACTGCTCGTCCAGGTGCGCGCGCATCGCGGGACGCGGCTCGAGCACCGCGCGCGTGCGCGACATCCGCCGCGCCGCGGCGGCGACGGGCTCGCCGGCGACGGCGGCCGTGGCGAGGATCGCCATGCCGAACGCCGACTCGGTCTGCTCGGGCAGGCGCGCGGGACGCCCGAGCGCGTCGGCGCGCAGCTGACACCAGCGCCGGTTGCGGGTCGCGCCGCCGGTCAGGCTGAGCTCGCCGCCGGATGGGGCGCCGAGGCGCTCGAGCTGCGCGAAGCACAGCCGCTCGACGAGCGCCAGCCCCTGCAGGAGCGCGGCCGCGCGCTCCCCGTCGTCGGCGGGCGTGCCAAGCGTGAACGCCTCCGCGCCGGGCGCCGCGAACGGGAAGCGCTCGCCGCGCGAGACCAGCGGATAGCTCAGCACGCGGGTGCGCTCGTGGGCGGCAGCCTGCTCGCCGAGGGCGACGAGGTCGCGGTCGCCGAACGCGGCGCTGAGCGCACCCGCGCCGCTGCTCGACGCGCCGCCGGGCAGCCAGGTCCCGTCGGGCGCGCGGTGCGAGTAGACGCCGTGGGCACGATCCTCGATGCGCTCCTGCGAGCAGCCCTTGAGCACGAGCGTCGTGCCGAGCACCGAGTTCCAGTCGCCCGGGCGCAGGGCGCCGGCGGCGATCTGGGCGGCGCAGCCGTCGGTCATGCCGGCGACGATCGGCGTGCCCGCGGGTAGGCCGGTGTGCGCGGCGGCGGCCGGGCAGACCTCGCCGAGCGGCGTGCCGGGCGGCGCGACGGCGGGCAGCAGGTCGCCGAGTTGTGCCCGCAGGTCCGCGGGCCACTTGCCGCCGGCGGCGTCGTAGCCGCTCTTCAGCGCGTGGCTGGAGTCAGCCGGGACGGCGTGCCCGGCGAGCCGCCGGGTGATGACGTCGGCCTGGTGGGCGAGGCGCCGTTCGCCCTCGCCGCGGGGCGCCGCCGCCTCGCCCTCGTGCTCGAGCAGCCAGAACAGCTTGGGCAGCGCCCAGGAGGCCGGCACGTCCAGGCGGCCCGCCTGCGCGGCGGCGCGCGCGTCGTCGTACATGAGCGCGGCGCTGCGCGGCCGGCCTGCCGCGTCGACGAGCAGGATCGTGCCGGAGGTCGCACAGGTGGCCACGCCGGCGATCCGCTCGGCGGCCACGCCGTCCAGCGCCGCCCGGCAGGCGGCGCCGACCGCCTCCCACCAGTTCGCCGGGTCCTGCTCGTGGCGGCCGGCCGCGCGCCGGCTGGACAGCGGGTGCGCGCCACGCCCGACGACCGTGCCGCCGGCGGCGACGGCGAGCGCCCGCACGCTGCCGGTGCCGACGTCCAGCCCGACGCAGACGGTCTCGCAGGCGCTCACAGCCGCTGCGGGCCGAGCGGCTCGGTCGGCGGGCCGTCGCCCGCGCCGTCACCGGGCGCGAGCGCGAGCTGCCACCACGCCACGTCGCGCCACGCCCCCGCCTTCCAGCCGATCGCGCGGTACGTGCCGACGTGCTCGAAGCCGAGCGCGCGGTGCAGGCCGATGCTGGCGTCGTTGGGCAGCGTGATGCCGGCGATGGCGCTGCGCAGGCGCTGGCGGCGCAGCAGCTCCAGCAGCGCCTCGTAGAGCAGGCGGCCGCCGCCGCCGCGGTGCCGGCCCGGATCGACATAGATCCCCACGTCGACCGCCCAGCGGTAGGCGGCGCGGACGCGGTGCTGCGTCGCGTACGCGTAGCCGGCGACGGCACCGGCGTCCTCGAGCACGAGCCATGGGTGGCGTGCCGCCGTCGCGGCGATGTGCGCGGCGAACTGCTGCGCGGTGGGCGGCACCTCCTCGAAGGAGATGGCGGTATCGGCCACGTAGTGCGCGTAGATCTCCGCGCACGCGGCGGCGTCGCGCGCGGGATCGGCGTGGCGGACGTGCATGCGCCCATGATGTCGGGTGCGGGCGGTGGGCTACAGATCGACCTCACCGGACACGCACGTCGCCGTCGCGCCGCCGACCCAGATCGTGCCGTCGTCGTCGCGCTCCACGTGGACGCGGCCGGCGCGTCCCAGCAGCGTGCCCTGCGACACGACGTACGGCGCCGTCGCGCGGCCCGTCCGCAGCAGCCACGGCGCGATCGCGGCGTTCAGGCTCCCGGTCACCGGGTCCTCCACGAGGACGCCGTCCTGCGGGAAGAACGCCCGGACCTCGAATGCCTCCGGCGAGCCCGGTGGGTAGGCACCGACGATGCCCAGGTCGAGGTTCGCGCCCCCGGGCCGCACGGCGAGCACGGCGCTGGCGTCCTCGAGCAGCACCGCGACCCAGCCGGGCCCGTTGTCGGCCCATTCGGCATCGAGGATCTCACCGCGCTCGATCCCCAGCAGCGTGGCGATCCGCTGCACGAGCGCCTCGTCGACCGGTCCGTCGCGCAGGAGCGGCGGCGCCGCGAACGACAACCCGGCGTCGCCGCGCCGGATGCGCACGAGGCCGGCGGCGCACTCCTGCACGACCTCGTCGCGACCTTGCCCGTCATGGGCGGCGAGCCACGCATGGCAGGTGCCGAGGGTGGGGTGCCCGGCGAACGGCAGCTCGACCGTCGGCGTGAAGATCCGCACGCGATAGTCGGCGCGATCCTCTGACGGCGCCAGGACGAACGTCGTCTCGGAGAGGTTCGTCCAGCGCGCGAAGCGCTCCATCTCCTCGGTGCTGAGCCCCGCGGCGTCGAGCACGACCGCGACGGGGTTGCCGCCGTACGGCGTCGTGGTGAACACGTCGACCTGGGCGAACGGGCGCAGCACGCCGCCGAGTCTGGCACGCCGCCCGCGTGCAGCTCGCTCAGCGCCGCTGCGCGTCACCGTCGCCTGGCGCGGTCGGCGATGATGGTCGCGTGGCGTACGACGAAGATCTCGCACATCGCATTCGTGAGCAGCTGGGCGGCGATCCCGACGTCACCGAGCGGCGGATGTTCGGCGGGCTGGCCTTCCTCGTCGGCGGCCACATGGCGGTCGCCGCCAGCGGCCAGGGCGGCCTGATGGTGCGCGTGGAGCCTGCGCAGACCGGCGCCCTCGCCGCCGAGCCGCATGCCGCGCCGTTTCAGATGCGCGGCCGGGCGATGAAGGGGTGGCTGCGCGTCGGCGAGGAGGGCCTCGGCACCGCGGGCGAGCTCGAGCGCTGGGTGAAGCTGGGCGTCGCGTACGCCCGCTCGCTGCCTGCGAAGCGCTGAGCTTCGTCGCCGTCGGCGGGTCGACCGCACGCCGCGCGTGAGCGAGGGCGTGCGGCCCGCCGGCGCGGCTCAGACCTCCGTCTCGCTCTGCGTGGAGGGCGCGCTCGACTCCGGCGCCATGGTGCCGGAACCGCTGCCGCTGCGGTCCGCGCTGAACGCGGTGTAGGCGCGGGGCGCAACCGCCACCGGTGACGCGCTCGGCGTGGTCTACGAGCAGCTCGGCTCGCGGATCGGCTCGCGCAAGGAGCGCCGCGAGGTCGGCTCGGCGTTCGCAGGCGGCGCGCTCGTGCTGCTGCTCGGCGGCGTGCGCTGGCGCGCCCGGCTGCCCGTGACGCTCGGCGAATTCTCAGGTTCGCCCGGGCGTGCTCCCAGCTTCGCCGTCCATCTTCTCACCACGCAAGCTCATCCACAGGAGGAATCCCCCCGCATGCTCACCACGTCACGAAAGACGCTCACGGCCATCGCCGCGGTCTCGGCGTTCGCCGCCGGCGGCGCCGCGCTCGCCGGCGCGGCCACCAACTCGTCGTCATCCGCGGCTGCCAAGCAGCGGGTGAAGGACACGGCGCTGACCGGGGACACCGCCGACAAGGTCAGGGCGGCGGCGCTCGAGAAGGTCCCCGGCGGCACGGTCCTGCGCACCGAGGCGGGCGGGCCGTACAGCACGAAGTACCACGCGCACGTGCGCAAGTCCGGCGGCAGCGAGGTCGTCGTGCTCGTGAGCTCGAGCTTCGAGGCGACGGCGGTGCAGACGCGGCCGGCCGGCGGCCGCGGCGGGGCGGGCGGGCCTGGTCACCGCGGCGGTCCCGGCGGTCCGCGCGGCGCCCAGACGGCGCTGACCGGCGACACGGCGGCGAAGGTCAAGGCCGCCGCGCTCGCCAAGGTCCCCGGCGCCACCGTCCTGCGCACCGAGCAGGGCGGCCATGACGGCGCCGCCTACCACGCGCACGCCCGCAAGTCCGACGGCACCGAGGTCGTGGTGCTCGTCAACTCGGACTTCGAGGCGACCTCCGTCAAGGAGTTCACGCGCCCGTAGCTCCCTGCCCTACGCACGGTGCGCGAACCGGGAGCCCGGCCGACGGCCGGGCTCCTGTCGTCGTGGGCCGCCCAGCGCTGTTCAGTCCCGCAACCGGGCGAGGCCGTCAGCGGCGCGTCCGGCCAGGCGCGACGGCAGCGTCGAGCCGCCGGCCACGGTCGGACGATCGAACGACCGCAGCAGCCGGTTGATCGCGGACCGTCCGCGCGTGCTGCGCAGCGAGCCCGCGACGGGCGTGGCCGCCTTGCGCCCCACGAGCAGGGCATCGAGCGTGACCCACCGCCCGTCGTACTTGACCACGACCTCCGGTCGCTTCCCGGTCAGGCCGCGCCTGCCGTGGTAGGTCCGCGCGTGGTCCCCGCTGGACCCCAGGCGATGCGAGGTGTCCGCGGCCCAGCGCTCCACGACCGGCCACGGGTCCTCGCGCCACAGGAACCGAGCGACGGGCTTCGTGGCCTGCGCGTCCGACGCGGGCAGCGGCAGCTTGCCGCGGATGTTCAGGTCGGGATAGCGGACGCGGTCGGGGTCGAGCACGTCCACCAGCTCGATCAGCTGGCGCTGCACCTGCCCCAGGCGCCACGCTTCGTGGGGCGCGTCGGCGGCGTCCAGGTCGGCCGTCCAGCGCTCCGCCCAGACCACGACCGGCGGCCTCGGCCCGCCGGCCTGGGCCTGCGGCTGCGCGGCCGACAGGCGTTCGCAGAACTCGGAGTAGCCCAGGCAATCCGGGCGCTTGACGTCGGCACCCAGGTCCCGCATGGTCACCATGAACTCTCCGACCGCGCGCTGATCGGCGCGGAACATCATGAAGGACGCGTCGCTCTGGCGGTAATCGGGTGGCCAGCGCGTCGGAGATGTCGCTGAGCCGCAACTGAAGCGTGCGATTGACCGTGCGCGACCCCAGGTCCAGGTACTGCACCTCCCGCCGCAGGATCTCCACCCAGCCGAGGAACCGGCCGACGGTCCGGAGCGTGCTCATCACGACGTAGTCACGCTGGTCAGCGGTGCCGGCCTTGAGGTAGCTCGGCAGGAAGTTCTGGGCGACGATGTTGTAACAGCGGCTCTGCAGGTCGAAGGCGGCGCGGGAGAGGGTCGCGGATGTGGCGGAGCGCTCGTGCCGTGTCCAAGCGCGTCTCGCGCCGCAGCTTCCAGGCGGGCACGTACCACGCGACGAAGCCGGACACCACCGCGACGAGCACGGTCGCCAGCGGAGCGACGATCCAGCTCACGCTCTCGCTTGCGAAACCGGATGCTGCGAGCCAGGAGGGCACAAGGTGCACGCATGGATAGCACCACAGCGCCGATCTGTCCTCTCGACGGCGCGAGCCGGCCGGCGGGCGGGGCAGCCACCGGCCCGCGCGTTCACCATCTGACCCCCGGTGCGCTACCCGCCCCGGGTGCTCTGCGCCGGCTGCGTGCCGAGCGTCACCGTCAGCTCGACGGTCTGCGAGCCGCGCTTGGCGGTGAGCGCCACCTTGTCGCCTGGCGGGTGATCGGCGATCGCCGCGACGAGGTCGTTGGCGTTCGCGATCGTGGTGTCGCCGAACCTCGTCACCACGTCGTCGGCGCGCAGGCCGGCGTCATCCGCCGGGCCGCCGGAGGTCAGCGTCCCGAGGACGGCTCCGCGCGTGCCCGTCGAGGCGCCGGAGGTGGCGACGCCGAGGTACGCGTGGCTGACCTGCTCGCCCGCCTTGAGCTGCGGCAGCGACGCGGTGACGAGGTCGATCGGGACGGCGAAGCCGACGCCGGCGTTCTGCTCGGAGCCACCGGTGGCGATCTGGTCGGCGATGCCGACGACCTCGCCGGCGGCGTTGAGCAGCGGTCCGCCGGAGTTGCCGGGGCTCAGCGCTGCGTCGGTCTGGATCGCGTGGGCGACGGTGAAGCCGTTCGGGGCCTCGATGGTGCGGTCGACGCCCGAGACGATGCCGGTGCTGATGCTGCGCGCGTAGCCGAAGGGGTCGCCGATCGCGGCGACCTCGTCGACGACGTCGAGCGACGCGGAGCTGGCGAGCTTGAGCGGGTGCAGCGTCAGGCCCGCCGGGTCGATCTTCAGCACGGCGACGTCCGTCACGTCGTCCTGGCCGAGCAACGTCGCGGTGCGCGTGACGCCGTCCTCGAATGTGATGGTGATCGAAGACGCGCCGTCGACGACGTGCGACGCCGTCACGATGTGCCCGTCCTGGTCGATGACGAAGCCGGTGCCGGTCGCGGTGGACTGGGGCTGCTGCGGTGGGCCGCCGAACGGCGTCGGCTGCGCGCTCGCCGACGCGACGCCCTTCGCGGAGATGTCGACGACGCCGGCCGACGTGCTCGCGTTCAGCGCCTCGGCGTCGAGCCGGCCGGCGGCGGCCCCATCGCCCGACGCGCGCGACGACGCGGACGCGGGCTCGCCCTGGACGATGGTCGTCGTGGCGCCAGACTCGCCGCCGACGACGCCGGTCGCCGCGAGGACGCCCACGCTCGCGCCGCCGCCGAGCATCGCGCTCAGCACGAGCAGCAGGGTCAGCGGGGCGCGGCGCGGCGACCGGCCGCCGGGGGCGTCTCGCCGGCCGCCGCCACCGCCGCCGCCGCCGAGCAGCGCGCGGGCCTTGGCACCGGGGATCGTCGTCATGCGGCGATCCTCGGTGAGCGACCTCCGCCCGGCGTGTGCGTCACCTGAGAATTGGCGAAGAGCCCCGACCTGGCCGGCCTAGTTGAACGGCGATGTATCAACGGCCCGGCGCGGCGCTCATCCCCTGTGCCGGCCCCTCTCACGGCCGACCGCCACCAAATCAGCCGAGCCGAAGGAGCTCTCCATGCCGACCGCCCCCACCCCGCGTCCCCGGATGAAGCACACCGCACCGTTGCTGCGTGGCGGCGGCCTGCTGCACATCATCGGAAGCAGCCGCGTCCACACGATCGCTGATCCAGACGGCGCGATCCACCGACTCGTCGAGCTTGCTGACGGCTCGCGCACCATCGACGATCTGCTCAATGCCCTGCAGGCCGAGTATCCGCAGATCGACGAGCAGGACGTGATCAACGCGGTACGCGAGCTCGAGCGGGCCGGCGTGTTCGAGAGTGTGGGTGGTCATCGAGGGGTGTTCGCGGGCATTGACCGACGCGAGCTCGCCGCGCTCTACGCGTGAGGTCTCGCCGCCGGTCCCCGCAGCGCCCGACGCCGCCGACGCCGCCGTGCGCGACGATCACCTCCGACGACGAGCTTCTGCGCGCCATCGGCCGCGTGCTCGCCGCCGTCGATCCGGTCCCCGAGCAGACGCTTCGCACCGCGCGCCGCGGATGGGCCCAGCGCCACGCCGCCGCCGCGCCCGCCCGGCCCCGCGCTACGCGGCGATCGAGGACTCGGTCGACCTGCGCGGAGCGCCGTCTCCGCCGGCGAGCGCATCCCGGCTGTCTGCGCGGCCGTCGCCGCCGATGGCGTCCTTGAACTCGCGCAGGCCGCGCCCCATCGCGCGCCCGGCGCCGGGCACGCGCCTGGGTCCGAGCACGAGCAGCGCGAGGGCCAGGACGAGGAGGAGCTCCATGGGTCCGATGGAGGGCATCAGACGAGCCGCTTCTGCGGGACCCTGACGGTCTTGCGCACGGTCTTCGCCAGACCCGCCGCATCCGTGTAGGTCATCGTCAGCCGCGCCGTGCCACCGGCCGTCTTGCGCGGGATCGCCAGGTCGAGCGAGCGCACCCCGGCCGTCACCCCGGTCACCGTCTTGGCGGCGATCGTGGTGCCGCTGCGCGACAGCTTCGCCCTGACCTTCACGCTCTCGGCGACCGTCGAGGTCGCGCGCAGGATGCGGCGGTTGGCCGCCGTGCGGCGGAACTTCGTCGCACTCAGCGCGGCGGCGACGCCGTTGGCGGACGTGCCGCCACCCGTCCCGGTCCCGGTCCCGCCGCCGGTGCTCGGCAGGCCCGACAGGCCGACGACGAACGTGCCGTCGTAGCCGCCGCTGCCGTTCGCCGACAGCGCGACGAGCAGCTTCGCGCCGTCGCTGCCGTAGATGTTGTCCGCGGCGTTGGCGACGTCCGGCGTGCCGCGCGAGCTGTACGGGCTCGCGGCGTAGATGGCGTTCGCCGTCGCGGGATCGAAGAACAGCTGGGAGTTGAACTCGTATGTCGTCGTCGACCCGCTGAACACGCGCACCTTGAAGTGGATGTGGACGGCGCGGCCGGCGTACCAGCCGGGGAAGATCGTCGTGAACTTCGCCTGGCCGTCTCCAGCGGTCGCCTGCAGGCCGCGCAGGAACTCCTGTCCGGACGTCCCCTCGCTGGCGATGTCGGAGTACTTGCCCGCGGCGTTGGCGTGCCAGATGTCGACGACGGCGCCCGCGACGGGTGCGCAGCTCGCATCCGCCCGCACGACGACCATGGTGAGGTTCAGCGGGGTGCCCGGCTGCAGCGTGCCGTCGCCGGGATCCGGGCGGATGTCCGAGCGGTCGAGCTTCTCGTCGACGAAGTACGGGCCCTCGGTCTTCGCCGGGATCAGCACGCACGACGTCGCGGCGGCCTGCGCCTCCTCGGCGACGCCGATCGAGCCGAGCAGGCGGTCGGGGCCGCTGACCTTCGCCAGCAGCAGCGCGGCTCCGGCGGCGCCGGCGGCGCCGACGGCCCGGCGCCGCGTGACCGTGTTCGTGTGGGTGGTGTGGGGATCGGAGTTCATGCGAGCACGCTCGTCCCCGCACCTCGGCGGCGTGCGGGAACTTCCTGCGCGTTGGCTGAGAATGCGACGGCATGGCGAAAGTCGCCAATCGGGTAACGACCCCTTCGAAGCCGGATTCGCCGGCCCGAGACGACGAGGTGCACCGTATGGCCCAGTTCATGCTCCTGATCTATGGCGACCCTGCCAACGCCCCCGGGCCCGACGAGCAGGAGGCGCAGCTCGAGGCGTGGACGAACTACACGAACTCGCTCGTCGCCGCCGGCGCGATGGTGGCCGGCGCCCCGCTGGAGAGCAGCGACCAGGCCACGACGCTGCGCTCCCGCGGCGGCGAGCTCCAGACGTCCGACGGGCCGGCCGTGAACACTCAGGAGATGCTCGGCGGCTACTACGTCATCGAGGTGGCCGATCGCCCCGCGGCCGAGGCAATGGCGGCGCAGATGCCGAACATCGAGTACGGCTCGGTGGAGGTGCGGCCCGTCGTCGTGTTCCCTGACTGAGGACGACGCGAGGCGAGCGTCGCGTCCGCGCGGCCTGCGCGGCCGCGCGCTCGTGAGCGCGCCGAGGCTGTAGCGTCTCGGCCGTGGCCGACCCGCTCTTTCGCCTCGCCTGCGCGCCCGGCGTGCTCGCCGCCGCACCCGACGGCTGGGTCGCGACGATGCTCGAGGAGGGCGAGGTCGCCCTGCTCGCCGACGCCGGCGGCCTGGACGCCATCACCGCGCTGGCCCACGAGCTGGACATGGTCACCGTGCCGGTGCTGCGCGCGGAGACCAGCAGCGAGGAGCAGGAGGCGACGGTCATGGCGTACGCCGCCGCCAAGCCGCTCGTGTGGATCGCCGCGTCGTTCGGCGATGCCGCGCGGGGCTGGGCGCACACCCGCGGCCCGATGACGCTGCTCGTGGAGTCCGCCGGACCGCTGTCGGACGACGAGCGCAAGCGCGTGGAGCGCTTCACCGTCATCCTCGGCCGCCAGGCCGAGTAGCGCGCTGCCGGCTCAGGCCTTGCGCACGTCGAAGCTCATGGCGGCGCGGACGGCGGCGCCCTCGCGCTTGGCCGTCACCACGAGCGCGGCGTCGAAGATCCCGTCGGAAGCATTGCGCTGGTCGCGCTCGCCGCGACGGGTGTAGGCGCTGGCGGCGAAGACCCGGTCCGACAGGGCGTCGTCGAAGTACAGCTGTGTCGTCAGGACGGTCCGCGCGTCGAGGTGCACCTTGGCGTGGATGTGCACGGTCCGGCCGGGATACCAGCCGGGGTAGATCGTCGTGAACTCGACGATCCCCTCGGCGTTGGTGACCTGCGCGCCGCGCAGGTAGCGGCTGTCGGTCTGCGCGCCGCCGCCATCGCCGGGTCCGCCACCGCCGCCCGCTGCGCCGCCCCCGCCGTCGAAGCCGGAGTACGCACCGCCGGCGTCGGCGTGCCAGATGTCCACGACCGCGTCGGGGATCGGCGCGCAGGAGGCCGCCTCGCGCACCCGCAGCGCGAGCCGCAGGCGGGTGCCCTCGCGATCCTCGCGGATGTCGCTGCGGATCCTGTCGGCGTCGAAGTAGTACGGGCCCTCGGTCTCCTCCGGCGTGAGCGCGCAGCTCGCGGCGTCGTCGAACAGGGCGCCGGTGGTGGCCGACGTCGTCGTCTTCGGCTCGACCGTCGCGGTCGCGCCGTCGGTCGTCGGCACGGCTGTGGAGCCGCTGCCGTCGTCGCCGCAGGCCGCGAGCAGGCCGCCGAGGCTGACCGTGCCCAGGGCGCCCAGCGCCTGGCGGCGGCTGAGCCGCGTCTTCAGGGGATCTCGGGACATGGCGCCAGCCTAGGCGCGCTGCCTGAGCGGCGGCTGGGAATCGGTCAGGCGCGGTGCTCGGGGTTGGGGTAGTCGAAGCGGCAGCCCGCGTCCCACTGCTTGCGGTTGTTGCCGTGCGCCGGGATGCCGCCGGCGTCCTTGAGCAGCCGCGCGACGTGCAGCAGGTTCCAGGTCAGAAACGCGGTGTTGCGGTTCGTGAAGTCGTTCTCCGGACCGCCCGAGCCCTCGTCGAGGTAGCTCGGCCCGGGGCCCGCCTCGCCGAGCCAGCCCGAGTCGGCCTGCGGCGGGATCGTGTAGCCGAGGTGCTGCAGCGAGTAGAGGATGTTCATCGCGCAGTGCTTCGCGCCATCCTCGTTGCCGGTGATGATGCAGCCGCCGGCGCGCCCGTAGTAGGCGTACTGACCGGCCTGGTTGAGCAGATGGCTGTTGCCGTACAGGCGCTCGATGACCTTCGTGCAGACCGAGGACTTCTCGCCCAGCCAGATCGGCGACAGCAGCACCAGGATGTCGGCGGCCATGACCTGCTCGTGGATCGCCGGCCACTCGTCGCCGTCCCAGCCGTGCTCGGTCATGTCGGGGTAGACGCCGGTCGCGATGTCGCGGTCGACGGCCCGGATGACGTCGACCGTGACGCCGTTTCGCCGCATGATCGCGATCGAGCGATCGGCGAGGCCCTGCGTGTTGGAGACCTCCGGCGAGCGCTTGAGCGTGCAGTTGACGTACAGCGCGCGCAGGTCGGAGAAGTCCCACGGCGAGCTCGCGCAGAGCTCCTCGTCGATCTCGGTCAGGTCGGCCATTCTCGGTTCCTCCTCGATGAGCGCGGTCAGGGCTTCGTCGCGGCGGCCGGCGTACCGTTACGCCGCACGTGTCTAGGATCGCGGACGTGGAGGCGGACGACCGAGCAGGCGTGCTCTACGACGCGGTGCCCTACCCCGGCCATCCGTTCCCGCAGACGCATCCCGACCGCCTGGCGACGCTCTACGGCCTGACGCCGGCCGCGCCCTCGGCGTGCCGCCTGCTGGAGATCGGCTGCGGCGACGGCGGCAACCTGCTGCCGATTCCCGGCACGCTGCCCGGCGCGCAGTTCGTCGGCCTCGACGTCTCCCCGCGCGCGATCGCTCGCGCACGCGGCCCCGCGCGATCTGCTCGACGGCCTGCGCGCGGCGTGGGCCTACGACCCCGAGCTGCACACGCTCGTCTCGCTGGCGGCGAAGCTGCGCGACAGCAGCGATGCGCTGCTCTTTCATGACACGCCGGCGCCGGTCAACCGGCGCATGCGCTTCGCCGACTTCGTCGCGCACGCGGGACGCCACGGCCTGCAGTTCCTCGCCGAGGCGAACTTCTGGGAGATGCAGGTTCGGCTGGCTGCCGCCGCAGCTGCGCGCGGGCGCGCGGGCGACCGACGACCGCCTGCGCCGCGAGGAGCTGCTCGACCAGCTGCGCATGCGCACGTTTCGCCAGACGCTGCTCTGCCGCGCCCGGCACGCGCTCGATGCGACGCCGCGGCTCGAACGGCTCGCGGCGCTCGCGGTGTCCGCGGATGCCCAGGCGGGCGTGCGCGACGAGGACGGCCGCGTCACGTTCACCGGCGCCAACGGGTCGAACGTCACGACCGACCACGCGATCGTGATCGCCGCGCTCGAGCGCGTCGTCGCCGCGTGGCCGGCGGTGCTTCCGATCGCCGACCTGCTCCCCGCGGATGCCGACCTCGAGCAGCGGCTGATCGTCACCGAGGCGTTCGTGCGCTGCTACAGCGCGGCGCTGGCGACCTGCACGCCGAGCCGGCGGCCTTCGGCACGAGCGCCGCGACGCACCCGCGGGTGACCGCGATGGCCCGCCTGCAGGCGGCGGAGGGCCCGATGGTGGCCAACCTGCGCCACGAGGCGACGACGCTCGACGACCCCGCCAGGCTGCTCGTCACGTTGCTCGACGGAACGCGCGAGCGCGCGATCTGCTGCGCGCTCGCCTCGATGGAGGCCACGGTCGCCCGGTCGCAGCTCGCCGTCTGGCTGGAGCGCAGCCTGGTGGAACTCGCGCGCAGCGCGCTGCTGCTGCCGGGATGAGCGCCGCTCCGCGTGCATTAACCTCAGGGTTCCGATGGCCACCCAGCCCGCCACCCCGAACCTCGACCCGGCCGCGCTGCTCGAGGCCGCGCCCGAGGAGGAGTTCGCGCTCATCGAGCTGCGCCTGGACTGGCCGCCGGACCTCGACATCTACCCCGAGCACATGCAGCTGTGGCTGCGCTGCTTCGTCATCACGGCCGACCCGCTCGGCTGGATCCCCGACCGCGGCGACGCGTGGACCGCGGTCACCATCGACGACGACGTGCTCGAGGTCGACCTCTACCTCACCGTCCCCACCGTGCGCGCGGCGATGCAGGAGTGCGACGGCGACATGGCCGCGGCGGTCGGGCGCTACGCGGGGACCGTGATGGCGGCGGCGCTCGCGCGCGAGGAGGAGCTCATCGCCGGCGACTACCCGCGGCGCGCGGCGCGCGGCGAGACGCCGCGCCTGCTGGCCGACCTCGACGGCGACCACGGCGCGTTCGTGCGGCCCTCGATCCAGGCGCGCCGCAGCTGGAGCGCCGTCGGCCTCGGCGCCCTCACCGACCTCGTCCAGCACGCGTTCGGCGCGGTCGACCTCGATCGCTCGAACGTCGTCCTGGACCCGGTCGAGTCGGCCACCGCGGACTGCCCGGCGTGCCAGGGCCAGGCCTTCGGCTACCCGTCGAGCCTCGAGGACGCCAAGGAGTCGCTGTGCGGGGCGCACAAGGCGGCCGCGAAGGCGGTCAACACCGAGCGGATCGCCCGCGCGCGGCAGTCCAACCCCGCCGGCTGGCGCGCGATCGACAAGGCGGTCATGCGCATCAACAAGCTGCCCGAGCCGATCTTCGCCCCGCAGCCGCCGCGCGTCGTCGGCGAGACGCCGGCGCGCAACGACCCGTGCTTCTGCGGCAGCGGCAAGAAGTTCAAGAAGTGTCACGGCGCATGAGCGACGGCGGCGCGATCGGCGGCGGGTGCCTGTGCGGCGGCGTGCGCTTCGAGCTCGACGCCGCGCCGTCGTCCGCCGGCTACTGCCACTGCACGCGCTGCCAGGGCCGCACGGGCACGGCGGCGTCGGCACAGGCGTACGTCGACGGCGACGCGCTGCGCTTCGTCCAGGGCGTGGAGCTCGTGCAGGGCTGGCGACACCCCGACGGCGGCATGGAGAAGTGCTTCTGCCGCGCGTGCGGAGCCCACCTCGGCAGCCGCGACCCCGAGACCGAGGTGTGGCGGGCGCTGCGGATGTCGGCCTTCGACGGCGATCCGGGCGTGCGGCCGAGCTTCCGGGCGTACGTGGCCTACGCCGCGTCGTGGGAGCCGATCCCCGACGACGGCCTCGAGCGCTTCCGGGAGGCGCGCGGCTGACCGTTGGCGCGCGTCGCGTCTAGTTGACGACGCGCAGGATCGAGAGCAGCAGCACGAGCACGCAGCCCGCCCCGGCCAGGCCGAGCACGCGCACGACCCACATGTCGAACTGGGTGAACCGCAGCTTGCGCTCGCGAGGCGGGTACTGCAGCTCGGCCAGGACGGGGCGAACCGCGGGCACCGTGCGCACGCCGAGCGGCCCTTCGGCTTCGTCGTCGTCCTTGGCCTCGCCCCGTACGTCGCGATCGGCCTGCGCGCGCTCGGCCTGCAGCTTGCGCTGCAGCGCCCGGAAGGCGACCAGCACCTCGTCGCGCTGGGTCACGGCCTCCTGACGCTCGGTCTCGGCGCTGGCCAGCGCGGACTCGGCGATCGCGCTCGCGTCGACCGCATCGTCACGGGCGTTCTTCATCTGCGTCCGCTTCCGCAGGGCCGCCTCGCGCGCCGCGATCGCCTCGTCACGCTCGGTCTCCAGCTGCGCCCGCCCCCGCACGGCCGCCTCGCGCGCCGCGATCGCCTCGTCACGTTCGATCTTCAGCTGCGCACCCGTGCGCACGGCCGCCTCGCGCGCCGCGAGCGCCTCGTCACGCGCGATCTCCAGCTGCGCGCGCGTCCGCACGGCCGCCTCGCGTGCCGCGATCGCCTCGTCCCGTTCGATCTCCAGCTGTGTCCGCGCCCGCACGGCGGCGTCGCGCGCCGCGAGCGCGTCGGTCAGCTGGGCGAGCGCCCGATCACGCTCGCGCTCCGCGGCCGCGAGCGCGCGCGCCGCGACGGCGTCGACCGAGGCCGCGGACGCGCCGTTGGTCTCGGCCGGAGGGGTGGGCGTGGCGGAAGCGAGTGCCGTGGCCGCGGATGTGGCGGGAGCCGGCGCCGGGGCGGGCTTCGCGGCGGCGGGCTGGGCCGGAGCCGGCGCCGCGGAGGGCTTCGCCGCGGCGGCGGGAGGCGCCAGGGAGACGACGGGGGACGCCGCCGGCGCCACCGCCAACCCCGGCTGCTGGGCGCGTGCCGAGTCGGGCGCGGGGGCGGGCTCTGCCACGGCGGGCGCCCCCGTCGCGGTCTCGCCGAGCGGCACGATCACCTTCGGGGCCACCGCGAGCGCAAGGCTGTCGGGATCGATCGCGATGCCGCCGGTCCACGGAAACGCCGCGGTCCACTTCTCATCCTCCGACGGCGCCCACGGCTTGTGCTCGAGCGTCGCGAGGATCCGGCGGTCCTCGCAGAGCAACGTCGGGCGCACGAACCGCATCCCCCGCACACCGGTCCAAAAACCGCTCACCACGAGCTCGTCGCCCTCGAGCGCGAGCCGCTCGAGCGCAAAGCTGACCCTCGTGCGCTGCGTCATGCCCGGCACCCTACCCGCGCAGGAGCGACTTGGACGGCGCCATCGCCTACGCGGGCATGACCTGCATCGCCTCGGCGTCCTCGATGCTGACGATCTCGCGCCCGAGCGGCAGGAAGGCGACCGGCACGAGCTTGAAGTTCGCCAGGCCCAGCGGGATGCCGATGACCGTCAGGCACAGCGCGATTCCCGTGACGAGGTGCGCCAGCGCCAGCCACCAGCCGCACAGCAGGACCCAGATGACGTTCCCGATTCCCGACGCGACGCCGGCGTCGGCGCGCTTGACGACCGTCGACCCGAAGGGCCACAGCGCGTAGGCCGCGATGCGCAGGGCGGCGATCCCGAACGGGATCGTGATGATGAGCACAAAGCAGATGAGCGCCGCGAAGGCGTAGCCGATCGCGAGCCAGAGGCCCGAGAGGACGAACCAGATGACGTTCAGCACGAGCCGCACGGGTGTCAGGTGCCCCCGCGCGGGGCGGTCAAAACCGGGCCCGACGCAGGTTCGCGCCGGTCATGCCGTCCGCCACCACGCCGCGTCGTGCGCGACGAGCTCGTCGTCGAGCACGAGGAAGTCCAGCCCGAGGCGCCGGAACGCGCCGGCCGCGTCGGCGACGCTCGACACGATCGGCTCGCCGCGCCCGTTGAACGACGTGTTGATGAGCGCGCCGCCCGCCCGCTCGCCCCACTCGCGCAGCAGCGCCGGCAGCACGTCGCTGGAGTCCGGGTCGAGCTCCTGGGGGCGCGTCGTGCCGTCGACGTGGACGGCCGCCGGTAGCTGCCTGCGGCCCGCCTCGGTGACCGGCGTGCCGGCCAGCATGTAGTCCGACAGCCGCGGCCGCGGCCGCCACAGCGCGGCGGCGCGCGAGCTGAGCGCCGCCGCCCCGAACGGCCGCCACGGCTCGCGGCCCTTGAGCGCGTTGAGGCGTTCGTGCATCTGCGGCGTGCTGGGATCGGCCACGATCGAGCGGTGACCGAGCGCGCGCGGGCCGACCTCGCCCGCGCCCTCGACGATCGCGCCGATCCGGCCCGCCTCCAGGGCCGCGCAGACGCGCTCGAACGCGAGCGGCTCGCGGTGCAGGCCCTCCAGGGCCCCGTTGGCCCGTGCGGAGCCGGGCGCGGGACCGAGGAACGCCGAGATCCGCCCGGCCACGCGGCGGCGCGGCGGCGCCACGTGCCATGCCGCGCCCAGCGCCGTGCCGGCGTCGTGCGGCACGGGCGGCGCGAACACCGGCCCGTCCAGCAGGCCGTTGGCCTTGCAGTTCAGCGCGACGCCGCCCGCGAGACAGAGGTTCTCGCTGCCGGTCAGCTCGCGGGCCAGCGCCGCGAGCCCCAGCACCGCGCCCTCGACGGCCGCCTGCGCGGAGACCGCGACCTGCACCGCGAGCGGGTCCAGCTGCAGCTCGTCGCGCACGCGCACCACGCGCCGCCCGCCGGCGAGGGCGTCGAGCTGCGCCGTCCAGGCGTGCAGGTAGCGGTTGAAGCCATCGCCGGCATCGACGCTCTGCGGCGCGACGGGGGCGCCGCCGGGCAGCAGGTCCCAAGGCTCGACCCCGCCGGCGCGGCCGTAGGCCGAGAGGCCCATGAGCTTGCCCGCCTGCAGGGGGCCGAAGCCGGCGAAGCGACACGCGGCGTCATACATGTAGCCCAGCGAGTGCGAGCGCGGCCAGACGCGCCTTCGCACGAGCGGGCGGTCGCGCTCGGCGCGGTAGATCGAGATGCTCTCGTCGTCGCCGTTGCCGTCGATCACGAGCACGGCGGCCTCGTCGAAGTCCGATGCCTGGAAGGCGATCGTCGCGTGGGCGAGGTGATGGCCGACGAAGCGCACCTCGGGCATGTCGCGCAGCGAGCAGTCAAAGCCGAGGTAGCGCTTCAGCCACGCGGGCGTGTCCTCCAGGCGCCACTGCACGCCGTACAGGGGCGCGGCCAGCGGCACGTCCCAGCCGATCGCCACGAGCTCGACGTCGCCGTGCGCGGCGCCCGCCCGCTCGAGACAGTGCGCGACGGCGAGCAGCGGGCCGCTGTGCTCGGCGTGCTTGGCGCGGCTGAGCCGCTCCTCCTCGCAGAACGCCAGCAGTGTGCCGTCGCCCGCCACGAGGCAGGCCGCGGGGTCGTGCCACCCCGTCGGCGGTGCGTTGACCCCGAGGATCACGGCGCGCACCCTCGCATGTTTCGGGCGGGGCTGCCGTCGTCGCGCGTCCGCCGCGGATGCGGAAGCGCCGCCGGAGTTCGTCGCCGAATGGGTTTGGCCCCATGCCTGTGCTCCCAGGGCCACCGCGACCGCGCTGACACTCAGCCGGTTCGACCGCGCGCTCGAGGACGGCGTCAGCGCATGCGACCTGCGTCGCCTCAGCTTCATCGACGCATATGGGCTCGTCGGGACAGCCTGCGCATTGCGACTGGCCGTCGCGGAAAACGCCGAAACGCCCGTCCACCTCCCGACAAGCGACTCGGCTGCTCAGCATTTGACGACCATGGGATTCACAGACTTCCTGGCCGCGCTGGGACTGGTGGAGCCGTCGCCATCGACAGCACGGATCGATCGACCTGATGTCGTCGTGCCGTTGCGATCGGCTGCTGACTCTGGGGGAGCCCAGGCACTGTCGGCTCTGCTTTGGATGCAATTGATCCAATGGTGCTGCTGGCCGTGGCCGAAGGTGTCTGGGAGATGATCGCCAACGCACTTGAGCACTCGGGAAGCGACCCCCTGATCATGGGGCAGGTCTATCGGCGCGCCAGGGGAGGCGAGGCGCCCGATCACGACGAACGGGTTCAGGTCGTCATCGGAGATGTCGGTCGCGGAATCCGAGGCTCATTCCTCCACACCGGCTTGCACAGTCCCAGCGACGATCGCGAGGCGATTGCACTGGCTCTGGAGTACCTCGTGACCTCGGTCCCGAACGATCGCGGCCGTGGACAAGAACTGTCTAGGACGATGGAGGAAGTCGTCGCGCTCCAAGACAGCATGTACGTCCGCCGTGGTTCTGCGATGGTCGTTGCTGGTCCCGCAGGACGGGAGGCGCGGACGGTCGAAGCCCTCCCTGGCGTCATCGTTGCCCTGAGCCTGCCTCCGTACCCTGGTTTGTCGTGAGCACGCAGCCGATCAAGACCCCGGAGCACGTCGGCGCGCGCGAGCAGGCAAGGGAGCTCGTGCACGGGCTTGCCGAAGATCTTGCCGGTCAGACGGTGCGCCTCGCCTTCTCCGACATCCTGGTCTGCACCCCGTCCTTTGTCGACGAGCTGGTCAAGCAGATCCTCGAGCAGCGCGGTGCGGCGAGCCTGGGGGTGATCGGCGCAAGTGAGCGCGTGCGTCACCTGCTCATTCGCGCTGCGACGAACCGGGACGTGCCGGACCGCCTCGACTTCGCGGTCCGAAGCGCTTGACGAGCCGATAGCACGCCCGGCATCGCGGGCCGCTGTCGTGCTGTGAGGAGCGGACTGACCGCCCCGCGCCAGCCGGGGAGACGCGTCGCGCGAGCCGCTCCGGCTCAGATGAGCTCGCGCTCGTGCTTCGTCTCGACGGCGCGATCCGCGTGGAACGCCGCCTGGCGCTCCTTCTGCTCGATGCGCTGCTCCAGGCCCTCGGCCTTGCGCGTGTGGTCGACGGCCGCCTGGCGATGTTCGAGCGCCTGCGCGCGCAGCCCCTCCAGCGAGTCGGCGTGGGCCTCGGCCATCTCGTGGTGGCCCTCGGCCACGGAGTCGAGCTTGTCGCGGCGCAGTTCGCGCTGACGCTCGCGCTCGCGGAAGCGCAGGACGACCCACGCGAGCACGAGGCAGATCACGACGAGCATGACGATCAGGGCAACGGTCTCCATGATCGCCGGGATACCCGCCCGGTGCCCTCGCCAAGCCGGGCCGGGCCGGGCCGGGCCGGGCCGTCGGCGCTAGGCTGAAATCGCCCGTGTCATCGCCATCCGAGGAGGACCGCATGCACGTCGAGATCTGGTCCGACATCGCTTGCCCGTGGTGCTACGTCGGCAAGCGCCGCTTCGAGGCCGCGCTCGCCGCCTATGAGCACCGCGACGAGGTCACGGTCACGTGGCGCAGCTTCGAGCTGGACGCGCACGCGCCGCCCGAGCGTGAGCACGACACCGCGACCCATCTCGCCGAGAAGTACGGCATGAGCCGCGACGAGGCGCTCGCCATGAGCGCCCGCATGACCGAGACGGCCGCCGGCGAGGGGCTGGACTTCCGCTTCGACCTCACGCGCGGCGGCAACACGTTCGACGCGCACCGCATCGTGCACCTCGCGGCCGCCCACGGCGCCCAGGACGCGATGAAGGAGCGCATCATGCGCGCCTACCTCACCGAGGGCGAGCTGATCTCCGACCACGCGACGCTCGAGCGCCTGGCGCGCGAGGTCGGGCTGCCGGCCGGCGCGGCGCGCGACGTCCTGACCTCCGAGCGCTTCGCCGCCGAGGTCCGCGACGACGAGCGCACCGCCGCCCGGCTGGGGATCAGCGCGGTGCCGTTCTTCGTCGTCGACCGGGCGATCGGCGCCTCGGGCGCGCACCCGTCCGAGCAGCTCGTCGAGCTGCTGCGCCAGGCCCGCGCGGCGAACCCGCCGGCCGCCGCGGCGGCGGTCGCCGCCACCGCGAGCGACGATACGTGCGCCGTCGGCGGCAGCGGCTGCTGACGCCGGTCGCCGGGCTGGCATGATTGTGCGCGGCGGTGGGAGAACCGCTGCAAACCGGCACACTACGGCCATCGGACCCAACCACACACCCGCGCAGGCCCTGCCGAAGAACTTCCTGCGGCCATGCCTGCTGCTGCTGCTGCGCGAGCGCCCGGCGCACGGCTATGACCTGCTTGAACGGCTGCGCCCGATGGGCTTCAACCGCGACGACCCGGGCCGCTTGTACCGCGCGCTGCGCTCGCTGGAGAACGACGGGCTCGTGCGTTCGGTGTGGGAGAAGTCCAGCAGCGGCCCCGACCGGCGCACCTACGAGCTCACGCCGGCCGGGTCCGAGAGCCTGCACGAGTCCGCGCAGGCGCTGGCGGCCACCAACGAGCTGCTCGCCGTGTTCCTGGCGCGCTACTCGGAGTTCGGGGCGCGCGAGCCGGCGCGCCGTGCGCGCGCGCGCCGCTCGGCCTGAGCGCCGGCGGCGGCGTCCGAACCTCGCCCGAACGTCGCTTGCGCCCGGTCCGCCGGGCGATCTACGATCGCGCCAACTCCGATCGCGCAGGATCACCCGCCTCGGCGCCTCATCCGGTCGCTCGCACGGTGATCGCTGGTCGAGCAACCCGCTACCCAGCCCAGGTGACCGCGTGCTCTGTGCGACACTCGCGCCATGTCAGCCCCGCAGCGTGGCCGCTCGGCCGAGACGCCGATCGAGCAAGCCATCGCCCGGCTCGACAAGGCGCAATTGGTCGAAGTGATCAGCACGGCGGTCGAGCGCCACGGCGACGTCGAGGGCATGGTGCGGCTCGTCGCGGCACGCGCCGACGGAGACCTTGCCGCACTGCGCGCCGCGGTCGACCAAGGGCTTCGCACCCGTCGCTTCCTCGGCTACCGCGAGAGCATGGCCTGGGCGCATGCCGCGCGGCACGTCGTCGCCGAACTGGACAAGGTCGCCGTCGGTGCCCCATCGCGTGAGCTGGTGGAGCTCGTGCAGCGAGCAATCGGCCATGTCGTCAAGGTGATCATGCATGCCGACGACTCCTCCGGATTGATCGGCGACGTCGCGGTCGAGTTGCTGCGCGTCCACGCCAAGGTTTGCGATGCCGGGGCCGCCGATCCGGTCAAGCTCGCGCGGTGGATGATCCGCTTTCGGTTCGAGGATCAGGACTTCTTCGAGGTCGACCCGGTGCGCTACGCAGATGCGCTGGGCGAGCGCGGCCTGCGCGCGTACCGCCAAGCTGTCGCCGAGAGCGCCAGCCCGCGTTCCTTCGCCGCGCGCTACGCGCATGAGCGGCTGGCCATCCTCGACGGTGACATCGACGAGCTCGTGCGGCTCCTGGGTGGCGATCTGTCCGGACCGCACCAGTTCGGGCGGGTGGCCGAGGCGATGGTGGAACTCGACCGGCCCGACCTCGCGCTTGACTGGGCGATACGCGGCATCGAGCAGACGGGCGGCTGGCAGATCGCCAACCTCTATGACCTCGCCGCCAAGCTGCATGTCCAGGCCGGCTCGCCCAGCGAGGCGCTACGGCTGCGCCGTGCCCACCACGAGCGCGCCCCGTCCGGGTCGACCTACGGCGCCCTGCGATCGGCGGCCGGCGCGTGCGACGCGTGGCATCTCGAACGCGGCGCGGCGCGCCATGCGCTCGAGCGCTCAGACCGGCGGGCCTTCGTCTCGGCGCTCCTGGACGACGGCGACGATGAGCTTGCTTGGGACGCCGCCAGCAGATCCGTATCAGATGAGCTCGGCCAGGATCTGCTGCTGCGGCTCGCCGACCGTCGCCAGTTGAGTCATCCTTGCGAAGCACTGCTCGTCTACACGCGCATGGTCGACGAGATCCTCGTCGAGACCGATCGTCGCGCCTATCGGCGCGCCGTACAGATCCTCAAGCAGGCCCGCGCGGCGGCGCAGGCCGCGGGCGAGACCGACGCCTTCGCGGCAAACGTCGCTCGGCTGCGCGAGGTCCACCGCCGCCGACCGACATTCATCGCAACCCTCGACAAGGCCACGCTCACCAACCCCTGAATCGACGTCCCGTTCAAAGCCGCTAGCGCATCGGCCGATCTACAGGGCCGCCGGGCATCCATCGATTCGCGCTTAAGAGATGCACACCGCTCGCCTCACACGCGAGAGGGCGCAGGTTCGAAACCCGCCGCTCCGAAAGGCCTCGTATGAGCGGGCTTTCGTTGTCCGCTGACGGGCTCGATCCAGGTGGCCGCCGTCTCCGCCGCCGCAGCCCGCCGCGGGACTCGTGGACGACTACGGTTGGAGGTCGCCCCACCGCTGGCGCGCGACCTCAGCGACCGGTCAGCCCAGAGCCCCAGCTCGCGCGCAGACGCATAAAGGCCGTCGGGGGCGACGAGCGATGGGTCGGTCATGGCCTCGGAGAGGTTGACGAAGGCCACGCCGGGCGGCCTCGCTCTCGTCGCGCACAATGGTGTTGAACTCCTTGACCCCGGCCTCGGCGTCCCGCCCATCGGCGTAGCCCTTGCCCTGCTCGGTGACGTCGAAGGCGGGCGAGGGCGAGCCAGGCGACGCCCTCGGGGTCCGCCCCGCCGTCGGGCCCGGCGGCCTCGCCGTTGGAGTTCGAGTCGCCTACGACGGCGTAACGCAGGCTCTTGCCCTCGCCCGGCGTGCCCGCGGCGACCGTCGAGACGCCGCCGTCTTGGCGTCCGCCCCCTTCGGCGTCGTCGGAGCGGCCGCACCCGAGAGCCCCGAGGGCGGCCACGAGGAGCAGGACGGCGACCAGGAGTCGGGCGGGCAGAGCGAGACGCGCACACTCCCAAGTATTCCTGCCGAGTGCGCTGAGCGTCACCGGCATGAGCGCTCGCGCCGGGACAGTATGGACTTACGAGACGCACCCGCAAATCCGCCGCATGACCATGAAGATCTGCTGCCCCTGGGAGCTTTGGGCACCGGATTGCGCCAGTGCCCACAGTAGACAGATCAGGCGATATCGGTCCACATCTGACCGCCGGAGCAGAGCGGTAACGGTGGCCGATGCGGCCGATCGGCCGGGACCGCGATGAGTCTCTGCCCGAGCGCAAGTCACTCACGCCGACCAAAGACCCGCAAGCGGAAGCGCCCAGAGGCGATCGCCGAACGGCAGAGTGCGCTGGCCGGCGTAGACGACGATGCCCGCCCGCATGCGCGCACCGACACGGTCACGCAGGTGCACAAGGCCGCGGAAGTCCTGCGTGCGGACGGTTCCGCTCGCCTTGACCTCCACGCCGACGATGTCACCGGACGGGTGCTCGATGATCGTGTCGACCTCACGTCCGTCCTCCCGGTAATGCCAGAAGCTCAAGGGCTGATCGCCCCATGACGCCAAGCGCTCGAACTCGGTGGCGACGAACGTCTCCAGCAGCGCGCCAGCCAGACCGCCATCGTCACGCAGGCGCCGATCATCGACACCGATCAGCCCCGCCAGCAACCCGGAATCGCTGACGTAGAGCTTTGGAGCCTTGACCTGACGTTGTCCGAGGTTGACGTGCCATGCACGACGGATCCTGATGAGAAAGAGCCGCTCGAGGACGTCGAGATGGCTCTTGACCGTCTTGCCGTCGAGGCTCGCGTCACGGCCCAGCGCCTCGTAGCGCGCCAAAGATCCCGACCGCGCCGCCACAAGCCGCAAGAGCGTCCCGATCGACGAGGGGTCGTGGACGCGCGCCACGTCGGCGACGTCGCGATCGACGATCGATGCGACGTAGCTGTTGAAGAACCGCGCGCGACTCGCGCCGGCGCGCACACGAGCCTCGGGGAACCCTCCGGCAAGCAGCAGGTGCGCATACGCGTCACGCCCGACGAGCGCGTCCGTGACCACCGGAATGTCGCCGTCGAACCAGCGGCCGAGCACGTCGCCCCGACGTCCAGCGATCTCGCTCTGCGCCAACGGCCACAGCGTTAGGTAGTCCACCCGGCCGGGAAGCGCGTCTGACACGCGCGGGATACGTCGCAGGTTGGCCGAACCCGTCAGCAGGAACTGCCCCGCGGAGCGGTCGCGGTCGACACGCGACTTGATCGCGAGCAGGAGGTCCGGAGCGCGCTGCACCTCATCGATCACGGTCCGACGTCCCAGCGCTGCGACGAACCCCTCCGGGTCGGCACTCGCCGCCGAACGCACCGGCGCATCATCCAGCGTGAGGTACTCCGCCGACAGCGCCCCGCGTGCGAGCACCCGCGCGAGCGTGCTCTTCCCTGCCTGGCGCGGGCCGAGCAACGCCACGACACGGGCTGACGACATCGCGTCCACCACCACGCCCGCGAGCCCCCGATCGATCAGCCCGAGACTCTCAGCGCCAGCCGCCATCTCGGAGAAGTCTAGCCGCTACATCGGAAAATTTCTGGCGCTCACTCGGAAAATATGTGCTGTGGTGCCATTCCCGGCTTCACACGCGAGAGGTCGCAGGTTCGAAACCCGCCGCGCCCATGCATCAACGTCGCTGGAAATAAGGGGGTTTGCGGGCGCCCGCCGGAGGCGGCTCCAAGCCCGGCAGCGATCCGATGGCCTATTCGATGGCCTAAACGCCATGACGAAGCAGTGTAATCGCGGCGCGGATGGCTTTCGTGGCTCTGCGGTCGCGGTCGGGCGGGAGCGGAGCAGGACGCGTGCAGACGGTCAACGGCAACGTCCTGCCGGTTCGCGCGAGCCACGGTTGTCGCTACGCGCTGACCTCGCGGCGGTTCACGAATACGAGTGCGGCGGCGAGTGCCAGCGTCGTCAGGAGCGCCAGGACGAGTAGATGCGCGACGTCGAAGCCGTTGGCGAGCGGCGTCGACGAGGAGAAGTAATGCCACGGAGACACCAGGGCCACGTCCTTCAGCGCGGCGGATCTGGGCAGGAAGGCCTGCATCATGTACGCCAGCAGCGCCGTGATGGCGACGACCCGGGTAGCCGTCTGGGTGGATGCCGCCGCGCCGACGGCGAGTGCCAGCGCGCCGAAGAAGAGGGCCAGCAGCGTCGCATGCGACAGCGCCGCGGCGATGTCGGCAGCGCGGATGTCGAGCCCGGCCAATGCCGAGCCGGCGGCGATGCCGAGCCCGGCCAATACGCCGATGGCGACGACCACGATGGCGAGCGCGGCCGCCTTCTCGATCACGACGCGGCCGCGGGTCACCGGAGCGCTCAGCAGCAGGTCCAGGGTGTGGCGCTTCTGCTCGCCTGCGACGGCGCCGACGCCGAGCATCACAGCGACGGCGATCATGACGGCGGGCAGCAGGATCGACACCATCTCGGCGTTGATCCAGCCGACCGGGGTGCCCAGGTCGGCCGATCCGTAGAGGCCGGCAACGCCGGCCGGGATGCCGTCGCTGAGGTCGCGGAGGGTGCCCTGCAGGCCCTCGAACATCAGCGCCACCGCGATCGCCATCGACGCGAGCGAGCCGCCGGCGAGCGCCGCGAGGCTCGCCCGCTCCGAGAGGCTCTTGGCGAACACGCTGTCGACGCGAGCGCGCGTGAAGCGCTCCAGCCCGGGGATGACGGGCCTGGCGCGGTGGTTGCCCGACTCGATGTCGCGGCGCTCGACGCCGATCAGGGCCAGCACGAAACCGGTGCCCGCGATCGCCAGCAGGCCGCGAGGTGGACGGCGTCCAATCCGTTGACCAGCGGCTGCGAGCCGTTGTAGTAGAACCAGGGCGAGGCCTTCGCGAGGTCCGCGAGACCGCTGACGAGCGGCAGCAGCGCCGCCATCAGGTCAGCCAGCACGGCCAGCCCCGCCGCTGCCGCGAGGCTGAGCGACGCCGAGCCCGTCCATGCCAACAGGGCGAGGGCGATCATCGCGAACGCCAGGCCCAGCGCCAGCAGGTGTGCGGCGGTCGCGAGGGCGTCGGCGGTGGCGACGCCGCTGTCGAAGAGGGCGGATCCGATCGCGAACCCGGAGATGAAGAGGCCGACGCAGACGAGCAGATGCAGCGTCACGACCGCGGCCTTCGCGATCACGAGGTCACGTCGCGCCACGGGCTGGGCCAGCAGCAGGCCCGCCGTGCGGTCGCGTTCCTCCCCGGCGACCGCGTTGACGCCTCCCGAGATCGCGATCGTCAGCACGGCGATCGGGGCGATCAGCCCGAAGACCTCGCTGACGACGTAGTTGCCGCCGGCGCTGCCGCCGATCAGGCCGTCGAACGCGGCGGGGAGGTCGTCGAAGAGACTGCCGCTGTCGAGGCTCGAGAACGCTCCGATGCCGAGCACCGACAGGACGGCCAGGCCCGCGCCGGTGTAGATCGGAAACTTCAGCCGGTCGCGGAACGTCCTGCCCGCCATCGTCGCCAGCGGCCTGCCGGCGGGACCCATGACAGCGGCGACGCTGGTCACCCCGCACCTGCCGGCGGGCGCGCGACGCCGGCCGCCGGTCGCCCATCCGCAGGCGCTTCGTCGTCGCGGTAGTACGCCAGGAAGATCTGCTCCAGGTCGGCGTCCTGGGAGTGCAGGTTGACGACGCCGAGGGCGATGGCCGCCTCCAGGACAGGCTCGATCGCGCCGTCGTAGCTGACGGTCAGCTGATGACCGGCGCCCGTCACCTCGCGTACGCCTTCGACATCCCGCAGGCTTGCGGGGTCGACGTCGACGGCGAACTCGAGCTCCAGGCCCCGAACGGCCTTGGCCTTCAGGGCGGTCACGGTCGACACCTCGACGAGGCGGCCATGGCGGATGATCCCGACGCGGTCGGCGACGCGCTCGACCTCCGACAGGGTGTGGCTGGACAGCAGCACCGTGCGACCGTCGCTGCGGACCTCGCTGATGAGATGCTGCAGCTCCTGCTGCACGAGCGGGTCCAGGCCGCTGCTCGGCTCGTCGAGGATGACGAGCTCTGGATCGTGCATGAATGCCTGGATCAGCCCGACCTTCTGGCGGTTGCCGGAGGAGTACTCGCTGCAGCGCCGGTGAGGTCGGCGTTCATCCGCTCGGCGAGCTCGGCGACGCGGGCCGGGTCGACGCCGCCGCGCAGGTTGGCGAGGTAGTCGATGACCTGCTGGCCGGTCAGGTTGGCCCACAGCGCCAGGTCGCCCGGGCAATAGCCGATCCGGCGGCGGATCGCCAGCGAATCGCGGTGGCTGTCGAGGCCCAGCACCGCGACGCTGCCGCTGGTGGGATGGCTGAGATCCAGGATGCAGCGGATCGTCGTCGACTTGCCCGCCCCGTTGGGCCCGAGGGCCCGAACACCTCGCCCGTCTGGACCTCGAGGTCGAGCTCGTCGACGGCGGCGAGCGTGCCGAAGCGCTTCGTGAGCTTGCGGGTGGCGATCGCGGATGTCACGCGCGGCTCCCGGCGCTGGCGCCTCCGAGCAGCTCGTCCTCGTCCTCCGTCGCGAAGACGTGCAGGCCGAGTCGTTCGGAGATCTCCTGGCAGACGCCGGCGCCGCGGATGCTGTTGCCGTAGGCGTCCAGCCAAGGTGAGAACACCGCGATCCCGAACTTGCCTGGCACCACGCAGAGGATCGCGCCGCTGACGCCGCTCTTGGCGGGCAGGCCGATCTCGTAGGCCCACTCGCCCGCGAAGTCGTACATCCCGCACGTGTACATGACGCTCAGCACGTCCCGCACGCGGTCACGCGGCAGGCAGATCCGACCGGTCAGCGGATTGATGCCGCCGTTGGCCAGCGTGGCGGCCATCATCGCCAGGTCACGGCAGGTGACGGTCACGGCGCATTGGCTGAGGTACACCTCGAGCGTCTGCTCGATATCGCCGTCGAGCATCCCCCGTGCGCGCATCAGATACGCCGTGGCACGGTTGCGGTCGTTGCTCGCGAGCTCGCGCGTCAGCACGTCGCGGTCGATCGCCAGGCGCTGCGTGCCGGCGTACTCACGCAGGCTGCCGAGCAGGCGCTCGATCTTCTCGGCCGGCCCGGACCCGCGCACGAGATCGCTCGTCACGAGCGCGCCCGCATTCACCATCGGGTTGTAGGGCCGGTTGTGGCGCTCGTCGAAGACGATCGAGTTGAACACGTCACCGCTGGGCTCGACGCCGACCCGCGTCAGGACGTCGTCACGGCCGTGATCCTCGAGCGCTAGTCCGTACGCGAACACCTTGGACACCGATTGCAGCGCGAACGGCGCGAGATCGGCGCCGATACTGGCCAGCCGGCCGTCGACGGAGGCCAGCGCGATCGCGAACTCGTCGTGCCCGCCCTTCGCCTCGTCGATGCCGTGATAGCCGCGGCCCGGATCGTAGAACCTCGCGTCGGCGGGCAACACGACGGACCGGTGACGCTCGTAGAGCAGGCGCAGACGGCGGTCGACCTGCAGGCCGGCCTCCGAGGCCGATCCGACCGAGGTACGGGCTCATCGCGGGTTATCGCAGCCGCCATCGGCTCTTCCGTCGGCGCCTGCGTGTGCCGTGGGGCGTCACGATTCAGTTCTCGACCGCATGTACGACGCCTGGATCTTGATCTCCAGGCCGCAGCACGCGCAGCCATACGGTGCACGGGCCGACTTCCGGACGTCGTCGGCATCTACGATGACGGCGACCTCTGCCGGTCGCCGCCGTCCGCGTTGAGGTTCTCGCCTTCGATGTCGAGGTTGGGCAGCCGCCGGTCGAGCCATCCGGGCAGTGCCCAGGCGCGCTTGCCGAGCAGCGCCAGGACGGCCGGCACGATCGTCATGCGGACGAGGAATGCGTCCACGAGCACTCCGAACGCGAGCGCGACGCCGATCGACTTGATGACGGCGTCGTCGCCGAAGATGAAGCCGCTGAAGACGGCGATCATGATCAGGCCGGCGGCGCTGACGACGCGGGCGCTGGCTTGGAAGCCGCTCACGGTGGAGCCGAGCGCATCGCCGGTGCGCACGAAGTGCTCGCGCATGCGGGTGACGAGGAAGACCTCGTAGTCCATCGCCAGCCCGAACAGGATCGCGATCATGAGGATCGGCAGGAAGCTGATGATCGGCGCGGTGCTCTCGACGCCGAGCAGCCCGCCGAGGTGGCCCTGCTGGAAGATCCACACGACGACGCCCATCGAGGCCGCGATCGTCAGCAGGAAGCCCAGGACGGCCTTGATCGGCACGAGGATCGAGCGGAATACGAGCAGCAGCAGCAGCATCGCCAGGCCGACGATGAGGACCAGGAAGAGCGGCAGCGCGGATCCGAGCTTGCTCGACACGTCGATGTTGATCGCCGTCGTGCCGGTCACGAGGATGTCGACGTCGTAGCGCTCGCGGACCGTCTCGGCCCGCGTGCGGATCGCCTCGACGAGGTCGTTCGTCTTCGTCGAGGACGGCGCCGAGCTCGGGGTGACGCCGATGATCGAGACCTCGCCGGTCTTGTTCGACGCCGGCGCAGCGACCGACGCGACGTCGGGCAGCTCGCCGAGACCCTTCTGCGTCAGCTTGGCGATGTTCTTGGGGTCCTTCTGACCGGTGGCGTCGACGACGACGGTCAGGGGGCCGTTGAATCCGGAGCCGAACCCCCTCGTGAGCAGGTCATAGGCGCGCCGCTCCGTCGTGCTGTCGGACTTGGTGCTGTCGTCGGGCAGTCCGAGGCGCATGTCCAGCGCGGGCAGCGCGATGACGGCAAGCCCCGCCATCACGACGACGAGCACCGGGACCGGTCGCGCCGTGACGAACCGCGCCCAGCGGCCGCCGAACGCCTTCTCGGGCTTGATGTGGCGACCGCGATTGACGCGTTGCCCGGCGAAGCCGAGCAACGCCGGCAGCAGGGTCAGCGCGATCAGGACCGCGATGACGACCGTACCGGCCGCGCCAAGGCCCATGACCGACAAGAACGGGATGCCGACGACGCTCATGCCGGCCAGAGCTGTGAACACGGTCAGCCCCGCGAACACGACGGCGCTGCCGGTGGTTGCGACCGCGGTCGCGATCGACTCCTCGATGCCCATGCCGTCGGTGAACTGCTGGCGGTGGCGCGAGACGATGAACAGCGCGTAGTCGATCCCCACCGCCAGCCCGAGCATCAGGGCGAGGGTCGGCGCGGTCGAGGACAGCTCGATGATGCCCGACAGCAACTGGATGCCCAGCAGCCCGACGCCGACTCCGATCAGCGCGGTCAGCAACGGCAGGCCCGCTGCGATGAACGCGCCGAAGGTCACCATCAGCACGACGAACGCGATCAGCACGCCGATCGCCTCGGTCGCGCTGGCGCCGGACTCCGCCGTCGCGGTCACGCCGCCGGAGAACTCGACGGCGAGCCTGGCCCGGCGCGCCGGTGCCGCGATCTTGTCCAGCCCGTCCTTCGCCTCGTCGGAGAGCTTGTCGACCGGGACCGCGTACTGCAGGTCGGTGAACCCGACCGTCTTGTCCTCCGATAGCCGGATCGGAGAGAGCGGCGCGCCCGCGTTGAGCACCTGCGGCACCGTCCGAGCGCGCGCCACGATCGGTGTGACGAGGTCCAGGTACCGCTGCTCCTCGAGCGTGTGACCTGTCGGCGCCGCGACGACGATCCTGGCGCTCGCGCCGCCGGTCCCCGGGAACTTCGCGTTGAGCAGATCCAGCGCCCGTTGCCCCTCGGTCCCGGGAATCGAGAACGAGTCGCTCGTCGTGCCGCTCAGCGCGCTCCCTGCTTCGCCGATACCGACGAGCAGCCCCAGCCAGATCGCCAGCACCAGCCTGCGTCGGGCGCATGACCACGCACCGAGTCGATACAGAAAGCCTGCCATCAGCGTCGTCGACTGAGCCGTGCTGCGCAACGTCCGGATTTCGAACCGGATTCCCTGGCCACGGTGGGCACGATCGACTCCACGCCCAACGATTCCGCCACGACGAGTCTCGGTTCTGTCCTTGACCACCCGCGCGTGGCCATCCGGCCTGAGTTACGGATCGGTCACGACCCCGCCGCGCCGCGGCGGGCGCCACGATCGACCAGATCGCCGGGATCGCGAGCACGACGACATTCAACGTCACCATCGCCGCCGGCGCGACGAGCAGCGCGTTCCCGGCGCCGAGCGCGGCCGCCGCTGGGCCGGCGGCGAGCGCGCCGAGCGGGCTCATCACCAACGAGCCCAGCGTGTCGTAGGAGGCAACACGCGATCGCGCCTCGTCGGGCACCTCGCGTTGCATGACCGTGAACCACAGCGTGATGTGCAGCGCGATCCCGAACCCTCCGACGAACGCTCCGGCCGCCACGACAGCCGTCGAGCCGCCGGCGCCGAGCGCGAGCAGCTGCGGCACGCTCGCCAGCGGCCAGGCGACGCAGGCCACCAGCGGGCGCACCGGCCGGTGGCGCATCGCCGCGAACCCGCCGGCCACAGTCCCCACGCCACCGACCGTGAGGATGACCGCCCAGGCGCCCGCTCCGCCCAGCCGGTCGAGCGCGATCACCGGGCCGAGCACGACCCAGACATGAAGCACGCGTTGCGCAGGCCGAAGACCACGACCGTCGTCCACAACCACGTCCGCGACGCGAACGTGCGCCACCCGTCACGCAGATCGGCGACGAACGATGCGCGCACCCGTGGCGCGTCGCGCGCCGGCACCCGGATCGCCGCGAGGAGGAGCGCGCAGCCGACGAACGACAGGCCGTCGAGCGCCAGCGACCACCCCGGGCCCGCCGCCACCACGGCCACGCCGCCGATCGCCGGCCCGAGCAGTCGCGTCGCGCCGCGCGACAGCCCCTGCACGCGTTGGCCTGCTGCAACCGCTCGGCGCTGACGGTCTCAGGGATCAGGCCGACCTCGGCCGGGACGACGAGCCCACCGCCCACGCCGTACAGGACGCTCAGTACGACGAACACGGCCAGCTGCGGGTCGCCGGCGAGCACCGCGGCGGCAAGCAGGCCCTGCGCACCGCCCTGCAGGAGCGATGCTCCGACGAGGACCCGGCCGCGCGACATCCGGTCGGCCAGCACGCCGCCCACGAGCAGCACCGCGCCGCTGGCGATCTGGCGGGCCCCGAGCACGATCCCGAGCTCGGTGGCGGTCCCCGACTCGAGGACGGCGAACGCCAGCGCGATCGCCGCGACCGCGTCGCCGATCGACGTGATCGAGGTCGCGAGGAACAGCAGCCGGTACGGGCGCTCGCCGAGCGCGCCGCCATCCATGGCGATGATCCGCCGCCGCCCCCTCACGCGATCAGGCGGGGGGCGAAGTCGCCGGCTCCCCCGCACGGCGCGCAGGTGCGCCGTCGGCCGGATGCTCGCCGGCCGCCACCGTGCGCCGCGCCACGCAGACCGGCCGGCCGTCGACCGGGTCGGCGATCATCGTCGCGTGGACGCCGAACACGTCACGCACGAGGTTGGCGGTGATCACCGCGGCGGGCGGCCCGTCGGCGACGATGCGGCCGTCGCGCATCACGACGACCCGGTCGGCGTGACGGGTGGCATGGTTGAGGTCGTGCAGCACCATGACGATCGTGGTGCCGCGAACCCGGTTGAGCCGCACGACGAGCTCGAGGATCTCCAGTTGGAAGCGCAGGTCGAGGAACGTCGTCGGCTCGTCGAGCAGCAGCAGGTCGGTGTCCTGGGCGAGGGCGAGCGCGATCCATGCCCGCTGGCGCTCACCGCCCACAGCTCGGTGAGCGGCCGCGGGCGAAGGCGGTCATCCCGGTGTCGTCGAGCGCGGCGCGCACGCTGGCGTGGTCCTGGCGCCCGAGCATGCGCAGACCGCCGACGTGCGGGAAGCGGCCCTGCTCGACGAGCGCGCCGACGGTCAGCCCCTCGGGCGCGACGGGCCCCTGCGGCAGGACCGCGAGCCGCCGCGCGATCTGCACCGACGACAGGGTCGTCATCGCCCGGCCGTCTATGTACACCGTCCCCCGATCGGGGCTCACGAGCCTCGCCAGCGCCTTCAGGAGCGTCGACTTGCCGGCGCCGTTGGGCCCCACGACCGCGGTGATGCCCGCGGTCGCGAACGCGAGATCGACGTCCGACAGCACGTCGCGCCCGCGGTACGCGTGCCCGAGACCGTCGCCGCGGAGGATCTCGCTCATCCGCGCATCCGTGCCTGGGAGCGGACGAGCAGGACCGCGAACAGCGGCGCGCCGATGATCGCGACCGTCACCCCGACCGGCAGCGTCGGCGACGTGATGAGCCGCGACGGGAGGTTCGCGGCGAGCAGCAGCAGCATGCCGAAGAGCGCGCTGAGCGGGAACAGGCGGCGGCAGTCGGCGCCCGCGAAGGGACGCGCCATGTGCGGGGCGACGAGGCCGAGGAAGCCGATCGCCCCGACGACCGACACGGCACCGGCCGTCAGCGCGACGGCGAGGGCGAGCAGCCCGACGCGCGCGCGCCCGACCCCCATCCCCAGCCCCGCGGAGATGTCGTCGCCGAGTTGCAGTGTGTTGGCAAAGCCCGCGCTCGCCAGGCCGAGCGGGAGGGCCACGAGCGCCCACGGCCAGATCGTGCTCCAGTGCAGCCAGGTCAGGCCGTCGAGCGAGCCGATCGTGAACAGCAGCACCGCCCCGATCTGGGTCGGATGCAGCAGCAGCAGCAGCGACGACGCCGAGGTCAGCATCGCGCCGACGAGCACGCCGGTGAGCGTGACGCGCAGCGGGTTCCCACCGCCGGCCCGGCTCAGCAGGTAGACGGTCGCTCCGGCCAGCAGCCCGCCCGCGGCGGCGAGCAGCGGCAGCGCGGCGCCGTTCGCGCCGCCGGGCCCGTAGACGTTCCACAGCACGACGAACAGCACGCCCCCGGGCCCGATCCCGATCAGGGTCGGCTCGACGAGCGGGTTGCGCAGCACCGACTGCAGCAGGGCGCCGGCGAGCCCGAGCATCGCTCCGGCGACGAGCGCGATGAGCGCGCCCGGCAGCCGTAGCTGGACGATGATCAGGCCGGCGACGGGATCGCCCTGGCCAGCCAGCGCCGCCACGGTGCGCGATGGGGAGATCGTCACGCTGCCGAGGCCGACGTTCAGCACGAACAGCACCCCGACGGCGAGCGCGGCGGCGAACCCCGCGAAGGCCGGCCGGCGCAACCACGAGGCGGCGCCGGCGCGGTGCAGCGCTCGCACCGGCGCGGCTGTCGCGGCGCTCATGCGCGCGTGACCCGCTCGTGCCTGTCCATGACCCACAGGAAGACCGGGACGCCGAGCAGCGTCAGCCAGACGCCGACCGGGACTTCGAGCGGGCTGAACGCGAGTCGCGCCAGCAGGTCCGCGGCCGGCAGCAGCGTCGCGCCGAGCAGCGCGGATGCGGGGAGGACCACCCGCGCGTCGACGGTGTGCAGCGCACGGCGCACGACGTGCGGGGCCAGCAGCGCAACGTACGGGATCGGCCCGGCCACGGCCGCGACCGCCCCGACGAGCACGGCCGACAGGCCGAGCAGGAAGCTCCGCATGCGCACGACGTTCAGGCCCAGCCCCTCGGCCACGTCGTCGTCGAGGCGCATGAGGTTCAGCCGCCGCCAGGAGGCCATCGCGAGCACGAGCCCGATCGCCGCGAACGGGGCGAGGAGCCTGACGTCGTTCCACGTCTGCCCCGACAGGCTGCCCAGCAGGTAGGAGAACAGCAACTGGGCCTGGAGATCCTCGCCGAGCGCGACGATCCCGGCCACGCCGGCCGACAGCATCGCCGAGACCGCGGCGCCGAGCAGGATCGTGCGGACGGGGTCATTGGCCCGCAGCGTCACGGCGAGGACGAAGCCGCCGGCGGCCAGGCCGCCGAGCAGCGCCGCCCATGGACGCAGGACGTACGGGACGGGGAGGGCGAACACGATGATCGCCGCCATGACGATCCCCGCGCCTGCCGAGACGCCAAGCAGTTCGGGTCCCGCCGAGGGGGTTGCGCAGACCGTCCTGCAGCAACACGCCGGTGACGCCGAGGCAGGCGCCGGCGACGATCGCCAGCACGAGCCGCGGCAGGCGCAGCTCGAACACGAGGATGTGGTCCAGGCGCGGCCCGCCGCCGCCGAGGATCTCGGCGAGCTCGCCCGGGGACAGGTTGGGCCCGCCCCGCGTCACGCTCGTCGCGGCCACCGCGACGAACACGACCGCCAGCGCGAGCGCCCAGATCGCGGTGCGCGATCGGGCGCTGCGTGGCGGCGTGACGGTCGTGTCGGCCCGGCTCACTGCAGCGGCGCCGGGATGTCCTCGGGGTACAACAGCGGCATGAGCTCGTCGAGCAGCAGTCCGACGGCGCGCGTGCCCTGCGACGTGTGCGCCCGGGCGTCGACCTCGTAGACGCGCTTGTCCTTGACCGCCGAGAGCTTGGACCACAGCGGGTTGGAGGCCAGGCCCTTGGTCAGCGTCGGGTCGCCGGGGAACGTCACCGACAGGATGACGCCGGGGTCGTCCTTCAGCACGCGCTCGATCGAGTATGGAATGTCGCCCGCGCCGTCCTCCTCGACGCCGGCCGGGACCTTCCACGGGTACGGGTTGACCGCCGCCAGCGTGGAGCCGGCGACCGACGTGTTCGTCGAGATGCCGAGCTCCTTCGGCGACCCATAGATGATCAGCGGCGTGACGTCGCCGCGCGAGGCGGCCTTGTAGGCCGCGACCTTCGCCTCGAGCTTGGAGACGGCCGTCTCGGCCTGCGTCTCGCGGCCCGTCAGCTTCGCGATGTCGCGCAGCTGCTTGATCGTGTCGGTATACCGGCCCGGCCCCACGAGGTACATCGGCGCCTGAGCCTCGATCGCGCTGCGAAACTTGTCCTGGCGCCCGGCGGCCCCGATGACGAGGTCGGGCTGCTCGGAGACGACGTCCTCGACGTTCGGGGCGAACAGCGTCCCGCGGATCCGCCCCAGCGCCTTCGCCTTGTCGGGACCGAAGTACGCCGGCTCGGCGGCGATCTTCCGACCGCTGTCCGTCACGCCCGTCGTGCTCAACCCGAGCTCGGCGACGATGTCGACGCAGGTCACGCTCATGCACGCGATCTTCGTGACCGCCTTGTCGACGGTGACCTTCGTGCCGCTCTTGTCGGTCACGGTGACCGGGAACTTCCCGCTCGCCGTCTGCGCGCTCGACGCGCCGTCCGAGTTCGATTCGTCATCGCCGCACGCGCCGATCGTCAGGGCCAGCGCGGCCGCGGTCGCCGCGGCGACGGCCCTCGTTCGTGTGCCCCTCATGGTCTGCACTCCCCCTCGTTGGTTTGCCCGTGTCCTTCTGTCCGCCCTCGCTCATGAGCTGGCGGTAGGGCGCGCAGCGCGCCATGAGCTCGCCGTCGCTGCCGACGTCGACGACCTCGCCGGCGCGCAGCAGGACGACCTTGTCGGCCGCCCGCACGGTCGAGCGCCGGTGCGCGATGACGAGGCTCGTCCGCCCCTCCCGCGCCCGCCGCATCGCCGTTTCGAGCGCCGCTTCGCTCTCGGCGTCGAGGTTCGAGACCGCCTCGTCGAGTAGGAGGATCGGCGCATCGGTGAGCAGTGCGCGGGCGATCGCGATCCGCTGGCGCTGGCCACCCGACAGCCGGGCGCCGCGCTCGCCGACGACGGTGTCGTAGCCATCGCCGAGCTCGGACGTGATGAAGTCGTGCGCGAGCGCGTCGCGAGCGACGCGCTCGACCATGGCCTCGGTCGCGCCGGGCCGGGCCATGCGGATGTTGTCGCCGACCGAGCAGTTGAACAGGTAGGTGTCCTGCGGGACGAAGGCGACAAGCCCCGGCAAGTCGCGCAGCGGGATGTCGGCTACGTCGTGTCCGCCGATCGTGATCCGGCCGCCCGACGGATCCCACCAGCGCAGCAGCAGGTGTGCGCAGGTCGACTTGCCGGCGCCCGATGCGCCGACGAGCGCGACCGTCTCCCCGGCCGCCGCGTGGAAGCTCGCGCCGCGGACGGCGGCAGGGAGATGCGGCTCGTAGGCGAACGTGACGTCCTCGAACCGGACGTCCGCGGCGATGCGCCGCGGCAGCGACGCGGCCGGCCGGTCGGTGACCGGGGCCGGCTCGCCGAGGAACGCGAGGATCCGCTCGCCGGCGGCGGCGACCGCACCGAGCTGGTGCAGCGTCTCGCCAAGGGCGACGAGCGGTGCGAACGCATACGCGGCCAGGACGACGGCGACCGGGAACAGCTCGCGTGACAGCTCGCCGTCGGCGACGAGCGCGGCCGCCGTGGCGAGCACCGCGACGAGGCCCAGGGCCATCAGGGCGTCGGTCAGCCCGCGCTCGGCGCCCGAGCGACGCGCGTAGTCGCGGTGCGCGTCCGCCAGCCGCCGCGTCGAACCCGCCAGTCGGCCGAGCTGATGCTCTTCCTGGCCGAAGACGACGACCTCGCGCAGGCCCTGCACGCTGTCGACCGTGTCGGCGTTGAGGTCGCCTAGGCGGTCGCGCAGCGCTCGACCCTGAGCGCCGGCGCGGCGGCGCCACCAGGCCGGCACGCTGGCCACCGCCAGCAGCGGCACGACGAGCACGGCCGCGAGCGCCGGGTCGATGGCGGCGAGGGCTGCGAGCGCGCCGAGCGGCACGACGACGGCCACGATCAGCGGGCTGAGGGTGTGCGCGAAGAACAGCTCGCACTGCTCGACGTCCGCTAGCACCGTCGCCCCGACATCGCCCGCGCGCCGCTTGAGCATGAAACCCGGCGTCAGGCGCTCGAATGCGTCGTAGCACTGCACGCGCATCTCGACGAGGCAGCGATAGGCGAGATCGTGCGCGAACCACGACTCCAGCCAGCCCATCGCCGCGCGCGGCAGCACGAGCACGCCCAGCGCGATGAGCCACGGCCGCAGCTCGCCGACCGATGCACCGGTCGCGGCCAACCCGACGACGTAGGCGCCGACGGCCGCTGCGGACAGCGCGAGCGCCTGGTCGACGATCCCGCACGCGATCGTCGCCGCGAGCTTGCGCCGGAAGCCGCGCAGGATGACGAGCAGGGGGCTGAACCGGCGCAGACTAGGGCGGCGCGAAGCGGGCGCGGCGATCGCGGCGATCATGCGATGCCCTCTTGGCGCGCGACCAGTTGCGCGTAGGCGCCGCCGGCAGCGATCAGCTCCGTGTGCCCGCCGAGCTCGACGGCCCGGCCGGCGTCCAGCACGATGATTCGGTCGGCCGATCTCACGCTCGACAGGCGGTGGGCGACGACGAGCGTCGTGCGACCCTCGCGGACGCGCTCGAGCGCCTCCTGCACGATGCCCTCCCCTTCGACGTCGACGCTCGAGGTCGCCTCGTCGAGCACGAGTATCGGCGCATCCTTGACCAGGGCGCGCGCGATCGCCAGCCGCTGGCGCTGACCCCCCGAAAGCGTCAGGCCGCGATCGCCGATGACCGACTCCGCTCCGGCCGGAAGCGCCTCGACGAAGTCGCTCGCGTTGGCGAGCCGCAACGCCCGCCGCACCTCGTCGGGCGTGGCGCCGGGCCGGCCGAAGGCTACGTTGTCGAAGACCGTGCCGTGGAACAGGTAGACGTCCTGCGACACGACGGAGACCAGCGATCGCAGCCGCGCCAGCCCGATCTCGCGCGCGTCCACGCCGTCGACGCAGATGAGGCCGGAGTCGGGATCGAAGAAGCGCAGCAGCAGCGACAGCACGGTGGTCTTGCCGGCGCCGACGGCCCCACGATCGCCACGGTCTCGCGCGGCGCCACGGCGAGCGAGAAGTCGTCCACCGCTGGGCGGGCACTGGCGCCGTACGCGAAGCTCACGCGGTCGAACGAGACCGCTGGCGCTGCGGTACCGGCGATCCGGCCGAGCGATGGACGCGACGAGTCCATCGGATCGGTGATCGCGGGCTCGGCCCCGAGCAGGTCGAAGATGCCGCCCGCCGCGGCCTCCGCCGAGTACGTGGAATGAAAGGCGGTCTGCAGGTCCTTCAGCGGCCGGAACGCCTCGCGACTGAGCAGCAGCAGCACGAGCAGCTCGGTGATCGACAGCGCACCGGCCTCGAAGCGCAGCGCGCCGACCCCGATCGCCAGCGCCAGGCCACCGCTCTCGGCCAGGCCGATCGCGCCGACGCTCATGTTCGAGATCGCCGTCAGCCGCAGCGACGCGCGGTAGAAGCCCCACGACCGCTCGCGCAGCATTTTCCCGTGCGCGCGCGTGGCGCCGAGCGCCTTGAGCGTCGACATCCCCTGCACCGCGTCGAGGTACTCCGCGCCGAGCGTGCGCCAGCGCCGCCAGTACGTCCGGCTGCTCTCGCTGAGCATCCGCCGCATGACTCGCGGTGCGAACACCACCGAGGCGCCACACGCCAGGACGACGACGCCAACCACCGGGTCGACCGTGGCGATGATCGCCACGCAGGCGAGCGTCCCGACGAGCGACACGAGCAACTGCGGCACGAACACCGCCGCGTAGCGGTCCAGCGACTCGACGCCGTTGACGAGCGTCGTCAGCACCATCCCCGTGCGGGTGCGCAACAGGTAGCCCGGCCCGAGCGCGAGCAGGTGCTCGTACAGACGTGCGCGCAGGGTCAGCTTCACCGTGGCCGCGATCTCCGTGGCCGCCTGCTCGCGCGCCCAGATCAGCCCGCCGCGCAGCCCGATGAGCACGAGGGCTACGAGCAACAGCCCGGTGATGTCGGAGAACGGCCGGCCGGCGAAGATCCGCGCCAGCGCGTGCGCGACGACGAGTCCCTGGCCGAGGTACGTGGCGGTGATCGCCAGCCCGATCGCCACGGCGACGAGCACCTGCGCTCGCGCGCAGCGCACGAGCGCCAGCAGGCGGCGGTTCAGCATTGCGCCTGCGGCGGCTCAGGCATGGGCGAGCGGGAACAGGTTCAGCTCGTGCTCACCGAGCGGCCGCTCGCGCCAGCCCAGCTCGACGGCTTCGTCCTGCAGGCGCGATCGACCGAGGAACGGGAACGCGGCCGGGAAGTTCGGCACGAGCCCCGGCACGATGATCCGCACGACGCGCAGCCCGCTGGCGGCGACGTCGGGCGTCGTCAGATCGACGCAGAAGACCTCCAGGCCGGCGTGCTCGACGAGTGCGCGGTAGTGGGCGGCCGAGCGCTCCGCGAGGGCTGGAAGCTCGTCGGAGGTAAACGTCCCGCGCGGTTGCAGCCACGGCCGCACGCGCTCGATCGCGCGCGGATCGAGGTAGACCTGCGGCTGGCATTCGAGGTCGCCGACATCGCGGAAGTCGCCGCGGAAGTCATCGAGATAGGCGCGGTCGACGCGCCACGGCTTGATGAAGCCGCCGCTCTTGAGCCCCAGCCGAACCGCCTCGCGAAAGAGCCCGTGCTCCTGCTGCAGATCGCGGCTGATCTCCTGGTTGGTCAGGCCTTCGCTCCAGGCCTTCAGCGCGGCCTCCAGTGGATCGGCCCGGGCGGCGAACCCGATGCTCAGCAGCTGCTCCTCGACGTTCTCCACGATGCCGGCAAGCACCGGCACGCCGAAGCGGTTGGGCAACGACAGCAGCGTCGCGCGCTGACCGAGGCGCGCGGGCTCCCCTTCCCAGACGGCGGCGAGTCGGTGCGTCAGCTCGACCGCGGGCAGCGCGGGGAGGTTCGCCCACCAGACCATCGTCGCGTGGCGCTCGATGAGCTCCTCGAGGCCGGCGCAGATCGCGTCGTCGAGCGTCTGCCCGGCGGCGATGCCGGGATAGAGCGGGAAGTTTGTGGGCGGCTCGTCCACGAACTCCGCGACATGCCAGTTGACGTAGGCGAAGCTCGCCGGTACCCATGCCTCCACGTCGCGAGTGAGCGAGCGGCCTCTGATCCATTGCACCGGCAGATCGGTGTCGAAGCGCACGAACGGGAAGCCCGGCTCGTCGTACTGCGCATCGGTGTACAGGACCATTGCCCGCGGGTCGAGCGCGTCCTCGCCCGCCGCGCACAGCTGCGCGTGGCTTGCCCGGCGCAGTCGGCCCGCTTGGACCCAGTTGCCGCAGTAGCGCTCGATGCCCTCGCCGATCGCGCTCTGGCCGACGCGCTCCGGCGAGCCGTACAGCATGCTGCCGCCGCAGACGGGATTGATCGCCCACGGGGCGAGGCGCAGGGTGTCGCTCACCCGGGCGACGACCGTCGTCAGCACGCGCGGGACAACCGGCGGGTGGGTGATCTGCGACAGCGACGCGATCAACCCGGTGCGCTCGTCGAGCAGCAGCGCGGCACCGGACGTCGTCGTGTTGCGATAATGGGCCGCCCCGGGCGCGTCGGGCGGCGGGAGCACGGGGTGCGGTGTCACCGCAAACGTGCGCGGCTCAAGCTCGATCTCGTTGCCCAGAAGCGCGCTCGTCCCACCGCTGCGCCAACGCTCGATCTCGACCAACGCGACGGCCAGCATCCATCGCAGCTCGCCCGCCGGCGGGAGGTAGTCCCACGGCGCGAGCGTGTCGGAGACGAGCGCGTCGAACAGGCTCTCCTCGAGCACGGCGCACCGGCGGCGATCGAGAACGTCGCGGTAGCGCAAGCCGACATCGGCGCCGATCGCCGGACCCAGCCACGCACTCTCGCGATCGAGATGAAACGGCACCCAGGCGACTCCGGCCGCCGCGCAGCGTTCGTCGATCTCGGTCAGATACCCGACGTCCAAGCGATCCCGCAGCACGACGAGCACGCCTCCTTCCACACCCGCGAGCGCTCCAGGGTCGTCGCTGCTCGTCGGCAACAGGTCGACACCGTCGTCTGCGAACTGCTTCCGCGCGGACTCGACGAGCGCTGCGTCACCCGCGAGCGCGATGCGCAGCGGGCGCGGTGCCGCGGGGCGGCGACCGAAGCGCAGACAGTGCGCCTCACCCGGCGCGTAAGGCAGATCCGTGATGCAGCCCTGCGCGGCCAGCACGTCGACGATCTCCTCGAAGCCATCGGTGAGGCCCGTCCGCGCCGCGACCTCGAGCGCCGATCGGGTGCCATCGCAGAGGAGCAGCGCCTCGCGCACGACCGCGGCCGGCGACGCGATCTCGAACGCGGCGCCCGTCGGCGTCAATGCGAGGGTGTGGTCTCCTCGCAGTTCACGGAGATCGACGCGGACGAGACGCGGCCCGATCGTGGTCTGAACTGACGCTGCGTCGTGATCGCTCAACCCATCTCCCAGCCTCGGAGAACGCGGGCGACGGGATCGCCCGGTCGGAGTCCTGCCGCCGTCACGCACCGGCCCGTCACGCGAGCGGCACGGCAGCCGGGGGCCCGCACGAACGTGCCGGCCCCCGCGCTCCCGTCGTCACCGGTCGATCGAACGACGCGGTGAGCGTCGCCGTGCTACCGCGACCAGCGGAAGTGCGCCACCACCGTCGAGTGGTTGTCGGCGGGCAGCACCTTCGTCTTGGGAGAGAGGTCGATGGACTTGATCATGTGCCACTCCTTTGCGCGTGCATCGATGTCGAGCACGTCGTTGGGGTACCTGCATGCGAACGCGCGTCCTTATTGCAAGGTAGCATCAATACCGAGTCGCTCGCAAACCGAGGTGGCGATCGAGGGCACTCGCGGCGACGACGTGGTCAGCCTCGGGTCGCCGCGCGTTGGGTGGCGGTTGGGGTGGTGCTTCTGGTTGGGCTGGTCCTGACCGCGGTCGCGCTGGACGGCATGACCGGATCAACGGATACCCGAGCGCCCAACTCGTCAACGGCAGCTCGTCGCGCAGCGGCGCCGACCCACCGGCTCGAACGACGCCCGCCACGCCTGATCCTCGCCGGGCTCAGACCGTTGGCCCCCGCCCACAGCGTGCCCACAAGCGCCGAACACGCGCAGCCCGGCCGGCGCGCGCGGTCTCGCATTGCACAGCGCCCGCGTAGTGCCCAGACGCGAACACGACGTCCCGCCCGCTCGGTGCGACGCCGCAGCGAACCCCCCGCCACGCCTTCGACGGCGCGGCCGCGGAAAGCCCCGATACCCACGGCCCCAAGCAGCTCGTCGGCCTGCGACGAGTTTCCCCCGTGCTGATGGCCCTGCGCATCGACGCCATCGGAGGGTTGATGCGACTCGCCTGCGCGCCGTACGACGAGACCATCGTCGACTGCATCAAAACGCTGCCGAAGCGGCACTCCCGCCGCGACTCCCAGGACTGGAGCGTGCCGGCTCGCCGCGAGCACCTGCGAAGGGTCTGCGGCGTGATCGCCGAACTCGAGGAACGCGGGATCGATGTCGACATCACCCAGCCTGCCGCCGCGTGCTTGTCGCGACTGGATGTCGGACGCGGCGTTCTGCGCGGCGGCGCCATCGAGATCGCGGGCCCCTACAGCGAGCGCAGGTTGCCGGCGCTACGCGCGCTTCCCGAACGCCGGTTTGACGCCGAGCGCAAGATCTGGACGGTTGCGCTGACCCGCGCGGGGGCGCTGGCGATCCTCGCGCTCGCGGACGGCGGCGACGAGCTCGTGATCACGCAACGAGCTCGTCGTGCGTCGGAGCGATCCGCGGCCGCCACGCCGCCCCCGCAGAGCGGCGCGCGCCACGCCGATGAACCGCACGAGCCGACGAGGCGATCGCCGATCGCGCATTGGCGCCACCACACCTCGGGCCCGGTCTTCGACAATCCGGGGCGGGAGCGGATGCACGTGCCCGGCATCGGTATCTGCGTGCGGGTACGGGTCGACCCGGGCCGTGACCGTGGCGATTGACACTCAGCAGTCGGGGCCTCGTCCTGACCCGCCCGCTACGTGCCGGTCTGGTCACCGACCAGCGGCTCGAGATCCTTGACGAGGATCTCCAACCAGAGCGGATTGTCCTCGTTGGACGTCATCCCCACTCGTGCGTAGAACCGGGCGGTCGCCTCATCGAGGGCGTCGACGACGAGCGCGCGCACCGCGACAAGCCGGGCGACCTTGACGGTCGCCAGCGCGGCATGCTCGACCAGTGCGCGTCCGAGCCCACGGCCTTGTGCTTGCTCGCTGACCAAGCCGGGCCAGCAGCACAACGGGGATGGGGTGCCTCGGCATCCCGCTACGCGTCCGAGTCCCGGCCCGCGCGGGGTCAACCGACCCGGCCGAGAGCGCGAAGTAGCCCACTACCCCGGTCTGATCCTCGGCGAGGTAGACGCGCGCCGATCCCGAACGCGTGGCCGCCAGACCGTGCCGGGCCAACCAGTCGTCCAGCTCGATCCTTCCGCTGCGAAACGCGGGCGCCGGCGCGCGGAGCACCGCCACCCGCATGTCGCCGTTCACGGTTGGAGCGTCGCTCGGCCAGACATCGTTCGCTTCAGCTGCTCGTTGGGCGCGGGCGGCGCTTCGAGGCGCGCGGTGAGCGCGTCGTACGCCTCGTCGGTGTAGACGATCGAGGCGCTCGGGTGCGCTGCGTCGAGCGGCCGCGACGGAGAAACCGCAAGGCGGTCCGCGAGCGCCTCGGTCAGCCCGTTGACCACCTCGATCACCTCCGGCAACCCGGCGTCTCCCTGCAGCTTCGGCACGGTCTTCGGGCGCGTCGTGGCCATACCCATCATCGTAGACCGTTCGTGCTTCGCCCTCGATCAGACGTCAGCGTCGTCAGCGTCGTTCGTCCCGTTGCCATTGACCAGGTCGTCGAAGCCCTTTCCGTGCTGGCGTCGTTGGCGGCCACGCAGCGATTCGGTGTTGATGCGCAGCGACGTCGACGGGTCGCTGTGGCCGCCCTGGCCGGCGACCCAGCGCGGCGGCGCACCTTCCTCATGCATGTAGGTGAAGTACGTCTCGCGCAACGCATGGGCGGTCACGCCCTCGGGCAGCGCCGGCTGACCGCGCTCGGCCAGGACCGTATCGGCTGCGCGACCAGCGCTTTGACGATGCTGGCTGCTGCGCTGGTGCGGTTGTACGCGGTGCCGTTGGAGGTGGGCAACAGCGGCGCTGTCTCGGGCCTGCCGGCGGTCAGCTCGAGGTAGCGCTCAAGGTCGGTGGCCGTGTCCGGCGTCAGCTGGACTGTGCGGATACCCGCCGGAGTCTTGGCGTGGCCCACGCGCACGGTCTTGGCGAGCAGGTCGACGTCACTGCGGCGCGCGCGGCAGGCCTCGTCGATGCGCAGACCGGCCGCCGCCAGTACCCGGACCCAGGCGCGGAAGAATGGGATCGGGTCACCGGCCTGCTCGTAGCGCTTGAAGCGGTAGTGGGAGGTGGACTGCGTGATCGACAACCGCTCGGCGATCTTCGGAAACGACTGGCCCTCGGCGCGCGGCACGGCGACCTCGAGCACCTTGTCGGTCAGCCCGGTGGCGCGCAGGTCCAAGCGGTCGGCGGCCTCGAACATCGCCCGCAGCTCATGGCGCTGCAGGACCGGCCGACGCGGGCGGTGGTGGCGCAGTCGCTTGACGCGGCGGGCGGGATTGTCGCGCAGGTAGCCGCGCTCGACGGCGTCATCGAGGATTCGGCTGAGCAACGCCAGACATTTGTTGATCGACTCATTCGATAGCGGCCGCAGCGGCATGTTGTAGGCGTCGCGCTCGATGACGCCCGCGTCCCGGGAGTCGGTGATCCGGCGGCTCTCCTTCAGCAGCGCGGTCTTGACCTACGTGATCCGCGGGATGTCAAACGTCGACATGGAGGTCTTCGCCGACGTGGGCAAGGAGGTGGCTCTCCAGGCGCCAGCGAACGTCGTTGAGGGTGCTCGGGCGCCACTCGAGCATGTTGTCCTCAAGCCAACTGGAGGCGAACGCCCGGAACGTCGGGTCCTCCTCGCCGCCCGTCGGCTGCGCGGGCAGCGACCACGTGCCGGCCGCAATGGCCTTGATCTGCTCCTCGAGCTCGACCTGCGCGCCCGCGGGCGTCCAGCCGTCGCGGTCGGTCCCCAGGCGGATGCGGTGGCGGCGCCCGTCGACGGTGACGCGCGCCCAGAAGGTGCGCAGGCCGTCCTTGCGCTTGACGATCTCAACGCTTCCACGTGCTGGCCGGGGCATCCGGTTCTCCTCTCGAGTCGGGTTCGGCGCGCCGCGGACGGTCGGCGAGCGTCTTCTTGGCCGGCGGATAGGCCAAGCGGCGGCCACCGGCCCGCCCGACGGCGGCCGCGTCGTCCTGCGACGCCAGCAGTCCGGCCGCGACGCCGCCCGGGCGTGAAGCGCCACTCATCGCTGTCAGGCAGGCGAAGGCCGCCCAGCCGTGCGGCGTTGCGCTGCACCCAGTTGCGGTGGCGGCCGAGGACCCGGGCGACCTCGCTACTGGTGAGCAGCCTGACCTCGCCGTCCTGCGTCCGGGCGGCGCGGCTCAGCAGCTCGACGAGCTGCTCGGATGCACCAGCGACAGCCATCTGCATGCTGTCGGCAAGACGCCGGTCCTGACCCCCTGCGACGTTGCCCGTGCTCGCGCAACGGAGCAGTCGTGCGCACCACAGGGGTTAGGCCATCCGATGGCCGAAACCCCGTGGCCGATCGTGCAGATCCGTGGCCGATCGTGCCCAGCCGCCCTGGCTACGTCGAGCTTTTCACCTGCAAATCGACCACATCGAGCACGATTCCGCCTCGCTTCACACGCGAGAGGTCGCAGGTTCGAAACCCGCCGCGCCCATGAGCGGCCGACCTGCGAGGCCGCTGACGCCGGCGCGCGCGACACCATGACGTCGTGCCGACCATCAGCCGCTTCCTCGGGATCGTCATCGCGATGTACTTCGACGATCACGGCTTCCCGCACTTCCACGCACGGCACGTCGACGGCCAGGCCAAGGTCCGCATCGACACCCTCGAAGTCATGGACAGCACGCTCGGCCGGCGGCAGCTCCGGTTCGTCCTCGCGTGGGCGGAACTGCATCAGGAAGAGCTCACCGAGAACTGGCGGCGAGCTCGCGATGGTGAAACACTGATGGAGATCGAGCCGCTGCAATGACCGGACTGACCCCAGACATCACGGACGTGAGCGTCGTCGCACACGGCGTTCTCAACATCACATTCGCCGACGGATCGCGCGCCGACGTCGCCATCCTCGACCGGATGCGAGGACCCGTCTTCCAGCAGGCCCGAACGCCCGAGGGTTTCGTCAAAGTCTCAGTGGACAACGAAACCGGCACGGTCGTCTGGCCAGACGGCGCCGACCTCGCGCCCGACACGCTCTACGTTCGCGTCAAGTCCGGCGCATGGCCTGGCAGCGAGATCGCCGCGTAGCACGGCGTCGCCGCCGATCACGACGCGCGTACGGGAACTCCCGCTGACCCGTCAGGATGCAAGACATGGCCGATGTTCACGACATCGCTCCCGACGCGTTCGACGACGCGCTCACAGGAGCTGAGGTCCACGTCACGTCCGGCAACCCGGACATCGCGGTGAAAGTCACGGTTCCCGTCGACGGCGGGACGCTCGACCGCCTGACCGAACGCGCGGCACGCGAAGGCCGCGACATCGAGCAGGTCGTCGCCGACGCACTCCGCGCGGCGGCGGTGTGAAACACGACAGCTGCGGCCACGTGCCGGCGGGGGTAGCGGGCGACCGGAACCCGTGACGCCGTCGTTTCCGCCGGGCGAGCACCCCATCTCAAGCCGAGCGCGCCCACACGATGCTGAGCGGCGTCGCCCGCGGTTTCCCTTCTGTGGGACAGCCGGTATCGAGGAGGCTGCCGCCGATCACGTGATCCTCGGCATCGGCGTAGCCGAGCGCCGGGCAGCGATCGCAGCTGATGAGCATCTCGGAACGATGGCGCGTGACCAAGGCCGGCTCGTGCCGCAGCGCGGCGGCCCTGGCGGCCATCTCTCTGAGGGCCGCCATGTACTCGCCGTCGCCGGTGTCGTCGTCGCGCCGACCGACCAGCAGCGCGGACACAGCACATCCGTCAGCACCGGTCCGCACCTCGATGCGATCCGCCCGTGCCTGGGCGCGAATGGCGGCCCGCCACGCGTCGGCGTCCTCGACCTGACGAACGACATGTCCGTGGGCCAGAAGCTCGCCGTAGTCGTCGCGGCGCGACAGGCGCACCAGCAGCCGGTCGACCCGGCGGCGGATCTCAACGGGGTCGTGCATCTGGCTCTCCTTCCGCTGACAGGTCTGTGGCGGCGCGATCGGCGGCATCGCGGATCTCGGCCTCGATGTCGACCGGGCCGGCGCCGCGCCATTCGTTGAGCACGTGCGTGTAGGTATCCAGCACCGTGGACGTCTTGTCGCCGAGCTGCTCGGCGATCTCGGCGATGGACAGGCGCTTCTCGGCGATGAGCAATGCAGCCCAGGTGTGACGCAAGTCGTAGGGTCGGCGCGACGGCAGGCCTGCGGCCTCGGCCGAGGGGACGTAGACGCGTCGGCGCCAGTTGCGGTACTCGTCGCCGAACCAGAGGCGGCCGTGGACCTCGTGGGGGAACACCAGCGCGCCGTCGTCGGGCGCGCCTAACTCCTGTCGCCAGGACAGAAGGTCGCGGCGGATCGGCGCGATCAGGTCGACCGTGCGGCTGCGCTTGCGTGAACGCTTTCGGTTCTTCAGGCGGTCGAGCTGGCCGTCGGCGTTGGCGAGCTCGACCAGCAGCGTCGCCTTGCCCACGGCGTACCAGTGCAGCGCGAGCGCCTCCTGCGGTCGCAGCCCCGTGTACGCCATGAGCCGCACGAGCACGGCGCTGAGGCGGCTGCCGCCGCGTTCGAGGTCGGCCACGAGCCGCTCGACCTGCAGCGGTGTCAGCGGACGGGCGACGCGCGACGGTCCCGGCGAGGGCTTGCGCACCGCCTTGAACGGATTGAATGCGACGTCGCCGTACTCGACGGCGTCGCGAAAGACGCGCTGGAGCATCGCCATCGTCTTGACGACCGACGTGGGCCCGACACCCGCCGCCAGCAACTCGCCGCGGAAGGCGACGACCCGGCGCGCGTCGATCTCGCGCATCGGCAGACGGGCAAGACGCGGGGCGGCGTGTGCTTCCCACAGGCAGCGATAGACCGCAAGCGTCGCTCGCGCGAGCTCGGGCATCGCGCGCTCGACCCACCACTGCTCGAAGAACGCACCGAGCGTCTGGGTGCCGGCCTGCTCCTGACGCAGCTCCTCCGGGCGCCAGCGCCGCGCCGACCGCAGCCGCGCTCGGTAGTCCAGCGCATCCTCGAGGCTGTCGAAGCTGCGCCGCCGGCGCGTGCCGTCGACGTCCTTGACGCGGACGCTGAAGACCTCGGTGACCGTTCCGTCCTTCCGGGCGAAGCGCCGGACCTCGACGCCCTCGCGGACCGGGGCTTCGGTCATGGCCCATCTCCACGGCGCGGGGGAAGCGGCAGGCGGGCGGGAGCCTCTGGACGTCGCGGCCGAGCCGCGCGGCGCGCCCGCTCCGGCAGGCCGTCGAAGGGCGCCGACGCAGCCGCCGGTGGTGGCGTCGTCGCGAGCACGGTCCGCGATCGCCACCAATCCGCCGCGTCGCTGGCCAGGATCCGCAGCCCGCAGGCGCGGCTGGCGGTGAGATCACCGCGGGCCACCGCGCGCCGCACCGACCGCGCATCGACCCGGATGCGCTCGGCGACCTCCACCGCGGTGAGCACGGCAGCGGGCTCGGGGTCGTCGAACGGGGTGTTGGGAAGGTGCGGCATCGGCTGCTCACCGCTGATGTCGCACGATGCGGGAATCTCGCCCCCTGCGTGTTCGGCCGGCCGCAGTTGGGGCGCTATCAGGAGCGCGGGCGCCCCACAAACGCCCCACCAGCCACGAGATGATCGGCGCTCGAGCGGCCCGAGAGATGAGAATCCCCGCCTGAGCGGGGAGATCGGATGAAGCCCTCCATCGGACTCGAACCGATGACCCCTTCCTTACCATGGAAGTGCTCTACCAACTGAGCTAGGAGGGCGAGACGCGAAAGCGTAGCGCCCGGGAGGACCGCGGCTCGACGAACGGCTCACACGGCGGCGGGGCGGTAGCGTCTCGGCCCGATGGCCAGCCTCAACCCCGCGCTCGAGGACGTCCGCTTCTGCCCCCGCTGCGCGCAGCCGGCGCTCGTCACGTTCCCGCGCGAGCTGCGCTGCGAGCGCTGCGGCTACCACGCGCTGTGGAGCCCCGAGCCGGTCGCCGCGGCGATCCCGCGCGACGAGGACGGCCGGATCTGGCTGCTGCGCCGCACGCAGCACGAGGGCGCGGGCCGCTGGACGTTTCCCGGCGGCTACGTCGAGCTGGGCGAGTCCGTCGAGGACGCCGCCGTGCGCGAGACGCGCGAGGAGCTCGAGATGGAGATCGAGCTCGGCGCGCTCGTCGGCGTCTACTCGCGCGCCGACACGCGCGCGGTGCTGATCGTGTTCGACGCGCGGGCGCTGGGGATCGGCCACGCGACGGCCGAGGCATCGCAGGTGCGCGCGTTCGCGCCCGACGAGCTGCCGTGGGAGGAGCTGGCGTTCTGGTCGACCGAGCAGGCGCTGCGCGACAGCCTGGGCCCGAGCGCCGGCGCGGCCGGTCCGGCTACGCGCGCGCCGCGCGCGAGCTCTTCGCCGTCACCGTCGTGATCGGCAGCCCCAGCGGCGTGAGCTTGCTCGGCAGGTTGATGTGCAGCCACTTCGACACGCGTGCCGGCAGCGTGGAGATGATGATCTCGTCGTAGCCGTCGATGTTGACGGCGTCCTGGATCGCGTCGGCCGGGTTGGGATCGCCGATCTTGCCCTCCACGCGCATGCCCGCGGCCTCCTCGAGCAGCGGCAGCGCGAGCTCGAGGATGTCCTGCGCCTCGGCGTCGTCGGTGTCCTCGGGATCGACGAACCGGTGCAGCCCATGCGGCGCGCGCGGCACGAGCAGCGTGAATTCCGCGGGGCCGGCTGCGGCGCGCGCGCGGACCGCGTCCAGCAACGCCGGCGTGGCGGCGGTCCGGTGTGCGACGACCAGGACGCGCGCGGGCGCGGAGGATTCCATGGGCGACTCCTTCGGCTCGGGGACGCGCTGGATCCTGTCAGGTTGGCGCGTCGCCGCCAAACGGTGTCGACGGCGCCGTCTCGATCGTCGAAATCGGCGCCGTCGGAAGCTCAGTGGCGGGGGCAGGATTCGAACCTGCGAAGGCGTAGCCACTCGGTTTACAGCCGAGCCCGTTTGACCGCTCCGGAACCCCGCCAGGGCCCGCGGAGTCTAGCGATCGGGTCTCGCGCAGCGTCTCGATCGGGCGGCCGCGCTCGACCTCGTAGCGCGCATACTTCGGCCCGCCGAGAACGATCTGGGCGCCCCCGTCGACCGCGGCCGAGGCAATGAACCAGCGCCGTCCGTCTGCGACGAGAACGAACAAGTAGTCGCGGCGAGCTGGACTGAACCGTTTGACAAGCCCGTTCCAGCTCTGGTTTCCGCCCTTCGTCGCCAGCGCGACCTGGTAGACCAGAACATACGTTCTGGTCCGGACGGAATCACAGCAGCGCGTCCACCCGCTCCGTCAGCTCCGCCGCATCGGGCTCGGCCCCCGCCCCGAACCGCGCGACGACCTTCCCGCGCCGGTCCACGAGGTACTTGTTGAAGTTCCACTCCGGCGCCCCGACAACGGCCGAGAGCCGCCTGAACAGCGGGTTCGCGTCCTCGCCCGTGACCACGGTCTTCGCGAACATCGGGAACGTCACGCCGTAGTTGGCCTGGCAGAACTCGGCGATCTCCTCGTTCGAGCGCGGCTCCTGGCCGGCGAAGTCGTTGGCCGGGAAGCCGAGCACGATCAGGCCATCGCCGCGCCGCTCGCGGTACAGCGCCTCCAGCCCCTCGAGCTGCGGCGTGTAGCCGCACGCCGTCGCTGTGTTCACGACGAGCACGACATCGCCGCGGTAGCGCGCGAGGTCGTCGCGCCGGCCGTTCAGGCGCGGGTACGTCCCGCGCAGGACGCCGCCGTCCGCCGAAGCCGAACCGGCGTCCGCCGCATCGGCATCCGAATCGGCGGCGGGCCGCTGCACGCGCACGTCCCGCGCCGCCGCCGGCGCGGAGCCAGGCCCGTCGTCATCCGAGCCGGAGCCGCCGCAGCCCGCGAGCACCGCGCCCGCGAGCACCACCACCACCACCAGCACGAACCGCATGCCCATCCATACGCGCGCGCCCGCGCCCCGGCTCAGGACGCGTCGCGCAGCGTCTGCGCCTCGGGCAGCGACTCGAGCTTCTTGAGCGTGTGGTTCTCGATCTGGCGGATCCGCTCGCGCGTGACGTTGAACGCCCGGCCGACCTCCTCCAGCGTCCGCGGTCGCCCGCCGGTCAGGCCGAAGCGCATCTCGATGACCTCGCGCTCGCGCTGCGGCAGCGCCGCCAGCGCGCGCCGCACGTTCTCGCAGCGCAGGTTGTCCGACGCCTGCTCGAACGGCGACACCGCCGCCTCGTCCTCGACGAAGTCGCCCAGCTCGGACTCGTCCTCCTCACCGACCGGGCGCTCCAGCGAGATCGGCTGCTGGGACATGCGCAGGATGTCGCGCACCTCGCGCGGCGTGCACTCGAGGTTGTCGGCGATCTCCTCGGGCGTCGGCTCGCGGCCGAGCGACTGGACGAGCTGGCGCTCGACCTGCACGACCTTGTTGAGCTTCTCGACCATGTGCACCGGGATGCGGATCGTGCGGCCCTTGTCCGCGATCGCCCGCGTCACCGCCTGGCGGATCCACCACGTCGCGTACGTCGAGAACTTGTAGCCGCGCCGGTAGTCGAACTTCTCGACCGCCCGGATCAGGCCCAGCGACCCCTCCTGAATCAGATCCAGGAACGTCAGGCCGCGACCGAGGTAGCCCTTGGCGATCGACACGACGAGCCGCAGGTTGGCCTCGACCATGTGCTGCTTGGCATCCATGTCGCCGCGCTCGATGCGCTTGGCGAGCGAGATCTCGAGGTCCGCCGTCAGCAGCGGCACGCGCCCGATCGAGCGCAGGTACAGCCGCAGCGAGTCCAGCGAGGGCTCGACGGTCAGGTCCAGCTCGGGTTTCTTGGGGGCATCCGGGTTGCCGCCGGCCGCGCCCTCCTTGCGGGCCTGCGCGGCCGCCTCGACGCGGGCCCCCTCGGAGGAGACCTGACGCCCGTCGGCACCGACGATGTCGATGCCCTGCTCGGAGAGGTAGCCATGCAGCTCATGGACCTGCTCCTTGGTGACCTCGACCTCTTCGAGTGCCGTGGCGATCTCGTCGAAGGTCAAGAAGCCGCGCTCGTGACCATCCGAGATCAGGCCGCGAAGCTCGTCGGCTTCGTAGATGGGAGCCTCGTCCGCCAGCAGAACTTGGTTCTTCATCGCTCGGCCCCCCTCGGACCTCGGTGCCGCCGTTCACGCGCCCTTGCCCTCGGTTCCGTCGAGGGAGCGGCTTGTGAGTGATAGCACATGATCCGCCGCCCGCAAGCGCGTTTTTTCAGAACCGCTCGATACGCTGGGAACATGTCGCAGCGCCTGAGCGCCCCCGGGTCCGACGTGCAGGCCCAGACGCCGAGTCTGCGCGTCAGCCTTTCGCGCGTTGGAGTCACCGGAATCGAGAAAATCGTGCGAATCCGGCAGAACGGACAGGAGCAGCTGTTCTCCGCCCGCCTGGAGTGCTTCGTCGACCTCGGCGCTCAGCAGAAGGGCGCGCACATGTCGCGCTTCGAGGAGGTCGTCAACGAGGTCATCGGCGAGGTCGTGCTCGGCGACGCGACGTTCAAGGCCGAGGCGCTGGCCACCCGCATCGCCGTGCTGGTGCGCGAGCGCCAGAGCGCCGCGCGCGCCGAGGTGACCGTCGCCGCCCGCTACCCCGAGCACAAGCCGGCGCCGGTCTCCGGCATCCCGACGCAGGAGATCTACACGCTCTACGGCGTCGCCGTCGCCTCGGCCGCCGGGACGCGCCGGCTCGTCGGCGTCGCGGCGCAGGGCCTGACCGCCTGCCCCTGCGCGCAGCAGCTCGTCATGGGCACCTCGCGCCGGCGCCTGCTCGACGACGGCTTCAGCGAGCGGGAGGTTGCCCGCATCTTCGACCACGTGCCCGTCGCGACGCACAACCAGCGCGGCCTGGGCACGCTGCACATCGGCATGCCCGAGAGCTGCGCCAAGGAGATCGACGCCCGCACGCTGCTGGACATCGTCGAGGGCTCGATGTCGTCGGAGATCTACGAGCTCATGAAGCGCAGCGACGAGGGCGCCGTCGTCGAGAAGGCCCACCGCCGCCCGCGCTTCGTCGAGGACTGCGTGCGCGAGATGATCGGCGGCGTCGTCGAGCAGCTCGGCGAGCTCGGCGACGGGCACTTCGTCAGCGCGCGCCAGGAGAACCTCGAGACGATCCACCAGCACAACGTCGTCGCCGAGCGCTTCGGGCTGCTCGGCGAGCTGCGCCACGAGCTCGCGACCGGCGAGCACGCGCTGCATCACCTGTCGATGCGCGACTGGCTCGACGCCGCCGGGCGCTGACGCGCCCGTGGCCCGCGGCCTACGGCGCCGGCGACTTCGTCGGCGCGGACGTCGCGCCCCCGCCCGCGCTTGCCGTCGCCTCACGCCGCGCCTCGGCCTCGCGCAGCACCCGGCGCAGCCCGAAGAAGTAGTCCACCCCGCTGACGATCGTGATCGCCACGGCGCCGTAGACCAGCCCGTCGACCCAGCCGGGCGCGGGCTCGCCCGCCGCGATGAGAAAGAAGATCGCCGCCACCTGCACGATCGTCTTCGCCTTGCCCCACCAGTTGGAGGCGATGATCACGCCGTGCTGCGTGGCCTGCATGCGGGTCACCGTGACCGACAGCTCGCGGGCGATGATCACCATCGCGACCCACGCGGCGAGGCGGTCGAGCGAGACGAGCGCGACGAGCGCCGCGATGATCAGCAGCTTGTCGGCGATCGGGTCCATGAGCTTGCCGAACGACGTGATCGCGTTGCGCGACCGCGCGAGATAGCCGTCCATGGCGTCCGTCGCCGAGGCCAGGCCGAAGACGATCGCCGCCCAGAGGTCGCCGTTCTCGCTCTCCCCAAGCAGCACGACGACGAGCACGGGCACGAGCAGGATCCTGATCACCGTCAGGATGTTCGGCAGGTTCAGCGCGAACACGTCAGGCCCACCCTGTCAGAACGGCGCGCGCGCCGCACCGCCCGCGGGCCGATCCGGGGCGGCGCGCACGCCGGCGTGTACCTCAGAGCCGGCCGCTATGCCTTCAGCCGCCGGCCGGAGCGGAACATCGACACGCTCCACGCCACGCAGGCCAGGGCCAGCGCCGCCGTCGTGCCGAGCGCCAGCCCGATCGGCACGTCGCTCGTGCCCAGGAAGCCGTAGCGCACCGCGTTGATGAGGAAGAACAGCGGGTTGACGTGGCTGATCTCCTGCCAGGGCGAGGGCAGCAACTCGGCGGAGTAGAAGACGCCGCCCAGGAAGCTCAGCGGCAGGATCAGGATGTTGTTGACGAAGCCCGCCTGGTCCCACGTCTCGGCGAACACCCCGACGACCACCCCCAGCGCCGCGAACAGCACGAGCAGGATGAGCATCGACGCCACCAGCACCAGCGGCTGGCGCACCGGCACGTCGGTGACCGCGAGCGCGAGCACGAACAGCGAGCCGCCGATCGCCAGCGCGCGCACGACGCCCCCGATGGCCAGCCCGAGGTTGACCTCCCACGAGCGCATCGGCGCCGAGAGCACGTCGTTGATGTAGCGGTCGGCGCGCGCCTGGAAGACCGACGACGAGTTGTTGGAGTAGGCCGCCTGGGCCATCGCCATCGCGATGAGGCCGGGCACGATGAAGACGTCGTACTCGACGCCGCCGATCTCGCGGATGCGCCCGCCGAGCGACAGCCCGAACACGAGGATGAACAGAAACGACGCGAGCACCGGCGCTGCGATCGTCTGCGACCACAGCTTGAGCACGCGATCGGTCTCGCGCGCCGCGAGCGCGAGCAGCCCGCGGTGGCGATCGAGCAGGTCGGTCACCCGTTCGAGGCTAGTGGCTGCCCGGCGGCCGTCAGATCTTGCGCGGCTTGCTGAAGTTCACGGTGCTGAGGATCCGGCGCGCCTGGGTGAGCATGCGCCGCGACGGGTTCTCCCCGCTGAGCAGCGTGACGACGTAGGTGCGCCACTGGGTCGCGGTGACGTAGACGAGGGCGCGGACCAGCTTCTCGCCGCGCTCGCCCGTGAGCTCGAAGCTCTGCACGTTGCCGGCGCGCCCGAGCGGCGATCGCGCGTCGCGGACGATCTTCGCCGGCGAGAACTGCTTGAGCAGCGAGCTCTTCGCCTCCTGCTTGGCGAAGCCGGCCTGCGGCTTGTCCAGCGGCGACGAGAACAGCAGGACGAGCGTGCCGTCGGGGCTCGTCAGGCGAATGATCTGGCCCGCGACCGTGCGCTTCCAGTCGCGCGGGTGCGCGAAGCCCATGCCCAGCGGAGGCACGGAGACGATCCGGACCGGCAACGGCTTCGCGTTGTTGTCGCTGCCGCTCGGCCACAGCACGAGCGTCGCGATGATGATGCCCGCCAACAGCAACACGGCGCCGCCGAGGCGGCGCCGTGTCAGCGCTGCGGTGATGCGATCCGGCATCTACCGAACGGTACGCACGTCCTCCCGGCGGCGCAGCAACAGGCCGCCCGCCAGGACGAGCAGACCGGCCAGCGAGATGCCGATGACGTCGGTGCCCGTGAACGGCAGCGCACCGGCGTCGAGGTCACCCGAGCCGTCGTCGCCGCCGCCTGCGCCGCCGCCGTCGGCCTCGGAGTCATCGGACTCGTCGTAGGAGTCCGGGTTGTTCGCGTTGCCGTCGGTGTGGCAACCCGGATCGTTCGCGTCGACGCGGCCGTCGCCGTCGTTGTCGCGGCCGTCGGCGCACTGCGCGTCGTCGCCGCCGTTGTCGTCGCCCTCGTCACCCGAACCGGTGCCGGTGGCGCTCGGGTTACTCTCGTCGTTGTCGTTCGGGTTCAGCGGGGCATTGATGTCGTTGCCCACATGGCAGCCGGGGTCGGCCGCGTCGATGACGCCGTCGCCGTCGTTGTCGACGCCGTCCTCACAGGCCACGCCCGCCTCGGGAGCGACGCTCAGCGACTCGGAGGCCGCCGTGGTCTCCTTCAGCAGCGAGTTCGTGCCGACCTGCAGCGCGAACACGTCGAGTGCCTCGCGGACGGCCGAGGCACCGGCGATCTCCTCTGCGTTGCAGATGATCGGCAGCAGGCCCGGCAGGCCCGACTGCGTGTCCGGCGTGCCGTTCGCGCAACCGGCGGCGGGCAGCGGGACGCCGGCGCCGCCGAGGCCGATGACCTCGGAGGTGTTCGTGACGACCGGTGTCTGCCCGATGCAGGACTTCGACGTACTCGACGACTTGGCGACCTGCGCGACTGCCGTGCCGGCGCTGGAGCTGACGTTCGCCGTGTTGGCGGCGCCGCCCGACGACTGGCAGGTGGCGTCCTGTGCGATCGCGCCCTGGCTGTCGGCGGCGCCGACGCCGAGCCCGAGCAGCGATGCCCGCGCGACGGCGAAGTCGTTCGAGGAGCCCTGCGCGGTGGTGACCGAGTTGGCCGTCAGCACGCTGAGGCAGATCTGCTGGTTGGTCGACGTGCACAGCGGGTCGAGCACGTTGGCCTGCAGCGGCTGCAGCGGACCGTTCTTCGTCTCGCCCTGCACGGTGTCGATCGGGATGACGTCGTTGCCGAAGAGGCCGAGGACCGAGATGTGGCCGTGGTACGTGCCGTCGGCGTTCTTCTCGCCGCGGGCCCGGCCGACGACGACGTCCTCGCCGGAGTCTCCGCCGTCGGGGTCGGCGGCCAGCGGACGCTCGTTGCTCGGGTCGAGGTCGACGACGGCGACGCTGCCCTGACCGTGCGGGTTGGCGCCGTGCGTCGGCGGCTGCGTCGCCGGATCGGTCGCGGTCGCGCGGGACTTGGACGAGGTCGCCTTCTTGAGGCCGTCCTTCGTCTTGTTGACGAGCCCGGCCGTCGCGTCGCCGGTCTTCTGAACGGTGCTCTCAAGACCAGCCTGCAGCTGCTGACCCGCCTTCGCTAGCGCTTCACGCGCAGCCTTCAGTTCGGCACTCGTGCTGCCGAACGAGCCGGCCGGCAGAGCAAAGATGATGAGGCTGCCGATAACTAGCGCAAATGCCCCGAGCTTCTTACGGGTCATGCGTGTTCCCTCCCACTTGTGTTGCATCCGCGCCCACCGATCCCTGTCGCGAAATGCTGGATCCAACCCCGACCGTGCCCTGGTGGAGGTCGTCGAAACGTATCGGAAAGCTAAAGGTCGCGCCGGTCAACTGCTTGCAGGGGCCGCGCCCATCGCTCTCACGTAGGCGTCGGCGAGCGAGTCTGCGCCGTACGCCGAGCGCAAACCGTCGGCCGAGTCGCGCGCGATGAGCCGCCCGCCGCGGATGAGTGCGATCTCCTTGCAGAGCTCGTCGGCCTCCTCGAGATAGTGCGTCGTCAGCAGGATCGTCGTGCCCTCGTCGTGCAGGCGGTGGATGTAGCGCCACAGCTCCAGGCGCAGCTCGAAGTCCACGCCGGCGGTGGGTTCGTCGAGGATCACCATGCGCGGCTCGTGCATCAGCGCGCGCGCTAGCAGCAGCCTGCGGCGCATGCCGCCCGACAGCTTCGGCGCGCGCACGCCCGCCTTCGCGCGCAGGTCGAAGACGTCCATCATCTCGGCTGCGCGCCGGCGCGCCTCGGGGCGCTTCATGCCGAAGTAGCCGCCGTGGTAGAGCAGTGTCTCCTCGACGTCGAGGAAGCGGTCGAGGTTGACGTCCTGCTCGGCGAGGCCCACCATCCGCCGCGCCGCCATCGCGTCGTGCGGCTCGCCGAAGATGTCGATCTCGCCGCTCGTGACGCGGATGAGGTTGCAGACGGCGCTGATGATCGTCGTCTTGCCGGCGCCGTTGGGGCCGAGCAGGCCGAAGAAGCTGCCCGCCTCGATCTCGAGGTCGAAGTCCTGCACGGCGAGAAAGCCGCCCACGTCGCTCGCGCCCGGGCGCTCGCCACGGCGCAGGGGCCACGGCCGGCCGGCGCGACGGCCGTCGTAGCGCTTGGTGAGACCGCGGATGCTGAGCGCGTTGGTCACCCGATCCAGGCTAGTGGGGGCACCTCACTAGGATGCGCGCATGCCTCTGATTCCCTCGGTCGTTCAGCGCAGCGCGCGCGGCGAACGCGAGTACGACATCTACTCGCGCCTGCTCAACGAGCGCATCATCTTCCTCGGCACGCCGATCAACGACCAGGTCGCGAACCTCATCGTCGCTCAGCTGCTGCATCTCGAGTCAGAAGATCCCGAGAAGGACATCTCGCTGTACATCAACTCACCGGGCGGCTCGATCTACGCCGGGCTGGCGATCTACGACACGATGAACTTCGTCAAGCCCGACATCCAGACGATGTGCATGGGCGTCGCGATGTCGATGGGCTCGCTGCTGCTGACCGCGGGCGCGAAGGGCAAGCGCTTCTCGCTGCCCAACAGCCGCGTGCTGATCCACCAGCCGTCGGCCGGCTTCGACGGGCAGTCGACGGACATCGAGATCCACATGAACGAGATCCTCAAGACGCGCAAGCGGATGGACGAGATCTACGCCCACCACACCGGCCAGACCGAGGAGCGGGTGCGCAACGACATGGAGCGCGACCGCTTCTTCAAGCCCGAGGAGGCCGTCGAGTACGGCCTCATCGACCGGGTCCTCGAGCAGCACTAGCCGCGACGGGCGCGGTCTACAGCTCGTAGAGCGCGCCGTACTTCGCGCGCAGGTGCTCGAGCATCGGCTCGGGGTCCAGCGGGCCGCCGACCGCCTGCTCGATGAGCTCCGGCGGCAAGAGCAGCCGGCCGTGGCGGTGGATCTTCTCGCGCAGCCAGACGCGCAGCGCACCGAGCTCGCCGCGGGCGATCTCGGCGTCGAGCGCGGGCATCTCGGCGTGCGCCGCGCGCCACAGCTGGGCGGCGAGGACGTTGCCGATCGCGTAGGTCGGGAAGTAGCCGAGGATCCCCTCCGACCAGTGGATGTCCTGCAGCACGCCGCTCAGGTCGTCGGGCACGTCGACGCCCAGGAACTGCTTCATCTTCGCTGCCCAGGCGTCCGGCAGGTCGGCCACGTCGAGCGTGCCCTCGACGAGCGCCAGCTCGAGCTCGTAGCGCAGGATCACGTGCAGCGTGTACGTCACCTCGTCGGCCTCGACGCGGATGAGCGTGGGTCGCACGATGTTCACCGCGCGCATGAAGGTGTCGAGGTCGACGTCGCGCAGCGTGAGCGGGAAGCGGTCGCGCATGCGCGGCAGCCAGTGCGTCCAGAACGCCGGGCTGCGGCCGACGAGGTTCTCCCACAGCCGGCTCTGCGACTCGTGCACGCCGAGCGAGACGCCGCCGCCGAGCGTCGTGCGCTCCAGCGCCGGGTCGATGCCGTGCTCGTAGAGGCCGTGGCCGACCTCGTGCATGAGCGCGAACAGGCCGGTCAGGCTGTGGTCCTCGAAGCGCGACGTGACGCGGATGTCGCGGCGGGCGGGCGAGGCGGCGAACGGGTGCACGGCGTCGTCCAGGCGCCAGGCCTCGGCGTCGAAGCCCATCGACCGGATGATCTCCACGCCGATCTCGCGCTGCGCCGCGACCGGGAAGTCGCCGGCGAAGGCCTGGCGGGCCGGCTGCAGCGCGATCTGCGACAGCAGCGGCACGAGCCCCTCGCGCAGGCGCACGAACAGCGCGGTGACCTGGGCCGCCGTCGTGCCCGGCTCGTAGCGGTCCAGCAGCGGGTCGTAGGGATGCTCGGCCTCCGGAAAGCACTCCGTGTAGCGCAGCGTGAGCTCGATGTTGCGCCGCAGCGCGGGCTCGAACGTCGTGAAGTCGTTGTCCTCGCGCGCCTGCAGCCAGGCGGCGTAGCCGTCCGAGCCGGCGCGCGACATCTCGGCGGTCAGCTCGCCGGGGACGCGGCGGGCGACGTCGTGGTCGCGGCGGATCGCGCGGGCGATCAGCGGCTCGCCGGCGGCCGCCGCGTCGAGCAGCACGCCGAGCTCCGGCGCGACGAGCCGCTCGTGGTGCATGCGGCTGATCGTGGCGAGCGCCTCGCCGCGGGCGGGCCCGCCCGCGGCCGGCATCATCACCTGCTGATCCCAGGCCATCAGGTGGCCGGCGTGGCCGAGGTCGACGAGCTCGGCGAGCCGCTCGCTGAGCTGCGGGTCCAGGCTAGGCAATGACGTGCTCGATCGCGCCGAGCGACTCGATCTCGATGCGCACGACGTCGCCGGACGCGAGGAACCGCCGCGGGTCCATCGACATCCCGACGCCGCTCGGCGTGCCGGTGAGGATGAGGTCGCCGGGCTCCAGCGTGCAGGTCTCGGCGATGAAGTCGACGATCGCCTGCGGGCCGAAGACCATGTCGCTCGTCGAGGAGTCCTGGCGCAGCTCGCCGTTGACGTGCGTCGTGATCTGCAGGTGCTGCGGATCGGGCACCTCGTCGACGGTGGTGATCCACGGGCCCCAGGGGCAGAAGCCGTCGGCCCCCTTGGCGCGCGTCCACTGCGGCTCGCGGCGCTGCAGGTCGCGCGCGCTGACGTCGTTGGCCACCGCGTAGCCGGCGATCTTGCCGCCCTCCCCGATGACGACGGCGAGCTCGCCCTCGTAGTCCAGGCGCTTGACGACGTCCGGGCAGGTGACGGGTCCGTTGGGCGGCGCGCTGGAGGTCGGCAGCTTCATGAAGACGATCGGGAACTCCGGCAGCTCCTTGCCCTGCTCCGACGCATGGGCGGCGTAGTTCAGCCCGATGCCGAAGATCGCGCGCGGCCGCGGCACCGGCGCCAGCAGCGTCACGTCGGCGACCGGGTAGGGATCGCCGAGCGCCGGATCGAAGTCGCTCGTGCGCAGGCGCTCGAGGACGGTCTCGCGCTTGAGCACGAACGAGATGACCTCGTCGTCGCGGATCTGGCCGGCGCGCGGCGTGTCGGAACCGGGCGGCAGGAAGGTCGTCAGGCGCATGCCCGCAGGTTATGCGTCTGCCGCGGCAATTGAGCAGCAGGGTCTTCCGATCGTCAGCGCGCGACTCGTTCGCGGCGTGGGCCTGCGCGGCGTGCTCCAGCGCGACCGTCTGGCCGACGGTAGCCAAGAGCGGCCGGCGGCGGCCTCGGCGCGCCTTGGCGCTCGCGGGCGCGAACGTTCCGGGGTCAGCGGGACGCCGCGGACGAGGGTCACGCCGCCGGCGGCGGCGTCCTGCGCGCCGACGAACGCCCCGCTCGCAAGCCGAACGCGACGAAGCGACCGCCCGGCGCAGCAGACCGACACGGCGCGGCGGCGATCGCGGCCGCCGACGCCGCGAAGACGACTCGACCCCTACGGCGCCCGCTCCCCGGCCCAGCCGGGCTCGCGTGTGTCGCGGCCGCCACGCCGACCGCCGCTCGCGAGCTTGCGCTCGCCACCGGCCGCCGCGATCACCCGCGCGCCGGCGTTGCGGGCGAGCTGGACGAGCAGGCTGCCGACCCCGCCTGCGGCGGCCTCGCGAGCACGTCTCCCCGGGCGGGCTGCGGCCGACCGCATGATCTACATCGCGCTGCGGCCGTCGGCGCGCAAAGCCGTGGCGGCGCCTGAGCGCGGGCCGTCGGGCACCGCGATCGGCATGCTCGCGTCGACGGCACGTGCTCGGCTAGCCGCCCGTTCCGCCCGTCGTCGTGACGACGCGGCGGCCGCCAGCCGTCGACACCTTCGCGGGTCGCGCCGACCACCCCGCCGGCGCCGTTGCCGAGCACGGGTCAACGCCGTCGCCATCGGCGGATGCGGCGGGCGGCCGGCGCGGATCTGGGTCTCGACGAACGTGATGCTGGCGCGCGATGTCCACGAGCACCGGGATCGGGGTGCGGCTCCGGCGCCGCTCGAGCAAGTTGCCGGGCGGGCCAAACGCGCGAAGCACGACGCGCGGATCAGCCCATGCCGTGCAGATGAAGGCACTCGCCGAACTCTAGCTGTAGCCGCAGCGCAGGCCGCTGGATTCCTCGACGGATCCCGCCGCCGACCGCCTCGAGCACGAACAGCTGCGTGGCGTCGGCTCGTGCCAGCCGGTCAGACCGTCGACCGCGCGCACGCCGGTCTGGGCGTGACGCCGCAGGCCGGTCGCAGAGTCCTGTCGTCGCCGCCCGCGGCGGCCGATTCGAGCGCGCGCACGACGGTCGTGCCACGGCGATGACGCGCGCGCCGGCCGCGCGCGCGGCGCGACCTGCTGCACGGTCGCTGCCGGGACGGCGAAGCGCTCGGCGTAGGGCAGCTCGCCGGCCTCCTGCGAGGAGACGCCGGTGTGCAGCGTGACCGGTGCGATCGCGATCCCGCGCGTGACGAGCGCCGTCAGGAGCCGGTCCGTAAACGGGCGGGCGGCGCTCGGCATCTCGGCGCTGCCCGGGTGCGCGGCGAACACAATCTGGCATTCGGTCAGCGGCCCCTCGCGCGCGACGTAGCCGTAGCGGATCGGGGCGCCGTGGCGGGTCAAGAAGTCCGTGGTCGGCCGCCCGCCGGTGTCGATATCGGCCAGCCACAGGCGCGCCCACGTGAGGTAGGGCGCGAGCAGGGTGACGCTCGCCCCGTGGGCAAGCGCCGGCCGCTCGCCGGTGCGGCCGCCGCCGAAGCGCTCGCCGCCCGCGCGCAACTCGACGACCGAGCGCGGGCCGTCCAGCGCGGCAAGGGCATCGAGAGATGCATGCGCAGGGCGTTCCGTCGGCCTCGGGTGGCGGAACGCCCCGGCGGGCAGCGTGGCGGACGTGTTGACGACGACCAGATCGCCGGGACGCAGGTGCGCAGGGAGATCGCGAGCGCGGGCGTGCGCATCCCGTCGGCCGTGGCGACGAGCATGCGCACCGTGGCGCGCGCCAGGCCGCGCGCCTCCGGCGGCTCGTCCGCTCGCGCCGCGCGCCGGCGCCGGCCGCGCCGATGGTGGCGCGCCGCGCCGCGCCAGCCCGGCGCCGGTACGCCCGGTCGGAAATTCTGATGGGAAAGAGCGCTGATGCCCCGGCTACGCTGCCTGTGCTTGGAGGGTGACGGTGTGGCCGAGGGATTCCAGGCGGGCGACGAAGCGCTTGGTGTGGCGTTCGGGGTCGCGGCGTTGGAAGTAGTTGGACCTCCCCGTCTCGGTGGACACCGGGTGATTAGGCGCCCTGGGCCGCTGCTGAGTCGGACATGATGCTTGGGAAGGGCTGGGAGCCGCGAAGCGGCGTCGATCGGTCTGCTCGGCTCAGAGTGCTGTTCTCGTAGTCGACGGGGGATCGTTGCCCGAGCGTGCTGTGGCGGCGCTCGCGGTTGTAGGACCAACTGCGACCCGTCGTCACCTACGCGAACCGAAATAGAATCCCATCGCCGATCCGAGCAGCGCTATCAGCGCCGGGATGATGACGTCGAGAAACTCCTTGGCCTTCGCCCAGTCAGTCGTGCCGACCTTCCCGAAACCGAGCACGATGACGATCGCCAGCAGCACCAGAAGGGACATCGCGAGGCCTGCTCGGACGACTTCCTGCACCAGCAGTCGCCGACTCTGCGACACCAGCTCGAAGCGGTCGGTGGTGTCCTTGACCTCCCCGCCGGGCAGTGGTGCGAGCGTTTCGCCGCCGAGACGCGGCCCCGCATCGCCGGTGTCCGGCACGTCTCCGCCCGGTAGCTCAGCTGAATCGCCGGCCATCACCCAGACTTGGCGGCACCGGCCGTCGCGGCAGAGCATGACAGCTTTGCACGCGCGCTCGTACGCGTGTGAGACGCGCGCGTTCGAGCGCTGACGCCCAGCCGCAGGGTGTCAGCGATCATCGGTGCGACCGCATGTCCACATCAGTCACGCGGAATGACCTCGCGAATGCTCCCATCCGCCTGCTCGACGAGGGCCTTGCCACCTTCTCGTCGGGTTTCTTCAAACCAGCGCTCCAGCGCGATCGCATCGCGCAGGACGCTCGGACATCGTCGTGTCCTTCCGCTTGGCAAGCGTGCTGAGATCGCGGTAGGCGCCCTCCGAGAAATTCACGTTGAAGCGGTGGGACATCAGACGACCTCCTTGGGGTCGGTTGTGTTTGGCGGATCGCGGTCGCGAGAACCGCCTAGGCTATAAGGAATCGGAGTGTATCATCTCCACACGACGTATACCATCTATGCGTGTTCTACACGCCTTGCCACGATGAAATCCCAGCGCGCCTTAAGCCATGAATCATGTCCGACGCGCCTCCGGCTCGCCTCTCGTTGCTGTTGCGCCGGAGGGCTGCGCATCGTGCGCTCTGCCTGTCACCGATAGGATGTATTGATGGGGGCAGTCCCGGGCGATCAAGAATCAGAGAAAATCCCCGTAGGGCTGCCCGAGCGCTGGGCCACACTCGCGCGCGGGCCGATGACCTACGATCTGCCTCGGGGCTGGCGCGACATCATGGCGCGCTATTACCAGATGGGGCAAGCACCTTCACTGCGCGAGATCTTCAACGTCACCGTAGGCAAGCAGAACCCGACGCAGGCCCAACTCGAAAGCGGATACATCGACGAGGACTTCCGTGACGAGTACATCGCGCACTACGCCAAGACCTACCGTGACATACCGCGCCGCTGCGAACGCCTTCATTTCTACGACGACAGCGACGCGTCACGCAAGGACTACCTTGGCTACATCGTCATGCGGCCGATAATCGGCCGTCCGGTGTGCCGCACGATGCTGCGAACGCCCGCTAAACTGGCGCCACATGTGTCGTGCGTCGCGCGGTATTCCACCCACCCGTGGGGTTACCGCCTGAACGTCGAAGGGTTCCCATTCATCAGCCAGGACTCGCAGCTAGGAAGCTGCGCGCACGCCGCGATCTGGATGATTGCGCTGTACTTTCACCTTCGCTACGGTCGCCCGCGGTATCACATGTCGGACATCGCCCGCAGCGCGCGCGATCACCACGACTGGCAGCCGAACGTGCCGTCGAAGGGCCTGACCACCCGTCAGATCTCGGCCGCGCTCGCCGACCTCGACATGACGCCGGTGATCTACAGGCTCGACTCGAGCATGCCCGATACGCCCGCGGCGATCGTCCACCGCCATTTGAACTCAGGTCTGCCCGTGATGCTTCTCCTTGACGACGAGGACGTTGGGCTTCACGCGAAGGTGCTGATCGGTTACGGACGCGACGAAGACGGCCTCTTCTACGTGAACCACGATGACCAGCGCGGACCGTACCTCCGCGTCCGTCAACTGCCCGAGCTTTCAGACGATCGTCTGCAGCATCTCGTCGTGCCGATGCCTGGCAAGATTTTCCTCTCCGGGGAGGCCGCCGTCGCCTACGCGGGCCTCATCTTCGACGAGATGATCGAGCGCGACCCGAGGAAGCTGTCCTGGCTGGCCGGAGGGATCGACGATGGGCGGTTGCGACTCTGCTCCTACATCACCGAGGTCGCGACCTACAAGCGCAACCTTCGTCGTCGCGTCCACGAAGACGTAGCACGCTGGCACCTCGGGTTCAGCACGTCACACTGGTTGTGGGTCGTCGAGCTGCAGTTGCAAGAAGCAGCGGTCAATGGGCCGGCCTGTGTGCTCGGGGAGATCGTGCTTGACGCGACGAGCGACGACGAATGGGTCAACGCGCTGTTCGGCAACCTCCCGGGGTTGACGATGCACTGGCCAGCCCTGGGCGAGCACACGGAAATCCTTGCGTCAGGCCAAGGTCGGAAGCCGTACCTCAGCGGGAGCGCCCTGCACGTAGCCGACGTTCCCGATGAGCGCCGGCCTCTACCCGCAGGAGCGTCGCGCAGCGAGATCTTGCGTACGGCGTTACGCACAGACTCAAGCCGCTCGGCGATGCGAAGTAGAGCGGGTCCGGAACGCGGCGAGGCTTGCCTTTGAGCGACAGATCCAGCGAGAGGACGTCGAAATCGCTTGTGTCCTGCTTGCGATCCGCCTCCGAAGCGCTGGGCGGGTGCTCCGGCTGCATTGTGACCCCTGGCACGAGAACGGACCCTAGCCTATCGCGCATAGCATGTGTACCCCTCTGTGATCGTTGCCCCATTACGAGGCACTGAGTGACCGCGTTGCCTATAGGCGGAAAGGCGAGAGGATGCCGCAATCGGCGCGAGCATGACACCGACGCGCGCACAGGATGTCGATCCGGCAGCGGTCCACGATGTCGCTCCGCGCACCGGCCCCGCGGCGTTCGTCAGGCGCGGTCACGCCAGGCCCTCGCGCACCGCGTACAGCGCCGCCTGCGTGCGGTCCGACAGACCGAGCTTGGCGAGGATGTTGCCGACGTGGGTCTTGACGTCTTCTCGGCACAGGCGAGGTCCAGCGCGATGGCCTTGTTCGCGCGGCCGCGGGCGATCAGGGCGAGCACCTCGTGCTCGCGCGAGGTGAGCGAGTCGGCCGCCGAGCGGCGGCTGCCGTCGGCGGTCAGCTCGCGCAGGACGCGCGCCGCGACGGCCGGGTGCAGCAGCGCGTCGCCGCCGTCGACCGTGCGGATCGCGCTGACGAGGTCGGCCGGCTGCACGTCCTTGAGCAGGTAGCCCGCGGCGCCGGCGCGGACCGCGGGCAGGACCTTGTCGTCGTCGAGGAAGCTCGTCAGCACGATGACGCGCGCCCGCCGAGCCGCTCGCGCGCAGCGCCTCATCGCGCCGACCCCGCCGGGCCCGGCTGACGAGGTCCATGAGCACGACGTCGGGCCCGATCCGCGCCGCGGCGGCCTGCGCCTGCTCGCCGTCGGCCGCCTCGCCGACGACCTCGATTCGTCCTGCAGCTCGAGAACGTCCGCGCCCCTGGCGACGACCGTGGTCGTCGCGCTGAGGACGCGGATCACGGCGCGACGTCCGCGCCGGCGGGCGCGAAGACCAGGCGGCGGTCGTGCCGCGGCCCGGCGCCGGTCGATCGTCAGCTCGCGCCCGTGGCCGCGCCGTTGCCATCGGCGTCAGCCCCAGGAGCGCGAGCGGACCCCGGTCGCCCCGGGCGAGAGCCGGCGTCGTCGTCGCGCACCTCGAGCGCGAGACCGACGCCACCGCCCCCGCAACGCAGCGTCGCCTCGTCCGCGCGGCACCGGCGTGGCGCAGCGCGTTGTGCAGCGCCTCCTGGCGATGCGAAAGACGTCGCCCTCGATCGCGGCCGCCACCGGCGTCTCGCCCTCGACGGTCAGCGCTATCTCGCGCCCGTGCACGCGGCGCAGCACCTCGACGTGCTTGGCCAGCGCCTCCAGGCCCTGCGACTCCAGCGGGCCGGGCGCAGGTGCACGATCACCGAGCGCCTCCTCCATCGCCTCGCGCGCCAGCTCGCGGACGAGCAGGTCTCGATGAGCGCCTGGTCGTCGTTGGAGAACTCCGCGGTCCCCTCCTTGTCGGTGAGGTATAAGCCGCGACGTCGCCCCGACCGGACACGATCGGCACCCCCAGGTAGGAGCTATCGACGGGTGCGCGTCCGGCCACCAGCCGCGAAAGCGGGGTCGTCGCGGATGTCGGCCGTGCGGTACGGCTCGCAGGCTCGAGCTTCGCGCCGAGCAGCCCGTGCCGGCGCCGCAGCTCGCCCAGACCGATCAGCTCGTCGCTCATGCCCGCCGTGATGAAGCGCGCGAAGCCGCCGTCGCCGCCGGGCACGCGTCGCCGCGGATCGCGCCCCGGCCAGCTCACACGCGGCGTCGAGCTTCTGCGACCGTCTCGACGGCATGCCGGCGGCGATCGCGAGGACCGCGTCGCTGAGCGCCTCGGTGGCGGAGGCCATGGGTCGATGGTAGGTGGCCGCACGTAGACTCGTCGCTCTGCAGAGGCTCTACGAATGGGCCGGCGGGCAGACCGCGTTCGAGCGGCTCATCGACGCGCGTTCTACGACCGCGTCGAGGCCGACGACCTGCTTGCCCCGTTGTTCCCCGGCGGCGTGCACGCCGCCCACCGCGAGCACGTCGCCGCCTGGTGGTGCGAGGTCTTCGGCGGGCCGGCGCGCTACACCGAGGAGCTCGGCGCCTACGAGCACATGCTCGCCAAGCACCGCGACCTCGGCATCACCGCCGAGCAGCGCTTTCGCTTCGCCGCGCTGATGAGCCTGGCCGCCGACGACGCGGGGCTGCCCGACGATGCCGAGTTTCGCTCGGCGCTCGTCGCCTACCTCGAGTGGGGCACGCGGCTGGCGCTGCGCAACTCACAGCCCGGCGCGGCCGTCGCGCCGCACGCCCCCGTCCCGCGCTGGGGCTGGGGCGAGGCGCCGCCGTACCTGCCCTGAGCGGCGCGGCTACGCCGCCCGGTAGTGGTTGACCATCACCCCGGCGTCGAGCGCCTTGGTGTGGACGAGCTCGAGCGCCGTCTTCTTCTCGGTCTGCGGAAATACGCGCAGCCCCGAACCGATCGCGACGGGGAAGACCATGAGGTGGAACTCGTCGACGAGGTCGTGCTCGATCAGCGTGTGCACGAGCGTGCCGCTCCCGGCGACGAGGATGATGCCGTCGACCTGCGCCTTGAGCTGCGTCACCGCCTCGACGACGTCGCCCTCGAGCAGCGTCGAGTAGTTCCACTCGAGCGTGTCGAGCGTCGACGACACCACGAACTTCGCCATCGCGTTCATCTTCGCCGCGAAGCCCTGCGGGTCGTCGCGCTGCGGCCAGGCGGCGGCGAAGCTCTCGTAGGTGACGCGGCCGAGCAACTGCGCCTCGGCGTCGAGGATCTCCTGCGCTTGTAGGCCCCCACCTCCGGCCCGAAGTAGTCCCCGACCCAGCCCGTGTGGCGATGCGTCTGCTCCCCACCGGGCGCCTCCATGACGCCGTCGAGCGTGACGAACTCCGTAACGGCGATGGTTCCCATGATTGCGCCTCCGTGGTTGATCGATGGTCCCTTCGACGGCTCCGGGGGGCGAAACTCATCGGCTAGGGTCGTGGCACGATGGATGCCGTCGTCTGCCTCGTCACGACGCCCCCCGATCAAGCCCGCCCGATCGCCGACGCGCTGGTCGCGCGCGAGCTCGTCGCCTGCGTGAACATCGTCGCGCCGGTGCAGTCGGTCTACCGCTGGAAGGGCGCCGTCGAGCACGACGACGAGGCGCTGCTGGTCATGAAGACCACGCGCGCCGCCATCCCGGCGCTCGACGCCGCGCTCGGCGAGCTGCACCCCTATGACACCTTCGAGCTCGTCGCGCTCGACGTCGCCGGCGGGTCGGCGGACTATCTGCGCTGGATCGGCGCCTCGGTCTCACCGCCGGCGGGCTGACGGCGGCCCGCCCGCCCGCCCGCCCGGGTCGGCGTGCCGCGGCGGGGGGTCGCCCGGCTATGCTTGCGCGCACATGCACGCCGCCATGATCGTCGCCGCCGCCGACGGCGCCGCCCGGGGAGTCTGGACGGACACCGTCGGCCTGCTCTTCACGTACGGGATCCTCATCCCCGCGATCGTGACCGGCCTCGTCGTCGTCTCGATCGTCTCCGGACGCGGCGACAAGAAGGCCGACGAGGAGCTGCGCAGCCGCTTCACGCGCAAGCTCCCGTCCTCGCGCTCCTGATTCAGGCCGGCCGCCGGGCGATCTTCGCTGCCGTGCCACCCGCCGCATCCGCGCCCAGCGCCGCGTAGACCGCCGCCGTCTGCTCGGCCACGTCGGCCCAGTCGAAGCGCAGCACGTGGGTCGAGGCCTCGGCGACGAGCCGCTCGCGCAGGCCGTCCTCCGTCAGCACCCGCTGCATCATCCGCGCGAGCGCGCGCGGGTCGCGCGAGCGGAAGCGCAGGCCGGCGTCGTTGTCGGGGACGACCTCGCGCAGCCCGCCGGTGTCGGCGACGATGCACGGGCAGCCGCTCGCCATCGCCTCGAGCGCGACGAGCCCGAACGGCTCGTAGATGCTCGGCACCACGCAGAGGTCGGCGATCCGGTACAGCGAGTGCAGGACGTCGTCGCCGATCCAGCCCATGAACGTCCCGTGGCGCATGAGGCCCAGCGTGCGCGCCTGCTGCCTCAGCTCGGCCTCGTGGGTGCCCGAGCCGGCGACGAGGAAGCGCACCCGGCCGGCGCGGCGGATGACCTGCGGCAGCGCGTCGAGCGCGATCTGAAAGCCCTTCTCGTAGACGAGCCGGCCGACGAGCAGGACGAGGCGCTCCTCGGGCGCGGCGAAGCGCGCGCGCAGCTCGTCGAGGTCGCCGACGGGCTGCAGGTCGGCGGGGTCGATCCCGTTGGGGATCACCGTCACCCGCCGCTCGTCGATCTCGTAGATGTCGGCGACGTGGCCGCGCATGTAGTGCGAGCAGGTCACCACGTGGTCGGCGCGGCGGGCCATCCAGGTCTCGATGCCGTGGATGTAGGACTGCGGGTGCTTGGCCACCCAGCCCTGGTGGCGGCCGTACTCCGTCGCGTGGATCGTCGTGAGGTACGGGCAGCGCAGGCGCTCGGCGAGCCCGGCGGCGGCGCCGGCCACGAGCCAGTCGTGACCGTGGACGACGTCGAAGCGCAGCCGCTTGCCGAGCTGTCGCCCGGCGGCGTGCATGTGCGAGTTCATCCCCTCCACCCACGCGACGAACGCGTCGAGGTCGCGCGGCATCGGCGACTCGGGAACGCGGTGGATGTGCACCCCGCCGCGCAGCTCCTCGGCGACGTGGTCGCGGGTCCCGCGCGTGAGGACGTGAACCTCGACGCCGTGCGCGACGAGCGCCTCGGAGAGCTTGTGGACGTGGCGCGCGAGGCCACCTGCCACGATCGGCGGGTACTCCCACGAGAGGATGAGGATGCGCGGGTTCACGGGCGCGGGCGGGCCCGGCCAGGCCCGCCGCGGGCGATCCTAGATGGTTGCCCCCTGGCGCGGTGGTGCGCCCGCCGGTGCGGACGGCCCGCGTGATCGCAGGCGTCGGGCGATCGGCCTCGTCAGGCGGGACGAGCATCGCAAGGACCCCATTCGCGCCGACCGCCGTCGCGCCCGCTCGGCGCCGCTCGTCACCCGGCGCGCGACCGATCGCCTACCCTCGCGTTGCACCAGGGATGCTCCGCCGCCTCCTTCCAGCCGCGCTGCTCGTCGTCGTCGCCTGCGCGGTCGCACTGGCCGTCGCCCTGAGCGGCGAGGATCGTCCGGGCCCGGGCGATCGCTCGGCGCTCGCGCAGACCGGCGACGGGCCCGCCGGCAGCGCGATCGTCGCGCTGCGCGACTGGCGCTACCGGGCCGATCCCGCCAACCGCGGCCGCGACCGCGGCTGGGCGCGCGGCACGTGGCAGGGCCGGCCGGTGCAGGTTCCCCACTCGCCCAACGCACGGGCCTACGGCGGCGCCGCCGGCCGGCGCGCCTACGACGGCTCGGTCGGCTGGTTCGCGCGCAGCATCGACGCGCCGGTGGCCGGCCTCTACGCGGTGCGCTTCGAGTCCGCCCACCACAGCGCGACGGTCTACGTCGACGGCAAGCGGGTGCGCGAGCACGTCGGCGCCTACGAGCCCTTCACCGCGCGGGTCGCCCTGCGCCCGGGCCGCCACACGATCGCGGTGCGCGTCGACTGGCGCGGCCCGCAGCAACAGGCCGAGAGCGGCTGGGCGCGCGCGTGGTTCAACTACGGCGGCCTGAACCGGCCGGTGACGCTCATGCGCCTCGGACCCAGCGAGCTCGGCGCGCTGACGATCCGCACGCGGCTGGACGCGGGCGGCCGGCGCGCGCGGGTGGCGATCGGCGTGCGACTGCGCAACCGCGGCGAGTCGCGGACCGTGAGCCTGCGCGGCGTCATCTCGCGCGCCGGGCGCACGGTGCGCACGCTGGACCTCGCCCCGGCCGGCGTTCCCGGCGGCACCTCGCGCGCGCTCACCACGTCGGTCGAGATCGACGACCCGCGACTGTGGTCGCCGGGGGACCCCGCGCTCTACGACCTGCGCATCGTCGTCCCCGGCGAGGCGACGCTGCACCGGCGCATCGGGCTGCGCGAGCTCGCCTGGGATGCCGGCCGGCTCGCGCTCAACGGCGCGCCGCTCGTGCTACGCGGCGTCGCGCTGCCGCCCGACGCGCGCGGCCACGGCGACGCGCTCACCGCCGCCGACGAGGCGCGGATCGTCGACGGCCTGCGCGCCGCGGGCGCCAACGCCACGCGCTCGCAGCTGCCGCTGGCCGAGAGCATGCTCGCGCGCCTGGACGCGGCCGGCATCCTCGTCTGGCAGGAGATCGGACCCTGGGAGCCGGGCGGCGCCTGGCGCGCGACGACGCCCGCGCGGATCGCCGCGGCCGGCGACCGCGCCCTGCGCGCGGCCGAGGCCGGCCAGGCGCACCCGTCGATCCTCGCGTGGACGCTGACCAACGAGGTGGCCGGCAACGGCCAGCCCGGCCAGCAGGAGTACGTGCGCCAGACCGCGCGGCGCCTGCACGAGCTCGACCGGTCGCGCCCGGTCGCCGCCGACCTGTGGGGGCGCGTGCTGCCCAACCGCCCCGGCGTCTTCACCGAGGTCGACGCGATCGGCATGACCGACTACGTCGGCTGGTACGAGGGCCTGGACCGCGACGCCGCCGGGCAGGCGGCGATGACGCGCGAGCGCCTGCAGAAGCTGCGCGGCCTGTATCCGGACATGCCGATCGTCATCACCGAGCTCGGCGCCGCGGGCAGCGCGCGCGTCGCCGGTGGCGGCTTCGGCGGCCTGGGCTTCCAGGCCGGCCTGCTCGGCCGCCGCCTGGGCGAGCTGCGCGAGGCGCCGAGCCTGAGCGGCACGATCGTCTGGAACCTGCGCGACTACGCGCTGCGACCGGACTTCCGCGGCGGCTCGGTGCTCGACCTGCGGCCCGGCCTGACGCTCACGCCCGGGCTCAACGAGAAGGGCCTGTACGACTTCGCCGGCGAGGCCAAGCCGGCGCTGGCCGCCGTGCGCGCGGCGTACGCGGACGGCGGCGGCCCGTAGCGGCGATGCGGCCGGCCCGGCTCCCGGCCCGGGCTCCGGCGGCGGCGCGGCGCGGTCAGCTCTGCGAGGAGGAGCCCTCCGGCGCGACGTAGTTGTCGTCGGCGTGCAGCGAGGCGCCGCTCGGGGAGAAGACGGTCGTGATGCCCTCGTCCCACTTGATCTCGTAGCGCGGGTTGGGGTCGCCGCGCAGCACCCGCACCACGACGCCGTGGCGCCCCGGCCGCATCGGCTGGCGCGCGGTGCGCCGCCGGCGGCCGGACTTCTCTGCGTAGACGCGATCTCCAACCTCGAAAGCCATGTGTTCTCCTCCTGCGTCAAGAGCGGATGGTGCGCTGCGCGGCGATCCCCGCCGTCGCGCGCGTGTAGCGGTGCAGATGGTAGACGCACCGGCCGCGGGTACCACCGTGAGCTGACAAGCTGCATGCGCTGATGAACCTCGGTGACCGCAATCGCCCATGACCGAGCACGCGATCGAGATCGACCGCTACGGCGGGACGGAGGAGCTCGTCTGGCGCGCCGTCGAGCGCCCCGACCTCGCGCCCGACGAGGTACGCATGCGCACGGTCTACGCCGCGGTCAACCCCGCCGACCTCGAGATCCGCGGCGGCGAGTGGCCGATCGCGCGCGAGCAGCCGTTCCCGTACACGCCGGGCCTAAAGGTGGTGGGCGTCGTGGACGACGTCGGCGCGCGCGTGACCGGGGTCTGGCCCGGCGCCAGCGTCATCACGATGATGCAGCGCCTCGGCGGGATCTGGGGCGAGCGGCCCGGCGGCTACGGCGAGTTCGTCGTCGTGTCGGCCGACGCGGTCGCGACCTTCCCGCCGGAGGTCGACGCCGAGCAGATGGCCGCGCTCGGGCTGGTGGTGACGGCGGCGGAGGGGCTGGCGCGGCTGGATCTGCAACCGGACGCGCGGGTCGTCGTGCACGGCGCGAGCGGCGGCGTCGGCTCGGCGGCCGTCGCGCTGGCGAGCGCGCGCGGCTGCGAGATGATCGCCGTCCTGCCGCGCGCCGGCAAGGACGACTACGTGCGCGCGCTCGGCGCCGCGCGCGTCGTGCACCTCGACGAGACCGGCTTGCTCGACGCGCTCGGCGCGCCGCGTCGACGCCGTGCTCGAGACGACCGGCGCGCGGACGTTCGCCGACAGCACCGCCGTCCTGCGCCGCTTGCGGGCGGCTGTGCCTCGTCGGCGCGCTCACCGGCGCGCAGCTCGCGCTGTCGGCGTGGGATCTCATCCAGGAGCTCGTGCTCACGGGATGGAGCTCGGAGAACCTCACCGGCGACGCGCTGCGCGAGCACGTGGCGCTCATCGCCGAGCTCGTGCACGGCGGGCGCCTGCCCGTTCCGGTGATCCACCGCTTCGACCTGGCCGACGCGGCCGCCGCGCATACGCAGATCGCGGCCGGCGAGCTCACCGGCCGGGCTCTGCTGTGCGGTCCCGCCTGAGGCGCCACTCGGACTCGAGGACGGAGAAGACGTCGAGGTCCGCGTAGCGGGTGGCGAAGCGCTCGGCGTCGCGCAGCACGCCCTCGTGGACGAAGCCCAGCCGCGTCGCGACGGCGCGGCTGCGGGCGTTGTCCACGGCCGCGTGCAGCTCGACGCGGTGCATCCCCCAGGACGCGAAGGCGTGGTCGACGAGCGCCGTGAGGGCGAGCGTCATCGTCCCGCGGCCCTGGGCGTCGGCGGCGAGCCAGTAGCCGACGCTCGTGGCGAGGTGGATGCGGTTGACATAGTGCACGCCGATGACGCCGACCATCGCGCCCGCCTGCGTGATCGCGTACTGCCCCCCGTCGTCGCGGGCGGCCTGCTGCTCGGCCTGCGCGACGAAAGCGGCGGCCTGGTCGCGGTCCGGGCGCTCGGCCCACGGCATCCACGGCGCGAGGTGGTCGCGGTTGGCGCGCTGCAGCGCGAAGAGCTCGTCGAGGTCGGCGGTCGTGAGCGATCGCACGGCGCGCTCGGCGTCGAGCGCGAGGTGCAGGGGCTCGCTCATCCCGGTCGGGCTTCAGGGGCGAACGCGCGGCGCGCGAGGCCGGCGCCCGCGCGGGCCGGCGGCTGCGCGCCGGCGGGCAGCCGGGCGAACCAGCGTGCGAGATCGGCCTGATCGGACATCGCCCGATGATCGCGCGTCGGGCTGCGCCCAGCCGCAATCGGCCGACCAGGCCAGGCGACGCGCTACCAATGACGCGCGAAATCGGGGACCATGCAAGAGCGATGCCCACCCATTGGGGAACTTCCCGCACGCGCGCGGACACGATCAGCCGCTTCGACGATCTCGCCGAGCACGTCGGCGATCCCGCGGACGCCGCCAACGCCTGGACCGACGCCGGCTTCGACGACGAGCAGACGGCGAAGTGGCTCGAGGCGCGCTGCTTTGACCCGGAGTCGGCGCGCGAGCTCGAGGATCTGCGCGTGACGCCGGGCCAGGCGGCCAAGCGCACGCGCGACGGCAAGCGCGACTACCGCGACACGATCGCCTTCAAGGTCGCCAGCGGCGACCTCTCGCCGCGCCAGGGCGCCGCGCGGGCGTCGTCGAGCCGATGACCCCGGGCAGCGCAGCGCCGCGGCCGGAGGGCTGGCCGGACCCCCACGAGCGCACCTGCGACGACTGCGGCCACGTCTGGTTCGCCGGCGAGCGCCGCCACGAGTACGCCGACGCCGAGGCCGCGCAGCCGGAGGACTCGGACGTCGTGTGCGTGCTCTGCCGCCGCCAGCGCGAGCGGCCGCGCTCCGAGGAGCGCTGGGCCGGCTTCTGACGTTGGGCGGGCAGCACGGCCCCGACGATGGGGGTGCTCGGTGCGGGCGCACATTGGCCGCGATGCCCTTCTGCCGGATCGGTGATCGCGCGCAGTCGTGCCGGCAGTTGTGCATGAGATGCGCGCAGTTCTGCCGCCGATCCTGCGCGGGCCGGTCGATCCGGCAGTTGTGCATGCTGCGTGTGTCAGCGAGTCCGACGATCGTCCGAGTCTTCGCCGGCACGTCACGGACACCCGACCCTCGAGACCGTGAGAGCCGGGAGCAAGCCTCGAGCGCATCGTGGACGTTCGTGACCTCAGCCGGCCGGACGGTTAGCGTGCGGCTCCCATGACCCCGGCCGACCACCCCACGGTGCCGACCGTCGACGAGGTGCGGCGGATCGTGGCGATCTCCAACCCGGTCATCCGCAACCTCGCGATCACCCACTGCTACGCGCGGCTGTCGACGGCGATGGCGCAGCGCACCGGGCGCTGTGCGAACTGGTGCACGTTCGCGACCTGGGCGTCGCGCCAGGCCGGCCGGACGATCCGCGGCGAGGACCTGATCGAGACGCTGCGCACGCGGCTCATGCAGGGGCCGCACGTCCTGCATCCGCTGGGCTGGCTCGGGCGCCGGCTGCTGCGGCGCGGATTGTTCGACCCGCACTCGATGCTCGGCCGCCTGACCGCCCAGCTGCACACGCCGTTCGATGCCTTCGAGCGCACGAGCGACGCCGTCGCGCGCGGCAACCGCAAGGTCTTCGAGGAGGTCGGGCTGCAGTTCGCGCGCTATCTGGCCGAGGTCCCGCCGGATGCCGGCGCGCAGTCCCCGCAGCTGCGCGCGTTCCTCGACGGGCTCGAGGCCGGCGAGCCGCCGGACGGGCAGCGCTATCTGGCGCAGGCGTTCATGCGCTACGCGCGGGCGGGCGCCACCACCGATGCGGCGCAACGCGCTCAGCTGCTGCTGCTCGCGAACCTCGAGATCGGGATGCACGAACAGGCGCGCCTGCAGCCCGAGATCCGCGAGTCGCTCGACTCGCCGTACGCGGTTTCGCAAGACCTCGACCGCCGCCTGGTGCGAGCGCTGTTTCCCTGGTGGCGGCGGGGCATCCCGCGCGTGCTCGCCGCCCCCGCGGGCATGCTCGGCACGCGCGCGCAGAACGCCATGGCGGAGATGGTGCGCGAGATCATCACGCGCGCGCTCATGGTCATGTCGCTGCCGGGAGGGGTGCTCGCGCTCGGCGCCGACATGGACGAGCCGTTCCCCGAGGCGTTGCACGACCTCAGCGATGCCGAGCTGACCGCGCTCTTCGCGCGCTTCGCGCCACGGGGGCCGCTTCGCGCCGGGACCGGCGCCCGGGACTGGTCAGACTTCGACCAGCGCATGCACTACATCGCTCACCTCTTCCGCGCCTTTCACCTCGACGAGACGCTGCTCGGCGAGCCGTTCACCGCGGCGCAGGTGCGTGCGCTCGCCGCGGGCACGGTGCCCGACGGCGCCCTGTGAGCGCGCCGAGCGCGACGTCAGTTCAGTGGTTCGTAGCAGAGTCGGAGTAGCAGCGTTTCGACCTTCGGCGCGCGGATGGTGACGCTCTGGATGGCGGCGCCGGAGACCGTCAGCGCCTCGACAACGTTCTGAGGGCCGGACATGGTGACCACTCCGGCCGAGCTGCCATCGGTGTTGAACGCCTCGAGGGTCGCGGGGTGCGCGAAGTGCACGAGGGATGCTTTCACCGCCGCGCACGGTTGCGGGAGCGTGATGTCAACGCTGAAGCCGACGTCGAGTCCCGTGAAGGCAGATCCCTGGTTGCCGATCACGCTGTCCGGCCGGAGCGCGCCCGTGTGGTCACGGACCTCGAAGGAGACGCCCTGCTCCACCCGCGGGTTCGGCCCGTTGCCGGTGGGCAGGGTGGAGAGCTCGACGCACACGCGACGCAGTCGGTCTGAGCAGTCGCAGACGATCGCTCCCTCGAGCGTCCCGCGCACACCGCCGGAGCCGCCCTCGCTCGAGGCGTCGTAGCGCAGCCGGTAGGCCGCTAGCTCCAGCGGTCCCAGGCGTGCAGCTCGGGGGCGGGGTCGATCGGCCGCCCGCGGGCATGGATCTCGAAATGCAGGTGACAACCGATCGTGCGCGCGTTGCCGGTGTCGCCGACGCTGCCGATGCGCTGCCCGGTGAGCACGCGGTCGCCGACCCGCAGGCGCGTCGTGTTCTTCAAATGCGAGTACCAGTAGTCGCGCTGCGTGCGCTCGCCGCGAACGATCACGACGTTGCCGTAGAGGACCGGGTCGTAGCCGGCGCGCACGACGCGACCGCCGCGCGCCGCGACGAGCGGCGTGCCGCAGGCGGCGTTGACGTCGAAGCCCTCGTGCGTGCGCCCGTCGTTGCGCCCGACGCCGAACGCGCCCGTCGCGCCCCGGTCGGCGTGCCGGCCGCGGACCGGGTACGTGTGGCTGCGCAGCCGGAACGTGCCGCCGCGGCGCACGCGGGCGTCGGGACCGCGGATGCGGATCCGGTAGTCGCCGTTGGGCGCGACCGTCCCGCCGCCGGTCAGCCCGTCCCACTCCACGCGCTGCGCCACGCCCGGCGCAGCCGCGGGCAGCAGCAGGCGCCGCACCGGCGCGCCGGTCTTGTCGCGGACGACGTCGATCTGCAGGTCCAGCGCGGCCGGCGCGGCAACGCTGAAGCTGATGCCGACCGGCCGGCCGGCGAAGTACGCGTGGCGCGGGCGCACGCGCGCGTCCAGGATCCGGAACTCCGGTGGCGGCGCCTCGGCCGCGCTCCCTGATGAACGCGGCGCCGAGGCCACGACCGCCGCCGCCCCCGCGGCCGCGGCCACCGCCAGCGCCGCGAGCACCACCACCGCGCGGCGCGACACTACGCCGCGGCGGACGGGCCCTCGAGCTCGAGCACGTCGAAGGACCACAGCTCGCTCGAGGTCCCGACCGGACCGCCCGTGCGGTGCTGCGCGTGGCCGGCCTTGAAGTCCGGCCCGTTCAGCCAGGCCCTGAAGTCGTCCTCCGAGCGCCAGCGGGTCAGCACGAGGCAGACCTCGCGGTCGTCGTTGGGGCGCAGCAGCTCGAAGGCCTCGAAGCCCGCGGCGCTCGACACCTTGCCGGCGCGGGCGGCGAAGCGCTGCGCGAAGTCCTCGAAGCGCTCGCGCGGGACCGTGATCGCGTTGATCTTGACGACGCTCACGCCGGCGCCACCTCCCCGTACTGCTTGCGCGACAGCAGGCCGCCGCCCGGGCCGAGCAGCTCGACGAGATCGCCGGCGTCGTCCCAGACCTCCACCGAACGGCAGGCGTAATAGCTCGACCCGCGCCGCACGGCCTGCTTGTGCCCGCTGCGACAGCCCGTGACGACCTTCAGCTTCGCCCCGCGCCTGAGCTTCGTGGAGCGGAACTTCAGGACGTGGTCGGCGGCGTCGCGCAGCGCGTAGTTGCGCAGGTTGACGGTCTTGCCGGCGAGGTTGCGGATCGTGACGTACTCCTGGCCGGACGCGCCCGCCCCCCTGACCGTCACGATCTGCAGCTTCGCGCCGCCGCGCTTGCCCTTGCACGCGCCGTCGCTCCAGCGCCTCAGCTCGCGGTTGAGCGCGGTGCGGATGCCCTTCCCGTAGGCGTCGATGTCGCCCGAGATCTGGGTGCGCGCGTGGTTGAGCTGGTTCTTCGTGAAGCGGCAGGGCGTGAGCTTGTCGTCGCGAGCGTGGTCGCGGATCATCGCGGCGAGGTCGGCGGCGGGGCTGGCGGCGGCGCTCGGCGCCAGCACGGCAGCGGCCACGGGCAGCGCGGCGAGTGCGAGCTGGATTGGAAGTTTCACGGGCGCGAGTATGACGAACGGCCGTCGCCGCGCGCGCCGTCCGGTCAGCAGATCGCGGCGCCCGCGGGGCCGGACGTGACGTCCTCGAGGCCGCAGCGAAGCTTCTCCAGGCCGAGCCGGATGCGGCCCTTGACGGTGCCCAGCGGGGCGTCGGCGTGGGTGGCGATCTCGGAGTGGGTCATGTCGCCGAAGTAGGCCAGGAACACCGCCTCGCGCTGGCCCGCCGGCAGCTCGGCGATGAGCGACAGCGCGACCGCGCGCTCGGGCGCCGGCGGCTCCGCGTAGGCCGTCGCGCGCAGCTGATCGGGCCCCTCGGCGAACGCCTCGACCTCGACCGGGCGGACGGACGCCCGGCGCCAGGCGTCGATCGCCCGGTTGCGCACCATGCTCGACAGCCAGGCGCTCACGCTGCCGGCGCCCGGACGGTAGGCGTGCGCGCCGCGCCACAGCGAGATGAACGCCTCCTGCGCGACCTCCTCGGCGAGCTCCCGGCTGGAGCAGAGCTTGCGGGCGAGCATGAGGGCGCGGTGCCCGTGGCGGCGGTAGAGCTCGTCGAACGCGGCGCTGTCGCCGTCGGCGACGCGCGCCATGAGCACGCTGTCGGGGGCGGTCGTGGTGACTCCGTAGCTGCGGACGGGGGACGCGGTGGCGCTGGCGCGGGGAGTGGGCATGCGCCTATTGTACAGAGCTTGCACAGAGTTTGTCAAAGGTTGGTCCAATCTGCGATACTGCGCCCGTGGCCGACCCCGGGGACCGCTGGCGAATCAAGGAGTTCGCGGCCCTGGTGGGAGTGCAGGAGGAGACACTGCGGGCGTGGGAGCGCCGCTACCACCTCCTCCAGCCGGAGCGCAGCACGGGCGGCTACCGCCTCTACTCGCCGGCGGACGAGCGCCGCATCCGCGCGATGCAGGCGCACATGCAGCGCGGCATCTCAGCCGCCCAGGCCGCCGCGCTCGCGGTCGCCGAGTCGACCCGCGACGTCGTGGCGCCCGCCGACCCGGCGGCGCTGCTCGAGGAGCTGATCGCCGCCGCCGAGGCGTTCGACGCCACGCGCTTCGACGCGCTCCTCGACGCCGCCTTCGCCGGCGGACCCGTGGCCGCGATCGGCGACGTCGTCCTGCCGGTCCTCGGCGAGATCGGCCGGCGCTGGGCGCGCAGCGAGATCAGCGTCGGCCAGGAGCACTTCGCCAGCCACCTCGTCGAGCGCCGGCTGCTGATGCAGGCCAAGGGCTGGGACGCCGGCCCCGGCCCGCTGGCCCTGCTCGCCTGCCCGTCCGGCGAGCGCCACACGCTCGGCCTGGTGTGCTTCGGCCTGCTGCTCGCCGATCGCGGCTGGCGGATCGCCTATCTCGGCGCCGACACCCCGGTCGACCAGGTCGCCGACATGAGCGCCGCGCTGAGCCCGGCCGTCGTCGTGCTGTGCGCGCTCGACGCGCGGCACCTGACGGCCGGCGCGGCGGCGATCGCCGACCTCGGCCGCCACCACCACACGATCGTGGCCGGCCGCGGGGCGAGCGCCGAGCTGGCCGAGCGCATCGGCGTGCACCACGCCGCGGGCGACCCGCTCGTCACGGCGCATGCGCTCGCCGCCGACCCTCCGAGCGCGCGCGCACGCGCCGCCGCGATCTGACCTCGGCGGGGTCAGCGCCGGACGAGCGGCAGGTCGTTGGCGAGGCCGAGGTCGATCGTGGGGTCGACCGCCGGGGCGGTGTTGGAGCTGCTCAGCGACCACGTCGAGCGGAAGGGTCCGGGGCCGTGCGTGCGAACGGGTAGACCGAGCCCTGGTCCGCCCTGGCACCAGTGCGGCGCGGAGGCACCGGATCGCCCGGCGGCTGCCAATCCGGCCCGGATCAGGCGTGGGTCACACGCGCTCGAGCAGCGCGCGCCCGTGCGGACCGGCGAGCTCGGCGACCGGCGTCGGGCCGGTCACCCGCTGCTCGCGCCCGCTCAGCACGTCGCGGTACGTCCCGGCGGCGACGCCCAGCGCCACCCTCTCGCCGGCGCCGCGCAGCGCGACCACCACGACGACGTCGCCGGCCGAGCCCCGGCTGAACGCGACCACGTCGGGCCCCGCCTCGATCGGGACGTATGCGCCCCCGGGACCGCCGAACGCCTGCGGCCGCCGCGCCCGCAGCTCCAGCGCCCGCGCGATGAGGAGCAGCTTCATCGTCGCGCGCGCCGGCTCCGCGCCGTCGCGCAGCGCGTCGAGCGCCGCCCGCCGCGCGGCCCAGTCCACCGGCCGGCGGTTGTCGGGGTCGACGAGCGAGAGGTCGATGAGCTCGTCGCCCTGGTAGACGTCGGGCACGCCGGGCACGGTGAGCTTGAGCAGCAGCTGCCCGAGCGCCGAGCGCTCGCCATGCGCGGCGACCTCGGCGACGAACGGCTCGAAGGACTCCACGAACGGCCGGTGCGTGAGCAGCGCGACCGCGAAGCGCTTCACGCGCTCCTCCCAGTCGTGGTTCTGATCGACCCAGTTCGTGTTGCGCTTGGCCTCGCGCAGCGCCTTCTCGACGTAGCCCTCCAGGCGCTCGGGCGTGATCGGCCACACGCCGACGAGCGTCTGGAAGATGAGGTAGCGCTCCTGCCCGTCCGGCGCCCCGCCCTCGACGAACTCGTCGGTGAGCTCATACCAGCGCCGCACGCACGTCGCCCAGCCCTCGGCCAGCGCGCTCAGCGCGCCGATCCGCGCCCGTGTGTCGCCGGAGCGCTTCGTGTCGTGCGTCTGCGTGACGAGCAGGTTCTCCGGGAAGCGGCGCGCGCGCTCGAGGTTGCCGGCGTGGAAGTCGTCGACCGGCACGCCCCAGCGGCCCGGGTCGCCGCCCACGTCGTTGAGCGCCAGCAGGCGCACGTAGCGATAGAACGCCGTGTCCTCGATCCCCTTGGCGGTCACCGGCGGCGACGTCTGCTGAAAGCGCGAGACGAACTCCTGCGGCGCGCCGTCGAACAGGTCGGGCCGGCCGGCGGCCGCCAGCGCGGCCCGGTCGGCCTCCGCGAACACGCCGTCGCGCACGTACGTGCGGTAGACCGGCAGCCGCGCCAGCGCCTGCTCCAGCTCGCCGGGGTCGTGGAGCGCCCGCAGCCGCTGCACCTCGCGATCGAACGTGCCGCGGGCCTGCTCGAGCTGCGCCTCCAGCGCGACCTCGTCGAACGGGCGTCCCTCGCCGGTCAGCTCGTACGCGAGCTGCGTCAGGCACGCCTCGCCGGCCGGGTCGATGAACAGGCCCTGCACGTCGTTGAGGAACTCGTACCCGACGGTGCCGCTGACCGGCCACTCGCGCAGGGTCTCGCCGGGATGCACGATCTTCTCGACCCACACGCGCGCGGCGCCCTCGCCGGCCAGCCGCTCCAGGTAGCCCGCCGGATCGGCCAGGCCGTCGGGATGGTCGATCCGCAGCCCCTCGATCACCCCGTCGGACAGCAGCGACAGGACCTTGCGGTGCGTCAGCTCGAACACCTCGGGATCCTCGACGCGCACGCCGGCGAGGTCGTCGATGTCGAAGAAGCGCCGGTAGTGGCCGGTGTCGGGGTCGACGTCGAACACGCGCACGCGCTCGTCGGGATCGGCCCACCAGCGGTTCTCGTCGCCGGTGCCCATGTGGTTGGGGACGATGTCGAGGATGATCCCGAGGCCCGCTGCGGCGAGCGAACGCAGCCCCGTCTCGCCGCCCAGCGACTCGGACACCGTCGTCGGATCGACGACGTCGTAGCCGTGCGTCGAGCCCGCGCGCGCCGTCAGCGACGGCGACAGGTACAGGTGGCTGACGCCGAGCGACCGCAGGTAAGGCACGAGCGCGCGGACGTCGTCGAAGCGCATCTGCGGCCCGAGCTGCAGGCGGTAGGTGGCGCGCAGCTCGCTCACGCTAGCGCGGCGGATCGATGCGCTTGAGCACGGTCACCGAGCGGGCCATGACCTCGATCGGCTGGCGGGCGTTGATCGTGAACGCCGCGGCCTCCGCGTGCTCGTCCGCCGTCGTGAGCTCGAGCGCCCAGCGCTGCCCGTAGCGGCGGCCCGGCAGCACGAACGACACGTGTTCGTGGTGGCCGTTGATGAGCAGCAGGAACGAGTCGTCGACGATGCGGGCGCCCTTGCCGCCGCGGTACGGGAACTCCTGACCGTTGAGAAACAGGCCGATGACGTGCCCGTTCTGCTCCCAGTCGCGGTGCGTCATCCGCCGTCCGTCGGGCCGGAACCACCACGCATCGGGCAACCCGAGCCCGGCGTCGCCGGTCGCCTTGCCCGACAGGAAGTGACGGCGGCGGAAGACCGGGTGGTCATGGCGCAGCGTGATGAGCCGCTTCGTGAACGCCTGCAGCCGGTGGCCCGGCTCGCTGATGTCCCAATCGAACCAGGAGATCTCGTTGTCCTGGCACCACGCGTTGTTGTTGCCGCCCTGCGAGCGCGAGAACTCGTCGCCGCCGAGCAGCATCGGCACGCCCTGGGAGAGCAGCAGCGTCGTGAGGATGTTGCGCTGCTGGCGCTCGCGCAGCGCGACGATCTCCGGCTCGTCGGACGCGCCCTCGACGCCGTGGTTCCAGGAGCGGTTGTCGTCGGTGCCGTCCTGGTTGTCCTCGAGGTTGGCCTCGTTGTGCTTCTCGTTGTAGGCGACGAGGTCGGCGAGCGTGAAGCCGTCGTGCGCGGTGACGAAGTTGATCGAGGCGAACGGCTCGCGCCCGTCCTGCTGGTAGAGGTCGCTGGACGCCGTCAGCCGCTGGGCGAACTCGCCGACGCTGGCCTCGCCGCGCCAGAAGTCGCGCATCGTGTCGCGGTACATCCCGTTCCACTCCGTCCACAGGACCGGGAAGTTGCCGACCTGGTAGCCGCCCGGGCCGACGTCCCAGGGCTCGGCGATGAGCTTGACCTGCGAGAGGACGGGGTCCTGGTGGATCGTGTCGAAGAACGCGCTGAGGCGGTCGACGTCGTAGAGCTCGCGCGCCAGCGCGCTGGCGAGGTCGAAGCGGAAGCCGTCGACGTGGCACTCGACGACGAAGTAGCGCAGCGAGTCCATGATCAGCCGCAGGACGCTCGGATGGACGGGGTTCAGGCTGTTGCCGGTGCCCGTGAAGTCCATGTAGAAGCGCTCGTCGTCGGGCATGAGCCGGTAGTAGCTCTTGTTGTCGACGCCCTTGAACGAGAGCATCGGGCCGAGGTGGTTGCCCTCGGCGGTGTGGTTGTAGACGACATCGAGGATCACCTCGATGCCGGCCTTGTGCAGCGCCTTGACCATGCCCTTGAACTCGCGCACCTGCTCGCCGGTGAAGCCGGTGGCGGCATACTCGGAGTGCGGGGCGAGGTAGCCGATCGAGCTGTAGCCCCAGTAGTTGCTCAGGCCCCTCTCGACGAGGAAGTGCTCGTCGGCCTTGTGGTGAACCGGCAATAGCTCGACGGCGGTCACGCCGAGGTCCTTGAGGTACGCGATCGCGGGCTCCGAGGCGAGGCCGCCGTACGTGCCGCGCAGGTCCTCGCGGATCTCCGGGTGCAGCTTCGTGAAGCCCTTGACGTGCGCCTCGTAGATCACGGTCTCCATCCACGGGGTGCCGAGCAGGCGGTCGCCCTCCCAGTCGAAGCCGGGATCGACGACGAGCCCCTTCGGGATCGCCTCGGCATCGTCCTCGTCGTCGGCCTCGAGATCGGCGACGTCGGTGTCGTCGGGGATGTAGGGCAGCGTGCTGGCCTTGCTCCACTGGATGTCGCCCTCGATCGCCTTCGCGTACGGATCGATGAGCAGCTTGCAGGGATTGAAGCGATGGCCCTCCTCGGGCTCGTACGGGCCGTAGACGCGGTAGGCGTAGCGCTGACCGGGGCCGACGTCGGGCAGGTAGCAGTGCCAGTTGAAGGCCGTGCGCTCGACGACCTCGATGCGCGTCTCGGTGTCGTCGGCGTCGAACAGGCACAGCTCGACGCGTTCGGCGTTCTCGCTGAAGAGGCTGAAGTTCGTCCCGCCCCGCCGTTGGCTCCACGTCGGGCCGAGCGGGAAGGGGCGGCCGGGCCAGACCTCGGGCTTGCCGTTGTCGTCGCTCATCGCAGCAGCGCTCCGCTCAAGGCAACTCGCCCGAGCGAAGCTCCCGCGCAGGCGGAGCACCGGCCTGGTCAACGTGAGCCGGGCTCACGTGCGATCGATCGACGGTCATCGTCCTATCTTGACGAAGGCTGCCTGAAGGCACATCACATAACCTCTGCGATCGGCGAGATGACGCTGCCGTGGAGCAGCCAGCCACCGGGTTCGAAAAGGGCGTGGTCTGGTGACCGCTTCGGCCGCTACGCTACCGCGACAGTCGATGATGACCAGTTCGCTCCATGCTAGCTCCGCTAGGTCGTTCAGAAGTTCACGGCTTGGTCGTTTCTGGATCAGGCCGCGATAGCGGCCTGTTTGATCAGATCGCCGAGCGCGGTCAAACTCGCGCCACGGCTTGCCGAGCGGGGCGCTGCGGGCGATCTTGTCGGGCAGTCGGGGGTCCAGCTCGGCGAGCGCTGGGTTGACGATCCGCGTGTGGGTCTTGGTGAAGAAGACGGCGATCATCCGGCCATGGTCGGTCAGTTCGTAGCGGCGTGAGCGGCCGACCTTGCGGATGAGGCCATTGCGCCTGAGGCGGCACAGGTCGTAGGTCGCCTGGCGCGGGGTGTAGCCGGCGATCAGTCCGGCGACGAGCGCGTGCAGGCTGCGGTTCGTCAATCCTGCGAAGAGGTGCTGCCAGGCGCACAGACACGCCAGCAGAGCCATCACCCTGGGGTCGCCGAAGCGCAGGGCGGGGGCGGGTTGGCCGTCGATGAGGGACGGTAGCACGACCGCCTGGAGGGCGGCCGGGTCGGGCGCGCACGGGCGCGCCGCAAGCTCGTGGGCCATCAGGCGCTCGTTGACCTGCTCGCCGAGCCCGGTCAGCTGCTGCCAGGTCTCGGCCGAGAGCGTGCGCTTGATGGAGAAGTCGTAGGGGTCGTTGACGGTCGTCTCGGTCCGCAGCGCGCAGCCGTCCTTGAGGTACTGCTTGACCTTCGAATGCTTGTAATGGGCCTGCAGGACCGGCTCGACGCCGCGGTGGATCACCTTGGTCTGAAAGCGTCCCGGGGTTCGCTTGGTGATCGTGCGGGCGAACACGATCTGGATCTTGTCGGGCCGGCCGATGTCGAGTTGGTCGCGGATCGTCTGCTCAAACCAGCCGCGCGCGGCGGCGGGCGGATCGAACACCCGGGTGTCACTCATCTCGATCTGGCGGACCGAGAGGCGGTAGGGGTGCCGGCGGCGCTCGGCCGCGGTGAACGGCGACGGCAGCGCGCCCATCCAGCGATCGAAGAACCCGAGCACGTGCTCGTGGCTGAGCGAGCCGCAGATCGCGGCCAACCTCTCGGATCGACTCGACGGTGATCGAGGCCGACATCAAGTACCCGACCGACGCGGGCCTGGCCGCGCACGGCGTCACAGCGTCCTCGCACGCCCGGAAGCCGTTGTCCATCGCCCGGAAATCCAGGAGTCTGGCCAGGGAGGGCCGCAAGCTGGCCGCAAAGCTGCGCGAGAAGAAGACCACGGTGCGCGACCGCTCGCGCTCGATGGGCCGCAAGCTGCGCGCGATCTCCCGCACGATCCGCCGGCGCAGCGGGGAGGCGAAGGCCGAGGTCCTCGCGCTGACCGAGCAGACCGGGCAGCTGCTGCAGCGGTCCGTCAAGGAGGCGCGCCGGCTGGCTGCGACCGCGCGCCGCAAGGCACGTGGCCGCGGCGCGCAGGCCAAGCTCAGGGCGGCTCGAAGGCTCGACGAGCTCGCCGATCGCTGCGAGAAGGTCGCCAAGCAGATCAAGCAAGGTGTTCGCGGGGAGAAGATCACCGACAGGTTGATCTCGCTCTCCGATCCCGACGCCAGGCCGATCCGCAAGGGCAAGCTGGGCAAGCCCAACGAGTTCGGCTACGTCGCGCAGATCGCGGAGATCACCCCGAACACCAAGCGCGGCGCGCGCGGACTGATCCTGCCGGCGGCGTCGCAGGTCGGCAACCCCGGCGAGAACGCCCTGCTACCGCAGACCGTGACCGGCCTGCAGCGGCTCGGGATCTCACCACGCGAGGTCGCGCTGGACGGCGGCTTCACCACCACCGCGACGACCGAGCAGCTCGAAGACCTCGATCCCGAACGCGTCTTCATCAGCGGGCGCCAGCAACCCGGCTCCCGACGCACCCAACGGCGCCTGCAGCGCTACCGCACCGGCGCCGAAGGACGCATCAGCCACCTCAAACGCGGCTACGGGATGCGCCGCAGCCGGCTGAAAGGCGATGATGGCCAGAAGACCTGGACCGGATGGGGCATCCTGACCTACAACCTCGACACCCTGGCCATCCGCACCGCCTGAAAACATCCCGCACGCTCACGCCAGAGCACCCCATGAACACCGACGGCCGCGCCCTCACCAGACGCGGCCGTCGCGCTTTCAGCGCTCAAGCGTTTATCCGCGGGAAGTCGTTATAGGTAGCGAGGGACCTCATACTGGTTTGCGTCTGAGTTCGCGCCACACTTCGGCGATTTGATCAGTCCGCATCTGGCAGCCTTTCGGGCCTGTCCAGAAGGAGTCGATCATGACGGTGCAGTCCAACGGTACCGGCCCGGTCGGGCCGTCGAGCGAAGCGGTTCTTGTCGCCGAGCGAGAAGTACGAGATCTGGCTATCGCTGGTCCGTGGCGAGTACACGATCAGCGAGGCCGCCGACCGATCCGGGGTCGACCGCTCGACGGTGATGAAGCTGCGGACGGTCGCGCGGCAGGGCGCGCTGGACGCGCTGGCGGCATCGCGGCCCGGTGTGCGGCCGGGCGGCGGCCCCGATCCGGAGCTGGCGGCGGCGCGGGCGGAGATCGCGCGGCTTTCGGAGGCGCTGAAGGAGATGGGCGTCAGGTTGATGCTGGCGCAGGGAAAAGGGCGCTGGGGCTGAGTGGCCGGGTCCCGCTGCGCGTGCCGGCGGCCACGAAGCACCGGCTGCTTGACCTCATCGACCGCGCCGTCGCCGACGGCTGGGATCACCGCCGCGTGTGCGCGTACCTGGAGCTCGGCGAGACGCGGGCATGGCGCTGGCGCGAGCGCCGGGCGGCCGGGACGCTCGAGGACCGCCGGCCGGGCGGCGGCGCGCTGCACGCGATCACGCCCGACGAGGAGGCCGCGATCGTCACGGTCTTCGAGCAGCACGGGCTGACGGATCGCTCGCATCGCAAGCTCGCGCACCGCGGCAGCTACGAGCAGCTGGTGTGGGTTTCAGCGTCAACGGTTCGCAGGGTCCTCGCCGCGCACGGCCTCAGGGTCCGCGGGCCGCGTCGCGCGGGCCGCTCGGAACGCGCGCCGTTCCCCGAATGGGCTGCATATGAGCGCCATTCGATCTGGATCTACGACACGACCCGGTTCGCGCGCTGCCGCGCAACCTACGTCGTGACGATCATGGACCTCGTCACGCGCAAGTGGATCTGCGAGCACGTCAGTGCCGAGGAGACCGGCCTGCAGGTCCAGCTCGCGTTCACCCTGGCACTCGAGCGCGAGGGCTTGCTGGACGCCGTCGACGAGCACCAGCGCCGGCTCGCCGACCCGACCGTCGACGACCCGGCTCGCCCGGTCCTGTTGGCCGTCAGCGACAACGGGCCGCAGATGACATCCGGGTCCACGCGCGAGTTCATGGTGATGTGCGCGATCGCGCAGCACTTCGGGCGGCCCGGCACCCCGACCGACCAGGCCTGGATCGAGAGCCTGTTCAGCCACATCAAGGCCGACTGGCCACACCTGGACCGCATCACCGACCCCGCCGTCCTCAGAGCCGAGCTCGCCTCGGTGCGCGACGAGTACAACACCAAACGCCTGCATGCCGGCATCGGCTACGTCACGCCCGACGACGAGCACGAAGGCCGCGGACCCGCCATCCGTCACGCCCGCCGCGTCGGCCTGCACCGCGCTCGCCGGCTACGGATCGCCTACCACCGCGCCCAGCGCAAGGAGCACGCGTGACCCCCGCGCACCCCCGCGGGCAGCTCCGCTGCCCGCCTGACCGCCACCATCAGCGCAGCGAGGACGGCCTGTCAAGGGCAGCCCGACAGGGCCGAGCCCCCAGGGCGAAGCCGCGCAGCGGTGCCCTTGACAGGCCGCCGCAGCGAAGCTACCTATACGCAGACACCACCACCGCCCGACCCGCCCGATGCGGTCTGATCGCCGGCCGGATCTGTGGCGTTGACTCAGACACACCTCAATACCGTCGAGCCTGGGGTCCGGGCGTTGGTGGTGAGGGCCGTGGCGGGTGGGTCGCGCGAGCGTGTGGCCACGGCTAGCCTCCACCCAGGGTGCAGGCCCATGGGGGGCCTGCGGTAAAGCGCGATTCGCGCTGCGAGCCCCGCCTGTGGCGGGGGCGCTATGGGAGGCCGTCTGCCGTGGCCACGATCTCGAGCTTACTCGCCGACCACGTGAGGTTGCGCGTGCGTTCGGTGGACCGGATCTTTCTCGCCGGGTACGTGGGCTCGTTGCAGTCCGAGGGCCTGGTGGTCAGGTTTTGTTGGATCGCGCCGCGCGGCGGGGTGCGACGATCCCGTCGCCGGTCATGCTCGGGGAGATGAGACCGCCCGCGCCCGGAAGCGCCGCTCGCGAACCGCCGCCTCGATCAACGCCCTGGTCAGCTCGTTGACCGTCTCCGCGCCGATCCGGCGCGTGAGCTTGCGGACCGTCGACTCGTCGGGCACCCGATCGGTCAGCGCGATCCGGCAGAAGCGGCGCAGGTGAATCGAGTCTGAGACCTCCGCGACCAGCGACCGGTACCCGTAGCCGTAGCGGTGCTTGAGCACCATCAACCGCACGTAGGCCTCGATCGCGAGCGTCGGACGCCCATGATCGGCCGCCGACACGCCGGTCAGCAGCGCCTCGCGCTGCCAATGCTCGACGAACGGTTCCAACAGCCCCGGACCGGACAACAGCTCGTCCAGCGCCGCGAGATCTGCGGGCAGCTCGCGCACCTCGATCGGCAGCGCCTCGTCCCACAACGTCTCCGCGCGCGGCCACCAACCGCAACATCGCCCACCCCTCTCGTCGCCAAGCACATGCCCATATGCAGGCATATTCTGACGATCAGACCGGACGGAACCACTCAACGAGCGCCGCGATCACGCCCCGTCAAGGCCGTGAGTTTTTCCGGCTCTCCGAGGGTGATCGTAGGTGAAGTCAGGCGGCGTGTTCGTGTGGGAGCGTGAGCGTGATCGGGCCGCATGTCAGGTGGATGAGCGCGAGCGCGGCTCGGGCGGAGTGGAAGCCGTAGGCGCGGCGGGTGATCAGCTTGATCTTGTTGTTGAGCGCCTCGGCGCGGGCGTTGCTGAGCTTCATGCGGCGGGCGGCGAGGATGCCGGTCCGGTGCTTGCGGATCGTGCGTCCGAGCCGCACGAACGGTTTGAGGCGGCTGCGCGACAGGCGCGCTAGGAGCCGGTCGATCAGCTCGGCGACAGTGTCGACGCTCAGGCCGGGGGCGAAGATCGCGCGGACCATCTCCTTCATCGCCCAGGCGCGCGGGATCTTCCCGCCGGCGGCGTGCAGCGCGGCGACGTCCTCCTCCGTGGGCTGTGGACCTTCGACAGCCGACAGCTTGCCCGGCAGGACGGCTGCGCGTCGTCGGACTCAACCCCGCGCGGTAGCTCCGCGCGGCCGGGCCCTCAAGAGCGCCGCTACGCGGCGAGCCCCCCGGGGGGGCTCGACCCTGCCGGGCCGCTCTTGACCGCCCGGCCGCGCTGCGCTGAATTGTTGGCTTTCAAGGGTTGCGCTGCGCGCAAACTGCCCTCGCGGGCCTGGCTCACGACTACGACAGCCTCGCTCGAACGCCAAGATCCCTGCTCAGACGCACAAACCGAGCCGGGAGCCACCTACGATCACCCTCGGAGCCCCGTTTTTCCGCGGGAAGTAGCTAGTGGTACATGCGCTGTGCGCGGGGTCGCAAGCCATGCCCGCGAGTGCATGGCTCAGTCGTGTTCTCCGTGGGGTTGTCATGTGCACCGCTGCAGCAACTCGACAGCCTCGAGCGCGTTTCGTGCCGTATCTGCGTTAGCATGCGCAGCTAGTACACCCATCCGGCCGGGTGTACTAGTAGTTGACGCTTGGAAGTGATCCAGCTTGCCGCGATCCCACGAACACAATCGCTTCCTCCTCGACGAGACGCCACCCACCGATTCGTTATCGGCGCGTCAGGTGGAGTTGCTTCTGCGCACCGTGGGCGCCCATCAGGACCACCTCGATGCCGCCCACCACGATGCACGCCACCTGCTCCATCGCGGACTTCGACCAGCCTACGTGCTCGATTTCGACCTGCTCTACCGCTACATGTTCGAGCACGACAGCTCGCCAGACTGGTCGCACGCACTTACGTATCTGTTCCGGTCGCAGGACACCACGTACCTCGTCGGTCCGGGCACCGAGATCGAGATCCACCGCTTACTCGGGCAAGTACCTGCGCCACCGGAGTGCCAGCCGAATCCCTTTCCGATACCCGATGCCTCCGCGCTAGCACTCACCCGTCTCCGGTCGCTTCTCGACCAGCAGAACGTCCTCGCCGGACAGGAAGTCCCGGCCGGTTCCGACGCACCGGCCTTCGAGCAGGTTAAGCAGTCTCTCGACAGCTCGCGGCCTCGGGCCCTCCTTGCCAATCACGCTGATGCGCTCAATTGGGCCTACGTCGTTCATCTGCGCCGGAACATCTACGAACTTGGCTTGGAGTACTTTCCATATCTGCTCACGAGCACCACGCTGCTGCTCGATCCGCAGGCGCTCGACCCGGATCACACTGTCGCCATCTCCCGATCGACGCAGGCCGCCATCTACTGCAAGGTGCTACTCGATGTTTATCCCGATCCCTCGGACGCTATGCGGCACACTATCGAGATGGCGTTCGAATCGGCCAAGGTCAGGCGGACTCTGAGCCTGAGTCCCGCGTGGGTCGATCCCACGCGCTTGAACGACGCAGAGACCGATTGGGAGCAGGTCCTGTTGCGGCACGACGTCACACCGGATTTCGAAGCGGAGATCTCGGCGCTGGCTTCGTATTTTGACGATCCGGTCCTATACGAGACGCAACGTATTTACGACAACACCTATTTCGCGGCGACCAGCCACGCACAGCTCGGCGGGTCTTACCCGTTCGTTGGGGAGACCCCGCGGCGGCTATTCGATCTGATCTCAGCCATTTCCGCCGCCTTGGCGACGAGTGACGAGCGCCGGATCAGCGGTGTACCCAACCTGTGGGAAACAGTCCTCAGCATCCAGTTCACCCATCCCCCGGAGTGCGTCATCGTCGAGATCGTCGACCGCTCCCAGCGCGGGAACCGGCCGCCGTACCTCATCATTGAGGTCCACCGTCCAGCCCCGAGTCGTGACGTGCCGCTGTTCGTCATGCGCTGGCCAAGTTCGCGTGACGCCGCGAGCCTCGTCACCGCGTTCACGACGATCTTCCAAGCAAATGGGGTGACTGACCTCAGCCTGACGATGGGCACAACCCGAGATGTATATGAGTTCGATGCAAAGCTCCCAATCACCCTCGACGAGATGAGCGACGCGCTGTCGGTGGCGGCGCTTGAGGAGGAAGGTCCGACCGCGCGGCCCTCCGAAATGGTGTGGTTTCGCGCTGATGCACCGACCTTTGACCTCTACGCGGACGTTCAGGCACCCGTGCCGCAGGACGCGCTGGTCGGAGTCTTCGGTGAGCAACTCACCGCGCTGCCGATTGCCGATCTGTATTCCGCAACCTCGTCTCGCTACATCTTCCCCGCGTGGCTGCGCGCCGCACTCGTCGAGATCGGACGCTTGCTGCCGCCCATCTTGGTCGAACGATCCGAGTCCAGCGGAGCCGGCTTCTGGGGGGAAGGTGCCGATTAAGCCGCGCTTTCGCGAGCGCCGGACACCGGCCGACCGGGTGCTTTCGCGGTGCGAATGGGGCACGGTGTGCTGCTGGCAGCCACCCAACGTCTATGGCTTGGAGATCGCTGCATTTCTCGAGTTGCACCACGGAACGCCGTCCAAGAAGCCTGGGCAGACCTACAGTCCGAACGCCGCCGCGGTGCGCTTTGCTTATCGTAACCACAAGCCGGTCATGATCCGCTTTACGCGCGTGGTCAGTGGTGGCGCGTCGAACACAGTCGTGTTCCCGTATCCCCAGCGTCGCCAGCTAAGTTTGTTGCCGGCACGCGCTAACGCCGTGCCATACTGCGAGGATATCGTTCCCGACAGCGTGCTTGTTCGGTGCGAGGACTTGGGCGATCACCTGACCGCCCAGCTGACGTTTGTTGCTCCATCGAGTTTTGCGGAGGGTTCACAAGCGCATGACCTGCCCATGCGCTTTCCCGACAAGACACACCCGCAGCCGTGTCCATGCTGTCCGTAGTTGTGACTTCAGCGTCATACGCTGCGCTCGCGCGACACGGACAATGTTGTTAGCGTGCCTCCCGTGTGTGGCGGCACTCGTGCTGTATTGGCTCAGCTGCGCCGATCTGTTCGGGCGAGTGCATGCTGAGACCCCAAGGACCTGGATGCCAAGGTTATTCCTGCCTGTCCTTACCGGAGCGCTGAGCCCACTGGCGATATCCCGCGCGCCGCAGGTGTCCGACGACTCGCTTCTACTTAGCGCGTCGGCCGCCGGTGTGCTGTTCTCGCTGCTCGTAGCCAGCACATCTTCCTCATTTGAAGACATGCGGTTGGCTGTACGCGTGGGCGATTGGCGGTTACCGTTCGCCCAGCGCTGGAAGCTCGTGCGAGCCGTAGGCGCGCTAGTGATCGGCTGGGCGGGAGTGGCGAGCGTGTTAGCTGTTCGATAGTGAGCGTGACTTGTGAGTTCGAGCCCAACACGAGCAGATGTGGTGTCGTTGATCCGGGTGCACCTAGCCGGTGAGTTTCGTGTACAGCCGAGTTCGATCACGGAGTTGACCGACATCCGCGGTGAAATCCCGGTGGAGTCAGTTGATGTGTTCACGCTCGAAAAGGCGATCAAGCAAGCCTTTGGGGTGGAAGTCTCATTTTTCGTCGACCACGTGGAGACCGTGGGCGATATCGCCGACTTGGTCAAGCAGCGGCTCAATGCCGCGTCGGGATAGCGTCCGCATCAGCGGACGAGCGCGCCCGAAAGTGAGGGCAGCATTACCGCGCCGTTGCGCAGCACCGCGCCATCTGCGGTCGCGAGCACGACCTCGCTATGGCCGACGCCGGCGGGGACCGCGCGGCGCGCGTCGGCGAAGTTGCAGGCCAGCCGAAAGGGCCCGCGGTCGACGGTCAGCCAGCGGGCCTGCTCGTCGAAGTCGGTGACGACCTCGTCGTTGGGGAGGTCGCGGCGCACGCGCAACAGTGTGGCGAACAGCTCCGCGAGCCCCTCGTCGCGCTCGCGGGTCAGCTTGGAGCGCTCGAACGTGGCCGGATCCTGCGGATCGGGCACCTCCTCGCCGGCGAACTCGGCGAAGGCGGCGAACTCGCGCCGGCGCCCGTCGCGCGTGGCCGTCGCGATCGCCTCGTCGATGTGATCGCAGAAGAACTGAAACGGCGCGGGCTCGCCGTACTCCTCGCCCATGAAGAGCATCGGGGTGAACGGCGACAGCAGGGTGACGAAGGCGGCGAGCGGGCGGGCCGCGGCCGGCAGGCGGTCGCCGAACGCGCGGTTGCCGACCTGGTCGTGGTTCTGGTCGAAGACGACGAACTGCTGCGGGGGGCGGTCGGGCGCCGGGGCGCCGAAGCGGCGCTGGCGGGAGGTCGAGTACTGGCCGTCGTGGACGAACGGGCGCGCGAACGCCTTGGCCAGGTCGGCGACGGCGCCGAACTCCTCGTAGTAGCCGCTGCGGTCGCCGGTCAGCAGCACGCGCAGCGCGTGGTGGAAGTCGTCGGCCCACTGGGCGTCGTGGCCGAAGCCGCCCGCCTCGCGCGGGCGGATGACCTTCGGGTCGTTCAGGCCGGACTCCGCGATGACGAGCGTGCCCGGCCGCGCCGCGTGGACGCGGTCGGCGAGCTGGGCCATGATCGGCACGGCGCCGGTGTCGTAGACCGCGTGGATGGCGTCGAGGCGCAGCCCGTCGACGTGGAAGTCGCGCACCCAGCCCTCGGCGGACTGCAGGACCCACTCGCGGACGGGGTCGGAGTGCGCGTCGTCGTAGTTGATCGCGTTGCCCCAGAACGTCGAGTAGCGATCGGTGAAGTACGGGCCGAACGCGGCGAGGGCCTGGTTGCCGGAGGCGCCGACGTGGTTGTAGACGACGTCGAGGATCACGCTCAGACCGCACGCGTGGGCGGCGTCGACGAGCCGCTGGAAGCCGAGCGGCCCGCCGTAGCTGGACTGCGCGGCGCTCAGGTAGACGCCGTCGTAGCCCCAGCCGTGGTTGCCGGGGAACTCCGCGATCGGCATGACCTCGAGCGCGGTGACGCCCAGCTCGGCGAGACCGGGCAGGTACTCGATCGCGGCACGAAAGGTCCCTTCTGCGGTGAACGTGCCGACGTGCAGCTCGTAGATGACGTGCTCGCGCAGGGGGCGAGGGGCGAAACCGGCGTCCGTCCAGGCGAACGCCTGCGTGTCGACGATCCGCGACGGCCCGCGCAGGCCGGCGGGCTGGTGGCGCGAGGCGGGGTCGGGCAGCTCGTGGGACTCGCCGTCGCGCTCGAGCAGGTAGACGTAGTCCTCGCCCCCGTGGGCGTCGACGCGGCCCTCGTGCACGCCCCCGCCGATCTGCGTGAGCGCGTGCACGTCGTCGCCGACGCGGACGCGGACGTCGCCGGCGCCGAGCGCCCAGACGCGGAACTCGACGGCATCGTCGTCCAGCGGGGTCGCGCCGAGGCGGCGCTCCCAGGGCAGCGGCTCGGTGGTGGGGGCGGCGGGCATCCGGGCCACGGTACCCATCGCCCGCCGGGCGGAACCGGGACCGCAGGGCGACGCCGGCGACGCCGCCCTTCGCCCGGATGGCAGCGGTGTCAGCGGATGATGGCGCAGATCGGCGTCAACGCCGCCGTCGCGGTTGCCGGCCGGTGGCGACCCGCACGCCCCGGCCGGCAGCCGCCGTCGGCCGTCCGGCCCAGCGGTCGTCTGCGCCGGCTCGCGTAGCCGGATATCGTCGCTACGTGACGACCACGATCCGGCTCGTCGAGGTGCTCGCGGCGCTGTCGCTGGCCAGCGACCTGGGCCACGACCAGCCGCTGGAGAAGTCGCTGCGCAACGCGGTCATCGCCGCCCGGCTCGGCGAGGAGCTCGGCCCCGCCCGGCGAGGAGCTGTCGGCGGCGTTCTGCGTGTCCCTGCTGCGCTCGATCGGCTGCACGGGTAACTCGCACGAGACGGCCGCGCTGCTGGGCGGCGAGGACGCGGTCTTCCTCGGGCTCGTGCAGCGCCTCAGCGGCGGCGACGGGCGCGAGTGGATCGACGCGATGGCCAGGCACGTGGCCACGACCGCGCCGGCGCTGGCGGCGGTCCGCGACGAGCGCTGGTTCGCCACCGAGGGGCGGCTCGTGGGCCGCGCCGCGCGGGACTCCGCCTGCGAGGTGTCGACGTCGCTGGCGGCGCGGCTCGGGCTGCCGGTCCGCGTGCGGGAGAGCCTCGACCACGTCTACGAGCGCTGGGACGGCCGCGGCCCGGGCGCGATCGGCGGCGAGGCGGGAGCACCGGCTGCTCGGCGCGACGGCCGCCGCGGCGGCCTGACGCGACACGTCTGCGGGGTTCGGCGGGCCGCCGCGAGCGCGCGTTGTGGCGCGCCGGCCCGGACCCGAGCCGTGCGCGCCGAAGCGCCCCTCAGTCCGGCGGTACCCACCACGAGAACATGCACGCCGCGTCGTTCCAATCGTCGCCGTGGGAGTCCTCGCAGAGCACGAGGATGGCGCTGAAGTACATCGCGGTGAAGCTGCTCTGCTGGACCGAGGAGCTTCTCCAGTCGGTTCCGTCGTGATAGCTCGCCGTGACCCCGATCTCATGTCCGAGGGGGTTGGGGCCGCTCGCCGGCGTCGCGATGACGCGCGTTCCGAGGGAGTGGTCGTCGGTGCCCTTGCCGATGAGGGTGAACAGCACGGCGTTGCCGGCCCTGATCGTCAGGCGTTGGTCGAGCTCGGCGTTGACGAAGACGCGCACGATCACGCGGCGGCCATAGGGCAGATACACGAGCGTCTTGCTCATCCGGGATCGCTCTCGTCGGGCTCGCGGGAGATCACGTCGGACCGTACCAGCGCGTGACCGCGGTCTGTACCTGAGCTGCGCTCAGCTGTCCCCAGCAGGCCGCGACATACGCTGCTGCCGTCGCACGCGGTACGCCGCCGTCATGCAGCTGTCGAGCCAGCGCGCTGCCGGTGCTGTCGTCGAGAACGGCGTGGTGGATGACCGTCCACTGCTGACTGGTCGTCGCGTACCGCGTCTGCAGTGCATTGCAAACCGCCGGCGCCTGCAGATCGTACCCGCCGTGCTTGAACGACGCTGTTCCCTGCACGGGCAGCAGTTGGCGGTAGGTGGCGTACATCGCGTTCGCGCCGTCGCGCGGGCTGACGCCGTCTGCGTGCAGCACGCCGCCGAGGAGCCAGGACTTCTCCCACAGCACCTCGACGAGCGCCGTCGCGGCCGCTGCGGTCATCCCGTAGGCCGGCCCGAGGGCCTTCGCCAGTCCGGCGGACCCCACCCGGCGTGACTTGAGCCCGACCACGAGCTCGAGGGGACTGGGGCTGAGGATCGCCCTGACCAGCGCGACCGTCGTGGGGCCGTCGACGTGCTCTCCGAGCAGCTGGTTGATCATGTCGCCGAGATGCAGGACCGCGCCGACGATCGCGTCGAGCTGATCGGCCGTGACGTGCGTGAGCGTGTTCCGCGTCGCCGCGCGTGCGTCGTTGGGCGTGTAGCCGCCGCCGCGCAGCGCGTAGAACATGTGGGCGGGGCCGACGGTGGGTGCGAGCGCGACCAGGTCGGCTCCCGCCTGCGCGGCCGTCCGGGTGTGAACGTCGGACCGTGCGATCTCCAGCAGCGTCGGCACGCCGGCGGTGCGGGTCGCGGCCGGGCCGATCGAGTCTGCGACGCGGGTTCGGAGGTCGAGGCGATACGTCTTGCCGGGGACGAGCGTGACGGTGGGCGGTGATCCGAAGCTCACCGGCGAGCTGGTGGGCTCGCTGCGCGCGATGACGGTGTCGTCGAGCAGCAGTGTGGCCAGGAAGCCGTCGTGCGCCGCGACCGGCCCCCAGGTCGCGTGCAGGACGGCGTCCGCGTTCGCGTACGCGAACGTGAGGGCGGCCGGCGCGACGACGGTCGTCGTGTTGACCGATCGCCACGCGCTCCATCGCGCGATCGCGCCGGGGGCGGCGGCGCGGGCGCGCAGCTTGAATTGCGCACCGGCGGCGATGGCGGCGCCGGATACCGTCGCGCTGGTCTGGTGAATGGTGATCGTGGGCGCGGGCGTCAGCGGATGCTCGTCGGTGCCGGCGACGGCGACGTGGTAACCCGACGCGCCCGCCACGGCGCTCCACGAGATCCGGATCTCGTTCTCCGGTGCGTAGAAGCGCGCCTCCGCGATGACGGGGGCGGGCAGGACCTTCACGTCGACCTGCGTGCTGGCCCAGAGCCCCATCGCGTGGGGCGTGACGGCGCGGACCTTCAGCACGATGACCAGGCCGTCCTTCAGTGCGCCGCCGGAGATGGCGCAGGTCGTTGCAGTGATGGCGATGGCCGGCGCCGGGGACAGCGGCGCGCCGTGGACGTCGACGGCGCGTACTTCGTAGGAGGCCGCGCCCGCCACCGCCGACCAGCTCGCCGCGACGGCCCCCGGGGTGACCGTCGCGGTCAGCCCGACGGGTGGTCCGGCCGTGTGGACGGCGCTCGCGGGTGGGGCGCTGGCGGACGGCGAGGGCTCGGTGGTCGCCGGCTCGCCGGTCGCCACGGCGGAGGCCAGCAGCACGGCACCGGCCGCGATCGAGGTGGGCAGATCCGCCGCCGCGAAGCTGCACTGGACGGCGGCCGCCGCCGCGACGGTCTTCGTCGCGACGTGCGCGCCTCCGTGCGCGGTATCGGACAATGTCACCGTGTAGCTCGTCGCGTTGGCGACGCTCGCGACCGTCACCGCGATGGCGTCGCTGACGAGGGCCTCGGCGACGCTGGCCGGCGCGGGCAGCGCGACTGCGTGAACCGCCGAGCCGACGATCGGCGTGCCGGCGAAGGCGTTGGCGCCCGCGGTGTAGACGGCCGCGACGCGGGCGTACACGGTGCTTTGGCGGGCGAGCACGTCGGACGTCACCGTCACCGACCAGCCGGCGGTGGTCTGCGAGCTCACGAGGTGGGCGAACGCGGGGTCCGTGGCGACGTCCGCCCGGTATGAGAAGCCGGCGTAGCCGCCATAGTCATAGCCGTGCTGTGCCGGCCGGTTCGCCGCAGCCCATGTCACGGTGAGCGAGGTCTTGGCGGTGAACGCGATCGCTGGTGCACCGGTCATCGCCAGGCGCTTCTCGATCTTGGCGCGGGCATCGGCCAGCGCTGCCTGGGCAGCCGTCAGCTTGCCCTCGGCCGCGGCTTTGTGGTCGCGCTGGTCCTGGGTCAGCCACGCCCACGCCGCGGTGATGAGCGCGCCGAGCGTGGCGACCGCGGCCGCGAGGGCGGGCAGCGCCGCCGTCGCCTCGGCGAAGAACCCGGCGGCGGCGCCAAGGCCGCCGGCGCCGGCGGCGCTCGCGGCCGGGCCCGTCACGGCCGCGACCGGGCCGCCGGCGCCCTCCAGGCTCCCGAACTCCGTGTTGACGGTCTTGGCCGCCTGCGCCGTGACGTTCTCGCTGTCGGCGCCCTCGCACAGCAGCCGGGTCAGCAGGACCGGCCCGGCGTAGGAGATCGCGAACTCGGCGATGAGGATCTTCAGCGCCTTCTGGCCGCCGACCGTGTCCTTGAGCAGGCTCTTGGCGATGCATGCCGCGTTGGCCTGGATCACGTCCTCGATCCAGCCGGGGAGCGCGCTCAGCTCGAAGCTGTGCGGGGCGGCGATCGAACCCTCGATCTGTGGCAGTGGGAGGGTGAAGAGTGGGTCGTGGACGCCCGCCACCGACACGCTGTACGTGCCGTTGAGAGCCAGCGGGAGCGAGTTGCCGGTGATCGCGCCGCGCTGGGAGAGCGTGAAGTCGAAGCTCGTCGTGATCGCCTTCTCAGTGAAGTCCAGCCCGAGGAGCTGGCCGCATGTCCCGCCCTGCGTGGCGTCCGCGAGCATCGTCGCGTATTCGAGCGCGTCGCCGAGCGCCGACAGCAGCGGCCACTTCACGATCCGCAGCCCCTCGGCGTCGGAGTACGTCAGGTCGATGCTCGGGTTCGTGACCCCGAGGAGCACGCCCGGGTAGGTGGCCGTGGCGGCCCACTTCGCGCTCTGCGGCCGATAGGACAGCCGGGTCTGCAGCAGCGACGTCTTGAACAGCGAGACGCCACCGGCGATCGCATACGTGGTCGCGCCCGGGGTCGTCGTGTCGATCTCGACGGTCGGGCCCTGGGTCGTCGTCTGCGTCGCCCCATCCACGTACCCCGTGAGCTCGACGACGCCGAGCCCGATGCTGCCCACGTGCGTGCCGCTGACGACGATCCCCGCTCGTCCCGGCGCGATCGCGAGATCGACCTCGAACGCCGTGCCGAGGAACGTCACGGCAGCGGTCGCGTGGTAGCCGGGGCGGTAGGTCCGCCCGGCGATCACGATCGGCGCTTGACCGCTGGCGAGGTCGGCATAGGCGATGCGAGCGTTCTCGAGCGTGAACGGCTGAAAGCCGGTGGGCCAGCCGGCGCCCCCGCCGGGTGAGATGAGGTTGGCGAACAGGTCGAGCACCGGCAGTCCGCCCGCGATGCTCAGATCGACGACGCGCGGCGTGCCGTCGACGAAGCGCACGCATGTGTCGATCGTCTGTGTCGCGTTGGCGATCGTGAGCGCCACCGATCCCGTGATCGTGATCGTGCTCGTCGTCGGGGCGCCCTGCGCGTGGTGAAACTCGGCGGCCAGGGTGGGCGCGGTCAGCGTGGCGATCCCGACCATGCCGGCGAACGGCTGCGCGATCGCCGCCGGCTGCTGGTCTCCCGACAGGACGAACGTCGTCGCGGCGGCACCGATCGTGAGGCTGCCGTGAAACGCGTAGGCCGGTCCCCCGTCGGTCAGGCGCACGGTGAGCGTCCCCGCCGCCGTCAGCGTGTCCGGCTGGCTCGGCCGGTACGTGCCGACGGCGTCGAGGGTGATCTTGCCGCCCAGCAGGACGATGGCCTTCAACGCGAGCGAGTACGCCGTGTTGGCCGGCGTGCCGTGATCGATGCGCGCGCTGACGAGCACGGTCGGCGCGCCGGCGGCCAGCGCGGCGATCGCCGGGCCCACGGTGCCTCCGGTGAGATCGAGCTCGGCGAAGAACGAGCAGCCCTTCGGGATCGGCGCCAGCGCATCGCTGCCGGTGGGTGCGGGCAGATCGGCGAATGGGACGGCGAACGCGACACCCTGCCGGTGCGCGTAGGCGGCGACGGACGCGAGGTCCGTCTGGAGTTGTGCGGCGGTGCCGTCGTAGGCCATCAGCGCCGCGTTCGCGCGCGTGACCCGCAGGTGGGAGTCGACGACCGCGAGCGCGTTCCACAGCGACGCAAACTCGAAGCCCTCCGAGAGCCCGACGACGAACATCCAGCTGCGCACGCCGTTGCGCGTGATGCTCAGCAGCGCAGCGGTACCCAGCGAGGCGAGCGTGCCGTACAGCGCGACGACCCCGGCGGTCAGGTCGAGGTACAGGTACGCCGCATCGCCGAAGGCGATCGCGGCGGTGCCGGACGGAGCGACGTCGGTCCATGGGGTTGCGGATTGCAGGGATCCCGCGATCGCCGGCAGCTCGATCGCCGGCGCCGACGCAGCGGTCGCCGTCGCGGTCAGGATGCTGGCCTGTTGCGGACCCCATTCGAAGGTGACCGTGGTGCTCACGAAGCCCCTGTACGAGAGCTTGCCGACGAGCTCGACGTCCCATTGCGTGGCCCCTCCCTGCTGGGCCGGCGCCTGCACGCGCACGTGTCCGCCGAGCGCCGTCACCCGCAGCGCGAGCGCATCGACCTGGAGGTTCCAGAGCGTCGCGTCGGCGTAGCCGCTCACGTCGACGAACCGGCCGGGCTGCGCGACCACCCTGAGCTCGGTCAGCGGGACCGTCGACGGCAGCCCCATGTCGGTCGGCAGCGCGTAGCCCGGGTGCAGCGCGCCCGACGCGATCAGGGCACGGAAGTCCGGTGCCGACGCGGGTCGCAGCGCCGCGGAGAACTCGCGCTGGCCGGCGCGCTCGACATAGCGGACCTCGATGGTCGCCGCTCCGAGCGTGAGATGCCCGACGACGTAGCCGCTCGTCGTCGGCGTGGCGGTCGCCGCGTAGTCGATGTGCAGTGCGAGCCCCTGCAGCACGATGGACGGCGACGCGAGCAGCTGCAGGGACGCGGTCGTCACGACGGTCGCACTGAGCGTCGCGAGCGTGAGCTCGCCGGCGAGCGTGAGGGTCGCGCTGGCCTGCGCCAGCGTGACGTCGAAGAACGCCGGCGCGCCGTCGGGCGCGAGCACCGGCGGCTTGGTCAGGCCCATCAGGGCGAGCAGGCCGCTTGCGGTCAGGCCCGACGTGCCCGGCGCGCTCACGATCGAGACGGCGATCGTGCCCTGCTGGCTGGGCTGGCACGCCAGCTCGAACACCGCGGAGGTGCCGGGGCCGCTCGTCGTGCCGCGGACGACATAGCTGGCCTGGGTGGCGCCGGCGGCCGCGACGTAGCGGATCGACAGGTCGCTGACGGCAGCCGGGCCGACGTGCAGCGAGGCCGACGGGTCCAGGCGGATGTCGAAGCCCAGCAGCGAGAGGTCGGCGCCATCCAGCCGCAGCGATCCGTCGCGCACCTTGAACGATCCGACGAAGGGCAGCAGGGCGTTGGGGACCGTCGTGCCCAGGAGCGCGGACAGCATGCTCGCGATCGTGGCCTCGCCGACCATCCGCAGGTCCGCGGCCAGCTCGCCCGTCGTGCTGTCGTAGATCAGCGAGGCGATCGCGTGCTCCCATTCGGCCTCGATCGACAGGCGCGTCGCCGGCGCCCCCTCCCCGTGTAGGACGCGCGTGACCTCGACCGCCAGCGCGGACATGCTCAGCGCGCCCAGGACCCGGTCTCCGGCGTGCAGCTCGATCGTCGCCGCGGCGATCGAGGGGACCGTGTGCCCCTGTTCGTAGTCGAGGCTCAGCTCGGCCGACGCGATCTCGACGGCGAGCAGCGTGCCGGCGACCGGCAGCGTCGAGAGGTCGCCCAGGCCGGCGATCTGTGCCGCGATCAGGAGCGTCAGGCCGGCAGTGGACTGCACTGACAGCGCTCCCGGCGCGGTGGCCGTCGGCAGTTGGGCGCTCGCCGTCACCTCATGCTGACCGCCGAGCAGCGCGGCGGCGCGGACGTCGCCCGACCACTCCCCGTCGTAGCGCAGCCGGATGGCCGCCGCCGAGAGGTCGATGACGCCGGCGATCAGCGGCCAGCCGTCGGCGAGCAAGAGCTCGAGGTCCAGCTCGTCCCACGTCGTGGGCCCGGTTGGCGGCACGCTCAGCCCCAGCACGAGGGAGGCGACCGCGATCTTCGATGCGGCGCCGCCGATGGCCGGCAGCGTGGAGCCGAGGGTTGCCAGCGGTCCCGAGAGCCCGACGGCGCCGAGGATCTCGGCCACGGTCGCCGGCTGCGTCGTCGGGTCGCCGCGCAGCCGCAGCGCGTACGACCAGACCGGCTGCGACTCCGGCAGCGGCGTGGCCGACAGCTCGGCCTCGAAGGACTTCGACCCGATCTGAAATGCGAACACGGCGTCGAGCGCAACCTGGCGGTGCGCCGCGTCGAGTGGTCGGAGCACGCGTACCGTCAGGGACGTCGCTGCGGGCGCCGGCCAGCCGGTGGGCAGTAGCTTGGCCCAGCCGGTGAAGGTGACCGTCCCGCGCACCTCGGCCAGCTCGTACGCGCCGGCGCCGGTCGCCGGCTGGCGGATGACGATGCTCGGATCGGAGAACGCCAGCTCGGAGAGGGCGCGCGCGGCGACGGGGACGCTCAGCGCGCCGAGCTGCGGGCTGCCGGGCAGCAGCGCGCCGAGGTCCGCGAGCGTCGCGCCGTCGGGCAGCGCCAGCTCCAGCGTGCCGCCCTCGTCGCTGAGCACGGAGCGGGCGCTCAGCTGCACGGTGCCGATCGTCGCCGTCGCCTCCAGCACCACCTCCATCGCGGGCAGCCGCGCATCGCGGATCGTGATCGCGACCTGCGCGATGCCGATGTGCACGCCCTCGATCGTGCGCTCGATGCCCGCCGGCGTCGTGGCGACGATGCGCGCCCGCGCGACCTCGCTGTCACCGGCGAGGTTCACGTCGACGGCGACCTCCGAGAGCTCATGATCGAGCCGCCACTGCGCGATCCCGGCCGCGGCGATGAACGACGGGGCGCGCAGGAGCAGGCGCTCCGCGATCGGCTGCGCGCCGACCATCGCGCTCAGCAGCGTTCCCAGCGTGATCTGCGCCCACTTCGCCGGATCGGCGCCGAGGTCGTGCAGGTACTGGTCCAGCGGGCGCGACCGCGTGGGGGCCGCCACCGATGCGTCGTCGGCCAGCCGGATGCCGCTCGCCGTCAGGATCGCGACCTCGAACGTCAACGGGCCATTGCCCGCGAAGGTCAGGATCGCCTCGCCCGACGCGATCGCCTCCGCCTGGTCATCGATCGTGATCGTCTGCGGGGTGCCGAGCTCGAGCGCGAGGTGCGCGCCGCGCACGAGCGGGCCGTGGCCGTCCTCGACCCAGGTGACCTGCGACTCGTCGAGCTTGGCGTGCCAGCCAAGCACATGCTTGATCGCCGCGAGCGTTATCTGTTCGGTCAGCGTCGCGGTGGCGGCACGGCCAACCAGCGCGGGCAGCAGCGCGGTGACCGTCCACGGCGAGCCCAGCGGCGCCCCGATCTGCGTGAGGAACGCCCGCAGCGTTTGTGGGGTGTCACCGGGCAACGTCGCGACGGCGCGGCGCCGCGCCGGCTGCGCCGCGACCCCACGGGGGACGACCCGGGTGAACGTGAACGTCGCCGCGGCGTCGACGTCCGTCGTCACGAAGGGCGCCACCGCAGAGACGTAGCTGTCAGCCTGAAACGGGTCGGACTTCTGCAGCTGCAGCGCCCACCACTCGTCCGGCTCGCCGACCAGCGTGAAGATGCGCTGCGCGGGCGCCTGCCCGACACCGGGATCCTCGCCCGTCAGGCGGATGTCGTCGAAGCTGACCGATACGGGCCCCGCGCCGTCGAGCGTCCACGCTTCCTCGACCTTCAAGCCCTTCGGGTCTGCCGTCAGCGAGATCGCGCCCGCCGCCCCGAGATGGAGATACAGCTCCTCGTCCTGCACCCGGACGACAAAGCGGTCATCGCGCAGCGTGCGACCGGGAATCGTCGCGCCGTTGTTGTTCTGAAACTGTGCCCGGAGCGCACTTCGGCTGAAGGTGATGGTGCTGCGCAAGCTGTCGCTGGTGTTCAACGGGTCCAGCAGCGCACGGTCGGAGGCGTTCGCGGGATTGGTGACGTCGAGGACGATCCGGCTGCCTCGCGCGAGATAGCGAATGTCGAGATGGTCCGCCCAGGCGGGAGCCAGCTCACCGATCCTGTCCAGCTGGACCGACTTCGCGTCCGTCACGAACACGCGCACCTCGTGCACCGGCTGGTGAGCGGCGGACGCATCGGCCGCCGCCTCGTTGGCGACCACCGCGATCGCGGCGATCGTCTCAGCGGCCGGATGCCGGAAGGTGCCGTCGGCCGAGATGACGTAGTTGCTGGCGGGGAACCGGCCGAAGAACTCCTGCAGCTCGCGAAACGCGATTCGACTCAGAAACACCTCTGTGCTGTGTGCGTTGAACGCGCTGACCAGCTTCCTGGTGCCGCGGGTCAGGCCCTTCCACAACGAGCCGATGGCGAATTCACCCACGAGATGCCAGGGCGCCGGCTTCCCTGAGTCCAGTGCCGAGATGGTCTGTCTGAACGCGTCGGTGAGCTTCTCCCGGAGTTCGTCGACGTCGACCTCCTCCTCGTCACACAGCTCGCTCAGGCGAGCGGCGAACGCCTGCATGACCCCGTCGCTTCGAAGCGACTCCGGCAGCTCGATCTCGTCCCACAGTGTCGGTGCCGCCAGCACCCACAGCAGCCCGAGCTGCTGCCTGACGGGCAGCTTGATCGAAGCGGCCGCATGCGCGCGCTGGGAATTGCGCAAGCTGCCGTGATGGGGGACCTTGAACACCGACACCCGCTCGCCTGACCCCAGGCAGCTCGTGACGAATGGCAGGATCTTGTGTCCGACGTTGTCGCCCGTGAACACCATTCGCGTTTGACGGTGAAACATCAACACGCTCTTGAGGTTGTCCTTGCTGACGTCCGGCGACCAGTCCTGCCGGAGGCTTCCCTGCCCTGGCGCGGCGCGCTGGTAGAGCGCATATCCGACCGCGTTGTCGACGACGAAGGGGTCGAACACCGCCGGCAGGGGCGCCTGCGCACCGGCAGACTGAAAGTGAAAGTCCGTCAGCATCCGCTTGAGTCCACGCAACCCCGTCGGCAGAGCGCCTGTCTGCGTGACGAGCGGGCCGTTGAAGACCAGCGTCCGATCGCCCGCCGGAACGGTCTTGTACCTCGTGGAGAGGAAGTGACGGAACGTGCCCTTTATGCCTCCGAAGTGATCGTCGTGCGCGTGCGTGATGACGATCGCGTCCGGCGCGATCATCGTGTCGACATCTCGTTGCATCGAGGCCGCCACAGCACGCAGGGTCGACCAGTAATAGCGCCAGTAGGGCGCCTGCTCTATGTGCGGTCCGCCATCGAGCAGAAACAGCTTGTCGCCGTCCTGGATGATCAGCGCATCGCCGAACGCGGCGTACACGACGTGAAGCCGTACCGGCATACGGTCTAGGCTCGACGCACAGCGAGTCCGCCGTGCATCGCTCGGGTGCGGCGATCCAGGCCAGGGGTCACGTGGTGACCGGACGGTTCTGAACCGGCGACGCGGCCTCGATGCCCGGCGGTCGTAGCCACCCTTCCCCCACGTCCCAGATGGCCGGCCTCGCAGCCGGCGGTGTCAGCTGCGCCCAGAGACGGACGGTAGCGGCAAGCCAGCCCCACAGCAAGTGCGCGTGCTGCCGGTTCGGGCGCGGTCGGCCAGGTTTGCGCTCACCGTGACATCGGCCGCACAGCTCAGCCTTGTGGGCGTTGCAGTCGTCGTGGTGGGGCGATCGTCTCCTCGGTGGGTGGTGACTGCCTATGCGCGCTTCGTCCTGCGGCCGGGGGGCTGGAAGCCACCTGCTGCCGGCGCCGTGTGAGTTCACGTCGCGGGCGTCCTGACCGCGACGCCAACCCGGCCAAGGTCCGGCTCGGCCGCGACGGCCGCGCCGGTCATCGCCGCGAGGATCGTCATCCTGCTGGTGGTCGCCTTCGTCCTGTCGCTCGGCGGAGGCGACGGCGGCGGCGGGACCGGCGCGGGCGCCGCCGCGGGCGGCGCGCCGCCGATCACGCCCGACGGACGCCTGGACCGCTCGACCGGATCATTCGAGGAGAGGCACCAATGACCATCACCCCGTACCTGCTCTACGAGGACGTCGACGCCGCCATGGAGTTCCTGGCGGGGGCGTTCGGCTTCGAAGAGATCCTGCGCTACACGAGCCCCGAGGGCTACGTCAACCACGCCGAGATGCGCCTCGGCGACGACGTGATCTACCTCGGCGACCCCGGGGAGGACTACCGCAACCCGGGCAAGCTCGGCGGGCCGACCGTGCTCGTCGGCGTCAGCGGCCTCGACGACATCGATGCGCTGTGCGAGCGGGCGCGCGCCGCCGGAGCGCAGATCACCCAGGAGCCGAGCGACCAGGCCTACGGCGAGCGGCGCTTCGGCGCCGCCGATCCGGAGGGCCACCACTGGCACTTCTCCCAGCCGATCGCCGACGTGGCGCCGCAGGACTGGGGCGCGACGACGCCCGGCTGAGCGCCGCGCACGAGCCGTCGCTCGCCCGCGACCGACACTTTCGCCGCGCGCGGTCGTCTTACGAACCATGAGCCGACTCCGCGCAGTGCGCGCCGCATGCCTCGCTCCCGGTCTGGCGCTCGCGCTGTTCGCGGGCGCGGGCGACGCCGCCGCCTCCGCGGACCTGATCAGGCCCTTCGCCGCCCCGCAGGTCGCTGCCGCCGGGGGCGGCGAGACGGCGATCCTGTGGAGCACGGCGGACGGCGCGACGCAGGCCGCGCTCGGCACGCCCGGCGCGGCGTTCGGCGCGCCGGTCACGGTCGCGCCGCCGGGCACGGTGGCCGACACGAAGACCGTCGTCATGGACGCGGCCGGGGACGTCGTGGTGGTGTGGGAGGCCGCCCGGTCGCGCAACTGTCAGAAGGACGTGTGCATCACCGACTCGCTCGGCGTCTTCGCCGTCACCCGTCCCGCCGGCGGGGCCTTCGGCGCGCCCGTGCGCCTGTCGGCCGCGCAGCCCTTCCAGCTCGCGGCGCCGCGCGTGGCGATGAATCGCGCCGGCGACTGGGTGGTCATGTTCAAGCAGGGCAGCGACACGATCGTGGGCGCTGGCCAGGGCGCCACGGCCCCGAGCGCGTTCACGGCGCTGCCGGTCGCGGGGTTCGAGCCGATGGCGCTCGGGATCGACGAGGCCGGCGACGTGACGTTCGCCGGGCTGGACGTCGCCCACCATCCCGCGGCGCTCGTGCGCACGGCCGGCGGATCGTTCGGCGCGCTCACCGTCCTCGACGACGCCTTGATCCAGTTTCGCTTGCTCGCGCTCGGCGTCGGGCCTCAGGGCCATGCCGTCGTCGTCTGGCCGGCCGCCGGCGTTCTGCGGTCCGCATCGCGCCCGCCGGGCGGCAGCTTCGGCTCCCCCGTCACCTCCGGTGTGGTGGCCGGCCTCCCGCCCGACCACGTCGGCATCGACGGCCAGGGCCGGACGATCATGCTGTTCGAGCCCACCCCGGCCTTTCCAGCCCGGTTCTCCCTGCAGACCCGGCATGGCACCGTCGCAGCGCCGTTCGGCGAACCCGTCACGCTCTCTGCCGCCAACCGCGACTACGAGAGCATCAACCGCTTTGCGATGGGCGCTGGCGGGAGTGCGGCGCTGAGCTGGACCGAGGGCGAGCCCGGCGCCAACCGGGTGGCCCTTGCCGCGATCGCGAGCGACGCGGGCCCGTTCTCCCCGTCGTTCGTCCTGGCGCGCGGGACCTTCAGCGACCTCGACACCCCCGCCGTCGCGGTCGATGGCCTGGGCCGGGCGGTGCTCGCCTGGACGGCCACCGGCGCCAACGTGCAGCGGATCCTCGCGGCCGCCCTGACGCCGGCGGCCATCGCCGGGCCGACGGTGGTCGCCCAGGGGGCGCTGGTCGCACGGCCGGTGCTGCGCAGCCGCGCGGCGGCGCCCGCGCGGCAGGTGCTGCGCATCCGCGCCGACCGGACCGTCCGGCCCCAGCTCACCTGCGTGTCCGCCGGGCCGTCGTGCCACGGCACGCTGCGCATCGACGTGCGCCCGGCGCCGGGGCGCAAGCTCATCCGGCTGGGCACCCATCGCTTCCGCTTCGCCGCGGGCCGCTCGCAGCGCGTCGTCGTGCGCGCCACGCTGGCGGCACGGCGCGCCGCCGCGCGGCGCCAGCTGACGGGCCGCATCACGGTCCGCACGGCGGTGAACGTCAGCGGCGGCGCGACGGTGAAGGACGTCGTCGCCGTGACCGTGCGGCGCACGCGCGGCTGAGCCGGCGGTGCACATTTCGAAGCCTGAGCCCCGAAACATGCACCGCGAGCGGCTCGGCGGCGGCGAGGCCGCGCGGCGCTCAGGTCGCGAGCGGACCGCGCGAGCGCCCGAGCAGGTCGCTGGTCGTTCCCGCCCGGCCGGCGCCCCGGCCGCGCTGCGCCGTCGCCGGATCCTCGGGCGGCAGCGCCGCGACGACGTTGCCGCCGGCGTCGAGGATCCGGATGCGCGGGACGTCGTCGCCGTCGACGTGCAGCGTGATCCGCGGCCGGCCCGCGGAGTCGTAGAGGAACTACAGCGAGCCGTCGCCCGCGTTCGAGCAGCCCAGCAGCACGCGCTGCGCCACGTCCTCCGGGCGCAGCTCCTCGACCGGGATGTCCGGGTCGGGCATCTCCTGCATCGACAGCTGCGCCGCGCCGAGCTTGCCGACGTAGATCGTGTTCATCGTCAGGCCTGCACCTGCGGGTAGTCGAACGAGATCTGGGCGCCGTTGGAGGACACCGTGATGCCGCCCTTCTCGGACTCGTTCTCGTCGTTGAAGATGCAGTAGCTGCCGTGGGTCGGGCCCCTGGCGCTGCTCGGCGGGATAGGTCTTGCCGTTGAGGTGGACGGGGCGGCTTGGCGGCGGACAGCAGGAAGCGCTGCTGGCGCTCGCGGTCGAGCAGCTACAGGCTCATGCTGACGCGCAGCGGGTGGCTGATCCGCCCGTGCCGCCCGTCCTCGCCACCGCCGGCCCGGGCCGGGCGCGCCACCGCGCCGGCGGCCGCACCCGCCCCGGTCATCACCGCGGCGCCCCGCAGCATCGCCCTGCGGTCCAGTCGCGTCGTCACCGTGCTCGACGAGCGCCGGCCCAGCACCACCCCACCCGCGGCAGCGCACCAACGCGGCGCACGCCGCGCTACACCCCCGACCGCCCCGCACCCGGCAACGGCGCCGGGCGCTCCTCCGGCACCAGCCACACGACGCCCAGCGGCGGCAGCGTCACCTCCGCCGAGCACGGCTGCCCATGCCACGGCAGCGCCTCGGCCGCGACCCCGCCCAGGTTGCCGGTGTCCGTGCCGCCGTAGAACGACGAGTCGGTGTTCAGCGCCTCGACCCAGCGCCCGGAGCGCGGCAGGCCCAGCCGGTAGCCCGGCCGCGGCACCGGCGACAGATTCGCCACGCAGACGAGCACGTCCTCGGACCCATCCTCGCCGACCCGCGCGAACGCCACGACGTTGGCGTCGGCGTCGTTGGGCTCGATCCAGTAGAAGCCGCGCGGGTCGAAGTCGACCTCGAACAGCGCGGGGGTGTCACGCAGGACGCGGTTGAGATCGCGCACCAGCGCCTGCACGCCGGAGTGCTCGCCCTGCTCGAGCAGGTGCCAGTCCAGCGAGCGCGCATGGCTCCACTCGTCCTCCTGTGCGAACTCCTGGCCCATGAACAGCAGCTTCTTGCCCGGGTGCGCCCACATGAACGCGTACAGCGCGCGCAGGTTGGCGAACTTCTGCCAGCGATCGCCCGGCATCTTGCTGATGAGCGAGCCCTTGCCGTGCACGACCTCGTCGTGCGACAGCGGCAGGATGAAGTTCTCGCTGAACGCGTAGACGAGCGCGAACGTCAGCTCGTGATGGTGGTAGCGGCGGTGGATCGGGTCCTGCTGGAAGTAGTCCAGCGTGTCGTGCATCCAGCCCATGTTCCACTTGAAGCCGAAGCCCAGCCCGCCGAGATACGTCGGCCGCGAGACGCCCGGCCAGGCCGTCGACTCCTCGGCCGCCGACACCACGCCCGGCTCGTCGCGGTGCAGCACCTCGTTGAGCTCCTTCAGGAACGCCACGGCTTCCAGGTCCTCGCGGCCGCCGAACTCGTTGGGCACCCACTCGCCGGCCTTGCGCGAGTAGTCGCGGTAGAGCATCGACGCGACCGCATCGACACGGATGCCGTCGCAGTGAAACTCGCGCGCCCAGAACAGCGCGTTGGCCAGCAGGAAGTTGCGCACCTCGTTGCGCCCGTAGTTGAAGACGAGCGTGCCCCAGTCGGGATGCTCGCCGCGGCGCGGGTCGTCGTGCTCGTACAGCGCCGTGCCGTCGAAGCGCGCCAGCGCCCAGGCGTCGCGCGGGAAGTGCGCCGGGACCCAGTCGAGGATCACGCCGATGCCGTGCTCGTGCATCCGGTCGACGAACGCGCGGAAGTCGTCGGGCGAGCCGAAGCGCGGGGTGGGCGCGTAGTAGGACGTGACCTGGTAGCCCCACGAGCCGGTGAACGGGTGCGCCATGACGGGCAGCAGCTCGACGTGCGTGAAGCCGAGGTCGGCGACGTAGGAGGCGAGCTCGTCGGCGAGCTCGAGGTACGTCAGCGGGCGGTTGTCCTCCAGCGGGTTCAGCCGCCACGAGCCGAGGTGGACCTCGTAGGTCGACATCGGCTGCAGGAGCGGCGTCGACTGCGCGCGGGCGTCGAGGTAGTCGGCGTCGTTCCACTCGTGCGCCGAGGAGTGCACGATCGACGCCGTCTGCGGCGGCAGCTCGGTCTGGAAGGCGAACGGGTCGGCCTTGAGCAGCAGCTCGCCGGACTGCGCGCGGATCTCGAACTTGTAGCGCGCGCCGTCGCCGACGGCGGGCACGAACAGCTCCCAGATCCCCGAGCCGCCGAGCGCGCGCATCATGTGCAGGCGCCCGTCCCAGAAGTTGAAGTCGCCGACGACCGAGACCGACCGCGCGGCCGGCGCCCACACGGCGAACGACGTGCCGTGCACGCCGTCGAGCTCGCGCACGTGCGCGCCCATCTTCGCCCACAGCTGCTCGTGGCGGCCCTCGCGGAAGAGGTGCTCGTCGATGTCCGACAGCGTCGGCGCGAAGCGGTACGGGTCCTGCGTGACCCAGGTCCCGCCGTCGGGGTAGCGCACCTCGAGCTCGTAGGCGTGCGGCAGGGCGACGCCGCGCAGCTCGCCCTCGAACAGCCCGGCGGGGTGGATGCGCTCGAGCTCGACGCCGCCGGGCTGCACCCAGACGGACTCCGCCGCCGGATGCAGCGCGCGGATCGTCACGCCGTCGCCGGTGGCGTGCGCGCCGAGGATCGCGTGCGGGTCGTGGTGGTCACGGGCGACGAGCCGGTCGAGCGCTGCGGTGCTCACGCGGGTGGGGTCAGTCATCGTGGTCCTCTTGCAGCAGTCGTGCGATTCCCGCAACGGGAATCGACACCCAATCGGGACGGTTGTTGAGCTCGTAGCGCAGTTCGTAGACGGCCTTCTCGAGCTCGAAGATCGCCAGGAGCTTGTCGGTCGCCGGCCGGCCCGCGGGCAGCAGCGTCGGATCGACCGTCTCCAGGTAGGCGTCGAGGAACCCCCGCCGGGCCCGCTCCTCCCAGCCCTCCGGCGCGGGCACGCCGCGCAGCAGCGCCGAGGCCGACGCCGCGTAGGCGAACGAGCGCAGCATGCCGGCGACGTCGCGCAGCGGCGAGCGCTTGCGGCGGCGCTCGAGCAGCGACCGCGCGGGCTCGCCCTCGAAGTCCAGGATGATCCAGCTCAATCCGTCCCGCCCACCCGCCCCCGCCGCCAGCATCGTCTGGCCGAGGTGGTAGTCGCCGTGGTGGCGGATCAGCCGCCCGCCCACGCCGACGTGCGACATCGCCTGCAGGCGGTCGCGGATCTCCTCGCCGCGGCCGGCGATCGGCGCGAGCGCCGGGTTGCCGTCGGGCAGATCGAGGAAGGCCTGCTCGATCTGCTCGTCGATCGTCGCGGTCAGCAGCGACAGCGCCTCGGCGCTGGGCTCCTCCGGCGCGAACGCGTGATCGGTCGTGTCGGACGCCAGCACGCTGTGCATCTCGCCGGTGGCGGCGCCGAGATCGGGGATCCGGCCGAGCACGCCGCTCGGGTCGTCGAGCGCGAGCTCCCAGCCGTCGCGGGCCTCGCCGATGAACTCCTGCATGATCCCGAGCGTCGCCTGCATGAGCTCGCCGGAGTAGTCGTACCAGCCGGTCAGCGTGGCGATGTTCGGAAAGCCGCGCGAGGACAGGAAGCGCAGCATCTCGAGCTCCGGGTTGATGCCCGGCTCGAGGCGCCGGAAGATCTTCAGCACCTGCTGCTCGCCGAAGACGATCGACGAGTTGGACTGCTCGGCGCCCATCGGGCGGATGGCGCCGGTCGGCTCCAGCCCGCCGTGGAAGGAGACGCCGTCGACGGTCGCCTCGGAGCCGAGCATGCCGGCGAGCCGCCGCAGGCCGCCGTCCTCGCCGGGCAGCAGCTGGTAGAGCTCGTGCGTGCCGGCCTGAAAGCGCGTCTCGACGAGCTCGATGTCGAGCTTCGGGGCCGCGCTCAGCTCGATGCGCTCGAGCACGTTGACGGAGGCCACCTCGCGCGCCTTGGAGGCAAACCAGCGCTGCTCGGTGACCCACTCCTCCAGCGGGCGGTCGATGTGGTCAGGCAGGCTCATCGCTGTCCTCCTCGAGGCGAAACCAGAAGAAGCCGCGCGGGGCCAGGGTCAGCAGGTAGGGCCACTCGCCGATGCGGGGAAACGCCGTGCGCCCGAACATCTCGACGGGGCGCCGGCCGTTGTACCAGCTCAGGTCGAGCTCGACGGCCTGGGCCGATCGCGCGACGTTGTGCACGCACAGCACGACGTCGTCCTCGTACGTGCGGATGCAGGCGAAGATCTTCGGGTTGCCGGGCGTCAGCGCCTCGAAGGAGCCGAGGCCGAAGACCGGGTGCTCCTTGCGCAAAGCGATGAAGCGCCGCAGCCACCGGAGAAGCGAAGAGGGCGTGCGCAGCTGGGCCTCGACGTTGACGGCCTGGTAGCCGTAGACGGGGTCCATCAGCGGTGGCGCGTAGAGCTGCGCGAAGTCCGCGCGGCTGAAGCCGCCGTTGCGGTCGCCGGTCCACTGCATCGGCGTGCGCACGCCGTCGCGGTCGCCGAGGTAGACGTTGTCGCCCATGGCGATCTCGTCGCCGTAGTACAGGACCGGCGAGCCCGGCAGGCTGAAGAGCATCGCGTGCAGCAGCTCGATCTCGTCGCGGCCGCCGTCCATCAGCGGCGCGAGCCGGCGGCGGATGCCGACGTTGAGCTTCATCCGCGGGTCCTTGGCGTACTCGGCGTACATGTAGTCGCGTTCCTCGTCGGTGACCATCTCGAGCGTCAGCTCGTCGTGGTTGCGCAGGAACAGGCCCCACTGGCAGTTGGCGGGGATGTGCGGGGTCTGCGCGAGGATCTCGAGGATCGGCGTCGCCTCCTCGCGGCGCAGCGCCATGAACATGCGCGGCATGACCGGGAAGTGGAAGGCCATGTGGCACTCGTCGCCGTCGCCGAAGTAGTCGACGACGTCGGCGGGCCACTGGTTGGCCTCGGCGAGCAGGACCCGGTCGGGGTACTCGTCGTCGACGACCTTGCGCGCCCGCTTGAGGAACTCGTGCGTCTCGTCGAGGTTCTCGCAGTTCGTGCCGTCACGCTCGAACAGGTACGGCACGGCGTCGAGGCGAAACCCGTCCAGGCCCGCGTCCAGCCAGAAGCGCAGGACGTCGAGCATCGCCTCCTGCACCTCGGGGCTGTCGTAGTTGAGGTCGGGCTGGTGATGGAAGAAGCGGTGCCAGTAGTAGGCGCCGGCCTTGTCGTCCCAGGTCCAGTTGGAGGTCTCGGTGTCGACGAAGATGATCCGCGCCTCGGAGTAGCGCGTCGGGTCGTCGGTCCAGACGTACCAGTCGCGCTTGGCGTTCTCGGGGCTCGAGCGCGCCTCCTGAAACCACGCGCAGTCGCTCGACGTGTGGTTCATGACGAGGTCGGCGATGACGCGGATGCCGCGCTCGTGAGCGGCGCCGATGAACGCGCGGACGTCGTCCATCGTCCCGTAGTCCTCGTGCACGCCGTAGAAGTCGGCGATGTCGTAGCCGCCGTCGCGCATCGGCGAGGGGTACATCGGCAGCAGCCAGATGACGTCGACGCCGAGCCACTGCAGGTAGTCGAGCTTCTCGGTCAGGCCGCGGAAGTCGCCGTGGCCGTCGCCGGTGCCGTCGAAGAACCCGCGCAGGTGGATCTCGTAGAAGATCGCCGTCTTGAACCACAGGGGGTCAGACTCGAACCAGTTCTGGGCCGCGTTCATGTGACCCGCAGCAGGTGCGCGACGCGGTAGGGATCCAGCCGCACGAAGTTGCGGCCCATGCGCCAGTCGAAGCTCTCGCCCGACAGCAGGTCCGTGACGGTGAAGACCGGCGCCAGGCCGAGCCCGTACGGCACGACGACGACGCCCTCCTGGGCGCTGACCGGGTCCAGCGTGACGACGGTGATGACGGTGTTCTCGCCCGTGCGCTTGGCGTAGGCGATGAGCGCGTCGTTCTCGGTCGTGAGGAACTGGACGTTGTCGAGATGCTCGAACGCCGGGTTCTCGCGGCGGATCGTGTTGATGCGCTCGATGAGCGACAGCAGCGGGCCGTCGAGCGAGCGCTCCTTGACCTCGTACTTCTCGGAGTGGTCGTACTCCTCGCTGCCGGCCCGGACCGGCGCGCGCTCGAAGCTCTCAAAGCCCGAGTAGATGCCGTAGGTCGGGCTCAGCGTCGCGGCGAGCACGAGCCGGCTGGCGAACTTCGGCGGCCCGCCGTGCTGCAGCTCCTCGGTGAGGATGTCGGGCGTGTTGACGAAGAAGTTCGGCCGGTAGTAGTCCTGCATGCCGCTCGTGGCGAGCTCGGTGACGTAGTCGGTGATCTCCCATTTCGAGCTCTTCCACGTGAAGTACGTGTAGGACTGGTTGAAGCCGACCTTCGCGAGCTGGCGCATCATCGCCGCCCGCGTGAACGCCTCGGCGAGGAAGATGATCTCCGGGTGGCGCTTGCGCATCTCGGCGATCAGCCACTCCCAGAAGGCGAGCGGCTTCGTGTGCGGGTTGTCGACGCGAAACACCTTCACGCCGTGGTCGGCCCAGTGGGCGACGACGCCGAGCAGCGCGTTCCACAGGCCCTGCCAGTCCTCCGACTCCCAGTTGACGTTGTAGATGTCCTGATACTTCTTGGGCGGGTTCTCGGCGTACTTCAGGGTGCCGTCGGGGCGGCGGTTGAACCAATCCGGGTGCTCGGTCAGCCAGGGGTGGTCGGCCGAGCACTGGATCGCGAAGTCCAGCGCGACGTCGATGCCGTGCTGCCCGGCCGTGGCCACGAGCGCGTCGAAGTCCTCGATCGTGCCGAGGTCGGGGTGGATCGCCGTGTGCCCGCCGGTCTCGTCGCCGATCGCCCACGGCGAGCCGGGGTGGCCGGGCTCGGCGGTGAGCGCGTTGTTGACGCCCTTGCGGTTCGTCAGGCCGATCGGGTGGACCGGCGGCAGGTAGAGGACGTCGAAGCCGAGGTCGGCGAGCTCGGGGATCACCTTCTGCACGCCGGCAAACCCGCCCCAGGAGCGGGGGAAGAGCTCATACCAGGCGCCGAAGCGGGTGCGCACGCGGTCGACCTCGACGGGGAGCGTCTGGTCCATCGTCGTCGCGCGGCTGCGGTCGGGGTAGCGCTCGATGATCTCAAACAGCTCGGGATCGAGCACGATCTCGGCGTTCGGCGTCGCCCCGCGCAGGCCGGCCAGCGCGCGCTCGATGCGCTGGCGGTCCTTGCCCTTCGCGCGGGCGGCGGCCTGCTCGAGCAGCACCTCGCCCTCGGACAGCTCACCGGAGAGATCGGGCTGGCCGGCGTCGAGCTTGCGGCGGATCTCCTCGCGCCAGCTCGCGAAGGCGTCGGTCCACGCCTCGATGGTCCAGCTGTAGCGGCCCAGCCGGTCGACCGTGAACGTGCCCGCCCAGCGGTCGCCGGCGACCTGCGCGTCGATGCGCCGCAGCGGGCTCTCGACCCACGTCTTCGAACCGGGGGCCTGGGAGCGCACGACCGCCCGCAGCACGTCGTGCCCATCGGCGAAGATGTCCGCGCTCACCGCAACGGCGTCGCCGACGGTCCGCTTGGAGGCGAAGCGGCCGCAGTCGATCATCGGCGCCGGGCTTCCGATCTGGATGCGCGACGGCGGTTTGGCGTTCTTGGGCAAGGGCACTCCCTGACACTCTCTCCGTTTCCGGCGGTTCGTAACGTGACGGCACAGCTTCCCCAGCGCTCGGCGGGCGTACAGCTTCATCCAACCAGCCTGGCGGCCGGCAGGCTCGGCGACGACGCCTACCGCTTCGTCGACTGGCTCGCCGAGGCCGGCCAGTCGTGGTGGCAGATGCTGCCGCTCGGCCCGCCCGACCGGGCCCGCTCGCCGTACAAGTCGGCGTCGGCGTTCGCCGCCTGGCGCGGGCTGCTGGCCGATCCGGCGGCGCCCGTCCGCGACGACGAGATCGAGGCGTTCCGCGCCGCCGAGTCGTTCTGGATCGACGACTGGGCCCGCGTCGCCGGGGGGCGGCGCGCGATCGCCGACCAGGTCCGCTTCGCCCGCGAATGGGACCCGCTGCGCGCCTACGCCAACGCGCGCGGAGTGCGGCTCATCGGCGACGTGCCGATCTACGTCGCGCCGGGCAGCGCCGACCACCGCGCGCATCCGGAGCTCTTCCGCGGCGGCGAGGTGGCGGGCGTCCCGCCCGACGCGCTGAGCGCGACCGGCCAGCTGTGGGGCAACCCGCTCTACGACTGGCCGGCCCTGCAGCGCCGCGACTACCGCTGGTGGACCGAGCGCCTGCACCGCACCTTCGCGCTGTTCGACGTCACCCGGATCGACCACTTCCGCGGCTTCGTCGCGTACTGGGCGGTGCCCGAGGGCGCGTCGGACGCGCGCGGCGGAAGCTGGCGCCGCGGCCCGGGGCGCGCGGTGTTCGACGCCGCGGCGCGCTCGCTGGGGGAGCTGCCCGTCATCGCCGAGGACCTCGGCGTCATCACCGAGCCGGTGACGCGCCTGCGCCGCGCGCTCGGCTTCCCGGGCATGGTCGTCATGCAGTTCGGCTTCGATCCCGACGACCCGCACGGCCCGCACCGGCTCGAGCACCACGAGGCCGACAGCGTCGTCTACACCGGCACGCACGACACGGACACGCTGCGCGGCTGGTGGGAGGGCCTGCCGGACGGCACGCGCGCGGCGGCGTGCGACGCGATCGAGGCGGGTGGCGTCCAGGAGCCCGAGCCGTGGTGGTCGATCATCCGCCTGACCTACTCCTCCCCGGCTCGCCTGGCGATGATCCAGGCCCAGGACGTGCTCGGCCTCGGCAGCGACGCGCGGATGAACATCCCGGGGCGGGCGACCGGGTCGTGGCGCTGGCGGATGGCGCCGGGCGCGCTGACGAGCGAGCAGGCCAAGCGCCTGCGCGCGGCGGTCGAGGAGGCGGGGCGCGCGGCCTGAGCAGCTCCACCACGGGGCGGATATCCAGCCGGTTTGTATTTCACCTGTGACCACCGGCTCTTGTGCACAGTCGCAAATGCGAGCGACACAACATCACCAGATCACAGGGGTCGAAAAGATGCTCGGGCTGCTCCAACGACGTAAGGACGTACCTCTCGGCGGTGCGACGTCGGCGGACATCTCTGGGTCGGTCAGCGACAGTCAGCTCGCGATCGGCGAGCACATCGTGCAGAACAACATCGCCGCCGGCGCGATCGTCAACCAGATCGCGAGCGAGCAGGTGCCGCGCCCGCCGCGGCCCCGCGACAAGCCCGTCTCGGTGAAGCCGCGCGAGGCGCCGCGCCTCGTCGGGCGCGACCACGAGCTCGCCGCCGCCAACTCGGCGCTGGCGTCGCGCAGCCCCGTGCAGTTCAGCGGTCGTTCCGGGGCCGGCAAGACGGCCCTGCTGCGCCACCTCGCGCACCGCACGGTCGGCGCGTTTCCCGACGGGGTCATCTACTACCGCTCACGGCACGAGTCGCTCGACGACCTGCTCACGCGGATCTTCGAGTTTCTCTACGCCTCCGAGGCACGCGTCAAGCCGACGAGCGCCGAGCTGTGTCTGTATCTCGAGGACACGCAGGCGCTGCTGCTGCTCGACGACGTCGACATCGATCGGGAGGATCTCGAGACGCTGCTGCTCACCCTGCCGCGGTCGGTGTTCGTGTTCGGCTCACCGGAGCGCTCGCTGTGGTGCGACGGGACGGCGATCGCGCTGCGCGGGCTCGGCGACGACGCCGCGCTGATGCTCGTCGAGCAGTACCTGGGGCGCCCGCTCGCGATCGACGAGCACGGCGACTTCGCGACGCTCTGCCGCGCGCTGGACGGTCAGCCCCTGCAGATCATCAAGGCGGTGACGCAGGTCCGCGAGGAAGGCGTCCCGGTCAGGCAGCTCGTCCCGCCCGGCGCGCCGTTCCCGTCCGCTCCGGAGCAGCTCAACGCGGAGATGGCCGAGACGCTGACCCCCGAGGCGCGCCAGGCCCTGATGCTGATGGCCGCGCTCGGCGGCGCGCCGCTGCACGTCGACCACATCGCCGCGCTGACCGGGGCGCGCGACAGCGCGGCGCTGCTGGCCGACCTCGAGGAGCGCGGCCTGGCCAAGTCGCACAGCCCGCGCTACTCGATCACCGACGAGTCCGGCGGGGCGATCCCGACGCAGGCCGAGGCGCAGTGGCGCCGGCGGCTGCTGTCGTACTTCGCCGACCACGCCGAGGCGCATGCCCACGAGCCCGAGCGCCTGCGCGACGACCTCGAGCCGATCATCGCGTCGCTGCGCGGCGGCGCGGCGGCCGGGGAGTGGCGCGCCGTGCTGCGCCTGGCGCGCGCCGCCGACCCGGCCGCCGCGGCGTCCAAGCTCTGGGGCGCGTGGGCCACGATCCTCGGCATCGCCCTCGAAGCGGCGCGGCAGCTCGGCGACGAGGCGCAGGAGGCCTGGGCGCTGCATCAGATCGGCACGCGCGCGCTGTGCCTGGGCGAGACCGGCGAGGCGTCGCGCCGGCTGGCTGAGGCGCTGCGGATCCGCGAGCGGATCGGCGACCGCGCCGCCGAGGTCACGCGGCATAACATCGGCCAGCTTCCCGGTGCTCCACCCCCGCCCCCGCCCAGCGAGCCTCCGACCGGACCCTCCTTCGGGCCGGCGGGCGTTCCGGGGTGGATGACCTCGCTGTCCGTCGGCGTGGTGGCGATGGTCGGGGTGGCGGGGGTGATCACGCCCGGCATCGGTGGCGAGCGTCCGCCGCAGCCCGCGTCGGCGCCGTCGAAGTTCAGCGCGCTCGAGGACAAGGAACCTCCGGCCGCGACGCCGGATGCCGGCCGCCGCGACCGCTCGTCCACCACGTCGAGGCCGCGCGACGCGCAGGATGGTTCCCCGCGAGCGGACGACGTCCCCCGGCCCGCGCCGGGCACGACGACTTCGCGGCCGGGTGGCACAACGGGCGCCGGCGGGGCTGGTGGCCCCGGCGGAGGCACGGGTGGTGGCACCGGTGGCGGAACGGATGGCGGCGGTGGCGATGGCGGCACCGGGACCCCGACCACCGGGAGCGGGCGCGAGCAAGCGAAGCTGCCGGCCGATCCCGGACCGGGCACGGCGCCGATCTCCCGCCCGGCCGAATGCACCCCCGAGACCGCCGACCGCCTGCGCTCGCTCATCGAGGACGAGATCGCGGTGCTCCGCACCCTGCTCCAGGGGCAGGTGTCCCCCGCGATCCGGATGCAGATCGAGGTGCCTGCAGCGGCTGCTCGCGCACCTCGCCAACCACTGCGACCCGGTCGAGATCAACAGCATCCTGAGCGGGACCGACGATCTGCTCGCGGGCCTCACCGGCAAGGTGCGCCGGCTCGTGAGAGGACTCTGATCGCGTCATGCGTCGACACCGAACTCGCGAACGGAGCCGCATGCCGGCCGGCGACACGATCAGCGCGAACATCACGGGCCACATCAGCGGCGGCCAGGTCGCCGTCGGCAAGGACATCGCGCAGCACCAGACTGTCGGCACGGCTGCCGTCAGCACCGAGGAGCTCGCGCAGCTGCGCACCGCGTTCGGCGAGCTCGCGGCGCAGGTCGAGGCGCAGGCGCCGCCCGAGCGGCGCGCCGCCGCCGCCGAGCGCGTCGCCGAGCTCGAGCAGGCGCTGCTGGCCGACGAGCCGGACCTCACGACGATCCAGTACGTCGGACGGTGGTTTCGCTCGAACCTGCCGCAGCTCGCGGGCGCGGTGGTGAGCATCGTCGTCAACCCGATCGTCGGCAAGCTCGTCGGCGCCGCGGGTGATGCGCTCGTCGCGGAGTTCAGCTCGTAGGGCTCGAGCTTCCCGCTCAAGCTGCCGCCGCGCCGCCACTTGGGCGCTGCGACTGCTGCCATTGCGCCGCCGTCAGCCGGTAGAGCACGTGCCGGCGCAGGTGCGGCTGCTCGACGAGCGGATGGTCGAAGTCGTCGGCCGGGTCGTGGTGCATGCCGATCCGGCGCATGACCGCCCGCGAGCGCTCGTTGGCGCCGACGGCCAGCGAGACGATCTCCGCCAGCCCGAGGTCGTCGAACCCGAACGCCGCCGCCGTGCGCGCGGCCTCGGTCGCGTAGCCCTGTCCCCAGGCGGCGCGCGGCAGGCGCCAGCCGATCTCGATCGCCGGCATGAACGGCGCCTCGAACCCCGGCCGGGCCAGGCCGGTGAAGCCGATGAAGCGACCGGTCGCGCGCACCTCCATCGCCCACAGGCCCCAGCCGTGGCGCTCCATCTGTGCCTCGATGCGGTCGGCGAGCGCGTCGCTCTCGCGGCGGGTGAGCATCCCCGGGAAGTGGCGCATGACCTCGGGGTCGGCGTTCAGCTCCGCGAACGGCCTGCGGTCGTCGGGCCGCCAGCGCCGCAGCGCCAGGCGGTCGGTCTGAAGCTCGTGCACCCCCGCATTCTCTCAAGCACCGGTGCGGGCAGCCGCACCGCCGGACGCGGGCAGACCGTCGGCGCGCGCCGCGCTGCCGGCCCTGCGCGCGATCGTCGACGCGTGGCGCCCCGACGACATGATCGTGCGCGAGACCTGTGACTTCGCCGGCGCGCTCGTCGCGGAGCTGTGCGGCATTGCGCTCGTGCGGGTCGGGCTCGGCCTGGAGGCGTCCGAGGAGCTGGCGATCGAGCTCGCCGCCGCGGCGGTGGACGGGGCGGCGCGCGGCTCGGCCTCGCGCCCGATCCGGCCGGCGCGGGCGTCGCGCTCGACGCCGAGCGCGCGACGCGCAGCGGCCTGCGGTTGCCGGCCGGCGGCACGTTCGCCGAGCTCGTCCCGGCGGTGCGCCGCGCGCTCGAGGCGCCGTCGTTCGGGCACGCGGCGCAACGCATCGCCGACTCGGTGCGCGCGCTGCCGCCGGTCGACGCGGCCGTCGCCGTGCTGCTCGCGGTCGCCGCGAGCCCGGCTGCCACGTAAGCGCTCCGGACCCGCCCGGCGCGGGTCCGGGCAACCGGCGCAGCGCCGTAGACTGACGCCGCGATGGCTGCTCCGTCCACCGCCGAGGCGATCCGCGACGTCAACACGCGCTACCACGACGCGGCGGCCGAGCACTACGACACGAAGTGGGGCGTCGACTACGGCGAGATCGGGCGAAACCAGGTCCGCGGCAAGCTGCACAAGCTGCTGGGCACGCCGCTGCCGACGTTCGGCCGCGCGCTGGAGATCGGCGCCGGGACGGGCTACTTCACGCTGAACATGCTGCAGGACGGCATCGTGCGCGACGCCGTCGCGACAGACATCTCGCCCGGCATGCTCGACACGCTGCAGGCCAACGCGCGGCGCATCGGCGTGGCCGTCGAGACCGTCGCCTGCGACGCCGAGCACCTGCCCTTCGACGACGAGTCCTTCGACCTCGTGCTCGGCCACGCGGTCCTGCACCACATCCCCCGCCTCGACCGCGCGTTCGCGGAGTTCAAGCGCGTCCTGCGGCCCGGCGGCGAGTTCCTCTTCGCCGGCGAGCCGTCGCAGACCGGCGACCGGATCGCCGCCTATCCCAAGCGCGCCGCGCTGGCGACCGCGCCGCTGTGGCGCAAGCTCATGCGCGCCCGGCCGGCGGACGGCCACCACGTCCACGAGACGCCCGGCGCGTGGCCGAGCGAGCCCGGCGAGCTCGACGGCGAGTCGCTCGAGCCGTTCGTCGACGTCCATGCCTTCACCCCCGAGCAGGTCGGCGCGTGGGCGCGCGGCGCGGGCTTCGAGGACGTGCGCGTCCGCGGCGAGGAGCTGCTCGCCAACTGGTTCGGCTGGATGAACCGCACGCTCGAGGCGACCGCGCTGCCGGAGGACATCCCGTGGCTGTGGCGCCAGTACGCGTTTCGCGGCTACCTCGCGTTGCAGCGCGTCGATGTCGCGCTGCTGGAGGGGCGGCTGCCGCCGCAGGTCTTCTACAACCTCATGGTGGCCGGGAGGAAGGCGCGCTGAGCGCTTCGCCGCAGCGGCCGGTCTGCCGCAAGGGGCTCGTCGCGCTCGGGGACAGCATCACCGTCGGCGAGGGCTCGATGGCGCTCGGCATCACGCCGCTGTCCTGGGCGCAGTGGCTGGCCAAGGCGCTCGACCTGCCCTTCACGTCCTACGCGTTCAACGGCGCGACGACCGCAGACGTCCTGCACGAGCAGCTGCCGCGCGTGCGCTTGGACTACGACCTCGGGACGCTCTACGCGGGCGTCAACGACGTGCGCTCGCCGTCGTTTCACGCCGCTGCATACGCGCGCGACCTCGACGCGGTCGCCGCCGCGCTGGCGGCGCGCTCCCAGCGCCTGCTCATGGTCACGCTGCCCGAGGATCTCGGCCGGCCGAGCTCGGGGGCGAAGGCGGTCGAGGCGGGCGCGATCGTGCGCCGGGTGGCCGCGGTCCACGGCGCGGTGGTCGCGGACCTCGCGGACTTCGGCGGCTGGACGCACGTGCAGCCCGACGTCGTGCACCCGACCCCGCTCGGCCAGGTCGAGCTGGCCGACCGGGCGGCGCGCGCGCTGGGCTGCGCGACGCTGCCCTCCGAGCTCGTCCGCGACCGCCGCGGCCGCGACGTCCGCTACGCCCCCACCCACGCCCGCGCGGTCGCGCGCGACCTCGCGCGGCGGGCGCGCGAGCGGGTGATCCGGCCGCGCTGAGCCGTTTGGGGCATGCGCTTCTGCCGGATCGGCGCCTACGGCCGGGATCGCCGGCAGTTGGGCATGACCTGCGTGCGGTTCTGCCGCCGATCTCGCCGGGGCCGACCGATCCGGCAGTTGTGCATCCTGCGCATGACGAGCGACACCTCGCCCCGCCCGCACGCCCCGCCTGTCGCTGCTTCATGCCCGGCATGAACGAGCGACACCTCGCCCCGCCCGCACGCCCCGCCTGTCGCTGCTTCATGCCCGGCATGTACGAGCGACACCTCGCCCCGCCCGCACGGCCGGCCTGTCGCTGCTTCATGCCCGGCATGTACGAGCGACAGCTCGCCCCGCCCGCACGCCCCGCCTGTCGCTGCTGCATGCCCGGCATGAACGAGCGACAGCTCGCGCCACCCGCACGCCCCGCCTGTCGCTGCTGCATGCCCGGCATGAACGAGCGACATCTCGCGCCACCCGCACGCCTCGCCTGTCGCTGCTTCATGCCCGGCATGAACGAGCGACATCTCGCGCCACCCGCACGGCCGGCCTGTCGCTGCTTCATGCCCTACGTGAACGAGCGACGTCTCAAGCGCGCGCGACCGCCCACCTGTCGCTCGTTCATGCGCCGGCGCGGCCGCCCCGGCGCGGTCGCGCGCGGCGCGTAGCATGCCAGCCATGGCGCTCTCGCGAACAGCGCGCAGCGTGCTGCGCCGGCCCGGGGTCCACGCGGGGCGCGGCGTCGCCGTCGGACGCGACGTGCAGCTCGAGATCGGCAGCGGCGCGCAGCTCGTCATCGGCGACGGCTGCCGGATCGGGAGCCGCACGCGGATCGTCGTGCAGCAGGGCCGTGTGGAGATCGGCGCCGGCGCGCGGCTCGGCGAGCGCTGCACGATCGTCGCCCACTCCGGGGTGATCATCGGCGCGGCGGCGTGGCTCGAGGACGGCGCGGTGCTCGTCGACTTCGATCACGTCGTCGACGACGTCGAGGTGCCGATTCGCGCGCAACCGCTCGTCGCGTCGCCGATCGTCATCGGCGAGCGCGCCCGGATCGGGCTGGGCTCCGGCGTGCTACGGGGCGTGATCGTCGGGGCCGGCGCGACCGTCGGCCCGCACGCCGTCGTGACGCGCAACGTCGAGCCGGGCGCGAGCGTCGGCGGCGTCCCCGCGCGGCCGCTCGCGGAGCTCGATGCCTGAGCGCGCCCGCCCGGTCGCACCCGCACCCGCACCCGCCGCCGCAGCCGCCGCGTAGCCGTCGTGGACGCCGGCACGGCCGCCCTCCTCGCCGGCGCGGGCTTCGGTGCCGGGATCGTCAACGCGGTCGCCGGCGGCGGCTCGCTGATCACCTTCCCGGCGCTGCTCGCCGCGGGCTATCCGAGCGTCACCGCGAACGTCACGAACGCCGTCGCCGTGCTGCCCGGCTACGTCGGCGGCTCGCTCGCCTACCGCCGCGAGCTCGCCGGCCAGGGCCGGCGGATCCGCGCGCTGGCGGCGACGAGCGCCGCCGGTGCGGCGACCGGCGCGGCGCTGCTGCTGGTCAGCCCGGCGAGCGTCTTCGAGGCGATCGTGCCGTGGCTGATCCTCGCCGCCTGCGGTCTGCTCGCCGTGCAGCCGCGCGTCGCCGCCGCCACGCGCCGCCGCCGCACCACGCTCTCACCGCTCGCGCTGCACGCCGCGCTGTACGCCGCGACCGTCTACGGCGGCTACTTCGGCGCGGGCCTGGGGATCATGCTGCTGGCGATCCTCGGCGTGTTCGTCGAGGACGGGCTGCAGCGCCTCAACGCGCTCAAGGGCGTGCTGTCGCTGCTCGTCGCCGTCGTCGGCGCGGTCGGCTTCGCGATCTTCGGCCCGATCGCCTGGGACGCCGCCGCGATCATCGGCGTGACCTGCCTGCTCGGCGGCGCGGCGGGCGTCGGCGTGGCCCGCCGGCTGCCCGTCGCGGTGCTGCGCGCGGTCGTGGTCGTCTACGGGGTGGTCGTGTCGCTCGTGCTGCTCGCGGCCTGATCGGCGCCCGAATCGCTCTCGCGCCCGCGCGGCGGCCCGCCGCGCCAGTCGACGCACATCGCCGTCGCGTCGTCCTTGAGCTCGCAATCGGCCGCCTTCAGCAGGGCGAGCACGACGTGCTGGACGGCTTCGCGCGGATGCATGTCCTGGCCCTCGACCATCAGCCTGCGGATGTCGATGTTCGAGGCGTTGCGCTCGAGCATGCCGTCGGTGAGGAACATCAGCCGGTCGCCCGGCTGCAGCGCCAACGGCTGGACCCGGTAGCCGTGATCGCGCACGAGCCCGAACGGCGGGTCGGCGAGCAGCTCGACCGCCTCGACGCGGCCGTCGCGCAGGCGCAGCGGCGGCTCGTGGCCGGCGTTGACGATCGTCGCGGTCCCGCTGCGCAGGTCGATCCGCGCGACCTGACCGGTCACGAAGTCGCTCCAGCCGACGTGCTCCCCGAGGCCGGCGTTGGCGAGGCGGGCCTGCTCGGCCAGCCCGACGCCGGCGCGCCGCGCGTTGCGCAGGGCGCCGACGAGCAGCGTCGCCAGGATCGCCGCGTCGACGGCGTGCCCGCGCGCGTCGGTCATCGACAGGTGCAGCGTGTCGCGCTCCATCGCGAAGTCGAAGCTGTCACCGGCGATCTCGCCGGCGGGCTCCAGCCATGCCGCGAGCGTGAACTGCCCGGCCTCGCAGGTGAACGCGCCGGGCAGCAGCCGGTGCTGGATCTCGGCCGCGAGCGACAGGCGCACCGACCGCTGGCCCCAGTCGAAGAGGTCGGTGAAGCGGCGGTTGGCGATGATGACGTAGGCGAGCGCGTGCGCGGCGAGGGCGACATCGGCCAGCGTCTGCTCGCTCGGCGGGTCGGGCAGGCTGAGCTCGAGCACGCCGATCGCCTCGCCGCGGTTGGTCACCGGCGCGAAGAGCTCGGTCTCGCCGTCGCCTCCCTCGATCTGGACCGCCTGGCGCACCAGCGCGCGGCCATGCGGGGTTCCCGCCAGCGCCACCCGCTCGGCGGTCTCCCGCCCCTGGGTCCGTGTCGCGGTCGTCGTCCCGGCGTGACCGAGTCGGATCAGCGCGCGCCCGCTGAAGTCCACGACGAGGAACGAGACCGCGGTCGCCCCGAGGGCCGCGAGGAGCCAGTCGCCGAGCACATCGGCCGCGTCGACGGGCGGCGCGTCCTCCACCGCCGCGAGCAGTTGAGCGAGATCGAGCCGACCCGCTGGTTGGTCGGGCACCGCCACAGCCTACGGCTCCGTCAGGCGCGGCGGCACGTCGCGGTGCTCCGGCGCACCTCGGTGTCGCCGTTGCCGAACGTGTAGGTCGCGCTGCTCTTCCACTTCCCCCCGACGCACTTCGCGGGGGACGTGATGAGCCGCTTGGCCTTCGAGCCGGACCCCGTCGTCTTGGCGTCGAGGGTGATGTCCAGCCCCTTGAGGACGATGTCGCCGGTGGGACAGCCGTTCGCCGACGTTCCGGGCGGGCGGCACACGCGCGGCAGGACGGCGGTGATCCTGTGGTCCTTGACCTTCAGCGCGAGCACCGCCGTCTGCAGGCCGGTGAGCACCGCGGCCAGACCGGTCGACGTCGCGTAGACGGCGACCTGCTGGCGGACGGGATCCAACGGCGTGCCGGTGATGGCGTACGCGCTGCCGCCGCCGATCGCGCTGCCCGCCTGGCAGCCGGCCGTGCCCTGCGCCTGCAGGACGGCCACGCTGCAGCGGGTCGCCGCAGCGGTGTTGAACTTCGTCCCCGCCGGCAGCGCGAACACGATCTTCGTGACGAGCAGCGCCTGCGCGCCCGCGGCGGGGGGCGTGTAGTCGCGATCGGTCGAGATCGTCGCCCCGGTGGACTTCTTCGGCGTCTTGACAGAGAGCTTGAGCGTGAGCTTGTGCTCGGATCGCACCGCAGCGGTGGCCGGGATCGCGGCAAGCAGCACCGCGACGGCGGCGACGGCGATCGGCAGCCGCGCGGGGAGGGTGCGCCGGGCGGCGCGCGGCGACCGGCGAGAACCGAGCATGTGGACTCCTTTGCGCTGGGGCCATCGGGGGCGGGGCGGCATGTCGAGCGCCAGCATCGCACTCCGCGGCCGCGCTGTGCTGCGGGTCGCGCCGCGCGAACGGTCGCGCAGGGTCGCCCCCGAGATGAGCGATGTCGATCCCACCGGCTGCTTGGAGCCGCTCTACGTCGAGGCCGCCGCCGGTGGCGCCGCGGTGCCCTGGGACCGCGGGCGTTCGCTACCGACGGCCTCGAGACGGTGCGGATCCACGCGGTTCGCGAGCCGGCCACCCGCCGCGCTGGCGCGCCCAGTTCCGCCGGCCCGCCGGCCGCTAATCGGCCCGCCGCAGCGCCGCCAGCCGCTCGAGCAGCTCCACCTGGCCGCGCACGATCTTCGTCGCCGCGGTCGCCAGGTCGAACCACGCCACGCGATCGACCTCCGGGAACGTCTGCATGCGGCCCGAGCGCGGCGGCCACGGCATCTCGAACGTGCCGGGCACGATCTCCTCCGGGTCGAAGTCGCCCTCGACCGCGAACGCGACCACGCGCTTGCCGGCCGTCTGGCGGATCTCGCCGAGCTCCAGCACCGGGCCGTCGGGCGCAGCGTGGCCGAGCTCCTCGGCGAACTCGCGCCGCGCGCCCGCCAGCGGCTGCTCCCCAGCCTCGAGCTCCCCCTTGGGGATCGACCAGGCGCCCGCGTCCCTGCGGGCCCAGAACGGGCCGCCCATGTGCCCGAGCAGGACCTCGAGCGCGCTACCTTCGCGCGACCGGAACAGCACCAGCCCCGCGGAGGTCGTCATGGCCGCCAGTGTGCCGGGACCGCGCGCTTACGCGCTCGGCGCCGGCGCGCCGGCGCCGGGCGCCGGGTAGACGGTGTCCTCGGCGAGCTCGTCGTAGTCGGCCGGATCGGTCTCGTCGGCGTCGGCGTCGGCGTCGCCGCCGCCACCCGCCGTCGCCGCCGGGCCGCGCCGCAGCACGACCGTCAGCGTCAGCGTCACCACGAGGTTCGACAGCAGCGCGAAGATCCCCGTGTAGGCGTTGATCGTCGTCCCGAAGACGTCCAGCGGATAGGTCGGCGCGAAGTCCTGGGACTTCGCCATCAACGTGCCGACGGTCATGCCGACGAGCCAGCCCGCCACGAGCGCCCACGGGTGCAGCCAGCGCGTGTAGAGCCCGACGATGATCGACGGCAGCGTCTGCAGGATCCAGACGCCGCCGAGCAGTTGCAGCTCGATCGCGTACTTCGTCGGCAGCGTCACGATGATCACGAGGGCGCCGCCCTTGACCAGCAGCGAGACGATCTTCGCCACCCGCGCCTCGTCGGCGTGCGAGGCGTCCGGGCGCAGGTACTCCTTGTAGATGTTGCGCGTGAAGAGGTTCGCGGCCGCGATCGACATGACCGCCGCCGGTACCAGCGCGCCGATCGCGATCGCCGCGAACGCGACGCCGACGAACCACGACGGGAACACGTTGAGGAACAGGTCCGGGATGGCGAAGTTCGGGTTGCTGGGCTCGATGCCGCGCGCGATCGCCATGTAGCCGAGCAGCGCGATGAGCCCGAGCAGGAACGTGTAGGCCGGCAGCAGCGCGGTGTTGCGGCGCACGGTCTGCGCGCTCTTGGCGCTGAGCACCGCGGTGATCGCGTGCGGGTAGAGAAACAGCGCGAGCGCCGAGCCGAACGCCAGCGACGCGTAGGCGACCTGCGCGTTGGCGCCCGCCGGGATCAGCGAGCCGGGCGGATCGCGCTGCGGCAGCGCCGTCCGGGCCGCGTCGAACATCGCGCCGAAGCCGCCGATCTTCGACGGGATGTAGATCACCGCGACGAGGATCGTGATGTAGATGAGCGTGTCCTTGACGACGGCGATGAGCGCCGGTGCGCGCAGGCCCGACTGGTACGTGTAGGCGGCGAGGATCGCGAACGCGATGATCAGCGGCCAGTCGCCCTCCACGCCGAGTGCGCCGAGCACGATCTGCATGCCGACGAGCTGCAGCGCGATGTACGGCATCGTCGCCAGCAGCCCGGTCAGCGCGATCACGAGCGCCAGGGGCCGCGATCCGTAGCGGCCGCGCACGAAGTCCGCCGGCGTGACGTAGCCGCGCGCGCGGCAGACGGTCCACAGGCGCGGCATCACCATGAAGATGAGCGGATAGACCATGATCGTGTAGGGCAGCGCGAAGAAGCCGATCGCGCCGGCGCCGAACACGAGCGCGGGGACGGCGATGAACGTGTAGGCCGTGTAGAGGTCGCCGCCGAGCAGGAACCAGGTGATGACGGTCCCGAAGCGCCGGCCGCCCAGGCCCCACTCGTCGAGGTGGTCGAGCTGCGCGCGCCGCCAGCGCGCGGCGACGAAGCCGAGCACCGTGACGAGCCCGAAGAGCACGACGAAGATGACCAGCGCGGTCGTGTTCGTGTCGTGCGCCTCCTGGATGGCGGCGCCGATCACGGGTCTCGCTTCGTCGCGAAGTAGACGATGAGCGTCAGCAGCGCCGCGCCCAGGACCCAGGCGAACTGGTACCAGTAGAAGAAGGGGATCCCGGCGAGCTCGGGGTCGGTGCGGGCGTACAGCGGCGGGTACATCAGCCCCAGCACGGGGAGCACCAACAGCGCGTACCACCAGCGGCTCGGCCGTCCCTCCATCTCGCTCGCGCCCGTACCCGGCGCCCGCGCACCGCGAAACGTCCGCTCACGTTCTGCAAAAGGGGTACAAGTTGGGCATCGAATCGCTCAAGGGACAGCTGCTGATCGCCGGGGCCACGCTCCCGGACCCGAACTTCGCCCGCACGGTGGTGCTCGTCTGCGAGCACTCCGACGACGGCGCGCTCGGCCTCGTGCTCAACCGGCCGGGTGAGCTCTTCGTCGGGGAGTCCGCGCCCGAGCTCGCCGACCTCATCGGCGAGGACGCCGTCATCGACAGCGGCGGTCCGGTCCAGCCCGACGCGCTGCTCGTGCTCGCGGAGTTCGAGGACGCCGACCGCGCGGGCATCCAGGTCGTCGAGAACGTCGGCCTCGTCGGCGACGGCAGCGAGATCGACGCGCTCGTCGACGAGACGCGCCGCGCGCGCGTCTTCGCCGGCTACGCGGGCTGGGGCCCCGGCCAGCTCGACGCCGAGCTCGAGCGCGAGGACTGGTTCGTCGCGCCGGCCGGCGTCGACGACATCTTCAACCCGGACGCCGACGAGCTCTGGGCGCGCGTGCTGACGCGCAAGGGCGCGCACTTCGCGCTGGTCGCGCGGATGCCGATCGACCCGAGCGTGAACTAGCCCCGGGCGGCGGGCGGCGGGCGGCGGGCGGCGGCTCAGGCGCCGGCCGCGGGCACGACCCAGCCGATCATCGCGACGTAGTGCGCGGCGGCGGCGAGGACGACGAGCGGCGGAGGGTCGGGATGAGCTCCTGGTGCGCGTCGTGAGCCATGGGCCGTTCAGGTAGGGCCGGCGGCCTGCCGGGGGACGCCGCCGCCATGCGAACCCATCGGCGATCCCGGCTGCGTCCAAGACGAGGTCTGGCGATTGCTGCACCCAGCCGCGCGCGGCGGGTAGGGTCGCCCCCATGGCCGAGACGAAGAAGTTCCTGCTGTCCGAGGACGCGATCCCGACCCACTGGGTGAACCTCCTCCCCGACCTGCCCGGCGAGCCGCTGCCGCCGCTGAACCCGCAGACGATGGCGCCCGCCGGCCCTCCGGATCTGACGCCGATCTTCCCTATGGAGCTCATCGGGCAGGAGGTCTCGGGCGAGCCTGAGATCGAGATCCCCGACGAGGTCCGCGAGGTCTACCGCCTGTGGCGCCCGACGCCGCTGTTCCGCGCGCACCGGCTGGAGCAGGCGCTCGGCACGCCGGCGCACATCTACTACAAGTACGAGGGCGTCTCGCCGGCCGGCTCGCACAAGCCGAACACCGCGGTGCCGCAGGCCTACGCCAACCGCGAGGCGGGGATCCGCAAGCTCACCACCGAGACCGGCGCCGGCCAGTGGGGCTCGTCGCTGGCCTTCGCCTGCTCGCTGTTCGACATGGAGTGCGAGGTCTTCATGGTCGGCTCGTCGTACGACCAGAAGCCCTACCGCCGCTCGATGATGCAGACATGGGGCGCGACCGTGCACCGCTCGCCCTCGACGCTGACCGAGTCCGGCCGCGCGAACGAGCACTCACCGACCGGCTCGCTGGGCATCGCCATCTCCGAGGCGGTCGAGATCGCCGCCCAGAACGAGGACACGAACTACGCGCTGGGCTCCGTGCTCAACCACGTCCTGCTGCACCAGACGATCATCGGCCAGGAGACGATCGCCCAGATGGAGATGGCGGGCGAGGAGCCCGACGTCATCGTCGGCTGCGTCGGCGGCGGGTCGAACTTCGGCGGGCTGACGTTCCCGTGGCTGCGACGCAAGCTGCAGGCCGGTGGGTCCGGGCCGCGCTTCCTGGCGGTCGAGCCGGCGGCCTGCCCCACGCTGACGAAGGGCGTCTACGCCTACGACTTCGGCGACACGGCGGGCTTGACGCCGCTCATGCCGATGTACACGCTCGGCCACGGCTTCGTCCCGCCGCCGGTGCACGCCGGCGGCCTGCGCTACCACGGCGACGCGCCGATGGTCTGCGCGCTGCTGAAGGCGGGGATGATCGAGGCGCGGGCGTACCGCCAGAACGAGACGTTCGCGGCGGCGCTGCAGTTCGCGCGCCACGAGGGGATCATCCCGGCGCCCGAGCCCGCGCACGCGATCCGCGGCGCCATCGAGGAGGCGCTGGCGGCGAAGGAGGCCGGCGAGGAGCGCGTGATCCTGTTCGGGCTGTGCGGCCATGGCAACTTCGACATGGCGGCGTACGACGCCTACCTCGCGGGCACGCTGGAGGACCCCGAGTTTTCGCAGGACGACATGGATGCGGCCGTGGCGGCGCTGCCGGAGGGGGCGCCGGTGGCGGCGTGACGCCGCCCGCGCGCGTTCCGGTGGCGGCCCGCGCGGTGCGATCGCCAGTGGCGGCGTGACGCGTCGCGCGCGTTGCGGTGGCCGCCCGCGCAGTGCGATCGCCAGTGGCGGCGTGACGCGTCGCGCGCGTGCCGGTGGCCGCCCGCGCAGTGCGATCGCCAGTGGCGGCGTGACGTCGCCGCGCGCGTGCCGGTGGCCGCCCGCGCAGTGCGATCGCCACAACGGCATCGCTGAGGACGCGTGTCACGTCGCTCTCGTTTCCGCCCGCGTCCGGTGCCTCGGCCGCGCCGCGCACGGGGCGGTCCGCATAGGCGGCATGAACAACTGACACTTCGATGCTCGCCATCCGCCGAGGTGTCACTTGTGCATGACCTGCATGAACAACTGACACCCGCACACCGAGACGCCCTCGAGACGTCAGTTGTTCATGCACGCCGGGCGACCGCGGCGGCGATCGCCGCTGGCGGCGAGACCCCGCCGCGCGCGCGCCGGTAGCCGCCCGCGCGGTGCGATCACGACAACGGCATCGCGGGAGGACGCGCACGCCGGCCCAACCGCCGCACGCCGGGCCCCGGCCGAAACGCCACCGCCCCCACACCCTGACTCCCTCGAAGCCGCAAGTCAGCAGCGCCGGCACCACCGCCTCCGCACTGCGACAGCCTGCGAACGCCGGCGCACCAGAACAGGCAGCGCCGACCCGAGACCTCTACACGCTCACGCCGCCCGCTGCGCCATCCCCGCATCCCACCGCGGCGCCGGGTTCTTGCCCCAGCGCGCCTCGCGGGCGTAGCGCATCAGCGACGGGAAGTAGTCGCGCAACGGCGGCGGGGTCGCGCCGAGCAGCTCGCGCGCGCGGCGCGCGTCGAACGTGCAGCGCACGCTGAAGTACGGGACCAGCGCGCCGGCCAGCTTCTCGGCCTCCTCGTCCTCGCCGGGCCCGACGAAGACCGGCGGCTCGGCGTCGAACGCCTCGGCGGCCATCGTCGCGAGCTCGGCGTTCGACGGCGCCGAGTCGCCGGCGACGATGTGGAACGCGCCACCGCGAACAGGGCCGCGCAGCAGCTCGAGCAGCGCGTTGGCGACGGTGTCGACCGGCACGATGTCCAGCGACGCGCCCGGGTCGCCCGGCACGGTCGGAAACAGTCCGCGCGCGAACGCCTGCAGCGGCCAGTAGATGACGTTGAAGGCCTGCGTCCAGCCGGTCTCGCTGTCGCCGACGATGACGCTCGGGCGGACGATCGCGGCGGGCAGCCCGCTGCCGGTGACGATCTGCTCGGCCTCGAGCTTCGTGCGCTCGTAGGTGTTGCGAAAGCCCTGGCCGACATCGCCGTCGTGCTCGCTGACCACCCCGGTGCGCTCGCCCGCGACGTACGCGGTCGACACGTGCACGAAGCGCTCCAGCCCGCCGCGCTCGTGCGCCGCGGACGCGAGCGCCACGATCTGGCGGGTGCCCTCGACGTTGATGCGGCGCGCCTCGTCCAGCGGCAGCGTGAAGCTGATCGACGCCGCGCAGTGCACGACCGCCTTGATCGAGCCCGCCAGCCGCTCGCGCACCAGCGGCGACAGGCCGAGCCCGTCGGACTCCAGGTCGGCGGCCAGCGCCCGCACCCGGCCGCGGTGCGGCCGCGTGCCGGGGGCGACGAGCGTCTGCAGCAGCTCGTCCATCCGCGCCTGGGCGGCGCGGTCGTCGTCCGCGCGCACGAGCGCGACGACGTCGTACTCGGTCTGCTCGAGCACGCGCGCGAGCAGCTCCATCCCGACGAACCCGGTCGCCCCGGTGAGCAGGAGCGACCCATCGGCCGATGTCATGCGGCCTCCAGGCACAGCGTCGCGTTGTGGCCGCCGAACCCGAACGAGTTCGAGAGGGCGACCGGGGGGCGTCCGTCGGACAGCTCCAGCGGCCGGGCGGTGCCCGGCACGTAGTTGAGGTCCATGCCTTCCTCGGGCTCCTCGTAGCCGATCGTCGGCGGCGCGACCCGGTCGCGCAGCGCGAGGATCGTGGCGACGGCCTCGACCGCGCCGGCGGCGCCGAGCAGGTGCCCGATGGCCGACTTCGTCGAGGAGATCGGGACCTGCGTCGCGCGGTCGCCGAGGACGGACTTCACCGCCCGCGTCTCGGCGCGGTCGTTGAGCTGCGTCGAGGTGCCGTGCGCGTTGATGTAGTCGACGTGCAGGGCCTCGAGGCCGGCATCGGTGAGGGCGACCTGCATCGCCCGCGCGCCGCCGCGCCCGTCGGCGTGGGGCGCCGTGATGTGGTGCGCGTCACCGCTGGCGCCGTAGCCGCGCAGGGTGCCGAGGATGGTCGCACCGCGAGCGCGAGCCGCGTCGCCCGCCTCGAGCACGAGCACGCCGGAGCCCTCGCCCATGACGAAGCCGTCGCGGCGGTTGTCGAACGGGCGCGACGTGCCGGTCGGCGAGATCGCCCCCATGCGGCCGAACGCCGCCCGCGAGAGCGGGGTCAGCGGGGCCTCGGCGGCGCCGGTCACCATCGCCTCGGCCTCGCCGTGCTGGATCATCCGCAGGGCGGTGCCGATCGCGTGGCTGCCGGCCGCACACGCCGAGACGACGCTGAAGACCGGGCCGCGCAGGCCGTGGCGCAGCGACAGCGCGGCCGAGCCCGCGTTGCTCATCATGAGCGGGATCGCGAGCGGAGAGACGGAGTCCGCGCCCGTGTCGCGCAGCATGTCGTGGTTGTCCTCGAGCGTGCCGATCCCGCCGATCCCGGTGCCCAGCACGCAGCCGATCAGCTCCGGGTCGTAGGGCAGATCGTCGCCCCAGCCCGCCTCGGCGAGCGCCTCGCCGCCGGCGGCGATCGCCAGCTGCGTCGAGCGGTCGGCACGGCGCGCCTGCTTGGTCGACATGTGGTCGGTCGGGTCGAAGTCCGCGCACGGCGCCTCACCGTCGCGGATCCCGCACGCGCCGCTCGTCCAGCGCTCGTGCAGTGTCCGGGCACCGACGCCAAGCGGCGTGACGGCCCCTACTCCGGTGATGACGACGTCGCGCAAGGTCACCCCTGGACGCGCGCGACGACGAGGTCGACGACGTCGCCGACGGTCTTGATCGTCTTGAAATCGGCGCTCTCGAGATCGATCTCGTAGCGCTCCTCGACGACCTGCGTCAGCTCGACGAGGTCCAGCGAGTCGACGTCGACGGAATCGAGCGTCGCGTCGCGCGTCAGCGCCTCGGGGTCGGCGCCGAACTCGGCGAGCGACTCGATGACCATTGCTTCGATGTCCTGCGGCTGTGTCTGGGTGGTAGCCATGCGGTTCGTGTCTCCTTGGTTCGAAGTTCGGTTTGGGGAAGGGGGGTTCAGGCGGCGCGCTGCAGGGCGACGCCGTGCAGCTCGAACGGCTGGGCGCCCGGCACGCAGCGGGGCGCGAGCTTCGCAAGCACCGCGCCGGGCCCGGGATCGAGATAGGCGCGCGCGCCGGCCTCGTCGAGCGCGGCCATCGTCTCGCGCCAGCGCACGGGCGAGACGAGCGCGTCGGCGAGCTCGTCGACGGTGTCGGTGAACGGCTGCGCGCTCGCGCACGAGAAGACGGGGGCGCTCGGCTCGTGCAGCGCCACCTCGGCGAGCGCGGCGCGGAAGGGCTCGACGGCGGCCGCCATCTGCGGCGAGTGAAAGGCGCCGGCGACGTCGAGTGGGATCGCGCGCAGGCCCTCGCCGCGAGCGTGGCGGCGGGTGGCGCGCAGATCCTCCGGCGTGCCCGAGAGGACGATCTGGCCGGGGGCGTTGTCGTTGGCGACCGCGACCCCGTGCGCTTCGGCGAGCGCCGCGGCCTGCGCGGGCTCGGCGCCGAGCACGGCGAGCATCGTGCCGCCGCCGCCGGCCTCGCCCGAGTCGGCCATGAGCCGGCCGCGCAGCACGACGAGGCGCAGCGCGTCGAGCTCGTCGAGCACGCCGGCGGCGGCGAGCGCGCTCAGCTCGCCGAGCGAATGGCCGGCGAAGGCGAGCGGCGCCCGCACGCGATCCGCCACGCGCGCCCAGCCCGCCAGCGACGCGCAGAAGATCGCGGGCTGCGCGAAGCGGGTGGACTCGTCGATGCGCTCGAAGGGGTCGTCGCCGACGAGCTCGAGGACGGCCTCGAGCAGGTCCGGCCGCGCGCCGGCCACAGCGTCGCGCATCCCGGGAACCTGGCTTCCCTGGCCGGGAAACAGGACAGCGGTGGGGTTCATGTCGAGCACGCGTCCAGCGTGGCCCACGCGCGCAGGACCCACAACGCCTCCCCCCCACCGGTGGGAAGGCGTACCCCCCGGGTGGGGGGTGGATTAGGCAAACGCAGTGGGTTTGCCTGGACCCGTTGGCGAAAATCTCAGCCTGGGACCGGCCGGAACGGCTAGTTCAACAGCCCCGTCCGCTGCGCCTTCTGCACGGCCTCGGCGCGGTTGCGCACGTCGAGCTTGCGATACAGCGCGCTCGTGTGCTCCTTGACGGTGTGCGGCGACAGGTGCAGCGCCACGGCGATCTCGCGGTTCGTCGCGCCATCGGCGATCCGCTCGAGCACCTCGCGCTCGCGGCCCGAGAGCGTCAGCGCCCCGCTGGCGGGAGCCGCGGCGGGCTCGAAGAGCGCCATCCCCAGCGCCACCATCCGCACGGCGCGCGCGACGTCGGCGGCGGGCCAGTCCTTCGGCACGAATCCGCTGGCGCCGCAGGCCCGCGCCGTCGCCGGCGAGATCCGCCCGGCGCCGGAGATGAGCAGCACGCGCAGCTCGGGTCGCTCGGTGAGCAGTCGCTCGCAGACCTCGGGGCCGGACTCGTCGCCGAGGAAGAGGTCGACGAGCGCGACGTCGGGGGCGTGCTCGCGGGTCAGCGCCAGCGCCTCGTCGCCGTTGCTGGCCGACAGGCAGCGCTCGACCCAGTCCAGCTCCCCGAGCATGGTGCGAAAGCCCCAGTGCACGACGTCGTGGTCGTCGACGACGAGCACGCAGAGGCGATCGACCTCGTCGCCGTTCACGAGCCCCCGTTGCCTCCGGGCAGCGGTACGACCAGCCGCACGACCCACGTACCGGGCGCGCGCTCGCCGAACTCGACCAGGCCGCCGGACTGCAGCGCCTCCACTGCCGCGAGCCGCAGGCCGACGCCGGTCGAGCCGACACGCTCCAGCGGCACGCCGTCGTTCTCGATCTCCACCACGAGCGTGCCCTCGCGGGTGTGCGTGCGCACGACGATGTGCTTGGCGTCGGAGTGCTTGCGCGCGTTGCGGACGGCCTCGGTGAGGACCGACTGGGCGAGCGGCTCGAGCGACTCGGGGACGTCGACGACCGGCCCCTCGACGCTGAGCCCGAGGTCGGCGTGCTCGGCGCGGAGGCGGTCGAGCTCGGCGCGCAGCGTCGTGCCGGTGGGCGCGGACGAGCGCCCGAGCGGGCGCTGCAGCGCCGAGCGCAGCTCGCCGAGCGCGGCGCCGACCTCGCGGGCACAGCGGGCGCGGGCCTCGAGCGTCAGCGGCTGCTCGGACGACAGCACGAGCGACACGCCGAACAGCCGCTGCACGACGCCCTCGTGGATGCCGCGCGCGAAGTCGATGCGCTCCTCGAGCTCGCGCGCGCGCGCGCCGACGGTGGTGGCGATACGCGACGTCGAGGCCAGCGCCAGCGTCTTGCCGAGGATCCACAGCAGGTCGCGGCGGCGCTCGTCCAGCGGCTCCGCCCCGTGCTCGGGCTCGGCGAGGATGACCCCCAGCCAGCGCCCGGCGGCGACGATCGGCACGTAGACGATCGGGTGCTCGCCGACGAGCCCGGCGAAGTCGTCGGAGATCTGGTGTCCGTGGCCGCCCAGCACCTCGATGACGCGATCCTCGGTCAGCGCCTGGCGGGCCACCGGCGCCGACTCGACGGTGATCTCGCCGGACGTCAGCTGGTCGAGGCCGATGCCGTGGGCGCCGGCGGCGTGGACGCGCCGGCGCGCGTCGTCGTAGCGGAAGATGACCGCGCGGCGCATCTGCGCCAGCCGGCAGACCGCCTCGGCCAGGCGCGAGTAGAACTCCTCCGAGCCGTGGTCGCCGTCGACCTGGGCGAGGACCTCGTTGAGCAGCTCGAGCGCGGCGATCGAGTACGCGGGCTGTGGCGCGGATCGCACCCGCCCATCGTGGCACGCCCGGCGGATCGGGTTGCTTGCGCGCGTTGCGCGTGACCCACGGCGGGAGCGCGCTGCGCGTGTGGTTGACGGCGGCGGGGACGAGGCGCGGGCGGCCGGCGTGCGGGGCGCGCCGCGTGGGTGCGGTCCCTGCGCGTGTGCGTGAACTCGGGCCGGCTCTGCTGCGCCGGCGTCCGTCGAACGGCATCGCTGAGCGCGTGGTGGGCGCGGGTGCGGGCGTTCGTTCCGGGGCCGGCGTGGAGCGCGGTTGTGCAGGCGGGCGCGCACGACTCGGCCAGGCGAAGCGCCGGCCGCGCGCTCACGGGGGGCGGGGCGACGTGTGCGGGTGGGGCATGCACAACTCGACCGGGCGAAGCGCCGGCGCTGCGGCCGCGACCGCCTGCGGCTGATTGCGTGGGAGCTGGCGTTCAACGCCGCTGATCGAAGGGGGGCGTCGAGAAATCGTCGATATGGCGGACGTTTCTCGATGGCCCCCTGCGTAACACGACCACGCCTGGCGAGGTCGGCGCCGTCGGGCTGACGATGGCGGGTAGATGTTCGCTACGAACATCTACGCGCCACGCTCGCGGGGGCGAGGGCGCGATCGCCGCCCTCGCCCGGCGGGTCAGGCGCGAGCGCGGGCGCGGCGTGCGGTCCAGCGCGGCACCAGGCTGCGCTGCGGCCGGCCTGCGTCGGCGCGCAGCTGGGCGACGCGCAGGCGCAGCAGCTCGACCGCGGGGGCGGTCGGGAGGAAGGGGTCGGCGACGGCGCGCTCCCCGTCGTCGAGCCCGAGCGCCGCCCAGATGCGCCCCTCCACGACCGCGACGAGCACCGCGCCGGTGAGCGGCGCCGCGGAGTCGACTGCGGCGAGGTCGTGCAGCGCCGGCGCGTCGCTGTCGCGGGCGCGCCGGATCGCGATCGGGTAGTGCGCGCGGCCGGCCTCCACGGGGGCGACCGGCTGCAGATAGAAGCGGTTGATCATGTACTCCAAGTGGTGCAACATCTCGGGCCTCATCCCCTAGTTGTGCGACGGCAAGGGCTACTGTACGATCACACACCGGTATGTCAATGTCATACAAGTTGAAGATGTTTGACCTCAAGCGCGACGGCGAGGTCTCGATCACGCAGCAGCTCGTCACGCTGTTCGCGACGCTTATCGACAGCGGTGAGCTGGCCCCCGGCGAGCGCCTGCCGGCGACCCGCGCGCTGGCCGCCGACGTGTCGGTCAACCACCTGACCGCGGTGCGCGTGTACCGCCGCCTCGCCGAGCTCGGCTACGTCACGGCCGCCGTCGGGCGCGGGACGTTCGTGCGCCAGCGCGTGCCCGTCGCGGCGAGCGCGCCGGCCGCCGCGGGCCGCACCGCCGCCGACGACGACTGGCAGGTCGGCCTGCTCGCCGCCCGGCCGGTGACGTACGCCGACGAGATGCTGCGCGACTCGCTGCACGCGCCGCTCGGCGGCGACGCGATCCCGCTCGGCTCGGGCTATCCCGACCCGGCGCTGTGCCCGTCCGAGGAGCTCGCCGTGCTCGCCGCCCAGATCACGCGCGATAACCCGCGCGCGATCACCGACTACCTCCAGGTCGAGGGCCTGCCCGAGCTGCGCGAGCGCCTGGCCGAGCTCGGCCGCGAGGCCGGCTACGCGACGAGCGCCGACGAGATCCTCGTCACCACCGGCGCGCGCCAGGCGATCGACCTCGTGGCCCGCGCGCTGCTCGGCCCCGGCGACGTCGCGGTCGTGGAGTCGCCGACCTTCGCCGGCGCGCTGGCCTCGCTTCAGGCCACCGGCGCGCGCGTACTGCCGCTGCCCGTCGACGCCGGCGGCCCCGACATCGACGCGCTCGAGCGCATCCTCGCGCGCCACGAGGTCAAGCTCGTCGCGCTGCAGGAGGCCTGCCAGAATCCGACCGGCGCCGACCTCTCGCCGACCCGCCGCGCGCGGCTGATCGAGCTCGCCCGCACGCGCGGCTTCTTCGTCCTCGACGACGGCGTCTACGCCACGATGCGCTTCGACGGCCCGCCGCGGCGGCGCCTGCGCGCCGAGGCGCCGTCGCACGTCATCTACGTCGACTCGATGTCCAAGACGATCGGCGGTGGCCTGCGGCTGGGCTGGATCGCCGCCGGCGGCCCGGTCCGCGCGCGGCTGGTCCAGCTGAAGATCGACGCCGACATCCACACCGCAGCCCTGCCGCAGTACCTCGCCGCCGCCTACCTGCAGGGCGACCGCCACGCGGAGCTGATGCGCACGGCGCTACCGGTCTACCGCGACCGCCGCGACGCGCTCGTCGCCGCGCTCGATCGCCATCTCGGCTTCGATGCGACCTGGACGGTGCCGCAGGGCGGCAGCCACATCTGGGTCACGCTGGTCGAGCCCGTCGACGAGCGCGCGCTGTACGTCGAGGCGCTGCGCGCGGGCACGACGTTCCTGCCCGGCGGCGCCATCACGGTGGAGAAGTCCTCGCGCACGAGCATGCGGCTGTCGTTCGGGCTCGTCGAGCCGGCGCTGCTGGACGAGGGCGTCCGCCGCATCGCGGTCGCGCTGCGCGAGGTGCGCCGGCGCGGCCGCGCGGGGGCGACGGGCGCGCTGTCGTAGCGGGCGCCGAGGTCGGGCCGGTCGGACCCAAGGGCCGCTGTTCGCGGCGCCGGCCAACGATGAGGATCCGGTGACACCAGCGAAGGCGCCCGCCGGGCACCTTCCGACAGCGGAGGAAGTCACCATGTTCACGAGCACGCTGAAGAAGTCGGTCCTCGGTCTCGCCACCGTCGCCGCTCTCACCGCGATCATCCCCGCGAGCGCCAACGCATCGATGGCCAGCCGCACCGGCACGAACGGGCAGGCTCCTCAGCCTCGCCGCCGCTCCAGGCGAGGCCAACACCGTCGAGGTCTACTCCACGACCGGCTACGTGCTGATCTGGGAGCGCAACAGCACCGACCCGCTCCTGGGCCAGCCCGCGGGCTGCACGAACTACAACGCCGCGCAGGTGTACTGCCCGCGCTCGCTCATCTCGGGCGTGTACATCCAGGGCGGCGATCGCAACGACACGCTCGTCGCGCAGATCGACAGCTCGATCGGCGTCACGCTGTCGGGCGGCACGGGCAACGACTACGTCGACGTCAAGGGCACCGCCGGCGGCGCCCCCGGGCCGAACACGCCCAACCTGCTCGGCGGCGAGGGTCACGACCAGGTGCACGGCTGGCAGTTCAGCGACAACCTGTCCGGCCAGGGCGGCAACGACATCATCGGCGCCGGGCGCGGCAACGACCGCCTCGACGGCGGCCCCGGCGCCGACCGTCTCGACGGCGGCGAGAACAGCGACACGATCTACGCCCGCGACGGCTACCGCGACGCCGTCGCCTGCGGCACCGGCGCCGATACGGCCCGCGCCGACCGCCGGCTCGAGCAGTTCATCACCGGCTGCGAGACCGCCTTCTGAAACCGGCGCTCGCACCACACTCAAGCAGCGCGAGCGGCCCGCCATCCGGCGGGCCGTTTCGCTGCCGTCAAGCGGCCCAGAGCCGTTGGAGCCAGATGGCTCCCGCCGGGCTGATGTAGTCGTCGGCCCGCGCCGGGAGGTGGCTCACCGGATCGCTCGCCAGCAACTCGACGGCGCGGCGTGCGGGGGTGGCGGCGTAGAAGCACGCCACGCACAGCGCGCCGTGGCGAGCCGGCTTCTTGCAGCCGGGCGTGTCGCAGCACTGCTCCCAGCGCAGCTCGACGCTCATGGGAGCACTCGCTGGGGAATGGAGGTGAGGAGGGTGGGTCGGTTCATGGGAAACCTATATGTCATGAGGCTTGGGTCTTGGTTTTGATACGTAAACGGCGCACTGGCCCGCGAAGTCGCGGTCGGACTTGCGCGCAGACACCGCCTCGGCCGCCCCGCAGCGCAGCGCGCGTGCTCATCGAACCCGCCCGCCGCGTCCCGCCCCGGGGCCCATATATAGGCGATCCTGACTGAGATAAGAGCAACAGCGTTCTTTCATCTATGCGTCGATGATCACGCGCGCCGCCCGGACCGGGCCACGACATTCGTACAGACACGCCGCCGCCGCGTTGGACCGTGGGTCAGACCCGTACCCTGGCGGCCGTGACCCGCGCCCAGGCCCGCCAGTTCGCCGAGCGCACGCTCGTCACCACCCGCCGCGCGACGCTGGAGTTCGTCGAGGATCGCGGCCACCGCTCGGCGGCGCAGATCAGCTTCTTCGCGATCCTCTCCTTCATCCCGCTCGTGCTCCTGCTGGCCGCCGCGTTCGGCGTGCTCTTCGACGACGGCGCGGTGCGCGAGCGGATCATCCAGACGGTCTTCGACAACGTCCCGCTGGCCAGCGGCGACGACCGGCCGCAGCTCGAGCGCGCGGTCGGCGACGCGCTCGACCAGGCCGGGCAGCTCGGGATCTTCACGACGCTGCTGCTGCTCGCCGCCGCCAGCGGCGTCATGGGCGCGCTGCGCCACTCGATCAACGAGGCATGGGACATCGAAGCGCGCCCGCCGCTGCTGCAGCGCAAGGCGCTGGACCTCGCGCTCGTGCTCGGCGGGACGTCGATCCTCGCGCTCAGCGTGTCGCTCACCGTCGCGCACCGCCTCGAGGCGATCGTCGACGACGAGGCGGGCGGCGGCTGGCTGGTCGCGGCGCTGCTGGACTTCGCCGGCGACGTGCTGCCGATCGTCTTCGTCGCGGCCGGCCTGCTGTTCCTCTACCGCGTCCTGCCGATGAACCAGGAGCCGCTGCGCGACATCTGGCCGGGCGCGGTCGTCGGCGCGATCGGGCTGGCGATCGTCAAGCTCGGCCTCGAGCTCTACTTCGAGCAGTTCGCCGACTTCGGCGCGATCTACGGGTCGCTCGGGGCGGCGATGGCGCTGCTGATCTTCGTCTACGCGGCGGCCAACGTGATCGTCTTCGGCGCGGAGTTCGCGTCGGAGTGGGCGCGCGCCGACGACGGCGACGCGGTGCGCGCCGCCGGGAGCGCCTGACCCAGCAGCGCGAGCGGCCCGTCGGCCGGTGGCGCGGCGCGCCCGCAGCGCCTCGACAACGCGAGCACCGCCTCCGACGCCCTGCCGCCACCGCCCGGTCGCCACCCGGTCCAGCGCGGCCAGGGGATCGTTGTACAGCCGGGCCATAGCCCTCATGCGAATGTTGGCCGGGGGGACAAAGACCCCATGCGGTCCCGGCGGCGAGCCTCCAGCGCATGAAGCTCGTCATCGGAATCGTCCGCCCGGACAAGGCCAACGACGTACTGGAGGCGCTCTACCGCGCCGAGGTGCGCGGGATCTCAATGAGCCGCGTGCAGGGCCACGGAGGCGAGCTCGAGCGCGTCGAGACCTACCGCGGCACGACCGTGAAGATGGGCCTCTCGGAGAAGATGCGCTTCGAGATCGCCGTCTCCGACGAGTTCCTGCAGCCGACGATCGACGCGCTCTGCGAGGGGGCCCAGACCGGCGAGGTCGGCGACGGCAAGATCTTCGTCGTGCCGCTCGAGCGGGTGGTCCGGATCCGCACGGGCGAGCGCGACCACGGCGCCGTCACCCCGGTCGGCAAATGAGCGCGCTGCTGGCCGCGGCGCCCGCCACCGTGGACACCGGCGACACGGCCTGGATGCTCGTCGCGACGGCGCTCGTCCTGCTCATGACGATCGGCCTGGGCCTGTTCTACGCCGGCCTCGTGCGCGCGAAGAACACGTTGAACACGTTCATGATGTGCGTCGCTTCGCTCGCCGTCGCGACGATCACCTGGGCGCTCGTCGGCTACTCGCTGGCCTTCGACGGCGACGGGAAGATCCTCGGCGGCCTCGGCCACGCGTTCCTGAGCGGCGTCGGCTTCGAGCCGCGCGACGGCACGACGATCCCGCACCTCGTCTTCTTCGCCTTCCAGGCGACGTTCTGCATCATCACCACCGCGCTCGTCTCGGGCGCCGTCGTCGAGCGGATGCGCTTCGGCCCGTTTCTCGTGTTCGCCACGCTGTGGTCGGTGCTCGTCTACGCCGTGCTGGCGCACTGGGCGTTCGGCGGCGGCTGGCTGATGCAGCAGGGAACCCTCGACTTCGCCGGCGGCGTGCCGGTCGAGATGGGCTCGGGCTTCTCGGCGCTGGCCGCGGCGCTCGTGGTCGGCGCGCGCAAGGACTACGGCCGCCAGGCGCTGCTGCCGCACAACACCGTCTACTGCCTGCTCGGCGCCGGGCTGCTGTGGTTCGGCTGGTTCGGCTTCAACGGCGGCAGCGGGTTCTCGACCGGCGACGCCAGCGTCCTCGCGTTCACGAACACGCTGCTGACCCCGGCCTGCACGCTGCTCGTCTGGTTCATCCTCGACCTCGCCCGCGGCCGCCAGGTCACGGCGGTCGGCGCGGCGACGGCGATCATCGTCGGGTGCGTCGCGATCACGCCGGCGGGCGGCTTCATCAGCCCGATCTGGGCGATGGTGCTCGGCGGACTGGCCGCGCTGCCGTGCTACGCCGTCATCGTCTGGCGCACCCGGACGCGCGTCGACGAGACGCTCGACGTCCTGGCGGCGCACGGCATCGCGGGCTTCTTCGGGATCATCTTCATCGGCCTCGTAGCGCAGACGTCGTGGAACGACGTCGCCAACGGGCTCTTCTACGGCGACGCCGGCCAGCTCGGCTCGCAGCTTGTCGCGGCCGTGGCCGCGCCGGTCTACGCCTTCGGGATGACGTTCGCGCTGCTGAAGGGCATCGGTGCGCTCATGCCGCTGCGCGGAGACGACCGCGACGAGGCGGTCGGGATGGACATCGTCCACCACGGCGAGGAGGCCTACGCCACCGGCGAGGGCGCGATCCTCATCACCGCGGAGGCGGGCGTGGCGGACAAGCTGCCGCTCGGCGTCCTCTAGAGGAGCCGCCGGTGGAGTACGGTGGCGCTGCAGCGCGACTCGAGCGACCCGCCCGGTCCGCCCCCAACGTCTGAGATCTTCGAGGTGACCGCATGAAGATGGTGATTGCCTACATCCGACACGAGGCATTCGAGCCGATTCGCGCCGACCTGCTCGTCAAGGGCTTCCCGTCGCTGTCGGTCAGCGAGGTCAAGGGCTCCGGGCGTCAGAAGGGGATCACCGAGCGCTACCGCGGTGCGGAGCTGACGAACTACCTGCGGCCGAAGGTGAAGATCGAGTGCGTCGTCGCGCAGGGCGACGTGCGCCTCGTCGTCGACACGATCCTCACGCACGCGCGCACCGGCGGCGTCGGCGACGGCAAGGTCTTCGTCCTGCCCGTCGAGGAGGCCTACCGCGTGCGCACCGGCGAGGCCGGCGAGGAGATCCTCCAGTCGCACCCCGACGCGTCGGGCAGCCTGAAGTAGACCCGCCCTCGACCTCGACCAGGGGCGTGCTCAGCGCAGGTCGCGGTACGTCAGCACGACGCGGCCGAGCACGACGACGTCGCCGTCGTGCAGCTCGGCCTCGTCGACGCGGCGGCCGTTGACGAACGTGCCGTTCGTGCTGCGGTCGTCGAGGATCCGCAGCCGGTCGCCGTGCTGGACGACGATCGCGTGGCGCGCGGAGACCGTGTGGTCGTCGAGGCGCACGTCGGCGGTCACCCCGCGCCCGACGTGCGTGACGTCGGCCGTGAGCCCGAAGGCCTCCTCGCCGCACACGAGATAGCGCCCGCGCGCCAGCACCGGCGGGCCGCCCAGGCCGCGCAGGTCGTCGCCGCGCGGGGGTACCTCGATGGCGGCGGTGGGATCCTCGATCGCGTGGGTCCTCTGCGTGATGGTGCTCACCATTCATGCACTCCAGCGCGCGCCCCTCAAGCGGGGATTAAGACGCCCGCGTTCTCAGGAAGTTCGTACCTGGCTCTTACGTTCGGCTGACATCGTCCTCGACACCGAGACGAAGGAGGATGCGCAGTGAGGACACGACGGATCGCAGCACTCGCGCTGAGCGGAGCGCTCGTCGCCGGAGGCGCCGGCGCGGCGATCGCCGCGGTGACGAAGGACGAGTCCAAGAAGACCGAGCAGGCGATCCTCGACGACGCGGCCAAGCGTCTCGACGTGACCCCGCAGAAGCTGCGCGACGCGCTGTCGGCGGCGCAGGACGCCCAGCTCGACAAGGCCGTGGCCGACGGCGACCTGACGCAGAAGCAGGCCGACGCGATCAAGGCGGCGCGCAAGGACTCCGGCCACGTGCTCGGCGGTCCCGGCCTACGCGGCCTGCACGGTCCCGACGAGGTCATGAAGCTGCGCGGCGGCCCGGGCGGTCCCGGTCCCGGGAAGCACGGCTTCAGGGTGCGCTTCGAGCTGTTCGAGGACCTCGCCAAGGCGCTCGGCACGACCGCGGCCAAGCTCATGGCGCAGCTGCGCGACGGCACGTCCGTCGCCGACGTCGCCAAGGCCAACGGCACGTCCCTCGCCGACGTCCGCTCCGCCGTGAAGGCCGCCGCCAAGACGCGCCTGGACCAGGCCGTCAAGGACGGTGACCTGACCCAGAAGCAGGCCGACGCGATGCTCGACCGCCTCTCCGACAAGGTGGCGGCGGTCGGCTCGGCCAAGGGCCTGCGCCTGCGCGGCCGCCACCACCACTTCCGCGGCGCTCCGCCGGCGGGCGCACCGCGACCCGGCTCGTTCATGCCGGGTGAGCCGGGCGCCGTCGAGGTCGCGCCGCCGGACGGCGTCATCAGCTGACGCGAAGGGCCACGCACGCCGGGCGGGATTCCCTCCCCCTGCCCCGCCCGGCGGAGCGCGGCGCCCCGCTGCATCGCGGCCGGGCGCGCGGCGCTCAGGACGCTCCCAGCGAGCTCCCAGCTTTCATGCCGACAATGTCCGCATGACCGCCTCCGCCGCCACCGAGCAGCGCCATCGCGTCCTCGTCGTCGACGACGAGCCGAACATCGTCGACGTCATCTCGATGGCGCTGCGCTTCCAGGGCTTCCAGGTGGAGTCGGCCGGCACCGGCCGTGACGCGCTGGCGGCGGTGCGCAGCTTCGACCCGCACCTCATGGTGCTCGACATCATGCTGCCCGACATGGAGGGCTTCGAGGTCGCCGAGCGCCTCGGCGCCCAGCGCGCGCAGGTGCCGATCATCTTCCTCACCGCGCGCGACGCCACGCAGGACAAGATCCGCGGGCTGACCAGCGGCGGCGACGACTACGTCACCAAGCCCTTCAGCCTCGAGGAGCTCGTCGCGCGCATCCGCGTCATCCTGCGCCGCACGGGCGCCGCGTCGCCGTCCTCGTCGCGCCTGACGTTCGAGGATCTCGAGCTCGACGAGGACACGCGTGAGGTCACGCGCGCCGGACAGCCGATCGAGCTGACCGCGACCGAGTACCGGCTGCTGCGCTACCTGCTGCTCAACCCGCGCCGCGTGCTCACGCGCGCGCAGCTGCTCGACCATGTCTGGGAGTACGACTTCGACGGCGACTCGCGGATCCTCGAGACGTACGTCAGCTACCTGCGCAAGAAGCTCGACCCGCACGGCCCCTCGCTCATCCAGACCGTGCGCGGCGTCGGCTACGCCCTGCGGCTGGCCCGGAGCTGAGGCCCCCCGGTGTCGCTGCGCGCGCGACTCATCATCGGCGTCGTGGCGCTCGCCGCCGTCGGGCTGCTCGTCGCGGGCGGAGTGACGTACGCCGAGCAGCGCAGCTTCCTGCTCGAGCGCGCCGACCAGCAGGCCGACGCGGCGCTGCCGGTCGTCGATCGCGCGCTGGTCACCGCGGGGGTGCGGCCGTCCGCCGACCCTGCCGGGCCGCAGCCGCGCCGCGGGCGCGGCGGCCCGGCCGGTCCGGATCCTGACCCCGCGCCGGGAGGCGATCGTGATCCGGGTGGACGCGGCGGCGCCGGGCTCTCGTCGGCCGTCTACGGCGAGGCGCGAGACGCCGCGGGGCGCACCCTCGGCCACGTGACGCCCGGCCTGCCGGCGGGCGAGACGGCGGCGGCGGCGCCGCGGCTGCCCGCCGTCATGCGCGCGGGCGAGCGGAGCACGGTCGGCTCGCAGGGCGACGACGGGCTGCGCTACCGCGCGGTCGCCGAGGCCCTGCCCGGCGGCGCCGGCGGCGGGCTGACGATCGCCGCCGTGCCGCTGTCCGACGTCGACGCGGCGCTCTCGCAGCTGCTGCTCATCGAGGGGCTCGTGTTCGGCGCGGTGCTCATCGCGCTCGGCGCCGGCGCCTGGTGGATCGTGCGCGTGGGCCTGCGCCCGCTCGACGCGATCGGCGTGACGGCCGGCGCGATCGCGGCCGGCGACCTGTCGCGCCGCGTCAACCACGCGGAGCCGCGCACGGAGGTCGGCCGCCTCGGCCTGTCCCTGAACGCGATGCTCGCGCGCCTGGAGGAGGCGTTCGCCGAGCGCCGCGCGAGCGAGGAGCGCCTGCGCCGCTTCCTCGCCGACGCATCGCACGAGCTGCGCACGCCGCTGGCCTCGATCCGCGGCTACGCCGAGCTCTTCCGGATCGGCGCCGCGGCGCAGCCCGAGGACGTCGCGAAGGCGATGACGCGCATCGAGGACGAGTCGGCGCGGATGGGGGTGCTCGTCGAGGATCTGCTCGCGCTCGCCCGCCTGGACGAGATCCGCGAGCAGGTGCGCGAGCCGGTCGACCTCGTCGCGCTCGCCGCCGACGCGGTCGACGACGCGCGCGCGGTGGCGCCGGACCGCGCGATCGAGCTGGACGCGGATGCGGCCGCGGTCGTCGTGGACGGCGACGCGGGGCAGCTGCGTCAGGTGCTCGCGAACTTCATGCGCAACGCGCTCGTCCACACGCCGGCGGGCACGCGCATCGACGTGTCGGTGGCTGCGCGCGACGGGGACGCGACGCTCGCCGTGCGCGACTTCGGGCCCGGCCTGCCGACCGACGATCCCAGCGAGCTGTTCGATCGCTTCTGGCGCGCGGACCCGGGGCGCGGGCGCGGGCGCGCGGGCGCCGGGCTCGGGCTGGCGATCGTGGCGGCGATCGTCACCGCCCACGGCGGGCGCGCGCTGGCCGCCGACGCGGAGGGCGGCGGCGCCCGCTTCGAGGTCACGCTGCCGCTGGGCCGCGACACCCGCGCCGACGCATCGGCGCACGCCGCGCATTAGTCTGCCGCCGGTGCTCGGGAAGGTTCGGCGGCTGCCGTCGCTCGTCAGGAAGGGACTGCGCCGCCCCGCGCCGGTGATCGCGGTGCTGCTGGTCCTCGCGGCCGGCGCGTTCGCGGTCAAGACGCTGCTGCTCGACGACGGCGAGCGGGCCGCCGCCGCGCGGCTGAACGTCCAGGTCCTGCCGGCGGGCACGTTCGCCGCCGCCCACCCGTACGCGCCGTACTACGTCATCCCGCGCAAGCGCTTCACCGATCCGTCGAAGCTCACGCGCCTGGCGCGCAACAACCTCGTCACGAAGCCCGAGAGCGCGGTGAGCAAGGGCGCGCTGGCCGGCAGCCCGCAGATCGTGCGCCTGTCGCTGCGCTCGGCGTCCGATGGTCCGGTCACGGTCGACGGCATCCGGGCGAAGGTCATCAGCGACGCGCGCCCGCTGCCCGGCTGGTTCACGGCGCTGCCGGGCTGCCAGTTCGAAGCGGTGCAGCGCGCGCGGCTCAACCTCGACTCGGCGCGCGCGGCCGTGCGCTACGTCGGCGCCGACCGGCGCGGCGCGAAGACGCTCGCGCTGGAGGTCGGGCGCGCCGCGCCGCAGGTGATCGAGCTGCAGGCGGCGACGCGCCGCCATCGCGTCGCCTGGGTCGCCGAGCTGACGGTGCGCAACGCGGACGGCGACCCGACGACGATCACCGTCGACGACGGCGGCAAGCCGTTCCGGGTCACCTCCGAGCGCTCCAGCCAGTCCTACCGGCCGATCTACGGCCAGGGCGGGATCATCGGCTACGCGCGCCAGAAGCCCGGGTTCGAGGACTGCTGACGCGCCCGCCGCTCAGCCTGCGCGGTCCTGCCAGCGCAGGAGACCGAGCAGCAGGTCGACGTGCCCCTTCGCGTCGTCGAGCGCGTGATGGGTCTTTGAGTCCTTGCGCCCGAGCAGCGCGCTCGGCATGCGGCGCTTGATCGCGTCGCGCACGGCGCTGTGGGTCAGCGCGGCGTAGGCGGACTTCATGTCGAGGTGCGCCGACTGGCCGAACGGGCTGCGGCCCGCGTACTCGTGCAGGTAGTACTGCGTGAAGTGCCAGACGAAGCCGAGCGGATAGGCGGCGAGGACCGGCAGCGCGTCGTGCTCGGCGGCGAGGCCGTCGACCCAGCCGGCGAACTCGGGCAGCGCCTCCTCGGGCGGGCGGCCCTCCTGCTCGAGCGTGGCGCGATCGAAGCCCGTCACGCGCAGCGCCTTCTCGACGTAGCGGTCGGTGATCGGGCGCAGCACCGCGTAGAACGTGTTCGCGTCGCCGTCGGCGTCCAGCGCCTCGATGGTGCCGTCCTCGTCGCGGATCGCCGCGGCGCAGGCGCCGAGCGACACCATCGAGCTCGTGCCGGGCACGTGGCCGTCGGGCTCGACGTCGACGGAGATGTACAGCTCGCGGGTCATCGCAGGGAGGGTGCCATACGATCGCGCCATGCGGACTCTGGCCGAGGGCGTGCAGCAGCTGGCGGGTTTCCCGCCCAACGCGATCAACGTCTACCTCGTCGGCGACGTGCTCGTCGACGCGGGCACGCCGGCCGCCAAGCGGCGCATCCTGCGCCAGCTCGCCGGGCACGCGCTGCGCACGCACGTGGTGACGCACGCGCACCCCGATCACTTCGGCTCCAGCCATGCGGTCTGCCAGGCGCTCGGGCTCGAGCTGTGGACGGGTGCGCGCGACGCCGAGGCCGTCGAGACGGCGTGCCCGGTGCTGGCGCACGGTCGCGTGCCGGCGCTCATGGCGAAGGCGAAGATGCCGCCCGGGCATCCGGTCGCGCGGAGCCTGCAGGAGGGCGACGCGGTCGCGGACTTCGTCGTGCTCGACGTGCCCGGTCACTCCCCCGGTCACATCGCCCTGTGGCGGGAGGCCGACCGGACGCTCGTCTGCGGCGACGTGTTCTTCAACCTGCCGTCCCTGCGCCCGCCGCCGAAGCTGCTCACGGTCGACCCGGAGCGCAACCGGGAGTCGATGCGCCGGCTGGCGGCGCTGCGGCCGGCGCTCGTCCTGTTCGGGCACGGACCGCCGCTGCGCGATCCGGATCGGCTGGCCGCCGTCGCGGCCGACTGAGCGTCGCGCACGCGCGCGCTTGCCTGACGCGCCGGGGGCGTGGCGAATCGCGCACGCGCAGCGATACCGATTCGCCACACCATCTCCGCCGCGAGCCCTACCGGGAACGGGGGTATTCGGGCACGCGCCAACGAGAGATGTGCGACCACCCGGCGGCGCGCGCGCTGACGGGCTACCTGCTCGTACGCGGCGGCGTGCACCAGGTCGCCTACGCGCGTGCGGTCGAGCTGCTGACCGGCGCCGACCTGTCGAAGATGGTCCCGTCGCCGCGGATCCCGACGGACAAGATCCCCGAGAGCAAGAAGCACATGGACAAGGGCAGCCACACGAAGCTCTACCGCCTCGCGCCGAGCGACCACCTCGAGCTGGCCGCGGTGTTCAACGGCCCGCGCCCGGAGACGGGCGCGCCGCTGGAGGTCGTCGACGAGCCGCCGGAGGGCTTCCCGATGCACGACCTGCCCAACCAGCAGGCCGTCTTCGCGCCCGACTACGCGCCCGAGGAGATCCGGGAGATCGCCGACAAGCTGCGCAAGAAGGCCGGCCTGCCCGACGAGCCGACCGCTGTGTACGCCGACGACGACGGCAACGGCAACGGCAACGGCGCATCCGCGAAGCGCAAGAGCCCCGCGAAGAAGTCGACGAGATCGCGCAAGACGACCGGCTCGTCCTCGAAGAGGTAGCTCAGCGCAAGGGCAGCAACCCGCGCAGGCGGCGGCCCGCCCGAGCCGCCGCCCCGCGCAGACCGCCGCCGGCGTCGCCGCCGCTGATCGACCGGTGCAGCAGCTGCATCGGATGCAGCAGCGGCAGCGGCTGACCCTTGCGCTGCAGGTGCGCGGCGATCTGCAGCGTGCAGCCGGGGTTCGCGGCGGCGATCGCGTCGGCGCCGGTGGCAAGCAGGTTGTCGGCCTTGCGCTCGCCCAGCTTCGCCGCGGGCTCCGGGCGCGTGAGGTTGTAGATCCCCGCGGAGCCGCAGCACAGCTCCCACTCGGCGGGCTCGACGAGCGTCAGCCCCGGGATCGTGCGCAGCAGCTGGCGTGGCTGGGCGCGGACGTTCTGGGCGTGCGCGAGGTGGCAGGCGTCGTGGTAGGCGACGGTCATCTCGACCGGGTGGCGCTTGGCGCGCGGCGCGTGCTCGGCGAGCAGCTCGTGCACGTCGCGCGCGCGGGCGGCCAGCGCCGTGGCGCGCTCGCTCCACTCGGGGTCGTCGCGCAGCAGGTGGCCGTAGTCCTTGATCGCCGAGCCGCAGCCGGCGGCGTTGACGACGACGTGGTCGTACTGCTCGAAGGCCTCGATCGTGGCCTTGGCGAGCGGCAGCGAGTCCTGCTCCTGGCCGGCGTGCAGCCCGAGCGCGCCGCAGCAGCGCGGCGCCCGCGGCGCGTGGACCTCGAAGCCCTCGGCGGCAAGCACGGCGACCGTCGCGGCGTTGACGTCGCCGAAGTACGCGCGCTGGACGCAGCCCTGCAGGAAGCCGACCGTCCCGCGCTGCTCGCCGACGGCGCGCGTGACGGACGGCAGGCGGCGCGCCGTGTCGCGCATGGTCACCGGCGGGGCGAGCTCGGTCAGCGTGCGGATGATCGGCCAGCGCCCCAGCAGGCGCGAGCGCTGCGCCCAGGCGGAGAGGCCCGAGCGGCGCCCGAACACGAGCAGCGGGACCGTCACGCGCAGCCGCGACGGGTAGGGGAATGTCGAGAACAGCAGGCGCCGCAGCAGGCGCTCGCCGGGCGTGCGCGGGTGGTTGCGCTCGACCTGCGCGCGCGTGTCCTCGATGAGCAGGTCGTAGCGCACGCCCGACGGGCAGGCCGTGACGCAGGCCATGCAGCCCAGGCAGTTGTCGAAGTGGCCGACCATCGTGTCCGACAGGACACTGTCCTCCCGCAGGCCCTCGCTCATGAGCACGATGCGCCCGCGCGGCGAGTCCATCTCCTCGTTCCACAGCACGTACGTCGGGCACGTCGGCAGGCAGAAGCCGCAGTGCACGCAGTCCTCGATGAGCTCGACCTGCGGCGGCTTGTGGGTGTCGAAGGCCGGCATCTAGATCCCGCCCACGAAGATGCCGGGGTTGCAGGTGCTGGTCGCGTCGAAGCGCTGCTTGACGCGGCGCATGAGCGCGACGGCGGGGTCCTCGACGTGGTCCCACGGGTCCAGGTGCGCGCGCACGTAGGAGGGCGCGTCGAGCACCACGCACGGCGACGGCGCGAGCACCTTGCGCAGCCGCGCGATCGCGGTGACGAGCTCGCCGGGCGCGGTCGCCGGCAGCCCGATCCAGGACAGGCCGAGCGCCGCCCGTCCGACCAGCGTCGCGCCCGCGATCTGCGCGGCGACGCAGGCGTCGGCGAGGCCGGTCGGCCGGCCGGAGACGCGCACGACGGCGCCGCCCTCGGCGCTGCGCTGCGCGGCGCGCTGGCGCGCCCACAGCTCGCCGTCGTCCTGCGTCGCGGCGGCGTCGAGCCCGAGCTCGGCGAGGACGCGCTCGGCCGCGGCCGCCTGCTCGACCGCCGCGATGCCCGCGAAGCGCGCGAGGATGCTGCCGCTCTGCGCCTCCCAGCGCACGTCGAGCGCCTGCGCCTCCAGGGAGCTCGACGCGAGGGCGATCGCGGCGCGCTGGAGGATGCCCGGATCGCCGGTCGTGCCGGTCGCGGTCGCGTGGACGGGCGCGCGCGGATGCAGCCGGACGGCGACTTCGGTGATCAGGCCGAGCGTCCCGAACGAGCCGCTGTAGAGCTTGGCGAGGTCATAGCCGGCGACGTTCTTGATGACCTTGCCGCCGGCGCGCGCCAGCGATCCGTCCGACAGCGCGACGGTGATCCCCAGCGCGAGGTCGCGCGCGGCGCCGTAGCGGTGGCGCAGCGGGCCGGAGTCGCCGGACGCGATCGTGCCGCCGAGCGTCGCGCCGTCGCCCTCGCCGAAGGGCGGGTCGAGGGCCAGCATCTGCCCGCTGGCGGCGAACCGCTCGTCGAGCTCGCGCAGCGTGACGCCGGGCTGCACGACCGCGGTGAAGTCGCCGACGTTGTGCTCGAGGATCGCGTCGAGCGCCGCCGTGCGCAGCTCGACGCCGCACTCGAGTCCCGGGCTGCCCCACGGCTTCGTGCCGGCGCCGGCGATCTGCACGCCCACGCCGTCGGCGGCGCACGCCTGCAGCAGCGCGGCCGCCTCCTGCGCCGTCTCCGGCGTCTGGCTGCGCACCGCCTGCGCCCTCAAAACCGCTCCGCGATCCCGTCGCGCTCGAGCGGGTGCACGCGGTACGGGCCCGGCACCTCGCCGCACAGGCGCGGCGTCGGCATGACCTTGCCCGGGTTCGCCAGGCCGCGCGGGTCGAAGGCGCAGCGCAGGTGCTGGAACGCGGCGAGGTCGGGCTCGTCGAACATGCTCGGCATGTAGCGCTTCTTGTCGACGCCGACGCCGTGCTCGCCCGTGATCGAGCCGCCCGCGTCGACGCAGGCCTCGACGATCTTCCCCGCCAGCTCCTCGGCATGCTCGGCCTGCGCCTCGCCGTCGTAGAGCACGAGCGGGTGCAGGTTGCCGTCGCCGGCGTGGAAGACGTTGGCGACGCGCAGCCCGTACTCGTCGGCGAGCGCGGCGATGGTGGCCAGCACCTCGGGCAGCTTCGTGCGCGGGATGACGCCGTCCTGCACGTAGTAGTTCGGCGCGAGGCGGCCCATCGCGGCGAACGCCGCCTTGCGCGTGCGCCAGATCAGCGCGCGCTCGACGTCGTCTTCGGCGATCCGGATCGAGGTCGCGCCGTTGCGCTCGCAGATCGCCACGACGTCGTCGAAGCAGGCGTTGCACTCGGCCAGCGAGCCGTCGAGCTCGACGATCAGCGCGGCGCCGGCGGCGGTGTCGAAGCCCGCGCCGACGGCCTGCTCGGCGGCCTGGATCGTGAGGTTGTCCATCATCTCGATCGCGCCCGGGACGACGCCGCCGGAGACGATCTCCGAGACCGTCTCGCCGGCTGCGCTCGTGCTGTGAAAGAAGGCCACCATCGTCTTGACGGTCTCGGGCTTGGGCACGACGCGCAGCGTGATCTTCGTGCAGATCCCGAGGGTCCCCTCCGAGCCGACGAACGCGCCGAGCAGGTCGTAGCCGGGCACGTCGAGCTCGCGGCCGCCGAGCGTGACGACCTGGCCGTCGGCCAGCACGACCTCCAGGCCCGTGACGTAGTTCGTCGTGAAGCCGTACTTGAAGCAGTGCGCGCCGCCGGAGTTCTCGGCGACGTTGCCGCCGATCGAGCAGACGATCTGCGACGACGGGTCGGGCGGGTAGAAGTGCGTCGGGCCGACGGCGAGGCTGACCTCGGTGTTCGTCACGCCGGGCTCGACGACGATGCGCCCGTTGTCGAGGTCGACCTCCAGCACGCGGCGCATGCGCGTGACGGCGATCAGCACGCCCGCCTGCACCGGCAGCGCGCCGCCCGAGAGTCCCGAGCCGGCGCCGCGGGCGACCCACGGCACGCCGGCGTCGCTGCACGCGCGCACGACGTCGCGAACCTCGCCCGCGCTGCCCGGCAGCACGACCGCGCCGGGCGTGACGCGGTACTGCAGCAGCCCGTCGGACTCGTACGTGCGCAGCTGGATCGACTCGGTGAGGACGTGCTCGGCACCGCAGATGGCGCGCAGGCGTTCGAGCAGTGCCGAGCCCAGCGGGACCGGCGCGGTGGGGGGGATGTTCTCGGCGAGCTCGGGCACGGATGGCAGCCGGGGAAGGGTACGCGACTGAAACCCAAGGCCCCTAAAGGTGTTCTCTCTTGCGTTCCGTCTTGCACAGCGCGTACGGTCGCGCTACCTACCCGGACGAGAGGACCGAGATGCCCCAACAGACCTACGTGTTCAGAGCAGAGCTCGTGGGGTTCGAAGGCGTACGCCGGACTGTGACGGTCCACGACGACCTCACGCTGGTCGACCTGCACTACGCCCTGCAGTCGGCGTTCGGCTGGGATGACGACCACCTCTACTCCTTCTGGCTCGACGGTGCGTTCTGGGGCGACGAGGACGGCCACTACATGCACCCCTTCCACGCCGCTTCGATCGAGCCGCCGGGCAAGAGCGCGTGCGCGCGCCTGGACGAGCTGGCGCTCGCCGAGGGCCAGCCGATCGCGTACGTCTTCGACTTCGGCCAGGAGTGGCGGGTGGCGCTGACGTTGAAGCAGAAGCGGCCGGCCGATGGTCGCGCGGTGGCGCGCTGCATCGAGAGGGTGGGCACGGCGCCGCCGCAGTACGCGCGCAGCTGAGCGCGGGCGCGGCGGGGCGGGGCGGGGCGAGCGGCGATGCGACGGGGGGGTTCGTCACCTTCTCCGCGATATCCGCGTACTACGTGCGCCACCCCCGGGCCGAGATGCTCCGGACTGCGGACTCGGCGGGCGGCCGCTACTCGGCGGGCGGGACGAGCGCGGCGGGCGCGATCGCGTAGAACGTCGCCGCGGCGGGTCCGCCGGACGGCGTCGTGCCGCCGATGACCTCGAACAGCGGCTTCGTGCCGATCAGGCCACCGTTGGCCTGGACGAACGCGTCGGCCTCGGCACGGCGTTCCTCGGGGACCTCGCCGGCGTTGAGGACGATCATGCCCTCGGGACGGTCCTCGGTCTGCACGAGCGGCAGGTCGAGCAGGATCTCTCGGATGTCTTGGGACATGAAAATGAAAACCGGTGGGCGGATTGAGGCCGCTGACCCTTCGTCGGGGTGCCTTCGCCGCGCGTCTTCGCTGCCGGCGCTGTCAGGCGCCAGCGTAGCCGACCAAGCCAGTACACCCATAGAGCGGCCTTTGGGTGCGACCGAACGCCAAGCCGACGAGCGGATTCGAACCGCTGACCCCTTCATTACGAGTCGCGAGCGGCCCTTGCGGCTGCTTGCGGGTGGCCGATGATACCTAGGGTTTCCGGGCTCGGCGGGGTGCCCGGTTTGCGGCTCGCGCCGGGTGCTCCGTTGCGCATCCGTTGCGCACGCGCCGGCGATTCAGAGAGGCGAGTCGGTCTCGGAAGGGCACTCGGTCGGTCGCGTCGGGCGGCCGGGATCGACCGCGCGAAAAACGCTAGCAGGCGCTCCGGCGGAACCCGAAACCGACAGCGCCCGACGCGGTTGCTCACCGAGCCGGGCGCCTTTCTACCGAGTGCGCGTGCATTTTGGCACCGCTGCGGATCGACCTACATCGCCGCGACCGGCAACCACGCGCGGACGTGCTCAGCCGGTACCGTCAAGCAAGGGTCATCGCGCCAAGCCGAGGTGAGCGAGCTCTTTTGCGACCAAGCGGTCGACGTGCTTCTCGGCTAGCTCGAAGTAGCTTGAGTGCGTGCGTTCAAGCGTCGCGATTGAGTCGGACCCCAGCAACACGACCTCAACGTTGATGTCGTCCCGGTGATCCGCCTCGGCCTGCGCGTACGCGGCCAGCGCTGCGTCGTAATCCCGCCCGAAGCTATCGACGTGCGCCAGCCCGTTTGGGATGTCGTAGACGACGAGGAAGTGGTTGATCTGGCCTTCGCTCATGTGTTTCAGCCTACCCCGGGCTCCTGCGGTGGAAAATACGCTCGCGTTGCCGCGTGTTGCTTCGCGAGATCCTCCATGAACTCCTGCGTCGGGTCAATGTTCTTCTCGCGCATCGCGAAGTACTCCGAGATCAGGCGGTAGTACTCCCGTAGATCGTCAGGACCTGCGCCGAACTTGAGGCCCGCCCGAAGGCGGCGGGTGTCCTGCTCCACTGACTGCGCCCAGACGTCCTGCCAAGGCGTACGAAGCTGGATCTCGACATAGAAGCCGTCTTTAGCAACGATGAGGTGCACCGCTCGATAGCCGTCATCCTTCGGGCCGGGGTCACCACCTTCTACGTAGAACCGGCGTCGACGGATCGTCCACCGATCTGCCTTTTCGAGCATCTCGCAGACGTGGAGAACTTGTTTCTGGGTCGGGAGGATGACGCGAACCCCACCGATGTCCTCCATGTTTGTCAGCGCCATAGTCGGCTGGCGCTCCAGCTTGTGACAGATGGTGGCGAAGCGCTTTAGGCGCTGCGTGACCTCCGGCTCGGCCTTCGCCTTCCTGACGTAGTAGCGAAGGTTAGCGTTGATCCGCGCGAGCGGCCTCGAATGTATGGTTCGCCACCACTCCACCACCTCGATGGCTCGATGGATCTCATTGGCATCGAACGCGCTCAGGGCGGAAGTGTCGTCGGCCTGGATCACGGCGCGGAGGTCGCGGAGCAACTTGCCCGCACGATTGACCTGCCTCTTCGAGTGCTCCAGCGCCACGGCCACGCGGCGACTCTAGCCAAGGGCAACGACGCGAAAGTCGGCGCATGGGCGGCCTTTGCGGCCCTTCGCGGGCAACCATTGCGCAATCCGTTGCGCACGGCCCGCCCGGCGGCGGTGCTGCCGGCGGCTTGGGACATGAAAAAGCCCGCCATAGCGGGCTCTTTCTCGAAGCCGACGAGCGGATTCGAACCGCTGACCCCTTCATTACGAGTGAAGTGCTCTACCAGCTGAGCTACGTCGGCGGGCTCGCGAATGCTAGCGCGGGCTGCCGGCCTGGCCGAGCATACGTCCGGCCGCGGTGATCTGCGCGAGCGTGGAGGCCGTCCAGACGCGCTGCAGCCCGGCCTGCGCCGCCGCCTCCTCCGACAGCCGGCTCGTCCCGACGACCGCGTCGACCGCCACCCCCGCCGCGGCCGCCCGCCGCACGAGCTCGCCGACGATCTTGCCGCCGAAGCTCTGCTCGTCGAGGCAGCCCTCGCCGGCGACGACGAGCTGCGCCGCGCGGATCCGCGCGTCGACGCCGAGCGCGTCGAGCACCGCACTGGCGCCCGCGCGCAGCTCGGCGCCGAACGCCGCCCACAGGCCGCCGGAGAGGCCGCCCGCGCAGCCGCCGAAGCGCACGCCGCGCGGATCGCGGGGCAGGGTCGCCGCGAGTGCGCCCAACCGCTCCTCCAGCCGCGCGACGAGCTCGGGATCGGCGCCCTTCTGCGGACCGAAGCGCCGCGGCGCGTCCTCGAAGGCCGACTCGACATCGCAGAGCACGACCAGCCGCGCGTCGCCGATCCCGCCGCCCGCGCGGATCGCCGCGATCGCGCCCGCACCGCCGTCGGTCGTCGCGCTGCCGCCGACCGCGACGAGGATCTCGCGCGCACCGCTGCCGGCCGCGGCGAGGATCAGCTCGCCGGTTCCGGCCGTCGACGCCCGCCAGGCGTCGCGCTCCGCGGCCGCGACGAGCGCGAGGCCGGAGGCCTGCGCCATCTCCACGATCGCCGTCGCGCCCCCGTCGACGAGCCCGAACGAACAGTCCACGCGCCGCCCGAGCGGATCGTGCGCGCCGACCTCGACGAGCTCGCCGCCGCGCGCCTCGACGAGCAGCGCCAGCGTGCCCTCGCCACCGTCGGCCACCGGGCACAGGTCGGTCTCCCAGCCCGCCTCCCGCAGCCCGCTCGCCAGCGCGCGCGCCACGGTGGGCGCGTCGAAGGTCCCCTTGAAGGAATCGGGTGCGACGAGCGCGCGCGGGGCCATCGGCGACCCACGCTAATCGACGCGCCCCCGCGAGGAGCACGACGCCCGGCGCCGGATTGGGACATCATCGACCCGGTGCTGATCGACGACGACGGGGCGCCGCGCTTCGACCTGCAGTCGCATTCGTTGTGCAGCGACGGCGCCCTCGCGCCGGCCGCGGTGGTCGCCGCAGCCGCCGCCGCCGGGGTCCGGTTGCTCGCGCTCACCGACCACGACACCGTCGACGGCGTCGCCGCGGCGATCCGGGCGGGAGCCGAGCACGGCGTCACGATCGTGCCCGCGGTCGAGATCTCCACGGTCGACGCGCTCGGCGAGGACTTCCACGTCCTGGGCTACGGCATCGACCCCTCCGACGCCGGCCTGGCCGTGGCGCTGGAGCGCTGGCGCGCCGACCGCGCCGCGCGCATCGACCGCATGGCCGACCAGCTCACGCTGCTGGGCCTGCCGCCGGATCGCACCGAGATCGAGGCGCGCCGCGCCGCCGGCCTGCCCGTCGGCCGCCCGCACCTCGCCAACGCCGCGATCGAGGCCAACGGCGAGCGCCTGCACGCCGACGGGCTCGACGAGTGCTCGGCCTTCCTCGAGGCCTACCTCTGCAAGGGCCGCCCCGCCTACAGCCGCCGCACGACGCCGACGGTGCCCGAGGCGATCGAGGCGATCCACGATGCCGGCGGCGTCGCGGTGTGGGCGCATCCGTTCTGGGACCTCGCCGAGGACGGCGACGTCCTCGGAGCGCTGGAGCGCTTCAGCGCCGCCGGACTGGATGGCGTCGAGGCGTTCTACGCGACCCACGACAGCCACCAGACGCGCCTGCTGTGCGAGGACGCCGCCCGGCTCGGGCTGCTGACGACCGGCTCAGCCGACTTCCACGGCCCGCAGCACAGCCGCTTCTCGCGCTTCCGGGCCTTCGAGCTGCACGGCTGCGAGCCTCAGCTCGGCCCGATCGCGCAGGTCGACTCGTAAAGCCCTCGCCCCCAGCGGGAGCGTGGCGCGTCGATGCTCGTAGCGAACATCAACCCGCCACGCCGGCCGCGAGAGCGAGCGAGCGAGCCCGCTAGCGCGTCGACCGCCGCGGCGGGTTGACGTACGCCAGCCGCAGCAGCAGCCGCGAGTTGAGCTTGCGCACGCTGCGCGGCTTGGGGTACTGCAGGACGACCCTCAGGACGCGTCCGCGCGACCGCTCGCCGCGGGCCGTGGCCAGGCTGGGCCGGTAGACGGTCCCCACGCTGCACCCCGCCCGCCGGATCAGCTTGCGGGCGCCGAGGTACGTGCGGCCCTTGAGCGCCGGGACGACGCAACGCTTGGGGCGCGGGACCGTGCCGGGCACGCCGGATGCGGACGGCGGCTGGTTGGTCCCGGCCGGCGGAGCCGGCGGCGGCGGCGCGGGGCCGACGGTGAACGACGACGAGGTCGTGCTCGCGCTGGCGCCCGGCGAGGCTCCGAACAGGTACGCGCACGCCGAGTACGGGCCCGCGGCGGGCGGGGTGTACGTCCCCTGCACCGAGAACGGGCCGAACGGCTGCCGGTTGATGACCTCGGTCGAGCCGGGGCGCATGGCCTGCGCCTGCGCGCGCTGCAATCCGCTGCCTTCGCCCGCGCACCCGTCGCCGCCCTGCTGGACGTAGACGCGCAGCGACGCCGACGGATCCGCGTCCCCGGAGACGGCGATCGTCATCGGGACCGTCGCCCGCGCACCGGGCGAGAGCGCGGGAAACGTCAGCGTGTTGGCCCGCGCCGCATCGGCGCCGAGCAGCGTCACGGCGAGCGCCAGGCTCAGCGCCGTGACGCTCGCCGCCCGGCCACGGGCCGGGACGAGGTTCGTCGGGATCCAGCGTTCGTGAGCGGCTCGCGTCGGATGCATCGAGGGCTGCGCCTCCTCTTCCAGAATGGCTTCTCGCGCACCATAGCCCGCGCCAGCCCAAGAGGAAGTCGATCGGCTCGCCCGCGACGCGGAAACGCGCCCCGGCTCAGACCCGCAGCGTCCGCGCCAGCCGCGAGCCCAGCGCGTCGAGCGCGAGCTCCTCGTTGGGGTTGAACTGCAGCGAGGCGCGCGTCTGCTCGACGAGCCCCTGCGCCTCGCGCAGCCGCGCCGCCCCCTGCCCCCGCGCGGCGTCCTCGCGCAGCGCCTCCAGCCGATCGGAGTGATGCGCGAGCTCCGGCGCGCCGTCGGCGACGCAGGCCACGTCGCGCAGCCACAACCCGATGAGCGCCAGGCCGCGGTCGAGCGCTGCGGTCTGCGCGCGCCGCGCCGCGCGTTTGCCGCGCTCGGCCGCCTCGCGGCGCAGGCGGCCGTGGTCCTTGGCGATGGCGAACCCCAGCTCGTCGTCGAGCGCGCGCTCGATCGCCTCGCCGGCGCCGGCCCCCGCGACCCGCGCGCGATCGAGCAGATCCGTCCACGGCCGTCCCGCGATCTCGTCGCGCAGCGCGCCGCGCGCGACCGCCTCGGCGCCCGCGCGCAGCGCCGGCCCGTCGCCGAGCGCGAGCGCCAGGGCGCGGGCGGCGTCGCCGAGGCCGAGCCGCGCGCAGGCGTCGGCCGCGTCGGGTGCGACGCCGTGACGCTCCAGGCGCGCGGCGATCTGCTGCGCCGAAGGGGCGTCGAAGCGGACCGGCTGGCAGCGGCTGGCGATCGTCGGCAGGACCTCGCCGGGCCGGCTCGTGAGCAGGATGAGATGCGCGAACGAGGGCGGCTCCTCGAGCGTCTTGAGCATGCGGTTGGCGGCCTGGTCGTTGAGCTCGTCGGCGTCCTCGATGACGAACACCCGGCGGCTGGACTCGAACGGCGTGCGCGCGGCGCCCGCGACGACGGCCTGGTCGACGTCGCCGACGAGGATCCCGGCCGCGCTCGCGGGCGCGACCCACGTCAGGTCCGGGTGCGCGCCGTGCTCGACCCGCGCCGCCGCGCCGGCCGGATCGGCGGCGCCCTCGGTCAGCAGGGCGGACGCGAACGCGCGCGCCACGGTGCGCTTGCCGCTGCCGGCCGGACCGCTGAACAGGTAGGCGTGGCTCGGCGCGCCGCCGGGTGCCAGCGCCGCGCCGAGCACGGCGCGGGCATGGGGGTGGCGCTCGGTCCCGGGCAGCGGCGGGCGGGCGTGGTGCCCCGCTGTCGTGGTTAGGTCAGGCACGGCGAGAACGGTAGCGTCGGTGCCGTGCGCGGACGGCTCATCACGCTCGAGGGCATCGACGGTGCCGGAAAGTCGACGCTCGCCGCTTCGCTGCACGCGGAGCTCTCGCGCGAGCGGCGCGTCGAGCTGCTGCGCGAGCCGGGCGGCGTCGTCCTCTCCGAGCGCATCCGCGAGCTCGTCAAGGACCCCGCGTTGCGCTGCGATCCGCGCGCCGAGGCACTGCTCTACGCGGCCGCCCGCGCGCAGCTCGTCGACGAGCGCCTGCGGCCCTGGCTCGAGGCCGGGACATGGGTGCTGCTCGACCGTTTCGTGGACTCCTCGCTGGCCTACCAGGGCGCCGGCCGCGGCCTCGGCATCGAGGCGGTCGCCGAGCTCAACGACTTCGCCACCGGCTCGATCACCCCCGACCTCACGCTGCTGCTGCGGCTCGATCCCGTCACCGCCCGCGCGCGCCAGCAGTCGCGGCTCGTCGCACCCGACCGCCTGGAGCAGGAGGAGCACGCGTTCTTTCAGACGATCGCGACGGCCTACGACGAGCTCGCCGCCGCCGACCCGCAGCGATTCCGGGTACTCGATGCGGATGACACACCGGAAAACGTCCTCGCGCTCGCGAAGATGACCCTGGCGGACCTACACTCCTCGCGACGTTGAGCGGTCGCGCCCCTGAATTCGAGGTTGAGCGCTTCGAGCGCGTGACCGCCGGCGGCGGCACCGTGCTGCTGCGCATCGCCGGCCGCTGGCGGACGGACTCGCGCGAGCGCCTGGCGCCGCCGTTGCTGCTGCTCGACGACGGGCGCCGCACCCGCAGCCTGGCGGCGCTGCCCGGCCCGGACGACGCATCGCCGCTGGCCGGCCCCGATCCGCCGCCGTGGCGCGCGGCGTTCTCGGCGCCCGCCGCGCTGCTGAGCGACGGCCACCTCGCCTTCGCGCTGCAGACCGCCCGCGGCATCATCGACCTGCCGCGGCCCAAGGAGGCCGCGGCGCGCACGCCGAAGCGGGCCAAACCGCCCTCGCCCTCGCTCTCGCCCCCTACCGCGCCCGCCGCGATCGCGCCGCCTGCGCCGCCGAGCGAGTCCGCGGCGCTGCACGAGGAGCGCCGCCGGCGCGAGATCGCCGAGCGCGCCGCCGAGCAACGCCGCCAGGCGATGGCCGCGCTGGAGCAGCGCCTGGAGTCCGAGCGCCGGCTGCGCGGCGCCGCCGAACAGGCCGCGCGCGAGACGCGCGACGAGCTGACCCGCCTGCGCGCGGAGGCCGAGACCGCGCTGCGCGGCGGCGATCGCGAGACCCAGGCGCTGGCCGAGCGCGTCGCCTTCCACGAGCAGGCCCGCGCCGCGGCCGAGGAGCAGGCCCGGCTCGCGCGCGAGGAGATCGCCGCCGCGCGCGCCGAGCTCGACGAGCGCAACACCGCCGAGCGCGAGGCGCGCGCGCAGCTCGAGGCCGCCGTCGCCGAGCGCGAGCGCCAGGCGTCCGCCGCGCGCGCGGCGATCGAGCGCGCGCAGCGCGCGGGCGCGCGTGCCGTCGACGACGTGCGCACCGAGGCCCGCCAGCGCGCCGAGCGCAGCGAGGCCGAGCTGCGCGCCGCCCGCGAGCAGGCGGCCCAGGCCAAGGCGCAGAGCGAGGCCGCCCGCACGGAGGGCCAGGCCGCGGCCAAGCGCGCCGACGACGCCCTCCGCGCGACGCAGGAGGAGGCGCGTGCCGCGATCGAGCGCGAGCGCGCGACCGCGCGCACGCAGCTCGCCCAGGCCGCCGCCGCCACGAAGGCCGCCGTCGAGAAGGCCACCGCGGACGGGCTCACGCGCGCCGAGCAGGCCCAGGCCGAGGCGCAGGCGGCGCTCGCCCGGCGGCGCTCCGCCGACGAGCGGATCGCCCAGGCCGCCACCGCGCTGCAGGCGCTGGAGGCCGCCGCCGCCTCCACGCAGGAGGAGCTCGAGCGGGCGCGGGCCCAGGCGCGCGCGCTCGAGGACGCCCGCGCGAGCGCCGAGGCGCTCGCCGCCGAGCGCGCCGACGCGCTCAAACAGGCGCGCGCCAAGCTCGCCGAGGCCAACGAGGAGACGCTCGTCGCCACCGCGCGCGAGACGCAGACCGCGCTCGCCCTCGAGGCGGCACGGCGGGTCGAGCGCGAGCGCGACCAGGCCGTCGTCGCCGTGCGCGCGGCGGCCGAGCGCGCCGAGCGGGCGACGAGCCGGCTGCGCCAGGTCGAGGAGGAGCTGCACGCGGTCCGCGCCCGCGCCGACGAGGGCGAGCTCGCCGAGCAGCAGGTGCGCGATCTGCGCGAGCGGGTGGCAGAGCTCGAGCAGGCACGCCTGCAGGTGGCCGAGGTCGCCGACCGCGTGCCGCGCCTCGAGGGCGAGCTGCAGTCCGCCCAGACCGAGCGCGAGGCGGCCGAGGACCTCGCGCAGCGCACCCGCATCGAGCTCGAGGAGCTGCGCGACGAGCACCTGCGCGCGCTCGGCGAGGTCACGCTGCTCGACGACGCGCGCGCCGAGTCCGAGCGGCTCGTCGCCCGGATCGCCGCGCTCGAGCAGGCCGCGCAGCAGCGTGAGCGCACCGCGACCAAGGCCGCCGAGGCGCACGCCGCCGCGATCGCCGCCGAGCGCGAGCAGGCCGAGGCGGCGCTCGCCCAGGCCGCCGCGGCGCACGCCGACGCCATCGCCGCCGAGCGCGAGCAGGCCGAGGCGGCGCTCGCCGAGGCGGCCGAGCACCTGCGCGCCGAGCGCGAGCGGGCCGCGCGGATCGAGCGCCAGGCCGCCGCCCGCGCCGCCGAGCTGGAGCGCACCGCTGAGCGCGAGGCCGCCGGTGCGCGCGCGGCCGCCGAGCAGGCGCAGGCGCTGACCGTGCGCGCGAGCGACGCCGAGCGCCACGCGGCCGATCTCGAGGAGCGCGCCGGCGAGCTCGTGCGCGCCGTCGAGCACGCGGCCGCCAACGGCAGCGATCTGCGCGCGCAGATCGCCACGCACGCCACCCGCGCGCAGGAGCTCGACGCGCGCGCGGCGCAGGCCGAGCGGCGCGTCGCCGAGCTCGAACGGGCCACCGCCGAGGCGGCCGAGCGCGCGACGACGCTGGAGGGCACGGCCCAGCGCGTCGCCGCGCTCGAGGCCGAGCTCGCCGAGGCGCGGGCGGCCGGCCGCGATCTGGACGAGCTGCGCGCGACGCACGCCGAGGCGGTCGAGCGGCTCACCGCCGCCGGCGAGCAGATCGAGCAGCTCGAACGGACCGCCGCCGCGCTGCCGGTCGCCCGCGCGGAGGCGCAGGCGGTCGCCGGACAGCTCGAGCAGGCGGTCGCCGCCCGCGCGGATGCCGAGCAGCGGGCCGAGCAGGCGGCCGCCGAGGTGCAACGCCTCAACGCCCTGACGCGGGCCGCCGGCGCCGAGCAGCAGGCCGCCGGCGAGGAGGCCGTCGCGCTGCGCGCGGCGGCCGAGGCCGCGATGCGCGACGCGCGCGAGGCGCTGACCCAGGCCGAGGCCGAGCGGGCCGAGCGCGCGGCGGCCGAGCGCGCGCTGGCGCAGGCGGCCGAGCTGCGCGAGCAGCTCGAGGACCGCGTCGCCGAGCTCGAGCCCGCCGCCACGGCGCTCCCCGAGCTGCAGGAGCGTCTGGCGGAGGGGCTCGCGCAGACGGCGCGCATCCCGGAGCTCGAGGCCGAGCTGACCCGCGCGCGCGGCGACCGCGACGGCGCCGTCGAGGAGCTCGAGCGCGAGCTGCGCGGGCTGCGCAAGCAGGCCGACCGCGCCCAGAAGCTCGAAGGCCAGCTCGTCACCGCGCGCGCCGAGGCGGCGCGCGCCGCCAAGCTCGACGCCCGCGTCGCGCAGCTCGCCGCCCGCGCCGCCGCCGCCGACGAGCTCGAGTCCCAGCTCGAGTCCGCCGCGTGGAAGGCGGCCAAGCGCAGCAAGGCGCTCGACGAGCTGCGCGCGCAGGCCGCGGCGCTGCAGGACCAGACCGACGCGCTGCACGAGCAGACCGAGGCGCGGGCGGTCGAGCTGGCGGCGGCGCGCGCCGAGGCCGCCGCGACCGCCGCCGAGCTCGAGCAGGTGCGCGGCGAGCGGGCCGAGCTCGGGCGCGAGCTCGAGGCGGCCCGCGCGGAGCAGGGCGAGGTCGGCCAGGCCGCGCGCGCGGCCCAGGCGCGCGCCGCCACGCTCGGCGACGAGCTCGAGGTCGCCCGGGCGCAGCGCGCGGAGGCGCAGGCGACGACGCAGCGCACGCTCGCGGCGCTCGAGCTCGCCCGCTCGCACGGCGCGCAGCTCGAAGAGCAGCTGCTCGCCGCGCGCGCGGACGTCGCCGCGGCCGAGGGGCTGCTGACGGAGTCCGCGGAGCGCAGCGACGAGCTCGAGCGCCGGCTGCACGAGGTCGGTGGCAGCGCCGAGGAGCGCTCGGCTGCGCTGCAGCGAGCGCGCACCCGGACGGAGACGATCTCGGCCGAGCTCGCCGAGGCGCGCGCACGGATCCGCGAGCTTGCGGCGGAGGTCGAGCGCGCCGGCGATCGCGGCGGCAAGCTCGAGGCCGAGCTGCAACGCAGCCGCACCGAGGCGGAGGCGGTTGGCGCGCAGCTCGCGCAGGCGCGCGGCCAGGAACGCGAGACGGCCGCCGAGCTGGCGCGGGTCGAGGCGGCCCGCGCGGCGCTGCGGCACGAGCTCGAGGCGACCGGCGCGCAGGCCACCAGCGCGCAGCAGAACCGCGACGAGGCCGGTCAGCGCCGGCGGCTGCTGGAGGCCCAGCTCGCGCAGGCCCAGGAGGAGCGCGCCGTCCTGCTCGCTCAGCTGCGCACCGAGCAGGCCGAGCGCGCCGCCGAGCTCGAGCGCTCGCACGCGGCGGCCGCCGACGCCCACGCCACGCTGGCGGCCTCGCAGGCCGACGCCGCCGCGGCGCGCGAGCGCGCCGACGCCCTCGCGCACGAGGTCACGACCGCGCGCGCCGAGCTCGACCGCCTCGCCGGCGAGCTGGAGGCGACGCGCCGCGAGGCCACCCAGACGCGCAGCGCGCTCGACGAGGCGGCCGCGGCGCAGGCCCGCGCCCGCGAGCAGATCGAGGCGCTGAACGCCCAGCACGCGGACGCCGCAGCCGGCGTCGACGCGCTGACCGGCGCGCGCGACCGGGCGCTGGCGAAGATCGAGCAGCTCACCTCGCGCTACACGGAGGCGCAGCGCCGGATCGAGACGCTCACCGCCAAGCGCGGCGACACCAGCGCGGAGATCAAGGAGCTCAGCGCCCAGCGCGACCGCGCGCTGGCGGAGGTCGAGACGCTGATTGCCGAGCGCGACGCCGCCAAGACGGAGATCGGCGCGCTCGCCACGTCGCGCTCCGCGGCGCTCGCCCGCGTGCGGTCGCTGATCGACGAGCGCGATGCGGCCGACGCGCGCATCCTCGAGCTCACCGCGCTCGAGGAGCAGGCCCGCGCCGCCGGCGACGAGCTCGCCGACCAGCGCGACGCCACCCAGGCCGAGCTCGACGTGCTCGCCGCCGAGCACGCCCGGGCGCTCACGCAACTGCGCGAGCGCACGCTGCAGCACGAGGCCGCCCAGGCCGACATCCAGACCCTCGCCGGCGAGCGCGAGACGGCGACCGCGCGCATCCGCCAGCTCACGAGCCAGCACGACGGCGCCCGCAAGCAGATCGCCGCGCTCGTGACCGAGCGCGACGAGGCGCAGGCCGGCATCCAGGCGCTGTCGGGCGACCAGGCGAGCGCCGTCGCCGGCATCCGCGAGCTGACCGCCGCCCGCGACGCGGCCCAGGCGCAGGTCGAGGAGATCGCCGGGCGGCTTGCCGCCACGCAGGACCAGCTGCGCGAGCTCGGCTCGGGCCGCACCGCGAACGCGCGCGAGATCGAGCAGCTGACCGCGGCGCGTGACGCTGCCCGCGGCGAGATCGAGCCGCTCACCGCTGCCCGCGACGCCGCACAGGACGAGATCGATCGGCTCGCGGCCACGTACGCGACCGCGCAGGGCGCGATCGCCGAGCTGACCGCGCGCCACGCCGCCGCCCAGGCCGAGATCGACGACCTGCGGGGCGAGCGCGACCGCGCGCGCGCCGAGATCGGGACGCTCGAGGCCGCCCGCGAGAGCGCTCATGCGCAGATCGACGAGCTGACGGCGCAGCGCGACAGCGCCCGCGCCGACATCGAGTCGCTCAGCGCGCAGGGCAGCGGTGCCCAGCGCGAGATGCACAACCTCGCCGCCCAGCGCGACGCCGCCCGCGCCGAGATCCGCGAGCTCACCACCCGCCGCGAGGCCGCTGACGCCGCGGTGGGCGAGCTGACCGCCGAGCGCGACACGGCGCTGAGCCAGATCGCGGCGCTGACCGCCCAGCGCGACGCCGCGCAGCAGCGGATCGCGCGTCTCAGCGCGGTGGGCACGACGGCCGACTCCGAGCTGCAGGCGCTGGCCGCCGACCGCGACTCCGCCGCCGCCGACATCCGCGACCTCACCACCCAGCGCGACCGGGCGGTCAGCGAGATCGGCACCCTGACCGCCGAGCTGGAGAGCGCGCACATCGCCCTGCGCGAGCGCACCGGGCAGCGCGACGCCGCGCACGGGCAGATCCAGCAGCTCGAGCGCCGCCGCCGCGATGCCGAGGCCGCGCTCGCCGCGCTCAACGCCCAGCACGAGGCGGCGACGGCGGCGATCGGCGACCTGCAGGCCGAGCGCACGAGCGCCCGCGCCCAGATCGAGGGGCTGGCCGGCGAGCGCGACGAGGCGCGCGCACGACTCGAGCGCGCCGCCCGCGCGCGCGCCGCGGCCGCCGCCGAGGTCGAGTCGCTCAGCGCCGAGCGCGACGCGATCCTCGGCGAGCTGGCGGAGCTCGGCGACGCGCGCGACTCGGCGGTCGACCAGGTCCAGCGCCTGACCGACGTCCTCGGCCAGGCGCGCGCCGAGACCGACCGGCGCGCCGACGAGGACGCCGAGATCCAGCGCGAGCTCGAGGCCTCGCTGAGCCGCGCGACCGCCGAGGTCGATCGCCTTGCCGCGCAGGAGAGCGCGCTCGCCGGCGACCTCGAGGAGGCGCTGGAGGACGTGCGCCGGGCGACGGAGCAGATCGCCGAGCAGGAGCGCCACCGCCGGGAGCTGGAGGAGCGCATCGACGCTGCGCTCGCCGCCGCCGACGAGGCGACGCAGAACGCGCGGGCGCAGGCGGCCGCGCGCAACGCGCTGGAGAACCGCATGCGCAAGGTCGCCGAGACGAGCGAGGAGGCCGAGCAGCAGACGGCCGAGGCGCGCAAGGCCGCGCTGCGCGCCGGCGCCCGCGCGGCGAAGGCCGCCCAGCAGCAGGCCGCCGCGGAGGCCGAGGCGCGCGCCGCCCAGCGCGCGCTCGAAGACCAGCAGCGGGCGGCCGTGCGCGAGGCCGCCGCCCAGCAGGCCGAGGAGCGCGCGCGGCGGCGGCGCACGGCCGACGAGCAGCGCCTCGTCGACGCCGAGCGCCTGCGCCGCGAGCGGGAGAACGCGCTGCGCTCGGCGGCCGAGGCGCGGCGCCAGGAGCGCACCGCCCAGCGCGAGGCCGCGGCCGCCGCCGAGCGCGACGCGGCCGCCCGCCGCGGCGCCGACGACGAGGGCGCCGCCGCGCGCCGCGCCGAGCGCCCGGCGCCCCGGCCGCGCACCCCGCCGCCGGACGCCGGGCGCCAGCCGAAGCGAGCGCCCGCGCCGGAGCTCGTCGGCGCGGTCCCCGCGGCGGCGCCGGGCACAGCCCCGCCCAGGCGGCGCGAGCGCGAGCTGCGCCAGACGCCGGTGGCCTCGCGCACCGCCTCCCGAGAGGTCAGCACGCTGCCCTCCTCGCGGCTGCGCGCGCGCTCGCACCGCCTGCCCTCCGAGCTCGTCGTCGGGATCATCCTGCTGCTCATCGCCGCCACCGCCGCGGCCCTGCTCGTGTTCGGCATCCTGCGCGTCGCCGTCACCGGCTGACCGCCCCGCGCCCCGCGCGACGGTGTCGCTACGGGGCGCCGGGCGGCGTGACGGGCGCGATCGGCGTGCCCACCGCCGGCGTCGGCGCCACCGCCGGCCCGCTGTAGCGCGGGCTCAGCGGCGTCCCCGTCGCGGTCGGCGACGACCCGGCCGGGATCTCGAAGAGCACGAGCCGGCCGGCCAGCGTGCGCGTCCCCGTGCCGATCGGGTCGAGCTCGAGCAGGCGCCGGGCGGCGGCGCGCGCGCCCTGCCGGTCGGCGGTCTTCAGCGCGAGCTCGAGCAGCCGCTGCCAGGCGACCGCGCTGTAGGGCTGGCGGTCGACGGCGTCGAGCAGGTACCGGCGCGCGTCGAGCAGCCGGTCGCGGCCCTGCGCGATCGCCGACGCCGCCAGCAGCGGGCGGATTGCCGTCGGGTCCAGGCGCGCGGCGAGGTCGGCCTCGGCGGCGGCGTCCTCGAGCTCGGCGGCGCCGGCATTCGCGGTGACGGCCTGCGCGTCGCTGGCCTTCTGGTCGGCGAGCATCGGCAGCCCGGCCGAGACGATCAGCAGGCAGGCGGCGACGCAGGCCAGCGCGAGCAGCGCGCCGCGCGTGCCGGTGCCGCGGTGGACGTGCGGCTCGCTGCCCGCCCGCCACGGCGTCCCGACGAGGACGCCGAGGAAGATCAGCGCCGGCACCGTCACGCCGGGGATGTCCCAGTCCCAGTCGACGAGCCCGTGCACCACCCAGCCCACGGCTCCGGCGAACAGCGCGACCGCGATGTCGCGCTCGCGGCCGGTGGCCATCGTGCGCACCCGCTGTAGCGCGCAGAACAGCAGCAGGCCCAGCGCGCCGGTGACGAGCAGCGTGCCGGCGATCCCCGTCTCGGCGAGGAACTGCAGCGGCATGTTGTGCGGCTGGACGACCGGCAGCTCGACGTCGCGGTACATCTTGTGCGTCACGGCGAACGAGCCCGCGCCCCAGCCCTGCACCGGCTTGTCCGACCAGGCGCCCGCGGCCTCCTTCCACCACACCCAGCGATTGCCGGAGTTCGACGAGACCAGCCGCGCGGGGTCGGAGGTGTTGTCCTTCGCCGTCTCGGTGAACTTCGCCCAGGCGTCGTCGGCCCACTCGCCGGGCCCGCCCTCGTAGGAGGCGATGCCGCCGAGCAGCAGCACGAAGAGAATCGCCGCGGTCGCCGCCATGCCGCGCCAGACGAGCTGCGTGCGCTCGTCGTTCCAGGCAGTGCGCTCCTCCATGCGCAGCATCCCCCACCCGGCGATCAGCAACGCCAGGATGCAGCCCGCGCTGACGAGGCCGAGCAGGATGCCGTCGGGCACGCGCTCGTCGAGCGGGACGTACAGCCCCTTCAGCGCCGGGCGGCTGAACGAGAGCCCCAGCACGGGGATCGCGGCGACGATCGTGACCCCGATCACCGCCAGGCCGCGCAGGCGCTGGCCGCCGAGCAGGGTGACCGCGGCGACGACCGCGAGGAAGGCGAGGACGCCGCCGCGCGAGTACGTCATGCCGAGGCAGACGACGAGCACGAACAGCGCGAACATCCCCAACAGCCGGGCCGGGTCGCGGCGCGTCGCATCGGTCGTCATCCGCAGGGCGATCGGGATCGCCAGCACCATCACCAGCGCGAGCGCGTTCCAGTACTCCAGCGGCGCGCGCAGCCGCGAGGCCTGCGAGGTGTGGTCGAAGCTCACCCCGATGGACCTCGACGCCGGGGATGATCTTGCCGGCGAGCCCGTAGAACGCGCAGGCCAGCGCGACGGCGAGCCAGCCGTAGGCGAGGCGCTCGATCGCGCGCGGCAGGCTCGACGCGAGCGTCAGCGCGAGGACCAGCACGAGCGTGTAGGCGACGGCGCGGTTGATGTGCGCCCAGGTGCGCTCGGGCGCGACCGACCACAGCAGCGTGATGCCGCACCACACGGCAAAGCCGGCGAGCAGGCCGACCGCGACCCAGACCTCGGACGGCGCGCGCAGCGACAGCGTGCGCGTCAGCAGCAGCCCGATCGCCGCGCCGACGCCGGCGAACGCCAGGCCGATCTGCAGGCGCGGCTCCTCGGGCAGGCCGACCGAGCCGTGGGCGAAGACGGCGTAGGCGCACACGGCCACCAGCGCGGCGAGCAGCGCGAGGCCCGATCGCGGTGTGCGGACGCGCGTCGCGGGCACGCCCACCTGCGTGGCGACCCGCGGGCTGGCGGGGCTGGCGGGGGTCGTGACGGCCATGGGGAAGCGGCCGCCGATGCTAGTGGTTCCCCCAGCCGTGCGGCGCCGCAATACGCGCGCACGGGAACAGCAGCGCTCCGGTTCCCGGTGGAACGATCAACCCCGACCGACTACCGTGGGGGGTCGTGCTGCATCGCATCTCGCTCTTCCTGCTCGCGTGCGCGCTGAGTCTGGCGTTCACGGCGACCGCTTCGGCGAACCTGCTCGACGTCATCGTCGCCGACTATGCCGACGACGGCCGGCTGAACACCTGCAAGTACACGTCCAAGCAGCTGCAGACGCTGAAGGGCCTGATCCCGAACGACCTCGCGGCCTACGACGGCGGGTTCGCACCGGCGGTCGACGATGCGCTCGCGCGCCGCGCCGAGGGCGCCTGCAACCAGAAGAAGGCGCGGAGCGACGCAGCGGGGACGGCGAGCGCGCCCGCCGGCGGGGACGGCGGTGCGACGAGCCCGCCGCCCGCCTCCTCCGGCGCCACCGGCAACGACTCCGGTGCCGGCGCCGGCGCGAACTCCGCGCCGAGCGCGCCCGCCACGGTGAAGCCGCCGCCGACGCCCACCGCGCAGCCGACGCCCGCCCCCGCGGTCATCGCGGGCGACCCGATCTCGGTCGCCGCGACGGCGACCGATCCCGCCACCGACGCCCCCTTCCCGGTGCTCGCGCTGGCGATCCTCGCCGGGCTGTTCGTCCTCGCCGGGCTGATCGTCGCGCTCGTGCGCTGGCGTGCCTGGGAACCCGGCTGGGCGGTCAACTTCCGCCACGCCGCGGGCGAGGCCGGCTGGCGCGCGTCGTCGACGTGGGCCGAGTTCACCGACTTCGTGAGGTTCGGCCGGTAGCGCCCGAGTAGATAGCCTCGCCTTCATGCTTCTCGAAGGCAGACGTCTACTCATCACCGGGGTCCTCACCGAGGGCTCCATCGCCTACGCCGTCGCCAAGCGCGCGCAGGAGGAGGGCGCGCAGATCGTCCTGACCGGCTTCGGCCGGGGGCTGCGGATCACGCAGCGGATCGCCAAGCGGCTCGGCGACTCGCCGCCCGACGTGCTCGAGATGGACGTCAACGAGCCCGATCAGATGGCCGCGGTCGCGGCGGACCTGAAGGAGCGCTGGGGTGCGCTCGACGGCGTGCTGCACGCGATCGCCTTCGCCCCCGCCGACGCGCTGGGCAACAACTTCCTCAACACGCCCGTCGAGAGCGCGCAGATCGCGTTCGCCACGAGCGCGTACTCGCTGAAGTCGCTGACGGTCGCGATGCTGCCGCTGCTGGAGCAGGGCGATTCGCCGTCGATCGTCGGCCTGGACTTCGACGCGCAGGTCGCCTGGCCGGTCTATGACTGGATGGGCGTCGCCAAGGCGGCGCTGGAGTCCGTCAACCGCTACCTCGCGCGCGATCTCGGGCCGAAGGGCATCCGCAGCAACCTCGTCTCGGCCGGGCCGATCAGCTCGATGGCGGCGAAGTCGATCCCCGGCTTCAGCGAGCTCGCCGGCATCTGGAACACCATGGCCCCGCTGCACTGGGACACGGGCGACGCCGGCCCGACGGCCGACGCGATCATCTTCCTGCTGTCGACGATGTCGCGCGGCATCACGGGCGAGATCACGCACGTCGACGGCGGCTTTCACGCGATGGGCGCGCCGCCGTCGGCGCCGGCTGCGCCGGCCGACGCCGCGGAGTAGCCGCCCGCCGCGACCGGACCGGTCGGTTGACCGGCCCGGCGCTCAGCGAGGGCAGCGACTGGTCACAGCCGCGCCAGCCACTCGAGCGGGAACGGCGGCCGCGCGAGCGGCCGGACCGCGAGATGCATGAGCGTCAGCGGGTTGTCGTCGCCCGCGATGCGGTTGAGGTGCACGGTGTCGCACCCGCCGCAGCGGTGCACGAGCGCCCATTCGCCGTCGGCGCGCACGCAGACGGCGATCGGCTCCATCGAGCCGAGGCAGTCGGCGCGGCGGTCGCCGGGGACGTCATCGTCGAGATGGCGACTCCACAGGCAGCTCGGGCAGTGATTGCGATGCATGGTTCCCGGCGCGTCCATGGACACGTCGAGCCGGCAGTTGCGACATCGGAAGGAGTCCGGGCTTCGGCGCCGCGGACGGTGCGCTGATCGCGCGACAATGGGACCTCCAGAGAAAGCGCTACGAGAAACGGATATGAGGGGGTCGCGCGGAGGCCCGGCGGTCAGCCGGGGCGGCGCGACGTGGTCTGTTCCGTGAAGGCACTCATAGGTCTTCATCCCCTTCGCCGGAGGCCGGGGGCGCGGAGAGGCTAGCGCGCTCCGGATCGCCGTGTCAAGTGCGCCGGTCCGCCGGTCGTTCGCCCGCCGCCTCCTCCGCGCGGCCGGCCGGCACCGTCTCAACGAGCCGGCATCGGGATGCCGTGCTCGGCGGCACGGCTGACCGACTCCCAGCCCGCCCAGGTCCGCATCCGTGCGCGCGAGACGTCCATCGCCATGTCGAAGACGACGCTGCCCAGCAGCAAGCGCAGCGGCGGGTCGTCGCTGTCGACCAGCGTCATCAGCGCCTCGGCGGCCAGGCGCGGGTCGCTGTCGACCGACTCGTCGGCGTACTGCTGCTCGAGTTGCGCCCGCAGCGGCGCGTAGGGCGCCAGCGCGGTCGTCTGACCCATGCTCGAGTACAGGTCGGTCCAATAGCCGCCGGGCTCGACGATCGTGAGCTTGACGCCGAACGGCGCGACCTCCAGCGCCAGCGCCTCGCTCATGCCCTCCAGCGCCCACTTGCTCGCGCTGTACAGGCCGGTGGCCGGATATCCGCCGAGCGCGCCGATGCTCGAGATCTGCACGAGGTGGCCGTGTCCCTGGGCGCGCAAGTGCGCGACGGCGGCCTGGCCGACCCACAGCGCACCGAAGAAGTTCGTCTCGAGCTGGGCGCGGGCCTCGGCCTCGCCGAACTCCTCGACCATGCCGAGCGTCAGGGTGCCGGCGTTGTTGACGACGACGTCGAGCCGGCCGAAGCGCGCGACCGCCGTGTCGACGGCGGCGAACACGGCGGCGCGATCGGTGACGTCGACGCAGAGCGCGAGCACGCGGCCCGCGTGCGTGGCGGCGAGCTCGTCGAGCGCGGCCGTGCTGCGGGCGGCGCCGACCACGCTGTCGCCGCGCTGCAGCGCCGCGGTGGCAAAGGCGAGGCCGAGGCCGCGGCTGGCGCCGGTGATGAACCAGACGCGGGCGGGGCGGGTGGAGGGTGCGGTGGGTGGTGTGGTCATGGGACGACGCTCCGGTTCGGTGGGAGACTCATACGTGGCGAGACGGTTCGTCTCGTCTTGTGTCAATACTGCCGAAGCCGACCCCGGTTGTCAAGACGAACCGTCTCGTCGCGTTTGCTTGCTACCGTGGGCCGTGTGACCCCGCCCCAACCCGCCCCCGCCCCCGCCGCCGGTCGTCGCAGCGAGTCCGCGCGGCGCGCGATCCTCACGGCCGCACTGGACCTCGTCGGCGAGGTCGGCTACGCGAAGCTGAGCATCGAGGGCATCGCCGCCCGCGCCGGCGTCGGCAAGCAGACGATCTACCGCTGGTGGCCGTCCAAGGGCGCCGTGCTGTTCGACGCGTTCCTCGCCAACAGCGAGGATGCGACCGGCGACCCGTCGCTGCCCGACACCGGCGACCTCGCGGCCGACCTGCGGCTCGTCCTGCGCGCGACCGTCGACGAGTTCAACGACCCGCGCTTCGACGAGCCGATGCGGGCCCTGGCCACCGAGATCCCCCGCGACCCGCGGCTCGCCGAGGCCTTCGCCGAACGCATCGAAGGTCCGCTGACGATGCTGAAGAAGGCGCGGCTGCGCAGCGCCCAGGCCACCGGCGAGCTGCGCCAGGACCTCGACCTCGACGTGGCGCTCGAGCTGATCTGGGGCCCGCTGCGCATCCGCTGGCTGGACCGCAGCGGGCCGCTCACGCACGCGTACGCCGACACCGTCGTCGAGCTGGCGCTGCACGGGCTGCGTCCCCCCGGCTGACGTCGCGCGTCGTCACCCTTCTGCCGGAACGCACTGAAAGGTGCATGCCTGCGTGCTGACGAAGTATGAACGCGCCCCGCGCGCCGCTTGAGACGACCGGCCGGCCGGGCACACCCAGTGCACCACCCCATCGTCCGGAGGTCGTTCATGACGCTAGGAGACACCGCTGCAGCGGTTGGCAAGGGCCTGTTCGCCGGTGGCCGGCACGGCCGCGTTGACCGTCTCGAGCGCGCTGGAAGCCAAGATCCGCGAGCGCGGCTCCAGCTCGGCTCCCGCCGATGCGGCGGGCAAGGTGCTCGGCGTGCAGCCCCGTGACGAGGCGGGCGAGGCGCGCTTCTCGAACGTCGTCCATTGGTAGCCGTTCAGGGGGTCGTCGGGCTGGTTTGAAGGATTCCGTCCATTGGGCCTCTGCCGCACCGCTCGTGACGCCCCCGGCGACCGCGCTCTGAGCGCACCCCGCAGCGAGCTTCAAGGGGTCGCCACGCACGGCAGCCGGAAGCGCACGCACGTTCCGCTCTCGGCGTCGGCCAGCCAGATCCGCCCGCCGTGCGCCTCGATGATCGCGCGCGAGATCGCCAGGCCGAGGCCCGCGCCGCTGTCCGGAGAGCGGGCGCCGCTGCGGCCGGTGCCCTGAAAGAACGGCTCGAAGACGCGCTCGCGCTCGTCGCCGGCGATGCCCGGCCCCGTGTCGGCCACCTCGATCTCGATCGCGCCCTCGCTCGCCGGGGCAGCGCGCACGACGACGCTGCCGTCGGCCGGCGTGTGGCGGATCGCGTTCTGGATGAGGTTGAACAGCACGCGCTGGATCTGCTCGGGGTTGGCCTGGGCGGCCGTAAGCTGCGGCGCCAGCTCGGCGTGCACGGCGACGGCGCCGGCCTCGGCGTGCGGGCGCATCGCATCGATCGTCTCGCGCACGAGCTCGTCGAGCATCACGCGCTCCATCGTCCAGCGGATGTCGCCGGACTCCAGGCGCGACAGCTCGAAGAGGTCCTCGATCAGCGCGCTCAGCGCATGGACGTTCGTGGCGATCCGCCTGAGGTAGTCGCGCCGCATCGCCGGCTCGGTGACGACGTCGTCGTCGATCGCCTCGACGAGCAGCCGCAACGAGGTCAGCGGGGTGCGCAGGTCGTGCGAGACCGAGGCGATCAGGCCGCGGCGCGCGCGCTCCTCGGCGGCGAGCGTCGCGACCATGGCATCGACGTCGGCGCCCAGCCGGGCGAGCTCGTCCTCACCGCCGAGGTCGGTGCGCACGTCGCGCCGGCCCTGCCCGACGGCCTCGAGTGTCGCGCGCACGGCATCGACGTCGGCAAGCGCGCGGCGCCCGAGCAGCCGCGCCGCCCACAGGGTGAGCACGCCCGTGAAGCCCGCCACGAGCACGGTGAGAAAGGCGTCGTGGGCGGAGACGAACATGAGCTGCACGAAGACGCCGACGGCGATCGCCAGCTGTGCCGTGGCGACGGCGGCGATCAGCCCGAACTGGCGGCGCAGCCCGCCGATGCGCGACCGCGCCCTCACGATCCCGTGTGCCGCGAAGACCGTGGCGCAGCCCAGGGGGAGGAGGATCAGCAGCGTCGTCACACCCGCCGACGCGCCGTAGACGGCGGTGGCGAGACCGGCCGCGATCGTTGACGCGAACCCGGCGAAGACGAGGCCGCGCGTCACGGGGAAAACCGGTACCCGACACCCCAGACCGTGTCGATGTAGTGCGGGAGCGCGGGGTCGGGTTCGATCTTCGCGCGCAGGCGGCGGATGTGGACGGTGACGGTCGAGGTGTCCGTGTAGAAGGAGTAGCGCCAGACGAGGTCCATGAGCTGGTTGCGTGTGAACGCCTGGCCGGGGTGGCGCGCGAGGAAGCGCAGCAGCTCGAACTCGCGCTGGGTGAGTGCCACCTCCTCCTCCCCGACGGTGACGCGCCGGGCGGTGGAGTCGATCACGAGCTCGCCGAAGCGCAGCGGCGGCTCGGTACCGGGGCACGTGTCCAGGCGGCGCAGCACGGCATCGACCCGTGCGACGAGCTCGGCGGGGGAGAACGGCTTGACGACGTAGTCGTCGGCGCCCAGGCGCAGTCCCACGATGCGGTCGGACTCCTCGCCGCGCGCCGTCAGCAGGATGATCGCGGTGTGGTCGCGGTCGCGCTCGCGCACGCGGCGCATGACCTCCAGGCCGTCGATGCCCGGCAGCATGAGATCCAGGACGATGAGGTCCGGAGCGCGCTCGAGGACCGCCGCCATCGCGGCGTGACCATCGGCGGCGACACGCGTCCCGTAGCCGGCACGGTCGAGGTAGCGGCACAGGACCTCGGAGATCGTCGGCTCGTCGTCGACGACCAGGATGTCCGCGCGTTCGTGGTCGGCCGTCGTCATAGGTGTTTTGAGTGTCGCAGCCGCGGGCGCCGCGTCCAGCGCCTGGCGGGCGTGTTCATCGCCTGTTCTCATCGTGGCGGCGCACGCAGCGCGGCCGCCGCGAACTCCGTCATGCCGGCGGCGAACGGTTCCTCGGCGCGAAAGCCGAGCCGCTCGGCCGCCAGGTCCGCGCCGGCGAACACGTGGCGGACGTCGCCGAGCCGGTACTCGCCCGTGGTCACCGGCGACGGCGCACCGCCCGCGCTCGCGGCGTGCAGCGCGGCGGCCATCTCGCCGATGCTGCGCGGGGTGCCGCTGGCGACGTTGAACGCCCCCGGCACCGCCTCGGGGGTGGTAAGCGCAAGGACGTTCGCGCGTGCCACGTCGCGCACGTGGACGAAGTCGCGCAGCTGGCCGCCGTCCTCGAACACGCGCGGCGCCCGGCCGGCCGCCAGCGCGCTGGCGAAGATCGACGCGACGCCGGCGTACGGCGTGTCGCGCGGCATCCGTGGGCCGTAGACGTTGTGGTAGCGCAGCGCCGTGACGGGCACGCCGGTCTCGCGGCTGAACGCCGCCGCCAGATGCTCCTGATGGAGCTTCGTCGCGGCGTAGACGTTGCGCGGATCCGGGGGCGCGTCCTCGCGGATGCTGCGCGGCTGCAACGGCGCCGCGCAGACCGGGCACGGCGGCTCGAAGCGTCCGGCGGCGAGGTCGGCCTCGCGGCGCGGGCCCGGGCGCACGAGCCCGTGCTCAGCGCACACGTAGCGGCCCTCGCCGTAGACGACCATGCTCGAGGCGAGCACGAGGCGCCCCGCAAACCTCGCGCGGGCGAGCTCGCGCAGCAGGACGGCGGTGCCGAGGTCGTTGTGTGCGACGTAGTCGCAGACATCGCCGATGTCGGTCCCCAGGCCGACCATCGCCGCCTGATGGCAGACGTGGCCGACGCCCTCCAGCGCCGCAGCGACGGTGGCGCCGTCGCGGACGTCGCCGGGGACGAACTGCGCCGCCGCAGCGAGGTAGTCGGGCCGCGCCGCGTGGGCCGCGGGGTGCAGCGCGTCGAGGATGCGCACCGCGTCGCCGCGGGCGATCAATGCGTCGACGATGTGCGAGCCGATGAAGCCCGCGCCGCCGGTGACGAGCACGCGGGTCATCGGGCGTCGACCACCCTGCCCGCGCTGCCGGTGGAGAGGGCCGGGCGCCACCTCGCGGTGACCGCCGTTGGCGAGGTCGGCGCGGCGCGGACCCGTCCAGATGCGCCGGCTCGACCCGGTGCGATCCGCTCGACGACGATGACGCCGGTCTCGAGCTCGCCTACCAGCAGGTCCCCGCTCGGGGTCACGGTGAGCGCGCCCCCACGGGCCGCGTCGAGCAGCTTCGCGCCGAGCGGCGCGGGCAGGGCGTCATCGCCGCCGCCACAGCCGCCTGCGCCGAGCGCGAGCGCCGCCGCGCGAGCCCTCACCACGGCGAGCGCACCGCGAGCTGGAGAAGCAGCGCCAGCCCGATCTGCGCGGCCAGCCATGCACGCGTTCGCGTCAGCGCCGCCGTCGCGACAAGCAGCCACGGCACCAGGTGCAGCCAGATGCGCTCCGTCTCGCCCTTGGACATGCCCGAGAGATCCGCCGCGGCGAGGGCGACCAGCGTGCCGCCGGCGAGCAGCCAGATCCCGCGGTCGCGCAACTGCCCGAGGCCTGCAACGGCGGCCGGACCGGCAGCGAGCGCGAACGCGGCGAGCGAGATGACGAGGAACTCCAGGTACGGCCGGCGCCGCGACACTCCCGCGAGGTACTGCTCGCGCGTCGCCGCCAGCCCGTCGAACCAGTTGAAGCGCAGCGCGAGGAACGCCGCGAGGACGAGCACCACGCCTGCCCCCGCCCAGGCGATGGCCGCGGGACGGCGCCGGCCCACGGCGATCGCCACGACGACGGCGCCGAGCGCGACGATGCCGTAGCTGAGCATCAGCCCGATCCCGAGCACGAGCCCCCCGGTGAGCGCGAGCAGCGCCGCGCGCCGGACGGTTGCGGTCGTGCAGGCGAGCGCGAACAGCGCGATCCCGACCGCGCCGACCCCGGCGTAGAGCGCGTCCATCGACGTCGCCATCCAGACGGCCGCCGGCGTGAAGATCAGAAAGGGCGCCGCGGCGCGTGCCCTCGCCTCGCCCGCCAGAGCGCGCACGGCGACGAGCGCCGCGGGTGCCGTGAGCGCACCGCAGGCGATCGTCAGCACGGCCGCGGCCGTGGCGCCGGCGAGCCCGGCGCCGTCGAGCGCCCACAGCACGAGCACCCCGCCGGGCGGGTGGCCCTGGACATGCGTCGGGTAGGTCGCCAGGACGTCGGTGAAGGAGGCGAGGAACCCGCCGGGCGTGCCGACGAGCGCGACGGCGGCGAGCTGCTCGTACTTCGTCGCCAGCGGCGCGGCGATCGCGCCCGCCCCATTCGTGGCCGCGAGCGCGACCGCCCAGACCGCCGCCCCCACCCAGCCCCACGCGAGCAGCCCGCGCCAGCGCAATCGCACCGCCAGCGCCGGTCCCCACGCGATCGCGGCGGCGGCGAGGCCGAGCGCCGGCAGCACGTGAGCCGTCAGGCGCAGGTCGAAGCCGCCGACGAGCGGCGGAGCACCGATGTGGACGAGCGGCTGGCGCGCGTAGAGCGCGGCACCGAGCAGATGTCCGGCGACGACCAGCAGCGCCCAGATCGCGACCGACACCGCCGCGGGCCACGCGACCGTACGGCGCGCGCCGGCGTTCGCCGCTCGGCGCGAGGCACCCTTGATCACAACGTCCATGCCGTCTGAGGCTACGGCCGGGGAGCGCGATGCGCGTCCCGCGCCATCGTCGTTCCTCGATCCGTAATTCCCGCGCGGACGGTGCTCTGACGATCGCCGCGCGTAATCGTTACGACGCCCTGCGTTTCAGCGCCTGAGACGGGCGGTATTGATGGCGCTATGGCCACGACCGCACATCGAGCGAGCACCGGTCCTCGACTCCAGAGCATCGGCGCGGTGTTCCTGCGATACGGGCTGGCGATCATCCTGGTGTCGGTGGGCGCGCTGACGTTCACCGCCTACGGTCGTTCGCCGCAGCGGGATTCTTCCTGAACTCGCCGTTGCTGTCGTGGATCGCCCCGGACATCGTCAGCGTGGCCACGTTCGCTCGCTTGATCGGGATCGTGGAGATCACCCTCGGACTGCTGATCGCGACGCCTGCCTGCTCGCCCCGCCTCTCGGCGCTTGGCAGCATCGGCGCGATCTTCGTGTTCTGCTGACGATGACCTTCGTCTTCAGTACTCCTGGAGTGTGGCAACCCGGCTATGGCTTCCCCTACCCGTCGCCTGGCCCGGGCCAGTTCCTCCTCAAGGACCTGCTGCTGCTCGGCGCGGCGATATGGACCGCCGGCGAGGCGCTCGGTGCGGCTCGTCACGTCCACGGTTAGACAACCGACTGATCCCGGCAGCCCGAACGGCGAGTACCTGCGTCTCGACTTGAGGTGCTGGATGCCGTGGATGGCGGAAGTAGTGGCGCGTCGCGGAGGTTTGGCCCACGGCGGCCGGGCCAACGGGCTCGGGCCCGCGCCCGCGTTCTCCAGTTCGTAATCGAGCCTGGAGCCCGTGCCTCGTAGTGTCGCCGCCATGCCGACCGTCGTGCTCCCGGTGCTGGACGAAGCGCAGGCCCTTCCGTGGGTGCTGTCGCGCATGCCGCTGGGCTACACCCCGATCGTCGTCGACAACGGCTCGACCGACGGGTCGGCACGGATCGCCGAGGCGCTCGGCGCGCGCGTCGTGCACGAGCCGCGGCGCGGCTTCGGCGCCGCCTGCTACGCCGGCCTCGCCGCCGCGACGGACGATGTCGTGTGCTTCATGGACTGCGACGCCTCGCTCGATCCCCGCGATCTCCCGCGCGTGGCCGACCCGGTCGGCGCCGGCGAAGTGGAGCTCATGCTCGGCGCGCGCCTCGCCGAGCGCGGGGCGATGGCGCCGCACGCCCGGCTGGCCAACCGCGCGCTGACGCTCGAGCTGCGCCGGCGCAGCGGCGTGGTGCTGCGCGACCTCGGGCCGATGCGCGCCGCCCACCGCGGCGCGCTGCTCGAGCTGGCGATCGAGGACCGCCGCTTCGGCTGGCCGCTGGAGATGGTGCTGCGAGCCGCGGCGCAGGGCTGGCGGATCGCCGAGGTGGGCGTCCCGTACCGCGCCCGCAGCGGGCGCTCGAAGGTGACCGGCACCGTGCGGGGAACGGTGCGCGCGGTGCGCGACATGGCGGGCGTGCTGAGCTGATGGACGAGCGCGACGCGCCACGAGCGATCGCCGTCATCGCCAAGGCTCCGGTCGCCGGGCGCAGCAAGACACGGCTGACCCCGCCCTGCACGCCGGAGCAGGCGGCAGCGCTCGCCGCCGCGGCGCTCGCGGACACGCTGGCGGCGGTCGCGGCGGTTCCCGGTGCGCGCCGGGTCGTCGTGCTCGACGGTGTCGCCGGATCCTGGCTGCGCCCCGGATTCGAGGTCGTCCCGCAGCGGGGCACCGGGCTGGCCGAGCGGCTGGCCGCGGCATTCGCCGACATCGGCGAGCCGGCGCTCGTCGTCGGCATGGACACGCCGCAGCTCACCCCGCAGATGCTCTCGCACGCGCTGTTCGGGCTCGCCGGCTGCGATGCCGTGCTCGGCGCGGCCTGCGACGGCGGCTACTGGTCGATCGGCCTGCGCGCCGCCGACGATGCGGTATTCGCCGGCATCCCGATGAGCGACCCCGCCACATGCACCGTCCAGCGTGCTCGCCTGCACGCGCTCGGGCTGACCACCCACGAGCTGCCCGAGCTGCGCGACGTCGACGACATCTCCGACGCGCGCGCGGTCGCGGCACTCGCGCCGCGCACCCGCTTCGCCCGCACGCTCGGCGCCCTGCGGCTGGCGGAGGTCGTCGCCGCATGACCCCCACGGCGGCCGACGTCTACGGCCTCGCGCTTGCCGACGACGCGCCGCCGAGGCTGCGCGCGCGCCGTCCCGACGGGACCGCCATCGCGCTCGCGCTGCAACGCTGGCTCGGGCCGCTGACCGCCGCCGACGAGGCGGCCCTCGACCGCACCAGCGGCCCGGTCCTCGACGTCGGCTGCGGCCCCGGCCGCCACGTCCTGGCGCTGGCCCACCGGGGCCGCCTCGCGCTCGGCGTCGACGTCGCCCCCGCGGCCGTGCGCGTCGCGCGGCTGCGCGGCGCGCCGGCAATCGAGGCCTCGGTCTTCGACCGCATCCCGGGCGCCGGCACCTGGGGCAGCGCGCTGCTGCTCGACGGCAACATCGGCATCGGCGGGGCACCCGTCGCGCTGCTCGCGCGGCTGCGCGAGCTCCTGCGGCCCGGCGGCGACGTGCTCGTCGAGCTCGCGCCGCCCGGCGTGGCGGTCACGACGGAGCGCATCCGCCTCGAGCTCGACGGGCTGCACAGCCGCTCGTTCGCCTGGGCCTACGTCGGCGCCGACGCGATCGACGACCCGGCGCAGGCCGCGGGCTTCGCCGTCGCCGCGCGCTGGCAGGACGAGCGCCGCTGGTTCGCCCGCCTCGTCGCCGCACCGTGAGCGCGGGCCTCGAGCGTCCCGCACCTGCTCACGCAGCGCTGCCGGACGATGGCTGCGCACGCCGTGCGCGCACGGCGTACAGCAGCGCCGAGACCGCGAACATCGCGCCGCAGAGCAGCAGCCAGCGCCCCAGGTAGACGTCCTGCGAGAGCGTCGTCGCACGCTCGTAGCGGCCGTCGCCGAGACCGAGGATCAGGGGGAAGTACACGATGAACGCAAGTCCGCTGAGCAGCGCCGGGACGCGCACGTGGTTGACCGATCGCCCCGCACGCCCGAGCGCCAGGCGGTTGAGCGACGTGTAGAGCGGAAACGCGATCGCGTCGTGCAGGAGCACCGCGCCGGCGAACCACAGCACGACGTTCCACGGCTGCCCACCGGCGAAGATCCGCGTGAAGGCGTATGCCGCCAGCGCCAGCGCGGCCACATGGCTGAGCAGGTGCAGCGGACCGGCCCCGTAGGCCCGGGTCAGCCTCACGCCCGCGTCCCCTTGAACTCGAGCCGGTTGACCCACTTCGTGCAGTGCACGCCCGGCAGCGCCGGCACGACGATGCGCGCCGGGAAGCCGTGGTCGGCCGACAGGTCGGCCCCGTTGACGCGCAGCGCCAGGAGCGAGCGGCGATCACCGGCCTGGCCCGGGCTCAGCGTCGCGCGGCGAAAGCTGCCGCCCTGCTGCAGGGATTCCACGAGCAGCTCCTCGAAGGACTCGACGCCCGCGAGCGCCGCCAGGTCGCGCAGCCGCACCCCGGTCCAGGTCTGCGTCGTCGACCAGCCCTCGACGCAGGCGATCGGCAGCTCGTAGGAGTGCTGCGGGAGGGCCAGCAGCTGCGCGCGCGAGAGATCCAGCTGGTCCGCGCCGCCGGCCAGGCGCAGGCGCCAGCCCGCGCCGGTCTGAACCGGCGTGATGCCGACCGACCGGGCCGTCTTGTTGATCTGGAAGTCGTTGGGCCCGGAGCCGAGATCGCGGCCGTGCGGAGCGAGCAGGGCAACCTCGCGCAGCGGGCCGCCGACGGACTGGCCGGCCGTGAGCGCCAGCAGCCCGAGCGATGCGCCACCGGTCAGGCCGAGCACGCCGCGGCGCGAGATCGTCGGCGCGCTCGGCGCCGCGGGGATGAGCTCGGACTCGCCCGTCTCGGGCTGCGTCTCGTCCAGGCCGCGACGCAGCTCGTCGAGCAGCCGCCGCTCGCGCAGGCTGCGGCGCATCGTCGGCACCTTGATCACGGCATGCAGGACGAACGCGAAGATGAAGACCCAGCCACCGTAGAAGTGCGCGGCCAGGAAGGAGAACTTCCACGGGTAGTAGAGCTGGGCGTTGAAGATCCCGGTGGCGAACTGAAACAGCGTCGAGCTGACCAGCAGCGCGAGGCTGGCGCGCTCCAGGGCGTGCGCCGGGGAGCGCAGCGGCGGCCACTCGAAGAGCTTGGGCATCGCCGACCACAGCTTCACGAGCACGATCGGCACGAGCGCGATGCCGATCGTAACGTGCAGACCCTGCGTCAGCGCGTACAGCCAGACCGGGCTCGTCGGCCACGAGAAGACGTAGAAGTCCAGGAACCCCGGATCGCCGATGAGGTTGTTGCGCCCGAGCGCCGGCTCGTAGGCGACGTAGGACAGCAGGCCGGTCACGAACACGACCGGGATGCCGGCGAGCAGGGCGGCGCCCAGCACCGACGTCAGCCATGGCCCGCGCAGCGGGCTGCGCCACGCCTCGCGCCGGAACGGGCCGGGCGGGGAGATCTGCGGCAGGTGCTTCACCGCCACGACAATCACCGATCACGGCCCGCGCCACCAGGGGCGGCGGGCCGCGTTCAGCGAATCGTCATACGCCGATCGTGCCCTGCTACGCGATCGAGATCGTGTTCACGCCCGGGTCGGACGGCGTGCGCGCCGCCACCTCGGCGTACTCGTACTTGGTGCCCGGCTTGGAGCCCGGCTTACCGAACCCGAACCCGGCCGACTCGAGGACCGCCACCGCGTCGAGGATCCGGTAGAAGCCGCCGATGCCGGTCGTCGGCAGCCCGGCGACCTGCTCGGGCTGGGTGAACTTCGCGTACACGCGGTCGTTGCCGAGCTTGCCGAGCGACTGCAGGGCGAGCGCGCGATGGACGGCCTCGGTCGCCATGATCTCGGCCGCGTAGCGAGCGAACTTCGAACCCATGAGGTTGCCCTGCCGGGCGAACACGGTGGTGGCCAGCAGGTACGCGTTGATGAAGACCTGGTCACCGACGACAAGCGTCGTCAGCAGGCTCTCCGGGGAGGCGAAGACCTCGTCGGGCACGTAGATCGTGGTCGTGGCGGGCTTGCCGCCGACGGCGCTCGAGGTCAGCAGCTCGTAGTGGTTCTTCTCCTGCTGGGCCGCTGCGCGGACATTACGCAGGGTGACGGCATCCATCTGGCCGGCGAGCTTCTCGGCGCCGAGCGTGTTGACGATCGTCGCGAGCACCTCGGCCGTCGCGGCCACGGTCGTGATGTTCTCCACCGAGTTCTCGGCTCCGGTCTTGACGGCCGCGAACGCGTCGGGCGAGGCGTAGCCCAGCAGGCCGATCGAGCCGAGCGCTGCCGCCGTCGTCGCGACGAGCGTGCGACGGGTGCTGGCGGACGCTCCAGCGTTCTGACGGTCGATCGTGTCATAAAGATGATTCGTGACTTCGGACATGCAACCCCTTTCCAGGGTACGCGGCGACACCGCGCTCTTACGGTTTTCACGTGTAACCCCGTGGTCACTGGGATAGAGCGGCCGACGGCCGCTCCCGGATCAGCCGTCGGCGCGTTGGCGTTCGGTCACCGTGTGGACTAGGCGCGTTCGGTCCAGTCCGAGCGCGCCGCGGGTGTCGCCCGGCGCTGGTTCGCCAGGCAGGCCAGCAGCAGGACCACCGCCGCGGCCTCGGCGACCATTGCGATGACGACGGCCGAGCGTAACGTCGGCTCGGTGTAGTCAAACAGTCCCGCGTCGGTCATCGACACCAGCACCGCGATCAGCGCACCGGCCGACAGGGCGATGCCCCCGAGCGCGCCCAGCTGGGCGCGGCGGGTCGCCAGCAGGATCGCGACGACGCCCGCGCCCGCGCCGTTGAGCAGGAACAGCACGCCGATCGTGGGAACGTCGGAGATGAAGTCGGCGTACTGCTGCAGATGCACGACGCCGACGACGATCGTCGCGAGCGCGCCGAGGTAGCGCAGCACGTCAGAGGAGGCACGGCTCACTTGACGATCACCGTGCCCTTCATGAACGGATGCAGCTCGCAGTAGTAGGCGAACGTGCCGGCCTTGGCCACCGTGACGCTCTTGCTCTCGCCCTTCGTGAGGTTGCCGGTGTCGAATACGCCGTCGGCGCCCGGCGGCTGGCCGGAGGTCGCCGTGTGCGGCGCACTGTCCTCATTGGTGAACGTGATCCGCGTCCCGACCGCGACGGTGATCGCGTCGGGCACGTACAGGAAGTCCTTGATCGGCACCTTGTCGACCGCCACGGCCGGCCCGGCCTGTGCTCCGGCCTCATCGTCTTCGAGCGCGTGGGCGGCGAACACTCCGCCGGTCGCGAGGATCAGCAGAGCCCCGAGCACGATCAGGATGCGGTTGAGCAACGGCTGGGACATGGTCGGCACGTAAGGTACAACGGCGCGCGGCGCGCGGCAGATCACTACCACCGCGCGGCGCGACCGTGCACGGCACGCGCTTGGATGAGTACGCCAACGGCGCCGGCGGTCTCGACCACCGCGCGCAGCCGCCCGAAGCGGCCGAGAACCGTCGCCTGGCGGCGCAGGCGCGCTCCTGCAGCCGATAGCGGCGACCTTCATGCCCGAGCAGGTCGTGAGGTAGACGTACACGAACTCGTTGCCGCGGCGCAAGCGCGGGCCGCGGATCTGAAGATCCAGGAACCGCATGCCGACGCGCGGTGCTCGCGAGTGCCTGCGGGTAGCTGACGGAGGTGATCAGGGGAATCCTCTCGTGAAGCTCGAGGCAGGCCAAGCGTTTCCCGACCTCGACCTGCCCGACCACACGGGTCGCGCGCGCCGGCTCTCCGAGCTCGCCGGCGGCGACCCGCTGGCATTGCTGTTCTCGCGCGGTTGGTGGTGTCCGAAGGAGCAGCGTCACCTGCGCGAGGTAACCCGATTGCAGGACGAGTTCGAGGTCGCCTATCGCGGATCGTCGTGGTGAGCATCGACCCTCCCGCGGTGCAGTCGGCCTTTCGCGCCGGTCTCGGCGCCCGCTTCACGTTCCTGTCAGGTGCCGAACGTGTCTGGCTGCACAGGCTCGGCCTGCTCGAGGAGACCGTCACGTTGCACAGGCCTATCGCCCTGCGGCGTTCACGCTGCGGCCCGACCTCATCATCCACGCCGCCTACGACGGCTACTGGTACTGGGGCCGTCCGACGGTCGAGGATCTGCGACGGGACTTGCGCGCGATCTCGCGAGGTTCGCGCGGACTTCCGCTCCTGATGGATGATCTTGCCGCACGGCGCGGCGCCCTGGCGTTCGACGGCCACGCCCTGCATCTCGGGGACGCGCCGGGTCGCTGCTTCATGGTCGACGCGCGCTGCGTGGAAGGTCAGCCTATACCGGGCGCATACGCCCACGTCTGTGCACTGCCCGACGGGGCCGCGCTCGGGTTCGACCAGCCCGAGGTCCAGCAGGTGCGCCGCGATGCGCTGGCCTGGTGGATCCCAATGCTCGGCGACGCGCTCGTCTGCGTGACCACGCTCGCACTCGACGAGGCGCGCTACGGCGGGGCCATCACCGTCACTCGGCGACCGGTCCAGTGGAGCGCGGACCCGTTCGCGCGAACCTTCGCGGGAACGGTCCTACGCACCGAGCTGCTCTGCGAGGTGCTCCCGCCTGCCGGCCCGGTGATCGAGCGCTACAACGGTGTGGCCTGGCCGGGGGGGATCGTTCTGATGGATGTCTACTGCGGTCTCTTCGGCGCTGCCCGGTCCGAACCGCCTCCCGCGTAGACCGCACGGAACCACAGCTCGGTCAGCTGGCGCACCGCCTCGTGCATGTCGCGCCCGTTGCGGATGACCTCGATCGTCAGGTGGCGCTCGACCATCGCGCAGAGCGCCTGCGCCGCCACCCGCGCCGGGATGTCGCCGGGCGCCTGCCCGCCCAGCTGATCGCGCGCGATCCGCGCCTCCGCCCCCGCGATGAAGCGGTTGACGTACGGCTCCCACTGCGACGGCATGTGCTCGTCGGAGCCATACAGGTGCGCGGCCAGCATCAGGATCGGCCCGTTGCGATTCACGACGCCGACGAATCGTGACAAGCCCAGCGCCAGCTCCATCCGCGGATCGCCCGCGCCCTCGAAGTACGGCGATGCCGCGTCGTCCATGTCCGCGAACGCCTGCTGGATCAGCCGGTCCATGACCGCGCGCTTGTTCTCGAAGTAGAAGTAGACCGTCGTGCGCGAGACGAATGCCCGCCGCGCGATCGTGTCGATCGTGACCTGCTCGTGCGAGCCCTCGCTCAGCAGCTCGCGCGCGGCCTCGAGGATCGCGTCCTCGGTCGCGTTGCGCGGGGCGAGCGCACCGGGCGCACCGGGCTCACCGGGCGCACCGGGCGGCGCGGGCGGCGCGGGCGGCGCGGGCGCACCGGCAGCGGCGGCGTCAGCCGGCTGGTTATCGGCGGGCTTCGAAGTGGGCAGCGATCCGCTCGCGAGTCTTGTCCGGGGTCACGATCTCGTCGATGAACCCGGCCTTCGCGGCGATCGCGACCGGCAGGTGCTGCTCCTCGTAGGCGGCGGCCAGCTCAACCGGATCGGCGCCGGCCTCGAGCTCGCGGCGATGGACGATCTCGATCGCCTGCGGCGCGCCCATGACGCCGATCCTGGCACCGGGCCAGGCGAGCGTCAGGTCGTTTCCGAGGTCGCGGCAGTTCATGACGATGTAGGCACCACCGTACGCCTGTCGCATGGTCACTGTCACGCGCGGCACCTCGCAGACCGAGAACGCGCGCAGCAGCTCGGCGCCGCGGCGCAGCACGCCCTCGCGCTCCTGGCGCACGCCGGGGCGGTATCCGGGGGTGTCGGAGAGCACCACCAGCGGCAGGCCGTACTTGTCGCACATGTTCACGAACCAGGCGCCCTTGTCCGACGAGACGGCGTCGAGCACGCCGCCGAGGTAGCGCGGCTGGTTGGCGATCACGCCGACCGGGTGGCCCTCGATCCGCCCGAAGCCGATGACCATGTTCTTCGCGTAGCGCTTGCTCAGCTCGAGGAACCCGCCCCCGTCGAGCAGGTGCGCGATGACGTCGCGCACGTCGTACACATGGCGCGGGTTGGCGGGGATCGGCGCCGACGGATCGCCGGGCAGCGGGTCGACGGGCTCCGCGAACGGCAGCGGTCCGCCGAGCCTGGCGGGGAAGTAGGAGAGCGCCTGGCGGATCGCCGCCGAGGCGGACACGTCGTCGTCGGCCTCGATGTGCGAGACGCCGGTCTTGCGATGCACGCGATGGCCGCCCAGCTCGACGCCGGTCACCACCTCGCGCGTGACCTTCGCGATCACGCGCGGCCCGGTGAGGAACATCTGCGACTCCTCGCCGACCATCATCACGAGCGTGCCGAGCGACGGCGAGTACGCGGCGCCGCCCGCGCAGGGCCCGCAGATGACGCTGATCTGCGGCACCTTCGCGCGCGACGTCGCGCGGAAGATCGAGGCGTAGGCGCCGAGCGCGCCGATGCCCTCCTGCAGGCGCGCGCCGCCGGAGTGCAGGAAGCCCACGACCGGCGCGCCGGCCTTGTTGGCGGCCTGGATGGTGGAGACGATCGTCGCGCCCCCGGCCTGGCCCAGCGAGCCGCCCTTGTGCTTGACGTTCTGCGCCCACACGTACGTCGGCCGGCCCGCCACGCGACCGCTGCCGCAGATGACGCCGTCGCCGGAGTCCGACCGCATGGGATGAAACGTGCCCGGGTCGCAGAGCAGGTCGATCCGCGCCCGCGCCGGGATCTCGGGGGCGGCGTCGCCGACGACCTCGACCGCGCCGTTGCCCGCAGGCGGCGAGGCCGGCGCGTCCGGCTTCACCGCGCTGCCCTCCGTCACGAGGCCTTCCTGAACACCAGGCACGCGTTCTGGCCGCCGAAGCCGAACGAGTTGGACATCGCGACCGTGAGGCTCGGCGCCTCGCGCGGACCGTCGGGGATGTAGTCCAGGTCGCAGTCGGGATCGACGTCCTGGAAGTTCAGCGTCGGCGGCAGCAGCCCGCGCTGCAGCGCGCCGATGACGGCGATCGCCTCGACCGCGCCGGCCGCGCCGAGCAGGTGCCCGATCGCCGACTTCGTGCTCGACACCGGCGGCGAGCCGCCGTCGAAGATCGAGTGGATCGCGCGCGTCTCGATGCGGTCGTTGAACGGCGTCGACGTGCCGTGCGCGTTGATGTACCCGACGTCCTCCACGCCGGCCCCCGCGTCCGACAGGGCCGCCCGCATCGCCTTCTCGGCGCCGCGGCCCTCCTTGTCGGGCTGGGTCATGTGGAAGGCGTCGTTGGAGGCGCCGTAGCCCGCGACGTAGCCGAGGATCTTCGCCCCGCGCGCCTCCGCGTGCTCGCGGCGCTCCATGATGATCACGCCGGCGCCCTCGCCCATGACGAAGCCGTCGCGCCTGGCGTCGAACGGGCGTGAGATGCCCTCCCGCGACAGCGCGCCCAGGCGCCGGAACGCCGCCACGCAGAGCGGCGTGATGGCGGCCTCGGTGCCACCCGCGACGACGACGTCCGCCTCGCCGCGCTCGAGCATCCGCTTGGCCTCGCCGATCGCGTGGCTGCCGGTCGCACAGGCCGACGAGACGCTGAAGCCGGGGCCGTGGGCGCCGAGCTCCATCGCGATCGCGCCGGCGGCGGCGTTGGGCATCATCATCGTCACGAAGTGCGGTGACACCGCGCGCTCGCCGCCCTTGACGAACTCGCGGCACTCGTCCTCGAGCGTCTTCAGGCCGCCGACGCCGGTGCCGACGAGGATGGCCAGCCGCTCGAGGTCGATCCCGCCGTTGCCAAGCCCGGCCTCCTCGGCCGCCTGCACCGCAGCGGCGAAGGCCAGCTGCGTGTAGCGATCCGAGCGGCGCGCGAGCTTCGGCGTCATCGCCGTCTCAGGGTCGAACTCGCTGCACGGCGCCATGCCGTCGACGATGCCGGAGCGACGCTCGAGCAATGCGTCGACGAACGCGTCCGCCCCCTCGCCGATCGACGAGACGACACCGCGGCCGGTGATCGCGATCTCGAAGTGGGTGGACGCCCAGTCGCTCATGCAGGCGCACCCTCTTCAGCTTCGACGAGGCGCATGGTCAGCGCGATGGCGTCGCCGACGGCCTCGATCGGCTTGAGGTCGTCGTCGGAGATCGTGATGTCGAAGCGGTCCTCGAGCGCCTTGACGAGCTCGACGAGGTCCAGCGAGTCGACGTCGAGCTTGGCCCACGTGTCCTCCGGCGTCGCGTCGCGGGCGCCCGGCACCTTGATCGCCTCGAGCTGGTCGCGGATCTCCTCGAGGACGTCGTTCTCTGTCACAGCAGCCATCGTTGTGCTCCTCTCATGCGGCCAGCGCGCCGTCGACGGCGAGCGTGGCCCCGTTTACGTAGGCCGCTCCATCCGAACAGAGGAAGGAGACGGCGTGGGCGACCTCCTCGGGTCGCCCGATGCGACCGGCGGGAACACCGGCCAGCAGCTTGTCCGCGACGCCGACGGTCATGTCGGTCTCGATGACGCCCGGCGTCACCGCGTTGCAGGTGATGCCCTTGCGGGCCATCTCGCGCGCGATCGTGCGCGTCAGCGAGAGCATTCCGGCCTTGGCAGCGCCGTAGTTGCTCTGACCCGGATTCGCGCGCTCGGCGACGACCGAGGAGATGTTCACGATCCGCCCCCAGCGCGCGCTGAGCATGTCGTCCAGGCCCTGGCGGATGCAGTGAAACGCGCCGTTGAGGTTCGTGTCGATCACGGACTCCCACTGCTCGGCCTTCATCCGGATCGCGAGGCCGTCCTGGCGCTCGCCGGCGTTGTTGACGAGCACGAGCACCGGGCCGAAGCGCTCGCGCACCTGCGCGAACGCCTGCGCGACGGAGGCGGCGTCGCCGACGTCGGCCTGCACGTCGCCGCTCGTGCGCCCGAGCGTGACGACGGTCAGCCCGTCCGCCGCGAGGCGCTCGGCGATCGCGGCGCCGATGCCGCGCGAGCCGCCGGTCACGAGCGCGACCCCGCCGTCAGGCACTGGCATGGACGCGCTCCTTCCACTTCACGATGCCGGCGCCCCACACGAAGCCGCCGCCGAACGCGGCCAGCGCGACGGTGTCGCCGGGCTTCAGGCGGCCGGCCAGCTCGGCGTGGTGCAGCGCCAGCGGGATCGAGGCGCTCGACGTGTTGGCGATCGTCGCGACGTTCGCGAAGACCTTCGCCTCCGGCACGCCGAGCCGGCGTGCGGCGGCATCGATGATGCGCTGGTTGGCCTGGTGGACGATCAGCACGTCGACGTCGTCGACGGTCATGTGCGCACGGCGCAGCGCCTCGCGCGTCGCCTCCACCATCCGCTCGACGGCGTGGCGGTAGACCTCCTGGCCCTCCATCCGCAGCAGCCGCTCGTCGCGCTCGGCATAGAGCAGGTCGCCGTGCTCGCCGTCGGAGGCCAGCACAAAAGGGGAGCAGCCGATCTCGAACTCCCCGCCCTCGACGACGACCGCGGCGGCGCCGTCGGCGAAGAGGATCGCGGTGCCGCGGTCGGTGGGGTCGGTGACGCGGCTGAGCGCCTCGGCGCCGACGACGAGCGCGCGGTTGACGCGGCCGGACTCGATCAGCGCCGCGGCCTGGTCGAGGCCGTAGAGAAAGCCCGCGCAGGCGGCGTTGACGTCGATCGCGCCCGCGCCGTCGGTGCCCAGCAGCTTGGCGAGCTTCGGCGCCAGGCCGGGCATGAGGCGGTCGGGCGTGAACGTCGCGACGATCACGTGGTCGACGGCAGCGGCGGCGCGGCCGGCGTCGGCGAGCGCGGCGACGCACGCCTCGAACGCGAGGTCGGTGAGCGACACCGTGCCGTTGAGATGGCGGCGCTCGCGGATGCCCGTGCGGCGCTGGATCCACTCGTCCGTCGTGTCGAGGTAGGACTCGAACTGCTTGTTCGTGACGATCTGCTCGGGCAGCGCCGAGCCGATGCCGACCACGCCGGCTCTCACCGCGTCACACCCTCCCCGAGGTCCGCGCAGCGGACACGCGCCGAGCGCTGACGTGCGCTCATGCAGCCGCCCGCAGGGTGCGCTTCACAAGGCCTCGCAGCACGCTGCCCGGCCCGCACTCGGTGTAGTCGGTGGCGCCCATCGCCTGCAGCTCGAGCAGGATCTCGCGCCAGCGCACCGGCTTGAGGAGATTCTCTGCGAGCTCCGCGCGGATGTCCTCGAAGGGGCGCGTGCTGCCGTTGGAGAGGACGGGGAAGACCGGCTCCTGGATCGGCGTGTTGTCCAGCGCCTCGGCCAGCGCGTCGGCGGCCGGCGCCATGAGCGGCGAGTGAAACGCGCCCGCGACGGCGAGCTTGCGCGCGCGGCAGCCGATCTCGCCCGCACGGCGCACGGCGGCGTCGACGCCGCGCATGCGGCCGGAGAGCACGATCTGGCCGGGCGCGTTGTCGTTGGCGAGCGACAGCTCGAGGTCGGCCGCGAGCTCGTAGACGTCGTCGCGCTCGCCGCCGAGCATCGCGACCATGCCGCCGGGCTGCAGCGCGGCCGCGTCGGCCATCGCCTCCGCGCGGGCGCGGACGAGCCGCACGCCGTCCTCGAAGTCGATCGCGCCGGCGGCCGTCAGCGCGGCGTACTCGCCGAGCGAGTGGCCGGCCGCGGCGAGCGGATCGGTCTCGTGGTCGTCGCGCGAGGCCCATTGGGCCATCGAGCACAGAAACAGCGCAGGCTGCTGCGTGCGCGTTCCCTCGGAGAGGCTGCTGAACGGGTCGAACCCGAGCAGCTCGATTCCGCGCTGGAGGAGCGGATGGTCTTCGAAGGGCTCGTGCATGCCCTCGGAATGGCTGCCCTGTCCGGGGAAGAGCAGCGCTGACGTCGTCGGCATCGTGTCCATACAAGCAACCTCACCCCCGGCCTGGGGCCTCGTTACCGGACTTCGACAGCGGGGCCACATGTGTCGAATATCCACAGGCCCGGTTCGATGGGTGGACAGACCTGCTAAGGCGCCCGTGCGCCGAGGCGTTGCATCAACCGCTGGCGCAGGCGCTCCGGTCGTCGACGAGCCCACCGCGTTCCCCAGAGCAGCGCACGCTGTCATGGCGCCTGACGATCTCGCTGAGAACGCTGAGCACGGTGGTCGCGTCGCCACCGGGATATTCACACTTCGCCACCGGATCTTTCCGCAGCAGGCCGCAAACGCGGTGGCCGACGTCAACCTCTACGAGCGCGGCGTCGGCGACGTCGGCGACATGCTTAGCGAGGTTGAGCGCGATCGTGCAGCCAACGCGCGGCGCTTGGCCAAGCCGGTGGCCGGCACCCGCTCGACCGTCGCCCCGCGCGACCTGCTGCTGGACGACACGAAGGTGCTCCTCGCGCACTCCGAGGAGGGGCTGGGGCACTTCCAGAGTCTTGACGTTCCTGCCCCGCCCCAGCCCCGGCCCGCAAGACGGACGCGGCCTGGAAGGACGCCGTCTCGCAGCTTCGCCGCTACGCCCAGCGCCTCGAACGCCATCGGCAGCCTGGCGCGACCTGCTCGCGGCGGTAAACGCGCTGCCGGCCATGCGGACGCGCCTGGCGGACGACAACGTCACGCGTGCAGCCGGGCTCATCCAGCTCGGCGGCGGTAGCTGCCGGCTCGAGCCACCGGTGGTCACGCCCCCACGATCACATCGCACTGGGCGCGCCCGGACCGTCCTCCGGGGCACGGTCGTGACGCGCCGGGTGCGAATACCGCACCCGGCGCGTCACGCGGGCGGGTTACCGCTCAGGGCGCCGGTCCTGGCCCATGGCCGTCGCGCAGCTCAGCCGGGCTTCTAGGCAGGCTGAACCACTCGTCGGGGCAGCGCCTGCCCGGCAGGCAAGCTCACCGTAGAAGTGCCCGCGCGCGGCGGCCCAGCGCGCTCATCCCCCGCTGCCGCAACCGCCGCCCCCGCAACCGCTGCCGAGGCCCACGCCGCAGGCGCCGCCACCGGCCCCGCAGCCCCGCCCGCCGTTGCCCGTCAGCGCCGCCCCGTGCTCGCGGGGCACGTCCCACATGACGGCGATGCTGGGGTCGGCCACCCACAGGGCGCCGCCGCCGTACAGCGCGACCGCTGAAGGGAGCTCGGCCTGGCTGGGAACCCGGCCGAGCGTCCGGCGACCGGCGCGCTCGCCGTCGAGCAGGCGCCGGCCGTGCGCCGTGGCGCGCGGACGCTGCAGGACGAGCCATGCCGCGGCGGCCGCGACCGCGACCAGCACGCCGGCGACCGCGAGCAGCGAGTCATCGCCGCCGCCGCCGGCGGCGAACACCCGCGCGACGCCGAGCGCCACGAGCGGCGCGAGCCACAGCCAGAGCCGGTGCAGCTCGGTGCGGCGGCGGTCGTCGAGCAGCAGCCCGGCGTCGGTCAGCGTGGCCTCGATGCGCCGGAGAGGTGCGCAGCCGGCGAGCTCATGGCGCAGGGTCCGCGCCGGGACCCCGCGGCCGCGCAGGACGGCGTCGTAGAGCTCCTCCTCGAGCTCGCCCGTGCCGTCGGCGGCGCGGTCCGGGCGCCGCCTGGCCATCACCGGCTTGCCCTTGTAGCCGCGCGCCAGCGAGCCGATGCGGTGCAGCTCGGACGCCGCGATCGTGATCGCGAGCTGCGGACCTCCGTTGAGCATCGCGAGCTCGTAGGCGTCGAACGCTCGCGGGCCGGCCGGAGGCGCGCCGGCGCCGAGCAGATACCGCCGGCGCAGCCACACCCCGACGAGCGCCAGCCCGCAGAGAACGGCGTAGGACCACACGAACGTCGTGCTGCTCAAGCCCCATATGTGTGAAGCGGCCATCGTGGCACCTCCGGGAGTCGGGTCTGGCCAAGCGCCAAGCGAGCCGGGCCCCGCGGCGTCGCCGCGAGGCCCGCATCGGTGCGTTCGTCGCGCGCGACTACGAGCCGACTCGCGCGAGCCGGACGTCGTCGATCCCAGCGCGCAGCGGGCCGCTGTTGTCGACCTGGGCGAAGCGGATCCGGACGCGCTCGCCGGCCCACTCCGACAGGTCGAACGACACCGTCCGCGGCGCGATCGTGCTCGGGTCGTCGGGCTGGGTCTGGAAGACCTTCGCCAGCACGTGCTTGGGCGCGGTCGAGGTCACGGGCGCCGAGGCGTCCATGATCTCCACGCGCAGCTGCTGGTTGGGCTCGCAGCCGTCGAAGCTCAGCGTGTCAGGCGACGCCAGCGGTCCGGCGCTCGTGTAGAACAGCGAGAACGTCAGGCTGCGCTTGCCGTCGAGCTTGACGTCGCGATACAGGACCCGCGCGCCGGGGGCGGTCATGTCGGTGACCGCCGCGTAGCGCCCCTCGGGCGGCGCGGGCACCGAGAACGGGACGTCCGGGTCCGTCTCGGCGGGGTTGGGCGCCTTCGAGCCGTCCGCGTAGACGTACCAGTCGCCGCTGCCGAACGAGCGGCTGTGCCAGCCGCGCAGGTCCCCGCGCTCGAAGTTCCAGTTGCCGGCCGTGGGGTTGGCCTTGGCGGCGCCGGGCCCGCCCGACGCCACGGCATCGGCGTCGCGCCCGCCGTAGGCGAGCGCCGAGATCGCGAGGATCGCCAGCAGCGCGACGCCGGCGAGCACGCCGCGGTAGGCCCTGCGTGGGGTGAGATCGGAATGCATCGTGTCCTCCTGAGAACGCCGGGATGAAGTGACGTCGATGCTCGACCCACGGCGGCCCGCGCAACAGAGGCCCCTGGTGTCGTAACTCACACCCTGTGCACAGGTGTGAGACTCACCCCCTGGGGTCTCTGGATGTGCGCCGCGCCGCCACGCAGCATTCACCGCGCGGTGCGCCCCGGTTATGGGCGCATGAGAGCATTCGCGTGCACCGTCCGGTGACGGCGGTGGTGAGCTGGAGGGAGGTCGCGATGGGCAGGGCCGGTGCGGCTGCGCGGACGGTGTTTCGTAGCCGCGTCGCGATCGCACGTCACCTGGCCACCACGCCCGGGCGGCTGCGGCTCGCCGCCGCGCTGCTGGTCCTGACGGCGGTCGTCTTCGGGCTCGTCGCGCGCCACGCCGCCGGCGAGCGCCACGAGGCGGTGCGCAGCGTCGCCGCCACCGAGCGGCTGCTCGTCTCGGCCGTCGACCTGTCGATCTCGCTGTCGAACACCCACGCGATCGCCGCCTTCGGCTTCCTGCAGCGCGGCCCCGAGCGTCCCGCGTCGCGGCGCCGCTACAGGCGAGCCCTGTCGCAGTCCGGCGTCGCCGTGGCCGGCCTCGCGCGGGCGATCGGCGCGTCGCCGCGCCGGGGGCCGGCCGTGCGGCGGATCACGCAGACGCTGCCGCTGTACGCCGGCCTCGTCGAGAGCGCCCGCTCCAACGCCCGCCAGGGCTATCCGGTCGGCAACGCGTACCTGCGCACGGCATCGCAGACGATGAGCAACGTCATGCTGCCCAGCGCCCTCGACCTCTACAGGATCGAGGCGCAGCGCCTCACGCGCGAGTACCGCGCGGGCGTGTCGGGCTGGGGGCTGCTAGCGGCCGGGCTCGCCGGCGGCGCGCTGCTGGCGGCGCTCCTGTCGACGCAGCTGTTCCTCGCCCGCGCGATGCGGCGGATCGTCAACCCGGGCCTGGCGCTGGCGACCGCCCTGCTGCTCGGCCTCGCGGTCTGGATCGGGGTCGCCGTCGCGGTTCAGCACGACGCGCTCGCCGAGGCGCAGCGGACCGGCTCCGATCCGGTCGAGCTGCTGACCGCCACGCGTATCCTCGCCTCGCGCGCGCAGGCCGACGAGAGCATCGCCCTCGCGGCGCGGGGCGGCGGCGAGGCCGAGCGGCGGCTGGAGGACGTCGACCGTGGCTTTCAGACCGTGACAGAGCCGATCCGCGGTCTGCTCGCGCGGGCCGCCGACGCCTCCGGCACGTCGACCGGCGCGATCGACCGCGCCTACGGCCGCTACCTCGCGGCGCACGCCGACGTCATCGAGCCGCTGAAGAGCGGCTTTTTCGACACGGCCGTGCGCCTCGCGGTGACGCGGGGGGCCGCGGGCGGTCCGACGACCAACGCGGCCGCAGCCACGCTCAACGAGGCACTCGAACGCGAGGTCGACCGCGCCCGGGAGCGCTTCACGGCGGCAGCGGCGAGGGCCGATCGCGCCCTCGACGGCCTCGCGGGCGCCATCCCGGCGCTCACCGCCCTGTGCCTGCTGCTGGCGCTGTTCGGGGTGCGCGAGCGGCTGGAGGAGTACCGGTGAGCGCCCGCCGCCGCGGTCCGCGCCGGCACCGGGACCCGCGCCGAGGCCGGCTCGTCGTGGCCGCGGCGGCGGCGCTCGCGCTCGTGCTCGGCGGCTGCGGCTCGATCTCCGGCGACGCCCAGAACCGCTCGCTGCGGGCGCTCGCGCTGCCCGTCACGGCGCCGGCCGCGTTCTCGGCCCCCGCGCCGGCGCGCCCGTGCGCCGACGCGTTCGGCACCGTCCCGGCGACGCCGTTGCCGCGGCCGGGACGGATGCCGGCCGGAACCTTCATGGAGCAGATCCAGCAGAAGGGCACGCTGCGGGTGGGCGTCGATCAGAACACCCCCGGCCTCGGCTACCTCAACCCGCGGACCGGCACGATGGAGGGCCTCGACATCGAGCTCGCCCAGGCCGTCGCACGGGCGATCTTCGGCCGCTCGACGGGCCACATCGCGTTCACGGCGATCTCGACCGCCCAGCGCGACGCGGCGATCGAGGACGGCGCGGTCGACCTCGTGGCCAGCGCCTTCTCGATCACCTGCGCGCGCAAGCAGCGGATGCACTTCAGCTCCGTCTACCACCTCGCCCAGCAGAAGCTGCTCGTGCTCGCGGACTCGACCGTCGACAGCCTGGCCGACCTGCGCGGCCAGCCGGTGTGCGCGACGAACAGCTCGACGTCGATCGGCAACCTCGTCGGAACGGGCGTCGTGCCCCACCCCGTCGAGCTGCGGCCCGACTGCCTGGTCGCGCTGCAGGAAGGGCGGGTCGCGGCGATCAGCGCCGACGACTCGATCCTCTTCGGCTTCCGCAAGCAGGATCGCCAGACGAAGATCCGCGGGGACTGCATCAACGTCGAGCGCTACGGCCTGGCGATCAACCTCGCCCACCCGGAGTTCGTGGGCTTCGTCAACGGCGTGCTCGCGCGCATCGGCGAGGACGGGCTCGCGCGCATCCGCCAGCGCTGGCTGCGCGGCCTGCCCGCGCCGACGGGCCCGGAGATCCGCCGCTGCGACCGGCTGCGCCGGGCGATCGCCGCCGACCGACTGCGTCAGGCGCAGCGCATGATCCTCGGGCGCCGGCGCTGGCGCGGCCGGCTGATCGCACCGGCGATCGCCCGGCTGCATCACTGCGACCGCGAGTGCGTGCGCGAGGCGTCGCCGTGAACTGCCCGCGCCCCGGCTGCACCGGCCACATCGACGACGGCTACTGCGACCGCTGCGGTCACGCCGGCGCCCGCCGCCCCCAGAGCACCGTGCCGCCCCCGCTCGTGACCCAGCGCGTCGGCGGCCCCGCGCGGACGCGCGCCGTGGCACGCCCGCGGCTGGGCGCCGGCCTCGTGGACGTGCCGCCGGTCGCCGGTCGCGACCCGCTGGAGGCGGTGATGGCCACCCCGCAGGTCGCCGAGCCGCGGCGCTTCTGCCGGCGCTGCGCCAGTCCCGTCGGTCGCGCCCGCGACGGCGCGGCGGGCCGCGCCGAGGGCCACTGCCCGCATTGCGGCGCGGCGTTCACGTTCGTGCCGAAGCTGCGCGCGAGCGACGTCGTCGGCGCGCAGTACGAGGTCATCGGCTGCCTCGCCCACGGCGGCCTGGGCTGGATCTACCTCGCCCGGGACCGCAACGTCGTCGACCGCTGGGTCGTCCTCAAGGGCCTGCTCGACAGCGACGACGACGATGCGATCGCCGCCGCGCTCGCCGAGCGGCAGTTCCTCGCCGAGGTCGAGCACCCGAACATCGTGAACATCATCAACTTCGTCGAGCGCGACGGCGCGGGCTACATCGTCATGGAGTTCGTCGACGGAATCAGCCTCAAGGCGCTGCTGGCGGCCCGGCGCAAGGCCAACGGCGGCGTGGCGGACCCGCTGCCCGCCGCGCAGGCGATCGCCTACGTGCTGGAGATCCTGCCCGCGCTGGGCTACCTGCACCGCACGGGGCTGCTCTACTGCGACATGAAGCCCGAGAACGTCATCCAGACGCGGGATTCGCTGAAGCTCATCGACCTCGGCGCGGTGTACCGCATCGGCGACACGCAGAGCCCGGTCTACGGGACGGTCGGCTATCAGGCACCGGAGATCGACGCGGTCGGCCCGTCCGTCGCCTCGGACCTCTACACCGTCGCGCGCACGCTGGCGGTGCTGTGCATCGACTTCGCGGGCCTGCAGTCGACGCGGCGCTTCACGCTGCCGGCGCCGTCGGAGTGCGCGCTCCTGCGCCGCTACGACTCGCTGCAGCGGCTGCTGCGCCGGGCCACCGCGCCCGATCCCGGCGACCGCTTCGAATCCGCCGACGAGATGGCCGAGCAGCTGCTCGGGGTGCTGCGCGAGATCGTCGCCGACGAGACCGGCGCGCCGGTGCCCGCGCGCAGCGCGCACTTCACCGCCGACCTGCGCGCGCGGTCCGGCGGCGCGGACGGCCGGCTGCTGCCCGCACTGCGCGTCGACACCGACGACCCGGCCGCCGGGTACCTCGCCACCGTCGCCGCCGTCGACCCCGAGCAGCTCGTCGCCGTGCTGCGCCGGGCGCCCGAGCGCACGGTCGAGGTCGAGCTGCGGCTCGCACAGGCGCTGATCACGGCACACGACTTCAACGCGGCGCACGAGCTGCTCGAGGAGATCGAACGGCGCGATCCGCTGGAGTGGCGCGCACGCTGGTATCGCGGGGTCGCGGCGCTCGCCGGGAAGCTGCCGCTCGCGGCGGCGGAGAGCTTCGAGGCCGTCTACGACGCGCTGCCAGGCGAGCTCGTGCCCAAGCTGGCGCTCGGCGTCTGCGCCGAGCTGGCCAACCGGCCGGCGGCCGCCGCCGAGTGGTACGAGATCGTCTCGCGGACGGACCCGAGCTACACGACGGCGACGTTCGGGCTCGCCCGCTGCCGGCTGGCGTGCGGCGAGCGCGCCGCGTCGCTCGCGGCGTACGCGCGGGTCTCGGAGTCCTCGATCGCCTACGACGAGGCGCAGACGGCCCGGATCGCCTGCCTGCTGAGCGGATCTCCCGACATCGCCGACCTCAGCGCCGCCGCCGCCGGCATCGACGCCCTCACGCTCGACGGCGAGCAGCACGGGCGGCTGACCGCGGACCTGCTGCGCGCGGCGCTCGATCTCGTCACCGCCGACCGGGGCGCCGAGGACCCGGCCGTGACGCTCGGCGGCCGCCGGCTCGTGGAGTCCGAGCTGCGGCTCGGGCTCGAGCGCACCTATCGCTCCCTGGCCATGGTGGCGGCCGATGCCGGCGAGCGGATCAGGCTCGTCGACGAGGCCAACCGCGTGCGCCCCCGGACGTGGACGTGAGCACGTTCGCGCTCGCCGCGAGCCACCGTGCGCACCTTCTCGTGGGAGCGCGGCCGGAGGTCCGGGCGACCGTCCGCGTCCAGGCGTCGGGGATCGCCGCGGGCGGCGTCGACGCGGCGCTGCGGCTGTGGACGCCGCAGGGGGCCACGGTGGCGGTCTTCGGCGAGTGGGCCCCGGCGATCCGCGATCTGCGCCGCCGCGCGCTGCGGCTCGACGACCGGACCGTCGCCTGCGCGGCCGGTCGCTGGTCGGACGGCGCGCGCGAGTACGAGCTCGTGGTGGTCGTGCCACCCGGCGCCGCCGGTGACGAGCTCCTCGCCGCGCGGCTGGCGGTCGTCGTCGACGACGCGGTCGTCGGCAAGGCGCCGATCGCGGTCACCTGGACCGACGACGCGACGCTCGCCGGGACGCCCGAGCCGGACGGGGGCGCGCCGCTCACGCCGTCGGTCGTCGCGGACCTGCCGACCGGCCGCTCGCCGGTGCCGCGCCAGGGCCTCGTCGCGGCCCAGAGCGTCAGGCCGAGCTGCCCCGACTGCGGCCTGCGCGGCGCCGCCGGCGACCGCTTCTGCGAGCGCTGCGGCGCGTGGCTCGGCCCCGATCAGAAGTCGTGAGGCAGCACCGCGCCGGCCGCCAGCGCCGCCTGCGCGAGGCGCACGCGCTTCTCGTTCTGCGCCAGGTCGGTGAGGCCGAAGCGCTCGAACAGCACGCGCAGCTGGGCCTTGACGGCGTCGACGCTGAGGAACACCTCGTCGGCGATCTGCCGGTTCGTGGCCGGCAGCGACGATGACGCGTCGTTGAGCGGACGACACAGCGCCACGAGCAGCTTGCGCTGGCCCGGCGTCAGCGGCACGCTGCTCGGCGTCTCGCGGCGCGTCGCCTCGGACTCGGCGGGGCCGGGATCGCGAAACAGCAGCTGCGTGTTGCCGAAGCACAGGCGATCGCCCTGCCGCAGCCGCTGGCGGCCGACGACGCGCAGCCCGTTGACGAACGAGCCGTTGCTCGAGAGCCCGTCGTCGACGAGCGTCCACTGCGCGCCGACCTGCTCGAGCAGCGCGTGCGCGCGCGAGACCTCGACGTCCCAGTCCAGCGCGATGTCCGAATCGGGGCGGCGCCCGACCGTCAGCCGCCACTGGTCGCGCGGCAGCGCGAAGATCACCTGGCGGCCGTCGGCCATGCGACCGGCGAGAAACGGCTGGCCGCCGCGCTCGGCGGCCATGAGCGCCTGGACGTCGGCCGTCGTCCGCGCGACCGGCGGCCGGCCCGGCGCACGACCAGCGTCAGCATCGACCACGCCCATTCCCGCACCGTAGCGCCGCGTGACCGGCTTCACACGGGATCGGCGTGAATTTGAGGTGTGCCTTACAACACCCAGGGCTTCTAGGAAGCGCGCGCGCCGAGTCGCAGACTGCGGCCATGATCGAACTACTCCACGTCACCAAGCGCTACGGCGACACGCTGGCCGTCGACGACCTGAGCTTCACCGTGCAGCCGGGCGTCGTGACCGGGTTCCTCGGTCCCAACGGCGCGGGCAAGTCGACGACGATGCGCATGATCCTCGGCCTCGACCGGCCGAGCGCGGGCGACATCCGCGTCGAGGGGCGGGCCTATCGCGACCTCGCCGGGCCGCTGCACGAGGTCGGCGCGCTGCTCGAGGCGCGCGCGGTGCACGGCGGCCGGTCCGCCCGCAACCACCTGCGCGCGATGGCGCACACCCACGGCATCGACAGCGCGCGCGTCGAGGCGGTGATCGGCCTCGTCGGCCTGGCGGACGTGGCCGGCGCCCGCGTCGGCACGTTCTCGCTGGGCATGTGCCAGCGCCTCGGGATCGCGGCCGCGCTGCTCGGCGACCCCGGCATCGTCATCCTCGACGAGCCGACGAACGGCCTCGATCCGGAGGGCATCGTCTGGATTCGCGGCCTGCTGCGCGACCTGGCGGCCGAGGGCCGGACGGTGTTTCTGTCCTCGCACCTCATGAGCGAGATGGCGCTGACCGCCGATCACCTGATCATCATCGGTCGCGGGCGCCTGATCGCCGAGACGACCGTCGGGGACGTCGTGCGCCAGGCCTCTTCCGGCGCCGCCGTGCGCGTGCGGACGCCGCAGGTCGAGATGCTGAAGGCGACGCTCGCGCTCGCCGGCGAGCACGTGTCCGCGCTGGCGGTCGAGCCCGATCTGCTCGACGTCACCGGCGCGACGAGCCGCCAGATCGGCGAGGCCGCCGCGAGCCACGGGATCGTGCTGCACGAGCTGACGCCGCTGCGCGCCTCGCTCGAGGACGCCTACATGGACCTGACCGGCGACGCCGCCGAGTACCGCGCCGCGCCGATCTCCGAGGATAGGACCGACCGACTGGAGCTGGCGGCATGATTACCACGGCGGCAGGACGATCCTCCACGCGCATCGGCGTCGTCACGCCGGGCCGCGTGCTGCGCTCGGAGTGGACGAAGCTGCGCTCGCTGCGCTCGACGTACTGGTCGCTGCTCGTGGCGATCGTGGCGGTGGGCGGCCTGGGCATGCTCTTCGCCGCCTTCCAGATGAGCCACTGGGCGGGTCTGGCCATCGAGAACCCGCGGATGCTGGCGGCGGAGCGGGCGCACTACTCGGCGATCGACGCCGCCGTCGGCGGCTACAACCTCGCGCAGCTCGCGATCGGCGTCCTCGGCGTGCTCGTCATCAGCGGCGAGTACGCGACCGGGATGATCCGCTCGAGCCTGATGGCCGTCCCGCAGCGCCTGTCGGTGCTGTGGGGCAAGCTCGCCGTCTTCTGCGGCGTGACGTTCGCGCTCATGCTGTGGTTCTCGCTGACGGCGTTCCTCGGCGTGCAGGCGATCGTCGCCTCCCATGGCGTCGACCGGGCGCTCGGCGACCCGGATGCGCTGCGCGTCGTCGTCGGCACCGCGCTGTACCTGACCGCGATCGGGGCGCTCGGCGTGGGCCTCGGCGCGCTGCTGCGCAACACCGCGGGAGCGATCTCGGCGTTCGTGGCGCTGCTGTTCGTCCTGCCCGGCGTCGCGGCCCTGCTGCCCGGCGACCTCGGCGCGTCGATCGGCCCGTACCTGCCGCTCAACGCGGGCGCGGCCGTCGCGACGGCGCAGCTGGACGGCCGCGACCTGCTGGCCCCGTGGACGGGCTTCGGCGTGCTGTGCGTCTACGTCGCGGTGGTCGTCGGGCTGGCCGCGTGGCGCCTGGCCCGCGCCGACGCCTGAGCGTTTACGGCGCGCTTGCGCCGAGCACGGCGCGGCCGCGCGGCGAGATCCGGTAGCCGCGCTCGAGGGACTCGGTGAGGCCGAGCTCCTTGAGCGTGCGGACGTCGCGCTTGAAGGCGAGCAGCTCGCGGTCGGTGTGCTCGGCGAGCGCGGCGGCCTTCGTCTCGGGGTGGCGTTCGATGAGCGCGAGCAGCGCGCGCGTCCAGGGCTCGTCGCGGGCGCGGTCGAGGCGGTCGAGTCGGGCGGTGATCTGCGCCAGCTGCTCGTCGGAGAGCTCGCCGTCCTCGCGCAGCGCGACGCGCGGATCGGCGCCGGCGAAGCGCAGGCCGACGCGGTAGACGGGGCGCTCGGGGTGCTTGCGCTCCAGGCGCGCGAGCAGCTCCGCGCGTGACGGCGCGCCCGCGCGGCGCGCGTCGTCGTCGGTGATCGCGTCGAGCGCGATCGGCTCGACGGACGTCACCTCGACGAGCCCGATCGCCGTGCGCATCTTCGTCCCGGTGCGCAGCCGCGGCCGGTCCCAGCGGCGGAAGGCGAGGTCGATCGCACCGGCCCGGATCGCGGCCAGCTCCGCTTGTCTGAGGAGCATCGCCGCCGATTATGCGGGCTTCAGAAAGCCGGAGTCCACGACGACCTCCGCGCCGGTCGTGCTTCGCCGAGCGCGGCGAGGCGAGGCGAGGCGAGGCGCGGCGCGGCGAAGCGCGGCGAGGCGAGGCGCGGCGCGGCGAAGCGCGGCGCGGCGAAGCGCGGCGAGGCGAAGCGCGGCGAGGCGAGCGAGCGCGTCGGCGATCTCCTGCGGCTCGGCGAGGCGCCCGGTGACGAGGCCCATCGTCGCGATGCAGATCCGTGGGTGCTCCTTGCGGTCGTTGTCGGTCGTTGAACGCGCTCGGAGCGCCGTTCGCGAGGTCCCCGCTCCGTGGGACGATTTTCACCTGCTGGGACGCGATTTTCGGGTGCGCGCGCGGTAAACTGGCATGGTCGTCCGGCGGGTCCGCGCACCCTCGTTCCGTCCGACCCGAGGCGTAGAAAACGACGCCCGCGATATCGCAGACGACACGCCGCAAAGAGCGACTTTTTGACCCGCGGCGATGAGAGGAGCAGGACGATGCAGCGCACTTCGCAGACCCCACTCGTGACCGGCGTCAAGGCAGGCGAGGCGCTGTCCGTTTCCCGGTTCTTCACGAAGCCGGGCGTCGATCCGTTCTCGACCGTCGAGTGGGAACTGCGCGATGCCCGCATCGCCCACGGCGACCGCGTCGCCTTCGAGCAGCGCGGCGTCGAGTTCCCCCGCACGTGGTCGCAGAACGCGACGAACATCGTCGCCCAGAAGTACTTCCGCGGCCAGCTCAACTCGCCGACGCGCGAGCACTCCGTGCGCCAGATGATCGGTCGTGTGGCGGGCACGATCGCCGACTGGGGCCGCTCGCGCGGGTACTTCGCCTCCGTCGAGGACGGCGACACGTTCCAGGACGAGCTGACCTACGTGCTGCTGCACCAGATGGCGGCGTTCAACTCGCCGGTGTGGTTCAACGTCGGATTCGAAGAGAGCCCGCAATGCTCGGCCTGCCAGCCCTACGGCGCGCTCATCTCGACGCCTGAGGGCATGGTTCCGATTGGCGAGCTCGTCGAGCGCGATCTCGTCGGCCATGAGGTCTATGACGCGGAGGGCGTGACGCGGGTCGTCGCGACGAAGGCCAACGGTGTGAAGCCCGTCTTCCGCGTGCGCCTGCGCAACGGAAGCTTCGTCGAGGCGACTGCCGACCACGTCGTGAAGGCGGTGCGCGAGCGGCGCACCCAGCCCCAGTGGCTACGCGTCGACGAGCTCGAGCTGGGCATGCGCATGCATCTGCATCCGCATCGCGCGAAGGTGGCCGAGCGTGCGCTGGTCACCGCGGGCGGCCTGCCCGACGATGACGGGGCTCCCGCGACAGTCGATCCGGTTGCGGTCTGCGAGGCCGCGCTCGCCGGCTGGCTGCAGGCCGACGGGTTCGTGGGCCAGTACGACCACGGGACCAACCGCTCGCTGACCATCGAGTTCCTGGTCGTCAACGACGAGGAGCGCGCCTGGGTCGAACGGCACCTCGACGTCGTGTTCCCGGATGTCCACCGCAAGGTCCGCGATGTCGACACGCTGGAGACTCCGGTGCAGCGCATCCGCCTCTACGGCGAGGTGCTGCGGGATTTCGTCGAGCGCTATGAGCTCCTCGCTCGCGGCACCGAGATCCGCGTGCCGGCTGCGCTGTGGACGGCGTCCCACGACGTGATCGCCGCGTACCTGTGCAGCGTTTTCCAGTCCGACGGCTACGTGACGCTTCGCCGCGACAACGGTTGCGAGAACGCGCCCATCGGCTTCGCCGTCATCGGGGAGCGCTGGACCGAGGACATCCAGATCCTGCTCGGGGTCCTCGGCATCTACTCGCGCCGCATCCGCAAGGCCGAGCAGCGCTCCGACCGCCACGATCTTCACGTCGTCGAGATCTCGATCGGTTCCGAGCGCGCGCGCTTTGCGGAGCTCGTCGGATTCGTCGACTCACGCAAGCAGGGCACGTTGCTCGCGTCGCTCGACCTGCGCAACCCGAAGCGCTGCCCCGACCTGCGCGAGGAGGAGATCGTCGCCATCCAGCCGCTCGGCGAGATGGAGGTCTACGACATCCAGACCGAGTCCGGCGAGTACCTCAGCAACAACGTCGCCGTCCACAACTGCTTCATCCTCAGCGTCGACGACACGATGGACTCGATCCTCGACTGGAACACCAACGAGGGCAAGATCTTCCTCGGCGGCTCGGGCTCGGGCGTCAACCTCTCGAACATCCGCGGCTCGACGGAGCCGCTGAGCAAGGGCGGCACGGCTTCCGGCCCGGTCTCGTTCATGCGCGGCGCCGACTCCTGGGCGGGCACGATCAAGTCCGGCGGCAAGACGCGGCGCGCGGCGAAGATGGTCGTCCTCGACATCGACCACCCGGACATCCGCGAGTTCATCTGGTGCAAGGCCAAGGAGGAGAAGAAGGCCAACGCCCTGCGCGACGCCGGCTTCGACATGTCGATCGACGGTGAGGGCTTCATCTCGATCCAGTACCAGAACGCCAACAACTCGGTGCGCCTGACCGACGACTTCATGCGGGCGGTCGAGAACGACGAGGACTGGCACCTCATCGCCCGCACGACCGGCGAGCCGGTCGGCGATCCGATCCACGCGCGCCAGCTCATGCGCGACATCGCCGAGGCGGCGTGGCAGTGCGCCGATCCGGGCGTGCAGTACGACACCACGATCAACCAGTGGCACACATCGCCGAACTCGGGGCGAATCAACGCATCGAACCCGTGCTTCCCCGGCAGCGCGCGCGTGCACACGACCGGCGGGCTGATCCCGATCGCCGAACTCGTCGCCCGCGGCGAAGCAGGCGAGGATCTGCGCGTCTATACGCACCGCGCCACCGCGGACACCCCCGGCTCTGGGGTCGCGGCGACTGCGCCGGTGGCCTACATGCGCAACGGCGTCAAGCCGATCGTGCGCCTGCGGTTCGCAAACGGCGCCGAGCTTCGGTGCACGCCGAACCACCGGCTCTGGACGATCACCCGTGGGTACGTTGCGGCGGAGAAGCTGACCACTGCCGACCGCGTGTTGCTCAACGACGCACCGACACCGGCCAGCGACGCGGGCTGGGCGCTTCCCACCAAGGTCGAGGCGTTGGCGAAATCCTGCGCGCGGGGCGGCACCGTCACATACCGCGAGCTTCCCGATCACTGGACCGAAGGCCTGGGTGAGCTCACCGGCCATCTGATCGGCGATGGCTGGCTGACCGAGGTCCAGACCGGTTGGGTGTACGGCGGCGATGACCTCGCTGACGGCATGGCCGACTCGCACGAGGGGATGCTGCGCGAGCTGATCGGCCACGTCTCGCGTCAGGAGATGGCGAACGGCACGGTGCAGCTGCGCGCCGGCAGCGAGGCGGTGCGGGCGTTCTTCCGCAGTCTCGGCGTCAGCTCCGCACGTGCGCACGACAAGCGGGTTCCGGCAGCGGTCTTCACCGCCCCGACCGAGGTTCAGTCCGCCTTCCTCCGCGGCCTCTTCGGAGCCGACGGCTGTGTCTCCCGGGTCGAGAGCGGTGGCAAGGCCAACCGTTACGCGGGGCTTGGGAGCCGCAGCGAAGCGCTCCTCAACGACGTTCAGCGGATGCTCAGCGCCTTTGGCGTGCGCGGGCGCATCTACCGCATCACCGAGAGCAAGGCGGCGACGTTCTCCTACACGCGGACCGACGGCACCACGGTCCAGTTCGCGTCCCGAGAGGGCTTCGACCTCCGCGTCAGCGGTAGCGATCTCGAGCGGTTCGCCGCGGCCATCGGCTTCTCGGCGCCCCGCAAGCAGGCCGCGCTGGAGGCAATGCTCTCCGAGACGCGGCGGTACGCGACGAAGCCCGGGACGGCGCTCCTGTCTTGCGAAGACGACGGTCAGGAGGAGGTCTACAACCTCACCGAGCCATTGCATCACTCCTACGTCGTCGACGGTTTCGTCGTCGCAAACTGCAGCGAGTACATGCACGTCGACGACTCGGCCTGCAACCTCGCCTCGCTGAACCTCATGAAGTACCGCCGCGCCGACGGCACGTTCGACGTCGAGTCCTACGAGCACGCGATCGACGTCATGTTCCTCGCGCAGGAGATCGTCGTCGGGCCGTCGAGCTACCCGACGGAGAAGATCGCCGTCAACGCCCGCGCGTTCCGCCAGCTCGGCCTGGGCTACGCGAACCTCGGTGCGTTCCTGATGTCCAACGGCATGGCCTACGACTCCGACGCGGGTCGCGGGACGGCGGCGGCGATCACCTCGCTGATGACCGGCCGTGCGTACCGGCAGTCGGCGCGCGTCGCCGCGGCGCTCGGGCCCTACGAGCGCTACGACGAGAACCGCGACGCGCACAACGCCGTCATGCGGATGCACCGCGACGCGTCCTACGCGATTCCCGACCCGACGTGCTCGGACACCGAGCTGCTGGATGCGGCGCGGATGGCCTGGGAGGAGGCCGTCGAGGTCGGCGAGGCGCACGGCTACCGCAACGCGCAGGCCACGGTGCTCGCGCCGACGGGAACGATCTCGTTCCTCATGGACTGCGACACGACCGGCGTCGAGCCCGACTTCTCGCTCGTGAAGTTCAAGGAGCTCGTCGGCGGCGGCCAGATGACGATCGTCAACCAGACGATCCCGATGGCGCTGCGCACACTCGGCTACGACGAGCCGCAGATCGCGGCGATCGGCGCCCACATCGCCGAGCACGCGACGATCGTCGGGGCGCCGGGACTGCTCGACGAGCACATGCCGGTGTTCGACGTGGCGGTCGGCGAGCGCGCGATCTCGCACATGGGCCACATCAAGATGATGGGCGCCGTCCAGCACTTCATCTCCGGTGCGATCTCCAAGACCGTCAACCTGCCCCACGAGGCCGGCGTGGAGGACATCGCCCACGCGTACCTGCAGGCCTGGCGGCTGGGCGTCAAGGCGCTGGCGATCTACCGCGATGGGTCGAAGACCGCGCAGGCGCTGCGCACCGACGCGCAGCAGGGTGCGGGCGAGGCGGTAGCGGGTGCGCAGACCATCGTCGTCGAGGGCTACTCGCAGGAGCAGGTCGACGAGCTCATCGAGGGCGCCGTCGCGTCGGCGCGCACGAAGGCGATCGCCGAGGCCGGCCCCAAGCGCAACCGCATGCCGCGCGAGCGCCAGTCGATCACGCACAAGTTCTCGATCGCCGGCCACGAGGGCTACATCACGGCGGGCATGTACGAGGACGGCACGGTCGGCGAGATCTTCCTCACCGACATCGGCAAGGAGGGCTCGACGCTGCGCGGCATGATGAACGCCTTCGCGACGTCGATCTCGATCGCCCTGCAGTACGGCGTGCCGCTGGACACGCTCGTCGAGAAGTTCTCCTACATGCGCTTCGAGCCCGAAGGCATCACGCAGAACCCCGAGATCCCGTTCGCCAAGTCGATGCCCGACTACATCATGCGCTGGCTGGCGTCCCGCTTCCTGGACACCGACACCCAGGAGGAGCTCGGCATCCTCACGCCGGAGGTGCGGGCCCGCAAGATGGCCGAGGACTCCGGCTCCTCGCACTCGTCGGACACGAACCGGCCGTCGAACGGCGGCGGCTCCGCTGGGGCCGCGAAGAGCACACCACAGGCGGTCACCCAGCCGGCGACCACACGAGCCGCCGCCGAGGCGATGACCGACTCCCCGCCCGTCGTCCCCGCGCGCATGCGCGGCCTCGACCTCGGGCCGGCGTGCGCGCAGTGCGGCGGCATGATGCAGCGCACGGGGTCCTGCTACACGTGCTCGAGCTGTGGGAACAACACCGGCTGCGGGTGATTGTTGTGAAGTGTCATGAGTTGTGAGGTCGAAACGACGCGGTTTTTGTAGCGCGACGACACGGTTCGTTCAGCGGCGGAAAGTCGGGTCCTGCCGGCGGGATCGACGCAGCGGGGTCAGTGAGCTAAGCCCCCGGCGTGCTCGTGGTACTCGTCAGCGATGCTCGACGTCGAGCGTGATCACGTTCCATCGGCGCGTCGGGTCAAGCCAGCCCGGAAGGAGCCGCGTGAAGATCTGCTGGGCGAGCGCGGAGCGGAAGAAGTGGTGTCGGAAGGCGAAGAGCCAGTGGCCGGAGAGCCATAGGACCAGGCCGAACACGAAGATGCCGATGGCAGTCCAGGCGCTCTGCGCACCTGGGGAGGCCAGATCGATCATGGCGCCCATGCAGCACACGATCCCAAGGATCCGCAGCGCGATCGAGCCAACCTTCCACGCCACTAGCGAGCCGACGGCGATCAGAACGATGAGCGTGCTGAGGCTCATGGTCGCGGGACGCTAGCACCGCTACACACAACTGTGTATAGCTGCCGGTTGCTGCGAGCCTCTTGGGTCTGCCTAGCAGGGGAGCAGAACTGTGCCCGTTCGGTAAGTGGAGCCGAACTCCACGGCATCGTGAAGCGGTCTCGAAGTGCTCCCCTGTTGATGGAAGCTTGATCGGCTCGTTCCGGGCGCCGCGGACGCGTTTTGGTCGAACCCACGCGGTCGCCGGCTTCCATCAACGGTGTCGGACGACGCTGTTGAAGCGGCCTCCTAGCTACCCGCCCAGTTCCATGATCGGCGCCCACACGAAGTCGGGAAAGAGGAGGACGAGCGCGACATCGCCGGCCAGCGGCAGCAGCGCTATCAAGACAACGACGCGATGCAGAGCGCAGATGCTGGCCCGACGTCGGCTACGGGCCGGTGACGATCGCCACAGGCGAGGCGGATATCTACGCCGGCCCGGGTCCGTCTGTTGTCACCCCGTGATAATCCGGGGATGGGAGCATGTCCGGCGTGACGTGGAGAGAGTTCATCGCTTCGCTGGTTGCATCTCTCGCTTGGCCGTCGGCGTTGATTTGCTTCGCCCTCGTGTTTCGCGAGCGCTTGCTGGTGCTGCTCGCCGCCCCGATAAAGCGCCTGAAGGTAGGCCCGGCAGGGTTGGAGTTCGAGCAGTGGGAGAACGGCGCGGCGGTAGTCGCGCAGAGTGTGGTCGCGGCAGGCATCGTCGAGTCAAGTAGCCAACAGCGGGAGGGGGAGCGTCTTGTGGCTCTGGCCGCGACCGTACCGGAGGCGGCCGTGTTGGAGGCGTTCGCGCTCGTCGAGCAGGAGCTGCGAGAGATCGCGGTTTCAGCGGGTGTCGAGAATGTCGACCGGGTGTCCGCTGCTCCTTTAGCCGAGGAGGCCGCAGAGGCTGGTGCGATCACGTTGGCGAGCGTCGACGCCATCAAGGGGCTTGCCACCCTGCGTGATCTCGCCGCGGTCGGATCCGGCGAACCAGCCTCGGCGGCTCGCGCGGTTGAATACGTCATGTTCTCGCGCGCCCTGCTGTACGCGCTGCGGACCGGACGACGGACTCGAACCGACTGAGAAGCGCGGCCAGGGCGGCGTTTCAGCCGCCCCGGTCGATGCGCTTCACGGCTGGTGATGATCAGCAGCCTTCGTCGCCAGGACGCGGGTCACGCGTCGGCAGAGGTACTGCCTTGGCGACGCTGAACAGGACACGGCCGTCCGGAAGCATCCCAAAGCGCTCCATCGTGATCAGGATGCCGCTGCGCCTAAACACGATGCTTCCGTCGGCGGTGAACACGCCGAGCTCGTCGAGCTCGTGGGTATCCGGCGCCGCCAAGGCGACGCCGGACCCACGGTTAGGCGGCCGCGTGATCCTGACCGCTGACGACGCGCGATCGTCGTCGTCATCGTTGTCCTCGATCCCCAAGTCGTCCTCGGGATCAAGCGTCGTGATGAAGATCGCGACGGTTGTCTTGGTGGTGGTCATCTGCCCCTCCTTTGGGGATCCGGCGTTGTTGACGTTGTCGATCTTCGCCCCCGATGGATCCGTGCGCCTTTAGCCTCATGGCTAAGATCCGCATCTGCCGATTGGCCCGCTGGCTTCATATGAACTATTGGCACCATGCGTTAGGTCCGTTTAGCACTCTTACGTTATGCTCGTGCGTAGATATGTCTTCTCACGTACGACGACAGCGAAGATCGTCCCAAGAACTCGATCGACTTGCGCGGGAGGTCGCGCGACTCGTTCTTGAAGAGCGTCGCGGCCACGAGGACGTCGCGACTGCGCTCGGATTGCCCGGTCGAGCACGGGAGGTAGGAGTGCTCCTCAAGCGCGCAGAGCACCTCGTCAGGGTGCATGTGACGGACATCGCGCGGGAGCCTCCTCCGCTCAGCGACAAGCTTGGGCAGGCGCTCGCGCGCAAGATCGGGCTTAGCTGTGCGCTGGTCGTCCGGGTTCCCCCTCGACGCCGGCACGGAGATGAGGGCAGCCTTAGAATCGACAGCGAGCTTCACGAAGATCTCGGCCGTGTCGCCGCGAAACATCTTCTAGCGATTGTCCGACCCCGTGATGCGGTCGCCGTTTGCGCTGGACGCGGCGTTGGCTACACCGTCGAACACGTCGATCACACGCCCCACCTGGAGGGTCATCCCGCTTACAGCGGAGAGGGACCCATCCTGTCGCTTGCCGGCGGCGTGTTCGTGCCGACGTGGAGCGCGGCAGGTCTCAAGCACCTCGACAACGCGGATCTAAACGCCCTCAGGCTCTCCCACGCCTTGGGGCGAACTCGGAAGCTGTGCTATGTCAGGGGCTACAGACCTGACGAAGATTCGCGGGACGCCACCATCGCGATGGACGCTGAACACTTTGTTGACGGAACGCAGATCGACATCGTCCTATACGGCGCTGGCGTCGTTGACAGTTCCCATTACATCCAGCGCATCACAGATGATCCACAGGCCGACGCGATCAGCGACGTGCGTCAGCGCCTCCGGAGATTCACCGATCGGCCGAGCACGAGCGCGGTCGTGATTGACCACTGCGAGCACTTCTACGTCGCGCCCGAGAGATGCCCTGCCGACCAGCGCGATGAGGTCACCGAGATCGTCGATGAGCTGAACCGGATGATCGTTGCGATCCCCCCGGAGCGGATCAAGAACGCCCCAGAACGCATGCTCGTAGCGGGCGGTCATCATAAGCTTCCTGCCCTACTGCAGCTCCTCAGCGATGAATGGGACGGACCCCGTCCGACGACTCTTGTCACCGACGAGCAGACGGCTGAAGCGCTCATCAAGGCCGACACAGCGTTCAGGAAGCTGCCGTCTCCGCCAAGCCAACCTCGCGGTCGCTCGAGCGCGCCGACGGGCGAACAAGCAACTGGGGACTGCCCAACGTCCGAGGGCGTCGGGCCGGAGATTGATTCAGCGGTGGGCCGCACTTCTACTAACCGAATCGCCGCACTTCTGCGCCGATACTAGACAGCCCCCTACTCGGCGTCGTCGTCAGAGCCGAGGCCCGGGCTGAGCCGGGCTGGTGAGGGTGGGCTCGGGCGACACGAGGCAGCTTGATCAGCGGCTGACACCAGGCGCGTCGAGCGGTTAGTCGACGGGATCGAAGGGTTCGATGCAGTTCGCGCAGAGGATGTCGCCTTGCGCGAAGACGGATCGGGCGACGCGGATCCGGCGGCCGCATCCGCAGACGTAGGCCCTTGTGCCCGTCCGGGGCTGCGGCCGTGGGGCGGCTCGTTCGTGGCATCGGTAGAGCTGGAGCGCGTGCTGCAGGACGCTGATTGTGGTCGCGTAGAGCTGGGCTGTTGTCGTCGGAAGCGATGTGGTTGCCCAGCCGGTGAGAGGATGGCGTTCGACGACGAGTCCGAGTTCGTCAGCGAGCGCGCGGAACGCGAGGTTGTGGTAGCGGCGCTGTCTGCTGGTGTCGTTGATCGCGCGGACTCGCGCGAGTGCGTGCGCCGCTTCGTGTAGCAGCGTGGCGAGCAGCGGGTGTGCGCTGCGCTCCAGCGCCTCGCCGGCGAGGAAGACCTCGTCGATCGCAAGCGCGTCGCCCGTTGACCGCCAGCGCCGGGTGGCCGTGTGGCCCACGAGTACGCATGGGTTGTTGGGGTTCGATGCTCGTGCGGTGACGAGGACCACGGGCGGAACTTCCGGATGCTGGCTGCGTATGTTGTTCCACGCGCACTCGAGAGCCGCGATCAGAGTGGCGAGGCTCGGCACCGGGGGATCCGGCGTCACGCGGAGCTCACGAGGTCGCTGCTCGCTGAGCGGCATCATGAGAGTTCGACGGCGGTTCGGTGTCTGGATAGAGGCCGAATCTTGCGGTCTCGCTGAGGCTGAAGCTGCCTTCGGGCGATGCGGTGATGAGACCCTGCTGGTTTGCGTCTGAGTTCGCGCCACACTTCGGCGATTTGATCAGTCCGCATCTGGCAGCCTTTCGGGCCTGTCCAGAAGGAGTCGATCATGACGGTGCAGTCCAACGGTACCGGCCCGTCGGGCCGTCGAGCGAAGCGGTTCTTGTCGCCGAGCGAGAAGTACGAGATCTGGCTATCGCTGGTCCGTGGCGAGTACACGATCAGCGAGGCCGCCGACCGATCCGGGGTCGACCGCTCGACGGTGATGAAGCTGCGGACGGTCGCGCGGCAGGGCGCGCTGGACGCGCTGGCGGCATCGCGGCCCGGTGTGCGGCCGGGCGGCGGCCCCGATCCGGAGCTGGCGGCGGCGCGGGCGGAGATCGCGCGGCTTTCGGAGGCGCTGAAGGAGATGGGCGTCAGGTTGATGCTGGCGCAGGGAAAAGGGCGCTGGGGCTGAGTGGCCGGGTCCCGCTGCGCGTGCCGGCGGCCACGAAGCACCGGCTGCTTGACCTCATCGACCGCGCCGTCGCCGACGGCTGGGATCACCGCCGCGTGTGCGCGTACCTGGAGCTCGGCGAGACGCGGGCATGGCGCTGGCGCGAGCGCCGGGCGGCCGGGACGCTCGAGGACCGCCGGCCGGGCGGCGGCGCGCTGCACGCGATCACGCCCGACGAGGAGGCCGCGATCGTCACGGTCTTCGAGCAGCACGGGCTGACGGATCGCTCGCATCGCAAGCTCGCGCACCGCGGCAGCTACGAGCAGCTGGTGTGGGTTTCAGCGTCAACGGTTCGCAGGGTCCTCGCCGCGCACGGCCTCAGGGTCCGCGGGCCGCGTCGCGCGGGCCGCTCGGAACGCGCGCCGTTCCCCGAATGGGCTGCATATGAGCGCCATTCGATCTGGATCTACGACACGACCCGGTTCGCGCGCTGCCGCGCAACCTACGTCGTGACGATCATGGACCTCGTCACGCGCAAGTGGATCTGCGAGCACGTCAGTGCCGAGGAGACCGGCCTGCAGGTCCAGCTCGCGTTCACCCTGGCACTCGAGCGCGAGGGCTTGCTGGACGCCGTCGACGAGCACCAGCGCCGGCTCGCCGACCCGACCGTCGACGACCCGGCTCGCCCGGTCCTGTTGGCCGTCAGCGACAACGGGCCGCAGATGACATCCGGGTCCACGCGCGAGTTCATGGTGATGTGCGCGATCGCGCAGCACTTCGGGCGGCCCGGCACCCCGACCGACCAGGCCTGGATCGAGAGCCTGTTCAGCCACATCAAGGCCGACTGGCCACACCTGGACCGCATCACCGACCCCGCCGTCCTGCAGCGCCGAGCTCGCCTCGGTCCGCGACGAGTACAACACCAAACGCCTGCATGCCGGCATCGGCTACGTCACCCCCGACGACGAGCACGAAGGCCGCGGACCCGCCATCCGCCACGCCCGCCGCGTCGGCCTGCACCGCGCTCGCCGGCTGCGGATCGCCTACAACCGCGCCCGGCGCCAGCAGCACCCGTGACCGCCGCGCACCCCGCGGGCAGCCCCGCTGCCCGCCTGACCGACACCATCAGCGCAGCGAGGACGGCCTGTCAAGGGCAGCCCGACAGGGCCGAGCCCCCAGCGCGAAGCCGCGCAGCGGTGCCCTTGACAGGCCGCCGCAGCGAAGCTACCTTACGCAGACACCACACCGCCCGACCCGCCCGATGCGGTCTGATTGCCGGCCGGATCTGTGGCGTTGACTCAGACACACCTCACTGCTTGAGCAGAGACTGCAGCGCGACGCGCTGGCTGTTGGTCACGTGGCGCAGCGTGGTTTCGCCGGCGTGTTGCTCGGCGACCAGACGCAGGAGGGCGGCGGTTTGCGCCGTGAGTCCGCGGTGGATTGGGCCGAGGCGATGAAGAGCGTGCTGCTGGTGATCGGTGAGATGTTCGGTGGCCGGACGCAGTGCGTGGCGCTGCCATCCGCAGTCGTGAACGCGTAGGCCGGTGTGCACAAGACGCGCATGCAGCCGGTCGATCGCGGCTCGGATGCGCGCCAGGCTCCATCCGAGCGCATCGGCGAGTTCGCGGGTCGATGTTGGAGCGCCGGCGATCAGCAGGGCGGCTTCGACTGTGCGGTCGTCTTCGGCGGGGTGCGGGGGTGGTCGTCGCTGCGGGTAAGCAGCTCGGAGGGCGAGACGGCGAGCGTTTGGGCGGCTCTGCGAGGAGGCGAAGCGGCAGCTCGCCGTGGTTGGTCCCGGTCTCGAGGTGCGCGATGCTGGTCGGGCTGACGCCCAGGCGACGGGCTAGTTCGCGCGCGGATAGGCCGGCGGCGTGACGCAGCGTGCGAATGCGAGCGCCGTCGAGCAGCGCTGGCGTCTCATTGGGCATGTTCGGCCAGCGGTTGGATGCTCAGGCCACGCCGATGCATCCAGTAGGCGTGCTGGCGTTGTGTTGGGGGCGACCAGGTCTGCGTGAGCGCGAGCCCTGTCTCGGCCGAGGTGCGCCGCAGCAGTTGCTTAATGGCCTTTGGGCGCAGTCGTTGGCCGTGGTGGTCGCAGAACAGTGCACCGCGTGGGTCCTGGCCCCTGCGCTCGGCTTCGAGTCGGTGAGCGATGAGCAGTGGTCGTTCCGGTCCGAAGGTGATCGGCGGTCCCTCGCCGAGGTTGAGGGCGCGGCAGTGGTGGGTGAGCTGTTGGGCATTGAGCAAGGCAAGTCGGCCGGGCGGCAGTTGGGTGCGCAAGGTGATCGCGGCGAGCGCCGCCGTGCGCGGAGAGACGTAGCCGTTGAGCAGGTCGGCGGCGGCGTGACGGTCGATGCCGTCGAGGTGCGCTCGGTAGGCGGCAGCCAGCACGTCGACATGCACCTTCAACAACCATCTCGCGCGCCAGAACGCCGCTTGCGCGCCGCGTATGCGCGTGAGCTGATCGTGGATTCCGTCGGCGTCGCTGATGAGGTCAGCCAGAAAGGCGCCCGTGCACTCCTCGGTGAGTGGCCGCGCGACGTTGCTCAGCCAACGTTCGGTCGATCGAAACGCGGCGCGGTAGGCGGCGTCGACGACGTCGAACGCCTCGGCACCGAGCAGTCGCGCGCACGACGCGCGAAAGAACGGAAGTTCGTCGACTGGTACCGCCGGAAACGGAGTCCGTCGCGCTCGTGGCGGTGCGCGGTCGGCTGGCGGCAGCTGTGAGATCCAGCTTGTAAACGTGTCGGCCCGCCATCTAGTGATCGGCCCGCCGAGCAACTCGCGCTGTGCCCGGGTTAGCCGCGGGCTTGTTCCGATAAGCGCGATGGTGAGCCGCGCCTCGGTGGCCAATGCCGCCAGGCGTCGCCACAGCGCCGCACTGGCGTATTGGCTTCCGATGACGACGAGCGCGCGTATGTCGTGCGCGCGCAGCCAGGTGGCGGCCAGGCCCCACGCCTCGTCGGCGGCCAGACGTCCACGCTGCAAGTCGAGGTCCTTGCCGAGATGCTCGAGGACCCCGCCGGCCAGTCCCGTCGCGTTCGAGGCGACATCCGGTGGAACAGCGAACACCACGGTCCCGCGCTTGCCCGTGGCCGCGCGTCGTGCCGCGCTGGCACACGTCCGCAGCTGCTCGGACGCCGCCGGTTGACCGCGGTCGCGACCGTCTTCAGGGGCCACGTGGACGGCGATATGGTGCGAGGTGGTTAGGTACGCAGGCTCCATGCGCTGTGGCGTTGGATCGCAACATTGGCGATCTGCAGAGTGATCGTGTCGACGTCCTTTTCGCGACAGACGTCGTACGCCGAGGCGGTCAGGCGAGCCCAGTTTCCGAAGTTGCCGTCGCAGTGCTCGTCGTCGATCGTCGTGATGAGCGCGCGCTCGGCGGCGGCGTAGATCGGGTGGTAGGTGCGCAGGTAGTAGTCGACTCGGTGTGCGTCCAGGCGCTCGAAGTGCGAAGGCTGGTAGACGCGACGCATGAGCTGCGCAGATCTCGCCAGGCGGCCGCGCAGCTGGACGCCACCGATGAAGGCCAACGCGAACTGGCCGGGAAGTTCTTCGTGCAGCCAACGCAAGAACTCGATGCATTCGATCGACAGGTTCTGCGCCTCGTCAATGAAGATCACCGCCTGGTCGCGTTCGCGCAGGTCGCGTTTGAGCGTCCGCGCGGATTGCCAGCGCGTCTCGTCGTGCTCGACACCGGTGAGCGCGAGCAGGATTTCGTTGGTGATGACACGCGGGTTGGGTCGGGTCGTGAGCTTGATCCAGCAGCGCTGGGATGCCGGCAGCTGCTCGTAGACCGCGCGGCCGGCGATCGTCTTGCCGTGCCCGGACTCTCCCCACAAGACCGTGATCGCGCGGCGCACGATCACGCCGCGCATGTTCTCCAGCGCAACGAGGAAGTCGGGCGTCTGCACAATGCGGGCGTCCTCGAGCTGTAGGTAGTGGTCAAGCATCGGCGTCGATGTGCGCTGAGGGCCATGGAAGCCCGATCCGGCCGGTCAGTCCGAGGTCGTTGAGTAGGGCCTCCTCGGCACGATCGGAGGCTGACGCGCGGCGGCGCGGGCGCGTCCGCTCGTTGATGACCTCCAGACCAGCCGGGTCGTTGGTCGGTGCGTACCCCTCGACGGCCTCGGAGATCGCCGTGTTCAGGCGCCGCTTTTGACGCGTATAGCGCTCGCGCTCGCGGCGCTTGACCTCGACGATCTGTTCGCGCGAGAGCGAACCCTCGGCTGCGCCGTGCACAGAAACTCGCCCTTGAGGTCGTAGACGTCGACCGTGCGGTGATCCTTGCGCAACCACGCGACGATGACGTCGTCGTCCTCGCGGTCATCCAGCGCCACGTGGCGATACCAGCCGCCGTGCTTGTAGACCCCCTTGGTGTGGACCTTCTGGATCTTGCGGTGGCGTAGCGCGAAACGAAGGCGCTCGGGCGGTTCGATGCGCAGCTGCGTCGCATCGCCGTCAAACGCCTCCCACGGCGTGCGACCGCCGAGCGCACTGTGCCCGCGGCTGAAGTTGTAGATCTCCACGGCCGCGCCCACTGTTGAGCGCCGCTGAGATTGGGCACGGTCGGGGGCGCCGGTGCCGTTCGTTGTGGTGACGGTGGGAGGCTTCGGCGGTTCCTGAACGCGCGAGAGCCCTCCCGTCTGATTGATCGTCGTCGGGAGGGCTCTCTGGATGCCGGAGGTGGCACCCGATGTTGATCCTAGGCGTCGAGCCGGGGCTGCTCGAGGGTTGGCTGGTCGGCGGGCGGATTGGCTGCCCGTCGTGTCGGGCGGTGTTGGGGCCGTGGGGGCATGCGCGGGAGCGGGTGCTGCGTTGCGCGCTGGGAGATCGGCTGTTGGGCCGCGGCGGGCGCGGTGTCGGGGATGCTTGGGCACGCATGTGTTGTTGCCGGATGTGGCGTTGTTGCGCCGCCGCGACGAGGTCGTGGTGATCGGGGCGGCGATCGAGGCGCATGTTGGCGGGGAGGGGCATCGGCCGATCGCGGCGCGTTTGGGTCTGCCGGCGGGCACGGTCCGAGGCTGGCTGCGGCGGTTTACGCAGCGGGCCGCGCAGGTCAGGGCGCATTTCACGCGTTGCGCGGTCGCGCTGGACGCGGAACTGGGACCGGTGTTGCCGGCGGGGAACGGCGTCGCGGACGCGTTGGAGGCGGTCGCGGTCGCGGCGCGGGCGTGGGTGTTGCGGTTCGGGCCCGGTGATCCGTGGCGGATTGCCGGTGTGCTGTCGGGCGGGGCGCTGCTTGGCAACACGAGCTGTCCCTTCCCGGCGGTGCGCTGAGCTGGGACGGTCTCGCGCTCGTGAGCGAGAGCGCTGAGAACTGATGGGCGAGGACCGCCGCCGCGAGATCGGCCTGTTCCGCTACGCGCTCGTGCGTGACGCGGCCGACGCGGTGTTGAGCAAGGCTGAGCGCGGCCGGCTGGTCCGCGCCGTGAGCGAGCGTGAGCACGTCGATCCCGACGGCCGGCTCGTGCGGATCAGTCGCACGACGCTTGATCGATGGATCCGCGCTTACCGTCATGGCGGCTTTGAGGCGCTCGTTCCTCGGCCGGCGGTCGTGGAACCGCGCACGAGCGCCGGGAAGCTCGAGCTGGCGTTCGCACTCAAGCGCGAGCGGCCCGACCGGACCGCGGCGCAGGTCCGCGAGATCATGCTTGCTGTCGCGGGCGCCGACGGTGAGTCGGTGCCGGGGCTGCGGACGTTGCAGACGCATTTCGCCCGGCAGGGGCTCAATGTCCGCGCGGACGGCCGCTCTGCGGGCAAGGTTTATGGTCGCTTCGAAGCTGGCGTGCGCAACGAGTTGTGGACCGGGGATGGCCTGCACGGCCCGTTTCTGGCCGGCACCGCAGCGCGCCGAGCGGTGCTGTTGGCGTTCATCGACGACCACAGCAGACTGCTGGTCGGCTGGCGGTGGGGCACCGGCGAGGATGTGTTTCGTCTGGAGGCCGCGCTGCGCTCGGGGCTGATGGCCCGCGGCGTCCCCGCGGCGATCCTCGTCGACCGCGGTTCGGCGTTCGTGTCCTCGCAGCTGCTGCGTGCATGCGCTGTCTTGGGCGTGAGACTCGTCCACGCGAGCCCGCGAGCGGCCACCACGAAGGGCAAGATCGAACGGTTCTTCAGGACGGTCCGCGATCAGTTCCTGGTCGAGATCGACGACGGCGTGACGCTCGTCGAGCTCAACCGGCTGTTCAGCGCGTGGCTTGAAGTCGTCTACCACCGCCGCGTGCACTCCGAGACCGAGCAGACGCCGCTGGAGCGCTTTGAGCAGGCGGGCGCGCCGCTGCTGCCGACGCCGGCGCTGCTGCGCGAGGCGTTTTTGTGGTCGCAGGAGCGGACGGTGACCAAGACCGCGACGGTGTCGTTGCACTCAAACCAATACGAGGTCGACGCCGCGCTCGTGGGCCGCAAGGTCGAGTTGGTGTTCGATCCGTTTGACCTGACGCGGATCGAGGTTCGCTACCAGCATCGGCCGTTCGGGCTGGGGGTCCCGTTGGTGATCGGCCGCCGCACCCATCCCCAAGCGCAGCGCGAGCTTCCGCCGCCACCGCCGGCGACCGGGATCGACTACCTGCGGCTGCTGGCTGAGAAGCGCGACGCCGAGCTGGGCGGGCACCGCATCGACTACGCAAGCCTCGCCCAGCCCGACGGCGACGGCGACGGCGACGGCGACGGCGACGGCGACGGCGACGATCGTGACATCAACGAAGGGAGCTGGGGATGAGTATCGACCGGTTGCGCGCGCATTACGGGTTCTCGCGGATGCCGTTCGGCAAGGACCTCGCGCCGGGGATGCTGCACGCCCATGGCGCGCATGCCGAGGCGGTCGCGCGGATCGCGTGGTGCATCAGTGAGCAGGCGATCGGCGTGATCAGCGGCGAGTGCGGCGCCGGCAAGACGGTGGCCGCGAGGGCGGCGGTCGCGGGCCTTGACGCCTCGCGGCACACGATTGTCTATCTCGGCACCCCCGGGGTCGGGCTGCGCGGCATCTACGGGCTGATCGTCACGGCGCTGGGCGACACACCGCGCTTTCACCATGCCGCGCTGATCCCCCAAGCCCAGGAGCTGCTGGTCGCCGAGGCGTCCGAGCGCGGCAAGCAGGTCGTCTTGATCATCGACGAGGCGCACCTGCTGGACGCCGAGAGCCTGGAGGGCGTGCGCTGCCTGAGCAACCTGGGGATGGATCAGACGGCACCGTTCTGTCTGCTGCTGCTCGGCCAGCCGACGCTGCGTCGCCGGCTGCGCCAAGGGACGTTCGCCGCACTGGATCAGCGGATCGCCCTGCGCTACGCGATCAGCGGCCTCGACGCTGCCGAGACGGCCAGCTACGTGACGCATCATCTCGCGCTCGCCGGCCGCTCGGACACGCTGTTTTCCGATGACGCCGTCGGACTGATCTACGAGGTCTCACGGGGCCTGCCGCGGCTGGTCAACAACCTCGCCGTCGCCTCCCTGATCGCCGCGTTCGCGCAGAAGAAGGCGATCGTCGACGAGTCCGCCGCACGCGTCGCGGTCGCCGAGATCTCCGCCGAATGACATCGCCGTCGCTGCTGGACCCGCCACCTGAGGAACCCCGGCCCGACGCGACGACCCTGCCGGCGCCCGCGGGCTGGCCAGCCCCACCCGCTGCGACGGTCTACCACCAGCTGCTCGGTGAGATCGTCACCCGGATCGCGCCGCAAACCGAGGCCGACCCGGTCGCGATCCTGACCCAGCTCTTGGTCGCGTTCGGTGCCGCCATCGGCCGCGGCGCGTGGTTCACCGTCGAGGCGACCCGCCATCACCCGCACGAGTTCATGCTCCTCGTCGGCGACAGCAGCAAGGCCCGCAAGGGCTCATCCTGGGATCACGTCCGCCGGCTGATCGCCACCGTCGACGCGACCCTCGAGCGGCGGATCCTGACCGGCCTATCCTCCGGCGAAGGACTGATCTGGGCCGTCCGCGACCCCAGCGGCCAAGACCCCGGCATCAGCGATCAGCGGCTGCTCGTGATCGAGCCCGAGTTCGCCAGTGTGCTCAAGTCATCCGCCCGCGAGATCTCCACGCTCTCGCCGACGCTGCGCTCGGCATGGGACGGCCGACCGCTGGCGATCCTGACCCGCACCGCGCCAGCGCGCGCGACCAGCGCGCACATCGCGCTGATCGGTCACATCACCCGCGAAGAACTGCGCCGCCACACCACCACGATCGAGCTCTCAAACGGCTACCTGAACCGCTTCGTGGTGATCGCCTGCCGCCGACAGCGGCTACTGCCCGAAGGCGGCCACCACGACCCGCTCGCCGACAGCGGCCTGCACCGCCTCCTCGCCGCCGCCGTTCAACACGCGCGCAACGCCGGGCAGCTACGCCTCGACGACGACGCCCGCACGCTCTGGCACGACGCCTACCGCAAGCTCGCCCAGCCCCAGCCCGGGATCCTCGGCCAGATCACCGCCCGCGCCGAAGCGCACACGATCCGCCTCGCGCTCATCTACGCCCTCACCGACGGCGCCAAGCAGATCAGCCCGCAGCACCTGACCGCCGCGCTCGCGCTGCACGACTACGCCGCCCGCAGCGCCGCATGGGCCCTGACCGGCGCGACCGGCCAACCGCTCGCCGAACAGATCCACGCCGCCCTCACCGCAAGCGCGGCCGGACTGACCCGCAGCCAGATCAGCGACGCCCTCAACCACAACCAGCCCGCCGGTCAACTCGACCACGCACTCCGCGCCCTCCAGGCAACTGGTCGAGCGACCGTCTCCCAGATCGCCACCGGCGGACGCCCCGCGCAGCTCTGGGCCGCGACCCCGGCCCCCTGACCGGCTTACTTCTTCTTTCGTACCCGACCCCTCGATGCCCATCCCGAGCGACGCCACCATCCCCAACTTCAGCGGCGCTCAACAGCCCACCCGCTCGATCAGCTCACGCTCACTGATCGGTGTGTAGTCATACAGCTTGCCGGCCTCGTTGCGGGGCCCGTGGTCCCATGCTGCGATAGCGCTGAGCGCGAGACGGCTGATCGTCTGGTGGCATCGCTCTACCTTGCCGTTTTGATGGGGGGAGTACGGCGCGACGGCGAACGTGCGGAAGTCCAGGAACGCCGCGGCGTCCTGGACGACCTCGGCGAGAAACGTCAGGCCGTTGTCGTACATCACGACCAGCGGCTTGCCGCCATGCGGGTGCGAGACGTCGGGGTCGATGGCGATCGCGTCGCGCAGGGCCTCCAGGACGGCGTCCGAGCTTTGTCGGACGGACACCATCCAGCCCATCACCATCCGCGAGTAGCAGTCGATGAAGTACGTCATCCACAGCTTCCTGGTCTTCGTGTGCCCAGGCAACAGGACCGGCACGCCGAGCTGCACATGGTCGGTCTGCCAGACGGCGTTTCGCTCAGGCGCTTCCCATAGCACGGTGCCGGAGCTCGCCCGACGGCGTGCAGCACCCCAGCGAACGAACGCTCGCTCGTCGCTGCCCAGCTGCTGGCGAAATGCGCGTTGAAGCTGGCGCACACCGACCTCGCAGCCGCCGTCGGCCTGCATCGCGGCGTGGACGGCGCTGACGACACCTCGCTCGCGGTAGTACAGCTCGATCGCCCGGTCGGTCAGCTGCCAGCCCATGCGCTGACGGTCGGGGACGCCGTTGCGCGCCAGCGTGTAGACGTAGTTCGGCGTCACGCGTGCCGCGGCGGCGATCGCGCGGATGTGCGCGTGGGTGCAGTCGCCTGCGGCCCGTCGGGCCCGAACGTTGGCGACGATCTGGTCGCGCTGGACGCGCGTGAGCTTCATCGTGATGCCTCCTGGGAGCCGACCCACAACTCGCGTCCCGGTGTCTGCAGCCAGACAATGCGAATCCCGACGACGCGTCGCTCCAGTGCGCGCGAGCCGCTTTGACCTGCCGAGCGCACTGGCGGGCCGTTGCGAAGGTCAGACGGTCACCGGCGCTCTTGAGCTCGTCGGCCCAGACCTCATGCGCAGCTCGCCAGACCAGGTCTAGGCGCTGCCCGCCAACCGTCAGCTCGGCACCAATCAGCGTGGCTCCGCGCGGCGCGAACTGGTTGGCATAGCTCGAAGACAGCAGCCGTCAGGCGGCGCCGCAGCGCGGGATTGGCACTGTCGTTGCGCTCAAGTGTTCGCGTGACCGCAGCGACGACATCCGTGCCGCCGGTGGCGTTACGCGCCATGAGATCGCCGATGGCTGCATGCATGAGCTGCCCAAATCGAGGGCCTTCGAGCAGATGTCCGTCGCGCGGGTCGCCGCGCAGTTCCTCCGACCCAAGCCGTCGTACCATGATCCCATTAGTAAACGAGTCACTAGCCAGAAGTCAAATCGACTGCCCGAGATCGTCGCCGAGGCGACGAACGCGAGCCAGGCTGGCGGGCGAGCGGTCAGCGTGCGACGGCGTGCCGCGCGCGGCCGGCTTGACGCGGCCCGCCCATCGTTCGCATCTGCTCACGATTTTCGTCTGAGAGCAACTTCAGCGATTGAACGGCACGGTCACGATCGACGCGTTCGTCGAGGATCGCTCGAGCGAGGTGCAGGTGGTACTCGACGAAGTCCTCGGGCTCGAAGCTCCAAGGCCCCAGCGATCAGGCAGATGGCGCGAGCGACGGGATCCTCGTAGCCGTTGAACAAGCGCACCAGGTACGCCGGCGACAGCCCGCGACCATCCCGATCCATCGCCTTCGTGCGCGCCGACAGGACGCTGTAGCTGAGGCCGAGCTCGTGCTTGCGCTCGGTGACGACGACCGCGAACGGTCGCTCGTCATAGCCGCTGGAGGACTCGATCTGGCTTGTTGACATCGCCGTCCAGAGTACCGCAGAACCGGTCGCGAGCGCCACCCTTCATACCACTAGCGGTGGCACTAGCGGAAGCCGCGAATCGCCTGCTAGAAAGAGGATTTCGCAAGGGCTAGGCTGTGGAGCATTAGCAAATACCCCAACGAGACCTCAGGCAAGCTGCTGCTCGCACTCGGCGATCCGGTGAAGCGCGCGATCATCAGCATCCTCGTGTCGGCCGACAACGCCGCACCAGGCGCGCTCGCCGACCAGCTACAGCACCGCTACAAGATCGACCGGTCGACGATCTCCACGCACATCACCCAACTCGAGCTGCTCGGGGTGATCAACCGCGAACACGACGGAAAGCTCTACGCGTCCGACCCGGATCTGCTCGTGCAGATCATCCAGACGGCGCGAGCGTGGGCACGGTCGTATCACTCGGAGGGCGGCAGTATTGAGGCAGCCGCGCACTACGTCGAAGCGCGACGCACCGGCAGACGTCACCGAGACTCCGCGATCGGCGGGGACGTCGGCGCGCTGACCGACGACGCGTAACACCCCTGCAGGGCCCCGACCAGGGCCGAATCGCCTGCGATGCCGGCCCGGGTCAGAGTGCAGCGACCACATGGCTGCGCGTCTCGTCGGGGCGGGATGGCATCGTTCGTCGGCGTGTATTGGGCCAGGCGCGTTGCTGACGGGGCCTCCGTGTGGCCTGACCAGTTCGTCGACGAGGCAGGCGTTGCCGATATGGCTGCCGCCAGACACGCCTGTCGACGCCAAGAGCTCGTATGTCCGGATTGCGGTGGCGCGATCACCGCCACGAGCGCTGCCGTGTCGATCGGTCGACGCGCCTACTTCAGGCACCTCGCCGGTGCGGCCGCGGATGCCGATTGCCCCGGCGCTGCACGGATGAGCGAGAAGCACTTCGAGGCGCAGAACAACATCGCCCGTGCGCTACAGCGCGCTCACCCCGACGCGATCGTCCGGTTGGAGGCCGTCCACGCCGGCACCGCCGGCCACGCGGGTCGATCTGACATCTTCCTTGAGCCGCCTGGCCGGGCGCCGCTGTGCGTCGAGGTGCAGTACTCGACGCTCCCAGTCGCCGACCTGCAGGAGCGAAATGTGAAACGGACGGCAGCCGGCCACGTCATCGACTGGGTGTTCATCGTCGATCGCCAAGCGTGGACGAAGCCGCTCAAGCTCAAGGCGATGCTCAACGAAATCCTGAGTCGGCGCGGCTACCTCTACCTGCTTGAGGACCCGATGTCGCGCGAGCCTCGGCTTCGCATCGCAGTCGCGCCATGGATCTCGTCGCAGATCCCCGACCTTCGCAGCCACCACCGGCCCAAGGGGCACGTGCATTTCCTACGCGTCGCCCGTCGTGTGGCTGACTTCGCCCTCATCGAATCGACACCAGGTGCCGCCGGCCTGTACTGCCAAGGTCTGCACAACCACCTCGCCCGATGGATGAGCGACAGTCAACGCGAACTGGACCGCACCCCACCCCGCCTTCCGCTCCGTCAGGCCGCCGATACCGAGCAATGGCAGGCTGACCACGAGCCACTTGAGCAGGAGGCCGCACGAGCCGGCCAGCAGCGACAAACCACGAAGTCGGCGTTCCACCAAGCAAGCGCCGACGCGACAGCGGCCACGACGTCAGCCGCAGCGGCCGCGGCAGCCGCACAGACCCTTCCGCCCGCGGCTCGCTTACGTCGTCGTCGGCGCGACCAGATACTTGATTGGCTTCGGCCTCGCGCTCGACCCCGCGAGGTCGCTCCCGCAGCCGAAATGCCCGACCGGGACGCCGAGCACCTCGCGACTGCCGCCCGCGCCCGCATGCGATCCCTCCGAGATGAGCTCACACGCATGGACGCCGCCCATCAGACAGCGTGCGAGAACCTCGCCGTCCACGCAGCTCAACGATCCGCGGCGGAGACCAACGATGATGCGCATCACGCCGAGGCATGCGACCTAGCGCGTACCAAGCTTCGAGAAGAACAGCGGCCACGCCGAACGCTCGTCGATCGTTGGCTTCTGGCCTTACCGCGGCCACCGCACAACACGCCACGCTAGCCGGCCCCGGCTTCGCCGACCGACCTGCCCCACCACTCAGCGCCTGCGCGCGCGGTTACTTCCCCTGTTTCCGGTGCTGCTCGGCGAGGCGCAGCAGTTCCGAGCCGCGCAGCCCGAGTGCCCCGGCGATCGCGTTGATCGTCTCCAGCGCCGGGGATCGCTCAGCGCGTTCGATCAGCCCAGGCGTGTTCTTATGCACGCCGGCACGCTCGCTGAGCTCCCACTGACTCATCTGACGCTCGAGGCGCAGCTGGCGGACAACCCCACCGAACGCGACCAGGTCTTCGGAGGGCTCGGGCATGCGCCAGACCCTGCGACTCCAGACCAGCTCGTGCTATCCACAGCTGTGTATATCGGCGGGTTCGCGTCTCATGGAAGGAGGCAAAGCAGGTACATGCCCAGGGGGGACTTTCGCTCGCGGCGCCTCCTTGCCGCGTGGCCCGCGCGTGATCCGGCCAACCCGCGGACATGGGCCGAACAAGCCGGTTGGCATTGCCGTGGGCTGTCGGTTATAGGGTCAGGGAGCGCTTGAGCTGATCTGCCTTGACGGCCCGATCGGCCTACTGCTCGACAGTGGCCAACAGCCAACCAAGGAAGCCAAAGGATGACTCCGACCCTGCTGCTACTGATCGCGTTCGCGGCGCTGCTGGTCGTCACGGTCCTGTACGTCCGCCGGCGCGTCACGCATCCGTTCACCAAGTCACAGGTCGACGAGGCACGTGCCCAATCTCGGCTGCTGAGCCGAACATCCCGCGACGGTGTCAGCGGCGAGAACGTTGCTCCCTGGCTGCCCGGCTTCCCGTATGACCCGCGTGATGCAAGCTTCCTCGGCAACCCCGTCGACTACGTGGTCTTCGACGGTCTCGACGCCGGCGAGCTGCGTGAGATCGTGTTCGTTGAGATCAAGACCGGTCGATCGCGGATGAAGCAGCGCGGCCAGCAGATCCGCCGAGCAGTCATCGAAGGACGAATCTCACACCAGCTCGTGCGCCTCATGCGTGAAGACGACGTGGGGCTCGCGGTGGCTGGCCGGCCGGTGACGAACGCTACGCGCGCGCAACGGACGCCGGAGCTTGAGATGGCCGCTTTCGATGATCGCGTGCAGCAAGCCGTCGAACACGCGGAGCTTCTCGCGATGCGAGTGGGACGCGCCGTAGACGATGGCGACATCGTCGTCGCGCTGATCGAACAACCCCGCTCAGCCGCCGCCCGAGCACTGGCGCAGCTCGGCGCCACCAGAGAGCTCATCGAGGAGGCGCTAGCGGACACTCGCCCACGAGCCTAAGCAGACGCCGTCACATCAGACGCGGCCTTCAATGACGCACGCGGCTCAGCGGCCTTGCTCACGCACGAACTTAGCCCAATCGACGGGCAGGGTCTGTTCCCAGTCCGCACGCGCCATCGGGGCCCATCGCCGGCCGCTCCACGCGACGTGTCGAGCGGCCGCGCTTGCGCTCGTGCGAAACGGCTTGCCATCCTCGTCGAGGGTGAGCTGCATGCGCTGATCGTTGACCACCATCTGTACACGGGCTCGCCATGTGCAGTCGCAGCGCGTCGTGTGGGCGCGAAAGCGGAACGTGTCGCTCTCCGCACCCGTGAGGGTGAAGTTCAGGCGCCGCCGAGCTGGATAGTCGTCGCCGGCCTCGGCGTACAGGACCCGGGGCGGGTCGGCGTCGAGGTCGACATCAATGAGCCGCGGATTGCCCACTGCGCCGCCGGCGGGGCAGTGCGCGCTGGTTCCTCGGATTGGCGCTCGGCGACGGATGATCTCCACCTCGATGCCGTCGATGACCACCGCCGCTCCGGGTGTGCCCTGCAGGTAGGCGTGTGCGTGGGTTTCGTCTGCATCGACGCCGTCCGCGTCTCGTGCCCAGGTCCGCCATTCGCGGCATCGCGCCGGCGGGCGGCCGAGATCGCTCGCAGACGCCGGCGAGACGAAGTCGTAGGTCTGCCACTCGGGATGTCCCGCGAAGACCTTGGCGGGGTCGGTTTCTACGTGCACCGTGACGAGCGGCTTGGGATCGATCACGCGGGCGCCGCCGTCGAGTGTCTTGACGACGGCCCAGCCGATCGCCGCTGTCGCGATGGTCAGGCAGGCGCCGAGGGCCACGCGCCGCCACCGCGGTTCTGGCGACATCGCTGGCTGGCCGTCGGCCCCACGGACCGCCGGCGCCGGCGCGTCTTTGGAACGTCTCGACGGTCGGTCCTCCACAGAGCCCAACGATACGATCCGCATCCGCCGGAACCGCCCAGGCGCCCTGCACAGGAAGCACCTCACCGCGGCCTCAGGGTGCATGTCCGGCTACGGCCGGGCGCGGCCGCGGCATGGGGCTCACGTGCGAGATCTCGACGCGCCGACCCGCTCAGTACTCGACGTGGAGGCGCTCCATCGCACTCTGCCGATCGTCCTGAGATGGCAAGCTGTAACGGCGCGTGGTCTCAAGGCGACGGTGGCCGGCGAGCTCGGCAACGAGCACGACGTCCGTGCCGGCGCGCACCAACCGAGTCAGGCAGGTGTGACGCAGCGTGTGCGCGGAAAGGTCAAGGCCAGCCTCGCGAGCGAGCGCGCGAACCACGAGATCCAGCGCACGCGTAGATAGCCGCTCACCCGTGCGACTCACAAACAGCGCGGCCTCCGCGCTGTCCTTCAGCTGGCCGCGGCGAACCGCAGCCCAGGCATCCAGCGCGTCGCGCGCCTCGACGTTGAGCGGGACCTCCCGGTAGGCGTTGCCCTTGCCATCACGCACAACGACTTGGCCCTTGCGTGCCGAGACTGCGATGTCCTCGACGTCCAGCGCGGCACACTCGCCGATTCGAATCGCCGTGTTGAGTAGCAGCAGCGCGATCGCGCGATCCCGCGACGAATCGCAGCGCTCGACAGCACGCAGAAACCGCCGCAACTCCTCAGGCGACAATGCGCGTGGCGCGGCCTGAGCGAGCTCCTCGCGCCGCACATCCGGCCGACCGACACCGAGGTAGCGGTAGAAATGGTCGATGCCGGCGAGCGCGAGATTGACCGAGGCGGGCTTCGCGCGCCGGACCGTCTTCAGATGGCTCTTGAAGTCGCGGACAGCGTAATCACGCGCATGGGCGTCCTCGAGCGGATTCCCACCCTCGTCCGGCCATCTCGCCAAGAACTCGACGTACCGGCGCACATGCCCGCGGTACGCCCGCCGCGATGCCGGCGCCAGCGGCTGGTTCTCAAGCCAAGCCTCGTAACCGGCAAACTCCTCGGCTGCACTAGTTGACGCCACCGCTGCTTGTTATCAGAAGCGGACGACATCAGCTAGACAGCGGCGATATACGCGTTATCGGTAGCCCACCCCATGTGAGGCTTCCGATAATGAGCATTCTCAGAAGCGAGACCCGGTTCGCGCGGCCGGTCTCAGAAGCGAACCTCAAGCGGGATCTCCGAGACAGTCAGTCGGAGTGTTCCGATCCTTGAGCGCGCCCATGCCGATGCCGGGCTACGATCCTTGCAGTGAGTGCGGATCCGCTCAAGAGCGCGCTGGAAGAGATCGCGCCCAAGCTAGACCCTGATCTCGGGCCGGTGCTCGCCGCGCTGCAGGCGGATGAGCCGGTGGAGCACGCCTGGGAGACGTTGCTCAAGGCAATTCTCGATGAGGCTTGAACGGATCGCGGTCCAGGCATTCCGCGGCTACCCGAGTCGAGCGGACCTGGTGCTCTCGGGAAATGTCGTCCTGCTGTTTGGCGAGAATGGGACGGGCAAGACGGGCCTCACCGAGGCGTTCGAGTGGGCCCTGTTCGGCAGCGTGGTGCGCAAGGAGCGATCGAAGACGCGAGGCGAATACCAAGGCTCACTGTGGCTGCGCAGCGTTCACGCTCCGACGGATCTCGAAACGTACGCCGAGATTACGCTGGTCAAGGGGGAAAGACGTCACATTGTCCGCCGAACACTCGTGGGTAACTCGACCGAACTCACCATTGACGGCAGCCCCGCGAAGGACGTTCGCGTGCTTGGTCTTCGGACAGAGGATGCGTTTCGGCCCTTCTTGGGCCAATCTGAGATCCAGGCGCTCATCGACAGCGAGCAGCAGAGCCGTTGGGAACAACTAAGCGCGATCCTGGGCTTCGCCGGCTTTGGACAACTGCGAGAGCGACTGCAGCGGCTCCGCACAGACACTGACGCTGATCCTCGCGTTCGGCGGCTACGCGAACGCGTAACGCGAGCGGTCCAGCCGCTGACGCCTGCCGGGCGTGATCCGCTTGATCAGGCCCCCGACGAGCTTCGTGCGCGCGCGGTCGCTTTCCTGCGGCTGGAACCCGAAGCCTCATGGGCTTCGATCCACAAATCTGCGCAGCAGGAGCTCGACGCCCTTCTAGTCAAAGACCGGCGCCCGCCTGGCCTGGATGCCCTGGTTGTTGGATCTCGGGATCTTGCGCCTGCAGCCCGGCAGGCCCGGCATGCGGTGGAAGAGTTCACGGGGCATGCGGCGGAGCACAGGCACTGGCACGAGAGCAATCAACGAGCGAGTTTCGCGAGTCAGGGACTTGCTCTGATCGACGCGGACGACCCAGAGATCTGCCCCTTCTGTGCGCAGCGCACGCTTGACGATGCTCGGATCGACGTACTACGCGCCGAGGCGGACCACACGATCGCGCCTGCTCCGCGTGATCCGCGTCCGTCCATGCGGCATGCGGTTGGACTACTCGTCGATGCAGGTCCTCTCAATGGCGTAGCGATGTCGTTGCTGCTGGAGGCGCTGGGCGATGGAAAAGAGACCGACACTTTGCAGGCTGCCCAAGTTGAACAGACGGCGCTCGATGACTTGCGCGAGCGCGCCGGTCGGCTCGCTGATGCAGCCTTGGCGGCGTACGAGACGGCAAGCCGGCCACGCGCGGATGTCACGGCGCTAAGCGGGATGGTCACCGAACTGCTCGAGGCAGTCGGCGAGATCGAGCAGCGGCACGCCACTCTGCGAGTTCAGCTCGATGCCATTGGTATGGAACTGACGAACCGTTTTTCGGGGCTGGATGAGCCGGACAAGAAGCGGATGGCCGCGCTCCAGATGGCGGTGCTCCTTGCGGAGAACGGGTCCGCAGTCCAGGGGGCGTGGCGGCTGCGGGGTCACCAAGAACAGCTCAAGCTGCTCGTCACGGAGCTCGAGGCTGCGGAGAAGGCGCGGATGACAGCGGCGCTGAAGACCCTCAGTGGCGATATCGCTCGGTACTACGAGGAGCTCAGCCCCGGGCATCACATCAAGATCTCGGGAATCTCGGTGCGCGACACGAAGCGACGCCAGGCAACGCTCGCGGCTACCTCGCACGGCCGCGCCGTGAATCCCGTGACGATGTTCAGCGAGGCGGAAGGGAACTGCCTCGGCTTGAGCCTCTACTTCTCGCAGCGCGTCGATCGAAACCCCGGGTGGTCAATGATCATGCTCGATGACCCCGTGCAGTCGATGGACCAAGGTCACGAAGAAGGCCTCGTCCATCTACTCGCACGCATCAGCCGAGACCGGCAAGTCATCATCATGACCCACGCCCCGCGCTTCGCGAACCAAGTGGAAGCGCAGTTTGGAGCGATCGAGTCGTTCACGAAGTACGTATTCGAACGTGGCAGCGGCCCTGATCCGCAAATCGCGTTGGCTGAAGGACGTCTCGACGAGTTGCTCAACTACGCGCAAGCAAACGCCGACGGAGAACTTGCGCGCCGAGAGTCTTGCGCCAACGCGGTTCGTAAAGGAGTCGAGCGATTCTGCCGCGACCTTGGAGTCAAAGCTCAGGTCGATCTGCGCAAGCGGATGTCGGTCGAGGAGATGGTCGACCGCCTGCATCAGCAGCGAGCGATTGACGATCTGGAGGTCGGCACCCTTCACCGCCTACGCAAGTTCGGGAACCGAGGGTCGCATGAGGATGAGACCGTCAATCCCGCAACGTCCTCGATCCTATCCAACGTGAACGCCCTTCGGGGGCTGCAAGACAAACACCTCGCGACACTGGACAGGCCAGCTCTGAAGCTTCTCGCAGGAGGCGCGGAATCCGCGTCGTCTCGCCCGAGTGCCTAGACGTTTCGTCTGCTACCGCGCACCTTGCAGACCTGCTGAGGTCGGAGAAGCCGTGCCTCCAGATCCGCGCGACGGTGGCAGACGAGGAACGGCTTGCGGACACTCGAGCTGGCTGCTCTTGGGCCGCACGGCGGTGGTCGCGAGCGGATAGGTCGACCGCGTGAGCTCAACAACCGCGACATCGAGACTGCTGTATGTCCGGAAGCTCGGAAAGCGTAGCCGCTCGCAACATCCCTGGGCACGTCAGCTGGTCGGCGTACGGATTGTCGTCGTCGGGTCGGCCTGCGGCTCTATCGTCGGCTCGGTGTTCCCGCTGTTCGGTGTCTCGCTGGCTGGGTTGACCCTCGACCGACTTCAGACCTTTCTCTAGGGAGCAGAGCCCGAGCCACTGATGTGGGAGACGAGGGCACCGCGCTCAACGCCCACGAGGTGCGCCGCCAGTGCGGCGGCATGGCCAACAGTGAGCGCGGGGGCAACTAAGCGAGTCGTCGCGACCGCCACCTGCTCAGGTTCCGACGGGAGCCCTGGCTGGCGTCCGGCGCGGCCCACCAGCGGGCCGTGCCGTCCGGCGTCTAGGCGATCCTGATCAAATGGCGTTACTCGCCTCCTTCAGTTCCCAGTACCCACCGGACGGCCTGTGGGCGGGATGGAGCCGCTTCGTACCTCGGCTGAGCTGGCACGATGGCGATCTGCTCAGCGGCCTCCCAGCCGACCGGTCGACGACGATCGCGAAGTCGCTCGCTCAGGCGGGGGGCGACGCGCAACTCGTGTTCGACGCTCACAAGGAGCCCGAGCACAAGGTCGTGCTGGAGCCAGAGGCATGGCATAACCAGCGTCCACGCAAAGATCGCTCGAGAGAGTTCAGGAGACTTGGTAGCAAGGCGTCGCTGGCGCGCACGCTCGATCCCGCGACGCTGCGCTCCGCGTCGGCGAGCGCGATCGCTGAGTACATCAGCGCATTTGTGTCGTGGGAGCGCACACGCGGCTCGGATGCCGTGCTGCTGCCGGCGCATCTCGCCGGCGGCTACAGCCAGCGCTCTCGCGAAGGCGAACTGCGACTCGCAGAACACGGCGTGGCACTCGTGCAGCGCCACGGCCTCGCGGAGCTCGACGATGTCCGCAAGCCATTGCTCGTCGCTATCGCGATCGACGCGAAGACGATCACGAGTGAGGACGAGGCGGTTGAGCTGGCGCGCTCCTACGCCGCGCTGGGCGGTGACGGCTACTGGGTGCAGTTCGCGTGGCTATCGGAAGCGGCACACGTACCGACAGCCACCGCGTGCACGACGTTTCTATTTGCGCTGCAGGAGATCTCGCAGCGCGATGTGTTTGCCGTCGACACGAAGAACCTCACATGGCCACTTTTGGCCGCCGGTCTCAGCGGCGGATGCATCGGAATCGGCGAACGCGAGGCATGGTCGGGCCCGCAGGCTGCATCGACGGAACCTCGCGCGATCAAACCGAGCGTCGTACACCCGGTGCTACTGCGCAACCTCCGACTCGATGGCCCGCATATCGCGGCGGCATTCAAGCAGCTGCTATGTGACTGCGGCGCCCATTCCCACGGTGTGCCGCCTTTGACGCGTCCGACGATCCGGCGCCACGCCTTGCACGTTCGCCTAGAAATGGCCGAAGCTGTCACCGGTGATCAGGGAGTCAGCACGTTCAGTAGGTGGCTGTACGACGCTGGCTGGTTGGCATTCGACCTGGGTCTCGATGCGCCGCCGACCGCGACCTACCGAGCCGTGCTTGATGCCGCTGCAGCGTGGCCTGCCGTCGGCGAGCCGTAGACGGCACGATCTCGCGCCGCCTCACGTAACGCCCACTCGAGCATCGTGCTGCCCGACAGCGTTGCCGCGAGCTCCCACCACAGCGCGGCCTCGATGGCTTCGCCGTCGAGGCGAACGACATCTCCGACCACGCGCAGGCGGCAGGCCAGCCGCATCGAGATGACCGGTGGTCCGTCCACCGCATCGCCCACGGGCCGGCCGGAGATCGCCGCCAACAGCGCGCGCGCGTAGTTCGCGAACGGGCTCGCCAGGGCCGCCGTGGGCGCCTTCTCGCGAGCCCTAGCGTCGAGACGCTCGACGAAATGCGCGTCCGCTCCGAGATCGCCAATCGCGAGCTGGCGTTCACAGACCACGCTCAGCGCCAGCGAGGCCGCGATCCCACGCGATCGCGCGGCGTCTAGGAAGCCGGCGGGGACCGGTCCCGGGTAGCGGTCGTGCAGCTCACCCGGTCTCGTCTGCGGTGGCCCGATCAGCTCGTCCAACCCATCCGCAGGCTCCTCGGGCGCAGCCGCGAGACGGAGCCTCGCCGTATTTTGCGGTTCTAACAGCATAATTGCGGAGATGGTGTCAAAGCGTCCGGTTGGAAGACCACCGAAGGGTGAGATCGCCCAGGAAGCCAGCAAGACTGCGACGCGCGCGCACATCGCTCGCAAGCTCGCCGGCCGACAGGACGGCGCCTTCTTGGAGGAGCTCGGTGTGGCGGTCAACAGCACGGCGGTGGCCCGTGCCGGCGGCGCGAGGACAGCCCGTCCCGATGCCTACACCCCGCCGGGACCCGCTCCTGGCGCGGCCAAGGCGGCGCGCCCGGCGAGCCGCAACCCTGCCGGTGCTCCCGCGTTTCGCGAGTGGCTGGCGATCGACTACGAAGTGCTGGACATCAGCCTCGCGCTCGCGACGGTACGAGCGCGAGACGAGGGCCATCAACTCTCCCTGTACGCCGCACTACGCGACGTCGCCGGGATCATTCAGGTACTGATGCTGGTTCCTAGCGACGAGCAATGGCTCGTGATAGCCGTCGTGGCGTGGGACGGCGAGGCAGACGCCCGACGGCTGCGGGGCCGGTTCAAGGAACTCGGTGCGAACTGGGGCTGGCAGCCGGTCGAGATCGAGAGCGTTCTTCCAGCGCAGGCCACCTGGCGGCATCTCGCGCGGGTCGCCGCGAAGGCCGAGGGGCTCGGCATCTGAAAGGCCGGCTTGGCAGCAGCCTGAGCAGAGCGGGAATCAGAGTGAGGCGGGACGCTTCGACCAGCATCGGGGCTCGAAGCACCCGACGTCGGTCTACGTGCGGAGGCTTGCCGGGCGAACCCTTGTAAGGAAAGGCCCTTAAACGTCCCGTGGGGTCGCGCCGGCAGCGCCGGCCGGAGGGGCCCCTCGGGGCCGGCAGACAAGCAAAGTCCGTCGGAACCGACCCCTAGAGTCAAGCGCTCCACCCAAGACGCTCTCGGTACCAGAAAGCCCAGATGACTACGCCGCTTTGGTCGGACAACCCGACCGCGTTGGATCTCCTCGGCTTCGCCGACATCACGGCGCCCATAGCTGAGGCCGTCCTCCGTGAGAAGCTCGACCCCGTCACGGTTGGCATCGAAGGCGACTGGGGCTCGGGCAAGAGCAGCATCCTCGGAATCCTCGGCCGGGAACTACGTGCGGACAGCACGGCGGTCGTCATCCCCACGCACCCTTGGGAGTACGACCCCGCGACCGACCCCAAAGCGACGCTCATCGCCGAGGTGCTGAACGCTGTTCGGAAGGAGGCCGCCGAGCGCGAGGGTGGCTGGGAAAAGCTCTCTGAGGGCGTGCAGAAGCGCTTCAAGTCGCTCGCCCGTCGCATCAAGGTTTCAAAGGTCATCAAGCTCGCGGCGAACTCCGCGCTCTCAATGGGTCTGCCGAAAATTGACGAGCTCGTCGACCTGTTCGGGGAAGACGATGCCGTCGTCGAAGAGCCGACGCTCCAGGGCTTCCGCGACGAGTTCGAGCACCTGATGAGCGAGCTTCCCAGCATTCAGCGTGTCGTCGTGCTCGTCGACGACCTTGACCGCTGCCTCCCGGCGACCGTCGTGGCCACCCTGGAGGCAGTCAAGCTATTTCTCTCCGTTCCGAAGATGGCGTTCGTCCTTGCGGCCGACCGGCGCACCGTCTCGCTCGCGATCGCAACCCAGTACGAGCCGTCGCCGCAGGCGGCTGAAATGGGGCGTCAATACCTGGAGAAGATCGTGCAAATCCCGGTTCGCGTGCCGACGCTCGGCAGGGCCGAGACGGAGGCGTACCTCGCGCTACTCATGTTGGAGCGCCACCTTGCCGATGGCGCGACGCTGGAGCCGTACGCGGGCCACTGCGCCAGCCGCCGCGCGGCCGGGAAAGGCGACGTTCTCGAAGGCCTGCCGACTAACGACTTGAGCGGGGACGCGAAGGCTGACCTTCAGCTCGCCACGATGCTCGCGCCGGTGCTCTACGAGCGCCTCAATGGCAACCCTCGCCGACTCAAGCGCTTCCTCAACGAGTACTGGATTCGGTCTACCGTCGCGGCGCGGCGCGGAATTGACCTGCAGCCCAACGCGCTGGCCAAGTTGATGGTCTTGGAGCAGCTGGAAGACGCCGCCTTCGTAACGCTGCTCAAGTGGATGCGCGAAGGCGAGCTAAGCGCGCGGCTCGCAGCGCTGGAGAAGACCGAGAAAAGCATCGAAGGCGCCGTCACCGAGAGCGCCCTGGCGGCGCTTCGTGTGTGGGCAAAGCTTGACCCCGCGCTCGCCAAGCACGACATCGGCCCGTATCTCCGGCTCGCCGCGTCGCTGAGCAGCAGGGTTAGCGCGGAGTCGGGTCTGCCACCAGAGGTCAGGGAGTTGGCTGACCTGTTCATGGGCTCGCGGGCCGAGCAGCGAGACGCGGCGTCACGCCTGCCCGGGACGGGCATTGACCACCGCCTCGCCCTGGCGCGCTACTTCGTCGACACGGCGAAGAGCCAGCCCGAGCAAGAGAAGGAGCTCGCGGTGCCCATCGAGGCTTTGGCCAAGGACCCCGCGGTCGCCGTGGCCATGGCCGAGGGCCTGAGCGAGCTCGACCCGAAGCGCATCAAGGGGCCGCTCATCCTTGCGCTCACGCCTGAGAAGGACGCCCAGCCAGCACTGCGCAAGGTCGTCGAGACCTGGGTGAACTCAGGTCGCCTCGGTAAGCCCATCGAGGGTGTCGCCCGCAAGCGCCTCACACCGCCCGCCCCGGGCGGCGCATGATGGGCACGTCCGGCGCGTACGGTGGCAGCGGGGGCCGCGCGTGGGGCAAGGCGCGCGAGCAAGCCGGCGAATACGCCACGGACCCCACGCCCGACAACGCCGAGCAGCTGCTCTCCAACATCGCCGACGCTCTGGACTGGGACGCGGACGCCGACACTCCTCAGCAGCCGATGGCCGCGCGGCCGCGCCTTCACGGCGCGCCCGGAGGGGGTGGCGACGGACCCGGCGGAGGCGGCGGAGGCGGCGTGCGCGGAGGCGGGGGCGCCAGTCAAGCCGGCGGCGGGCGGAGCCGGTCACGCTCTCAGGCCGCATCGGTCGGCGGCAGCGTCGCGGCAGCAGGTCTCGCGCTGCGCGACCGCGACGCGGATGCGCTTCAGCGCTACGGCCTGAGGCTCACGGAACTAGATGGGTTAGACCCCCACGAGCAGGCGCGGCGCATTCTGGACGCTGTCTCAGGCACCACCGGCGGCATCCAAGAAGACGAACTTCAGCACGCCTCCGGAGTCGCCGTGCTCGCACTCCTCGACGAGGGCGCCAACGCCGATGACGCGGTCCGCGCGTTCATCACGGACTACGTCTTCGAGATCTCCATCACCGAGGTGGGCGACGAGCTGCGAAACGGCGAACGCGACGGCTACACGACCGTCGACCAGGAGGATCAACTCCGCGACCTCATCGAGGCTGGCGTCAACCAAATCGATTTCCCCGACCGCCTGGACGCCGACAACATCCAGGAGGTCATCTACAAGGCGCTGGACGACGCGCGCACCTTCCTCCGGGCCAGCGAAGAATGAGCGCTCATCGCCTGCGGCTACGCGTCGGCCCCCGCCAGCTGGAACAGCTCAGCACCGAGGACTTTCTATGGCGGCCGCACGGAGAGAAGTCGTCGATGCAGACCAGCTTGAGCCCCCGACTGGAGGAGCTCGGCGACGTTCCGCCGCTGCACGTTGATTTCGTCCGACTCGCCGTGCTCGTGTACCTCGCCGACCGCTCATCTCCACGTGACCAAGGCTCCGGCATCCGCTGGGATCGAGACCTTGCAGCTCACCGTTCCGGTATCCGCCCCGGACGTGTGGACCGCCGCGGCCGAGGAACTCGCCCATCTGCTGCATATCCTCAGCGGCGACCGCTGGCAGCTGACGTTCGAGACAGCGCGACCGCCGCGGCGCCGGCGGGTCGCCCACGTCGAGCCCGCTCCGGTCGTCTGCCTGTTCAGCGGCGGCGCGGACTCTCTGGCCGGCACCCTCATGGCGCACGCGAGCACAGGCGTCGCCCCCGTCTTGGTCTCGCATTGGGACGCCAGCTCCACGAGCGCGTCTCAGAAACGGTTGGTGCAGGCGCTGTCAGCGCTTTGGGGCGCGGCACCGGAGCATCACCGCCTTGAGGTGCAGCGACGCTCGCGGCAGGTGGGGTCCGGTCTGACCTTCCGAGACGAGAAGTCCCGTCGCACGCGCTCCTTTCTTTTCCTTGCGCTCGGTCTCGCGGTCGCGGCCGTGCGCGACGCAGAACTGTGGATGAGCGAAAACGGCTTCACCAGCATCAACCCGCCGCTCAGTCCTGAGCGGCGCGGGTCGCTCACCACTCGCACGACCCATCCGGGGTTCCTCGACGGTCTCGTTGACGTGCTCCAGCGCCACGGACTGACCGCCACTCTGCGCAACCCGCTTGAAACGATGACGAAGGGCCAGGTCGCCCTTGCGGCCGCCACGCAACACCTGCCAGCCGGCACGGGCGACCAGTTGTTCTCCAGTACGCATTCCTGCGGTAAGACGCCCTGGTTCAAGGGCTTCTCGCAAGGGGCCCAATGCGGTCTGTGCTTTGGGTGCCTCATCCGTCGTGGCTCGTTCATTGCCAGCGGACTGACAGACACCACCGACTACGTCGAGCAGGCCCTGCGCGGTGCCGCGCGTCGCCCGCAGTTCGTCACTCCCACCCGGCGCAAGACCATCGAGGCTGCCAGATACCGATTGAACCGCCGCTATAGCGCGAGCGACATCCTTGCTCTCGGACTGCCCCCGCGCATCCCCATCAGCGACGCCCTCCGCTTGGCCAACGCCGGACTCGATGAACTCCGCCCTGTCGTAGACGACATCCCCTGATGTCGGTCCTGCCCCCAATTGACGCGCACGCCCACGTGCTGACGACCATCGCTGAGCGCGATCTGCGCCAGTTGCGAAGCGTCGTGTTCGCGGTGACTCGCGAGCCCGCAGAGTGGGACGCCGCTGCCGCCCGCCAAGACGAGCTGTGCATCTGGGGACTCGGCGCCCACCCGCAAGTCCCAGCCGCCATCGCCGCCTTCGACGCCGACCGTCTAACCGAGGCGGTCGCTTCGACACCGCTGATCGGCGAGGTCGGGCTGGACGGCGGGTCCAAGGCCCTGATGGCCGACCAGCGAAGAGTGTTCCGCGCCGCACTCAAGGTCTCCCAGCAACAATCACGACTCGTAACCATCCACAGCACTCGTGCATCCGCCGCGGTGCTGCGCGAGATTGAGAGCGTCGGCGACGTCCCAGGGGCCATCCTGCACTGGTGGCGCGGCAGTGCCGCGGAGACGAAACGGGCCGTCGCGCTCGGCTGCTACTTCTCGCTGAACGGTGCAGAGGCTGCGCGGCCGAAGGTCATCGCGTTGGTCCCGGTCGATCGCGTACTGACGGAGACGGACTTCCCCCACACGCGGCGCTCCGACAAGTCGGCAGACCGGCCCGGCGCCGTGCGAACAATTGAGCGCGCGCTAGCACAGCAGTGGGGGCTGAGTCTCGACGACGTTCGGCGCCAGCTGTGGAAGAACCTCGCCCAGCTCTGCGCCGCAACGAGAACGTCGAACATGATGCCTCGGCGTCTGCAAGGCAGTCTTCTCGCCGTCCGTTGACTCAGACGGCGGTACGGGCGCGCTGATGCCCATCGGAGCGCGCGATCGGCTGTTCGCGGTCCCGGATACCAGCACTCGAGAGCGTGGCACACCGGTGGGCGGCGGACCCTTCGGGACCACGCGCGAGCAGCGCGATCATCGAGAAATCAGGGCGGCGGGCCGCCCACCCGGGATAGCCATCCGGTAGGCGCTCGGCCGCGGGAGATCGACAGCGCAGCGACGGTGGGGGCGGCAGCTCATCGTGAGACACGCCACACCCGGCCGCCGCAGCCTCACTTGCAGCGCTTGCGCCGACGTCGACGCCACAATGCAACCGTGCCAACGACACCGCTGGTGATTCCGAGTGAGATCCCATGGCAGGAGATGAAAGGGGAGGCGCTCGAGGAGCTGCTGTATTGGCTTTGCGACGCGCTGGGGGCGCAGGACTTGCAATGGCGTGCGGGCTCGGCATCCGGTACCAGCCGCGACCGTGGGCGCGATCTGGAAGCGACGTTTCACGTCTCCGAGCCTGGTGGAGGGCTTCGTCCGGAACGTTGGTGGATCCAAGCGAAGGGGCGCGCTGGAACGGTTCCGGCCGACGCGGTCAAGACCGCGGTCGTCGACGTGCAGGCCCACGCGGCGGTCGACGTCCTCGTCATCGCGACCAACACGCGCGTTTCTAACGACACGCGCGACTGGGTCACGGAGTTTCAGGACAAGACTCCGCGCCCGGCCGTGCGGCTGTGGAGCACACCACCTTGAGCGCATGCTCGTCGATCATCCTCAGGTCGTAGCGCGTCGCGCCGGAGGCGTTGTCCATCGTCGGGCAACTCGCTGCCGCGACGGCGGCGTACTGGAACCGCGCGCAACTGCCGCCGCACGCACAACTCGATCGCTTCTGGGAGCAACGCGGAACGCTGGAATTCGATCCGAGGGATCTGATCACCGTCCTCGTCGCCGAGGCGGCCCGCGGCGGGCTTGCGCAGCACCCTTGGGGTGCGGAACTCGAGGCTGAGGCGCTCTTTGCCGTCTTGGGAATGGCGTTGGCGAACGTGATCCCCCTCCTGTCACGAACCGAGGGCGGCGGCCATCCGACCGAGCCGCTTCTCACGGCCTACGCGCATCTCTTGGCGTGCAACGTCATACGCTCTCCGGTGAGTTTGGTGGTCGAGCTGCTCGAGGACCCTTGGCGCTTCGTCAGCGACGACGTGGAGTTCGACGGAGACACCAAAGCGCAGCTTCGCCAGTTTTTTATCGAGCCGATCGTCCAAAGGCTCCGGACATACCTCGGCTCCGCCTGCATGACCGACTGCGAGCGTGTGTTCGGCGAGCTTGAGCCCGAGCCCCGTATCTCCGCCGAGGACCGATGGTTCGAGCTGCTGCCGGCTGACGTTATCCGACCAGCTCAACGCTCCGAGACACGGACCATCGTTATGGAGCAGCAGAACGCATCCTGCCGCGCAGGATTGCCGCTCGACGCAACGCGCACTTGCCCGTTCGGTGCGTCGCCCAGCGAGAGCTGGACGGACCTGCTGACCGACGTGAATGCTGTCATAGGGACTCGGCTGACGGGCATCCTCGGCACCGCTGGCGGCGTGGACGGGGAGCCGGGCCCCTCGACGTCCCAAATCACATGAGGACGCCGGGTCGTGGAACGCTGAGGCTCAAGCGATGGTACGAGTCACCGATGGCGGACTCAGTCGCGGGTTGAGAACTAGGCCGATGCCAGACGGCTGCATCTTCTGCGGTAGCACCCCCCTCACCAAGGAACACCTCTGGCCTGATTGGCTCCGTCGGAAGGTGGAGCTTGGTCAGCCTTTCGAGCACCGGATCGAGGACGAGATCGACGGCGTCGAGGCTCGTGATGTCACGTTCATGACGCCGCCGTTCAAGCAGGTCGTCAAAGCCGTCTGCGGCGGCTGCAATGGCGGGTGGATGTCTGCCATCGAGGCGGCCGCCAAACCAATTCTGCTGGACCTGATCTACGCAAGAGGACGGATGCTAGATCCCGACGATCAACGCAGGCTCGCCACCTGGGCGTTCCTCAAGGCGTGCGTGTTCGATGCGCTGCACCCTGACGAACTCTCCGTGCCTATCGCGCACCGGCAGCGCCTGTACATCTACAAAAAGCCGCCTGCTACTGGCGTCGCGATCTGGATCGGAACCTACGAGGCGTTAGAGGTCGGTCACTACGCCCATCAAGCGCTGAAGATCGGGCGGGACGGTCTGCCGGATCCCGAAGACCCGAATGTGTACGTCGCCTCGATCACTGCTGGGGCGCTGATACTGCAGGTGGCCGGGAGCCTGATCCCGGAGCTTTCATTTGACGACCTGCCCTATCCGCCTGAGTTGCACGTGGACAAGATCTGGCCTGCAAAGGACGAGACCGTCGACTTCGCGCAGAACCACATGATGAGCCACGAAGCTCTGGTTGGCTTCACGAAGGTGCTCTACAACGTGATGGGACGCCTGACGGGAGGCGCGCCGCCGGCGAGGTAGCTCGTGGACGACAGCGCGATGCCGCTGGAGCGCCCGTACGAACGAGTCGACTCTCACGTCCAGCCTTGACGTTACGCTCGATAGGTGGGTCTGATCGAGGACATACAAGCCACCATGACCGATGCCGCCGCGCGGCTCGACGCGCTGTTCGACCGCGCCGCATCATGGGCGAACAGCGAGGCCGGCCAGAACGTCTTGTACGACCTCGACTTCGCCATGCTCGGAGCCCAACTCGGCGACTACTACGAGCACACCGGCTGGTACTTCCCCGTGCATCCAAACCTGATGCGCGAGGCGCTCGAGCACCTACAGACCAACGCTCCATTTGATGCCCGCCGCGCAGTCCGCCTCGTCGGTCCTGACTCCGAACACTGGTCATGGATCGTCGAGGGCCTCCTGGCTAGCCCTTCGGCCCAACGTCGCCGAGCGATCCTCGACGACGCGATCTTCTGCATGGAGCACGCGCGCTGGCACGCCGCCGTCTCGACGCTGTTGCCAGTCATCGAGGGCCACGTCGCCGATCACTCCGGACAGATCCACGGCATTCATGTACGCGATCGCCTCAACGATCTCATGTACAGGCAGCCTGCGAGCTCCATGAAGGTGCTGGCTGCCGTGCCCGCGCTGGAGATCCTCCGCTCGGAGGTGTACGGACGGCTCAAGTTCGGAGATCCCTCACAGCCAGGCGACGTCCTGAATCGTCACTGGGTCGCGCACGGCCGCGCAGCAGCATTCGGCACCCCGATCAACGCCTGCCGGACACTCATGCTGGTCGTCGCGCTTGTCGAGCTCTTCGATGGCGCTATCGCCCTCCGCGCGTCCTCCGCACCCGTTGACACGTGGGCCCTACTCGATGAGCACGGGCCGCTGGCTCCGCTCCGAGCAGCTGCCGCCCAAAGGTGCTCGCGGGCGAGCCGCCAGCATCGCGCCGGCGGCCGCATTCCTCCCGAGTTGTCGGCGGAAGCCACGCCGGCCAGCGTCTGCCTGACGCACGGCGCTCGCGCTGGTTTCCCCTCGCTCTGATCAGATGGTTAGAGACGCAGATCCTGCGTTGGCGCTGCCTGTTACCGCCGCTGCCGCGCTGGCGATCATCCGCAGCACGCTTCGTGCAATGGAACGCAACCCTGGCCCGTTCGTGGGCATGGACAAGGAGAATCTGCGGTCGTGCCTGCTAGTATCTCAGAATGGATCCTTTGCTGGCCGCGCGCTGGCCGAAACGGAGAACGCCCGGGGCAAGACGGACATCCTCATTCGCGACGCCGATCGCAATGTCTTCATCGGCGAGTGCAAGGTCTACAACGGCCCCAGCGGCCTCGTTGATGCGATCGCGCAGCTCCTGGGCTACACGACCTGGAGCGATCGGGAGCTTGGGCTCATCGTCTTTGTCCGCAGCGGCGAGTTCTCCACCGCAATCGGTGCGCTGCGACAGGCCGCCCAGACCAGCGAGCACGTGACGCATATCGAGGTCGTCGACGACGAGAAGCATGGCGCCGAGCTTCGTCTGACCGCGCGTCGACCCGACGACCCAGGCCACCAGGTGCAGATCGCTGCGCTGCTGGTCCACGTGCCGATCCCGAAAGGTCGTCGCCAAAGAAAACCCGAGGAGGTGCTGCGACCCGAGGACGCGATGGAGGCCATGCTTGACATCCAGCGGGCGCTGCCCAAAGACGACGGAGTCCGCTCGACGATCACGCTGGACCCCTGGGCGAGACCTAACATGTCGGCGAACGGCTGGCGAGTCATGGTCTCCCGCACGACGCCTGATGGCACGGTGGGCATCGAGGTGGTTCCCGAGACGCTCGAGGCGATGCAGGAGCACGGTCCAGAAGGCGCACTCATCGCCCCGGACGACGAAACCGCGCACCGCCTGCGCGAATCGTTGCGACGCACACAGCGCGACCTGGTCCCAACGGATCTGACGGCGTGGGCATACGCATCGACCGCATTGCGGCTGTTCTGCGCGACTCGGCGGACCGCCTACAGCGCGCGAATCCCACGCGCATCTCGGGCGCGTACGGACCGCAGGGCCTCTGGCAATGCATGATGGACCTCAAGGCCGATCGTGGGACGCAGCACCTCCCGATCGCGTTTGCGGAGGTCGACCCGGCAGACGGCTGGCACGCCACCCTGCGTGGCACGATCTTCGATCTCGCCCTGTCGATGAGCGTTCGCGATGACGACCTCAATAGGCAGTTCGCATGGGGGCTCGGCGCCCCGGCTCGCCGTCGCGCGAACGCCTTCACGCCTTGGAGTTCCTGTACGTCTACTCCGGTCAAGGGACGATGCACATCACCAGCATCGAGCCGAAGATCGGCAACGGCGCATTCGAAATCGAAGGCTTCACGCTCGACGAGGACACCCTCTTCGAACACGCACTGCTCACCAACGTCGTGGCGATCGAGGACCATGTGGGCGCCGAAATAGAGATTGCGGCCCCCCCGCTCGAGCAAACCTGGGTCAACAAGATCTTCGCCGCCGGCCAAGCCCTGCGATCGGGCTCTGTGGTGGCGCACCTCGAACGCGTCGTTGCCGTGCTCGATCCGTCCGAGGCCGTCCCAGAGCCCGGAGTCGTCAGGCCATTCATCGTGCCGAATGACGTGACCTTCGAGATCGGCGACACGCTGGTCGACCTCGGGCGTGGACACGGGATCCTGAGGGCGCGCGTGATGTCTGTCGAGATCGAACCCGACGACCGGGTCGTTGTCGAACTCGTGCCCGCCGACGACACCGCGCGCCGTGTCGAGATCACCGGACTGCTCGGCATCAACGCGGATCCGTCCATGCCTAAGGTCATCATCGTCGGCCGCGACGACGAACACATCCTGTCGCTCGACGACTGGTTTGCCCACGCGCCACCGGCCGGCGGCGCCAAGCAATGGGTCGACGGCTACAGCGCCAAAGAGCAGGCCAAGGCGTGGTTGCCAGACGGCGCACCCGCGATCCCGCCCGAGATCCTCGGCGCGCTCACCGGCGCTGGCGTCCGCGACATCGTGCCGCTGACGGCATATCCGGAGCACGAAACGCCGCTGGACAAGTTCGGGAGGGGCCGTAAAGGCAACCGCAACCATGACCTCCTCGCCGTCGCCAGCACAGCCAACGGCGAAGCGGTCGTCATCGGGATCGAGGCGAAGGCGTGCGAAGGGTTCGACGGCGTCGTTGCGTCACGGCTGGGCGTGCCCGCCCGAGCAAGAAGCCTCATCGGCAACCTGCTGTCGCGCGCCCTCTTTGGCCGAGATGTCTGCGATGTCAACACGGGCGCAGTTTCGACGGGGAACTCGCAACCCATGGCTATCAGCTGTGGACTGCCGCCGTGGGAACGTTGATCGAAGCCGCAGCACATGACGCGCCACTCGCCGTCCTCATCGTGCACCAATTCGCGCCTCACCCCGAGGGCTCGATTCCAACTCGCGATCGCCGCAACTGGCCGGCGAAACTGGCCGCCAACGACAAAGCCCTGACGACCTTCATCATCGTCACGACCGACGGCGAAGCGATGTCGCACACGACCGAGTTCGTCCCAGGAGGCATCGAGCTCGAGGTCCACAAGGCACTCGCGCCGCTTGAGCTACCCGAGGGATCAGAGCCGGCAGTCAGTCATGAGCCGGGGATGACGATGGGGCACTGGGTCATCGCGCTATACAGCGGCCCTGGTCGAAGCCGCGCGGCCGACTGGAAATAACTGAAGTGGGTCGCGACGGCCACCGTCACCGCCACCCCGCTGCATGGTCGTGCGGCGAGTTGCTGCTCTCCGACGTGCCACACGAGTTTCCCCGCGCGGGCGCGCGTGACCAAAGAACCGAAGGCACGCCCACTGTTCGTCGACCGCTACGGCGGCTCCGGGGAAGGGAACGCTGGCCGCACGTCACGTACGTCGAGGTCATCGCAGCTGTCGACAGCTCCGTTGCGCCCACGCCGCTCATGATCGACGTACCCGTCACCCAAGGAGGGCACTGGCGAATTGAGCCGCGGGCTTACGCCGAAGCTGCAGCCCACGTGCCCAGTGGATTTCGGCCGCCACGGCTGCGCGCGCCGCTCTCGCGTCCCGTGCCGATCGAGCGGGCCACCGACGAACCGTTTGAACAACGTTTCGAGATCAGCACGCGGATCGCCTACCGGCGAGAGCAGCGCCTCGTGGAACGCTTCGCGCGTCAGCTGCGAGCGAAAGGTCACCTCGTGACCCGCCACGCCATCACGCTTCCCGATGGAACCGAACTCCGCTCCGACCTGTTCGACCACCAGAGCCACCTGCTCGTCGAAGCCAAAGCCAATGCCGATCGCGCCTCAATTCGAATGGCGATCGGCCGACTCCTGGACTACTCACGCTTCGTCACACCCGAGCCGAAGGCCCTGGCGGTCTCGTTACCGTGCGTCCGTCGATGGATCTCGTCGAGCTGCTCGACAGCCACGGCATCGCGCTGATCTGGCTCTCGAAACGGGGCTTCAGCGACACCCGCGGTGGCGTGCTCGTATGAGTCCAAGCAGCGAGTCGGTCGGTCGGACCTCGACGCTGTATGGCGGCGTTTGAACTTCTCGTGTCGCATGCGCTGAAACTTCCGTGACGCTTCACAGGTGATGGAGATGACGGCGAATCTGACCGCGAGTGACGGCGAAAGCGACCACTGGGCTCAGAAGGACACCCTATGCGCGCGGCGTCGTTCTTGCGGGCATGAGCGTCGTGTGCATGATCTGGCCACCGTCGTGGCAGCGCGATGCAACGAGCCTCCCGCCGCATCTGCGGTGACCTCGTAGACGGATCCTTGCGCCCTCCCGCCAGTTTGCGCGGAGGTTGCTCAGCGCGGTGATCGCGGTGGGCGACGTCTTGATGTTGCACGACGCTGACACGGGCGCGTCGGACAAAGACGTCGTACGACCGTGCATGGTTGTGACGCAGAGCGCAACGATCGTCATCGTGGCACCCCGGTCGGTCTCTGTCACCGGCTTGGTCCCCACGCCCGCGGATGCCTCCCCGGCGTTCAATAAGCCAGGGAGCTTCAGCCGCTGGCGTCGCCCCGTCGGCCGAGCAGCAGCCGACGAGGCGACGAACCACGGCCAGCTCGAGGAGCCGTACCGAACCCAGGTCCTCCAGCTCCATGCACGGAGGCGGGCCCGATGACGGAGGCGGAATACACGAGGGCGCGGGCCGCCGTGCTCGCCGGCGGCGACCCGCCGCAGGAGCTGCTCGAGGACTGCCGACGCACGATCACGCTGCTGGGCCGCAACTCCGGGCTTCCCGCGCACTACTCGCCGTACGGTGTCTGGAGCGACGATGCGATCGACGAGGTGCTCGCCGACTGGACCGCTATCCGCCTGATCGAGCGCGGCCAGCTGCGCGCGATGCTGCAACGCTCGCCCGTGCTACGGGTCTTTCGCCGCATGGCCGAGACGTCGGTCCGCCAGCACCTCATCGACGGCCTCAAGCCATCTCAAGCAGCCAACCTCTTCGACCGGGTGTCGCGGCTTCTCGCCGGCGATGACCGATTCATCTGGTCCGGTTCGGGCACCGGCCGACTGTGGCAGACGGCCGAAAGTCCCGCCGCACCGTTCGACGGCGACGACCGACGTCTGCTCGGCCTCGCCTGGTCGCTCGGTGAGTTTCACGTCATCCGCTACGACATCCACGCGCGCAAGCTCTCGCCGCTACTCGAAGCCGAGGCCACTTGACCGCTTCGTCGTCGGCATGCTCGGCGCGGGGACGATGACCGCGGGGACGATCGTCCGGGCGCTTCGCTTGCGCTTTGGCCTGTCCGAGGATGAAAGCCCTGGCGAGCTCGCCGATGCTCTGCCAGCCGCCACACCCAGCCCTGAGGCCGCGCCGCTCGTCGCGGAGCTCGTGACGGCGACACTGGCCGAGCTGACTGAACGCCAAGCGCGTGTGCTCGCGGGGCTCTCGCAGGACATGACCGGTCGCGCGCTCGCGATGCAACTCGGCTGCTCAACCGGCACCATCTCGCACGAACGCCGCCGACTTGAGGACGTCCTTGAGCGTTTGGGCGCCGACGCGCCGGAGGTGTTGAAGCAGATCCTCAATGCGCTGTTCCAAGAGAACGTATGACCTGCCCCCCTTTCACCGAGCTCTGTGCCGCCGACTCTGCCGAAGCGCTACACGAACATCTGCAGACCTGCCCGCGGTGCTGCGCGATCGTTCAGCGAGTCCAGGGCTCCGAGCCCGCGCTCGGAGCTGAGCCCGATGCGCCTGCGCAACCCGCGCCGCATACCGGCCCGCGGCCCCAACCAGGCGGCGTCTGGACGTTCTGGGCGCCGTCATCTGACGAATACGTCGTTGGCGCCGTTCTTGATGGCGACGACACTGAGCTGCTGATCGTGCCACTGCTGATGGACTTCGACTGGGCGTCAGAAGAGGACGTTCTTCTCACCTCGGACGTTCTCGGCTACCCGGCCGTAGCGCCCGTGTGGGCCGGCGACCACGTTCTCGTCGAGCAGGCCGCCGAAGCCGTCGACATGCTCTCCGAGGAGCACCTGTCTGGGCTCCTGAGCGCCTACGACGCGTTCTTCGCTGGCGAACCGATCGACGCGCCTTCCGGGCCGCCCGTCCTCGGCGACGCCGACCCGCGCATCGACGCGCACGCAGCGATCGCCGACGACCTACGCGGCCTCTACGCGCCTTGGGCAATGTTGCAAGGCGCCGACGAGCTTGGTCCCGTCATCGCGCAACGGCGCGACGAACTCGACATCGATCTCAAGCAATGGAGCGAGAACGTTGACGTGGACGAGCGCTACTGGTGTGCGTTCGAGGCGGGTAAGGCTGCCCCGAACGAGCACATCCCGATCCCGGCGCTGGCTCGCGCGATACGCGAACTCGGCCTGCTGCCCAGCCGGCGCGTCGTGCAACTCGCCCACGCCTCAGTGGAAAACCACGGCGGTGGCGACAGCGTGCGAGGCGCGCCAGCCTTCGCACGCCGACGCCGTGGTGTCGTTCCAGCCGCACCGCGCGACACCGAGGCCGCGAGCGCCGCGGCCGACAGCTATGCCGCCGCGCTCGCGAAGGAATTGGGCTTGTGAGTGTCGTGATCTGCCGCGAGTGTGGCGCCACGGTGAAGCTACGCAGCCGCTTCGAGACCGCATGCACCGAATGCGGCTCCGAAGATCTCGAGACCGACGACGCCTACGATCCAATCGAGCGCGAACTGCGGTGCGAGTTCTGCGGCTACACCGTCGACATCTCGACCGGCCCCGACCGCGACTGGACCGACGAAGACGACCCCACCCCGACGTCCGTCGACGACCCGTGCCCGATCTGCCGCCGCGCTCTGGTACCGAGCAGTGAGGCCCGCAGCGTGCGCGACATGCCCGAGTACAAGGTCGCCCGCGCCGCGGCGCGCAAGCTGCATCACGACCACGACATCCACGGGCCGCCGTACGCGGTCGAGAAGCTCGCCGCCGATCTCGGCCTACAGGTGAAGGTCGGATCGTTCCCGCACGACGGGATGCTCGTCGGCACCACGATCGAAGTTCCGGGGCGCGCCGCACCCCCGGTGCGGCGATTTGTCATTGCCCATGAGATCGGTCACCACGTGCTCCGTCACGAGGGCGAGCGCGCGAAGGCCGAGCCGGAAGCCAACGCGTTCGCCTCCGAGCTGCTGGTCCCGCGGGACCAACTTCTCCATGAACTCGACCGCACAACGTCAGTCCGGGCTGTGGCCGCGACCTTCAGCGTCAGCCGACAGGCCGCGGTGTACGCCTTGATGGCCGCCAAGGCGATCGGACGAGTGCGCTTCTGAGAAGCCCGGCTGAACGCAAGGCTCGATCCGGCGTTCAGGGTGAGTGACCCCCCACCACCCCCACTCCCGAGGCATCCCATGCTTGAGACCCGTTCTGACCTGATCAGCCAGCTCCTGAGTCACACCGTCGCCGAGCTCGACATCACCCCAGAGCTGCGTGCAGCCGCGACCGCTGAATACGAGCGTGTCGGCAACTGGCTCGCCGCCATCGCCGATGGCGACGCCGGCTGGGTGGTACAGCCTCAAGGCTCGTTTCTGCTGAACACCGTCGTGCGGCCGTCCGGCAGCGACGAGTACGACCTCGACGCCGTCTGCCGCCGCGAGATCGAAAAGCACCAGACGACGCAGGCCAAGCTGAAGTACGAGGTCGGCGACGTGCTCCTGGACTACCGCAACGCCCATCATGATCTGCCCGACGCGCCCACCGGCCTGAAGGAACGCAACCGGTGCTGGACGCTGCGCTACCCCGCATCACTGAGGTTTCACCTCGACGTGCTCCCGGCGATCCCGAACCCCGAGTCGCCGCCGTCGGGCATCCTGATCACAGACCGGGAGCTGCATGCGTGGCAGCGCTCGGATCCGCAGGCGTTCGCCGCCTGGTTCAAACTCCAGGCCGCGACGGAGTTCATCACGAAGCGCGCCCGGCTCGCCGAGGCCGCACACACCGCCCCAGAGGCGATCCCCGAGTGGGAGGTGCGCACGACGCTGCACCGCCTCGTCCAGGTTTTCAAGCTGCATCGCAACGAGTACTTCCGCGCGAACCTCGACTCCCGGCCTGCGTCGATCCTGCTGACGACGCTCGCGGCGCACGCCTACACCGGCGAACGCAACCTCTACGACGCCGCGCTGCAGGCCGTCGAGCTGATGCCGCGGTACATCGAGAGCACCCGCGAGGGCTACTTCGTCCCTAATCCCGTCGAGCCGCGCGAGAACTTCGCCGACCGGTGGCGCCACGAGCCCGAGCTCGCCCGCGCGTTCTTCGGTTGGCTGAACCGCCTCGGCGAGGAGCTTCGCGAGGTGGCCTCGGTGCAGGGCGGCGTCGATAAGGTCGCGGCGCGCCTGCAGGAGAGCCTCGGGGAACAGCCGGTTGCCAACGGCGCCGGGCACCTCGCCGACAACTACAGGCGCGCGCGCGAGGTCGGAGCACTCACCTTCGCGCCGGCGTCGGGCATGCTCACGACCGGGCACGGCACGCGCGTACGCAACCACGACTTCTACGGCGATGTCCGAAGCGCGTAGGACTCTCCACCGTCAGCGCGTCGCGCTGGTGCGACTGCCGCTCACGACATCAGTGACGACTGTTGGGGGCCGGCTGATCTGGACCGGTGACCTGCAACCCGGCCCGCTCAGCAACACCTACACCGTGCGCATGACCTACAAAGTCGGCCGTACCCCCCGGGTGATCGTGCTGCAGCCGCCGCTGCGCGCCGAGGACGTCGAGGAACTCCCGCACGTTTACGCCGGCGACGAAATGTGCCTGCACTACCCGAAGCAGTGGTCCGACCGGGACATGATCACTGAGACGATCCTTCCCTGGGTCGCCGAATGGCTGCTGCACTTCGAGTTCTACAAGATCGACGGCAAGTGGCACGGCGGCGGCCACGAACCAGCGGTGGCACACAGATGACCGGCCGCGGATCGATCTCGCATACGGCCACGCTGCGTCTCTGGGTGCTCGCCGGCGGACGCTGCGAGTACTACGGCTGCAACACACACCTGCTCGAGGACGACGTGACGTCGTTCGAGCTGAATCTCGCCGACCGCGCGCACATCGTGGGCGCCTCCGACGCTCCGGGTTCTCCACGCGGGGACGACCCGCTGGCGCTCGGCAAGCGCAACGCAGCCGAGAACCTCATGCTGCTCTGTCGCGCTCACCACCGGCTCATCGACCAGCGCATCGACGAGCACCCCGTAAGTGAGCTACGACGCATGAAACGCGAACACGAAGCACGCATCTGCCTGCTCACCGGCCTGCAGGACGACGCCGCGACGGTCGTCGTACGCGCCGTCGGCGGCATCCGAGGTGCCCCGGTCGAGGTGCCGCGTGACGCAGTGCTCGCGGCCGTACGCGCCGACCGTCGCTTCCCCCGCTATCCGCTGGCACTCGCCGGCGAGGGCCTCGAAATCGATCTTCGCGGGCTGCCGAACGAAAGCGACTCCGCCTACTGGCAAACAGGCGCGGCGATCATCGCCGAGCAAGCAGCGCGGATCCGCGATGCGCGCACGCCGATTCGCCACATCTCCGTCTTCGCGATCACCCGCATCCCGCTGCTGGTAGCGCTTGGCTTTCACCTCGACGACAAGATCCCCACGACCGTCTACGGCCGCCGGCGCGACGGGACCGGTGACAAGGGCTGGGGGTTCGACCCCAATGCCAAGCCGGTGCAGTTCGACGTGCAGCACATCGCGGGACCGGTCGATAGTCGGCGCGTCGCGCTGGCCGTTTCCGTCACGGCGCCCATCGCCGAGGAGGTGGCCGCCGCCGTTGGGCCCGACCACGCCGTGTACGAATTGGCCCCAGCAGCGGCCGCGCACGGCCGTGATCTCCTCGGAGCTCGTCATCGTGAACGCCATGCCGAGCAGCAGCAGCGCGGGCGCGCCGGCGCGCCAGGTGGAGACCTCGACGCCCGCGAGCCCCAGCGCCACCGCCAGCGCGGCTCCGAGGACGAACATGCCGAGGAACATCGCCACGAGCATCTCGGCGTAATGGCGCGTGAAGTTCCGCACCGCCGTCCGGCGCGGCGCGGGCGCCGATCGAGGCGCGGCGGCGTCCGGACGGGCTGCGGCGGAGTGGATCGAGGGGTCGGACTTCAGCTGCAACATCGGGGCCTCCTGCGGTCGCCGTGGTCGATGAGGCGCAATCTAGCGATACCCCTTGGGGGTATACAGTCGGGGAGGCTGGCGTTTCGGGGTGGGGATAACCCCCGGTAGGTTCCAGCGCCCCGTGACCTGGTTCAACGACGTCGGACTCCTGCACTACCACGCGAGCCTGCTCGCCGACGACGATCGTGTCGACCGCTTCCGCGAAGCCGTGCACGAGGTGGTCCGGCCCGGTGACGTCGTCGTCGACGTCGGGACCGGGACCGGCCTGCTGGCCTACTTCGCCTGCCAGGCGGGCGCGGCCCGCGTCTTCGCGATCGAGGAGGGGCCGGTCGTCAACCTCGCCCGTGAGATCGCGAGGGTCAACGGCTTCGACGACCGCGTCGAGTTCTTCGACGATCGCTCCTACCGCGTCGACCTCCCCGAGCGCGCCGACGTGCTCATCAGCGAGACGCTGTGGAACTTCGGCGTCGGCGAAGGGATGGTCGGCTTCCTCGCCGACGCGCGCCGGCGCTTCCTCAAGCCGGGCGCGCGCAGCATCCCCGCCGCGGTCGAGCTGCACGTCGCCGCCGTGCAGACGGGTCGCGTCTACGCGCAGCTGCGCGATCGCCCCCGCGACCGCCACGGCCTCGACTTCAGCTTGATCCGCTCCTGCCAGCTCAACAACGTCCAGATGCCGCACCTGCACTCCGACGACTTCCTGGCGCCGCCGGCGCGGCTGCTCACCACCGAGCTCGACGACGAGTCCGCCGCGACGGACTTCGACGCCGAGGTCACCGTCACGGCCACCCGCGATGGCGTCATGCACGGCATCTGCGGCTGGTTTCGCTGCCGGCTGACCGCGACGATCGCGCTCGACAACGCGCCGCCGTCGGTCAGCTCGAGCTGGGCGCACGCGTTCTTTCCCGTGCAGAACCCGATCCGGGTCGTGCCGGGCGACGAGATCACGATGCGGATCGAGTCGTCGGGCGACGGCTCGATCTGGCGCTGGCGGATCGAGGCCCGCCGCGGCGGCGCGGTGCGCGCGGCCTACGACCAGACCTCCACCGACGGCTTCCCCACCGGCCCGCCGGCCCGCGGTCAGGGCGCGCGGCCGATGCCCACCCTCCGCGGCGAGGTCGTCGCCTGGGTGCTCGACGCCATGGACGGCACGCGCGACATCACGGAGCTCGAGGCCGGCGCGCGGGAGCGATTCGGCAATCGCTTCACCGATCCCGAGGACGCGCTTCAGCTCGTGCGCGAGACCGTCGGCACCCTCGGCCGCTGACGTGGCCGCGCCGACGGCGGCCGTCACGCCGCCGGACTGCCCGCCGTTGGGCTGCGCGGGGATGTCTGAGCGGGGTGAGCGCGCTCACCCCCGCGCCGATACAGGTGCTCAGCCGTCCGATCGATGGCCGACGGCCGCCGCCGCGTCGTGCACCGCCGCGAGCAGCGCCTGCGTCGACGGCCGCGTAGAGTCCGCCGCACGCGTGGCGGCGAAGATCGTGCGGCTGACGGGCGCCTCGGCGATGGCGCGCAGAGCCATCTGCGCCCCGCGATGGAGCAGCGCCAGCTCCGGCCGCATCGTCACCGCCAGCCCGCGCGCGGCCCAGCGCCACGCCGACGGTGGCGTCGTTCGTGCGGTGGCGGGACGTCGGGATCGAAGCCGCCGAGCTCGCGGCACGTGCGCTGGGTCATCTCCTCCCAGCCCATGCCTGCGTGGCCGGTCGTCCAAGCTCGTTTGCGAGCTGCGCGAGCGGCACGCATGCCGGTGGCGCCGCGCCGCGCCGCGGCGTGGTCGGCCGGCAGGCAGCACGAGGTACACCGGATCCGCGAAGAGGTCGTGACGGTCGACGCCGGCGGGCAGCCGCCACGGCTGGTGCGGCACTCGTCGCCGATGACGAGGTCGACGTCGCCGCTGTCGCTCAGCGCCGGCTCCGCGCTGACCGGCCAGCTGCGCCCGGGCGCCTGACGCTCGCCCGGCTGGGGCTGGCTGGCGTGTCTCGCGGTGGTGTGCACCGTCGCGTCGATCAGCCTCTTCTTCGCCGGGCTCGAGCGCGCCCGGCGCCACGACCGCTTCGATCCTGGCGACCTCCGAGCCGCTCGTGACCGTGCTGCTCGCCTGCGCCGTCTTCGGCGAGACATTGCGCGCAGTGCAACGCTCGGCGGGGTCGTGATGCTCCGGCGGCGTGCTCGTGCTCACCGCCTGGCCGCAGCCCCACCGTCGCCTCCAACCCGCCTGAACAGAGAGGATGCACACCATGCCAGCAGGTCAGCTCAACGGAACCGTGGCGCTCGTCGCGGGCGCGACGCGCGGCGCCGGCCGCGGCATCGCGGTCGCGCTCGGCGAGGCGGGCGCGACGGTCTACTGCACCGGCCGCTCGACGCGCCAGCAGCGCTCGGAGTACGACCGGCCGGAGTCGATCGAGGAGACCGCCGAGCTCGTCGATGCGGCCGGCGGCACCGGGATCGCCGTCGCGGTCGACCACTTGGAGCCCGCGCAGGTCGAGGCGCTCGTCGCGCGGATCGACGCCGAGCAGGGCCGCCTCGACGTGCTCGTCAACGACATCTGGGGCGGCGAGAAGCTCGCCGAGTGGGACACGCCGGTCTGGGAGCACGACCTCGCCGGCGGCCTGCGGATGCTGCGCCTGGCGATCGACACGCACCTCATCACGAGCCACTTCGCGCTGGCGCTGCTCATCCGCCGCCCCGGCGGCCTCGTCGTCGAGATGACCGACGGCACGCAGGAGTACAACGCCGAGCACTACCGCCTGTCGGCGTTCTACGACCTGGCCAAGACGTCTGTCATCCGCCTCGCGTTCGCGCAGAGCCGGGAGCTCGCGGCGCACGGCTGCACCGCCGTCGCGCTCACGCCCGGCTGGCTGCGCTCGGAGATGATGCTGGAGATCTACGGCGTGACCGAGGACACGTGGCGCGAGGGGAGCACCGGCAACCCGCACTTCCGAGCGATCTCCGAGTCGCCGCGCTTCGTCGGGCGCGCGGTGGCGGCGCTGGCCGCCGACCCGCAGCGCCACGACCGCAACGGCGGGTCGTTCTCCTCCGGCGGCCTGGCCCGCGAGTACGGCTTCACCGACGTCGACGGCTCGCAACCCGACTGCTGGCGCTACATGGTCGAGGTGCAGGATCCCGGGCTTCCGCCGGACCCGACGGGGTACCGCTGACGCGATGACGGGCAGGAGCCGGAGGTGAGCAAGCCGATCGTCGTGGCGCCGGGCGGCGGCGAGATCGTCGGCGACGCGCCGGACCGGCGGGTCGAGATCCTCTCCGACCATGCCGGACTGCACGCGACCTGGTCGCGCTTCGCCGCCGGCCGCGACGGTGCGGACCTGCACGTCCACCACCACCACACCGACCTCTTCTGGGTCCTCGACGGCGAGCTGACGCTGCGGCTCGGCGTCGCGGGCGAGACCGCCGGCGTGCCCGCGGGAACGCTCGCGCGGGTGCCGCCGGACGTCGTGCACGGTTTTCGCAACGCGAGCGACGCCGACGTGCGCTACCTCAACCTCCACGCGCCCGGCCGGGAGTTCGCGAGCTTCATGCGCGCGCTGCGCGACGGGCGCACACCGCCGGCGTCGTACGACCAGCATCCGCCGCCTCCGGACGGAGGCCGCCCGACGACGGAGGCCGTCATCGGCGGGGCCGAGCTGCTCCGCGACGAACCGGGGCTGCGGGTGACGCTGCACGCCGAGATCGACGCGATCCGGGTCGCCGAGGTGCGGTGCGGCCCCGGGATCGGCTCGGCGACGCCTGCTCACCCCGAGCACGTGCAGTCCCTCTACGTGCTCGGGGGCGAGCTGACGCTGGCGATCGGCGATCACGAGCTGCGCGCGCCGGCCGGGACGTGGTTGCAGCTGCCGCACGGCGTCGCTTGTGCCGTCTCGTGCGACGGGCGCGAGACCGCGCGCTATCTGGACCTGCGCGTCCTTGCGACGTAGGTCGGCAACGCTTCGATCCCCGCGGCGCCGGCGCCGGCCCGGCGGGCGCGCCGGCGAACGGCAGCTTCGGGGGCGAGCCGTCGTCCCGCGCGGGTTCGCCCATGCTCAGCGAAGGCGGTCGCGTCGCAGGTTCGGAGCGTGGCGCGTAGGTGTTCGCTACGAACATCAACGCGCCACCCTCCCGGCCGCACGCTCGCTCACCCGCAGCCTGGCGCGTAGGTGTTCGCTACGAACACCAACGCGCCACCCTCCCGGCCGCACGCTCGCTCACCCGCAGCCTGGCGCGTAGGTGTTCGCTACGAACATCAACGCGCCACGCTCCCGGCCGCACGCTCGCTCACCCGCAGCCTGGCGCGTAGGTGTTCGCTACGAACATCAACGCGCCACCCTGCCCGCCCCCACGCGAACCCCGGCGCCAAACGCCGCACCGCGCCAGCCTCCACACCCTCAGAGATGCCGTTCAACCACGCGATCGCGAGCACTCTCGCGTTGCGAAGCGCACCGGCGGTCGCCTCTCGCAGGCGCGTGTCGCCAGGCGACCCCGCGTCGACCAGCGCAAACGTCGGCTCGCAGTCGACGCGAACACCACCGCGACCCGCCGGCCGTCGTGACATCAGCATCCGAGCGCCGAGCGCTCGCTTCGCGGTGGTCGCGCTCGCCCGCCGCTTGCCAGACCACCCCCCATTCGATAGGAACATACGTTCGTGTCTACCACCCCCGGCACCGTCATCCTGCACGCCGACGTGGACGCGTTCTTCGCGTCGGTCGCGCAGCGCGACGATCCCGCGCTGCGGGGGCGGCCGGTCATCGTCGGCGGCGGGGTGGTGATGGCCGCCTCCTACGAGGCGCGCCGCTTCGGCGTGCGCAGCGGGATGGGCGGCGCGCAGGCCCGCCGCCTGTGCCCGCAGGCGATCATCGCGACGCCGAGCTGGTCGGACTACGTCGCCGCGAGCAAGGCGGTCTTCGCGGTCTTCGGGCGCACCGCCGCGGTCGTCGAGCCGATGGGCATCGAGGAGGCGTTCCTCGATCTCAGCGGCCTCGCGCGCACGAAGGGCGAGGCGCGCGCGTTCGCCGCGCGATTGCGCGCAGAGGTGCGCGAGGAGACGAGCCTGCCGATCACGGTCGGCGTCGCCCGGACGAAGATCGTCGCGAAGATGGCCAGCCGTGCCGCCAAGCCGGACGGGCTGCTCGTCGTCGCTCCCAGCGAGGAGCGGGCGTTCCTGGATCCGCTGCGCGTCGAGCAGCTCTGGGGCATCGGGCCGAAGACCGCCCGCAAGCTGCACGCCGCGCGGCTCATGACCGTCGGGCAGCTCGCGCGCCTGAGCGAGGAGGAGCTCGTCGCGCTGCTCGGCAAGGGCTCGGGCCGCCACGTCCACGCGCTCGCCCAGAACCGCGACCGCACCCCAGTGCAGCCGAGCCGCCCGCCGCGCTCGTTCGGCACGCAGCGCGCGCTCAGCCGGGCCCGCACCCCGCTCACGCCCCAGGAGCGCGACGAGACGCTCGCCGGGCTCGCCGAGCGCGTGACCGGACGGATGGCGAAGGCCGGCTTCACCGGCCGGACGGTCATCCTGCGCCTGCGCTTCGCCGACTTCTCGCGCGCGACGCGCTCGCACACCATGCCCGACGCCACCGCCGCGCCGGAGCTCATCCTCGCCGCCGCGCACGACCTGCTCGCCGCCGCCACCCCGACGATCGCGCGCCGCGGCCTGACGCTGCTCGGCCTGAGCGTCACCAACCTGGTCGACACGGGCACCGAACGGCAGCTCGAGCTGCCGCCCGAGCCCGGCGACGAGGATCCGGTCAGCGGCTGAGGCGCTGGTACCTGCGCACCGCCAGAGGCAGGAACACGGCGGTGACGAGGATCGGCCCGGCGACCGCCCTGAGCACCGCGTGCTGCTCGACCCGCCGCCGCCGCGGGCCAGCGGGTTGCCGAATCGCTCCCGCATGGCGTTCGCTGTCGACCGACGGGACCGGGTTGCACATCGCGATCACGCCGAGCCAGTCGGGCATGCGCTGCGGCGGCGCGAAGACGCTCGAGTTCGGCCTGCGATGGTTCGGCACGCTGCGGGACCTCGCGGACTTCTACCGGGCGCTGCTCACCGGCCGGCTGCTCGCGCCGGACGAGCAGCGCGAGCTCATGACCACCGTGCCCGCCGAGGACGGACTGGACTGCGGCCTCGGGATCGTCAGGCTGCAGACCCCCTGCGGCCCGGCCTGGGGCCACAACGGCGCGACCCCCAGCGCGGTGGGCTTCGCGCTGACGAGCGCCGACGGCACGCGCCAGGCCGGGCTCGCGCTCACCCGCGGACAACACATCGACCGGGCAGATCCATCCCGACCGGCTACTACCGCGCGCTGTTCACCGCGTACTGCGGCGAGGAGCTGCGGGCGGCGCAGTCGCGAGCGGGCGCGCTCACGGTCCCACCGTCGCGCCTCGCCCGTCGATCAGATCGCTCAGCTCGGTGACCTCGTCCGCGCCGGGCACCGTGACGGCGACCTTCGCCCCGAAGTCGTAGAGCTCGAAGCGCTGCTCGATCGCGGTCGGCCCGCCCGGCACCTTGAGCTCGAGCTTCTGCGCCAGGCGGCGCACGAGGCCATCCTCGCCGACCCAGATCTCGACGGGCACCGTGCTCGCCCCGGTCTGCTCGATGAGCGCGTCGATCGCCTCGCGGGCAGCGGCGCGCTCGGCGGCGGGCACGAGGTCGGGGTAGCGGCGCAGGTCGACGGTCGCCCTGTGGTGCGTCGTTGCGACGCCGCGCACGTCCTCCTCGCCGACCGTCTCGACGTCACCGCTGACCGCCCGCAGCTGCCGCACGACCTGGGTCGGGTCCTGACCGGTCTGCGTCAGGGCGGACACGTCGACGCCGGCCGCCTCGCTGACCTTGGCGGCGTTGACCTTCACCCACCGGCGTCCGCTGCCGAGCAGCTGGCTGAGCCGCGACGAGTGCGTGTACACGGCGAACCCGTCGGTGATGACCTCGGTGACCAGGTCGCTGCCATCGAAGGCGCCGACGACGAGATCGGGGCCGCTGGTCACCTTCAACGTGAGGTGGCTGCGCTGGCCCTGGGTGTCCATCACGCCGCTGCCGCTGGTCGACAGGCGCCCGGCCCCGGGGATCGTCAGCGTCTGGCTGATCGCGATGCGCATACCGCGCTCGGCGACCGTGGCGTCGGCGGCCTCGGCGATCGCCGCCGGGTCCAGATCCTCGGCGCCGCACCCGGAGAGCGCCGGCACGAGGGCGGCGATCAGCGCCAGCAGAGCGAGGAGATGTCGTGCGACGATAGTTGCGAAGGTACGCGCCGGTCGGACGCTTTGCAACCAGCGGCAGCGGTGTGTCGGATGGCACTCAACAGACGCGTGTGGCTTGCTACCATACGATCGTATGATCACTTCTACCGCACACCTCACATCCTCGCGCTGGGCTCCGCTGTGGGTCTACGCGATCCCCATCGCCGTCATCAACCTGCTGCGCCAGGTGGTCGTGCCCCCGTCGGAGGTCGGCGACGCCGTCTCGATCGCGCTCTTCGCGGCCACGGTCGCGGTCGTCGCCCTCGTGGTGACCGCCGTCCACCGGCTGCGCCGCGCGTGACCGGTCAACCGTCGAGCGGGCGGTCGCCGACCCAATAGCGCGGACCGGGGCCGAGGCGCGACGCGTGATCGCCCGGGTTGGCGAGCTTGCAGCGCTCCAGCGAGAGGCAGCCGCAGCCGATGCACTCGGTCAGTCCGGCCTTGAGGCGCTCGAGCTCGGCGATCCGCCGGTCGATCCGCGCCGTCCAGCCGCTGGACAGCCGCGACCAGTCACGGCGCGTCGGGGCGCGGTCGGCGGGCAGCCGGTCGAGCTCCGTGCGGATCTCCTCGAGGGTCAGCCCGACGCGCTGGGCGAACACGATGAACGCGATCCGGCGCAGCACCGGCCGCGGGTAGCGACGGTGGCCCGAGCCCGCCCGCACGGAGCCGATCAGGCCGCGCTCCTCGTAGAAGCGCAGGGCCGATGACGCGACGCCGCTGCGCCGCGCGACCTCGCCGATGGTCAGGAGCTCGGACATGGCGCAGGATGCAACCACGATCCGCCCTTGACTTCAAGCTCACTTGAGGTTCTACGGTGCAGAGCAAGCCGGGTTCCCCGCGCCTCGAGGAGGCAGCCATGACGCAGACCCAGACTCCCACCGCGAGCGAGCAGATCACCGACGAGGTCCTCTCCTGGCCCGGCACCGCCGCCGGCCACGGCTCGCGCGGCGAGTTCGCCTTCACGCTCGGACGGCGCGAGATCGGCCACCTGCACGGCGACCGCGTGCTGCACATCGGCTTTCCGAAAACCGTGTGGCACGAGCTCTACGACGCGGGCCGGATCGACTACCACCCCGTCTTCCCCGGCAAGCCGGGCTACGCTTCGCGCGCGATCGCCGGCGCGGCGGACGTGGTCGACGTCATCGCGCTGCTGCGCCTGAACTACGACCGTGCGGTCGCGACCCACGGGCTGCCGGACCCCGACTGAGCGAAAGCAGCCGTTCCCGCCTCGCGGAGCTCAGCGCGTGAGCACGTCGACGAGCCCCGGAAAGCGCTCGTCCAGATCCGCGCGGCGCAGCGTGATGTGACGCACGGTGCCGTCGGCGCGGGTGCGCGTGATGCCCGCCTCGCGCAGCAGGCGCAGGTGATAGGAGCCCGTCGACGCCGGCATCCCGAGCGCGGTCGACAGCTCGCCGCACGCCCGCGGCCGGCCGTCGGAGAGCAGGCGCACGATCTCGAGGCGGACGGGGTCGCCCAGCGTGCGCATGATCGTCGCCAGATCGAACGCGTCCGACGCCGGGTGCTGGATCTTGTCGCGGGCCGCCGCTGGCGTCGACATGACCAGCATGCTACAACTCGTCCCAAGCTTCCACGATCTTGGAAGTATCGAATGAAGAGGACCGCGCGCATGCCACGATCGAGATCTCCCCGCCGCCCGCTCTCACCGCGGCTCGCCTACGCCCTGGCCGCCGCGGTCATCGGCCTGGCATTGTTCGCGTCCGCGACGCCGTCGCCCCTGTATGCGACCTATCGCGAGCTGTGGGGCTTCTCCCCGCTCGTCCTCACGCTCGTCTACGGGGCCTACGCCTTCGGCGTGCTCGCCGCGCTGCTGCTGGCCGGCCGCATCTCCGACGACGTCGGCCGGCGGCCGGTGCTGCTCGCGGCGCTCGGCGCGCTCATGGTCTCCACCGTGCTCTTCATGGTCGCCGGCTCGGTCGCGTGGCTGTTCGTCGCGCGGGCCGTCCAGGGGCTGGCGACCGGACTCGCGCTCGGCGCGGCCAGCGCGGCGCTGCTGGACCTGCACCCGCGCCGCGACGCCGCCGGCGTCGGGCTGACCAACGGCGTCGTGAGCGCCGGCGGGCTCGGGCTCGGCGTGCTCGTGTCGGCCGCGCTCGTCGAGCTGCTGCCGGCGCCGCGCGTGCTGCCCTACGTGGCGCTGCTGGTCCTCTTCGCGATCGCGTTCGCGGGCGCGCTGCGGATGCCCGAGCCGGGGCGGCAGCGCACCCGCCTGCGCCTGCGGACCGAGCGCCCGAGCGTGCCGCCCGCGGTGCGGCCGGCGTTCCTGCTCGCGGCGCTCGGCGTGATCTCGTCCTGGTCGCTCGGCGGCCTGTACCTGTCGCTCGGGCCGCAGCTCAGCGCGGAGCTTTTGCACTCGACGAACCACCTCGTGACCGGCGCGAGCCTCGTCGCCCTCGCCGCCACCGCGGCGGCGGCACAGCTCGTCTTCGGGCGCAGCGCGCCGTGGGCCGGCGCGGCGGCCGGGTCGATCGCCCTGGCGAGCGGGATGCTCGCGATCGTCGCCGCGACGGCGGCGGGGTCGGGGGCGCTGTTCCTCGCGGGCTCCGTGGTCGGGGGCGCGGGCTTCGGCGTGGCGTTCCTCGGCGGGCTGCGTGCGCTGTCGGGCGTGATCTCGCCCGAGCACCGCGGCTCGGTCATGTCGGCGTTCTACATCGTCGCGTACGCGTCGCTGTCGGTGCCCGCGATCCTCGCGGGGGCGCTGGTGACGCCGCTCGGGCTGCAGCCGACGTTCGAGATCTTCGGCAGCCTGATCGCGATCGTCGCCCTGGTCGTGGCGCTCCTCGCCTGGCGCACGCGCCCGCGCCCGCGCGATCCGGCGGCCGTCCGCGTCATGGCCCTCGACGTCGCCGGGTGAGGCAACGCCAAGCTCAGTCGTCGAGCGCATCGGGGCGCCGCTCGGCGCCCAGCTTCGGGTCGACCGGCTCGCGCTCGTCGCCGGGCGCCAGCTCGAACCACACGTGGCTCGAGCCCTCGTGGATCCCCCACCGCCCGGCCAGCACGCCGACCATGTGCAGGCCGTTGCCGCCGACCGCGTCGATGCCGCGCGCGCCGACCTCGCGCTCGAAGCCATGGCCCTCGTCGATCACCTCGCCGCGCACCAGGCCGCCGTCGAGCAGCAGGCGCAGGCGGATCTGCCCGGTGCCGTGCAGCAGCGCGTTCGTCGTCAGCTCCGAGACGATCACGAGCAGATCCTCGAGCCGCCGCTGCGACACGCGGCCCGCGAACGTCTCCCTGACCTGCGCGCGAGCGCGCCCGAGAGCGTGGTCGTGGCGCGGCACTGCGAGCGACAGTTCATCCGTCACGGCTAACCCCCTCGCACGCGCCCCTACCCATCGCGGCGGTTCCTCACCCGGCCGGCGCGACGACGCGTGTGTCACACGGCGCGCAGGAGCCGGCCCGAGCGCTCGTGGTAGAAGCGCGCGACGAGGGCCGCCGTGACGCTGGGGTCGAACTGGCCCCCGGCGCAGCGACGCAGCTCGCGGAAGGCGTCGGCGTGTGACATGCGCGCGCGGTAGGGCCGGTCGCTCGTCATCGCGTGGTAGGCGTCGCAGGCGAGGATGATGCGGCTGCCGATCGGGATGTCGTCGCCGGCGAGCCCGTCGGGATAGCCGCTGCCGTCGTAGGACTCGTGCTCGTGGCGCACGATGTCGGCGACCGGCGCGAAGCCGCCGATCCCGCGCAGGATGCGCTCGCCGATGACGGGATGCTCGGCCATCACCGTGCGCTCGTCGGGCGTGAGCGGGCCGGGCTTGTTGAGGATCGCGTCGGGGATGCCGACCTTGCCGATGTCGTGCAGCAGCGCCGCGGCGCGGACGTCCTCGACCTGCGCCGGCGAGAGCCCCAGGCTCTGCGCCACCGAGACGGCCATGTCGACGACCGATTCGGAGTGCTCGCCGGTGTAGCGGTCGCGCTCGAGCAGGGCGATCGCCAGCGCCTCGACGGCGTCGCGGCGATGCAGCTCGGCGCTGATGCCGAGGCCGTCGCCGTCGGCGGAGGCGATCACGGCGCGACCGCCACCGGCCGCCTGCGCGTCGGCGAGCGCCCGCCCCGCCATCTCGAAGAGCGTGACGGGGTCGTCGTCCTCCGCGCCGAACAGCGCGACGCCGGCCGAGGCCGAGACGCCGCGGATCGGGCCGACCTCGAGCATCTGCAGATCCCCCAGCAGTCGCGCGACGCAGGCGCTCGTGGCGGCCCCGCCGGCCTCGCGCAGCAGCAGGGCGAAGCGGTCGTCGCCGGTGCGCCCGATCACGTCCTCGGCGCGCGTGCCGGCGCGCAGCGCATCGACGAGCGCCCCCAGCGCGGCATCGCCGGCGCCGAAGCCGTGGTCGCGGTGGATATCCGAGAGCCGGTCGACCTGCATGACGACGAGCGCGCCCTGCAGGCCGCGGCGGCGGGTGCGCAGCAGCTCGTCGACGAGTTGCTCGCGAAAGGCCTCGATGCGCAGCACCGCGGTCAGCGTGTCGCGGCCGCGGCGCAGCAGCGCCGCCTCCAGGTCGGCGATGCGCTTGCGGGCAGCCTCCAGCTCGAGCGCGAGCCGGTCGCGTTCGTTACGAGCGGACATCGCGTTCGTCATCGGCGGGGCGGGCGCGCAGCATGAGCGCACTGGCCCGACGGACGATGCCCGGCGCGTCGCCGGCCTGGCCGAACGTGCGAGGCCGTCAGCCCTGCGGCGCGCCGTTGAGGTCGCGGCGCATGACGGCGATCTCGCGCACGGCGCTCGTGACGTACTCGACGCGGGCAGCGGCGATCGCCTCGTCCAGCTCGACACCGCGTCACGCGCCAATTCGGCCTGGATGAAGCCTGTGGTTCGGATAGCCCCTGAGAGCACTTGTCGAAGTGGCGCGTTCCGTTGTATTCTCGGGCCCAGCAGGGCAGGACATGCGTCCCGGGCTGTCGTCGCGCACGCGGGACGGCGCAGAACAATGGTGGTCCACCGCTCAGGGGAAGGGTGGGCCCGAGATATGAACCGCGGATCCATCCGCTTTCCACGACGGAGGAGTTTCTTTGTTCTCTAGGTCTTTTGGGATCGAGCTGTACCACGCACCGGACGAGCGGGTTGCACCTGCGGGTGCCCCGACGAGCGGCTACGCGGCGCTGGGCCAGTACGCGCCCATCGCGTGGCCCTCGGGTTTCGCCAACAAGGTGCCGGTCACCGGCCAGCTGTCGCCGCACGCGGCTTCCGCTCTCAAGAGGATGGGCATCACCAAGGACTGACAATCGGTCCTAGTCGACCGCAGTCGACGAGGCCGGGCGTTCGCGCCCGGCCTCGTCGCGTTTAACCAGCCGCAGGGGCCCCGACGCCCCCCGATCGGGGGGTCATTCCCCGCCCTTGAGGGGGAACGCGTTCACATCCCGCGCGCGAGGCGGCACGGTGGAGAGCATGCCCGCCCACGGTCACGGCGAGCGGCTCTCCCCGGTCGACGCCTCGTTTCTTCAGCTCGAGTCCGCCCGTGCCCACATGCACGTCGCCTGGAGCGCGATGTTCTCGCCGCCCGAGCGCGGCCCCGCACCGACGATCGCGGACATCCGCGCCCGGGTGACCGCTCGCCTGGGCTGGGTGCCGCGCTGCCGCCAGCGCCTGCTGCCCGCGCCGCTCGGCATCGGCGACCCGCGCTGGGTCGACGACGACCACTTCGACGTCGGCGCGCACGTCGTGGCGCTGACCGATCCCGCCGATCCCGTCGGACCGGAGCGCTTCGCCGAGTTGCGCGATGCGCTGCTCTCCCAGCCGCTGGACCGCGCCCGCCCGCTCTGGCAGCTCGCCTTCGTGCCGCTGCTCGCCGACGGTCGCTTCGCCGTCGTCGGTCGCGTGCACCACGCGATGGCCGACGGCGCCGCCGCGCTGCAGATCGCGCTGTTGACGATCGACATCGACGGCCACGGCGACGCCAGGGCGCCCGCGCCGTGGCAGGCCGAGGCGCCGCCCACGACGCTGCAGCGCGCGCTCGACCCGCTCGTGCACAGCGCCGAGCTGTGCTCGGGCGCCGCGCGCGACGTGGCCCACGCGGTCGCCCACCCGCGCGCCGCCGCGACCGACGCGCTGCGCGACGCCGGCCGGCTCGTCCACGCGCTCTCGCAGGACCTGCTTCCGCACGCGCCCGACTCGGGCCTGAACCGCCCGCTCGGGCCGCGGCGCACGCTCGTGCAGCACCGCGTGGCGCTCGACGCGGTGCGCGCCGTCAGCCGTGGCGCGCCGGGCACGCGCAACGACGTCGGCCTCGCCGCCATCGCCGGCGCCCTGCGGGCGCTGGCGCTCGAGCGCGGCCGTCCCGCCGTCCGCCTGAAGGCGATGGTGCCGGTCAACATGCGCGGCCGCAGCGACGCGGCGACGCTCGGCAACCGCGTGTCGATGACGTCGGTCTGGCTGCCGCTGGACCTCGCCTCGCCGGCCGACCGCCTGCAGCGCGTCCGCGCGCAGACCGAGCGCTTCAAGGACAGCGCACGGCCGCAGGGCGCGCAGACGCTGATCTCCGGCTTCGGCCTGCTGCCGAGCGCGCTGCGCGCACCGGTCCTGCGCGCCGTCCAGCCGGGCCGCTTCAACCTGACGATCTCCAGCGTGCCGGGGCCGCCGGCCGCGCTGTTCATGCACGGCATGCGCCTGGACGAGCTGTATCCGGTCATCCCGATCGCCGAGGACCAGACGCTCTCGATCGGGATGCTGCCCTACCAGGGCCACCTGTACTTCGGCCTGTACGCCGATCCGGACGGCCTGCCCGAGGCAACGCGCCTCGCCGCGCTGATCGACGCGGAGCTGCGCGCGCTGCGCCGCGGCGCCGCGCTGCGCGCGGTGGCGGCCGGCCCGCCGCTGCCCGTCGTCGCCCCCGTCGCCGCCGGGCCGCTCGGAACCTACGAGAACCGATCGGCCGTGCTCAGCGCGGCCGGACGAGAAGGAGCCGCATGACCGCTGCCCCGCAGTCCACCCGCCGCCTGTCGGCGCTCGACGGCTCGTTTCTGCGCCTGGACACCCAGCAGTCGCCGATGCACGTCGGCTGGAGCGCGGTGTTCGCCGCCCCTGAGAACGGCCGGCCGCGGCCGTCGATCGAGGCGCTGCGCGAGCGCGCCGCCGGGCGGCTGCACGAGGTCCCGTGGTGCCGCTGGCGGCTGGATGGATCGCCCCTCGGGATCACCGAGCCGCGCTGGATCGACGACGCGAACTTCGACCTCGGCGCCCACCTCGTCCAGCTCACGGCCTCCGACGACGACGTCAGCGAGGCATCCTTCGAGGCGCTGCGCTCGGCGGTGCTGTCGACGCCGCTGGACCGCTCGCGGCCGCTGTGGCAGATCTTCCTCGTGCCGCGGCTGGCGGACGGTCGCGTCGGCATGTTCGGCAAGATCCACCACGCGCTGGTCGACGGCATCGCGGCGCTGCAGATCGTGCGCCTGATCGTCGACTCCGAGCCGGATGTCCAGTCCCGGCCGCCGGTGCGCTTCGTTCCCCGTGGGCGTCCCGGCCCGCTGGGCTGGGCGCTCGACGCCGCTGGGCGCGCCGTCGAAGACGGTGTCTGCGCCGTGCGCGCCGGCGCCGAGGCCGTCGCGCACCCGCGCAGCTCGGCGGGCGCGGCCGCGCGCAGCGCCAAGCTCATCGCGACGGCGATCGCCGAGGACGTCCTGCCGGCCGCGCCCCAGTCCCAGCTCAACGGGCGCATCGGGGCGCGCCGCACGCTCGTCGGCTACCACGCCCCGCGCGAGCTGCTGCGCGCCGCGCGCGGGCGCGGCGGCACGCTGAACGACGTCGGCCTGAGCGCCGTCGCGGGCGGGCTGCGCACCCTGGCGCTGCGCGACGGCGACGCCCCGCGCGAGCCGCTGAAGACGATGGTGCCGGTCAGCATGCGTCGCCACGGCGAGGACGGCGCGGGCAACCAGATCGCCATGGTCTACATGCCGCTGCCGGTCCAGCTGGGCTCATGCAGCGACCGCCTGGAGTTCGTGCGCGAGCAGACCGCGCGGCTGAAGCACACCGACCGCCCGGAGGCGACGCAGGCCTTCGTCGAGACCGCCGGCGGGCTCGTGCCGCCGGCGCTGCGCACGCCGGTCGTGCGCGCCCTGGCGACGGCGCGCCAGTTCAACCTGACGGTCTCGCAGTCGCCGGCGCCGCGCGGCTCGCTGTTCCTGCTCGGCTGCGAGCTCGACGAGGTCTACTCCGTGGTGCCGATCGCGCAGGGCCACGGCCTGGCCATCGGGATGGTGCGCTACCGCCAGGCGCTGTTCTTCGGCTGCTACGCGGACCCCGACATGCTGCCCGAGGTGCACGAGCTGCCGGCGCTGCTGGAGGGTGAGCTGCAGGCGCTCGCGGCAGCGGCCGCGCGGCCGGCGCGGACGCCGGAGCGCCCGCCGCGGGCGCCGCGTGCGCGCCGCGCCACCGCCCGGGAGAACGGCGGCGCGCAGAGCAACGGGCACGCTGCGCCGACGCCCGTCGGCTGAGCGTCCGCGCAGCGCCCGGGCCGGCCAGCGGCGCGGCCGACCAGCGCGGCTACGTGGCGCACATCACCCCGCCGGCAGGAAGGCGCTCGTCCAGGCCAACCGCGAGCACCTGCGGGATGTCCGCGAGCTGTTCCTCGACCACGTCTCGGCGGAGGAGATGGCGGTCCTCGAACGCGCGTGGAGCCGGCTGAGCCGGCACTAGAGTTCGCAGCGATGCGCCAGCTCACGAGCCTCGACGCGCAGTTCCTGGCCCTGGAGACCCGGCGCCAGACCGGGCACGTCGGGAGCCTCGCGATCCTCGACCCGTCGACGACGGCGACGGGCACGCTGGGCCTCACCGACATCGAGGCGCTCATCACCGAACGGCTGGCGCTGCTGCCGCCGCTGCGCTGGCGGCTGCGCGAGGTGCCGCTCGGCCTGGACTACCCGTACTGGGTCGACGACGCCGACTTCGACCTGCACTTCCACGTGCGCGAGCTCGGGCTGCCGGCGCCGGGCAGCGACGCGCAGCTCGCCGAGCAGGTGGCGCGGCTCGTCTCGCGGCCGCTGGACCGCGCCCGGCCGCTGTGGGAGCTGTACCTCATCAGCGGCCTGCAGTCCGGCCACGTCGCGATGTTCACGAAGATCCACCACGCGGTGATCGACGGGATGTCCGGCGCCGAGATCCTCGGGCTGCTGCTCGATCTGACGCCCGCGATCCGCACGATCGACATGCCCGGGCCGTGGGGCGACAACACGCCGGTGCCCGGTGACCTCGGCATGCTCGTGCAGGGTCTCGCGGGGGCGGCGCGCTACCCGCTGCGGGCGCTGCGCGCGCTGCCCTCGGCGCTGCCCAACCTCGAGGACACGCAGTTCAAGGTGATCCCCGGCCTGGCCTCGCTCGGTCGCGTGGTCGCTCGTGCCCAGAACGTGCTCACGCGCCACGACGGCCCGGTGCAGCGCACCCAGCTCGAGGCGCCGAAGACGTCGTTCAGCGGCCGCCTGTCCGCGCATCGCCGCTTCGCGTTCGGCCAGCTCTCGCTCGGCGACGTCAAGGCGGTCAAGAACGCGCACGGCTGCACGGTCAACGACGTGATCGTGTCGATCTGCGCCGGGGCCGTGCGCCGCTGGCTGGTCGCCCACGAGGAGCTGCCCGACGACCCGCTCGTCGCGCAGATCCCGATCTCCATCCGCACCCAGGCGCAGATCGGCACCTACGGCAACCAGATCATGCTCATGGCCGCGCCGCTGCTGACGAACGTCGCCGACCCGGTGGCGCGGCTGGCACGCACGCACGAGGCACTCGGCGACATGAAGCAGCGCCACCGCGCGCTGCCCGCCAACCTGCTCGCCGACGCCAACCACTTCATCCCGCCGGCGGTCTTCTCACGCGCCGCGCGGCTGACGTTCGGCATCGCCACGAGCCGCCCGGGCCGGCCGGTCTGGAACCTCGTCGTCTCCAATGTTCCCGGCGCGCAGTTCCCGCTGTACCTCGCCGGGGCGCGGCTCGTCGCGAACTACCCCGTGTCGGTCATCACCCACGGGATGGGGCTGAACATCACGGTGATGAGCTACATGGGCCACCTGGACTTCGGGATCGTCGCCGACCGCGAGCAGATGCCGGACATGGCGCTGCTGATGGGCTGGCTCGGCGAGGAGCTGGCGCTGCTCACGACGCCGGCGCAGCGCAGAGCGAGCGCAGCTGCGGGTCGCGCTCCAACCGCGTGAGGCAGCGGCCGCGGATCGGGCCGATGCTGCCCTGCGGCATCTCCAGGCGGGCGCCGATCTGCTGGTAGTCGGTCGCCGTGTCGGCGGCGAGCAGCGTCATCAGCCGGCGGTGGCGCTCGGGCAGCGACGCGAGCGCCCGGTGCAGCGCCGCGTGGCGCTCGGCGGCGATCAGGCGGGCCTCCGGGCCCTCCGCGTCGGCGCACTCGCCGAGGTCCGGATCGTCCGTCGGCTGCTCGTGGGAGCGCAGCTGCAGCAGCCGCAGGCTCTCGCGCCGCGCCGTCGTCGCCAGCCAGCCCGGCAGCGCCGCCGGCTCGCGCAGGTGCGCGATGCTCTTGAACAGGCGCAGCCACGTGGTCTGCGTGACGTCCTCGACGTCGGCCGGCGTGAGCCGGTAGGAGCGGGCGATGCCGCGCACCTGGCGGTCGAAGCGCGCGACGAGGCGCGCCCACGCGGCGTCGCCGCCCGCCTGCGCGGCCTGGACGAGCGCGACGACCTCGCGGTCGCGCTGCGTCGGCGCGGCGCAGAGCAGGCGGCCGTGCGCCCGGCAACGGCGCTGGTCGCCGGCGCAGCGGGTGCAGGTCGTGCAGGTCGCAGCGCCCGCGGGCGTCGGATCGATCGTGCGCGCGGGCACGGCGTGCAGGTGATGGCTCATGGCGTCCCCTCGTGAAGCGGCTGATGCGATGGGCGACGCTCTCGCGTGCCGGTAACGGGGCGACCACATGCGCCAACGGCGAAGTAACAGAAACCCAACTGGCGATTTGCCGGCATTTGGAGGAGGCTGTGCACCGTGACAACCGTCGATCACGCACTAACGGTCAAGTACGCGATCCTCGGTTCGATCGAGCTGGGTGACCGCGAGCGCGGCGCGGCGATCGGCGGACCGCGCCAGATCGCGCTGCTCGCGCTGCTGCTCGTCAACGCCAACCGCGCGCTGTCCAGCGACCGGATCGTCGACGCGCTCTGGGGCGAGGCCGGCTCCGGGGCGGCCGGCAAGCGCCTGCACATGTCGATCGCGCGGCTGCGCCGGACGCTGGACGCCGGCGGCGACGGCCTCCGCGGCGAGTCCGTCCTGCAGACGGTCGGCAACGGCTACCTGCTCACCGTCGGCGCGGGCGAGCTCGACGCGCACGTCTTCGAGGCGCAGATGCAGGCGGGCTGCTCGGCGCTGGAGGCGGGCGAGCCCGCGGGCGCGGCCGAGCTGCTGCGCGACGCGCTCGCCATGTGGCGCGGGCCCGCGCTGGCCGAGGTCGCCTACGAGGAGTTCGCCCGGACGGAGATCAGGCGCCTGGAGGAGCTGCGCCTGACCGCGCTCGAGGCGCGCGTCGAGGCCGACCTGCGGCTGGGCCGCCATCCGCAGCTGATCGGCGAGCTCGAGGCGGCGATCGCGGCGCACCCGACGCGCGAGCGGCTGAGCGCGCAGCTCATGCTCGCCTACTACCGCTGCGGCCGCCAGGCCCACGCGCTGGATCTCTACCGCCGCACCCAGCAGCGCCTCGACGCCGAGTTCGGGCTGCAACCCGGTCCCGCGCTGGCGGCGCTGCAGCGCCAGATCCTCGAGCAGGCCCCCTCGCTGCAGCTCGACGTGCCGCCGCCGGCCGACCACCGCCCGCGGTCCGCGGTCCGGGCCGGCGCCGCGCCCGCGGGGCTGCCGTCGGTGAGCGGCCCGCTCGTCGGACGCGCCGCCGAGCAGGCGCGGCTGGCGGAGATCGTGCAGGCGGCGCAGGCCGGCGAGCGACGGCTCGTGTGCTTCGCCGGCGAGCCGGGCGTCGGCAAGACGCGCCTCGCGGCCCAGGCGGCGGCGGACGCGCACGCGGCGGGCTTCGCGGTCGGCTGGGGGGCGTCGGTCGAGGCGCTGCGCCCCCCGTACGGCGTGTGGATCGGCGCGCTGTCGGCGCTCGTCGACCAGGCCTCCGACGAGCTGCTCGGCGAGCACGTCGCCAAGCACGGCGGCGAGCTCGCCCGGCTCGTGCGTCCGCTCGGGCGGCGAATCGCGCCGATCCCGCCGCCCCAGCCCTCCGATCCGGAGACCGAGCGCTACCTGCTGTTCTCCGCCGTGGCGGGGCTGCTCACCGCGCTGTGCGGCGCCGGACCGGTGGCGCTTGCGCTCGACGACCTGCAGTGGGCCGACGCCGAGTCGCTCGCGCTCCTGCAGTACGTCGCCGCCACGACGGACGTCGAGCTGGCGCTGCTGATCCTCCTGACCTACCGCGACTGCGACCTGTACCCGCGCCATCCGCTGCGCGGCGTGCTCGCCGAGCTGCAGCGCGTGCCGGGCGTCGAGCGGCTCGGGCTCGACGGCCTGGACGTCGACGCCGTCGCCGAGCTCATGGCCCTGAGCACCGGCCGGGCCACCGACCGCGAGAGCCTCCGGCTGGCGGGCGAGATCACCGACGAGTCCGGCGGCAACCCGTTCTTCGCCGGAGAGATCCTGCGCCACCTGCAGGAGTCCGGCGCGCTGGGCGGCGACGGTCCCGCCCGGCGGCGGGCCCGCGGCCCGTCGCTCGCCGACCTCGGCCTGCCGCGCAACGTGCGCGAGGTCATCCAGTGGCGCGTCGAGCGCCTTGGACCGGATGCGCAGGCGGTGCTGACCGTCGCGGCGGTGATCGGGCAGACGTTCGACCTGGGCCTGCTCGAGCGCCTCGTCGACGTCGACGATCCGCTCGCGGTGCTCGACGCCGCCACGCAGAGCGCGCTGCTGCAGGCATCGGATGCGCCGGGGCGCTATGCGTTCGTCCATGCCCTGATCAACCACGCGCTGTACGACGCCCTGAGCCCCACGCGGCGCGCGCGGCTGCACTGCAGCGTCGCGAACGCACTCGAGGCGACCCCGGGCGCCGAGCCGGGTCAGCTCGCGCATCACTGGGCGCAGTGCGGGATCGCGGACCGCATGCCCGCCGCGGTGCACTACGCGCGGCTCGCCGGCGAGCGCGCGCTCGGCCAGCTCGCGCCGGACGAGGCGCTGCACTGGTTCAGCCAGGCGCTCGCGCTCCTGCGCAGCCATGACGCCGACGACGGCGAGCGCTGCGACGTGCTGATCGGCATGGGCGAGGCGAAGCGCCGGATCGGTGATCCGACGTTCCGCCACAACCTGCTGGCGGCGAGCCGCATCGCGGCGCGCCTGGACGATCACGAGCGGCTCACGCGGGCGGTCCTCGCCAACACGCTGGGGCCGTTCGGCGCGGCGGGCGGCCGCGACCGGCTGCGGATCGAGACGCTCGAGCGCGCCCTGCGGACGCTGGCCGACGACTGGCCCTATCGCCCGCGGGTAATGGCGATCCTCGGCAAGGAGCTCTACTTCGGCCAGGAACCCGGCCGCGGCTCACAGCTCGCCGTCACGGCGCTGACGCACGCCCGGCGGCGGACGGACCGCCACGAGTTGACGCGCGTGATGGCGCTGAGCGCCTCGATCAGCCCGATCGCGTCGCTGGAGACCCAGGCCGACCTCGTCCACGAGCTCGGCGTGCTCGCCGGCCAGGTCGGCGATCCGGAGCTGCGCTTCCAGGCCGCCAACGCCGCCTTCATCTACGGGATGCACAGCGGCGACCGGGTCCCCCTGGAGGCGGGCCTGAACGCGATGCTCGGGCTGGCCGCCGACATCGGGCAGCCGATCCTGCGCTGGACGTCGCTGTGGGCGCACAGCGCCTACCGGACCGTCGTCGGCGATCTGGCCGGCGGCGAGACGCTGACGATGCAGGCCGCGGCGGCGGCGCGCGCGCAGCAGCGCCCGCACGGCCTGCTGCTCACGTTCGGGCAGCTGCTGAGCATCCGCACCGAGCAGGACCGCCTCGACGAGATCCGCGAGCTGCTCGTGATCGTGACCGCCCGCAGCCGGCGGCTGCCGGTCCTCGGGCTGGCGGCCGGGTTCATCGACGCCGAGACCGGCCGGCTGGAGAGCGCCGCGGCGGTCCTCGAGGCCGCGGCGGCGGACGGCTTTCAGTTTCCGTTCGACCGCACGCTGGCCTTCTGCCTCGCGCGCTGCGCGGACATCGCGCTGCGCGTCGGGGCGGTCGAGCTCGCCGCCGAGCTCTACGACCGCCTGCTGCCCTATCGCGATCAGTTCGCGACCTCGGCCGGCGTCTCGTCGCGCGGCTCGATCGAGCTCTCGCTCGGCCGGCTCGCCAGCCTGCTGCGCCGCTTCGAGGCGGCGGACGCGCATCTCGGCGCCGCCGAGCGCGCCCACGCACACCTGCGCGCGCCGCTGCTGGTCGCCCGCACGGCGCTCGCCCGCGGCGAATCGCTGCTGGCGCGCGGCGCCGGCGCCGAGCGTGCTGCGCCGCCGCTGGACGACGCGCTGTCGCTCGCGCGCCGCCACGGCAGCGCGGCGATCGAGCGCGAGGCACGGGCCCTGCTCGCGGGACAACGATCGATGACGGCCTGCTGATGCGAGCCAAGCTGTTCGGCATCCTCGCCGTGACGATCCTCGAGGGGATCCCGGTCTTCGCCTGGCTGTACTTCGCGTGGGACGAGTCGAGCCTGCTCGTGCCGGCCATCGGGCTGCTCTTCGTCGGGGAGTTCCTCGAGACGGCGTACGTCGGCTCCCGGCTGCGCCCCGCGCCGGTGCCGGTCGGCGATCCGGACGGGGCGATCCCGCACCGCCGCCGGCTGGCGCGCACGTTCGGCGCCGCCACCGTGATCGAGATCGGCCTCTGGCTGCTGTGGCTGGGGCTGTGGCGCCTGACGGACGCGCCCGACTGGGTCGCGGGCGCCGTGCTGCTGGTGGTCATGCATCTCAAGCACCAGCTCGAGGCGGCGTCGATCCGCGACGTCTCGTACCTCAACGGCCTGCTCGGCTGGCGCGGGCTGCTCGCCAGCGTCAGCGAGACGGCCGGCGCGGTCGGGGGCCTGCTGCTGCTCGAGCAGGACAAGCCGGTGCTGGCCGCCGTCGCGTTCTTCGCGGGGCTGCTGATCGAGCACGCGCTGCTGATGACCGTGCTGTACCGCGAGACCGCCGCGCGCGACATCAGCCTGCCGCGGCTGCGACCGCCGCGCATGCCGCTGCGGTACACGTTGATCGTCGCGGGGGGCGTCCGGTTCGCGGCCATCTGGCGCGTGCTGCAGCGCTTCGGGCCGACGAGCCGCCTGCTCAACCGCTCCGGCATCGTCGAGTTCGCCAGCCAGATGCCCGCGCGCCCGAATCCGCTGAGCACGATGGCCGATTACACGTCGTGGGCATCGCTCACCAATCGCAAGTGGAGCGGTCGACACCTCCCCCCGAGCGTCTGCCGCGCGCGCACGGAGCCACCGGTGGAGGCCGTCGCACAGCTGTTCCTCCGCGCGGACGAGCTCAAGCCCTGCGTCAGCTCGACGGTGCTGTTCACGTACTTCGCGCAGTGGTTCACCGACGGGTTCCTCCGCACTGAGCGGGGAAAGGACGTGCAGGTTCGCAACACGCAGCGCAACGAGTCGACGCACGACGTCGACCTCACCCAGCTCTACGGGCTCGACAAGAAGATGACCAAGGCGCTGCGGCTCGGCACCGGGGGTCTGCTGCGCAGCCAGCAGATCAACGGCGAGGAGTACCCCGAGTACCTGTGCCGCCACGGGAAGGTCAGGAAGCGCTTCAAGCACAAGCTCCTGCCGCCGATCGGCTTCAAGGAGATGCCGCGCAAGCAGCGCAACCAGCTCTTCGCGATGGGAACTGATACGCGCAACCTCGGGTTCGTGGCGTTCAACGTGCTGTTCCTGCGCGAGCACAACCGGATCGCCCGCATCCTCGCCGAAGAGCACGCCGGCGATCCGGCCTGGGACGACAAGCGGCTGTTCGCCACCGCGCGCAACATCCTGATCGTCGTGCTCCTGAGAATCACCGTGGAGGAGTACGTCAACCACATCACCGGCCTGTACGTCAAGCTGCGCCTGCCCGCACCCAAGACGCTCGTGCGCGAGGCCTGGCAGCGCCCGAACTGGATGGCGATCGAGTTCAACCTGCTCTACCGCTGGCACAGCCTCACGCCCGGCTCGTTCCGGCTCGGCGACACCGACCTGACGATCGAGGACACGCTCGCGAACACCCACCCGCTGACCTCCGGCGGCCTGCGCGCCTTCATGGTCGCCGCGTCGGCCCAGCGCGCGGGGCGCATCAGCCTCTTCAACACCGACCCGCTGCTCGTCGGGGTCGCCGAGACGCCGAGCATCATGCAGGCCCGTGTCGCCCGCCTGCGCTCCTACAACGACTACCGCGAGCTCTGCGGCCTGCCGCGAGCCAGGCATTTCGGTGAGTTCTCGACGAACCCAGCGGTGAGCGCGCGCCTCAAGCGCCTCTACGACCGCGTCGACGATGTCGAGTTCTACGTCGGCCTGTTCGCCGAGGAGGCCGCCCCCCACAAGGCCCTGCCGCCGCTCATGGGCGTGATGGTCGCCTTCGATGCCTTCACCCAGGTGCTCACCAACCCGCTGGTGGCGCCGCACGTCTACGGTCCGCAGACGTTCTCAGCGACCGGGATGGCGATCATCGAGGAGACGAGCACGATCAAGCAGCTCGTGTCGCGCAACGTGCCGCAGGGTGCCGACGACTGCCACATCAGCCTGCGCCAGCGCGACTACGCCGGCCCGTAGCGCGAGATCGTCGCCGTGGCGGCGCGCGAGCGCAGGCTCCGCGCAGGCGGACGGTCAGGCCGGCGGCGCCGCGCGCATGCGGTTGTTGCGCGGATTGTGCTCGAGCTCGGCGAGTCCGAGCTCCTCCAGCAGCGGCGGCAGGTACATCCCGAAGCGCCCGCGCATGCCCTTCTTCAGCCCGTAGAACCCACCGACGGGGTTCTCCGGCGAGCGTCCCCACGCCTCGACCGTGCCCGCCTTGGCCGGCTTCTGCTCGTCGGCGCTGCCGAGCTCGATCCAGTCGCCGTGCTCGACGAGCATCGCATGGAGGTCGTCGATCGCCCGGGCGTCGTAGAACAACGTCGATTTGCCGACCTGGCACACGATCGCGGGCGGGTCGCGGTCGTCGTCGCGATGCATCGTGTACTCCGAGGACCCGGGCGGCGTCCTGAGCACCCACGGATCGTCCTTGGTTCCTCGTCCCGGCACGGTCCGCCGATCCTACTCCCCGCTGAGCCACCGGGCGAGTCGATGGCAGACTGCATGGATGCTCGCCGCGCCCGCTCCGCAGCACCGAGGCCGATGATCGGCGTCGACGTCTACGGCGTCGACGCCTGGACGATCCCCGAGCACCGTCTGGCGCTCGACCTGCTCGCCCAGACCGAGTCGATCTTCGCGCTCTCCAACGGCCACATCGGCCTGCGCGGCAACCTCGACGAGGGCGAGCCGTCGGGGCGCTCGGGGACCTTCCTCAACGGCTTCTACGAGACGCGGCCGCTGCCCTACGCCGAGGCCGGCTACGGCGATCCGGAGTCCGGCGAGACGATGATCAACGTCACGAACGGCAAGGTCCTGCGGCTGCTCGTCGACGACGAGCCGCTCGACCTGCGCTACGGGACCGTCGAGCGCCACACGCGCACGCTGGACCTGCGCGCCGGGGTCCTGCGCCGCGAGGTGCACTGGCGCTCGCCCGCCGGCCAGGGCGTGATCCTGCGCACGACGCGCCTCGTCTCCTTCGTGCAGCGCGCGGTCGCGGCGATCGAGTACCAGGTGCAGCCGTACGGCGACCCGGCCCGGATCGTCGTGCAGTCCGAGCTCATCGCCAACGAGCCCGTGCCCGAGACGACGAACGACCCGCGCGCCGCGGCCGCGCTGCGCAAGCCGCTGCAGGGCGAGTGGAACGGCCACCACAAGCTGCGCGCAGGGCTCGTGCACATCACCCGCGCCTCGAAGCTGCGCGTCGCGGCCGGGATGGACCACGTCGTCGACGGCCCGAACGCGATCGTCACCGGCGCCGAGAGCGAGCGGGACCTCGCGCGCGTGACGTTCGCCACCGACCTCGAGCCGGGCGAGACGCTGCGGATCGTGAAGTTCATCGCCTACGGCTGGTCCAGCCGGCGCTCGCTGCCGGCCCTGCGCGACCAGGTCGACGCGGCGCTGGCCGCCGTCAGGCACACCGGCTGGGACGAGCTGCTCACCTCCCAGCGCGACTACCTCGACGACTTCTGGGCGGGGGCCGACATCGAGCTCGACGGCGACCCCGCGCTGCAGCAGGCGATGCGCTTCGCGCTCTGGTCGGTCCTGCAGGCGGCGGCGCGCGCGGAGGGCCGCGCCATCCCGGCGAAGGGCCTGACGGGCCGCGGCTACGACGGGCACTCCTTCTGGGACATGGAGACCTACACGCTGCCGGTGCTGACCTACGTCGCGCCGGACGCCGCGCGCGACGCGCTGCTGTGGCGCCACTCCACGCTCGAGCTCGCGCAGGCGCGCGCGCGCGAGCTGAGCCTGGAGGGCGCGGCGTTCCCCTGGCGCACGATCTCCGGCAGCGAGTGCTCGGGCTACTGGCCCGCCGGCCTCGCCGCGTTTCACATCAACGCCGACATCGCCGACGCCGCGCGGCGCTACCTCGCGGCCACCGGCGACGCGGACTTCGAGCGCGGCCCGGCGCTGGAGCTGCTCGTCGAGACGGCGCGGCTGTGGCGCTCGGTCGGACACCACGACCCCGCCGGCGGCTTCCGGATCGACGGCGTCACCGGCCCCGACGAGTACACGTCGATCGCCGACAACAACGTCTACACGAACGTCATGGCGGCGCGCAACATGCGCGCCGCGGCGACGCTCGCCACGCGCCACCCGCAGCTCGCCGCGGAGCTCGGGGTCGACGAGGAGGAGGTCGCGAGCTGGCGCGACGCGGCGCAGGCGATCGTCATCCCCTTCGACGACGAGCTCGGCGTGACGCAGCAATGCGAGCAGTTCACCCGCTACCGCCACTGGGACTTCGCCAGCACGCCGGCCGAGCACTATCCGCTGCTGCTGCACTACCCGTACTACCTGCTGTATTCCAGCCAGGTCGTCAAGCAGGCCGACCTCGTGTTCGCGCTGTATGCCTGCGGCGACTGCTTCAGCGACGAGCAGAAGGCGCGCGACTTCGAGTACTACGAGGCGATCACCGTGCGCGACTCCTCGCTGTCGGCGTGCGTGCAGGCGATCGTCGCCGCCGAGGTCGGTCACGTCGACCTCGCCTTCGACTACCTCGGCGAGACGGCGTTCATCGACCTGCGCGACCTCGCGTTCAACACGAAGGACGGCGTTCACCTCGCGGCGTTGGCGGGCTCGTGGCTCGTCGCGGTCGCGGGCTTCGGCGGGATGCGCGACCACGGCGACACGCTGACGTTCGCCCCGCGCCTGCCGGCCCGGCTGACGCGCCTGAGTTTCCGCATGGTCTACCGCGGCCGGCGGCTGCGCGTGACCGTCGCCGGCGCCGGCGCGCAGTACGAGCTGCTCGACGGCGAGCCGCTGACGGTGGAGCACCACGGCGAGCCGGTCGCGCTGGAGACCGTGGGCGAGAGCGTCACGCGGGCGCTGGCGCCCGCGCGCGTGCGGGCGCGCCCGGCCCAGCCGGCGGGGCGCGAGCCGCCGCTGGGCCACGCCCGGCGCTGAGCGTGGCGCGTTGGTGTCCGCTACGAACATCAACCCGCCACGCTGACGCCGGCCGGCCGCAACCGACGGGGGTTCTCCTCACCCCCGGACACCCCCAGGCGTCATGGCGGCGCGCGTCGCGTGGCACGATGCTGCTGGTCGTGTCCGAGTCTCCGCTTCACACCCATGCAGCGCGCTGGGGCCGCGACCTGCTCTTCAACCTCGCCGGTCTGCTGACCGCGACGATCGCGCTGACGCTGTGGACGGTGGGGACCATCGTCAGCCTCGTCATGGCGGTGACGTACGTCGGGCTGTTCGCCGGGCTCGGCACGCTGCTGGCGATGCGCTGGCTGGCCCAGGTCGAGCGCCGCCGCGCGGCGATCGTGCGCGGCGCGCCGATCGAGGAGCGCTACCGCCCGCTCGGCGAGGACCGGCGCTCGTACGCGGCGCGGCTGCACGAGCTCATCGGCGAGGGCTCGACCTGGCGCGACTTCGCCTGGTCGGCGGCCTGGGGCTGGCTCGGCTGCATTCCCACGATGCTCGCGGTCGGCCTGTGGGTCCAGGTCCTCGGCCTGGTCTTCATGCCGGTCTGGTACTGGGCGATCCCCGGCGGCTACGACCTGCTCGTCCTGCAGATCGACACGCTCGCGCTCGCATTCGCCGCCACGGTCGCCGGACTGCTGCTGATCCCGGTCTGCGGGGCGATCGTGCGCGCCATCACGCGGGCCGAACTCGCGGCGATGGACGCCGTGCTGCGCCCGCGCGGCGAGGTGGCGACCACGCCCGTGGCGGCGCCGGCCTCGTCCCCGCCGTTCGGGCCGTCCTTCGAGATGCACATCTCGCTGGCGCTGCTCGCCGGCGTCGTGGTGACGATCATCTGGGTCGCGTCCGGCGGCGGCTACTTCTGGCCGGTCTGGGTCTGGTTCGGGCTGGCGATCAGCGTCGCCGTGCACGCCCTCGTCGTCCGCGCCTGGGGCGCGCGGCGCGACCCGTACCGCCTCTTCCGCGTCAAGGTCGAGGCCTGCGCGCTGATCGCCGGCTATCTGTGGATCATCTGGGCGCTGTCGGGCTTTCACCGCCTGTGGCCGATCTGGCCGATGCTCGGCATGGGGACGGCGCTGGCGATCCGCGCGCTGGTTCTCTACGGCGACCGGCTGCCGTGGATCGAGAAGCGCCACCTCGTCCAGCGCGTCGACGTGCTGACCCGCACGCGCCAGGGCGCGCTCGACGTCCAGGCCGCCGAGCTGCGGCGCATCGAGCGCGACCTGCACGACGGCGCGCAGGCGCGGCTCGTCGCGCTGACCATGCACCTCGGCCGCGCCGAGGAGCGCCTCGCCGACCAGCCGGAGGTCGCCGCGCTCGTGCGCCGCGCCCGCGAGGACGCGGGTCTCGCGATCGCCGAGCTGCGCGACCTCGCCCGCGGCATCGCGCCGCCGATCCTCGCCGATCGCGGCCTGAAGGCGGCGATCGACGCACTCGCTCGGCGCGCGGCGATCGGCGTCACGATCGACGCCGAGCCCGACCGCCGGCCGCTGCCGGTCGTCGAGACGGCGGCCTACTTCGTCGTCGCCGAGGCGCTGACGAACGTGGCCAAGCACGCGGCGGGCGCCGCCGCCCACGTACGCGTCACACTCGACGGCGATGACACGCTCGTGCTCGAGGTCGCCGACGAGGGACCGGGCGGCGCCGATCCGGCGGGCAGCGGCCTGACCGGCCTGCGCAGCCGCGTCGAGGCGCTCGACGGCACGCTGTCGGTGACGAGCCCGCCCGGCGGCGGGACCACGGTCCGGGCGGAGCTGCCATGCGGGCGGTGATCGTCGAGGACCTCGCGCTGCTGCGCGAGGGGATCGTCGCGCTGCTGCGCGAGAACGGCATCGACGTCGTGGCCCAGGCCGAGGACGGGCCCGGCCTCGAGCGGATCGTCGCCGGCCACAAGCCCGACCTCGCGATCGTCGACGTGCGCCTGCCGCCGACGTTCACCGACGAGGGGCTGCGCGCGGCGATCGAGGCGCGCCGGCGCCACCCGGGCCTCGGCGTGCTCGTCCTGTCGCAGTACGTGGAACCGGTCTACACCGCCGAGTTGCTGGCCTCCGGCGAGGCCGGCGTCGGCTACCTGCTCAAGGAGCGCGTCGGCGACGTGCGCGCGTTCATCGAGGCCGTGCAGCGTGTCGCCGACGGTGGCACGGCGCTGGACCGCGAGGTCGTGGCCGAGCTCATGCGCGCGCGCCAGGCCGGCGGGGACGACGACGGGGCGCTCGGCCTGCTGACCCCGCGCGAGCGCGAGGTGCTCGAGCTCATGGCCGAGGGCCGCTCCAACGCCGCCGTGGCGCGCGCGCTCGTGGTCAGCGGCGGCGCGGTCGAGAAGCACGTGCGCAACATCTTCGCCAAGCTCGACCTGCCGGCCAGCGACGACGACCACCGTCGCGTGCTCGCCGTGCTCGCCTACCTGCGCGCCGGCGCCGCCTGACTCACGACGCCACCGCCTGCGTCCGCGCTCGCTGCCGGTGCTGCTGCGGGCTCACGCCGAGCACCCGCTTGAACGCGGTGCTCAGCGCGAACGGGCTGCCGTAGCCGACCTGCGCCGCCACGGCGCTGATCGTCGCGTCGGTCTCGCACAGCAGGTCGGCGGCGAGATCGAGCCGCCAGCCGGTGAGGAACGTCATCGGCGGCTCGCCGACGAGCTCGCTGAAGCGGCGCGCCAGTGCTGCGCGCGAGACGTTCGCCGCCCGCGCGAGCGACGCGACCGTCCACGGGTGCGCGGGGTTGTTCTGCAGCATCCGCAGCGCGGGGCCGACGATCGGGTCGCGCTGCGCGCGGTACCACGCCGGCGCCTGCCCCTCCGGGCGGGCGAACCACGCCCGCAGCGTCGAGATCAGCAGCAGGTCGAGCATGCGGTCGAGCACGGCCTCCTGGCCCGGCTCGTCCTTCGTGATCTCGGCGGCCAGCAGCGCCGTCAGCGTGGCGTCGCTCTGCCCCGCCTCGAGCACGAGCAGCGGCGGCAGCGCGCGCAGCAGCCGGCGGCTGATCTCGCCGGCGAACTCGTACGTCCCGGTGAGCAGGACGGTCGCGCCGTCGGGGCTCGTGCCCCACGTGCGCACGCCGAGGTCCATCGCCTGATGCAGCGAGCTGCCGTCCGGGGTCTCACAGCGCTGGCCGGGCTGGATGATCACCTGCGGCGCGGTCGCCGGATCGTCAGCGACGGTGTACGGGTCGGGGCCGCGCAGGATCGCCACGTCGCCCGGCGCGACACGGGTGGGGGCGCCATCGGGCAGGACGATGTACGCCGCGCCGCGGACCACGCTGACGAGCGTCAGCGGCGCCTGGTCCTGGATGCGCAGCGCCCACGGCGGATCGAGCACCGAGCGCATGAGGAAGGCGTTGCGCGCGCGCGGGCCGTCGAGCAGGTCGGCCAGGGGGTCCATCCCGGAAGACTAGACGATCAGACATGCTCTCGCGCTCTGCGGCCATGGACAGTCTCACACGACCCCCGTTGAATGGCTCCATGCTCACCCACCGCCCCGAAGGACCACGATGCACACCGTCCGCCAGACGTCCGCGCAGCCCGTCCTCGTGATCGGCGCGACGGGCAAGACCGTGAGCCGGCGCCGCTATGTCCTATGTTCTGCCCATGTCCACCTCACCGACTGACCTGCGCTACACCGAGACGCACCACTGGGTGCGCGATGGCCAGCCGCTCGTGACCCTCGGCATCACGCAGGCCGAGGCCGACCGGCTGGGCCCGATCGGCTTCGTCGAGCTGCCCTACCCCGGAGAGCTGCTGCAGGCCGGCAAGGTCCTGTGCCGGATCAGCGGCGAGGCGGCCTCGGTGGTGCTGAAGATGGCGTTCACCGCGAAGGTCATGACCATCAACCCGATCCTCGCCGAGCAGCCGGGGCTCATCAGCAGCGATCCCTACGGCGCCGGCTGGATCGTGAAGATGGAGCCCGGTGCGCGGTCCGACATCGATGCGCTGATGGACGCCGAGGCCTACGAGGCCTCGCTGCCCGCCGCCGGCGGCTGAGGCGGGCGGCGGGTCACCCGCCGATCTGCCGCGCCCCGCCGGGCGACCGGCCCGGGGCGACCGGCCCGCCGGGCCGAAGAACGGTGTTGCGTTAGCGGGCGCAGCGCCGATGTAGAGGGCATGAGGGCCAGTTCGCACCGACGCTGCGGGGCGCGTGCCTGGCGCTCATCTGGCTGACGATCGCGATCGCCCTGCTCGTCCTCGTCGGCGGCTGGGTGCTCGACGTCGCGGTGCTGCGCAACGTCGTGCCGGGCACCGTCGGGATGAAGTCCTGGACCGCGATCGGCCTGCTGAGCGCTGCGGTGGCCCTGCTGGCGCTGCGCCGCGAGCCCGGGCATGGCCGCGCGCGGCGCGCCCGCGCCGCGGCGGCGTTCACGCTGCTGCTCGGCCTGGCGGTGCTCGGCGAGTACGTCCTCGGCCGCGATCTGGGCTTCGACGAGCTGCTGTTCGACGACGCCGCGGGCCACGCCGCGAACATCGCCTACCCGGGCCGCTTCGCGCCGACGACCGCCGTCTGCTTCGCCCTCACCGGTCTCGCGCTGCTGACGCTCGACGCCGCGCCGCGGCGCGGCTGGCGGATCGCCGAGCTGGCGATGGTGCCGGTCGCCGGCATGGGCGCGATGACCGTCGTCGGCTGCCTCTATGAGATCCCCGTCTTCTACGGCCCGGCGTCGGCGGCGAAGATGGCGCTGAACACCGGCGTCTGCTTCCCGGCGCTGGCGGCGGCGACCGTGCTGGCCCGCCCGCGCGGTCGCCTGGTGATGCTCGCACGCACGATCCCGGCGGCATCATGCTGCGCCGGCTGCTGCCGCTGGCGATCGTGGTGGCGCTGCTGCTGGGCTGGGCGAAGCTGCGCGCCGGTGACGCCGGGGTGTTCAGCGACCGCGTCGGCACGTGGTGGCTGAGCGCGCTGACGATCGGCACGCTGTGCCTGCTGATCTGGCGCGTCGCCTCGCGCCTGAGCCACTGCGCCAGGCAGCGCGACGTCCTCGAGGCCGAGCTGCAGCGCCTCGCCCACCACGATCCGCTGACCGGCCTGCTCAACCGCCGCCGCTTCGACGAGGAGCTGGCCGCCGCGGCCGCGCGGGTCGCCCGCGGCGCCGCGCCGTGCGCCGTGCTCGTCTTCGACTTCGACTTCGACCGCATGAAGGCCGTCAACGTCGCGCTCGGTCATGCCGCCGGCGATGCGCTCCTGCAGCGCGTCGGCTCGATCCTGCGGGCGCGGATCCGCGCGAGCGACGTCGGCGCGCGCGTCGGCGGCGACGAGTTCGCGGTCCTGCTGACGGGCACCGAGGCGCAGCCGGCGGCGGTGCTGGCGCGCGACATCCGGGCTGCGGTCGCGGCCTGCCGGGTGCCGACCGAGCACGGCGAGGCCTGGACGACGGTCAGCCTCGGGATCGCCGAGCTCCAGGCGGACGATGCGCTCGGCGAGGAGGCGATGCAGCGCGCCGACGCGGCGATGTACCGCGCCAAGCGCCGCGGCGGCGACCGCCTGGCGATCGCCGGCGACGAGCTCGTGTACGGCTGACGGGCCGGCGCAGAGGGGGGACAACCCCACCCCGCTTCGCCTGCGCGCCGCAGCGATTTCACCGCCCCCGCGGACGAGAGTGATCACACGATCACCACGACGATGGGGGCAGTCATGAAGCCGACGAATCTCGCAGCACGCGCAGGCCGCTGGAGCGCACAGCATCGAAGGATCGCGATCCTCGGCTGGATCGCCTTCGTCGTCGCAGCCACGGTGGGCGGCGGGATGATCGGCACGAACGCGCTCGGCGATGCGGAGATGGGCAACGGATCCTCGCGCGCCGCGGACATGGCGGTCGACCGGGCGGGGTTTCGCGAGACCAGCGGCGAGCAGGTGCTGCTGCAGGCTCGATCCGGCGCCGGCTCGCAGGCCGCGCTCGAGCGGGCGGCGGCGCGGCTCGAGCAGCGGCTCGACGACGTGCCGCACGTCGAGCAGGTCGTCTCGCCCTTCGCCGACGGCGTGACCGGCATGGTGTCCGAGGACGGGCGCTCGGCGCTGCTGTCCTTCGAGATCGCCGGCGACGACGAGCAGGCCGGCGACCGCGTCGACGCGACGCTCGCCGCGACCGCGGCGGTCCAGCGGGCGCACCCGGAGCTGCGCGTCGAGCAGATCGGCTCGGCCTCCGCGGAGAAGGCGTTCGGCCAGGCGATGGAGGACGACTTCAAGCGCGCGGAGACGCTGTCGATCCCGCTGACGCTGCTGATCTTGCTGCTGGCGTTCGGCGCGCTCGTCGCCGCCGGGCTGCCGCTGCTGCTCGGCATGACCGCCGTCGGCGCCACGCTCGGCCTGCTCGGCCCGATCAGCCAGCTCACGCCGGTCACCGACCAGATCAGCTCGGTGATCCTGCTCATCGGCCTCGCCGTCGGCGTGGACTACTCGATGTTCTACGTGCGCCGCGAGATGGAGGAGCGCGACAGGGGCAAGGGCTCACAGGCGGCGCTCGCCGCGGCGGCCGCCACGTCGGGCCACGCGATCGTGGTGTCGGGCTTCATCGTGCTCATCTCGATGGCCGGCATGCTGCTGTCGGGCTCGTCGATCTTCGTCTCCTTCGGCGTCGGCACGATGATCGTCGTCGCCGTCGCGGTCATCGGCTCGCTGACGTTCCTGCCGGCGATGCTGTCCTGGCTGGGCGAGAAGGGCTGGACGGAGAAGGGCCGCGTGCCGGTGCTCGGCCGGCTGCGCCATCGCGGCGGCGGGCGCTCCCGCGCCTGGGGCTGGGTGCTGGACCGCGTCCTCGCGCGGCCGAAGGTGTCGGCGGGCCTGGCGGGGCTGCTGCTCGTCGCCACGGCGCTGCCGGCGCTGGGCATGCACACGATGTCCTCGGGCATCGAGGGCCTGCCGGCCGACGTGCCGGTGCGCGGGACCTACGAGCGCGTGCAGGCGGCGTTCCCCGGCACGACGGAGCCCGCCGAGGTCGTCGTGCGGGCGGCGGACGTCGCCGCGCCCGCGGTGACGGCCGGCATCGCGCGGCTGCGCCAGCAGGCCGTCGCGACCGGTCGGATGTCCGAGCCGATCGGCGTCGAGGTCAACCCGGCCAAGACGCTGGCCGTCGTCGAGATCCCGCTGCGCGGGACCGGCGAGAGCGAGCAGGCGCTGGCCTCGCTCGCCGCGCTGCGCGACGACGTCGTGCCCGCGACGATCGCGAGCGTGCCGGGCACGACCGTGGACATCAGCGGCGCGACGGCGGGCAGCAAGGACTTCAACGACACGATGAAGTCCCACCTGCCGATCGTGTTCGGCTTCGTCCTCGGCCTGGCGTTCGTGCTGCTGCTCGTGACGTTCCGCTCGCTCGTCATCCCGCTGGAGGCGATCGTGCTCAACCTGCTGTCGGTGGGCGCGAGCTACGGCGTGCTGACGCTCGTCTTCCAGCACGGCTGGGGCGCGTCGCTGCTCGGCACGGAGGCGGTCGGCGGGATCACGTCGTGGCTGCCGCTGTTTCTGTTCGTCGTGCTGTTCGGCCTGTCGATGGACTACCACGTGTTCATCATCAGCCGGATCCGCGAGGCGGTGCTCGGCGGCGCGTCGACGGAGGTGGCGGTCGGCGAGGGGATCAAGTCGACGGCCGGCGTCGTGACGAGCGCGGCGGCGGTGATGATCGCGGTCTTCTCGATCTTCGCGACGCTCGGCGCGATCGAGTTCAAGCAGATGGGCGTCGGCCTCGCGGCGGCGATCCTGATCGACGCGACGATCGTGCGGGCGGTCCTGCTGCCGGCCACGATGAAGCTGCTCGGCGACTGGAACTGGTACCTCCCGCGGGGCCTGGCGTGGCTGCCGCGGGCTGGCCAGCCGGCACGACCCGCCGCGGCGCCGGTGTCCTCGCGGGCGTAGGCATTGCGATCGGGTGAGCGCGCCGGGGCCAACTCCCCGGCGCGCCGCCGCGAGCGGGATAGGATCCGCGCGATGGCTGACGAGACGCAGGACCCCGCGGCGATCTTCAAGTCGCTCACGAGCCGCTTCGGCGGCCGCATGGACGTCAAGCTGACGATCGGCCCCGACGACGCGCCGCTGCTGAAGGCGGCCGGCAAGAGCTTTGCGATGCTGCACGGCGAGGAGCTCGTCGTGAAGCTGCATCCGATGCGCTGCGCCGAGCTCGTCGACGCGGGCCGGGGACGGCTCTTCGTCCACGAGGGCAACACGCTCGAGGACTGGATCGTCATCGAGGGCCTCGACGCCGCCGAGTGGACCGCGCACACGATGGAGGCGCTGGGCGGCACGCAGGACTGAGGCGCGGGCGCGCGGCGGGGCGGCGTCGCCAAGACCGTGGTCGCCCCGCCCCAATTCCCGCGTGATCCACGGTCACGCGGTCGACGCTGTGCCGTTCGTTCGTGGCGATCGGGTTCACCTCCGGTGGCGTGGCGGTGACGGCGATCACCCTATGATCGCCGCATGTGCCGCCCTCCGCGCACGGCGCTCGCCGCCCTCGTGCTCGCGGTGCTCGCCGGTGGCGCCGCCGAGGCGGCTCGCGCCGGCACCGCGTCCGGGCGCCCGGCGCAGTTTCGCGCGCACCCCGGGGAGAGCAACGATCTGACCGTCGACGCCGGCTCCGGTGCGACGGTGCAGTTCACCGATGCAGCGGAGCTCATCGTGCCGGGGCTGCCGCTGTGCATACCGTTTCCGCTGGGCCAGGCGCAGTGCGACCCCGACGGGGACCCGCGCGACACGGACGGCGGCGGCGTGGTCGTCGACCTCGGCGACGGCGACGACCGGGCGATCGTCCGCTGGATCCCCGGGACCGGCGCCCGCCCCGGGCGGATCGGCGTCACCGCGGGCGCCGGCGACGACCGGCTGGAGAACCTCGCCAACGGCGTGATCCGGTTCGACGGGGGCGACGGAGACGACGTGCTGGTCACGGGCCCGACCGCCGGCGCGGTGCTCCTCGGCGGCGCCGGCGCAGACGCCATGACGGCGGGCGCAGGCTGCTGCAACGCGGCCGCCAGCTACGCCGACCACGACGCGGCCGGCGTGCGCGTGACGCTCGACGGGACGGCGAACGACGGCGTGCCCGGCGAAGGCGACGACGTGCGCACGAGCGGCGTGATCGGCAGCCCCGGGCCGGATGTCATCACCGGCGACGCTCGCGCCAACTCGCTCACCGGTTCCGGCGGCGCCGACGCGCTCGACGGCGGTGGCGGCGACGACAGGATCGACGCGACCGTCCGCGACGCGCCGGCGGCCGGCGGCCCGGACGCAGCCGACACGGTCACGTGCGGCGCCGGCGACGACGAGGTCACCGCCGACGCGAACGACACCACCGCGGTCGACTGCGAGCGCGTCCGCGTCGGCGGGTTCGGCGGTCCGGCGCTCGTGCTCGAGTCCGGCGCCCGACGAGCCGGCCGCACGGGGAGCCTGCGGCTGACCTACCGCGCGGCCTCCGTGAATCCCGCCAACGCCCTGACCTCACGCAGCACGTTGCGGCTCGTCGACCGCCAGGGCCGGGCGGCCAGCTCGACCGCGCGGTTCGTGCTCGGCCGCGACGCGACCGTCGCCCGCCTGCGCGTCACGCTGCACCGCGCGACGCGCCGCCGGCTCGCGCGCAGCCGGTCCGGCGCGCTGGCGTTGATCGCACAGCGCGTGAGCCGCGACGCCGGCCCGGACGCCACCGCTTCGGGCTATGAACGGCTCAACGTTCCCGTGACGATCCGCCGCGCCGCCCGGCGCTGAGCCGCCCGCCGCTGAGACAGCGCTTGCAGGTCCTGCGCGGCGCCGCGCGCCGGTCTACGGTGAACGGCGATGCCGGACGCGCGCGCCGGCCGTGGCTCGTGCTCCTGACGATGGCCACCGCGCTCGCCCTGGTCAGCGGGCGCGGCTCGCGCGAATCGCCGCCGCCATGGCCCGCACCGGGCTCGTCTCGCGCGGCGGCGGGCGCCGGCGGGAGATCGCGCTGACCTTCGACGACGGCCCCGGCCCCTACAGGCCCAACGTCCTGGCGGCGCTGAACCGGCTCGACGTCACGCAGCGGGCGGGGTGAGCGCCCGCGCGCGGCGCCGTGCGCGATCATGCCCCGGGTGAACGCGATCTCCGAGTACCTGCGCGAGCAGGCCACCACGCACCGCGCGACCGCCGCCGAGAACCCCGACGACCCGCGCTACCTGCAGAGCGCCGAGGCGCTCGAGGCGCTCGCCGGCTACGCCGAGGCGGGCGCCGAGCAGGGCGTCTTCCAGATGCGCTACCTGCTCGAGCACCACGTCGCCGACGGGCGGTTCGCGTGGGCCGAGGGGCAGTGCGGGCGCTCGATCATGCACTTCGGCTTCGACGGACCCGTCCGCGACGACCTGGAGCTCGAGCAGTTCCTGATGGACCTCTGCGACATGGCGAAGTCCGACGCGGCGCGCCACATCGGCGTCACCGAGGGCGAGATCGATCGCGACGACGCACCGGAGCTCGCCGAGCGGTACGGGATCGGCCTCGACCGCGTCCACGGCGCGCTCGATGCCGGCCGCGGCATCCGGCACGTGTTCTCCATCGGGATCCCGTCCTGGCACGAGCTCAGCCCGGAGGCACGCACCGAGCTGGAAGGGATGGACGGGGTGATCCTCGAGCAGGGCAAGGAGGCGATCTACGGCTCGGACGCGCCGCTGATCGTCAAGAACGTGCCCGCGCCCGACGAGCGCCAGGCGCGCGCGCGGATCGCCGAGATCGTCGGCATCGAGGCCGACGCGCTGGGCGCGTCGCCGTCGCAGCAGCGCGTCATCTGAGGGCGCGGCGGCGGGCGGCAACGCCGCGCGAGAGAAGTCCCGGCGCCCTCCCATCACGACCGCACAGCTGCGCAGCGCGCTGGACGCCGGCCGGCCCGCCCAGCCCGCCGACGGCGCGCGTGGTCCGAGCGCCATGGCCAGCGAGCTGGCCGCCGCGCTCGGCGCCGACGTCGCGAAGGTCAGGGAGATCCTCGCCGCCAACCGCCCGGCCAAGCCCGCCCGCGGCACGGCCGGCGCCCGGCCGGCGCGCGGCGCGAAGCCGAGCCAGACGAAGCTCGTCGCCGCGCTGGCGAGCGGGCTGAACCTCGACACCGCGACGGTGAAGGCCGCCTTCGCGAAGCTCGACGCGGCCCGCCGGGCCGAGCACACCGCGCGCGAGGCGGCGATGTACGCCGCCGTCGCCAAGGCGCTCGGGTTGGAGACGGCCGCGGTGAAGGCCGCCTTCGAGGCCAACCGCCCGGCGAAGCCCGCCCGCTGACGACGCGCACGCCGCGCGGCCGGCCCCCAGCGGGCCGGCCGCTGCGTGCTATGACTGGAGGGTGACGACGACGCAAGCGCGACCCGCGCCGGCGAACCCGCTGCCCGACGCGGTTCGCAGGATGTGGCTCTGGGAGGAGGCCCTGATCGCGCTCGTCGTGCTCGGCGTCGCGTTCGGGCTCGCAGGGGCCTTCAGCGTGCTCATGCCGTGGCTGCCGCTCGTCGCGGCCGCCACCGAGCTGGCCTCGGTCCTGTTCATCGCGCGCATGCGCCACGCGCGCTGGCGCTGGGAGCTGCACGAGGAGGAGCTCGACCTCCTGCACGGCATCTGGAAGGTGACGCGGACGATCGTGCCGCTGACGCGCATCCAGCACGTCGCCGTGCAGCGGACGGGCTGGACCGGCCTCTTCAACCTCGTCGTCGTGCGCGTGCACACCGCCGCCGGCGCCACGACGATCCCCGGTCTGGCGCCCGCCCAGGCCGACGACGTGCGCGACCGGATCCTCGCGCGGCTGCGCACGCCCGATGACCTCTGAGGCGCCGCGCCGCCTGCACCACGCCGCCGTCGTCGTCGACGGGCTGCGCTCGACGATGCAGCTCTTCGCCGGCGTCCTGCTCGTCGCGATCGTCCGCGGCACGCCCCCGGGGCTGGCCTTCCTGCTGGCGCTCGCCGGGATCGCGGCCGGGCTGGGGCTCGGCTACGCGCGCTGGCGCCGGACGGGCTACTGGCTGACCGACGGCGCGCTGCACTACCGCTCGGGCCTCGTCACGCCCGACGAGAAGATCGTGCCGCGCGCTCGCGTGCAGTCGGTCGACACCGCGACGGGACCGCTGCAGCGGCTGTTCGGCGTCGTCGAGGTGCGCGTCCAGGTGGCGGGCGCCTCGGACGAGGACGAGATCGTGCTCGCGGCCGTCACGCACGAGGAGGCGGCGCGGCTGCGGCTGGCGCTCGGCCAGCCCGCGCCGGCCGTGCCGGCCGAACGGGTCGCGCTGGGGATGCGGGGCCTGCTGCTGGCCGCGGCGACCGGGCCGCAGATCAGCGTCGCCGTGTCCGCGGTGGCGGGCGTCTACGCGCTGGCGCACAACGTCGTCGACGTCGAGCAGGACGGCGAGGGGCTGCTCTCGCGGCTCGACTCGCCCGCGGCGGTCGCGGTCGCCGCCGCCATCCTGCTCAGCGCCGCGTACGTGCTGTCGTTCCTCGCGGCGATCGTCGTGTTCGCCGGCTTCGCGGTCGAGCGCGACGCGCAGGTGCTGCGCATCCGCAGCGGGCTGCTGGCCCGGCGCGCGATCAGCATCCCGCTCGAACGCATCGACGGCGTGGTCATCGTCGAGGGACTCGCGCGCGGCCCGCTCGGCCTCGCCGCGCTGCGCCTGGAGAGCGCCGCCCACGGGGGCGAGCAGGCCGCCGGGCGCACGCTGCTGCCGCTCGTGCGCCGCGCCGAGGCCGAGGCGGTGATCGCGCGGCTCGTGCCGGAGCTGGCGATCGACGCCGGCGAGCTCGAACGTCCGCCGGGCCGCGCGCTGCGGCGCTTTGTCCTCGCGCCCGCGCTGACCGGCGCGCTCGCGGGCGCCGTCGCGGCGCTGACGCTGACCGCCGCGGCCTGGCCGGCGGTGGCGCTGCTCGCGTGCGCGGGCGCGCTCGCCGGCCGGCGCGCGCACCGCGCGTGCGGGGTGCGGCTGGCGGGCGGCGTCGTCGTGGTGCGCGAGGCGCGCCTGGCGCGCCGCACGCTGCTCGCCCGCCGCCGGCGCCTGCAGGAGCACAGCCTGTCGCACACCCCGTTACAGGCGCGCGCTGCGCTCGCCGACCTGCGCGTGACGGTCGGCTCGGGCGGGGAGGGGCGGGCGCGCCACCTCGAGCGCGCGACGGCGGACGCGGTGTTCGGCGCGCTGCGCCGGCCGGCGGGCGCCGCAGCGCCCTCGCCACCGCCGGCACCCGGCTAGCGCTAGCGCCGCACGCTCTCGCGGTCCCCGGCGACCCGGCTAGCGCTAGCGCCGCACGCTCTCGCAGTCCCCCGCGACCCGGTCGCGCGGATCGGCGAAGACGATGTCGTTGCCGGGTCCGCACACGACGACGTCGGCGCCCCCGTGGATGACGCTGATGCGGTCGTTGCCGGTGCCGCCGTCGATCGTGTCGGGGTCGTAGTTGCCGAAGATCTGGTCGTTGCCCGCGCCGCCGAGGATGCGGTCGCGGCCGCGGTCGCCCGTGATGCGGTCGTTGCCGCCGTTGCCGTGCAGCACGTCGTTGCCGCCGCGGCCGGCCATGACGTCGGCGCCGTCCCCGCCGTGCAGCTCGTCGTTGCCGAGCTCGCCGTCGACGTAGTCGTCGCCGCCCTTGCCGAACAGCTTGTCGTCCGCGTCGCGGCCGAACATCGAATCGATCCCGGGTGTGCCGTAGAGCTTGTCCCTGCCGTCGGTGCCGCGGATCACGTTGATCGGGGTTCCGTCGTTATCGAGCTCGAACGGGACCGGCACGACGAGCTCGCAGTCGGTCAGGACATCGCGCGTGGGGGCGCTGTCCTCGACGTACACGGTGTCGTTGCCGGGCCCGCACAGCACGGAGTCGGCGCTGTCGTCGGCGGCGCGGATCGAGTCGTCGCCGGGACCGCCGTCGAGCACGTCCGGGCTCGATCCGCCGACGAGCTGGTCGTTGCCGTCGCCGCCGGTCAGCGTGTCCGTTCCGGAGCCGCCGTCGAGCTGGTCGAATCCCTCGTCGCCGCTGAGCGTGTCCTTCGCTTCACGCCCGAAGATCGTGTCCTCGCCGGGGCCGCCCTCGAGCCGGTCGGCGGCGCGGCCGCCGTCGACGAGGTCGTTGCCGTTGCCGCCGAGGATCTTCTCGTGGCCGTTCTCGCCGAAGAGCTGGTCGTTGCCGTCCTCGCCGAGGATGAACTGGTCGTTGCCGCGGCCACCGCGGATCGTGTCGTCGCCGGGCCCGCCGTTGAGCATCTTGTCGTCGCCGAAGCCCTTCTCCTCGATGATGTCGTTGCCATCGCCGCCGAGGATCGTATCGTCGCCGTCGCCGCCGTCGAGCCGGTCGTCGCCCTCCTCGCCCTGGATCGAGTCGTTGCCCGTGCCGCCATCGGCGACGTCGGCACCGGGACCGCCGCTCAGCTCGTCGTTGCCGATGTCGCCGCTCATGAGGTCGTTGCCCTCGCCTCCGGAGATCCCGTCGCTGTTGGCCCCGCCCAGGAGCGAGTCGTTGCCGGTGCCGCCGTCGAGCACGTCGCGGCCGCGACCGCCGCGCAGCACGTCGTCGCCGCCGAGACCCTCGATCTTGTCGTCGCCGCGCGTGCCGGTGATCCGGTCGGCGGCGTCGGTGCCGCGCACGAGCGCGAGCCCGGGCTGCACGACGAGGTCGGTGGGCGCGGTGCCCGGCAGGGTGACCAGCCCGATGCGGCCGCGCGAGAACGGGCTGATGAGCGAGATCGTCGCCGAGCCGCTGTCGGCCATCGCGATGCGGCTGGCGTCCGGATACCACGCGGCGCGACCGAGACCGCGGCCGGCGACGAGACGCCGCACCGACGAGGTGCGCAGCTCGACGATCGCCGCCGACGTCCCGCCGGGGGCGGCCCCCACGACGAGCCGCGACCGGCCCGGCGACAGGGTCAGCGCGCCGCCCGCGCCGTCCGGCAGCTTGATCGCCTTCTTGCGCGGGCGGCGCTGGCCGCGGGCGATCACGCGCAGGCGCTCGCGCGCCGTGGTGTAGGTCAGACCGTTGTCGGCGATCGCGACGCCGGTCGCACCCTTGAGCTTGACCCGTCGCAGCAGGGCGTTCTCCCCGAGGGAGACCATCGCGACGTGACCGCTGCGCAGCGTGACCGCGGCGCTCGTGCCGTTGTTGCCCACGGCGAGCTGGACGGCCTCGCCGCGCAGGTCGATCAGTGCGCGCTGCGCGAACGTCTGGGGATCGAGCACCACGAGCTGCGTCCCGCGGACCGCGTAGAGCGTCTCGCCGCCCGGCGAGAGGTCGATGTCGGCGATCTCCGGAAGGCCGGCGCCGATCGCGCTGCGGCCCGCCTCCGCGCGGGTGTCGACGTCGACGGCCACGACCTCGCTGCCGGCGGTGACGTAGCCGCGCGCCCCGTCGCGCGAGACGGCGACCGCGCGCGCCGGGCCCGGCAGCGCGAGCCGGGCGACGACCTGGTTGCCGGGGATGCCGAGGAAGGCGAGCTCCGGCGTGCCGGTCGCGACGAGCGTCACGCGGGCGTGCGCCGCGGGCGCCGCGAAGGTCAGCAGGAGGGCGAGCGCGAGCAGCGTCACGGCCCCCGGCAGGAACCCACGCCCAGCATTCATCCTGCCCCTGCGGCCGCTCATTCGCCCTACACAGATACCGCACGCGGCCCGAACGGATCGCCGATTGGCGAAGATGCCATCCTCCGTGCATGACCTCGCCCACCGTGGTGGCCCTGCACACGACCCCGATCAAGGGCCTGCGCGTCGTCGCGCGCGACGCGATCGAGCTGGGCGCCGAGGGGGTCGCCGACGACCGCCGCTTCTACCTCGTCGACGAGCGCGGGCGGATGGTCAACGGCAAGCAGCTCGGCCTGCTCCACCAGATCGTCGCGACGCTCGACGGCGACGCGCTCGCCGTGACGTTCCCCGACGGCACGTGCGTCGCGGGGCCGGTGGCGCACGGCACCGAGGCGCTGGGGACGACGTTCATGTCGCGCCCGACGCCCGCGTACGAGCTGCGCGGGGAGTTCGGCGCGGCGCTGTCGGCGCACCTCGGACGCACCGTGCGCGTCGTCGAGGGCATCCATCGCAAGGCCATCGATCGCGGCCGCGCGGGCGCGGCGAGCGTGATCTCGCGGGCGTCGCTACAGGCGCTCGACCGGCTCGCCGGCGAGGCGGTCGACGCGCGCCGCTTTCGCATGCTGATCGAGGTCGACGGGCTCGCCGAGGCGCACGAGGAGGACACGTGGGTGGGCGAGCGGGTGCGCGTCGGCGGCGCCGTCGTGCGCGTGCGCGGCCATGTCGGGCGCTGCCTGGTCACCCAGCGCCACCCGGAGAGCGGGACCTCCGACGTGCCCACGCTCGACCTGCTGCGCAGCTACCGCGGCGACTCGGGGACGACCGAGCCGCTGGCGTTGGGCGTCTACGGCGAGGTGCTCGAGCCGGGTCGGGTCGCGGTGGGCGATCCGGTCGCGCTCATGCCTCGGTGAGGGCGCGCCCGCCGGCGTCGAAGCGATCGGGCGCTCGAGCGGGCGACGCTCTCCACCCAGCGCAGGTGCGCGCGGCCAGTCGACGTCCATCCAGGCCGGCCGGGCGGCGGTGGCGGTGGCGGTGGCGCCGCTCGCGCTCCGGAGCTACTAGTACACCCGGCCGGAAGTTCTGCGAGGTTTTCCCGGATGCCCGGCCGTGATCTGACGGTTGCCGGTGACCCGCCTTCGTGCTGGTGGCACGGGGGCGGGCGCTGGCGGCCGTCAGGCACGGATCGGGCGCCGGGAAACCCGCAGAACTTGCGGATGGGTGTACTAGCCGGCGACGGCGCTCGACGGCTTGGCGGCGGGCTGCTCCTCGCCGGGGGCCTCGTCGAGGAAGGCCTTGACGTCGGAGTTGAAGCGCGCGGGGCGCTCCATCATCGAGACGTGGCCGGTGTCCTTGTAGATGATCTTGCGCGAGTCCGAGACGAGCTCCTCGAAGATCGCCGCATCCTTGACCGGCACGAGGATGTCCTTGTCGCCCCAGACGATGAGCGTCGGGCAGGCGATCTTCTCGAGGCGGTCGCGCAGCGGGTAGCGGCACATCGCCTCCAGCGCGTCGGAGAAGCCGGGCTTGCCGGAGCCGAGCACCTGCTGGGCGGCCAGCGGCCCGGGCAGCCGTGCCGGGTGCGCGGCGACGGTCATCAGCAGGGCGGCGCGCAGTCGCGGGCGCAGCGCGACCTGATGCGAGCGCGAGGCGATGTGGCCCAGCGTGAAGAAGACGATGTTCTCGGCGCGGTGGCGCAGCCCGGTCGTGCGCTCGGTGCGGACCGACTCGATGCTCAGGCCTGCTGCGGCGACGAGCACGAGCCGCTCGACGCGCTCCGGGTGCCGGATCGCCAGCTCCGCGCCGATGAAGCCGCCCATCGAGTTGCCGACGATCCGCGCCTCCGCGATGTCGAGCTTCTCCATCAGCTCGTCGATCGCCTCCGCGTAGCAGGTCATCGAGATCTCCTCGGCGGGCATCTCGGACTGGCCGAAGCCGGGCAGGTCGACGGAGATCACGCGGTGGTCGCGGGCGAAGAGGGGAATCTGCTCGAGCCAGTTCTGCCAGCAGCCCGACAGCCCGTGGATGAAGATCACCGGCGGGCCTGAGCCCATATCGACGACGTTCATCCAGCGGTCCTGGATGCGGACCCAGCGCAGGTGCTCCTGCCAGTCGACGTCCATCCACTCCGAGCGGCCCACCGCCCCGTACGCCTCGGCTTCGTCTGAGCGTCGCGCCACAGGTGGACCTTACCCGCCGTGCCGGCGCCGAATCATGCATTGCGCACCTCGCCCGCTGTGCGAACGCCTGCCTGTCCGCCGCGGGCCGCAGACCCCGTGAGCGCGTCGAGCTCCGCCTGCCGGGCCGGCGCGCCCGATCGGATCAGGCGACTGAACCGCGGCGCGCGGGCGACCGTAGGACCCCGCACGATGAGTCCCGCCCGCCTGCCTGCATGTGGCGCATCCGCTCGCGACCGGCCGGGCCCCGCCCGCCGCCGGCGCTTCCTGCGCGCGACGCCGACCCACCTGCCCTGCTTCGCGATGCGCACGCACGCCGACGACGCTCGCCCCCGAGCGGCCCGCGGCGCCGTGACCGCGCAGACCCCGCTTGGCACCAACTTCGACCGCCTCGCCGACCACGCGCTGCTCGCGCGGTGGGGCGCTCGACCGATCGGCAGGGCCGGTGCGCTGGATGCGCTTCCATTGCGGCACAGCGGTGCCGTGCAGTTGGCTGGGGTTTAGGGCCCAGCGGCCCTGCCGAAATCATGTGTCGATACGTCGCGCCCCCGAGCGGGGCGGGGCGGGGCAGTCAGGCGCTCGTGCGGTCCAGGTGCTGCAGGAGCTCGTGGGCGGCGAGCTCGATCTCCTTGTGGCGCCACTCCGCCGCGCGGTAGACGCCGGCGATGAGCGCACTGCGGTGCACGCGCCGCAGATCGCCGTAGACGAACGCATAGCGGGCCTTCGTGTGGTCCGTGGCGCCCTCCCGGAGACCGAGATGCCAGGCGGCGTACTCGTCCCATGAGTGGTTCTCCAGGTAGGCGTTCTCGTCGTCGGCGCTGGGCTGGACGTCGCCCCAGTCGCTGTCGAGGACGTACTGGCGCGCGTCGATCAGCCGGCGCGCCCGCTGTACGGCCGGGTCGTTGACGGCGTAGGAGGCCATGCGAGGAGGATGCCCGCCGGGCCCGGCCCCCGAACGTGCACGCCGGACACGCGCCCGGACGGACGTCCGCTGTCGCGCGGGGGGCTCAAGTCGGCCGGGCCGTCCGGTCGATGGGCGCGGCAGGCAGTCGCGCTCGCCGTCACGGCGTCCGCTCACCGAGAAAGGCCCACCTCCTCCATGCATCTGCGGACACGTCGCGGCGTCGCGCTGCTGTCGGCCACCGCCGTCCTCGCGGGGGGCTCGCTGACGACCGTCACTGCGGCGGGCCACGCGGCCGACCGGACGGCGCCGAGCGCGCAGCTGATCCTGTTCGACCTGCTCGCCCTGCTCGGCCAGATCACCGGCGCGACGCTGGACGAGGTCCGCGAGCTGATCGGCGACCTGACCTCCACGCAGGTCGGCGCCCTGCTGAAGAGCGCCGACGCCGGGCAGCTGCCCACCCTGCTCGCGGCCGCGCATGCCAACGGGCAGTTGACCGGCGCCATGGGCACGCTCACGTCGACGGAGACCGGGACCCTGCTGGCCCGGCTGACCGCGACCCCGAGCACCACGCTCACGACGGCGCTCGGCGCGCTGTCGATCCCCCAGCTGCAATCGACCTTCGTGACGCTGTCGGCCGCCAACCTCGCCATGGTCGTCGACGGCCTGACCGCCCCCCAGACCGCCGGCCTGCTCGGCAACGCCACCCCCTCCCAGCTCACGCGTCTGCTGACCGCCCTGACGCCCGCGCAGCTCAAGAGCGCGCTCACCACGCTGAACGCCACCGAGGCGGGGAGCCTGCTGATGTCGCTGACCGGGCCGAACCTGACCGGCGTTCTCGCCGCGCTCACCACGACGCAGCTGCAGAGCGCGCTGACCACGCTGCTGCCGGCCGATCTCGCCGACATCGTCGACAGCCTCACCGCCGGCCAGACCGCCGGCCTGCTCAGGGGCGCCGACGCCGCACAGCTCACCCGGCTGATCACCGCCCTGACCGACCCGCAGCTGAAGGCGGCGCTCGGCACGCTCACCGGGGAGCAGACGGGCGACCTGCTGGCCCCGCTGACCGGCGCGAACCTCACCGCGATCCTCGGCGCGCTGACCGCCGCGCAGCTGCAGCCGGCGCTCGCCGGCCTGCTGCCCGGCGAGCTCGCCAGCGTCGTCGACGGCCTGACCGCCGGCCAGACCGCCGCGCTGCTCGGCAGCGCCGGCCCGGCTCAGCTCACCGCGCTGCTCGGCGCGCTCACGAACGGGCAGCTCGCCGCCGCGCTCGGCCTGCTCGACACCGGCGACCTGACCACGGTCGTCGCCGCGCTCACGCCGGCGCAGATCGCCGGCCTGCTGTCCGCGGGCGCCACGGCGGACGTCATCACCGGCCTGCTCGGGCAGGCGACCGCGCTCGGGAGCGGCACGCCGAACGCCGCGCAGGTCGACACCCTGATCGCACAGCTCACCGCGCTGCTCGGCGGCGGCATCCCGGCCGACGCGACCGATCTCGCCGCGCTGCTCTCCCGCATCACCGCGCTGCTGGGCACGAGCGGCCTCGACCCGGCGCTGCTGACCGCGCTGCTGAGCACCGCCAACGGCCTGCTCGGCGGCGCCGGCGCGCCGGCCGCGACCCCGCTGCAGGGCTTCGTCACGCAGCTCACGACCCTGCTGGCCCCGCCGGCGACGGGCGGCACCACGACCGGCGAGACCACGACCGGCGCCACGGCGACCCCGGGGCCGACCACTCCGCCCCCGGCAGGCGCGATCACGCGCCGGCCCGCCACCGCACCGGCCGCCCCGCCCGCCGCCCAGTTCACCCGCTACCGCGCGTCGATCGGCACGCTCAAGCTCAACAAGCAGCGCAGCCGGATGACGTTCAGGCTGACCTGCGCGGCGACGGCGCCGAAGGGCTGCCTCGTCAAGGTCAGCGCGAAGGTCGCCGGCACGTCGGCGATGCGCTCGCTGATGATGGCGCTGCGGCGCGGCACGTCGTCGTCGATGACGGTGACGTTCTCCAAGAGCACCACCCGCCGCCTGAAGTCCAAGGGCGGGACGCTGAAGATCACCGCCCAGACCGCGCTGTCCTCGCTGCCGTCGGCGACGCGGACATTGAAGGTCAAGCGCCTGAAGGCGGCCAAGCGGGTCCGCTGACCCGCCGAGTGCGACACTGCTTGCTTCCGTGAGCAGCGTCCACGCAACGACACCCACCGCCGGCGGGCCGGGCGGCCTGACGTGAGCACCGCGCCGATCGTCGTCGGAGGCGAGGCGCTCTACGACATCGTCGCCGGTCCCGGCGACGCCGCCGCCATCGCCGGGCACGCGGGCGGAGGGCCGTTCAACGTCGCGCGCACGATCGGCCGCCTGCGCCGGCCGGTCGCGTTCCTCGGCCGCCTCTCGACCGACCGGCTCGGCGCGACCCACGCGCGAATGCTCGCCGACGACGGCGTGAGCCTGGAGTGCGTCGTGCGCTGCGACGATCCGACGACGCTCGCGCTGGCCAGCGTCGACGACGACGGCGTCGCCAGCTACGGCTTCTACACGCACGCGACGGCCGCGGCCGGACTGACCCCGGAGGCGGCCCTCGCGGCGCTGCCCGAGCGCTCCGCGGCGCTGCACGTCGGCACGCTCGGCCTCGTGCTCGAGCCGCTGGCGAGTGCGATGGAGGCCGTCGTCGAGCGCCTCGCGGGGAGCACGATGGTCGTCCTCGATCCCAACTGCCGGCCGCAGGCGCTGGCCGATCCGAGTCCGTATCGCGAGCGCCTGGCGCGGGTGCTCGGCCACAGCGATCTCGTCAAGGTCAGCGAGGAGGACGTCGGCTGGCTGCAGCCCGAGCGCTCGTCGCTGGAGGCGGCGCGCGCCCTGCTGGAGCACGGCCCGCGCGCGGTGCTGCTCACCCGCGGGGCCGATGGCGCCACCGTGCTGAGCGCCGGTGCCGAGACCACCGTAGCGGCCGCCCCTGCCGTCATGGTCGACACGATCGGCGCGGGGGACGCGTTCGGCGGCGGCTGGCTGGCATGGTGGGTCTCGCACGGCCTGGGCCGCGACGAGCTCGCCCGCCACGATCTCGTCGTCGAGGCCACGCGCTTCGCATGCGTCGTCGCGGCGCGCACGGTCGCGCAGGCCGGCGCCTCGCCGCCGCTGCTGCCCGACACCGCGCGCGGCCGCGCGCTGGATACCGCCGACCTCTAGTAGCCGCCGCGCCAGATGCCGTCGGCGGGCTTGGGCGGCAGCACGTCCCAGCCCGCCATGACGTGCTCGATGCGCTCGTCCTTGGCGAACGCCGTGTGGGCGCTGCCGTTGAACGTGAAGGTGATCTCCTCCTGGCCCGTCTCGAGCATGTCCACGCCGTAGACGTGGTCGACCTCGATGTCGTGCTCCTTGAGCAGCTTGTGGGCCCGGTCCTGATCGGAGCCCTCGGGGTAGCGCCCGCTCATCTTCACCGGCATGGCGCGAGGGTACTGGGACGCGGCGGCAGGCGCCAGCCGCAACCGTGCCCGGTCAGACGAGGTCGCGGCGCTTCAGGCGCACGCCGGCCGCGGCGAAGAACAGCGTGATCCAGCCGAGCATGACGAGCGTCGCGAGGGCCGGCGACAGCAGCGGGTCGCTGTCGTCGCCGAACGGCTGGATGTCCTGGATGCCGGCCGGCGCGCCCTGCGTCGGCGCGAAGCGCGCGACGTCCGGCGCGAGGCCGAACAGCGCCGGCTCGATGACGAAGCCGAGGATCAGCACGCCGATGATCGCGACCACCTGGTTGCGGACCAGCCCGCCGATGCAGACGCCCAGCCCACCGACGAGGGCCGCGACGAGCAGGTTGCGCCACAACACGTCGAGCAGGTCGGACATCGGCACGGTGTCAAAGCCGCGCGAGGACAGGATGATCGTGCCGACGAGCATGATCGTCACCGTCACGATGAGCGACAGCACGACGCCCGCGGCCGCGTAGGCGAGCACCTTGGCGCCCATCAGCCGGAGCCGGTCGGGCGCCGCGAGCACGGTGCCGGTGATCGTGCGATGGCGCCATTCGCCGGCCATCCCGATCACCCCCAGCAGCATGATGAACAGGCCCGTGAAGTCGGCGGTGAAGAGGTCGCGCGCGTCCTCGGGGCCGATCTCGTCGCTGAGCAGGCCCGTCAGCACGACCACGAGCAGCGACAGCGCGAGCGAGGCGCCGACGAGCGCGAGGAACGTCCGCGTCGTGCGCAGCTTGAGCAGCTCGGCGCGCAGCAGCGGGCTCACGGTGCCATCACCTCCCCGGTCAGCGCGAGGAAGGCCTGCTCGAGCGAGCGCGTCTGAGGCGCGAGGCCGACGAGGTAGACGCCCGCGTCGCCGGCGATGACGCCGACCTGCTCGGGGCTCACGCCCGGCACGAGCAGCCCCTCGCCCGCGCGCTGCACGGTGTGCCCGGCGGACTCCAGCGCCCGCGCCAGGCGGGTGTTGTCCTGCGCGCGAACCGCGGTGACGAGACCCTCGTCGCCGCCGAGCACCGACTCCAGCGTGCCGTGGCCGCGCATCGCGCCGCGCGAGATGACGACGACGTCGTCGACGGACTGGGCGACCTCGGCGAGCAGGTGGCTGGAGATGAGCACGGCGCGCCCGCGCGCGGCCTGCTCGCGGACGAGGCCGCGCATCCAGACGATGCCGGGAGGGTCGAGGCCGTTGGTGGGCTCGTCGAGGATCAGCACCTCCGGGTCGCCGAGCAGCGCCGCGGCGATGCCGAGCCGCTGGCGCATGCCCATCGAGTAGCCGCCGACGCGGCGATCGGCGGCCTCGGTCAGACCGACGTCGGCGAGGACGGCGACGACGCGATCGAAGGGGTGCTCGCCGGTCGCGGCGAGCACGCGCAGGTGGTTGCGCGCGGTGCGCCCGGGATGGAAGGAGGCGTCCTCGAGCACCGCGCCGACCTTCGTGCTCGGCCGCTCGAGGTCCTCGTAGTTGTGCCCCTCGAACGTGGCGGTGCCGGCGCTGGGGCGCACGAGGCCGAGCAGCGCGCGCAGCGTCGTGCTCTTGCCGGCGCCGTTGGGCCCGAGAAAGCCCGTCACGCGCCCGGCTTCGATGTCGAAGCTCAGGTTGTCGACGGCGAGAACGGAGCCGAAGCGCTTGGAGAGGTCGCGTACCTCGACGGGTGCCATGCGCCCGTCATGATGGCGCACTCGCGACCGCGGCCGCCAAGTCCCCGTGGCGCGGCGGTGCGCCGTATTGCAGAGCGGTCGCCGCGGGTCAGCTCGACAGCTCGCGCTCCAGCGGCGTGCGAAAGCGCGGCGTCACCCGGACGTCGCCGATCCAGTGGCGCAGGCGCGCCGCCTCGGCGGCGATCGCCTGCCGGGGCTCGGCGCCGACGTCCTCGAGCAGCCGCACGACGACCTCGCCGCTGTCCTTGCGCTGCGCCCAGCCGCCGACGATGCGGCCGTCGGACCAGACCGTGGGGCCGATGTTGCCGCTGCGATCGAAGCACGCGGCGCGGTGCTCGCCGAGATACCACGCGCGCTCCCGCCAGCCCATCGGCGCCGGATCGAGCGCGGGCAGCAGGGCGACCCAGGGACGGGGCGCGGCGACGGGCTCGGCGTCGGTCGCCAGCACGATCGCGGGCGTCCCGCCGGGGAGCTGCACCTCGACCGTGTCGAGCTGCGCCAGCGCCCGCTTGACGAGCCCCGTCGTCCAGCCGGTCCACCACTTCAGGTCGGCGAGCGTGCCGGGCCCGAAGGCCGCCAGCCAGCGGCGCGCCAGCTCGGCGGCGGCGGCCTCGGTCTCGAGCTCGGCGATCCCGCCGGGCAGCCAGGCGCCGGCGGGAGCCCAGCGATACAGCGTGCTCGTCCACGACCCCAGCGGGCGGCCGCGCACGATCCGCCCGCCGGCGGCGAGCAGGAAGAGCACCCTGGTCGAGACGCCCTGGACCGCGCCGTAGGGCTTGTCCGCGGCCACGGCGGTCTTCGCGCGCAGCGCCGGGACGTCCCGGCCGAGCTCGGCGGCGGTCGCCTGGCCGCGGGCGGCGAGCGCCGCGTACGTCGCCGCCTCGGTCTCGCGCAGCCAGCCTGCGCCGTCCGCGGCGACGCCCGACTCCTCCAGCAGCGCGACGAAGCGCCGGCGCTCGCCCGGGACGAGCGCGCGCGTCGACGATGCCTGCACGACCCCGGCGAGCGCCGCCGGGACGACCCACACGGTGCGCCGCATGCCGAGCATCCGCACGAGCGTGCGCTCCTCGTAGAGCGCCGCCTCGATGGCGGCGACCGACGGCGCGGCGAGCCGTGCGCGCGCGGCGAGGAAGACGCTCGCCGGGTCGGTGGCGTGCAGCGCGACGATCGCCTCGGCGACCCGCGCCACGTCATCGAAGCGGTGCTGCGCCGCCAGCCCGTGGCGCCGCGCCAGCCGCGCGCGGCGCTCGTCGTCGGTGATCGTCCGGGTCAGGCGGATCAGCCGAAGTCGATGACGCTGCGGATGCCGTCCTGCGCGTGCATGAGGTCAAAGCCCCGGTTGACCTCGTCGAGCGTGATCCGGTGCGAGAGGAACGCGTCGACGTCGATGTCGCCGTCGAGGTAGCGCTGCACGAGCTGCGGCACCTGATCGCGGCCCTTGACGCCGCCGAACGACGAGCCGGCGACGCGCCGGCCGGTAATCAGCAGCCGCGGGATGATGTCGAGCGTCTCGCCCTTGCCGGCGACCCCGCACATCGTCGCCAGGCCCCAGCCCATCCGTGCCGACTCGACCGCCTGGCGCATCACGCTCACCAGGCCGGTCGCCTCGATCGTGTAGTCGGCGCCGAAGCCGCCGGTCATCTCGAGGATCGCCTCCACGGTGTCCGGCCCGCCCAGCATGACGTCGGTCGCGCCCTGGTGGCGGGCCATCTCCAGGCGCTCCTGCGACAGGTCGACGCAGACGATCCGCTCGGCGCCCTGCAGCCGGCAGCCGGCGACGGCGCCGAGGCCGACCATGCCCGCGCCGAACACGACGCAGGTCGAGCCGGCCTCGACCCTGGCGGTGTACATCGCCGCGCCGAGGCCGGTCGACAGACCGCAGGCGAACAGGCACGCGCGATCCAGCGGGGCCTCCGGCGAGACCTTGGCCAGCGCGATCTGCGGCATGACCGTGTACTGCGCGAACGTCGACGTGCCCATGAAGTGGCGGATCGGTTCGCCGTCGCGGGACAGCCTGGTCGTCCCGTCGGGCAGGTACCCCTTGCCCTGCTGATCGCGGATCGCCAGGCAGATGTTCGTCTTCGGGCTCTCGCAGTGCACGCACTCGCGGCACTGGGGCGAGAACAGCGTGACGACGTGATCGCCCACGGCGAGCGAGTCCACCCCCTCGCCGATCGCCTCGACGACCCCCGCGCCCTCGTGGCCGAGCACGGTCGGGGCATAGCCGGACGGGTCGACGCCCGACGCCGTGTACATGTCGGTGTGGCAGACGCCACACGCCACGAGGCGCACGAGCACCTCGCCGGTCTTGGGCTCCTCCAGGTCGAGCTCCTGCACGACGAGAGGCTGGCCGAACTCCTCGAGCACCGCAGCGCGCATCCGCATGCCGCGCAACCTACCCGCTGATGATGGAGCTTGGCTCCAACCCGACGCCGCGGGCGGGCGCCGAGCGGGCGGTCGCGCCCGGCGGCGCGCGGCTGAGGATCAGCCGCCGATCCGGCCCGGCGCCGCGAGCACGATCGCGACGTGGCGCTGCCCGCCGGCCAGCGGGCGGCGCCAGGGCCCGTCGCCGGCGAGGTCGTCGCCGCGGTCGAGCAGCAGCGTCGCCAGGCAGCGCGCGTCCTCCAGCGCCTGCGGCGGCGAGCGGTACGCGCGCGCCGGGCGGCCGGTCAGCGGCCCGCTCACGCGGTCGTCCACGACGACGTGGTAGAGCGGCCCGAGCGTCAGCGCGAGCTGCTCACCGCCACGGTCGTCTGCCGCGCTGTCCATGCGCGAACGCTACTGCCGCCGGCGCGCGCGGCTCAGGCGGCGGCCGCCGGCTCCGCGGCCTTCGCGCCGACGAGCTTGGCCTGCTGGCGCTCGGGCGTGATCCGCACGACGTTCTTGGCGATGCCGACCCGCTCCATCGCCCAGATGAGCATCGCGGAGATGTCGACCTCGAACGTGCCGAGACCCTGGCGCGCCGAGCGCGGGAAGGCGTGGTGGTTGTGGTGCCACGACTCGCCGAACGTCGGGATCGCCAGCCAGGCCACGTTGGTCGACTTGTCCTCGACGTCGAAGCGCCGGCGGCCGAAGTAGTGGCAGACCGAGTTGATCGACCACGTCACGTGGTGGATGAAGAAGATCCGCACGAAGCCGGCCCACAGCAAGGTGTAGAGGGCGGCCGTGATCGAGAAGCCGTGCAGGATGAAGCCGGCGACGAAGGGGATCGCCAGGCTGAGGCCCACGAACCAGAGGAAGTGCCGGCTGATCCAGCGCATGCCCTTGTCCTCGCAGAGATCGGGGGCGTACTTGCGAAACTCGGCCGAGCCCTGTGTCTTGGTCAGCCAGCCGCTGTGCGCGTGCCAGAGGCCCTTCCAGCCGGCTCCGTCGCCGAGGTGCGGGCTGTGCGGATCGCCCTCCTCGTCGGTGTGGGCGTGGTGCAGGCGATGGTCGGCGACCCACGCGATCGGCGGGCCCTCGACGGCCATCGAACCCGCGATGGCGAAGGCGTACTCGACCGGCTTGCTCGTCTGAAACGCCCGGTGCGTGAGCAGGCGGTGGTAACCGACCGTGATCCCGAAACCGGTGACTGTGTACATGACCACCAGGATCGCCAGATCAATCGCTCCGACGGCCTTGTTCCACAGCAGAACGATCGCGAGAAGAAACGCGACGAACGGCAGGACCACGGCGCCGAGATTGGTGTAGCGCTGAAGAGTTGGCATGCATTTGAGGCTACGGACTGATGTTCGGGCTTTCTTATCGGGTTTCTGTGGAGCCAGGCGCCGGAATCTGTAGGTTGTGCGCAGATGGATGGAATTCCTCCCGCGGTGGCAGCGGTACTGCGCCCGGTTCTGCCAGAGCTGGCGGCGGAGACGATCCGCGCGATCGGCCAGGAGGTGCCCGACTACTCGCGCCCGCTGGAGGGGCGCTTGGGCGTGACGCTGCGCTACGGCACCGAGCGCGCGCTGGGCCGATTCGTGGACTCGATCGAGGCGCCGACGGCGGTCAGCTCGCGCGACCGGCGCATCTACTTCGAGCTCGGCCGCCTGGAGATGCGCGAGGGGCGCACGCTCAACGCGCTGCTCGCCGCCTACCGCGTGGGCGCGCAGATCGCCTGGCGGCGCTTCGTCGAGGCGGGCGTGCGCGCCGGCCTCGACCCGCCGATCCTCTACCGCCTCGGCGAGGCGATCTTCGCGTACATCGACGAGATCTCGGGCGAGTCGATCGAGGGCTACGCCGCCGAGCAGTCGGCGGCCGCGGGCGAGCGCCAGCGCCGCCGCGCGCAGCTCGTCTTCCTGCTCGCCGCCCAGCCGCCCGCCGCCGCCGAGGAGGTGCGCTCCGCCGCGATCCGCGCGGGCTGGCGGCCGCCCGCGCTCGTCGCGGCGCTGGTGGCGGAGGGGATCGACTCCGAGCGCCTGGCCAGCCGCCTCGGCCCCGGCGCCGTGGCGGCCCCGCTCGAAAGCCCCGCGGGGGTGTTGGAGAAGCGCCGCGCGACGCGCGTGCTGGCCTTCGTCCCGGATCCCCGCGCGCCGGCGCGCCGCGCGCAGCTCGAGCAGGCGGTCGCCGGTCTGCCGGCCGCGCTGGGGCCCGCGGTGGCGCTGGCCGGAGCCCCGCGCAGCGCCGAGCGGGCCCGGCGGGCGCTCGAGCTGCGCCGGACCGGGTCGCTGGGGGGCGAGGGGCTGGTGATCGCCGACGACCACGGCGCCGAGCTCGTGCTGCAGGCCGATGCGGCGCTGGCCAGCGAGTTCGCCGAGGCCCGGCTGGCGCCGCTCGCCGACCTGCGCCCCGGCGTGCGCGAGCGGCTGACGGCGAGCCTGAGCGCCTGGCTGGACTGCCAGGGCCGCGTCGACGAGACCGCGCGCGCGCTCGAGGTCCACCCGCAGACCGTGCGCTACCGCCTCAACCAGCTGCGCGAGGCGTTCGGCGGCGCGCTCGACGACCCCGACGTGCGCTTCGAGCTCGCGCTGGCGCTGCGCGTGCGCGCAATGGCGCCGCACGCGTAGCCGCCCGGCGCCGGGAGCGCGCCCGCATTTCGGCGATCGGTCAGTCTTCGCCGTCAAATGCGCCGCCTCCTCACCCGGGTCTTCACGTTCTACTGGGGAGAGGGGATCGCCGACGACGTCCCGGCTCTCACGTACTACCTCGTGCTGTCGCTGGCGCCGTTCGCGCTCGGCCTCGCCGCGCTGGAGGCGCTGCTGCTCAAGGACGTCCTGTCCGCGCTGCAGGTCGTCGACCAGCTCAACCGGTTCCTGCCGGAGACCCTGCACGACGACATCCGCCGGCTCGTGCTGGGCACGCGCGACGACTCGCCGGTACTGCTGGGGGTCGCGATCGTCGCGATGCTGTGGACGACCTCGGGCGCGATCGGCGTCATCGAGCGGTGCCTGGCGCGGATCACGGACGGGCCGCGCCACCACATCGTGGTCGGCCGGCTGCGCAACGTCGTGCTCGGCGGGCTCGTGGCGGTGGCGGTCATCCTCGCCTCGCTGAGCATCTCCGTCGTGTCGGACTTCAGCTACAAGCTGCGCGCGGACGCCGGGGTGCCGGGCCCGACGATCATCGTCTTCAACACGCTGGGCTCGATCCTCGTGTTCGCCGCGATCTACCGCTACGCGCCGCTGACGCGGATCGGCTGGCGCGCGGCGCTGAAGGGCGCCGTGCCGGCGGGCGTCGCGATCCAGGTCGTGCCCGCGATCGTCGGGCTCTACGTCAGCGCGGCGGCCGGGTTCGCCGCGGTGCAGGTGTTCCTGCTGCTGGCGATCGTGCTGCTCGGGCTGTACATCGTGGCGATGGCGATGCTCGTGGGAGCCGGGCTGGCGGCGTGCCTGCAGCGCGACGGGGTGCTCCCCGGGTAGGCGGCGCGGTCAGGTGGCGTGCAGCAGTCCGCGCAGCGTCGCCGCGACGTACGCGGGCTCGTTCGTGACCTGCTGCCAGGTGAAGCGCACGACGCGCCAGCCCAGCAACATCAGCCGCTGATCGCGGCGACGATCGCTCTGAAACGCGCGCCTGGTGGCATGCACGCTGCGCCCGTCGACCTCGACGATCAGGCGCCGCTCACGCCACACGAAATCCCCCTCCGCTCCCCCGCCGTCCGCGAAGGGGATCCACGCGTTGACTGCATCGGGTGGCAGGCCGGCGGCGCGGCAGATCGCCAGGAACGCCTCCTCCAGCTCGCTGCGCGTCAGCGTGCTCCCCACCCGGTGCTCGGCGAGGACGGCGCGCAACAGCTTCGCGCCACGACGCCCGTCCGCGCGCGCGAGGACATCGTCGATCGCGCGCATGTCCAGGATCTGCTGCTGCTCAGCACGATCAAGCGCCCGCTCGACCTCACGCCGCGTCGCGTCCTCAGCGACATCGAGCAGCGTGCGGGCGAGCGTCGTACAGGGGATGTTGTCGATGACGGTCACGTCGGCCGCAGTCAGCGTCACGCCGCTATGGACGCGGATGCCCGCGCGGCGATGGCCCCTCACGCCGGGCGTCGTGACGTCCACCCACGCGCGTTGTGCCAGGCGCAGCTCGAACAGCGCGGACGCCGCGCGATTGGAAGCCACGGTGCCCGGCCGGCAGGCCAAGGTCGCCGCCATCACCGACCCCCTCCTTGTCAACAGGATGGGCGGCATCACCGCCACCACCCCCGAGTACACGCGATGCAGCCGCCCACTCGCCACGCGGTCGCGTACCGCACTCGCCGAGATCGCCAACGACACCAGCTGGCGCACCGCCACCACCCCATGCTGACCCGCCGCACACTCCGCGATCCGCCGATCGAGGGGGTCGTCGAAGTTTCGTCTGCCAGATAGACGTTTTCTCGACGACCCCTCCATGCCCAGCCATGCTTCCGCCGAAAACGTGACCAAACAACACGCGTTCGTGACAACACAGCGCACGAACACGCGCAGAACTCCGCTACAGCTCCAAGCGCCCGGCGCGGAACTCCGTTAGCGCGTGCGCGGCGGCGATCGCGTGCAGGCCGGCGCCGGCCTCGAGCTCCTCGAGCACCGCGATCGCGGCGTCGGTGAAGTCGGCGGTGCCGGCGCCTCGCTGCATCCCGGCCTGGCCTCGGACGCCGTCGGGCAGGCTGTGGGCCGCGGCGAGCACCCGCACGCCGCTGTCGGGATGGTCCATCAGCCGCGCGATCCCGGTGCGGCCCGCCTCGCTCTCCCGCAGGCGCGCGGCCAGCCGCGCGTTCTCGTCGAAGACCGGGTTGGCGGCGCGAGCGTCGCTGCGCAGCTCGTGCCAGCGCTCCGCCGTCGCGGCATAGGCCGCGAGCAGCTCGTCGACGTCGACGTCGACGTCGACGTCGCCGGGGCGCTCGCCCTCGCTCACCCGCGCTTGACGAGCCGGCCCACCGCAGCCATGAGCTCGTCGGTGCGGCCGGCCTGCAGCTCGCCCTCGGCGCCGAGCACGCAGGAGCGCGCGTGCTCGTCGAGCAGGCCGAGCGCGACCTTGTCGAGCGCCGCCTGAGCGGCGGAGATCTGCGTCAGGACGTCGATGCAGTAGCGGTCGTCGACGACCATGCGCTCGATCCCGCGCACCTGTCCTTCGATCCGGCGCAGGCGGGCGAGCAGCTGGTCCTTGCTGGCGGTATAGCCCCGTTCGGTCACGCCGCCGATCGTACCAGTACCCCGTGGGGGTATACTAGGCGGTGCCGGTGCCAATACCCCGCCCCCGTATCCGACCCGACGAGAGCTGATGCTGCCAACGCGCAACTACACCGTAGAGGGCATGACCTGCGGCCACTGCCGCAAGTCCGTCATCGAAGAGATCCTGCAGGTCGAAGGCGTCAAGGGCGTCGACGTCGACCTCGACAGCGGCCGCGTGACCGTCGCGGGCGAGACCTTCGCCGACGACGCCGTCGCGAAGGCGATCGACGAGGCGGGCTACACGCTCGTCTCATGAGCGCGGGCGCGCGCGTCGCGTCGTTCGGCGCGCTGCTCGTCGCGATCTTCGCGCTCGCCGTGCTGGCGGGCCGCGCGCTCGATCCCGCCACCGACGCCGCCGGCGCCGCCGATCACGCGGCGCCGTCCGGCGGCGGCGCCCACGGCGCAACCGCAACCGCCACTGCAACCGCAACTGAGCGCCTGCGGCTCGTCACACAATCGCCGACGACGCTCTCCCCCGGCCGCCCCGGCCGCCTGACCTTCCGCATCGTCGACGCCCACGGCAAGACGCTGCGCGAGTTCGAGACCGAGCAGGCGCGCCGCATGCACGTCATCGTCGTGCGCCGCGACCTGCGCCGCTTCCAGCACCTGCACCCCACCCAGGCCGCAGATGGCGGCTGGTCGACGCCGCTGACGCTGCCCGACGCCGGCGTCTACCACGCGTTCGCCGACTTCCAGACCGGCGGCGAGCGCACCACGCTCGGCGTGGACCTCTTCGCCGGCGGCGCGTTCGAGCCGCTCGAGCTGCCGCCCGCCGGCACCACCGCCCGCGTCGGCGGCTACGAGGTCACGCTGCGCGCACGCGGTGCCGGCGACCACCCCGAGCTGCACTTCGCGGTGAGCCGCGACGGCGCGCCGGTGGCCGACCTGCAGCCCTACCTCGGCGCCCGCGGCCACCTCGTCATGCTCCGCGCCGGCGACCTCGCCTACGAGCACGTCCACCCGCTCGGCGCCGGCGACCTCGCGTTCGCCACCGAAGCCGCCGCCCCCGGTCGCTACCGGCTCTTCCTCCAGTTCCGCCACGAGAACACGGTGCACACGGCCGCCTTCACCCGCGCGGTGACGCCATGACCACCCCGCGACTGGAGCTGCCGATCAGCGGCATGACCTGCGCCTCGTGCGCGACCCGGGTCGAGAAGAAGCTCAACCGCCTCGAGGGCGTCGAGGCGACCGTGAACTACGCGACCGAGCGCGCGTCGATCGCGTTCGCGCCGGACGCGCCGACGACGCCCGAGGACGTCATCGCCGCCGTCGAGCACGCCGGCTACGACGCCGTCCTGCCCTCGACCGAGACGGCGGCGCACGTCCAGCACGACCCCGTCGACGCGCTGCGCCGGCGCCTCGTCTTCGCCGCGGCCGCGACGGTCCCGCTGCTCGCACTCGGGATGATCCCGGCGCTGCAGTTCGACAACTGGCAGTGGATCTCGCTGCAGCTCGCCACGCCGGTGCTCGTCTGGTCGGCGCTGCCGTTTCACCGCGCGGCCTGGATGAACCTGCGCCACGGCACGGCGACGATGGACACGCTCATCTCGATCGGCACGATCGCCGCGTGGACCTGGTCGGTGATCTCGCTGCTGTTCCTCGGCGCCGGCGATCCGGACATGCGCCACGCGCTCTCGTTCGCGCCCGAGCGCGGCGGCCCCGCCGGCGACGTGTACTTCGAGGCGGTCGGCGTCGTCGTGACGTTCCTGCTCGCCGGGCGCTGGTTCGAGGGGCGGGCCAAGCGCAGCGCCGGCGCCGCACTGCACGCGCTGCTCGAGCTCGGCGCCAAGGAGGTCTCGATCCTCGACGCCGACGGGGTCGAGCACCGCATCCCGATCGACGCGCTGAAGGTCGATTACCGCTTCATCGTGCGCCCGGGCGAGAAGGTCGCCACCGACGGGATCGTCTACAAGGGCATCTCGGCGATCGACCGCTCGCTGCTGACGGGCGAGAGCGTGCCGGTCGAGGTCCACCCCGGCGAGCCGGTCACCGGCGCGACCGTCAACGCCGGCGGCGGGTTTCTCATCGTCCGCGCGACCCGGGTCGGCGCCGACACGGCGCTCGCCCAGATCGGCCGGCTGGTCACGGACGCGCAGACCGGCAAGGCCCCCGTCCAGCGGCTCGCCGACCGCGTCGCGGCGATCTTCGTCCCGGTCGTGCTGGCGATCGCCGCGGCCACGCTCGGCGTCTGGATCGGCGCCGGCGACACCGGCCTCGCGTTCGCGGCGGCCGTCGCCGTGCTGATCATCGCCTGCCCGTGCGCGCTCGGCCTCGCGACGCCGACTGCCCTGCTCGTCGGTACCGGGCGCGGCGCGCAACTCGGCGTGCTCATCCGCGGGCCGGAGATCCTCGAGTCGACGCGGCGCGTGGACACGATCGTCATCGACAAGACCGGCACCGCCACCACCGGGCGGATGAGCCTGCACAGCGTCAGCGTCGCCGAGGGCGTCAGCGAGGGGCAGGCGCTGTGGCTCGTCGGCGCGCTGCAGAACGGCTCCGAGCATCCGATCGGGCGGGCGATCGCGGCGGCGGCGGCGCAGCTGGAGGGAGCGCCGGCCGACGTCGAGGACTTCACCAACCGGCCCGGGCTCGGCGTCCAGGGAACGGTGGCCGGCCGCGCGATCATCGCCGGGCGCCCGGCGCTGCTGGCGAGCGCCGACCCGTCGCTCGCGCTGCCGGCCGAGCTCGAGCGCGCGCGGGCGGCGGCGGAGGCCGAGGGCCGCACCGCGATCGCCGCCAGCTGGGACGGCGCGGCGCGGGCACTGTTCGTCGTCGCCGACACGGTCAAGCCGACCTCGCGCGAGGCCGTGCGGCGGCTGCGCGAGCTCGGGCTGCGCACCATCCTGCTGACCGGCGACAACGCCGCGACCGGCCGCGCCGTGGCGCAGCGGATCGGCGCCGACGACGTGATCGCCGAGGTGCTGCCCGCCGAGAAGGCCGCCGTGGTCAAGCGCCTGCAACACGAAGGTCGCGTCGTGGCGATGGTCGGCGACGGCGTCAACGACGCGCCGGCGCTGGCCCAGGCCGACCTCGGGATGGCGATCGGCACCGGCACCGACGTCGCGATCGAGGCCTCGGACATCACGCTCGTCTCCGGCGACCTGCGGCTCGCCGCCGACGCGCTGCGGCTCTCGCGCCGCACGCTGCGCACGATCAAGTCCAACCTCTTCTGGGCGTTCGCCTACAACGTCGCGGCGCTGCCACTGGCGGCATCCGGCCTGCTGAACCCGATGATCGCCGGCGTCGCGATGGCGGCGTCGAGCGTCTTCGTCGTCGTCAACTCGCTGCGCCTGCGCGGCTTTCGCGCAGAGCGCGACACCGCCGGCCGCGCGCTCAGCCCTGCTGCCGGCCCTGCCGCCCCGCCCGGCTGACGGCGATCTCCGTCACCGCCGCGCCAACCCAGGCCGCCTTCCACGTCGCGAGCTGATGCTCCAGATCGGCCATGTAGACGGGGTCGTTGTCGAGCCCGATCGCCACCGCCAGCTCGTGCTCCATGCGCAGCAGGTCGAGCTGCTGGCGCACGGTGGCGGGATCCTCTGACTGCATGACGATCTCTTGCCCGCCGTCCGTCCGGCCAAACATGGATCACGAACCCGCTGCAATCGGCATACTCCCGGGCGTGCCCCGTCGTCGTACGTCGTCCTGCGGGCTGCTCCTGGCCGTCATCGTCGGCTCGGCCTTCGCGCTGTCCGCCTGTGGCGGCGCGGAAGGAGCGAGCGACGCGAGCGCCGCGCAGGCCGCCATCGAGCCGCTCCCGGAGCGCAACCCGCGCGCCGAGGCCGTCGAACCCGTGGCCGGCGAGAGCGCCAAGTACGCGGACCTGCCGACGGCCGACGGCGACGCCCAGCCGAAGGCCGCCGGCGCCTCGGCGGCGCTGCCCAAGCTGAAGCAGGGCAACGGCCCGACGAGCGACGCGGCGATCTCCAGCGCCGACGTGCTGAAGGAGGGCGTCGCGCTGCCGCCGATCGAGGCGCCCGAGGAGGTGCGGGCGATCATCGAGGCCGGCAACCAGATCGCGCGCACGCCGTACCTGTGGGGCGGCGGCCACGGCAAGTGGCTCGACCACGGCTATGACTGCTCGGGCTCGGTCTCGTTCGCGCTGGCCAACGCCGGTCTGCTGGCCGGCCCGCAGACCTCGGGGGCGCTCATGGGCTGGGGCAAGCCCGGCAAGGGCAAGTGGATCACGGTCTACTCCAACCCCGGTCACGTCTTCATGGTCGTCGCCGGCGTGCGCTTCGACACGAGCGGCAACCGCAAGACCGGCTCGCGCTGGCAGGCCGACATGCGCTCCACGGGCGGCTTCGTCGCGCGGCATCCCCCGGGCCTGTAGCGCGTGCGAAGCGCGCCGGGCCCGCGATGACGATGCCCGCCTTCGATCTGCGCATCGACCGCAACGACCGCGGGCTGCGGATCGCGCCCTGCGGCGAGCTCGACATCGCCACGACCCCGCAGCTCGAGGAGGCGATCGGCGCGGCGACGTCCGACGGCGTCGCCGAGCTGGTGCTGGACCTGCGCGGGCTGACGTTCATGGACTCGATGGGCCTGCGCGCGCTGGCCCAGGCCCGCGTGAAGGCCGAGCAGGCCGGCACGGCGCTGTCGATCTGGCGCGGGTCGCGCCAGATCGAGCGCGTGCTGGAGATCTCCGGCCTGGGTCCGCTGCTGCCGCTGGCCGACGCGCCTCCGGACTGACGCGGCGCGGTCAGCGCGAGTAGGCCGACAGCTTCTGCTTGAAGACCGAGAAGACCGCGCGCGGCGTCCCGTCGGCATCGACGAGGCCCGCGTCGAACCGGCACCGGCTGGCGCAGCCCGTACCGTTCTCGAGGCCGAAGAAGTTGTAGGAGTACACGCGCTGCACGCCGCGGGTGCGGTAGCGGCTGGCGTACGTGAACATGTTCTTCATCCGCGCGGCCTGGCGCGCCTCGGAGTACGGAAACGACCGCCCGAAGCTCGCCAGCGCGCCGGTCTCCGTGAACCAGAACTTCGTGCGCTTGTTGTAGCGGCGGACGGTGTTGATGATCTTCGCCGTGCCCGTCGAGCGGTTGCGGTTGACGTCGGAGTAGTTGTGGATGCCGACGACGGTCAGGCGCTTGCGCCAGGTCGGGCTCAGGCGCGCGTAGAACGAGCGGATGTAGCGGTCCGAGCCGACCTGGTCGAGGACGTCGAGGCCGACGACGGCGCACGACCGGCAGCGCGCGCGCACGGCCTGGTACATGCTCTTGAAGTACGAGACGGCGTTGCCGATGCGGTTCCACGTCTCCTGCGTCTTGTGGTTGACCTCGTTCCACGCCCCGAAGTCGCGCACGCCGAGCGCGCGGAAGTGGCGCACGAGCCGGTTGACGTCGGTGCGGTAGCGCGACGTCGACACGACCGCTCCGCGCTTGGGGCGCAGATCCGCGCTCGAGACGTGCATGAGGGTCGACACGCCGGCGCTGCGGGCGCGCGTCACGAAGGCCGTCGCCCTGGCGAGCTCGACCGGATCGCGCATGACGTCGGCCGGCACGAAGTAACGCGTGCGCTTGATCTTCAGCTGCTGGAAGAAGGGCGAGTCGAACGTCGCCGGGCTCTGGTCGGCGAGCCCCACCCGGATCGAGCTGCGAGCCGCTGCGGGCGAGGCCGGCAGGAGGACGAGGACGGCGAGGAGCGAGAGAAGGAGCTTTGTGCGCATACGGCTGCCAACCAGGCGGGCCGCAGCGAAGTTGCGGCCCCGGCGAGCTTCTCACGATGCGTGAGAACGCCGGTTAGGAATCGGGATCCAGGCGATAGCGGCGCGCCTGCGCCGCCCCGTCGCCGGGGTTGATCTGCACGAGATCGGCGGCCCGCGGCCGGAACGCGGGCCGGCGCGTGAACGTCAGCCGCGCCAGGCCGATGTCGCCGCCGGCCTCGGCGAGGTTGCCGGTCCCGCCGCCGCCGACCGAGCCCGGGTTGACCACGGTGACGGTCCCGTCGGTGTCGAGCGCGGGCTTGTGGGTGTGGCCCTCGACGAGGACGAGCGGCGCCGCCGGCGGGTCGTCGCGCAGGGCCTGCCACGCCGGCGCGGCGAGGCCCGGGGCGTGCACCATCACGACGTCGACCTGGCCGCGCAGCGGCGCGAGCCAGTCGGCGAAGCGCTGCTGCTCCTCCTCGGTGTACGTGGCGCCGTTGTCCGCGTAGCCGTCGATCGCCATGCGCTTGAGCGGGTCGTCGTAGCCGGCGACGCGCAGCCCGCCGACGCGCTGCACGATCCGCCCGTCGGTCGTGCCGTTGCCGCGCAGGCGCCCGCTGCGGGTCAGCACCACCGCGCCGGTCCGGGCGAGCTTGCGCTCGAGCACGTCGGAGTCGTGGTTGCCCGAGACGAAGACGAGCTGCGAGCCCGCGCGGGCGACCCGCAGCACCAGCGCCTGCTCGACGGGGGAGCCGCGATCGGTCAGGTCGCCGGCGAACAGCAGCAGCCCGCCGCGGGCGGCGCGCTCGAGCGCCGGCAGCGCGATGAGGTTGTTGTGCAGATCCGAGGCGACGGTGAACCGCGGCGCGTTGTCGCCGAGCGGGGCGCGCCCGGCGGGGGCGTTGACGAACCGCGCGATGCCGACGAGCTGCTCGTCGATCTCGTCGTCGAGCGTCCGCGCCGAGTCGCCGAGCGTCGCGAGCGCGCGCAGCGCCGTCGGCACCTCGGGGCCGTTGGCGTAGTACTGCGGGGTGTCGACGTTCGAGCGCGGCGGCAGGCCGACGACGAGCGCGACGCCGCAGGCGAGCGCGCTGCCCAGCGCGACGAGCAGCGTCGTGCGCAGCCGCGGCCCGCGGGCGCTGCGCGTCGCCAGCGCCACGAGCGCGCCGAGCGCGAGGCCGCCGAGCACGGACACGAGGATCGCCAGGCGCAGGAAGGAGACGAGCGCGTCGCGCGCCTGCGTGCGCACGAAGGCCGCGTCGAGCCTGCCCGAGCCGGCGAGCTTGACGACCGCGTCGCGGTCGACGGAGCGCACGTCGACGTTGATGCGCGCCGGCAGGCGCACGACGGGGAAGCGCACGCCCCAGTCGACGAGCGGCACGTAGAGGTCCAGCGCGCCGCGGTGGCCGGGGTCGACGGACAGCCGCACGGTGCCGACGTCGAGGCGGTGCTCGCGCGGGAAGGTGCCGAGCGCGGTGGTCGCCCCTGCGACCGTCGCGACGACGACGAGGAGGATCGTGAGGGCCGTGCGCATCACCCGGTCAGGCTAGAACCCGCCCGCTTGGACCGCCTCCGACCGCCCGGACAGCCCGCCCGAAGTTCTTGGCGGAGGATGCGGCAAGAACGCGCCCGCGGCTTGCGCGGGGGGACATAACGCTGTGACATCCGATGCATGTACGAAGATCGCTGTGTGCAACCGCGGCAGATCTACGCGAGCACCGTGACCCGGCGTGACCGGCGGTGGTCGCGCAGGCGTCACAGCGTGTTCGGAATCGCGTTCGTCAGCGTCGCCACGCTCGTTGCGGCGCTCACCGTCCTCGCAGCGTTCGCGCCCGGTCTGAGCTGAGCTCCGGCTCTCCGGGCAGCGCGAACGCGGCGACGCCGGCGCGCCGGGGCTGCGTCAGCGTGCGGGCGCGGCCTTGCCGCCGGCGCGCGCGGCGGGCAGCGCCCACGCCCGCATCCCACCCGCGGCGACGACGGTCCAGACGATCGCCACCCAGGTCGCCGCCGCCAGCGACGCGTGCACCCAGACGATCTCCGCGGGCAGCTCCAGCCAGTACTGCACGCCGCCGATCGCCCCCTGCGCCGCCAGCAGCACGCACAGCCACGTCAGCGGCGCCAGCTGATCGCGCGCCACGCCGCGGCGGCGGGCGAAGATCCACACGCCGACGGCGACGAGGCCGAGCAGCGTCGCCAGCCGTGCGTGCTGCTCGATCACGAAGTTCAGCGTCGCGGTGCCCTTGAACTCGAGCCGCGGGACGAGATCGTCGGTCCCCGTGCCGCCGGTGTGCGGGCCGGCGGCGGTCGCGGCGGTGCCGGCCAAGATCGTGATGGCGCCGAGGCCGAACAGCCCCCAGGAGGCGCGCCTGAGCACGCGGTCCGCGGCCCCCGCGGCCGCGATCTGGTCGGGCTCGCGGCGCGCGCGCCAGTCCAGCACGACGCAGCACACGAGGATCAGCATCGAGAGCATGAAGTGGCTCATCACGAAGCCCGGCGCGAGGTCGAACAGCACCGTGAAGCCGCCGAGCACGATCTGCGCGACGACGCCGAGCGGCAGCAGCGCGCCGAGCAGCATGAGGTCGCGCCGGTACGGACGGCGCCGGAACGCGCCGACGAACGCCGCGCCGGCGGCGAAGCCGACGAGGCCGGTCAGCATCCGGTTGCCGAACTCGATGACCCCGTGGGTGTTGAGCTCCGTGTAGAGCGAGGTCTCGGTGCACTTCGGCCAGGTCGGGCAGCCCAGCCCGGAGCCGGTCACCCGGACGGCCACGCCGGTCACGACGATCAGCGTGAACATGACGAGCGCGCAGCGCGCGATGACCACGTAGCGCTCGGGGGCGATGGTGAAGCGTTCGTCGGCCATCGGCGCGAAAGCTTAGGCGGCGACCGGCGGCGGCTGATCGACGACGTCGACGCGCGGCGGGTTGGCGATCCCCACGGCGGCGATCAGCCCGCCGGCGATCATCAGCAGGCCCGAGACGACCATGCCGCGGTGAAAGGCCGACACGTTCGCCGCGCGGACCGCGGCGCGGGTCCGCGCGGGGACCGCTCCGCCCGGCACCGTCAGCGGGCGCTCGCGGGCCTCGTCGACGTACGCGCGCGTCGCGCCGTCGCGCTGGGCGGGCGCGCCGAGGCGGTCGTCGACCTGCGTCGCGAACTGCGCCGAGATGACGAGCCCGACGGCGGCGATCGCCAGCAGGCCGGCGACGCGGGCGATCGCGTTGTTGACGCCCGAGGCGATCCCGGCGTGACGGCGGTCGGCGGCCTCGAGCACGGTGGTGGTCAGCGGCGCGACGGTCATCGCCAGGCCGAGGCCGAAGACGAGCGTCGCGGGCAGCACCTGCGCGAGGTAGTCGCCGCGCTCGTCGACGCGGGTGAACAGCAGCAGGCCGGCGCCGCCGACGATCGGCCCCGCGGTCATCAGCACGCGCGGGCCGACGCGCGCGGCGAGCGTGCCGAAGCGCCGCGAGAGCCCGAGCAGCAGCAGCGTGATCGGCAGCAGCGCCAGTCCCGCGGCGAACGCGCTGTAGCCGCAGACCTGCTGCAGGAAGATCGCGATGAAGAACGCGGCCGCGCCGAGGCCGGCGTACGCGGTCAGCGTGACGACGTTGCCGACCGCGAAGTTGCGCGAGCGGAAGATCGCGGGCGGCAGCATCGGGTGGGGCGCGTGGCGCTCGTAGCCGACGAACGCGACGAGCGCACCGACCCCGCCGAGCAGCGGCGCCCACACCTGCGGGTCCGACCAGCCCAGCAGCGGCTGCTGGATGAGCGCGTACGTCGGTCCGGCCAGGCCGGCGATGCACAGCACGATCCCGGGGACGTCGATGCGGTTGCGGCCGTCGCCGGGCAGCGCGGGCACCGCCGTGCGGATCAGCCACAGGCAGGCCAGCACAAGCGGCACGTTCATCGCGAAGATGACGCGCCAGGAGAGGATGTCCACGAGCAGGCCGCCGAGTGGCGGCCCGACGGCGATCGCCGCGCTCGTGCCGGCGGTCCACGAGCCGATCGCCGCGGCCCGCTCGCCCGGCCCGAACACCGACGTGATGATCGCCAGGGAGCTCGGCACGAGCAGCGCGCCGAACGCGCCCTGCAGGCCGCGCGCGACGATCAGGAGCTCCACCGACGGGGCGATCGCGCAGACGAGCGAGGCGAAGCCGAAGCCCGTGGTGCCGATCGCGAAGATCCGTCGCCGGCCGTAGACGTCGCCCAGCGAGCCGCCGACGAGGATCAGCGCCGCGAGCATCAGCAGGTAGGCCTCGACGACCCACTGCTGATCGGACAGCGAGGCGTCGAGATCGTCGCGCAGCGCCGGCAGCGCGACGTTGACGACCGTCTGGTCGACGAACACGATCGCCGACCCGAGGATGCAGGCGATGAGCGTCAGCCGCTTCGCGCGCGCCTCGTCCATTCGGCGACAGAGACTAGGAACATCAGGCCGCTCGCGCCGCGCGGCGGGCGCGGCGTCGGGAGCGCCGGCGGCGCCGGGCGCAACTCCGGCCAAGCTAGTGTTCTGAAGCGACCATGGGTAGGGGCCCAACAGCGGCGACCGCGACCGCGCTGTGCCTGCTCGCGCTGCTGTGCGCCGGAGCGCCGAGCGCGCAGGCGGGGACCCCGCTCGAGAAGGGCTTCTGGGGGCCGACCCAGGTCAACGGCGTCTCGCAGTTTCCGATCTACGACGACCTCGGCGTGACGCTCTTCCAGACGGCGGTCTCGTGGGCCGAGGCGGCCCCCACGCGGCCGCGCGATCCCCGCGACCCGCGCGATCCGGCGTACGCCTGGCCGCAGGACGTCGACTTCGCGATCCGCCAGGCCCAGCGCCACGGCATGAAGGTCCTGATCATGCTCACCAACGCTCCGTCCTGGGCCAACGGCGGCCGCACGCAGGAGTTCGCGCCCACCCGCGCGAGCGACTTCGGCGACTTCGCCCGCGCCGCGGCGCTGCGCTACCGCGCCGTCCGCCACTGGATGATCTGGGGCGAGCCGTCGCGCTCGGCGAACTTCAAGCCGCTCGTCCCGCAGCCGCTCGGCGCGAAGATCACCGCCGCCCAGAAGCGCGCGCCGCGGCGCTACGCGCGCCTGCTCGACGCGGCCTACGGCCAGCTCAAGGCCGTGCGGCGCGCGAACATCGTGATCGGCGGCAACACGTACGTCACCGGCGAGGTCCGGCCGGGCGACTGGATGCGGGCGATGACGCTGCCCAACGGGCGCCCGCCGCGGATGAGCTACTACGGCCACAACCCGTTCTCGTTTCGCACGCCCAGCCTCAGCAACCCGCCGTCCGATCAGGACCTCGTCGACTTCTCGGACCTCGCCCGCTTCGACAAGGACATCCAGCGGGTGCTCGGCAAGCCGCGCCGCAAGACGATCAAGCTGTTTCTCTCGGAGTTCACGATCCCGACCGCCAAGGACCGGCAGTTCAACTTCCATCTGTCGCCCGCGCGCCAGGCGCAGTGGATCACCCTCGCCTTCCGGATCTCGCGCCGGGTGAAGAACATCACGGCGCTCGGCTGGGTCAATCTGTACGACGAGGCTCCCCGCCCCGACGGCACCGAGGTCGTCAACAGCGGCCTGATCACCCACGACGGCATCAGGAAGCCGGGCTACGCGGCCTTCAAGCGCGGCTGACCCGCCGCGCCCCGGATCGCTCGGGCGACCACTGGTACACCTCCGGGCGGGCGTACTAGATTGGGCGCCGTGCGCGTGCTGAAGACCCGCCTGGACGGCCCGATCCTGCTCGAGCCGCCCGTCCACGGCGACGGGCGCGGATTCTTCCAGGAGAGCTACCGGGCCAATGTGTGGGCCCAGCACGGCGTGCGCGACACGTTCGTGCAGGACAACCACTCGCGCTCGGCGCGCGGCGTCCTGCGCGGCATGCACTTCGCGATCGGCGCGGGTCAGGCCAAGCTCGTGCGCTGCGCCCGCGGCCGGATCCTCGACGTCGTCGTCGACCTGCGCCGCCAATCGCCGACGTACGGCGGCTGGGAGTCCCACGACCTCGACGACGAGGCGGCCCGCCAGCTCTACATCCCGGTCGGCTTCGCGCACGGCTTCTGCGTGCTGTCCGACATCGCCGACGTCACCTATAAGTGCTCGACGTACTACGACGCCGCGATCGAGCGCGGCTTTCACTACGCCGACCCGGACGTCGGGATCGAGTGGCCCGACGACCTGGCGCTGCTGGTCTCCGAGCGCGACCGGCACGCGCCGCGGCTGGCCGACGTCGCCGGCGAGCTGGCGTTCTGAGCGCGATGGGCGTGTCCTCCGACCGCCGCCCCACGCTGCAGGAGCGCGTCGCCGCGGTGCCGTTCTGGTTTCACTCGATCGACCTCGGCGACGGCGTCGTGACGCCCGGCCACAAGCCGCCCGCCGTGCTGCGCGCGGAGCTCGACGCGCTCGCGCTGCCCGACCTGCACGGCAAGTCGGTGCTCGACATCGGCGGCTGGGACGGGTTCTTCGCGCTCGAGGCCGAGCGGTGCGGCGCGGCCCGCGTCGCCGTGGTCGACCACTACATGTGGTCGATGGACTCGCCCGGCCAGCAGGACTACTGGCGCCGCTGCCGCGACGAGGGCGTGCCCCCGCGGCCCTATCACGAGACCGAGTTCTGGCATCCCGACACGCTGCCGGGCAAGCGCGGCTTCGACCTCGCCCGCGAGGCGCTCGGCAGCGCGGTGGAGGAGATCGTGGCGGACTTCATGACCTGCGATCTGGCGGCGCTCGGCCAGTGGGACGTCGTGCTCTACCTCGGCGTCCTGTACCACATGGAGGAGCCGCTGACCGCGCTGCGGCGCCTCGCCGCGGTCACGCGCGAGCGCGCGGTCGTCGAGACCGAGGCGATCGTCGTGCCCGGCCTCGAGCACGAGGCGCTGTGGCGCTTCTTCCCCGGCGCGGAGCTCAACGGCGACGTCTCGAACTGGTGGGCCCCCAACCTCGCCGGCCTGCTCGGCGGCCTGCGCGCGGCGGGCTTCGCCGACGGGCAGCCGGCGCTCGGCCCGCCCGCCGCGCTGCTCGCCGCACCCGGCGGGCCGCACCACTACCGGCTCACCGCGCACGCCGCGAAGTAGGCCCCGCGGCCCGGCCCGGCCCGGCTACACCGCGGAGGTGCGGGTCGCCCGCGCGCGCCCGGCCGGCGGGCGGACGTCGACGGCAGCCCGGACGGGACGGCCGAACCAGCGCACGTCCTCGTGCACGAGGTCGATCTCGATCTCGCGCGAGCCCAGCCGCGCCGGGCCGAGCACCTCGAGGGGGACGATCGCGCGGGCGCCGGGCGCCAGCGGCGCCGGCAGGCCGGTGCGGGCGCCCTCCTCGGGCGCGGCGCCGCCGGCCCCGCGCCAGCGGTAGGCGAGGCGGATCTGCGGCCGCGCCTGCATCCCGCCCGGCCAGTGGGCGCTGCCGCAGTTGTGGACCTCGACGTCGAACGTGCGCCATTCGCCGCTGACGAGGCGCAGGTCGTCGTCGAGCAGCACGAGCCGCGCGTCGTACGCCTCCTCGCCCAGGGCGCGGGCCTCGCTGAGGCACGCGATCTCCGCGGCCGTCGCAGAGCCCAGGCGGCCGGGCTCGGCGCGCCGCAAGCGCGCCGGGACGGTCGCGCCGGCGTCGAGAAACGCCGCGACGACCGCCGCGTCCTCGGCCGGCACCGGCGCCCGGCGCAGGTCCGTCCCTTCCTCGGGCAGGTAGTAGGCGCGGTTCAGCGACACGCCGTCGATGACGAAGCCGGGCATCTCGCGTTCGTACGCGGCCTGCTTGCGCTCGCGCGAGGCGCTGTCCGACAGCACGAGATCGGCGTGGTACAGCGGCGCGTGCAGGTAGCGGCTCGGCCCGAGTCCGCGCACCGTGCAATGCAGCAGGCCCGGGAAGCGCAGCAGCGCCGGGTCGTTGCGCACGAGGCGCAGCGCGTAGTCCGGGCGCCACGGCCATTGCGCGAGCCAGGCGGACCCGTCGGGGTACAGCCAGCGGCGCGGCAGCCACGCGTGGGTGACGTCGCCGGCGGCGATCGTCGTCGCCACCTCGCCCGCGAGGCTCGGCGCCGGGACCTCGTCGTGGTCGAGCTGCAGGATCCAGCGCCCCGCGCACTGCTCGCGCACCCACGCGTACATGCGCCCGAAGTTGCCCGGGAAGGGGACGAGCAGGATGCGGTCGGCGATCTGGCGGTAGCCGTCGATCCAGCCCCCGTCGACGCGATCGTCGACCGCCAGCACGATCTCCGCGCCGAGCCCGGCGAGCGGCGCGAGCGCCGCGGCGACCCGACCGGGCGGCGTGTTCACCGCGCAGCAGATCGTCAGCTCGGGGGGCGCGCTCACGGCGCGCTGCGCACGATCACCGCGTAGTCGCGATTGACGTACACGTCGGCGTCGAAGTCGCCGCTCTCCCGCGGGAAGCGCACCTCGCCGGACTCGAAGCCGGCCAGGCGGCAGAGCGCCAGCAGGACCTCGGGAAAGAGCGGGTGGTGGTGCGTGGTGTCCGTCCAGAAGGCCTTCAGCGCGGCGGGGTTGTGCGGGTTGACGGTCTCCATCACCGCCGCGCCGCCCGGCGCGAGCTTGCGCGCCATGAGCCCCAGCAGCTCGGTGAGCTGGTCGGCGTCGAGGTGCTCGACGACCTGCGCGGCGAACATCCCGGGGACCGAGCCGTCGTCGAGGCCGCGCAGGTGCGTCGCGGCGTCGGCCAGCGTGACGTCGTGGCCCTTCTCGAGGCAGCGCGCGACCATGGACTCGTCCATGTCGGCGCCGCGCGCGCCGATGTCGCGGGCGACGAGGGCGTCGAGGAACTCGCCGCGGCCGCAGCCGAGGTCGAGCACCCACTCGGCGCCGGCGAAGTGCGGCAGGTAGGCGAGCTGCTGCTGCAGCACGGCGCGCTCGTCGCCGCGGAAGATGTCCTCGAAGCCGCGGTAGGTGGCTTCGTCGCCGGAGGCGCCGTCGAAGCGCAGCACGCGATGGCCGTGCTCGTCGGTCTGCGAGATCGCCGGGTGCGTCGACGCGGGCCGCGCGCGCATGCCCTCGACGAGCAGCGTCAGCTCCTTGGAGATCGCCGCCTCGGAGCGATGGACGAGCGACTGCAGGCGGGCGATCTGGGCCTGCGTGTCGAGCGTGAGGTCGTCGAGGCGGTTGTCGATCTCGCGCAGGCCGTGGACGGTGAAGCGGCTGAGCTCGTCCTGGTGATGGGTGTAGGGGCGCATCGCCGCCAGCGCCGCGCGCCGCGCCGCCCCCCGCGCGCCGCCGGCCGCGCGCGCGTCGCGCAGCGGGTCGTAGGTGAGCTTGATCTCGGCGGTCTCGACCCACGAGTTGACGAGGCCGCCACCGTTGTCGTCGCCGCTCGCGGTCGCAGCGCCGGCCACGTGCTGCTGCTTGCGCCGGTGCCCGGCGGCCAGGCGCTTGAGGCGCTCGCGCGCGACCTGCCCGACCGCTTCCAGCGAGAAGTGCTCGGCGATCTCGCGCTGCGCGCGGGCGCCGCGCACGCCGGCCTCGGCCTGGTCCTCCCACACCTCGCGCATGAGCTGCGCGGCATGGTCGACGTCCGGCTCGGCCCACGTGCCGTGCGCGGGGTAGTTCTCGCCCTCGGGGCCCACGAGCGTCTCGGTGTGGCGCACGAGGTAGGAGTTCTCGGCGGTCATGAAGTCGAGGTTCGCGCTGAAGCCGGTGGCGATGACCGGCTTGCCGAGCGCCATCGTCTCGCCGAGCGTCAGGCCGAAGCCCTCGGCACGGTGCAGCGAGACGTAGCAGTCCGCGCGGCGCATGAGCGCGGCCATCTCGGCGGAGGTGAAGAACTGGTCGACGATGTGGATGTCGGGCCGGTCGCCGGCCGCGTCGCGCAGGCGGGCGAGGCGCTCGGGCTTGAAGTCGCCGTTGTGGCTCTTGAGCACGAGCTGCGGGCCCTCGCCCGGCGCGAACGCGCGCGTGAACGCCTCCACGAGGCCGAGCGGGTTCTTGCGCGCGAGCGTCGAGTAGAAGTCGAAGAGGAACAGGAACGCGAAGCCGTCGGGCAGGTGCAGGCCGGCGACGTCGCCGCCGGGCGCAGGCGCCACGATCGGCAGCGGGATCCGCACGACCGGCACCGGCGAGACGTTGGAGATGATCTCCTGCACGTAGCGCGAGTAGACCCAGATCTCGTCGACGAGGCCGAACGCGCGGTCCCAGCTCGGCGGCACGACATCGACCTCCCAGGCCCAGACGCCGATCGTGTAGCGATCCTCGAAGAACGCGGCGCCGAGCTGCGCGTGCAGCGCCGGCAGCTCGGGGGCGTTGACGCAGACGAGGTTGAACGGCAGCTCGCCCTCGACGTGCAGGTCGGCGAAGTCCATCGTCTTGACCTGCGCGCGGCGCCCGTCGGGGCCGACGACGTCGGGCAGGTTGACGTCGACCGTCGTCGTGCGCACCGGCACGCCCGCCGCGTGGAGGGCCTGCACGTAGAGCCGCGCCGCCTGGCCGAGGCCGAGGCCGCCGCGCAGGTAGCCGACGGCGTTGACGCCGAGCGAGGCGAGCTGGGGGTTACGGCTCATGGTGGCGATGGTGCCACACGCGCTGGCCGCGCTCAGCGCCCGATCGTCCGGGTGAGCGCCTTCGCGTTGCGGCGCACGCCGTCGACGAGCTCGCGCACGTTCGCCAGGCCGGCGCGCAGCTCGGGGTCGCCGACCTCGATCGGCAGCATCGAGTCCTGCAGGGTCGCGAGCGTCACGTCGGCGTGGTGGACGGCGGCCACGGCCTCTTCCACGAAGCCCTTGGCGCCGGTCGAGGGCGCGCCCGGCACCGGCGCCTCGAACGTCCGCACCGGCAGGCCGTGACGGGTGGCGAACTCGGTGTGCGTGCGCCGCGCGCGGCCGTAGGCCGACTGGACCGGCCCGAAGAGCATCTCCTCGAGCTCGTCGGCGTGGTGCTCGTCGAGCTGCTCGTAGGCGACGCCGAGCGCGGCGAGCGCCCGCGCGAGGTCGTCGATCGCGTCGGCCACCGCGTCGAGCAGATCCTGCCGTGCCTGTTGGGTGTCATAGCCCATGTCGTCTAATGCTCCTTCTCAGCCTCGTCGCGCAGCCGCGCGAGCTGCGCGGCGAGCGCCTGCTGGCCGGCGGCCAGCCCTTGCACGCGCTCGTCGAGGGTCTGCAGCACGCGCAGGATCTCCTCGTCGACGAGCCGCTGGTGAACGGTGTAGGGGCGCATGGCGCGCAGCGCGGCCTCGCGGACCGCGCCGCGGGCGCTGCGCTCGCCGCCGGGCGCGGCCTGCGGCCCGGTGGCCATCCGCGCGCGCACGGCGCCGAGGTCGAGCGCCGGGGTGTTGCCGGCGCCGTCGAGCGGCAACTGCATGACGCGCGCCAGGCGCTCGGCCATCGCGCGGCCGGCGACCGCGGGGGCGTGGTGGGCGAGCACCTCGGCGTAGGCGCGCTGCGCGCGCACCTGCGCGCCCGCGCGATCGGCGAGCACCGCGCGCATGCACGCGGCGGCATGGTCGAGGTCGGGATCGGCCCACTCGCCGTCGGCCGGGTAGGGGTCGTGGCCGGGGCCGATCGGCACCATCCGCGCGTCGACCGGCAGCGAGTTGAAGGCCGTCACGAAGTCGCGCGAGCCGCCGTAGTCGGTGGCGATGACCGGCGTCTCGAGCAGCATCGCCTCGGCGATCGTCAGGCCGAAGCCCTCCGAGCGGTGCAGCGAGACGTAGCAGTCCAGCTCGCGGATGAGCGCGTTCTTGTCCTCCGTCGGCAGGTGCGCGTCGATCACCGTGATGCCCGGATGCGTCCCGGCCGCGGCCAGCACCTCGGCGTGCTCGGTGGGCGCGCGCTCGGCGCCGAGCGTCTTGAGCACGAGGCCGACGCCGTCGTCCTCGCCGAACGCGCGCACGTACGCATCGATCAGACCGAGCGGGTTCTTGCGCGCGGCGACGCTCGCGTAGTCGTAGACGAGGCCGAACAGGAAGCGGTGCTGGGGCAGGCCCAGCGCCTCGCGGCCGGCGGCCGAGATGACCGGCTCGGGCACCGGCATCGGGACGTGGACGACCGGGACCGGCGCGATGGCCGAGAGGATGTCGGCGACGAAGCGCGATCCCGCCCAGACCTCGTCGACGAGGTCGAACGCGCGCAGCCAGCGCGGGTGCATCGCGGCGACCTCCCACCACCACATCCCGATGACGTGGCGCCCCTCGAAGGCGCCCGCGCCGAGCTCGTCGCGCGCGCCGGTCATCGCGTCGGGGTTGGCGCAGACGAGCGTGATCGGGTGGGTGGCGGGCTGGGTGGGCGCGCCGTCCTGCGAGCGGGGCGCGCCCCTGCTGGACAGCCCGACCCGCGCGACCGCGACGCCGGCCCCCTCCAGCGCCGCCGCGACGTGGCGCGCCGCCTCCCCCACGCCGACCGTCGCGTCGAGGTAGCCGGCGAGGTTGACGCCGAGCGGCAGTCCCGGCGCCTGCGGGGGTTCTGGCATCACCCGCGAGGCTACCCTTCCGGCCGTGAGCGGTGTGTTCGTGCAGACGGCGCGGTGACGGCGGTGCAGCGCGTGCGCGCGCGGCTGCGCACGCTGGTCGAACGCATCGTCGACGCCCGTCTGGCGGCGGTGCTGCCGGGCGTCGAGGAGCGCGCGGCGCAGGCCGGCTACGAGCGCGGCCGCGCGGCGACGTTGACCGAGCCGCTGATCTACGGCGCGCCCGATCGCCTCCACATCGCGGCGAGCGCGATCGTCAACGACGCGCTGCTGAACACGATGTCGGGCGCGATCACGATCGAGGCGGACGCGTTCTTCGGCCACGGCGTACGCGTGCTGACCGGCACGCACGACATCACGCGGCGCGGGCTGGAGCGCCAGGCGGCGGTGCCGCGCGAGGGGCGCGACATCGTCGTCGAGGCGGGAGCCTGGGTCGGCAGCGGCGCGATCCTGCTCGGGCCGTGCCGGATCGGGGCGCACGCGGTGGTCGCGGCCGGGGCGGTGGTCACGGGCGACGTGGCGCCGGCGACGCTCGTCGCCGGGGTGCCCGCGCGGCTGGTGCGCGACCTGGGTTCGGACGGCGCCGGGGGATGACCCGTTGCGGCGCCGGTCGTGGCGCGCAAGGTGCGATATCCGCACTCGGCGCGCCCCGACCGCTCGGACGGTTCTCCCCGGCGTACCCTTAGATCGTGACCGGTCCGCCCGCAGACGACGTCGCGGTCAAGGTCGAGGGCGTCGCCAAGACCTTTCGCCTGCCCCAGGAACAGGTCTCGACGCTCAAGGAGCGCGTGCTGCATCCGACGCGCCGCCGGCGCTTTGACGTGCTGCGCGCGCTGCAGGGGGTGAGCTTCGAGGTCGGCCGCGGCGAGGTCTTCGGGATCGTCGGGCGCAACGGCTCGGGCAAGAGCACGCTCATGAAGTGCCTCGCCGGGATCTACCGCGCGGACGCGGGCGAGATGTGGCTGCGCGGGCGGATGGCGCCGTTCATCGAGCTCGGCGTCGGCTTCAACCCCGACCTCACCGCGCACGACAACGTGCTCATCAACGCGGTCATGCTCGGCCTCACGCCCGAGGAGGCGCGCGAGCGCTACGGCTCGATCATGGACTTCGCCGAACTGCACGAGTTCGCCGAGCTGAAGCTGAAGAACTACTCGTCGGGCATGCAGGTGCGCCTGGCGTTCAGCGTGATGGTGCATGTCGACGCCGACCTGCTGCTCATCGACGAGGTGCTCGCGGTGGGCGATGCCGCCTTCCAGCAGAAGTGCTACGACGTGCTCGACCGCGCCCGCAGCGAGGGGCGCACGATCCTGCTCGTCACGCACGACATGGAGCAGGTGCAGCGCTTCTGCGACCGCGCGATGCTGCTCGACCGCGGCCGGCTCGTCGCGCTCGGCGAGCCGCGCAGCGTCGCGCGCCAGTACACGCAGCTGAACTTCGCGACGCCGAGCGAGCGCGAGTCGATCGTGGCGGCGCCGGCTCGCCGGGGGGCCGGCGACGCCGACGGCGCGGATGCGGATGGGGATGCGGATGCGGATGCGGTGGTCATCGTCGACGCGTGGGCGCAGAGCATGGCGTCCGGTCGCACGACGCTGCTCGAGCCGGGGGAGGCCGCGGGGGTGGCGATGCGCGTGCGCTTCGGCGAGGGCGCCGACGAGCCGGTCTTCAGCTTCGCGCTCACCGACGAGCACCAGCGCCGCGTGTTCGTGATGAGCACGCAGCGCAAGGGGGGCCTGGCCACGGGCAGCCATGCCGCGGGCGACGAGATCGACGTCGCCGTGGGGTTCGCCAACCACCTCGCGGCGGGGCGCTACTGGATCTCGGTGCACGTCGCGCGCGCCGGCGACGGTGAGCTGCTCGCGTTCCGCGAGGACGTCTACTCGTTCGTCGTCAGCGGATCCGGCGCGGGCGGCGGGGTCGTCGACCTGCCGCACCACTTCGAGATCACGCCCGCGCCGTCGATGCAGGAGACCGCGCATGACGGCTGAGGCCTACCGCGTCCACGGCCCGTCGGCGGCCGGCGGCGACCCGCGGCGCTTCTGGAACCTCGCGCGCACGCTCGCGGCGACGGACTGGAAGGTGCGCTTCTACGGCTCGGCGCTGGGCTACGTGTGGTCGCTGCTGCGCCCGCTGATGCTGTTCGGGATCGTCTACTTCGTCTTCTCGGAGATCGTCGGCGCGGGTGCGGGGATCGACCACTACGGCGTGATCCTGCTGCTGGCGATGGTCCTGTACTTCTTCTTCTCCGAGGTGACCGGGGCGGGCGTGACGGCGATGGTCGACCGCGAGTCGCTGCTGCGCAAGGTCGGCTTCCCGCGCGCGGTCGTGCCGCTGTCGGTCGCGCTGGTGGCGGCGATGAACCTCGCGCTGAACCTCGTGGTGCTCGCGATCTTCGTCGTCGCCAACGGCGTCGAGCCGCGCTGGACGTGGCTGCTGCTGCCGATCCCGTTCGCGCTCATGCTCGTCTTCGCGACAGGCGTCGCGATGCTGCTCAGCGCGCTGTACGTGCGCTACCGCGACGTGCGCCCGATCTGGGACGTGGTGCTGCAGGCGCTCTTCTACGCGACGCCGATCCTCTATCCGATCGAGGCGGTCATCCGCCAGTCCGAGACGCTCGCGAAGCTCGCGCTGCTCAACCCGCTGGCGACGTTGGTGCAGGAGGCGCGCCACCTGCTCGTCGGCGCGCCGTCGCCCGGCTCGGTGCTCGGCTCGGACGCGTTGCTGCTCGTTCCGCTGGGGATCCTGGTGGGGGTGACGTGGCTGGGCGTGAAGGTGTTCGAGCGGCTCGCGCCGCTGGCGGCGGAGGAGCTGTAGGGCTGGCTCGGTGGAACCTGTGCTGCGATGCCTGGGTCCGGAACTCGCTACGAGGTCCGGTTGCGATCAATCATCAGGCGGTCCGCGCACCGGAAGCAAGCCGACGCGGTAGAGGAACCGGGAGATCGGCGTGCTGACTCGCATCGCGCGTTGATCGGTCCGAGCGAGAGTGCTCGAATCGTCGAATTGCAGCACTCTGCGCTGAGCGCTCTGCCGTGGCGAACCCTCCAGATAACGCGGCCGCTCCACGTGATCGCATCCCACCGCCGCAGTGTCGAAATGTCATGGCGGCAGACGCCAAATGACCACTCTTCGTTCTGCATTGCACACATTGGCCCGCACAGCGGTGTCGATTTGGCACCCTAGTTCTTGTAGATCGATGGCCGACCGCCTAGCCTGCGGGCATGGAAGGAAGCGAGGACAGAGGCTGCGCAGCTCGGTGTTCGAGTAGTCGGGTCCGGCTTGCCCCTGGGCCTCGTCGCGAGCTCGGCGCCGCTGGCTCACCTGCGAACGCGCATTGGACGCTAATTGAAGTCATGCAGCGGAATAGCAATGATCTTCCGCTGAGCTCGCTGATACCGGTCCTCGTATTCGTAATGCGTTGGGACATCGCCGCAAGAGAATTAGCCCGCCGTTTCAGCCCACCCTCCGGCCCTTCCGACGATGGCCGGCTTGGTTCTCGCTACAGGATTGAAAGGCAGGAACGACCGGGTCCACCGGAGCCTGTCACTGTCGCGGTCGTTGGGGAGTACTGGGGGGATTCGCGTCGAACCATGTATCGGCAGCAAAGCCGCTTCCGCTCAGTCTTTCCCGAAGAGCGCGATCCCGCTCGGTTGCTGGAGCTCTGTCGCGGCTGGGATCGCAGACTCGGTTGGAGGGGCCTCGCGAACGCCAAGGTCTATGTAGTCGAATGAGCTCGTCATCCAACACGGCAGGTAGTACCCGCGGGAGCGCCCAACGCCACTCCCCGCCCGGGTTAGCGCCTCGCTCGGACTCACTACACCGAAATCACGGGCCAGATTAGGGGTTCAACGCTGATGCATGCGACGTTCGTGCGCGAACTGCCTGACAGAGCACTTTCATGCTTGGGAGCGGGCGGCACCGGGACGATTTTGGCAGGTGCCGGTCTTCAGGCGGGTTCGGACACCACGCTTGGCAAGGTGCTGCTTCTAGCATCGCCGGCAACATCCGTCGCCGCTGCCAGCGCCCTCTTCCTCTGGCACATGATGATCAACCGCTGGCTCGAGGATCGCGAAGCTGAGCGCGCCCGAACGATAATCGCGCGCGCGCTCGATGATCCACACGTCCCGGCGAGCGAAAAAAGGGATTTCCGTCGTCTGCTCGCGCGTTTCGAAAGGGATCAGATAGAGCGAGAGCTGCAGCGAGTGACGGCCGTCGCGGGATACGGGATCACCCCGAAGCCTGACCCGTGGCGCCCGGGAAAGCACGGACCGGAGGATGCTCTGTGACGCCATGCCTATCTTTGCCTCGACCCCCATGGCGTCAATCTTGCCTCGACCCGGCTGCTGCGGCAACGTGCGGTGTCGCTTCAGAAGCTGGCGCCCATCACGGTCAGCTGCTGCTTCTTTGGTGCGGTGGGGAGCGCCTTATGGTCGCGATCAAGACATCGCTCCTTCTCGCGCATCCCGGCGCTCTGAGCGGGCCACGGCGGGGTCGCGGTATTCCGGCATCAGAGTGCAAGGAGAACCCTGAGCGCCGCGTCGACAGCCTCGATCTCGGCGGCGTCGAGCCGCCCGGCCGAATCACCTAGACGTTGGGGATCGACGACGGTGGTCTGCTCGACCAGCACACGCGTTTGCGTGCCCAATAGCTCGATCAGCGGCCGAAACGTCGCCGCTCTCGCACTCGCAGACGTCGGCGCGACGAGCACGGTGCTCAGCCCCAGCAGGTCGTCGGCCTGCACCACGATCGCGTATCGCGCTCCACGTTGCTCCCGACCCCGCGCTCGCCCGGGGCCGGGCAGGCGAAACACCTCGCCGCGGACCATGTCAGCGCTCAGCTACGGGCGCGAGCTCAGCCATCTGCTCGCGAATGGCCCGCATTTCTTCGCGGTCGTCGCCATCGTCTGCGATGAGACGAACCTCGTCACGTACCGCTGCGCGGCTGCGGCGTCGATCCGCGGCCTCCTGAAGCGCAGCACGCACGGCCTGCGAGTCGTTCAGCCCCTCGGCCCGGACGACGTCAAGCGCAGCAGCGCTCGCATCGTCGAGCCGTACGTGCAGAGAGCGAGCCATGACGTGAACGTAGCACGGATCGTGCTACAAAGCAAAGTCCCTTCATGCCGGGACCCCACGGTTGACCTCAAAGAGCGCCCCTGCTCGCGCATAGCGGAAGCCAGTCCGATAGGCAGCGGTGACTCCCGCGTTTGCCATACGGCGGTGCTGGCGCCCGCCACCGCCGCCGACCGACGCGATGGTCGGCGAAAGCGCTGGCGTCCTGACTCGGCGCCGCGCGACGGCTATGCGATCCGCCGCTTCCCTCCGAAGTTCACGCGGTTGTTGTGCAGCATCCCGGACGTCTGGTCATCTAGGTTCGAAGCACTGCGGGTTCTCGATGCAATACCAATTGATTCCCGAGCAGGTTTCTTTGCAACCCTCGAACCGCTTGGCTCGTTTGGCCGCGCCGATGTCCTTCAGCAAGACCTTCTCGGGGTCGCTCTCGTAGACGAGTCCCCATTGTCGTCGCGCGGGACGGCGCGTTCTCGGTCGCGGACGTCAACAAGCTGGACGCACTCAAGGGCAACGTCGTAGACATACTCGCGCGGACCGAGCCGTCCTACGGGTTCTTTCTTGAGGCCAGGGATCGTGAACGTGCGCCGCCCGAGCCTGGCGCTCAACAGCGGTCGGCGCCTGGCCCTGCTGCGGCGAACGGTGCGGCCCACAATGAACGTCGGATGGCCTGCTTGGAAGAACGCCCGGAACGCCGCCTGCCGATATGAGGCGAACCCTGCAACAGCGACTGTGGCCACTACGAACGCCCCGCCGGGCATCGATACGTACTGTTTGATCGTCGACGACACCGCGAAGGACACCCCGAAGCTAATCCCTGATCCACCGATCGGGTAGGTCGGGTCCGTCCGGACCAGAGTGAAGAATGACCTCCTGTGCAGGGCTTTTTCGGCTGTGTCGGGCAGCCGGGGCCTGCGGCAGGAGGTCACCTTCATGGTGCAGGATGCCAAGCCGGTCGGACTGGACGGCACACGGGTCTGTTTCGACGACGAACGGGCGGTTTCGGATGCCGGGGTTCTGCTCGTCGCGACGCTCGCCGAGCGACTCGGTATCGAGGCGCTCGCGCAGGATGGGGTGCGGCTGCGTCGTGACCGGGCGGGCGCTGCGAACGCCGGGCGCAAGGTGATGGCGCTGCTGTACGCGATGGTCTTGGGCGCCGACAGCATCGATGACTGCGATGTCTTGCGCGCGGGTCGCACGGGCCGGCTGCTCGGCGGCTGGGTGCCGGCGCCGTCGACGCTCGGGACGTTTCTGCGGGCATTCACGTTCGGGCATGTGCGCCAGCTCGACTGGCTGCTCGGCCGGTCCGTTGAGCGCGCCTGGCAGGCAGGCGCCGGGCCGGGTGACGACCGCCTCGTCGTCGACGTCGACAGCTTCGTCGGCGAGGTCTGCGGCCGCCTGAAGCGCGGCGCCAGCTACGGGTACACCCGGCTGCTGGGGTATCACCCGATCCTCGCGACCCGCGCGGACACGCGTGAGGTGCTGCACATCCGGATGCGCAAGGGGTCGGCGAACACGCAGAAGGGGATGCTGCGCTTCTGCCAAGAGCTCGCCGCCCGCGTCGACCGCGCCGGCGCCCGCGGCGAGAAGCTGCTGCGCGCCGACTCGGGGTTTTGGAACACGAAGGTCTTCGACTACCTCGAGCAGATCGGCTGGCAGTACTCGATCGGCGTGCGCAACATCAAGAAGGTCCAAGTGGCGGTGCAGGCGATCGACGAGGATGCCTGGCAGCAGATTGCCTACCCCGTCGGCGGCGAAGCGCAGATCGCCGAGACCGTCTACGGCGACCGGCGGCTGATCGTCCGCCGCACCCGCCTCGTCGGTGCCCAAGCCGAGCTGTTTCCCGACTGGCGGCACTTCTGCTTGATCACCAACCGCAGCGAGGCTCTCGCCGTCGTCGAGGCCGAGCATCGCGATCACGCCGTCGTCGAGCAGGTCATCGCCGATCTCAAAGACCAGGCCCTCGCACACTTTCCTTCCGGCGACTACGACGCCAACGCCGCGTGGACCGTGCTCGGCGCACTCGCGCACAACCTGCTGCGCTGGACCCAACTGCTCGGACTGCCCGACACGACCATCCGCGCGGCCCGCACCCTGCGCCGCCGCCTGCTCGCCGTTTCCGGCCGTCTGACCCGTCACGCCCGCGGCTGGACGCTGCATCTCCCCGCCCGCTGGCCCTGGCAGCACGACTACACCCGCGCCCTTGACCGCATCCGCGCGCTCCCGACGCTCGCCTGACCGCTCGGCACGCTCACCGACAACGACGCGATCGACCCCGCCCACCCGGCGCGCGAACCGCTGCCCGCAAACATCCCCAAACGCCTCAACGGACACCCGACCACGCCGCCACCAGCATCAACACGCCAACTCGGAGGACTCGCGCGCCGCCAACCCGCCGCACAGACGGCCCGCCCCCGATTTCAGCACGCCGACCCGCCCGATCGGTGGATCCGGGCTAAGACTGAGCGCGGCCGCGATGCGGTGGTGGAACCACCAGCGGGTCGTCTCCCGCCAGGTCTTCGGTAAACGCGGATGCCGGCCGTTCTGGTCACGGCATGGCCGGACGCCGAGCTGACCGCTGATGCGTGGCAAGATGATGTACCAATCGACGAGGCTGGACAGATAGACCCCGGCGGCGGCCGCGGCGAGCAGTACCGGTGTGGCAGTTGCAGCTCCGATCTGCACAGCGTCGACATTGAGACCGACCAGGATGGCGCCGGCGATAATTCCAATCCCTAACGCTGCCCGAGCATCACCAGCAACGATCAAGTCGAGGCGCTCACGGTGGCCCGGCGTCGTTGTTCCGGCGGCCACGACGTCGCCGCGGTACCTCACGTAGAGGGCACGTGCGATAACACCCGAGACGACGGCCAGGATCAACGCGGCGCGCGGCGAGGCCAATACGGCAGCCGCAACAAGCAAACCCGCCAACGCAAGGGCCTGCCAACGTACGTACGGCTCCGGACTCACGACTGAAACTGTATGCCCACGGCACACCTTCTAGTCCAGCTGGCGAGGGGTTGCGTGATCGCCTTCGTGGCAATCCTGCTGCTGGAACACGCCGTTGTTGGCAGGTTGGATCCAGCCCACCACATGATCTCTGAGTACGCCAACGCAGGCGGCGCAGGCGGCGTGGCGGGAACGCTTGCGATCGCGGCTTGGAGTGGCTCGCTCCTCGCCTGCGCCGCGCTGGCGTGGTGCGTCGCCTCGAACCGCGCCGCGTCTGTGGCGGGATGGCTTGCGCTTGCGGCGTTGTTGGCAGTCGCAGGCGTAGGGCTCGGCGTGGCTGCTGTCTTCCCGACCCAGGCGGTTCGAGGCGTGATTCCACCAGGCGAACACCTGCGATTGGCAGGTCGGCTGCACGATCTTGGAAGCGGCATCGGGCAGATCGCACTCTTCGGCGCCGCGATCCTAAGCACGCTGGTGCTCGCGGAGCACAAGGCGTTCCGACGGCCGACGATCGTGCTCGTCGTGATGGGGCTGCTTCTCGGGCCGACGCTCGCCGTGCTCGGCGCAGGCGATCGCGGACTACGACAACGGGCGTTGGTAGCGGGAGCGTGCGCTTGGCAACTCGCACTCGTCGCGCAACTCGATCGGCGCCGGAAGCCTGGACCGGCGACGCACGAAGAGGCGACTACCACGCCCTGATGACCACCTCGGCCCGTACCTCAGTCGGTGCGCACTGTCTCCGGCAGCTTCTTTAGAGTAGTGAGTGCGGGAACTACGTCGCGAACAGGTAGCTCCCGCTGATGCTTCCCATGCGAAGGCTGCCGCGTGCGCCGGCCGACCGGCCGAGTGATGCTTCTCGCGCATAGGAGAAGCCGAGGCGCAGCGATCGAGCGCACGCGAAAGGAGAACTCCTCGAGCGTGGACGACTCGCCTCGCCCGCGACCGTACTCTTCCCGACCACCGACCGTCCATCCCAGACGCCTCGGATGACTGGACCCTTGCCTACGGCCTACTCGCCGTTGTCGACGCCGAAGTTCTTGGGTCGCCAGCCGCCGCGGTACTTGCGGGCCAAGGTGAGCAGGTCAGCGTCCTCTGAGTCCTCGGCGACGTTGAGGGCATCGACGCGCTCGTCCAGGATCTCCTCTGATCCGTAGACGGCGACGAGCGTGTCCCACGGCAGTCGAGCGGCTCGCCGAACTGCCCGATCGCCCATGGACTGACTGCGCGCTTCGGTACGCGCCGACCGCAGAACGGCCAGCGTCACATCCGGATCAGCGGGCACGACGATCGGTGGCTCGTTGTCGGCGCGGTCGGCGTTCGCGAAATAGAGCACGCGAGCCAGGTCCCACTCGGCGGTCATCCGGTCCGGGGTCGCGGTTCGCACCTCGTCACGCCACTGTCGCTCGAACTCTTTGGCGTCGGCCTCCGACACGAGCTTATGACCGGCACCCTCCCGGTAACCAACGTCGGTGATCAGCTCAAACTTCGCGGAAAGTGTGTCGAGGCCCGGCAAGATCTGACGGACGGCCTCGGCGACCGCGGGCGGGTCGCCGACCGCTCTCAGCAAACGGAACGTGATCCGGCCGACCACGATGTTCGGCTCGATTCTGAACATCCCGCCGCCTTCCTCGGGAACGTCCGGAATGAGATTGAGCAGCACAGAGGTGGCGGGAACGGCATGCTCGACGTTGAAATCCTGCTCATATGTCGCGAGCTTGGAGATCACACTGCCGCGGCGCGGGCATGGCAGGGAGCGCAAGTACGCATCGAAGGCATCACGGTCGGTGATGAGGTTCCATGCCTCTTCCGCCTCGGCGAACGCCTGGAGTCCTTCACCGGCAACACGTTCCAGATAGAGCCGCAGAATGTCCTTGTGCGCGACCCGCCGATCGCGCAGCCAGCGCGTCTCAAAGTCCGCCCCGAAGTGCGTGCCGCCTGGGATGTGACGATGAGCTGCCGGGAACACGCGCTCGATCAGCGAGCCGAGCAGCGCCGAGCGGTCGTCTGCCGCGTTGAGCATGTCGTCGACCGCCGTCTTCAACTCCGGCGGGTCCTGACTCCGATACATGATGCTTGAGGTCGTCGTCAGCGCGTCGACGGAGCCGGCGATCCTCTTGAACGTATCCGGCAAGAAGATCCGAATGGCTTCGAGCGCCAGGACGTCCACAAGCGCGATCTGGCCCTTGAGGGCACGCACCGTCCCGTAGACCGCGGCGCCGTATCGCCGGACGTCGCGCATATTGCGGACGAGCGGACGGATGACCTCCATGAACACGTCCGGCCAACGCTGTTCATCAAACGGTCCCTGGTTGTCGGCTTCAGCCACGGCGTCGTTGACGGCGGTCAGCACCTGCTGTGTCAGCACGTCGTAGGCGACGGCGGGGAGGTCGATCGCGAGCTGAAGGATCTTCTCCAGGTAGTCGCGTCCCTCGATGCCCTGCTCGGTGAGCGCGTTCTCGACGCGCTCACGATCGAAAGCCAAGACGTAGACGATGTTGGGGAAACTGGCCGTGAGCCGAACGAGCTTGAAGATGTCCCGGATTTCGGTGGTCGAGAGGCGATCAATGTCGTCGATCACAACGACGATCGGTCGACCCAGCTTCTGCAGTTCCTTCGTAAGCTTCGCCCGCCGGTCCGAGCTGCCCTCCTTGCGCCGCTGAAGCAGCTTGGCGAGCAGCTTGTTGGCGATGCGGCCGCGCTCAATCCAGGGGCCGACGAGCGGCAGCCACCCTAGGCCCGAGAACAGCTCGCCGTAGTCCTCAAGGTCCTTGCCGACATCCGCCAGTCCGGGCCGACGCTTCAGCTGCGAGGCGACCTCGACAAAGAACGACTCGACGAGCTGCTCCGCGCCGCTGAACATCCACGGGTTGAAGTCGACGATCTCAGCGCCTGCGGTCCTGAACTCGTCGCGCGCGAGGTTGATGTACGACGTCTTGCCCGAGCCCCACGGCCCTAGCACGCCGACAACCGCACCCTCACTGCGATCGAGTGCGAGGACATGCGACGCGAACGCCTCGGCGCTCTCGGCGCGTCCGAGGGTGTCATCGTGGTGGTCGCGAATAGGGTTGTCGTTACGGGCGGTCATTGGCGGCTAATGGTTGACAATGGGGCATCGTTTCAGGCCGCTCGGCGCGCGACCCGTCTGAGCCAGAGCGACGGCGACCAGCGCGGCTTGTGCTCTTGCGTGAATGTGGCACTAATCAAGCGAGTGCTGCTTCTCGCGCATTTCGAAACTCTCGCCCGGCGCAGCCACCCGCCAATCTCGTCCTACTTGGGAGTTCCGCGTTCGCCCGCGCATGTGCTGTCGGCGGGTGGCGGCGGCCGCCTATCGGGACGCGCTGCGGTCGAGCTTCTGAAGGCGTTGGTCGAGCGTGAGGAGATCGGATTTGGTGGCGTGCGCGGTCGCAAGCGAGAGCGCGTCGGGCAGGCGGAGGCTGGGGTGCGTGGCGCGAAGTTGTGCGGCGCGTCGCGCGATGTCGCGGTCGACGGCGACGATGTCGGCGCCGATCGCGGTCAGGAAGTCGTCGACCGCCTGCTCGCTGCCACGTTTGAGCGGGTGGACGAGGATTTCGGCGTAGACGCTGGCACCAACGACGACCCGGTCCCCGGCGGCAAGTCGTGGCCGCAGGAGGTCGATGGCGCGCTGGTGCTGGTCGTCGGACGCGTCCAGGAACGCGATCAGAACGTCGGCGTCGAGCGCTACCGTCGCCACTCGTCGCGCAGGCCGTCGAGGTATCCGGGCGGGTAGCTACCGGCGGGCAGGGTGCCGGCGAAGCGCTCGATGAGATCGTCGGCGCGCTCGATTTCGATGCGGCCGCTGCCGGTGGCGCGGATGACGACGTCGTCGCCCGCCGTGAGGCCGGCGGCGCGCAATACATCTACCGGGATCGTGACCTGGTTCTTCGTGGAGAGCTTGCTCATCGCCTTTACGAGGCTACCACTGAAGTAAAGGCTGCCGCGCGTGCACCGTGGGCAGCGCTGCGGAGGCCCGGAGAGTTACGCAACCGCGTGAGTGCGACGGCGCCGCCGTTTGCTCCTACGGGCGCACGCGGCGCGTTGACGTTGCCCCTGGCATGGCGCTCCCGGCAGCCGGACACACCGCGCGCCGGCACAGCAGATGCGATCTAACCGTCCGATCCCGGACTCGCCGATCAACGGTTGCGCGGTGGCGGCCGAGGCGATGGTTCAGGGCGATGGCAGCGCTCAGGGCGAGGAACTTCGCGGCAAGTCTGGCGCGCAGGGTGTGCAGCTCGCGGGCGCCGTGGTGTTCGAGGCCGCGCATGTGCTTCATCGTCTGAAAGATGCTCTCGACGCATTGGCGGATCGGGGCGAGGTGCGGCCCCTTGCCGGGCTCGTGTTTGCGGCGCGGCCGGACGATCAGGACATCCATGTCGGCGGCCTGGGCTTGGAAGTCGCGGCTGGCGTAGCCCTTGTCAGCGACGACGGTCAGCGCGCCGATGCGGTGCACGCGCGCGAGCATGCCGAGGCAGACCTCGCGTTCACCGGTCTTGGGGCTCGCCGGCGCCAGAGCTCCGGGGGTGCCGTCGATCGCGAACAGGCCGTGCAGTCTGAAACCAAGAGCATCCGGTACACGTCCGGCTGCAGACGGCCGTCGAACTCGGGATAGGCAGGAAATTCCGAACCGACCTTGACCTCAACGAGCAGCTGCAGCGCGCGGTCGGCCATGCAAATCGACAGGTCTGGGTTACAGAGCGCCACCACCGGGCTTGGGCAAGCTGAGCTGGGTGCGCGCTGCGACCTGTCCCCCTTCGGGTGTGTGGTCAGCAAGAAACGAAACGGTCTCACGATGACCTCCGCGAGCGTCGCTGACCGATCGACCAGCCACGCCACGACGGTCGTGGCTGGTTCTCGAGCTGGTGCTGGGACGAGTGGCGGGCACGCCCAGGAGATATCTGCCACGAGCGATGGTCGCGCGTACGGCGAGGACGGCTCGTGGTACAGGCTCCTTCGTTGGAAGCGTATTGCGTCAGCGCGGACGGGCACGACGCCCGTCGGACTCGCAGCGGAGCACGCCGACGTACGCGGCGCGAGCGCCGCCGACAACAGTGCTCGTCGTCGCGCAAGAGGGGCGCTTACGGGCGTACCCGCGGCTACTCCTATTCGTCCGACGCGGAAGCCCGGCTCACTCAAGCGGCCGCCGCCGCCCCACCCACGCGAAGGGAGTAGCGGGACGCTAGCGATGAATTCATCGAGCTCTGGACCTCCCCCGGTTTCGTGGAGTCAGGTTTGTTGTTGTCGTCATAGCTGTGCGCAACCGAAGGTTGTGCACAGTTTTTTCGCGCGCGCCCGCGCGTGCGCCCAGGCGCGCAAGGCCGTCGGGGTCGCCGGCGCCATGGTCGGCCTCGTACTCGACGGGGAACGCATCCCCAGCGTCGAGTGCAGCCGGGTCGGGTTGTAGAAGCCTTCGATGAACTCGAAGATCGCCGAGCGCAGCTCGGCGCGGGTCGCCCATCCTGCCTTCGGCGCGTCGTGCAGCAGGCGCTCCTTGGTCAGCGTCGCGAAGAACGTCTCGGCGACGGCGTTGTCGTAGCAGGTCCCGACGGCGCCCACCGACTGCGCGATCCCGGCATTATGGGCGGCCTGGCCCAAGGCCAGACTGATGTACTGCCCGCCGTCAGGAGACGCTTCATGAATTGGACGCTCGAAGTGGTCGTCGTCCCGGTCTCGGACGTGGACCGCGCCAAGGCCTTCTACGCCGAGCAACTCGGCTTCAACGTCGACCATGACGTCGAGATCATCGAGGGGAACCGCGTCGTTCAGCTCACGCCTCCCGGCTCAGGATGTTCGATCGTGGTGCGTGAGGCGTCTGTCGCGGACATGCAACCGGGCTCCCTCAGAGGTCTGCAGCTGGTCGTTCCAGATATCCAGGCGGCGCGTGCTCAGCTTGCGGAGCGAGGAGTGGGGGTCACCGAGATCCAGGTCTTGGGCGAAAACCCCGCCCCAGAGGCAGATCCGCTCGACAACGTCGGGTTCGTCTTCTTCAGCGACCCCGACGGAAACGGGTGGGCCGTGCAACAAGTATCTGCCCGGGGCTAGTCGAAGCCGGTGGGCCAGGCGCGATTATCGCCTGGCGCCACGCTCCTCCTTCGCGCGAGAAGCGGTCGCGCCGCGATGCGTCGCACCACTACTGCCTTCCATGCGACTGGCAGTCGCAGAAGGCGGGCGGCGAGAGTGTCCCTATCGCGTGGAAGGAGCACTCGGTCGAACCGGCTGATTCTTGGCACAACGCGGTCGTGCGCGCGGCGACGGTCCGACCGAATCGGGCGTCCGACGCGCGGGATGCCCGACGCGGCGGTCCGATCGCCGCGCCGGAGTACGTACAGATCGGTCGCGCCAGCGTCGTGGTCCGCTCGCAGCGATGCCGGGAACGGGTCGTCGCAGCAGACGCTGCGGGTCCCTTGGTCGCGGGTGACCTCGCGGGCACCTGCCTGGTCGGCCCGAGACGGGCGATGCCGACAGCCCGGTTCCCCGGCCCCGTGGACAGGGCGGACGCTGCGCCCGCGATGTTTCGGCAGCCAGCGCGCACGCGCGGGGCGTTCTTCGGGTCGCGAGGCCGCCCGCCAGTCGCCGCCACGTGCCGTCGCTGGGGCGCCAGATCTCCAGGCGGTCGCCCCCGCTCGCGGCGGACCGCCTCGTCGTAGGCGAGCGTCCACCGACGATGTCCTTCCGCAGGCGGTTCCCAGCTTCGATCGCGAGGTTGACTTGGGGTCGTTCTCGGTGGCAGGATCGTCCGCACGCGAGTTCGAAGGAGGAACCATGGAGAGGTGGATCGCCGACTGCCGTCGCTTCGAGAGCGACAGCAAGTGCCAGCTGACGATCATCGGGCCGCAGGACGACGTGGTGGCCGCCGCAGCCCAGCATGCGGCCGCTTCGCACGGGCACGACGACACAGCGCAGTTGCGCGACCAGATACGCAGCCTGCTCGAGCCCGAGAGCACGTACGTCGCCGGCGAGCGGATGCCGGAGCCGTTTCCCGCCTGAGCCTGGTCATCCGCGCGGGCCGTGCGGAGCTTCAGGAGGAAAGGTCCATACCCACATAGCTGGCCGCCGCGAGCGTGAAGGCGACGAGCGCGAGGCCGGTCGCCGCGAAGGCTCGGTTCGCCCAGACGTGCTTCTCGGACACGATGTTCGAGAGACGCCACACCTGGCTTGCCAGCGCGTCGATCTCACGCGTCTCGTCCATGCGGCGCGCCTCACTGACGAACTGGGCGTGCTCCTTCTCAGCGATCATCTCGAAGAACCACATCGTCTCGGCGTCGTTTCCTGAGGGTCGTTCAGCACTCCGCTCCGGCCGATGGCGTTTGCGCAGATACGCCTGTGGTCCGTAGATGTGGCGGGACCGCAGACACCACACCGCGCTGAGCAGGGACGCGAGCAGCAGTACGAACGCGGCCGCGAGGCAGGCCCACGTCTGGGAGCCGAACGTCCTCACGACACCTTGTAGGTCGGACACGTCCGAGGTGAACGACGCCGTCAGGAGCCCCAGGAACACGCCGTCGACGGTGAGCACGATCTGCGCCTTGCGCTCCGCTGCCTCGTACCACTTGAGGACGTTGTCGTACAAGCGACGCACGTAGTCCAGTGGTGGGTTGGGCTGCTCGGCCAAGGCTAAAGGCGACGGACTTCAGGTCGGCGGTCGTTGCCGGCACAGTGGCGACGAGGTCTCCGCCGGAGGCTCACAGGGTCGCCGCGATCGTAGCCGACACCGGCGACCGCGAGGTCCAAACCACCAGCGTCCTGATCAGGGCCCGGCCGGATCCGTACGCTCACCGCCGAGAACGCCGATGACCGAATCCCGACCCGGCTACGCCCCGAGCTCCCCCGCCGCAGTCTGCCGACGACGCAACGGCTGCGGCTGCGCCTGCGTCATCGGGCACGACGCGGCTGGTCGGTCCAAGCGCTGCTTGACGAGCGCCGGCAGATGCTGGCCGCGCTGGAGGCGCTCGAGCGCACCCGGGCGATGCTCGCGACAAAGCTCCGGCCGCGCGCGATGGAGAAGCCCGCGGCCCGCGCGGCCCTCGAGCAGGCCAACCGCAAGGCACAGACGACGATCGAACTACGTGCCGAACGCGTGCGCCACCGACTACTGCTCGACGACGGCATCCTCCGTGCCCGCGGCCTCAGACCGTGGGAGCAGGACACCAACTCGCCGTAGCCGCGAAGCGCTCCGGGACTCGCGACGCGAGCGCGCTGCTCACGCCAGGCGAGGCGTTCGCGCTCCCAGGGATCGAGCGCTCGACCAGGCGCTGGCGGCGCACCCGCGATGAGTCTTCCGACGCGGACGAGTCCATACGCATCGAGAAGAAACCTGCGGCCACAGCGGCCGCCTACTGAGGAGGCACGATGACCAAGCTCAGGTGTCATATCTCGATCTCCGTGGACGGTTTCGTCGCCGGCCCGAACCAGAGCGAGGAGAACCCGCTCGGCGAGGGCGGCGAGCGGCTCCACGATTGGGTGGTCCCGCTGGCCGCCTGGCGCCAAGCCCACGACAAGCAGGACGGCGAGGCGAACGAGAGCACACGGGTCTTCGAGCAATCGCTCGAGAACATCGGGGCCAGCGTGATGGGCCGAAACATGTTCGGCCCGATCGGCGGTGGCGCCTGGGGCGACGAGCAGTGGACGGGCTGGTGGGGCGACGACCCTCCCTACCACCACCCCGTGTTCATTCTCACCCATCACCCGCGTGATCCCGTCGTGATGCAGGCAGGGACCACGTTTCACTTCGTCACCGACGGAATCGAGTCCGCGCTCGAACAGGCACGAGAGGCCGCCGGCGGCAAAGACGTCAAGCTTTGGGGCGGCGCCCAGGTCGCGCAGCAATACCTGGCGGCGGGACTGCTGGACGAGCTCGAGCTTCACGTGGTTGCGGTCGTGCTCGGCGACGGTGCTCGCCTCTTCGACAACCTCCGCGACGCGGAGGTGCGGCTCGAGCAGGTCCGGGCCGTCGAGGCGCCCGGCGTCACCCACCTCAAGTACAGGAGCGTGAAGTGAAGCGGGTCGCCGAGCGGCCGCGAATCGAGCGCGGCGAGTGACGCTCGGCTCTCACGCTCGGACGGTCGACCGCCCTACGGACAGTCCGGTTCCGTCCGCGACAGCAGCTTCGGCACCCGCGCGACGTAGATGTAGATCCCCGTCCCGTCGTCCGCCAGCGGCGACATGAAGCACGGCGGGCGCCCGACCCGCGCCACCGACGCGCGCGTCACCCAGGCGATGCCCGGGCCCTTCACGAACTCCTCGCTGAAGCCGGGCAGCGCCTGCCCCGTGCCGAGCGCCAGCAGCGTGAGGCTCGTCAGGTTGTAGCTGTCCTCCGGCGGGAAGCGCTTGCCGTCGAAGATCGTCTCGGTGACGCCGATCTTCGTCAGGTCGCGGTACATGTCGGTGAACGGCACGGCCTCGCGGCGCGGCGGGCCGCCGAAGAAGCCGTTCTCGTTGACGACCGTGAGGCGGTACTCGCCGATCGGGCTGTCGACGGCGTTGGGCAGGTCGAGGCTGTGCACGCCGCCGACGCCGACGTTCTGCGAGACGGTGTTGAACACCGCCACCCCGCACAGCAGCGCGATGGCGGCGATCCGCGTCCGCCGGCCGGCGTGCACGATCCACGCCGTCCCGAGCGCCGCGATGAACACGAGGCACGGCAGCGTGTAGCGCGGGTCCTTGACGACGAGCATGCTGATGGCCAGGTAGCCGACGAGCCCGCCCGCGAGCAGTTCCGGGATGTAGCCGCGCTGCTCCGGGCAGCGCACGACCCGCCACACGGCCCACGCCACCCCGATCAGGAAGAAGATCGTCAGCGGCAGGTAGAGCTGGTTGTTGACGAGGTTCCAGAAGTACCAGGTGAAGTTCTCGACGGTCGCCTGGTCGGGGTACGGAACCGTGCCGTACCAGATCTGCTGGCCGCTGGTGGCGTGTCCCGTGGCCTGCGCCTCGATCGACTCGGACTGGTCGAGGAAGTACGGCCCGGCGATCGCCGTCGTCAGCCCGCCCGCCAGCAGCCAGCCCTTCCAGTTGCGCCAGCCGCCGCGCAGGAACAGCATGAGCGCGACCCCGGCCACGAAGAGCGCGAACGTCCCCTTCGTGTACATCCCCAGCCCCGCCATCACCCCCGCCAGGGCCGAGATCCCCAGGCGCGAGAAGCGGTCGCTGGCGAGCATGAGCCAGACCGTCAGCGCGACCATCGCGGTCAGCGGCCCGTCGGGCAGGTACATGTGGAACATGCTCATCACCATCGGCACGCTGAAGGCGAACACCGCCGCGAGCAGGCCCGCGGTGCGGCCGAACGCGATCTTCGCGGTGCCGTAGCAGCCCAGCGCGAGCAGCGGGATGAAGACGATGTCCTGCGCGAGCGTGGTCGCGCGGATGTTGAAGCCGAACGCGAACGTCCCGAGCGCGCCCACGATGTGCGTCCCGGGCGGGTAGATGTTGTACGCGCGCAGCGTCGCCAGCCAGTCGCCGCTGGACAGCCCCTCGTGCCACTTCAGCGCGATGTTGACGTGCTTGGCGTAGTCGCTGTTGATGATCCGCTCGTCGCGCAGGACCCACCAGATGGCGATCGCGAAGAACGCCATCCCGATCACGCAGGCGCCGGCGGCGGGCGAGCGCAGCAGCGCACGCGTCCGCGCGACCCGCCCGCCGGCGGACGCGGAAGTCGGATCCGGAGCAGGAGCCGGAGCCGGAGCCGGAGCGGGGACGGTCGTCACGGCCGCACGATCTCCAGCCAGTCGCTGCGCACGCCGACGAGCCGGCGCCAGTCGCCCGCGTCGACGACCCGCACGCGCCGCGCCTCGTCCTGCACGGGCTGAAAGAGGATCGGGCCGATGTGGCGCAGGCTCGAGCGGTAGCCGCCGTTGCCGGGCCGCAGGTCGCCGCCGCCCTGCTGGACCTGCACCCCGCGCAACCCGCGCTCCAGATCGACCGTGGCGATCGGCACGTACGCGCCGGGGTTGTTGAGCACCTTCGGCGTGTGGCCGATCGTGCGCCCGTCGATGCGCAGCGTCAGCCGCCGCGCGAACGAGCCCTCGACCCACACCCGGTAGCGACCGGCGCGCTCGATCCGGACGGGCGCGTCGGTGTGGCCGGGGCCGTCGGTCACGAGCGCCTCGGTGTAGTCGCCGAAGCCGCCCCAGCGCGCCGGGCGCGGATGATGGCTGAGAAAGAACATCGCCAGGGGCGGGCGCGGCACGTAGGCGATCCGCCCGCCCAGGCGCCGCGCGCGCGCGCCGACGCTGCGGGCGGTCGCCGCCGAGATCGGCCCCGACGGGCGCAGGACGTCGCGCCCCACCGGGACGTGGCGCAGCACACGCGGCGCGCGCCCGCGCTGCCACAGCTCGTAGAACTCGCCCGTCCAGACGCGCTGGAAGTTCGCCGGCGGGCGGCTCGACGCCGGCGAGCGGCGCAGGATGACGTAGGTGAACTGCCTGAGGTAGCTCAGCGTCAGGTCGTCGATGTCCAGCGGCGCCTTCGCGCTCGGCCGCCGCCGCTTGTCGCTGTACGCGTCGGGGCGGTACGGCGCCCGGCGGTAGGCCGGGTTGGACTCCGGCTCGTTGTAGGCCGGCACCGACGCCAGGAAGTACTTCGCGAACTCGTCGTACTCGTTGAGCAGCACCGGCCCGCGCCCGGCCAGCCGCTCGTCGAGCGACAGCAGCTCCTCGTAGCGGTCGTGCGGCGCGAGCGACACGTCGTGGTAGGCCAGCGCGTTGGAGCCCGCGATCGCCGCCAGCAGCGCGCCCGTCAGCACGAGGCTCAGCGCCCGCCAGCGCCCCGTCCACAGGACCGTGGCGCCGCAGATCGCCAGCAGCATGATCGCGGGCGAGACGAGCATGAGCACCTTGGCGTCGGCATAGGGCGCGCCGCGGTGCAGCAGGTAGATGCCGGGCAGCGCGCTCGCCGCCAGCAGCAGCGGCCCCCACGCGCGGCGGCGCAGCGCCCACGCGAGCCCCAGGAGGGCCAGCCCGCCGGCGGTCCACAGCGCGATCTGCTGCAGGGTGTCGAGCGTCGCGTCGAGCGTGTGGTAGCGGTAGTCGCCGCTGAACCAGACGCCGAGCGCCTGGACGAGCTCCAGCGGGCCGGCGAGGTTGCCGAGGTCGCCGACCGCGCCGAACTGGCTGCGGTCCACGCCGGCGTCGAGCGTCGCGCCGTTGACCGTGATCTGGCGCTGCAGGGTCGTCAGCACCGGCAGGGAGAGGACGACGGCGACGCCGAGCGCGGCGGCCAGCCAGCCGAGCTCGGCGCGGTTGCGCTCGCGCACGATCCGCCGGCCCCAGACGACCAGCATCGCGAGTGCGGGCGCGAGCAGGAACGGCAGCACGGCGGGACCCAGCGTGCTCAGCGCCGCCGCCCCGCCGACCGCCGGCGCGATCAGCGCCCGGGCCGAGCGGCGCTCACGGATCGCCGCGACGGCCAGCGCCGCGCAGCACGTCACCACCGCGACGACCGTCATCTCCTTGATCGAGCCCTGCAGTGCGTAGCCGTACACGAGCGCCGGCTGGGCGGCGGCGAACGCGGCGAGCGCCACCTGCCAGCGCCGGCGCAGCAGCGGGGCGACGAGCGCCGCGAGCGAGAGGCACAGCAGCACCGCCATGAGACTCAGCAGCGGCTGGTACAGCCAGGCGAGGTCGATGATCCCCAGCGGCGCGGTGATCCCCAGCAGCGCCTGCGCGGCGACGGGATAGTTGCCGAGGAAGTACGGCGCGAGACCCTCGTACGTCGACCCCTCGCCCAGCGACCGCCAGTCCGGCCCGCGATCGGGCAGCAGTTGGGCGAGCGCGAGCTGATGTCCGGTGTCGGGCAGCGCGAGGTAGCCGGCCAGGCTCGGCTCGCCGCTGGCCAGGACGGGCGCCGCGAAGATGGCGAAGATGGCGAGCGCCGCCGCCGCCAGCCAGGGATCGGGCCGCAGCGCGCGCAACCGGCCGAAGCCGAGCGCGAGGCCCGCGGCGGCCAGCAGCACGACGACGGCGAGGCCGAACGACGCGGTCGGCCGCTGCGCCGTGACGATCCGCGCGACGACGAGCAGCGCGGCGACGCCCAGGGGCAGCAGCAGCGCGCCCGGGACCTGCCAGCCCGCCGCACGCTCGACGAGCAGGCCCAGCCCCAGCGCGAGCACCGTCAGGGCAAGCGGATACAGCAGCCACGCCGCCAGCAGGTCCATCGACTGGAGCTACTGGGAGTCGCGGCGGCGCAGGCCGAGGATCGACAGCAGAAACGACGAGAAGAAGATCTGCAGGCCGATGATGATGAGCGTCGCCGCCGTCACCGCCAACCGCTCCTCCGACAGGGCGCCGAGGCCGCGCTCGATCCAGGTGCCGACGATGACCACGCCCGCGACGAGCCCGGCGAGCACGACCGCGCCGCCGAGCATGAGGCCGTGCTCGAGGCGATAGCGCGCGCGCATCGTGTCAAACCACGGGTCGCGCTCGCTCATGAAGTACGTCCCGTACGCGTGGGCGCAGAGGCCGAGCGCGATGATCTGCGTGCCGACGATGCACAGCAGCTCCCCGGCGATGACCGTGTGCAGGTTCCACTCGCGGCCGAAGATCGGGATCTGGCTCAGCGAGATGACCGTCACCAGCAGGCCGACGAGCAGCAGCGCGGCGCCGGGCACGATGAACAGGTGCGTCGGGCTGTGGACGAGCAGGAAGCGCAGGTGGCGCCAGCCGTCGCGCACGCGCGACAGCTTCGTCGTGCCGCCGCGCGGCATGTAGGAGATCGGGAACTCGCGGATGTCGAGCTTCTCCTTCGACGCGCGGATGACCATCTCGGAGGCGAACTCCATGCCGGTGGTGCGCAGGTCGAGCGTCGGCAGGATGTCGCGCCGGAAGCCGCGCATGCCGCAGTGCGCGTCGCGGATGCCGGTGCGGAAGAAGAGGTTCAGCGTGCCGCTCAGCAGCGGGTTGCCGATGTAGCGGTTGACCCAGTGCATCGCGCCCGGCTGGATGTTGTCCATCCGGTCGCCCATGACGAGCTGGGCGCCGTCGCGCAATTCCTCGACGAAGTTCGGGATCTTGTCGAACGGATAGGTCATGTCGGCGTCGAGCATCACGACGAACTCGCCGCGCGCGGCGGCGAAGCCCGCCAGGTAGGCCGAGCCGTAGCCGCGCCGCGGCTCGTGCACGACGCGCGCGCCGGCGGCCGCCGCGAGCTCGGCGCTGCCGTCGTCGGAGTCGTTATCGGCGACGACGACCTCGCCGGCGATGCCCGCCTGCGCCATCGCCTCCAGCGAGCGGCGCACGCACTCCTCGATGTTCTCGGCCTCGTTGAGGCAGGGGATGACGACCGAGAGCTCGATCTCGCTGACGTCGGCAGCGGGCCCGTCGGACCCTGCTGGTGTGCTGTGAATCGAGGCCATTGGCGCTGTCCGGCACGAGGCCCGGTCGGGCCCCCAAGGGCGTTAGAACGCGCGCGACGGATGGAGGTTGCGCGGCTGGGACAGCGTACCGAAGCAGATGGGGCCCGCGAGCCCTGGCCGGGGCGCAGATAGCGTGTCGTCGGCATGCGCATCTGCGTCGCCTACGACTGCCTGTTTCCCTGGACCGTGGGGGGCGCCGAGCGCTGGTATCGCAACCTCGCCGAGCGCCTCGCCGGCGAGGGCCACGAGGTGACGTACATCACGCGCCGCCAGTGGGAGGACGGCGCGTGGCCGCAGCTGCCGGGCGTGCGCGTGGTCGTGGTCTCGCGCGCCGAGCCGCTGTACGGCCCCGACGGCAACCGGACGATCTCCGAGCCCCTGCGCTTCGGCCGCGGCGTGCTCGGCCACCTGCTGCGCCGCGGGCGCGACTACGACGTCGTGCACATGGCCTCGTTTCCCTATTTCTCGGTGCTGGCCGCGGCGGCGGCGCAGCCGCGCGGCGGCTACCGGCTCGTCGTCGACTGGCACGAGCTGTGGAGCGCGGACTACTGGGAGGGCTACCTCGGCGGCATGCAGGGGCGGCTCGGCCACGCGATCCAGCGTGCCTGCGCGCGCGTGCCGCACCGGGCGTTCTGCTTCTCGCGCCTGCACCGCGACCGGCTGCTCGCCGAGGGGTTTCGCGGCGAGGTCAGCGTGCTGGAGGGCGAGTACGCCGGCCGCCTCGAGCCGCCCGAGCCCAACACGGCCGAGCCGGTCGTCGTCTTCGCCGGGCGCCACATCGCCGAGAAGCGCGCGCCCGCCGTGGTGCCGGCGGTCATGCGCGCGCGGGCGGCGATCCCGCAGCTGCGCGGCGTGGTCTTCGGGGACGGGCCGCAGCGCCCCGACGTGCTCGCCGCGATCGAGGCGTGCGGTGCGGCCGGGGTGGTGAGCGCGCCCGGCTTCGTCGCCGCCGGCGAGCTCGACGCTGCCCTGCGCGGCGCGCTGTGCATGCTGCTGCCCTCCAGCCGCGAGGGCTACGGGATGGTCGTCGTCGAGGCCTCCGCGCACGGCACGCCGAGCGTCGTCGTGGCCGGCGCGGACAACGCCGCAGTCGAGCTCGTCGACGAGGGACGCAACGGCTTCGTCGCCGCGTCGGCCGCGCCGGAGGACCTCGCGGCGGCCATCGAGCGCGTCCACGCGGGCGGCCCCGCCCTGCGCGCGGCGACCTGCGCGTGGTTCGCCGACAACGCGCGGCGACTGTCGATCGAAGCCTCGCTGGCGACCGTGACCGCCTACTATCGGGGCGCAGGATGAGCTACCTCGAGCGCCTCTTTCGCAGCACCGAGGACGAGAACCGGCGCACGATCCTCGCGGCGGTCAAGCCGGTGCCGGGCGGGCGGATGGTCGACCTCGGCTGCGCCGACGGCCGCTTCACGCTGGCGGTCGCGCGCCGCGCCGGCGCCGCCGAGGCGCATGGCGTCGAGTTCGTCGCGGACTGGGCCGCGCAGGCGCGCCAGCGCGGGGTCGAGGTCGTCGCGGCCGACCTCGGCGAGCGGCTGCCCTACGACGACGCGAGCTTCGACCTCGTGCACTCCAACCAGGTCATCGAGCATCTGCAGCACACCGACACCTTCATGCGCGAGATCCGCCGCGTGCTCAAGCCCGGCGGCCACGCGATCGTCTCGACGAACAACCTCGCCAGCTGGCACAACGTCGTCTCGCTCGCGCTGGGCTGGCAGCCCGCGCCCTGCCACGTGTCGGACTACGTCGTCGTCGGCAACCCGAGCAACGCCTACGACGGCTGGGAGCAGCCGCAGTTCGGCCAGCAGCACCTGCGCGTCTTCACCGGCCGCGCGCTCGCCGACCTCGCCCGCTACCACGGCCTCGCGCTCGACCACGACGCGACCGCCGGCTACTACCCGCTGCCCGCCCGCGCGGCGCGCGCGATGACGCGCATCGACCGCCGCCACGGCGCGTTTCTCGTGCAGCGTTACGTGCCCGGCCCGCCGACGCGGCACGCGGGGCCGGCGCCGGCAGCGGCGTCCGTCCGCGAGGCGGTCTCGTGAGCGTGTCGAAGGCCAACCTGCGCGAGTCCGAGACCCTGCTGGCGCGCGCCACGGGCCTCATCCCCGGGGCCAGCCAGACGCTGTCGAAGAACCCGACGCAGTGGGTGCAGGGCATCGCCCCATGCTTCGTCGCGCGGGCCGAGGGAGCGATCGTCTTCGACGTCGACGGCAACCGCTACGTCGACTTCCCGATGGCGCTGGGGCCGGTGATCCTCGGCCACGACGACCCGGCGGTGACGGCGGCGATCACCGCACAGCTGCGCGACGGCATCACCTACACGCTGCCCCACCGGTTGGAGGTCGAAGTCGCCGAGCGCGTGCGCGACCGCGTGCCGGGCGCTGAGATGGTGCGCTTCGCCAAGAGCGGGTCGGACGCGACGAGCGCCGCGATCCGGCTGGCCCGCGCCGTCACCGGCCGCGACCACGTGCTCGTCGGCGGCTACCACGGCTGGCACGACTGGTTCATCGCCACGACGACGCGCGAGATCGGGATCCCGGCGGTCGTGCGCGAGCTGAGCGCCACGTTCGCCTACGGCGACCTCGACGCGCTTCAGGCCGCGCTCGACGCGCAGGGCGGCGACACCGCCGTGGTGATCCTCGAGCCGTCGGGCGCCACGCGGCCGCCGGACGGCTACCTGGCCGGCGTCGCCGAGATCGTGCGCGCGGCGGGGGCGCTGCTCGTCTTCGACGAGATCATCACCGGCTTCCGGCTCGGGCCCGGCGGGGCGCAGGAGCGCTACGGCGTGCGGGCCGATCTCGTCTGCTTCGGCAAGGCGCTCGGCAACGGCATGCCGATCAGCGCGATCACCGGCCGCGCCGAGCTCATGCGCGTCTTCGAGAACGTGTTCTTCTCCGGCACGCACGGCGGCGAGGCGCTCTCGCTGGCCGCCGCGGCGGCCGTTCTGACCCGCCTCGACGCCGCCGCCTACGCGCAGCTCTTCGCGTCCGGCGAGCGCCTGCGCAGCGCCGTCGAGGCGTCGATCCGGCGCCACGACCTCGGCGATTGGGTCGGGATCGACGGCGAGGCGCCGCGCACGCTCGTCACGATCCGCGAGCCGGCGGACCCGTCGGACCGGTCCGGCGCCGGCGGCCTGCTGGCCAAGTCGCTCGTGCAGCAGGAGATGCTGCGCGCCGGCGTGCTGTTCAACGGCAACAACTTCATCTGCCTCGCCCACACGCAGGCCGACCTCGACCAGGCCGCCGCCGCCTACGACGGCGCGCTGAGCCGCCTCGCGGCGGGGCTGAGCGACGGCGCCGACGGCGTGTGCGCGCTGCTGGAGGGTCCCGCGGTACGGCCCGCGTTCCGGCCGGTCGTCTGATGGCGGCGCGTGCCCTGCGGCCGGCGTTCGAGATCGGCGGCACGCCCGTCGGCGGCGGTGCGCGCTGCTACGTCATCGCCGAGGCGGGCGCGAACCACAACCGCGACCTCGGCCTCGCCCGCGAGCTGATCGACGTCGCGGCGCAGGCCGGCGCCGATGCCGTGAAGTTCCAGACCTACACGGGCTCGGACCTGTACTCCAGCCGCACGCCGCGCTTTGAGTACCTCGACGACCAGCGCTCGCCGCAGGAGCTGCTCGACGCGATCGCGCTGCCGCGCGAGTGGCACGCCGCGCTCGCCGAGCACGCCGCCGCGCGCTCGATCCACTTCTTCTCCTCGCCCTTTGACCGCGCGGCGGTCGACGAGCTCGCGGCGATCGGGGTCCCCGCGCTGAAGATCGCCTCCTTCGAGCTCGTCGACGTGACGCTCGTCGCGCACGCCGCGAGCACCGGGATCCCGCTGATCCTGTCCTGCGGGATGGCCACCTACGGCGAGATCGAGGACGCGCTCGACGCGGCGACCGGGGCCGGCGCGACCGAGGTGGCGCTGCTGCGCTGCGCGTCGCTGTATCCGGCCCCCGCCGAGATCATGAACCTGCGCGCGATGGCGACGATGCGCGCCGCGTTCGGCACGCCCGTCGGCCTGAGCGACCACACCACCGGGATCAACGTCGCCGCCGGCGCCGCGGCGCTCGGCATGGACCTGCTGGAGAAGCACTTCACGCTCAGCCGCGACCTCGAGGGTCCCGACCATCCGTTCGCGCTCGAGCCCGAGGAGCTGACGGCGCTCGTCGCCGGCGTGCGCGAGGTCGAGGCGGCGCTCGGCCACGGGCGCCTGGAGGGTCCGTCCGAGCCGGAGTCCGGCGAGATGTACCGCCTCGCCCGGCGCTCGGTGATCGCCGCCGTCGACATCCCCGCCGGCACCGAGCTGCGCGCCGAGATGCTGACCGTCAAGCGCCCCGGCTACGGGGTGGCGCCGAAGCACCTCGGGCTGCTCGTGGGGCGGGTCGCGAAGGTCGACATCCCGTTCGACGAGATCATCACGTGGGAGATGGTCTGACCGCGGTGGCGACGAGGACCTCGCCGCCGGCGTAGGGCGCCGGCGTCCAGCCCTCGTGCAGTGCGACCTCGCCGAAGCCGGCGGCGGTCAGCAGCGCCGACAGCGAATCCGGCGTATAGAGCAGCAGGCGCTCCACGCGGCCCTCGTCGATGCGCGCCTCGGTGCGGTGCACGAACGTCTTGGCGTGCGTGAGGACGTCGCCGTCGAGGTGCAGCTCGGACAGGTAGAAGCGCCACGGGTCGCCGGCGCCGAGCTCGTGCCAGATGCGCGCGGCGCCGCGGGTGGCCGCGAGCAGCGGCCGGTACTCGGGATGCGGGTAGAGCTCGAGCACGACACGCCCGCCGGGCCGCAGGAGGTCGTGCAGCCGGCGCAGCACGTGCCGGCCGAGCCCGGCCTCGGCGGGCTCGAAGTAGGCCAGTGCGCCGGTGATGCACAGCGCGAGATCGAACGCGCCCGGCGCGCCCTCGCGGGCCAGCAGGTCGGCCGCCGCGAAGCGCAGCTCGTCGCGCCCGAGCTCCTGCGCCCAGGCGTCGGCGAAGGCGATCCGCGAGGCCGCGATGTCCCAGCCCTCGCCGTCGGCCACGAGCCCGCGGCGGGCCAGCTCCACGAGCAGCCGCCCGTTGCCGCAGGCCAGCTCGATGACCCGCTGCGGCGTGTCGACGAGCGCCGCGAGGAAGTCCGCCTGCGGCGCCGAGCGCGCGAGCAGCGCGGCGCGGTAGCGCTCCAGCGCGGCGCGGTCGCCGAACGACGCGGGGTCCTCGATGCCCGCGTAGGCGTTCGCCACGTCGGCGAGCCGCTCGGCGCGCTGCTCGCTCACCCGCGCCGCCCGCCGGCCATCGCCGCCAGCGACGGCGCCTGGCGGATCGCGTCGAGGATCTCGTTCATCCCGGCAGTGTGGCGACGGTCGCCGAGGCGTGCCACGAGCGCGCGCACGAACGCGAGGTCGAGCTCGGTGTCGACCGTCCAGCGCAGCTCGGCGAGGTCGCTCGCCTCAGCCCACAGCGCGGCCGCGCCGTAGCGCTGCGGGTCGTGGCGCACGGCGAGCGTCACGTGCTCGCGGTCGCCGGGATCGGTCACCTCCGCGGCGAGCTCGGCGATCAGGCCGGGGGCCAGCGCCTCGACGTCGAGGCCGTCGGGATGCGCGCGCGGCTCGACGTTGGAGGCGTACCGGCAGCCGGGTGTCGCGGCCAGCAGCGCGACGACCTCGTCGACGACGTGCGGATCGATCAGCGGGCAGTCGCCGGTCAGCCGCACGACCGGGCCGTCGTGGCCCGCCGCCGCTGCGGCCATGCGCCCGAGGACGTCCTCGAGCGAGCCGCGGAACACGCGGACCCCGAGCTGCGCGCCGAGCTGCTCGAGCCTGTCGTCGGCGGGCCGGTCGCTCGTCGCCACGACGACCTCGCCGATCGACCGTGCCTGCTGCACGCGGCGCAGCAGCAGCCCCAGCATCGGCTCGCCGCCGATGTCGGCGAGAACCTTGCCGGGCAGGCGCGTGGAGCTCGTGCGGGCCTGCACGAGCGCGAGCGCGAGCGCGCTCACGCGCGCCCCGCCAACGCGTCGGGCAGCACGAACGAGCCGCCGTCGAGGATGCGGTCGCAGATCCAGTCCAGCCGCTCGTCGACGCCGGGCGCGATCTCGGCGGCGCTCGCCGGCGCCTGACGCACCCGCCCGCCGACGGAGCGCACGAGCGCAAACGGGATCGAGCAGCGAAAGAAGAACGTGTAGGCGTAGCGCAGCGCGAGGTCGCGCTGCTTGGCCGGCAGCGGGCCGCGCGACGCGCCCTGAATCAGCGCCGCCAGCTCGCCGGGGCCGGCGACGTCGTCGGTGAAGCCGCGGGCGGCGTAGTGCGTGCGGCCGGCGACCGCGACGCGCAGGCCGCGCGTGGCCGCCTCCAATCCGACCGTGGTCGTGTAGACGCAGACGAGGTGCGACAGCTCGAGCAGCGCATACGTCGACAGCGCGCGATCGGGCCCGATGAAGCGCACGTTGGCGGGCAGCTGCGGGAAGCGGGCGCGGACGTAGGCCTCGGTCGACTCGCGCGAGTGCCAGCGCGTCTCGGCCGGGTGCACGCGCACGACGAGGGTCGTCTCGGGCGCGCCGGCGGCCGCCTGCACGGCGGCGCACACCCACTCGAACATCGACGCGAAGCCGACGTCCTTGTCGATCGTCGCGCTGTCCCACGACAGGTTCGTGAACAGGCTGACGATGCGGTCCGCGGCGGGGATCGCGAGCTCGCGGCGCAGCGCGTCGGCGCGCTCCTCCTGCGCCGCGAAGTACACCTCGTGCGCGCCGACGCCGCGCGCGCGGTCGTCGAGCAGGCGCTGCACGTCGGCGCGCTGGCGCGCCGTCAGCGGGCGGTCGCGCACCTGCGCCCAGGCGGCGTCGTTGTCGTAGTCCGGCGCCGGCGCGTCCTGCGAGAAGACGAGCGCCCCGGAGCGCGGTGCGATCTCGTAGGTCGGCGCGCGCAGCCCGCGCCGCAGCGCCTCGGCGCGCACCACCCGTTCGGCGGCGAACAGCCCGTTCGTGGCGAAGACGATGTCCGGCTCGTGCTCGTCGAGCACGAGCCGGGCCGCCGCGGCGACGCCCTGGGTGGCCACGGCGAAATCGGCCGCCGCCGCGGCGCCGTCGGGCTCGCCGGACGGGTCGCTGGAGCGCAGAAACCAGGCGGTGCTGACGTGCGACAGCACCCGCGCCTCGGCCTCGCCGGCCGGGTCGGGGGCGGCCGGCGCCCGCGTCGCGTCCGCGCCCCAGGGCAGGTGGTCGGCGAAGGTCGACGACGGGTAGCGCGTCGAGGCGGCGACGCGGCCGGTGTGCCAGGCGCAGCGGTCGCAGGGCCGCGGATGCACGCGCCGCGCCCAGCCGATCTCGCAGGCGGGCTGGCCGCCGCCGCAGCGCAGGATGCGCACGTCGGCGCCGCGCAGCCGCAGCCCGTGCGCGATGACCATCTCGTAGACGGCGTGATCGGTCAGGCTGCGCAGGCAGAGCACGAGCACCCGCGGCCCGCTGATCGGCGGCGCCGCGGCCGCGACCGACGCACCGAGCCGCTCGAGCGTGCGCAGCGCGCCGACCCGGTGCAGGAAGGCGCGTTCGACGGGCAGGCGCAGCGGCGCGGCGACGCGGTCGGCGACGCCGAGCTCGCCGCGCGAGTCCGCGCGGCCCAGCGGCGAGAGCCGCTCGTAGACCCTCTTGAGCGCGTCCATCTAGACGGGCCGGGCGCGCGGCCGGACGGCGGAACGCAGGATCGCGACGAGCGCGCGGCGCGGATCGCGCTGCAGCCCGAAGCGCAGGAACGTCGCCAATGAGACCGCGACCGACAGGAGCATCAGGCCGGCGACGGCGGGAAAGCTGTCGGCGGCGACGGCGAGCGGGACGAGCGCGGCCGAGACGGCGCCCTGGGCCGCGAGCGCCGGCAGGTTGGGCCGCACGGCCTCGCGAAACCAGCGCCCGAGCCGGACGTCGATCGCGTCGAGGTAGATGCGCAGCTGAAACCCGAAGAGCACGACCTGGGCGATGACGGTGCCGAGGATGACGCCCTCGATGCCCAGCGGCCCGACGAGCGCCAGCGAGAGCACCACGTTGATCAGGAGGTTCAAGACGGCCATGATGACGATCGGCCGCAGCCGGCCGAGGGCCACGGTGATCGTGGCTCCGACGACGCTGACGCTGACCAGCACGAGGTAGGTCACGAACAGCCGCGTGGCGTCGATCGCCCCGTTCGCGGCCCCGCCGATCCACGTGTCGATGAGCGGTCCGGCGAACGCGAAGATCGCGACGCAGAAGGGCACCGACAGCGCGACGGTGAACAGCGTCCCGCGCAGGAACACCTGGCGCAGCGCCTCGGGCTGGTTGCGCAGCTCGACGGTCGACGGCGTCAGCGCCGAGCTGGCGATGCTCTGGAACGTCGCGGCGGCGAGGTGGATGCGGTTGGCGATCTCGTACAGCGCGACGGAGCGCGGCCCCAGCGCCACGCCGATGATCGCCTTGTCCATCTCGCGGTAGATGGTGCCGGTCGTGCGGATCACGAACATGCCGCCGCCGAAGCTGATCAGCTCGCGAAACAGCGCCCGCGAGACGAGCAGCGGCGACGTCCGCACGCCGCGCACCGCGATCTTCGCCAACCCCCACGCCAGCCCGTACTGCACGACGGCGCTGGCGAGCATCGCGCCCCCCATGCCCTCCACGCCGAGGTCGAAGACGAGCACGGCGCCGAACGCAAGGAACTGGAACACGACGCGGATGAGCTGCACGGCCTGGAAGAGCTCGAAGCGCTGCACGCCCTCCAGCAGCGCGAACTGCGCGCGCGCCGGCAGGTCGAAGACCAGGCTGGCGGCGGTCAGCATGAAGCAGACGACGGCCTCGTCGCGCAGCGGGCCGGTGATGTCGAACGCGTCGACGAGCAGCGCCGAGCAGGCCACGAGCCCGGCCGCGAGCGGGATCGCGATGCAGACGAAGAACACGGTCGCGGTCGAGACGACCCGGCTGAGCGAATGGCGGTCGGTGTCGCCGACGGCGAGCGCCACGTAGCGCACGGCCGCGGCCTCGACGCCGAAGTCGGTCAGCGCCGCGTAGCCGCCGATCGACGTGAGGCTCAGCGCGAGCGCGAAGACGCCGTAGCCCGCCAGGCCGAGCCCGTTGATGAGAAACGGCGCCATCAGCAGCCCCAGCACCGCCGCCACGATCGTGCCCGCACCGTTCGTCAGCGTGTTGCGAACGAGCCGGACGATCGGGGTGCCCGAGGGCAGGACGGTGGGAGGCGGCTCGCTCGACATCGGGGCGGATTCTGGCAGGCGCTCAGGGCGTCAATCGCGCGCTGCGAGCCACGCCGCGGCCGCGCTCCGGCGGCGCGCGTCGAGCTCGCGCGTGACCGCGGCGACCGTCGGAACGGGCCGCCCGCGCAGCCGGCCGGCCAGCCGCAGCAGGCCGTGCACGGCCGCCGGGGCGGCCGCCGCCGTGCGCCAGCCCGTCAGCTCCGCCGCCGCCCGCACCTGGGCCCGGGCACGCTGGGCCGGGGTGCGGGCCAGCAGCTGCGCGCGGCGCTCGCCGCGCCCACCGGAGGCGGACGCGGACGCGGACGCGATCAGCGCCAGCAGGTGCGTCCAGCAGCGCGCGCCCGCGCCGCCGATCGGCCCCATGTACTCCTCGACGAGCCGCTGCGAGGCGGGCGGCGCCGCGGCCCCGGCCAGCGCCGCGTCGAGCGCGGCGCGCAGCTCGGCGGGGGCGCGCGCGACCGTCAGCGCGTCGCCGTGCTCGTGAAACGGGATCAGGTCCGCGCCCATGCCGGCCACGGCGTCGGTCCACCACGTGTAGACGACCGGCTTGCCCGCCGCCAGCGCCTCGAACAGCGCCGTCGACTGAAAGCCCACGACCGCGTCGCAGGCGAGCAGGTAGTCGCGCACGTCGCCGAGCGGGTCGAGCACGATCACGCCCGGCTCGCGCGCGAGCTCGGCGAGATGCGCGGTCTGGTCCTCGGCCGGCTGCGGATGGGCCTTGACGAGCACCGTCGCGCGACCGCTGCGCGCCAGCTCGACGAGCGTCGCCTCGGTCTCGTCGCGCAGGCGCTGCCAGGGCGCCAGGCCCGTGCGATCGATCACCGGCAGGTAGGCGTTGACGTCGTAGGTGAGAAACAGCACCGCCGGCCGGTCGCCGACGTCGACGCCGAGCGCCGCCCAGGCCGGCGGCGCGCCCGCGCCGCGGTAGACGTCGAAGCGCGGCTGGCCGGTCACGGCGATGATCTGCGGGTCGGTCGCGGCGTTGACCCAGAAGCGCTTGTGGTGCTCGCTGGAGACGAGCATGAAGTCGGCGATGAACGGCGAGGTCGCGCCCCACTCCTGCGCGGGGCCGTCGAGCCAGCCCGGCGGGATCGTGGCCTCCTTCTGCAGCACCGCGAACGGGATCCCCAGCGCCTGGGCGCGCTCGACGAGCGCCCGGATCCAGAAGAACGTGTCCGACGGGGCGAGCACGGCGTCGAAGCGCAGGCGCTGCAGCAGGGCGTCGAAGCGCCGCCCGGCCGCCTCCGCGTAGCGTGCGCGGGCGGCGGCATGGCGATCATCGAAGAACGCGTCGATGCCGGTCAGCACCTCGTCGCCGAAGTGCTCCGTCGCGAGCCGCAGGAACGGCTCGTAGGGCGTGCGGACGAGCGTGACCCCGGCGGGCGCGGACGCCTCGAGCGCCGCGAGGTCCTGACCGAAGAAGTGGTCGATCGCCAGGACGCGCCGGCTCATGCGGCGGGCAGGTCCCGCGCGAGCAGCCCCATGATGAGCTTGTCGACGCGGCGGCCGTCGCGCTCGACGTCCTCGCGCAGGCGCCCCTCGATCTCGAAGCCGACGCGCTGGTAGGCGCGCACGGCGGCCTCGTGCTCGGCGAGCACGCCGAGCCAGATCCGTGCGAGGTTCAGCCGCCGGAAGCCGTGGGCGCAGATCAGCCGCGTCGCCTCGGTGCCGATCCCGCGGCCCCACTGGCCGCGGTCGCCGATGAGGATCCCGAACTCCGCGGTGCGGTGGATCCAGTCGATCCGGTGCAGGCCGACGTTGCCGACGTGCTCGCGCTCCGGGTTCTCGATCGCGAGCACGAGGTCGGTCTCGCTCGTCGCCACCGACTGAAAGAACGCGGCGTTGCCCTCGGCGGTGAGCGGGAACACGCCGCGCAGCATGTGGCGGGTGACCTCGGGGTCGTTGAGCCAGCCCGCCCAGGGGCCGTCGAGGTCCGCCCGGCGCAGCTCGCGCAGCGCGCAGCGCTCGCCCGGGATGAACGCGCTCACGGTGCGCGCCGTCCCGTCTCGACGACGACCGCGGGCTGCTCGAGCAGCGCCAGCACCTGCTCGATCGCGCCCGCGCCGATCCCCGCGCCGGACGGCGGCTGCGGCCCGCGCGCCAGCGCCGCGCGCAGCAGGTCGGGCAGGCCGCCGGGCTCGGTCACGGTCGGGATCAGGCGCGCGTGCGTGCCGATGAAGTGGTCCTCGCCGCCGCCGGGGCGGACGCTGACGGTCGGCACGCCGAGCACGGCCGCCTCGAGCAGGAAGATCGACGTCATGCCGAGCACGACGTCGGCGGCGGCGATGAGGTGCGTCGGGGGGAAGGCGCGCAGCACGCGGACCTCGGGGCGCGCTCCCGGCGCCGCGGACAGGGCCGGCGCGGCGTCCTCCAGCGGGTGCAGCTTGACGACGAGCATCGCCTCGGGCGCCACCGCGGCCACCGCGCGCACCGACTCGGCGAGCGCGTCGGCCTCGGTGTAGCCCAGCCAGCCCGGGTCCTGCGGGCCGGCGCCGTAGTAGCGCGCCTGCGGCTCGGAGGCGAAGACGACGAGCAGCCGGTCCGCCGCGACGCCGAGCTCCTGGCGGCCGATCGTGCGCGTCTGCGCCGCGGCGCTGCGGGCGAGGTCGTCGAAGTACGGCTGGCCGGTGACGCGCAGCAGCCGCTCGGGGCAGCCGAGCGCGGTCAGCTCGCCGGCCGCGACGTCGTCCATGACGGCGATCGCGTCGGGCACGTGGTCGAACGGCTCGGCGTCGCTGAAGCGGCCCGCGTAGTTGCACCAGTGGTCGAGCACGGCGACCGACGGGATGCCGCCGCGGCGCGCCGCCTCCCACCACGCGCCGTCGCGGGCGGGCCGCATCGACGTGCCGGTGATCAGGCCGGCCGCGCTCTCGGCGAGCAGGAGCGCCTCGACCTCGCCCACCGGCGCATCGTCGTCGAACGCCAGGACGGGCAGCCCGCGCGCCTCGAACGCGGCCGATGCGCGGCCGTGCCCGACGATCGCCACGGCGTGCCGGCCGTCGGCCACGACGCGGCGCGCCAGCGGGGCGATCGCGGCGGCGGCCCCGGCGTCGCGGGCCATGAAGACGATCCGCCGGTTCATGGCTTGGCGACCGCGCCCGCGGCCGTGTCCACGGCCGTGTCCACGGCCGTGTCCGCGAGCGAGGCGGCGTGCGCGACGACCTTCTCGAACGCGTCGGCGACGTCGTCGACGTCGGCGATCGTCAGCGGCAACCGGGTGACGTCGAGCAGCGAGATCTGCTCGTCGTGCAGCCGCTCGCTGACCGGGCAGATGCCGTCCGCGTAGCTGACCTCGCCGCGCCAGTGACCGCACGTCCACGGGCAGCCGCGCGCGCCGCGGGCGATGCGCTGCTGGTACATCGCCTGGCGGTACAGCGGCGCGACGTAGCCGTTGGAGGCCGGCACGCCCTCGGCGGCCAGCGCCTCGACGAGCCGGGCGCGCGGCACGCGCTCGAGCAGCTCGTCGCCGAAGCGCACCGCGAAGACGTAGTAGGAGTGCGTGCAGCCCTCCTCGACGAGCGCCGGGTGCAGGCCCGGCAGCGCGTCCAGCCGGGCGGCGAGGTGCGCGCCGAGCGCGCGGCGGTGGGCGAGCAGGCCGTCGAGCTTCTTGAGCTGCTCGACGGCGATCGCCGCCTCGATCTCGGTCATGCGGAAGTTCGAGCCGATCGTGTTGGCGATCGACGAGACCCCGGTGCGCTCGGCGACGACCTCGCCGTGGTTGCGCGACAGCTGGGCCAGGCGCGCGACGTCGTCGTCGTCGGTGAGCACGATCCCGCCCTCGCCGCTGTGGATGATCTTGTGGTAGTTGAGGCTGAGCACGCCGGCCGTGCCGAGCGTGCCGGTCTCGCGGCCGCGGTACGTCGCGCCGATCGACTGGGCGGCATCCTCGACGATCGCCAGGTCGTGGCGCTCGGCGATCCGCCACAGCTCGTCCATGCGCGCCGGGTGGCCGAAGATGTGCGGGACCATGATCGCCCGCGTGTGCGGCGTCACCGCGGCCTCGACGGCGGCGGGATCGAGGTTGTACGTGCGCGCCTCGACGTCGGCGAACACCGGGATCGCGTTCTGAAGGACGACCACCGCGGCCGACGCCGACATCGTGAACGGCGAGACGATGACCTCGTCGCCCGGTCCGATGCCGCAGGCGGCGAGCGCGACGTGCAGGCCGGTCGTCGCCGAGTTGACGCTGATCGCGTGGCGCGCGCCGAGCCGGTCGGCGAACGCCTGCTCGGCGGCCCGCACGCGCGAGCCGCCGAGGAAGTCGTCGTCCCACTCGCCGAGGAACTGCGAGAGGTTGCCCGAGCGCATGACGGCGTCGACCGCGGCGCGCTCCTCCGCGCCGATCGTGCGCTGCGGCGCGAACGGGGCGGTGCGGACGGGGGTGCCGCCGTGGATGGCGAGCGCGGAGCTCACGCCGGCGCCACCGCCACCGCGGCGCCCGTGCGCAGCGACGCCTGGACCGCCGCGCGCAGACGCTCCTCGGCGAGGCCGTCGCGGCCGGTGCAGGCCAGCGGCGCGCCGTCGCGCACGTGGGCGACGAGCTGCCCGGCGCCGGCCAGCATCGCCTGGGCCAGCCCGCCCCCCGCGACCGCGCCGGGCTCCGGCGAGCGCACACCGGCGAAGAGGGCCGAGGGGGCGGGCGGCCAGGCGAGCGCGAGCGTCCCCAGGGCGGCGCTGCTGGTCCGCCCCGAGCGGGTGCGCACGTCCCACTCGAAGACGTCCAGATCGGCCTCGCTCGTCACGTGCATGAAGCTGCCGACAGTACCAGCGGCCGTCTCGGCAACGACGTAGGCGCCGCCGTCCGCCAGGCCGCGGGCGAACACCGAGACGGGCTCGCCGGCGAGCCAGCGAAACAGGTCCAGCGCATGGCTTCCGTAGTTGGCCAGCGTGCCGGAGTAGCGGAAGTCGGCGAGCACGACGCCCTGCGCGCGCAGCCCGTCGACGAGCTCGCGGTGGAAGGGGTCAAAGCGGCGCAGGAAGTTCATCTGCAGCCCGGTGCCGGTCGCCTCGCAGTGTTCCACGACGGCCTGCCCCTCCTCGCCGAGCGGCTTCTCGCACCAGATCGCCCGCACGCCGGCGCCGGTGAGGCGGCGCACCAGGGCGAGCCGGCCGGCCGGTGGGGCGGCGATGCTGGCGAGGTCGGGCGACTCGGCGGCCCCGGCGGCGAGCGCCTCGTCGAGCGTCGCGAAGGCGGGCACCCCGCGCGCGCTTTCGAAGTCCGCGCGCGCGCCGGGGTCGGGGTCGACGCCGGCGACGAGCGCGACGTCCGGATGGGCGGCGTAGGCGCCGGCGTGGCTGAGCGGCGGTCCGCCCGCGGCGTCGTAGCGCGAGCCGACGTCGCCGCAGCCGACGACGATCGCGCGCAGCGCGGTCATGCGGTCGCCGGCGCGAGGTCGGGGTGGGCGTCGCACCAGCGGATCGCGTCGAGCAGCGCGATCGGCCGGCCCGGGCGCCAGAGCGCGTCGTAGAGCGCGGCGAGCAGGCGCAGGTCGTCGGCGGTGTCGAGCGTCATGCGCAGGTCAGGGCGGCGCTCCTCGCCGGTCGCCTGGATTCCCCGCAGCGCGTAGTGCGCGGGGTGCTCGTAGATGTACAGCGAGACGTGCTCGCGGTGGCTCGGCTCGAGGTCGAGCGCGTCGACCGCGGCGAGCGTGCGCGTGGCGAAGACCTCCACGTCGCAGCCGACCGGCCAGGTCTCCCCGCCGAGCACCGACGAGACGTAGTCCGAGCCCCCCTCCGCGAACGTCCGCACCGCGCGCGAGACGATCGCCGGATCGACCATCGGGCAGTCGCCGGTCACCTGCACGACGACCTCCGCGCCGACCGCGCGGGCGGCCTCGAGCGTGCGGCCCAGCACGTCGTCCTCGTCGCCGGAGAAGCAGGCGACGCCGGCCTGCGCGGCGCACGCGCGAATCGGATCCTCCAGCGGGCGGTCGACCGTCGCCACGACGATGCCGTCGAGCTCGGGGACGGTCTTCAGGCGGTCGATGATGTGCGCCAGCGACGGCCGGCCGGCGAGTGGCGCGAGCGTCTTGCCGGGCAGCCGGCTCGATCCCATGCGTCCCGCCACGACCGCCCAGACGGGCCCCACCACGTCGTGCTGGCTCGTCGGCGTCAAGACGACGCTGAGTCTAGAGTGACCCGGATGGCCGGCGATGGCATCACCGTGGCGGTGCTGGGCCAGGGCTCGATCGGACGCCGGCACGCGGGGCTGCTGCTCGAGGCGGGCTGCACCGTGCTCGCGTTCGACCCGTTCGCCGGCGCGCCCACCGCGCCGGAGGGGATCCGGCCGGTCGCCACGCTGGACGAGGCGCTCGGCGCGGCCGACGCGGCCGTCGTGGCGAGCCCGAGCAGCGAGCATCTCGCGCAGGCGGCGCTCGCCCTGGACCACGGCTGCCATGTCCTCGTCGAGAAGCCGCTCGCGGTCAGCTCCGTCGGCACGACCGCGCTCGTGTCGCGCGCGGCAGACGCCGGCCTGGTCCTCGCCGTCGGCTTCAACCTGCGCTTTCACCCGGGCCCGAGTGAGCTGCGCGGCGCCGTCGCGTCGGGCGCGATCGGGCGCCCGCTGCGCGCCGAGCTGACGTTCGGTTCCTGGCTGCCCGGCTGGCGCCCCGCCACCGACTACCGCACGAGCTACAGCGCGCGGCGCGAGCTCGGCGGCGGCGTGCTGCTCGACGCGATCCACGAGCTCGACTACGCGGCGTGGATCCTCGGCGACGTCGTCGAGGCCGGCGCCTGGCTCGCGCGCGTCTCCGACCTCGAGCTCGACGTCGAGGACACCGCGCTGCTGACGCTGCGCCACCGCACGGGCGCGCTGACGACGATCACGCTGGACTACCTGGACCGCGCCTACCGGCGCGGCGGTCGCATCGTCGGCAGCGAGGGCTCGGTGGACTGGCGCTGGGACGCCGAGCGGGTCACGGTCTTCGGCGCCGGCGGCGAACGCAGCGAGCAGCCCGCGCCGAGCGCGGTCGACGGCTCCTACCGCGCGCAGATCGCCGCCTTCCTGGCCGCCGTGGAGCAGGGCGCGATCCCCGCCGGCTCGCCGCTGTGCGACGGCGCCGCGGGCGCACACGCGGTCGCGATCGCCGACGCGGCGCGGCGCTCGGAGGCCGACGGCGCGCGGCGCATCGCGGTCGGCGCCGGGCCGGTCGCTCAGTAGACGATGGCGCGCAGCGTGTCGACCGCGCGCTCGACGTCGGCGTCGCTCAGGCCGGGGTACATCGGCATCGACAGCGCCCCCGCGTAGTACGCCTCGGCGTGCGGGCAGTCGTCCTGCGCCACGCCGAGCGTCTCGCGGTAGTAGCGCAGCCGGTAGACCGGGACGTAGTGCACCTGCGTCCCGATGCCGGCAGCGCGCAGCGCCTCGAAGACGCGCTTGCGCTCGGCCATCCCGCCCGCCACGTGGACCACGAACAGGTGGTAGCCGTGCAGCGATCCGGCAGGCGCCGCCGGCGGCAGCGCGATCCGCTCGTCGCCGTCGAGCAGCTCGCGATAGCGCGCGGCGATCGCGTTGCGCCGCGCCACCCAGTCGCCCAGCCGGCCGAGCTGGCTGAGCCCGAGCGCGCACTGGAAGTCGGTGATGCGGTAGTTCAGGCCGAGGTCGAGCATGTCGTAGCGCCAGGCGCCCTCGTCGGGCTCGCGCTGCACGCCCTCGTGCGTGATCCCGTGCGTGCGAAACAGCCGCATGCGCGCGGCCAGATCGGCGTCCTGCGTCGTCGCCACGCCGCCCTCGCCGGTGGTCATCGCCTTGACCGGGTGCAGGGAGAAGCACGTGATGTCGGCGCCGCCGGGACCGCCGACCGGCGCGCCGTCGCGGTGGCCGCCGAGCGCGTGGCAGGCGTCCTCGACGATCGCGACGCCGCGGTCGCGCAGCGGGTCGAGGTCGACGGGCAGGCCGGCGAAGCTGACCGGCACGACGAGCTTCGTGCGCTCACCGAGCGCGCCCGCCGCAGCGGCAGTGTCGAGGTTCCACGTGGCCGGGTCGATGTCGACGAAGCGCGCCGTCGCGCCGAGCGCCAGTGAGGTGCTCACCGAGGCGGCGAACGTGATCGGGCTCGAGATGACCTCGTCGCCGGCGCTCACGCCGACCGCGTAGGCCGCGCCGTGCAACGCCGCGGTCCCAGACGAGAACGCGACCGCACGGGCCGCGCCGCACTGCTCGGCGAACGCCCGCTCGAAGCGCTCGACGAGCGGGCCCTGCGTGATGAGCGGCTCGCGCAGCGCCGCCGCGACCGCCGCTATGTCCGCCTCGCTGACCTCCTGCCGGCCGTAGGGCAGGAAGGGCTCCGAGCTCACATCACGGCCTTGACGTCGACGACCATGTCGCGCAGCTCCTCGACGCTGACCCAGGACTCGTTCGTGTCCGAGGCGTAGCGGAAGCTCGTCGGGACGGGCGTGCCCTGGTGGTCGCGCAGCGTCCACGACGCGTACTCGGGCTCGATCACGTAGCCGAAGCCGAGGTCGAGCGTGTGGCGCGACTCGTCCTCGGTCAGCAGCACCTCGTGCAGCTTCTCGCCCGGCCGGATGCCGACGATCCGCAGCTCGGCGTCGGGCGCGAGCGCCGTGGCCATGTCGACCACGCGCATCGAGGGGATCTTCGGGATGAAGATCTCGCCGCCGCCCATCTGGTCCAGGCAGCCGAGCACGAAGTCGATCGCCTGGTCGAGCGTGATCCAGAAGCGGGTCATGCGGTCGTCGGTGATCGTCAGGACGCCGCTCTCGGCCTGGGCCTTGAAGATCGGGATCACGCTGCCGCGGCTGCCGACGACGTTGCCGTAGCGCGCCGAGGAGAAGCGCGCCGGCGAGTCGGCGGCGTAGGCGTTGCCCTGCGAGACGATCTTCTCCTGGCAGAGCTTCGTCGCGCCGTAGAGGTTGACCGGGTTGACGGCCTTGTCGGTCGACAGCGCGATGACCTGCGGGACGTCGTTCTCGATCGCCGCGGTGACGACGTTCTCGGCGCCGATGACGTTCGTCTGGACCGCCTCGAAGGGGTTGTACTCGCAGGCCGGGACCTGCTTCATCGCGGCCGCGTGGACGATGACGTCGACGCCGCGGGTCGCGCGCACGACGCGCGGCAGGTCGCGGATGTCGCCGATCAGGAAGCGCAGGCGCTCGTCGTCCAGGCGCCGGGCCATCTCGGACTGCTTGAGCTCGTCGCGGCTGAAGATGCGGACGGCGGCGGGCTCGTGCTCGGCGAGGAGCCGTTCGGTGAGGCGCGATCCGAACGAGCCCGTCCCTCCGGTGATGAGGATGGTCTTGCCCGCGAGGTCCATGTGAGCGCGGAAGACTACTGCGCTCGGCTGAGCAGCAGCCAGCCGTCGGCCGCCGCCCGCCGGGCGTAGCCGGCGCGCTCGAATGCCGCGACGGAGCGGGGATTGTCGGCGCGAACTCGCGCGTCGACGCGACGCAGCGCGGGGCGCGCGGCGAGCTGCAGGCGGGTGGTCTCGCGCAGCATCTGCGCGCCCAGGCCGCCGCCCCGCGCGCCGGGCGCGACGGCGAGCGAGACCTCCGCCGCGGCGCCCCCGCGATCGAAGCGCACAGTCCCGACCGGCTCGCCGCGACGCTCGGCGACGAGCAGCTCGCGGTCGGGGTCGGCCAGCACCGCGGCCAGCCACGTGCGGTGCTCGCCGGCGGCGATGACGTGCGTCGTGCCGGAGACCGCGCGGACCTCCGGGTCGTTGCGCCACTTCAGCAGCAGCGGGCCGTCGGCCGGCGTGGCGGGGCGGTAGCGCAGCACGGTCGCGGGCGGTGCGCCGGCGAGCAGCGCGTCGGCGACCCGGAATGCGCCGGCGCCGTCGACGAGCGCCGGCCCCGGGCTCGGCCGCGGGGCCGCGCGCAGGGCCCGCTCGAGCTCGGCGGCGTCGAGCCCGCCGCGGGCGTCGAGCGCGCTCGCGACGCCGGCGGCGCTCAGCGCCTGCGTCACGCGCAGCTGGTTGTCGGCCAGCGCGACGAGGACGGCGGGCACGCCCGCGCAGGCCGCCTCGTAGGCGCTCACGCCCGCGCCGCAGACGACGAGGTCCGCCCGTGCCAGCTCATCCCACAGGCCGCGCGGGCGGCCGAGGCGGCGCAGCGGGAGGTCGGTGGCGACGGCGGCGTCGCCGGTCAGCACGAGCGCGCGCGCGCCGTGGCGCTCGAGTGACTGCACCACCGCCGCCGTGATCGCCGAGCCGCAGTCGCCGCCGCCGAGCGCCACGAGGACGCGGCCCTCGTCCGCGCCGCGCGGCCGGCGCGCGGCGACGTGGCGCGGGTCCAGCGGGGCGAAGTCCGGGCCGGCCAGGCCGTCACCGTCGCCTACCGCACCCGCGTGGTAGTCGAGCGTCATGCCGGGCGTCGGCGCGCCGTCGTCGGAGAGGACCACGAGCGGGCGGGCGTCGGCCACGGCGGCGAGCTCCTGCGCCGCCAGCCCGTAGAGGTCGACGATCGCCGCCTCGGCGCCGGCGGGGATCCCGGCCGGGCTGTTCGCGCAGGCCGGCCGGCACGTCTCGTGCTCGAGCAGCGCGGCGGCCAGCCCCTCGTAGCGGCCGGCGAAGACGACCTCGCGGCCCGCGCCGCGCAGCGCGCCGGCGATCGCCAGGCAGCGGGCGACGTGCCCGGCGCCGATGCGCGCGTCGCCGTCGCAGCGGATGCAGATCGCCATGGCCTGAGTCTGGCGGACGCGACGGCCGCGCCTACGACGCGGCGCGGTAGCTCGCCGCGGTCAGCTGCGCCGTGCGCGCCCAGGTGAAGCGCCGCGCCTGGGCGCGGCCGAGCTCGGCGAGACGCGCGCGCTCGGCGGGGTCGCGCAGCAGCCGCGCCAGCGCGTCGCGGATCGCCGCCGTGTCCTCGGGGTCGACGAGCAGCGCGGCGTCCCCGGCGACCTCCGGCAGCGAGCTGCGGTTCGACGTGACGACCGGGACCCCGCGGCTCATCGCCTCCAGGACCGGCAGCCCGAAGCCCTCGTACAGCGAGGGGAAGGCGAACACCGCCGCGAGCGCGTAGAGGCCCTCGAGCTCGGCCGGCGTCACCCAGTCAAGCAGCCGCAGGTCGTCCATGACGCCGAGCGCGCTCGCCCGCTCTCGCAGCTCGCGCTCGTGCGGCGTGGGATAGCCCGGGATCACGAGCAGCGGGCGGTCGGTCGGGTCGAGCGCGGCCACCGCCTCGATCAGCCGCATGAGGTTCTTGTGCGGGCGCTTGGCCGCGACGCTGAGCACGACGCGCCGGTCGCCGAGCCGGTGGCGCTCGCGCAGCCGGGCCTCGGCCTCCGGGCGCTCGCGCGCGGTCGTGCCGCAGCCCAGAGCCACCACGTCGACCTTCGCGGCCGGCACCCGGAGCAGGGTGCCGAGGTCGGCGGCCGTCGACTGGGCGTCGGTGATGATCCGGTGCGAGCGCCGCGCGGCGAGCGGGACGAGCACCCGCATGCCGAGGCCGCGCACGCCGAAGTGGGCGTCCGGGATGAGCCGGTAGTGCAGGTCGTGGATCGTCACCACGCGGCGAAAGGCGCCCCACGCCGGCGCCGTGCTGGCCAGGCTGTGGACGAGGTCGACGCCGGCGCGGCGGGCCAGGCGCGGCAGCAGCTGCTGCTCGCCGCGCACCCATTCCAGGCGGTTCGTCGCCCTGACGGGGACCACGACGACGTCGCAGTGCTCCTCCCACGGCCCGCCGGCCGCGGCGGCCTCGCGGTTGACGAACGCCGTCAGGCGCAGGCCGGGATCGGCGCCCGGCAGCGCGCGCACGAGCTCGCGTGCGTAGACCTCCATCCCGCCGGTCTCGCCGGGCACGAGGAAGACGAGGTTCAGGCCGACGTGCACGGCGTTCCCTCGTGACCCGCGCGCAGCAGCCCGTCGAGCGCCTGGCCGGCGCCGAAGCGCCGCGCGATCTCTGCCAACGGCGCGGGCTCGGCCGGGAGGCGCTCGAGCGCCGCGCCCAGGTCGCTGGCGTCGTGGTAGACCGCGACGGGCAGCCCGGCGTAGTCGGGCGAGTGCACGGCCGCGCGCAGCACGACCGGGACGCCGCGCGCGAGCGCCTCGAGCGCGACTGTCGGCTGGCCCTCGGTGCCGGTCGAGGGGACGACGAGGACGTCGATCGCGTCGATGAACGCGGCGGCCTCGCGCCGGCCCTCGAGGCCGATGCGGTCGCCGAGCCCGTGCGCGGCGATGCGCTCGCGCACGACCGTCTCATAGTCGGCGTGCTGCGCGGGCCCGGCGAGGCGGGCGGTGCTCCAGGCGTGCGGGCACGCGGCCAGCTCGTCGACGAGCTCGGCGACGCCCTTCTCGGCGATGAGCCGCGCGAGCACGCCGACGACGGGTGGTGCGCCCGCGCGATCCGCCGGCTGGACCCGGTGCGGCGCGCCGGCGGCGGCGGCGAGCTCCGCGTCGTCGAGCACGTTGTCGACCTGCGCGACGTCGTGCCCGAGCGCCGCGCGGTACGTCCGCGCCGCGTTGGCGCCGATTGCCACCGGGCGCCCGACGCGGCTCAGCACCAGGCGCGCCGAGCGCCGCGCGGCGGTGTCCTGCTCGTGCAGCAGGTGGACGATCCGGCGGCCGCGCAGCCAGGGCGCGCAGGCGCTCAGCAGCGCCTGCGCCCACGCCGTGTTGGCGACGAACACCGTGCCCGCCGGCGCTCTGCGCAGGACGCGCACCAGGCGCGCGACGGCGAGCGGGATCAGCGGTGCCTGCGCAGGCGCGGCGAAGTGGGCCATCCCGACCTCGCGCACGTCGAGCGCGTCGGCCCGCGCGCGGGCCGCGAGCTCGCTGCCCGGCGGGCAGAGCAGCACGACGTCGAGGTCGGTCCGGACCGCGGCGTGGCGGGCGAGCTTGAGCGCGAACAGCTCGGCTCCGCCGAGGATCGGCGCGTGGTCCAGCAGCCAGACACGACGACCGCGGCGGGTCGTCACGGGATCGCTGCCGGTCACCGGCCGCAGGCTATCCGCAGCCGCGGGAATATCATCGGGATCCGTTGCCGCGCGTCAGCGTCATCATGCCCGCACACAACGCGGCGGCCCACCTGGCCGAGACCCTCGACTCGGTGCTCGCCCAGACCTTCGAGGACTACGAGGTCGTCCTCGCCGACGACGCCTCCACGGATGACACCGCCGCGATCGCCGCCCGCTACGGCGACCGGGTGCGCTACGTGCGCAGCGCGCAGAACACCGGCCCGGCGGGGGCGCGCAACCTGGCGATCGCCCACGCGACCGGTGAGCTGCTGGCGCTGCTGGACGCCGACGACCTGTGGCTGCCCGCGTACCTCGCCGAGCAGGTCGCGCTGTACGACCGCGAGGAGCGCGCGCGGCCGGGCGTCGGCATCGTGGCGTGCGACGCGTGGATGCTCGACGGCGCCGTGCGCCGCGCGCAGACGTGGGCGCAGACCACCGGCGCGAACCCGCGCCCACGCCTGACCGACATGCTGCGGCGCAACTCGATCTTCGTCAGCGCGCTCACGCCGCGCCGCCTCGTGCTCGAGCTCGGCGGCTTCGCGACCGAGTGCTGGGGGTCGGAGGACCACGACCTGTGGCTGCGGATCCTCGAACGCGGCCGGCGGGCGGTCGTCAACCCGCGGCCGCTGGCGGTCTACCGCGTCGCGGCCGGCAGCGTGTCCGACAACGTGCTCGGCATGGCCCGCACGACGCAGGTGACCTACGAGCGGGCGCTCGCGCGCGGCGACCTCAACCGCCTGCAGCGCGTCATGGCCCGCCGCTACCGGCGGCTGCAGATCGCCGTCGAGCAGGTCGAGCGCTGGCGCGGCGCGCCCCGCGCCGCGCGGCCCGCACCCCGCGAGCTGGCCGGGCTCGCGCGCGTCGTCCTCGAGCACCCCAACCGCTGGCCGCAGTGGGCGCGGGTCGTGCGCGCCCGGCGCCGCGGCACCGCGGCCACGCGCTGACGCCGCCGCGCGGGTGGCGCGCCGCGGGACTGCGGCACCGCGGCCGCTCGCTGATGCCGCAACCGATCGACCGCCGGCCGGTCTATAGGGTCCGGCCCCATGCCCAAGTCCGCCCTCATCACAGGGATCACCGGCCAGGACGGCTCGTACCTCGCCGAGCTGCTGCTCGAACACGGCTACGAGGTCCACGGCATGGTGCGCCGCGCGTCGACGGAGAAGTTCGACCGCATCGAGCACCTGCGCGAGCGCATCACGCTGCACCAGGGCGACCTGCTCGACCAGCGCTCGCTCGTCGACACCCTGCGCGCCGCCCAGCCCGACGAGGTCTACAACCTCGCCGCGATGAGCTTCGTCGCCGTCTCCTGGATCCAGCCCACGCTGACGGCGGAGTTCACGGGGGTCGGCGTGACGCGCATGCTCGAGGCGGTCCGCGAGGCCTGCCCGGGCACGCGCTTCTACCAGGCCTCCAGCTCGGAGATGTTCGGCAAGGTGCTCGAGGTCCCGCAGACCGAGACGACGCCGTTCTATCCCCGCTCGCCCTACGGCGTCGCGAAGGCCTACGGGCACTTCATCACCGTCAACTACCGCGAGTCCTACGACCTCTTCGCCTGCTCGGGGATCCTCTTCAACCACGAGTCCGAGCGCCGCGGCCTGGAGTTCGTGACGCGCAAGATCACGTGGCACGCGGCGGCGATCAAGCACGGCGTGCGCGACGAGCTCGCGCTGGGCAACCTCGACGCCCAGCGCGACTGGGGCTACGCGAAGGACTACGTCCAGGCGATGTACCTCATGCTCCAGCAGGACACGCCCGAGGACTTCGTGATCGCGACGAACAAGACGCACACGGTGCGCGACTGCGTGCAGATCGCGTTCGACGAGGCCGGCGTGCCCGACTGGGAGCGCTACGTGCGCCTAGACCCGGCGTTCCTGCGCCCGGCCGAGGTCGATCAGCTGATCGGCAACCCCGCCAAGGCCAAGGCGCAGCTCGGCTGGGAGCCCCACACGAGCTTCGAGGAGCTCATCCGGCTCATGACGCGCTCCGACCTCGCGCTGCTCTCGCCGTAGCGGCGAACATCGGTCGGGGCGCGCCGAGTCCGGATATCGCACCGCGCGCGCCCCGACCGCGAAGCGAACCTGCCGCGGCCCTCCGTACGCTGCACGAGCCCCATGGCCGTCCCCCTCTTCGACACGAACACCCCGCTCGAGCTCCTGCATGAGCAGATCGACGCCGCCATCGCCGGCGTCGTCGCGTCGCGGCGCTTCATCCTCGGCCCGCAGGTGAGCGCGTTCGAGGCGGAGTTCGCGACCTACTGCGGCACCCGCCATGCGGTCGGCGTGGCGAACGGCACCGATGCGCTGACGATCGCCCTGCGCGCGATGGGCGTCGGTCCCGGCGACGACGTGATCGTCCCGTCGTTCACGTTCTACGCGACCGCCGAGGCCATCCCGCCCACCGGCGCGCGGCCGGTGTTCTGCGACGTCGACCCCGACACGTACTGCATCAGCGCCGAGACGGTCGCCGCCGCGCTGACCCCCGCCACGAAGGCCGTCGTCGCCGTCCACCTGTTCGGCAACCTCGCGCCCGTCGCCGCCATCGAAGCGCTCGGCGTGCCCGTGCTCGAGGACGCCGCCCAGGCCGCGGGCACGCGCAGCGCCGCCGGCCGCCCGGGCGCGCTCGGCCGGGCCGCGACGTTCAGCTTCTTTCCCTCCAAGAACCTCGGCTGCTTCGGCGACGGCGGCGCGATCACCACCGACGACGACGCGTTCGCCGAGGCCGCCCGGATGCTGCGCTTCCACGGCTCGCACGACAAGGTCACCTACGAGCACGTCGGCTACAACTCGCGCCTGGACGAGCTGCAGGCGGCGATCCTGCGCGTGCAGCTGCCCCAGCTCGACACGTGGGCCGACGGTCGCCGCGCCGCCGCGCGCCACTACGAGGAGGCCGGCCTCGGCGAGCTCGTCTCGCTGCCCGCCGCCGCCGACGGCTGCGAGCCCGCCTGGCATCTGTACGTCGTGCGCACCGACGGCGCCGACGAGCTCGCGGCCGGCCTCACCGAGCGCGGCATCGGCTGCAAGGCCTACTACCGCCTGCCGGTGCACCGCCAGCCGGCGATGCTCACGATCGCCGGCGGCGTCGAGCTGCCGGTCACCGACGACCTCGCCCGCACGCACCTCGCGATCCCGATGAGCCCGGTGCTGAGCGCCCAGCAGGCCGCCGAGGTGACGGACGCGGTGCGCACGGTCCTCGCCGCACTGCAATCGCGCCCCGTCGAGCTCCAGTGATCATGGTAACTTGTCATGGCCATGGCGCGCCGCATGAAGCTCTCCAAGGGCGGGCAGGTCTCGGTGCCGGCGGCGATCCGCAACCGCTGGCAGACGAACACGGTCGTCATCGATGACCGCGGCGATCATCTCGTCGTACGCCCGGTCGCGGACGATCCCGTGGAGTCGACGTTCGGCGTCTTCGCCGAGGAGTTCGCCGACGCACCACCCGCCGAGCAGCTGATCCGTGAGCTGCGGGCACAGGACGTCGACGCCGGCAACCGGCGCGACCGGTCGTGATCCTGCTCGACGCGTCCGCCCTGCTGGCGCACCTGACCGGGCAGCCGCGCGGTCGCGCCGTGACCGATCTGCTCGCACGTGGCGGGCTCGGCATGGCGACGGTCAATCTCGCCGAAACCGTCGACGTGCTCTCGCGCCGGGTGGGGCGCGAGCGGGCCCATGACGTCCTCGCACCGCTCGTCGACGGCCCGGTCGCGCACCTGATCTCGCTCGACGCCGCACGCGCCTGGCGGGTGGGCGACCTGCGGGCGCGGCACTACCACCGGAAGCGACGCCCAGTGTCGCTCGCGGATTGCTCGCTGCTCGCCTGCACCGGCGCCGGCGACGCGATCGCGACGCTCGACTCGATGCTCATCGAGATGGCGCGCGAAGAGGCGGTTGGCGTCGTCGAGCTCTAGCGTGGCGTCGCCGGGCGTGGCGTCGCCGCCCCACGCCGCGAGCGCTCGAGCTCCTGCTGCAGGCGCTCGAGCACGCGCACCACGCGCAGCCCGCTCGCGCCGTCCGAGCGCGGGGTCGCGCCCGTGCGGACGCACGCGACGAAGTGCTCGACCTCCAGGCGCAGCGGCTCGGCGTTGGAGATCCGCGGGCTGTGGTTGTCACCCGCGCGGGTGACGTACTCGCCGTAGGAGCTCGCGGACTGGTCGAAGCCCTTGTCGTAGACGGTGACCTTCCGCTCGAGGTCCATGTCGTCGAACGTCGCCATCCGCTGCGAGCCGACGACCGTGAAGCGCCGCTCCTTGTGCGGATCGAGCCACGACAGGTGCAGGTGCGCCGCCAGCCCCGAGGGAAAGCGCAGGAACGCGAACACGACGTCCTCGATCCCGGGCCGCATGTAGGACTCGCCGTGCGCCGAGACCTCGAACGGATCCTCGCCGGCGAGGTGCAGGATCACCGAGATGTCGTGCGCGCCCAGCGACCACAGCGCGTTCTCGTCGGCGCGCAGCTGGCCGAGGTTCAGCCGGTTGGAATAGATGTAGTGGATGTCGCCGAGCTCGCCCGAGTCGGCGATCTCCTTGAGCTTGCGCACGCCCGGGTGGTACTCGAGCAGGTGCCCGACCATCAGCAGCTTGCCGCTCGCGGCGGCCGCGGCCACCGCCCGCTCGGCGTCGGCCGCCGACTGCGCCAGCGGCTTCTCGACGAAGCAGTGCTTGCCGGCCTCCAGCACCCGCACGGCGAGCCCGGCGTGCGAGGGCACCGGCGTGGCCAGCACCACGGCGTCGAGCGACGCGTCATCCAGCAGCTCCTCGATGTCCGCCGTGAAGCGCGTCCGCGGATGCTTGGCGGCGAGCTTCTCGCGCGCCTCCTCGCGCGCATCGCAGCACCACGCGAGCTGCGCCCCGGGCAGGCCGTCGAAGTTGCGCGCGAGGTTCGGTCCCCAGTAGCCCAGGCCGACGACGCCGACCCGCACGGATCCTGCCTGCGCAGGAGCCACTACAACAACACCGCGCGACCGCCCGACCGCCGGGTCACCCCGCGCAGGTCCAGCGAAAGCGGCACCTGCGCCACCACAGCGTCATGGTCGATGCCCGGATGCGCGGTCACGATCAGCGCGAGATCGGCCGCGTCGACCAGCTCATCCAAGGGCACGCTGCGCAGGCCAAGCTCGGGCAGCTCGTCGACGAACGGGTCGTGGTAGCGCAGGTCGGCGCCCAGGGCGGTCAGCAGCGTCACGATCTTCAGCCCGGGCGACTCGCGCACGTCGCCGACGCCGGCCTTGTAGGAGACGCCGAGCACCGCGATCCGCGACCCGCGCACGGGCTTGCTCGCCGCGTTGAGCAGGCGCTCGACCTTCGACACGCAGTGGTAGGGCATCTGCTGGTTGACCTTGCCCGCAAGCTCGATGAACTCGGTCGCCATGTCGAACTCGCGCGCGCGCCAGGACAGGTAGAACGGGTCGACGGGCAGGCAGTGGCCGCCCATCCCCGGGCCCGGCTCGAAGCGCATGAACCCGTAGGGCTTCGTCGCGGCCGCGTCGACGACCTCCCAGACGTCGATGTCCATCCGGTCGCAGAGCATCGCCAGCTCGTTGACCAGCGCGATGTTCACCGAGCGGAAGATGTTCTCCAGCAGCTTCGTGAGCTCGGCGGCCTCGGGCGTCGAGACGCGCACGATCGTGTCGCAGACCTTGCCGTACAGCGCGGCGGCGCGCTCCAGGCAGGACTCGGTCAGCCCGCCGACGACCTTCGGCGTCGTGCGCATCGTGAAGTCCGTGCGGCCGGGGTCGACGCGCTCGGGCGAGAAGGCGAGGTTGAAGTCGACGCCCGCGACGAGGCCCGACTCGGCGAGGATCGGCGCCAGGCGCTCGCGCGTCGTGCCCGGATACGTCGTCGACTCGAGCACGACGAGCTGACCGGCCCGCAGCACCTCGGCGAGCGCCCGCGCCGCGCCGACGAGCGGCCCGAGGTCGGGCTCGCGGTTGGCCGTCAGCGGCGTCGGCACGCAGATGAGGATCGCCTCGCAGCGCACGAGCGCGGCGAAGTGCGTCGTCGCCTCGATCCGCGGGGCGACCGCGGCGAGCACGTCGTCGCCGACGTCCTCGATGTACGAGCGACCCGCGCGGAGCGCGTCGACCTTGCGCCGGTCGATGTCGACGGCGACGACGTCGCGTCCCTGCGCGGCGAAGGCAACGGCGAGCGGCAGGCCCACGTAGCCCATGCCGATGACTCCGACGGCCATAGTGGGGCGAGTCTAGAAGTTCGCGCTGTCGTCGTTCCCGGCGAGTGTGCACACGGTGCTCGGCGCCCGGCTGGACACTCGCTCGTCGAAGCGGCGCACGCGCTCAGGCGCGCGCGCCGCTCTCACGCCGCCGCTCAGACGATGACGTTGACCGTCTCGCAGTCGTCGTCGACGAAGTCGTTGGCGTTCACGTTGGCGACGTCTGCGCCGTCGCCGCACTCGACGTGGTCGGCCGAGCCGTCGCCCGCCGCGTTGAGGGTGTCGTTGCCGTCGCCGCCGTCCATGCTGTCGAAGCCGGCCCCGCCGATGATCGTGTCGTTGCCGCCCTCGCCCTTGAGCAGGTCGGTCGCGGCGCCGCCGTCGATGTTGTCGTTTCCACCGCCGCCGGAGACCTTGTCGACCCCGCCCAGCGCCTTGATCACGTCGGCGCCGTTCGTGCCGGTGAGCTTGTCGCTGTTCTCGGTCCCGTTGATCGCCACCGCGAAGGCGACGCTCGTGAACGTGCCGACGGCGAGGATGGCGAGCAGCGCAGCGATCCGTCCCGCTCGAAGCTGTACGCGCGTCATATGTCCCATCTCTCTTCAGAGGCACGCCGATCGCACCTCGATCGGGCGCGAGCGTACCGTCAGCCGCACGCTTGAAGCAATAGCGCAACGCCCAAGCAGGTTCTTTGCTCTGTTTTCTCGAACTGGGAGTGGGTAGGGCCTCTTTAGCGCGTTTTGAAAGAACGCAACCTTTTCGTCCCGTGCGCGTTCTCATTCGTACCCTGAAGCTGGCGCTCAAGCGTCACACCGCCCCGATGACCCACCCTCCACCCCTCTCCAGCGGGTCGCCATGGCCGTCCCGGCCGGCGCACTCGCGAGCCGCGCTCCGCGCGCATGGCTCCCCCTCCCCCTCGTGACCCTCAGCCAACCCCAGCCCGAAGCCCCGGTCGAGTCGGCGGCGGCCCGTCAGCCATTCGGCGCGGGGACGCACACGACCGCCGATCTCGACCCGCAGCCCACGAGCTCGCTCGAGCGCGCCGCCGTGCTCGACATCCCGCTCGCCATCGGCGACTACGAGAGCACGATGGACTGGATGGACGACGTCATCAGGGCGCGCAGGCAGGTCTCGATCAGCGCCGCCGCCGTGCACCTCATCATGGTCGCGCAGGACGACGCCGAGACGCGCGCAGCGGTGCGCGAGATGATCACCGTGCCCGACGGCCAGCCGCTGGTCTGGGCGCTCCGCGCGCTCGGCCACCCGCAGGCGTCGCGCATCTACGGCCCCGAGCTGATGGCCCGCTACTGCGAGCGCTCCGCCACGACCGGGACCAGGATGTACCTCTACGGCGGGCGTAACCAGGGCGCGCTCGTCCAGCTCGTGCTCAACCTGCGCAACCGCTTCCCCGGCCTGCAGATCGCCGGCGGCTACTCACCGCCGTTTCGCCCCGAGACCGAGGAGGAGCGCGACGCGATCGCCGCGGAGATCAACGCGTCGGGCGCCGAGATCGTCTGGGTCGGCACCGGCCAGCCCAAGCAGGAGAAGTGGATGGCCGACATGCGCGACCGGCTCGACGCGCCGATCCTCGCCGGTGTCGGGGCCGCGTTCGACTTCCACGCGGGGCTGATGCCGCAGGCACCGCCGTGGATGCAGACCTGCGGCCTGGAGTGGACGTTCCGCCTCGCGCACGAGCCGCGCCGTCTGTGGCGGCGCTACGCGCGCTACAACCCACGCTTCGTGGCCGGGTTCGCCCGGCAGTGGGTGCGCCACAGCTTCGTCGGCTCCGCCACCGAATAGTCTTCCCGAGATGCTCGCCGACGTCTCGGTCATCGGCCTAGGCCGCGTCGGCCTCCCGCTCGCGCTCTCGTTCGCCGATCGCGGGCTGCGCGTGATGGGGATCGACAACGATCCCGTGCGCCTGAACGCCGTGCGCGACGGGCAGATGCCCTTCCAGGAGAGCGGCACCGACGGACTGCTGGACCGGCTGCATCCGACCGGCCTGCTGCAGCTCTCCGACCGGGTGGAGGACGCGGCGGCGGCCGACCACATCGTCATCACGCTCGGCACGCCGTCGTTCTCGCACATCGAGATCGACATGAGCGGCATCCGCTCCGTCGTCGACAACCTCATCCCGCACCTGCGCCCCGGCCATGCCCTGACGCTGCGCTCGACGATCGCGCCGGGCACCACCCAGTTCGTGGCCGGCTACATCGCCAAGCACCGCGGCTTCGCGATCGGCGAGGACCTGTTCGTCGCCCACTGCCCCGAGCGCATCGCGGCGGGCCACTTCCTCGAGGAGATCACGACCCTGCCGTGCATCGTCGGCGGCGTCGGCGAGCGCTCCGGCGAGGTCGTCGCGAGCCTGTTCGAGATCTTCGGCGCGCGGATCGTGCAGACCACGCCGGTCCAGGCGGAGCTGGCCAAGATCTGGACGAACATCATCCGCTACACGCAGTTCGCGCTGCCCAACCTGCTGATGATGGACTGCGACCAGTACGGGGCGAACGTCTTCGAGGTCATCGACCTCATCAACCGCGACTACCCGCGCGGCGGGATCGCCCGGCCGGGCTTCACCGCCGGCACCTGCCTGCGCAAGGACTTCACCTTCTCCGAGGAGCGCTCCTCCGCGCCGGGCATGCTGCTCGCCGTCTCGCGCGTGAACGAGACGGTCCCGCACTTCCTGGTGGAGGGCGTCAAGCGCCGGCTCGGGACCCTGTCGGGCCGGAAGGTCGCGGTGCTCGGCCTGGCCTTCAAGGCCGACACCGACGACGAGCGCGACTCGCTGGCCCACAAGCTCGTGCGCCTGCTCGAGCGCGAGCTCGCCGACGTCGCGATCCACGACCCGCACGTGGCGACGCCGACCCTCGGGCTCGACGAGGCCGTGGCGGGGGCGGAGGTCGTCTTCGTGGCGACCAACCACTCGGAGTTCTGCTCGCCGCGGACGCTGGATCGCATCGGCGAGCTCGGGAGTCCCGAGTGCCTCGTGGTGGATCCGTGGAACTGCTTCGGGGCGGCGCAGGTGTTCGCGTACGCGTCGGAGCTGGCGATCCTGTCCGGAACGATCTAGGTAGGGGTCACGGCCGGCTTGCGGGCTTCCATGAAGAGCGAGCCGGGCTTGTAGACCGAGCCGTCGGGGTTGACGTCGAGCCCGATCTCGTCCCAGTTGGGAATGTCGCTGGAGTAGGCGTCCTTCTGGTTGACGCCGACGAACCCGGCCGCCTCGAGGGCCGCCCGCAGGTTGCGCCGGTCCCACATCCACTGGTGCGTCTCGCCGCGCTTGCGGGCGTCGCCCAGCAGGAGGTTCTCGACGCGCCGTCGCATGGGCGCCTGGCGACTGGTGCCGTCGGCTTCACGGCGCACGCACTGGCCGATGATGCGGTAGACGGCATCGTCGTGATCGTCGCGACCCGCCTCCAGGCTGTCCAGATAGGCCCGCGCCACCAGCTCCAGGTCGGGCACCACGATCCGCTGGACCCCGCCGGGACGGAGCACCCGGAGGACCTCGGCCTGGAACACCGGAACGACATCGCGGTCGATGTGCTCGAGGGTGTGGGAGTGATAGACGGCGTCGACGCTGTTCGCCGCGGCCGGGATCCCGTTGCGGATGTCGTGGACGACGACGTTGTCGTCCATCGCGTCGAACTGCCTGCGGCGATCGCCCCGCAGCACCACGACCGCCACCGCCTTGCCGGCTCGGGACTTGCGAAACCGCTGGTAGATGGAGAAGTCGATGTTGACCGTATGCGGGCTGGTCTTCGTGCCGCATCCCAGATTCAAGATCGTCGGCGCGTGCATCGCGCCCATGGTCCCAGATCGCCGCTGGCGACCTGCGCGGCGCGGCGGCTGCGCCCGGCCCCCGCGATCACGGCGGCGATACCCTCTGGCCCATGCCCCGGACGGTTGCGCTGGTCATCCGCTGCTTCAACGAGGAGGCACACATCGGCCGCCTGTTGACCGGCGTCAGCCGCCAGACGGTGGTCCCCGACGAGATCGTGGTCGTCGACTCCGGCTCGACCGACGCGACGCTGGCGATCACCGCCGCGTTCCCGGTCACGATCGTCCAGATCGCGCCGGACGACTTCTCCTTCGGCCGGGCCCTGAACGTGGGGCTGGCGGCGGCCTCGTGCGACCTCGCGGTCCTCGCCAGCGCGCACGTGTACCCGCTGTACGACACCTGGCTGGCCAAGCTGCTCGACCCCTTCGACGACCCCGCCGTCGCCCTCAGCTACGGGCGTCAGCGCATCCCGCCCGGCGGGCGGTTCTCCGAGCAGCGGCTGCTCGAGCAGTGGTTCCCCGCCACGTCGGTGGCCCGCCAGCGCCATCCGTTCTGCAACAACGCGAACGCCGCGATACGCCGCAGCGTGTGGGCCCACCAGCCGTACGACGAGCATCTCACCGGCCTGGAGGATCTCGACTGGGCCAAGCGCGCCATCGCTTCCGGGCACGTCGTGTCATACGTGGCACAGGCCCCGGTGGCGCACGTGCATAACGAAGGCGTTCACCAGATCGTGAACCGCTATCGGCGCGAGGCGATCGCTCACAAGGAGATCTACAGCGAGCAGCGCATGGGCGTCGGCGCATCGCTGCGCCGCGCCAGCACGAACATCGCCGGCGATCTCGTCGCCGCGCGACGCGAACGGGTGCTCACCACCGCTGCGGCGCTGGACATCTTCCGCTTCCGCACCGCACAGTTCTACGGGACCTACCGGGGCTTCGCGCAGAAGGGTCCGGTCCCAGACCTCCTGGCCCGTCGCTTCTACTACGCGACGCCGTCATCCGGCGCTTCACCGGAAATACCCGACGGCACCCTCGGCCGCGTCATCGACTACGACGAGCCCAAGCTCGTCACATGACGCCCCAGCTCGTCGACATCTCGATGCCGCTCAACGCGTCGACCCCGATCTGGCCGGGGAGCCCCGGCTTCTCGTCGCGCAGCCACCTGTCACTCGCGTCCGGAGACGTCGCCAACGCCACGCTGCTCGGTCTCGACGCGCACTGCGGCACGCACGTCGACGCGCCACGCCACTTCGTCGCCTCCGGCGCGACGATCGACGAGGTCGGGCTGTCTGCGCTGATCGGCCCGGCGTTCGTGGCCGATGTGTCCGGCGGCGACGTGGTCGACGCCGCGGCGCTGGAGGCCTGCCAGGTCCCCGAGGGAACCGACCGGCTGCTGCTGCGGACCGACAACGCCTCGCGGCCGGGCCTGGAACATGCGCCCTTCCTCGAGGACTACGTCGCGCTCACGGCGGACGCGGCACGGTGGGTCGTCCGCCGGGGAATCCGGCTGGTGGGGATCGACTACCTCTCGATCCAGCGCTACAGCGACCCTCCGGACGTCCACGAGATCCTGCTCGGCGCGGGAGTCCTGATCCTCGAGGGCCTCGATCTGCGCCCGGTGGCCCCCGGCCGCTGGACCCTCGTCTGCCTCCCGCTGCACGTCACCGGCATCGAGGCGGCACCGGCGCGAGCAGTGCTGCTCGAAGACGGCTGGCATGACTGAGCCGCGCATCGCGGCGATCGTGCCGATGCGCCACGACAGCGAGCGGGTCAAGGGCAAGAACTACCGGCCGCTCGGGGGACGCCCCCTCTACCACCACATCGTCGAGACCCTGGCGGCGTGCCCGCGCATCTCGCTGGTCGTCATCGACACCGATTCAGACCTGATCGCGGCCGACGCCGCCGCCGCCTTCCCGGACGTCCAGGTCGTGATCCGCCCCGAGGCGATCCGCGGCGGCGACGTCGAGATGAACGCCGTGCTGCTCAACGACGTCGCGCAGGTGCCGGCGGATCTGTACCTCCAGACGCACAGCACCAACCCACTGCTGCGCCCTGAAACGGTTACTCGTGCGATCGAGGCCTATCTCGACCACCAGCACGAGTACGACTCGCTGTTCACCGTCACCGCGCTGCAGACCCGGCTGTACACCGCGGACGGCGAGGCCATCAACCACGATCCCGCCGTCCTGCTGCGCACCCAGGATCTCCCGCCCGTGCTGGAGGAGAACTCGTGCGCGTACATCTTCACCGCGCAGACGCTGCAGCGCCTGGGCCGGCGCATCGGCGAGCGGCCGATGCTGTTCGTCATCGATCGAGAAGAGGCCTGGGACATCGACGAGGAGATCGACTGGAAGGTCGTCGAGGCGCTGCACGCGGCGGGAGCGCATGGCTCCGAGCGCTAGTCGCGTCCTCATCACCTGCCGTCAGATGCAGAACTGCTTCGACGCGTTTCGCGCGACCTTCGAGGCCCACGCGCTCGACGTCGTGATGCCGGCGATCGTCCAGCAGCCCTCGGAGGACGAGCTGATCGCGATCATCGGCGACTTCGACGGGATGATCGCGGGGGACGACCCGCTCACCGCTCGCGTCCTGGACCACGCCCGGCGCATGCGGATCATCTCGAAGTGGGGCGTCGGCACGGACGGGATCGACCAGGAGGCCGCGCGCCTCGCCGGCATCCGGGTCACGAACACGCCGGCGGTGTTCGGCGACGAGGTGGCCGACGTCGCGCTCGGGTACGTCGTGATGCTCGCCCGCCAGCTTCATCGCATCGATCAGTCGGTCCGATCCGGCGGATGGCTCAAGCACGAGGGCCGTTCGCTGGCCGGGACCACGCTGGGGATCGTCGGGCTCGGCAGCATCGGGCAGGCGGTCTGCCGGCGCGCGCTGGGGTTCGGGATGCAGGTGATCGCGCACGACGTGACGGCGGCGGCGCGGCAGACCGCGGCCGAGCTCGGGATCGCCCTCGTGGAGCGAGACGACCTCTTTCGCCGCAGCGACACCGTCGTGCTGTGCTGTCCCCTGACCCCCGACACCCGCCATCTCGTCGACGAGCACTCGCTGGCCCTCATGCCGCGGGCGTCCTATCTCGTCAACGTGGCCCGCGGCCCGCTGGTCGACGAAGCGGCGCTCGCCGGGGCGCTGGAGTCCGGCCGGCTCGCCGCGGCCGCGCTCGACGTCTTCGAGCAGGAGCCCCTGCCGCAGTCCAGCCCGTTGCGGGCCTTCGAGCAGTGCGTGTTCGGGTCGCACAACGGCTCCAACACCAGGGAAGGCGTTCTGCGCGCGAGCTCGAGCGCGGTGGAGAACCTCATCGCGGGTCTGCGGCCGGCGTGAGTCGCGTCGCCGTCGTCACGGGAGCAGCCGGCGGCATCGGCACGGCAATCTGCGACGTGCTGGGCGAGCATGGATGGGACGTCGTGCCGGTGGACCGGGTGGCGGTGCAGGGCCGCCCGATCGTGGAGCTCGACCTCAGCGATGCCGCGCTCGTCCTCGAGCGCCTCGGCGCGCTGGAGCGCGTCGATGCGCTCGTCAACAACGCGGCCGTCCAGCTCTTCACCCAGCTCGCCGACACGAGCGTCGCGGACTGGGACCACGTCCACGCCGTGAACCTGCGCGGCGCGTTCGCCTGCGTCAAGGCATGTCAGCGCCAGCTCGTGGCGGCGCGCGGGTCGATCGTGAACGTCGCGTCCGTGCATTCCCGCGCGACGTCGTCGTCGATCGCCGCCTACGCCGCGTCCAAGGGAGGCCTGTGCGCGCTGACCCGCGCCGCGGCGGTGGAGCTGGGGGCCGTCGGCGTGCGCGTCAACGCGATCCTGCCCGGTGCCATCGAGACGCCCGCGCTGCGGGCGGGCTTCGAGCGGTCGCCGGACGCCGAGCAGCGCCTGGTGCGGCGCACGCCGCTCGGACGCGTCGGCACGCCCCGCGACGTCGCCGAGGCGGTGGCGTTCCTGCTCGACGACGATCGCGCCGGGTTCATCACCGGCCACGAGCTCGTCGTCGACGGCGGAGCCCTGGCGCGATTGAGCACTGAGTAGTCTGAGCCGCCCCGTCGCTCCGATCCCGGCCAGGAGGGCTGCTCGTGCTCACGGCACGTAATTCGAACGTCGCCTCCGAGCCGCCTGCGCCCGGCCCGGCGCGCGCGCTGCTCCGGCTGACCGCGACGACGGCGCAGCTCTGCCGGCGACTCGGCCTGCGCCACGGCATGGTCGTCGCCGCGCAGCTGCTGCATCACGGCGAGTCGATCCGCTTCCCCGACAACGGGCGCTGGTACCACATCCGCCACGAGGCGAATGTCGCGACCCACATCCTGAGCAGCACGCCCAAGCTCAGGCGGCTGGCGGATGTCGTGAGCGCCGAGGACGCGGTGATCATCGACATCGGGGCCCACAGCGGGCTGTTCGCGACCTTCGCGAAGGAGCGAAGCCCGGACGCGCTGGTGATCGTCGTCGAGCCCGATCCCAAGCTGCGGCCGATCATCGAACGCAACCTCAAGCCGTTCGGCGCGTGGAAGCTGATCCAAGCAGCGGTGTCGTCGCAGAGCGGACGATCGAACTTCTACCGTAACGCGCACGCCACGCAGACCAGCTCCCTGTTTGCGGACAGCGCGCAGACCTTCGCCGGTGAGATCGAACGCCTCGACGTCGAGGTGACGACGCTCGACAGCATCGTGGCCCGGTTGGAGACCCCCCAGATCGACGTGCTCAAGCTCGACGTGCAAGGCGCGGAGCGCCTGGTCCTGGAGGGCGGCGCCGCAAGCCTTTCCGGCGTTCGCAAGCTCATCATCGAAGTGACGTTCCTGGACCCTGACCCGGGCGCTCTGCTCACCTTCCTGGCAGGGGAGTTCGGTGCACCGCAGACGCTGAACCCCGTGTACATGGGCGCCGACCTCGTGTACCGTCGCGCCGCTCACGCTTGAGCGCGCCGGCCACGTCCCGCGACATCCTCGGGGCTGGCAGGACCGCGAGCCGGCCACCCCGCAGTAAACTCGGGCGATGGGCGTCCTCCCGATCCAGCTCACATCCGAGCTCAGGCAGCGCCTCGGCCTCCAGCGCGCTGTCGAGACCGGCACGTTCGAAGGACGCGGCACGCGCCGGCTCGCTCAGGAGTTCCCCGAGGTCGTGTCGATCGAGCTCTCCGAGCCGCTGCACGACGCGGCGAAGACGAACCTCGCCGACCTTCCGAACGTTCGGCTGATGCACGGCAACTCGGGGGAGCAACTGCGCGCCGTCGCCGCCGACGGCGTGCCGACGCTCTACTGGCTGGATGGTCACTGGTGCTCGCGCGACAACGGCCTGCCGGCCGGCGTCGACGACCAGTGCCCCGTGCTCGACGAGATCTCGGCGATCGCCGGCGGGCACCCCGCGGACTGCGTGATCATCGACGACGCCGTCTACTTCGCAGCCTCGCCGCCGCCTCCGTACATCGCGTCGCAGTGGCCGACGCTGATCGTCCTGCTCGACAGCATGCGAGAGGCTCTGCCCGGACACCACCTGACGGTGCTGCACGGCTACGTGATGGCCGTCCCGCTCGACGCCAAGCCGGTCGTCGACGCCTTCGGCCACCAGGGGCGTGAGCCGACGCTGCCCCAGCGGGTCGCGGGGCGGCTGCGCGCCGTGGCCAACCGCTGACGACCGCGCACGTCGCCCGCGACCGTGCTGCGCGGCGCTACTCGCCTGCGCCGTCCAGCACCCGCTCGTACTGCCGCCGCATCCGTTCGCCGTACGTCTGCATGGTGAGCTCGGCGCGCACGACGTCCATTCCGCGCAGCGCGAACCCCTCCACCCGCGAACGGTCGCGATCGAAATCGCCCAAGGCGGTCGCGAACGCTTCCTCGGTCGGCGCCACCACGCGCCCACCGTCGTGCTTGCTGGCCAGCTCGGCGATGCCCGTGCTCGAGGAGACGATCGTGGCCACCCCGCGCGCCATCGCTTCGGCCGCGGCCATGCCGAAGCACTCGTAGCGCGACGGCATCGCCAGCACGTCGATGGAGTCCAGGAAGGCATCGCGCTCGCTGCGGGGCACGAACCCCAGCCACTCCACGCGATCCTCTGCGCCGACGTCGACCGCCATGGCCGCGAGCGACTGCTGGTACTCGGGGGGCCCGCTGCCGGCGATGCGCAGCCGCATGTCGGGCGCTGCCCGGGCCACCGCGCGGATCAGGACACCCAGGTTCTTCTTCTCGTGCAGGCGGCCGAGGAATCCCACGACCAGCGGGCGCCCCGTCGCGTGGCCATTGCTCGGCGCCCGGTCGGAGTTCGTCTCCGCCAGGGGGTGTGGGATCACGGCGATGCGTCCGCCGTGGTCCGTGGGGACGCTGTCTTTGGCCTCGAGCTGCGACGCGAACACGATGAGCGATGCCCGCGCGACGTAGAGCCGTCGGAGCGCGGCCTTCGCCGTGGAGCGGCGCTGCGCGACGTCGTGATCGGTCAGCGACTCATGCGGGGTCACCACCGACGGCCGGCGCACCTGCGCGGCCGCCAGCAACGCCGTCACCTGAACCAGGCCCCACGTCTGGTGAATGTGTACGACATCGTGCTGTGACGCATGCCGGCCCACCCACATCGCCAGGCTCGGACTCAGTCCCCAGTGCCGTCCGATGCTGGGGGTGAAGCGCGGCAGACCGAACACCAGCACCCGTACCCCTTCCTCGAGCAGGCGGGCGCGAACCGGAATCACAGCATCGCGCGTTTCCCGGGATACGGGAAACACACACGTATTCTCCATACCGAGCCGTTGCGACGCAATGCACGCACTGACGGCGGATTCCGACGGGCCCCCGAACGCGGGGTCGAGTACTCCGATCACCCGCAGTACACGAATAGGTTGTCTGGCCATCTGCTGGCAGTCTACAATTCGGCGCCCCCGCGCTAACCACGCGCGGAGCGTGGGGTTGGGATAGCCTGGGTGGCGTGTCGGTCTCGACCAAACGCGCCCGTGCCACCAGCCCCGGCGAGGCCCGCGAGGCCGGCGACGCTCGCCCCACGCGGTCGCGTGCGCCGGTCGTGGTGCTCGGCGAAGCGCTCGACCCCAGGAACAACAGCATCGGCTTCCTGCGCCTCATCTGCGCGCTTTCCGTCATCCACGGTCACTCTTTTGTGTATGGGGGGTTCGGCGTCGATCCAACCATCACCGCCACCCATAACCAGATGGCCGCAGGACGCACGGCGGTGGACGTGTTCTTCTGCATCAGCGGGTTTCTCATCACCTGGAGTTTCACCAAGGCACGGGGGCCCGCCGCATTCGCCTGGCATCGCTTCTTGCGAATCTATCCGGCCTACTGGGTCTGCATCGCCATCACCGGACTGGGAGTCGCCGCCACGCTCGGATCGGGGCCCGATCTCTACTACACCCTGCGAAATCTCTCCATCCTTCCCAGCGGCGTGAACAACATCCCTGGTCTCTTCGACGGCGGCCCCGGCCACGGATCTGTCAACGGTCCGCTGTGGACGCTGCGCTGGGAGCTGCTGGCGTACATGATGGTGGCCATCCTCGGCATCCTCGGGCTGCTGACGCGGCGGTGGATCACCATCGCCCTGTTCGCGGTCGTATGGGGCTACTTCACGTACAAGCTGCTGGCGTATCCGGGTATCGCCACGAGCCCGGCGATCACGTCGTGGTCAAGGCTCTTCTCCTTCTTCCTGGCGGGGATGCTGTTCTTCAACTTCAAAGACCGGATCCCGATCCGCACCTCGCTCTTCGTCGGCGCAGTGGCGGTCATGATCGTGGCGATCCTCGCCGGCAACCAGTGGGTCCCGCACTCTGGGGGCCTGTTCTACATCGTCGCCCCGCTGCCGCTCACCTACGCGGTGTTCTTTCTCGCGGTTCGCCTGCCGCGTTGGATCGCGAAGATCAACAACCGCACGGACATCTCCTACGGCCTGTACATCTACGGCACGTTGCTCCTCGGGATCCTCGTGGATCAGCAGATCGCCACCGATCGTTGGATCACGCTGTTCGGCCTGACGACGATCCTGGCGGTGGCGGTCGCGACCTGTAGCTGGTTCGTGGTCGAGCGCCCCGCCCTCAAACACAAGCACCACGCGCTGCGTAAGCCGGAGTAGCGGAGGTCTTGGCCCACCCCGCCGCCACGTGGGCTGCGGGCTGTGTCGCGGGCTTCGCCGAGGGGGCCGCCTCAGGCTCGGGCCGGCCGTGGAATGAGGTCCACACCGCTCGTCGTCCGCACGCCTTCGGCGGGCACCGTCGCCGCCGAACTCGCTGGCAGGCCCCTGGCGTTGTAGGCCAGCGCGATCAGCAGCCCGGCCGGGATGTACAGGAATCGATCGAAGACGCTGTTCTGCACGGCGCTGAGCGCGAGCCAACCGATCACGGCCGCGGTCAGGCCGGCAGCATCGTCGTGCCATCCCGTGGGCACCCGGGCCTCCCGCACCAGTGACAGTCCGGTGCGCACCAAACCAGCGGCAAAGCACACAAACGCCGCCAGCGCGATCACTCCTCCGGCTTCCAAGAGCCCGAGGTACAGGCTATGTCCCACCCGGGAGACGTCGAATCCATAGCCCACGAACGGTCGCTCCACGATGGCGCTGACGGTGTCGGCATAGACATTCGCGCGCGAAGCATTGCTCGACGCCACGGTCGTGCTGTCACTCGACAGCCGGGCGACGATCGCGAACGGACCACTGCTGGTGATGGTGGCGACAAGCCCGATCAGCACCACGCCGAACGCAACGGCACCGATCTTGATCCGCAGCCGGCTCTTGATCGCGAACGCGGCGGCGACGCCCACGACGGCGCCGAGCAGCGGGGCCCGGCTACCGGCCAGCATGATGCCGAGGACAAACGCCACGGCGAGGGCGACATCGCCCGCCCGCACGCGGTGGGCGAGCCGTACCACGACGACCGGGAGCGCGACCGCCGCAATCGTTCCCAGCTGCGTCGGATGCACCGTCAGCCCGACGAACCTGTCGGCCTCGGCCCCACCGAGCAACACGTAGTCGCGTCCGATCAGGTCGGATGGGCTGAACAAGCCCATCCAGCTCAACATCGCAGCGCCACAGTTGAGGGCCACGCCGACCAGCCAGACGTTGACCAGCACTCGCAGCCGCCGCCACGAGCTGCCGACGACGCCGAGCAGCAGCGGCACGCACAGCAGCGCCACCGTCCACCGCGCGGCGACCACGGCGTTGCTTGAGCCGGTACTGCCCTCGCCGGGTCCCAGCGGGGAGTTCTGGGAGTAGAGGGAGCCGACCTCGACCGCGCGCGCGGCCGTCTCCGTGAGGCTGCTGGGTGGGAACATCTCCACGAGCAGTGCCGCGACGACCAGCCCCCCGGCGCCGAGCAGGAGCCAGACCGGGACGCGTGGCAGCTGGTCGCCGCGGGCCGCGCGCGCCAGGACGGCGGCCAGCAGGACGATGCCGGCCGCGACCAGGATGGCGTCCGAGACCGTCACGCCCTGGCTCAGCCGCAGCGCGTTGCCCGTCATCGTGAGCAGGCCGAACACCACCAGCCAGTAGGCGAGCGCGTACGGTTCGTCGCTGTGCCGGCGGCGCTTCGGTCGAGCCGCCCAGCCGGCCGCGGCGATGACCAGCCCGGCCGCGGCCGCTGCGGTCAGGCCCTGCGCGACGACCACCCCCACCAGGAGTGCTACCGGCACCGCCAGCAGGAAGATCGGAACCTGGTCGCGGACTCGCGCGCTCCCTGTGCCGGACCGCCGCCGGACGAAGTGCCGCATGGGCGTTCTTCAGCAGCCCCTAGGAGGACGCGACGGACGCCTTCTCGCCCTCGCCGCGCGGCTCCTTCGCCTGGTCGCGACCATACCCGTAGCCGTAGCCGTAGCCGTATCCGTAGCCGTAGCCGACCTCAGACCCCCCGGTCGCGATGATCCCGAGCTTGGGAACGGGGAGGCCGCTGAGCACGTCACCGAGATGCCGCACGACGTTGCGCCGCAGCTTGTCGACGCCGGCCACGATGATCAGCGCATCCAGACTGTCGCTGACCGCGAGGGCATCGCCCACGCTCAGCAGCGGAGGCGAGTCGATGAACACGTAGTCGGCGCGCTGGCGCAGCTGGCTGAGGATGCTCGCAAGCGCTCGGCCTCCGACGAACTCGCCGATCTCGGGGGGAACCCATCCACCGGCCAGGACATGCAGGGATCCGATGTCACCGTCCACGAACACCGTCGCCCCGCCGTCGCTGGAGCCATCGAGGTCGATCGGCTGGAGCACCTCGTCGAGAGTCGCCGAACCGAGGGCCACGTCCGTGATCCCAGCTTCAGGCCGCAGTCGGAAGAACGACGTGACGGTCGGCCGGCGAAGATCGAGGTCGACCAGGATCACGCGCGAGCCCGCGCGCGCGAACGTCGCCGCGAGGTTGGAGACCGTCGTCGACTTGCCTTCGGCGGGTAGCGCGCTCGTGACCAGAATCACCTTGGCGTGCCGCTCGAGGTTGGCAAAGTTGATGCTCGTCCGCAGCAGGCGGTACGCCTCGGCCGCGGGACTGTTGGGCGAGCGGAGCATCACCAGATCCTTGCGCTCACGAAACTCCTTCGTGCTGGGGGGAGGTAGGAACCCGAGCACCGGCAGGCTCAGCGCATCCCTCACCTCCTCCGCCGAGCGCACGCGGGTATTCAGCGCTTCAGCCAGGAACGCCAGCGCCACCCCCAGCGCGCCGCCCACCAGGACAGCCAGAACGAAGTTGCGCTTTGTGCGCGGGGCGATCTGTACGGCGGGTCCAGCGGTCCGGATGATCGTCGCGTTGGCGCCCTGCAGGGCCTCAGCGGTGCTCAGCTGCTCGTCCTTGTCCACCAGGGCCGCGTACAGCCGTGAGTCACGCTCGCCGCTCTGCTCGAGGGCCTTGATGCGTTTCTGGGCCTGCCGACGTGCATCGCGGATCGGCGAGGTGTCCAGTGACTCGCGGTACTCGACGTACGCGGCCGCGTACGCATTCGACAGGTTGATCGCGTCCTGCCGTCGCGGACTCTCCACCGTAAATTGCAGAATGTCCGTGTCCGGCTTGACCTCGACGCTGCTGGCCACGAGCAGGTCGCGGGAGGTGAGCGTCCGGATGCCCGCCTTGCGCAGTGCGGCAAGGGCGACGCGCGGCGACGCGGCGACGCCTGCCTGCGTGAAGGTGATGCGGGCATATTCCCCTGCGCTCATCGGTGTCGCGACATCCGTGATCGTGTTGGCAAGATCCTGCCGCGCGAGAAGGACCTCGGACAGCGCCTTGAATCGCGCTCCGCCCGAAGCCGTCACCGTCGTGGCCGCGACTGTCACCAGGACCAAGACGAACGCGATCAGCAGCTTGTGCCGGCCGAGCACTCCCATGTACTCGCGCAGCGCGCTGTCGCGTGACTCAGGCATCTTGGTCGACTCCCTTCCAGCGGGCACACGAGCGACTGCGCCCGTTCCTGAACCCGTGGCCGAGTGGCGCGGGCCCTACAACATCTTCTGGTGCGCTGAGCATCCTACAGGCCCCGTCCGGCCGCGGTGATCCTCCGATGGCTCTGGGCAACCTGGCGCACCACGCGCTTTCCCCTGGAGTCGACGTGCCAGGAGAACGCCGGAGCGTAGTCGCGCTCCCATCCCCAGACCGTGCGCAGCCCACGCGCCCGCCGGGCCAACAGCTTCGAGCGCCCCACGAGGCCGGGCTGGGTGAACGTGACTCCGTACTGTGCCTCGAGCACCGACCACTCGCTCGCGTGACTCTCGGCGAGCAACCGCACCTTGCGATCCGCGTGATCGCGATCCGCGGCGATCACGCGCGGGAGGTGCTGAAATATGCTGCCTCGCTGGTGCAGGCGCAGCCAGAGCTCCAAGTCCAACTTGTAATGCAGATCCTCGCGCAGCAGCGGCTCGTCGGCGCCGAGCGCTCGGCGTCGGAAGAAGGTGGCGGGCTGGCTGATGGGAGTGAAGCCTCGCGGGAACCCTCCCCAGGGCAGCCGGCGCGGTGCCACGTGTTCGCGCAGCAACCGGCCGTCGGCCGACATGATGGCCGCGTTACCGTAGAAGACGTCGACGGCCGGATGGCGCTGGAACATCCGCACCATGGTCTCGACGGCATCGACCGAGAACAGGGCGTCGTCGCTGTTGATCCAGCCGACCAGCTCGCCGCCGCCGGCGGCGAATGCCTGGTTGATCGCGTCGCTCTGGCCGCCGTCCGGTGCGCTGGTCCAGCGCACGCCGTCCGTACTCCCAGCCAGGATCGCCACCGTCTCGTCCGTGGAGCCACCATCCTGCACGATGTGCTCGATATGTGGATACGTCTGAGATCTCACCGAGTCCAGGCAGTCGGTGATGAACCTGCCCTGGTTGAACGACGGGCTGATGATCGTGACCAGCGGCGTCTGCCGGGCGGACATCGGGGCTACACCAACTCGGCGTAGTCGGCCTTCGGGAACACGGTCAGCTCACCGTCAAGCGTCGCGTCGACGATCTCACGGCCTGCCGCGGCGAAGTGCTCCCGCGCCATCCGGTACGCGTTCTCCGAGATGGTGAGATTCGGAAGCTGCCACCGCACCCCCGGACCGAAGTAGTTGGGGTCGAAGTGGTTGGCATCCGTGGTGCTGGCGGTGACCGTCTGGTGGGCCGGCCCCGTCGTATGGAACTTGTGATCGACGCCGATGAGCACGACCTGAGTGAAGCCAAGGTGAAACGCGAGCTGCATCGCCACGTAGGTCACGGTGGAACCCTCCCAGATCCCTCGCGACACGTCCGCCGAGAACTGCGGACGGGTCAACGGGAGCAGGTAGTTCACGCCCGCCGTCGCGCCGACGTACTGCTGTGCGCGCATGGAGATGAATCGCCGGCAGCGAAGACCTTGCAGTTCCTGACCGAACTGCTCGGCGACCAGCGTGTTCACGCACACCAGGAACGTCGTCTCGAAGCCCAGGCGCTCGAACAGGAGGTAGCCGCGATTGAGACCGAACGTGTATTCGTCGCGCAGGCGGCTGAGGTCGAGGCGAACGAGGCTCGGGCCGTTTCCGAGGATGAAGCAGCGCTCGCCGTGATACGTGTCGCGCATCGCCCGAAGCTCCCGGGCCGAGCGGCGGCCCACCGGACTGGCAACGTACGCAGCCGAGGCGCGGGCGTCGCGCGCATAGGCCGCCGCGTAGCTCGCGCGCTCAGCCCCCACGGTTCGCTGGGCGGCGGTCTTCAACGTGGTTCGTAGATCTAGCAAGTTGGGATCCATGCGGTCGGGCAGGCTGTCCAGACCGGGGGAAGAAGGGCGCCGGACGCTCGCGCCGGCGGCGATGATAGGGCGTCCGGGTGCAACCCGGGCGGCCTGCCGCCTTCTTCGCGCGGGCGGCCGATCCCGCTCGGCCCGGGCGGGCTCATGCGCCTGGCTGCGATGGGGCGTGCCGGCGAAACGCGTTCGCGACGCTCGGCAGCAGCCCGGTCCGGCGCGCCGCGACGGTGGTCAACAGCGCGTTGGTGGCGAACGTCGCCGCCGTCGCGATCGCTGCGCCGGTCAGCCCGCCCCAGTGCACGCCGACGACCGTGTAGGCGACGCCGAGCAGGACGGTCGTGGCGGTCAGGATGCCGCGCAGGCCCGTGCGCTCGGCGGCGTACAGGTAGGTGCTGCCGACCCGGGCGATGCCCATGAAGGAGTGGCCGAGGAGCAGCCACACGATCAGGCCCGCGCCGCGCGCGAACGCGTCGCCCAGCAGGGTGTCCACGACGAGGGCCGCCACCGGGGCAGCGACGATGAACAGCGCCATCGTGGCGGCGCAATAGCCGTAGAAGACGCGGCCGAGCCAGCGCCGATCGGATTCCTTGCCGCTGTCGAGCCGCGGGTAGGACGAGGGCAGCAGCGCGTTGGAGACCCCGGAGTGGATCGCGTCGAACACGAGGCTCACGGAGTACACGGCCACGTAGACGCCGGCGGGGCCGAGGCCCAGCATGGCGGCCACGATGAAGCGGTCGAGGTAGTTGTTCGCCCACACGCCGGCGGTGTGCGGAACCAGCGGCCCCCCGAAGCGCACGACCTCCCGACGGCTCAGTCGCCGGCGGGTGCGAGCGACCGAGCGGCGCAGGAGGATGGCGCTCGGGACGAAGCCGGCGACGATCCCGGCGGCCAGGCCCGCCAGGCGGCCGCGCCAATCCGTGCCGAACCCCACCACGGTCACGACCACGACCATCGTGCTGACCGCCAATACCGTCAGACGCACTGCCAGGAACTGGCGCGGCTGACGGCGCATGATCAGCACGACGATGGTCATGCCGATGACGCCGTCCATGCCCGCGATCACGACCGTGGCCAGGACTGCCCACAGCGGGAGGCTGCCGGTCCCGGCCAGCCAGCCGAGCGCCCCGACGACCACCAGCGACAGCACCACCAGCCCGATCCGCAGGCGGTTCACCGTCCCGACCAGCGCCCCCAGGTCGTCCTCGCCGAGCGTCGCGTAGCGGCGCGCGATCATGATGTTCGCGTTGAGCACCAGGAGCGGCGCCAGGAGCGTCTCGAGCCCGAGGAGGAGCCCGTAGATGCCGAAGTCCTCGGGCGTGAGATACCGCGTGAGCAGCGGGATCAGGGCGAAGCCCACGGCCGCGGACGCCATCGTCGCGAACGTGTACGTCGACGACGAGGCCACGAAGGCCAGCAACCGCGCGAGGCGCTGGCGGCGCGGTTGCGGGGGCGTGCTCAAGAAGTCGTTCGGATCGAGGCGATCTGCGGAGGCGGTGATCGTCGCAAGGCAGGCCGCGCGCTAGCCGGTAGGCGGCTTGGCGCGGCGCGGACGCCGTTGCGCGAGACCGGGCCGGCGGCGCACGCCGACCAGCCGCGCGGCGGTCCGCAGCAGCCGACCCTTGTGGTAGCTGACGTACGTCGTCGGCGCGCCGCGCCAGGCGGGCCCACTGGGCTGCTGGTTGGACCTCCCGGAGCGGATCAGGTGGCCGATGCTCCACGCGTGCCTGGCCACCTGCAGCACCGGGGAGAGACGGCCGGGATACCTTCGCAGCGCGCGCGGCAGGACCTGCAGCCGCGCCTCGTCGATCGGCAGGTAGTGCCACAGCAGCTCCTTGTTGCCGGCGAGCATGAGCGTGCCGTCAAATCCCTGAAACAGCGTCGTCTTCGTCGCGGTGTCGTCGCGCAGGTCGTCGATCGAGTTGTCCTCCAGCTCGAGGGCGGCAAACAGGTCGTCGCGGACGAAGACGGCGTTGAGATCGGTCACCGCGGCAAGCTCGTAGCCCTTGCCGCCGGCCAGCGCGACCAGCGACCTGATCGAGCTGCCGTGCGTGACGCGCTCGTCTCGTCGCTGCACGAAGTCCACATCGTTGGGGATGCTCGGGTTGTACTCGATCACCACGACCTTCGGCGTGAACATCCGCAGCGAGTCCCACACGTGATAGTCGATGCCGTCGACGTCGATGGAGAGAACGTCGATGTCCTTCGGCGCGCCGGCCTGCACCAGAAGTGAGTCCAGTGCCTTTTCACCGTCGAGTCCCACGAACGCCTGCAGACAGGTCACTTGCGGAAATGGCCGCATGTTCTCGACCAGCAGGGCATAGCTGTCGGGGTCGGGCTCGATCAGCACGCCCTTCCAACCGGATCGCACGAGGCTGTGGGTATTGCTGCCCCCGACGCCGTTGGACGCCCCGAACTCGACACAGAAACCAGCGCCGTCTCCCAGCACGCGAAAGATCTCGGCGAGGATCCCATCCTCGCCGCACTGCGAGTACTCCCTGCTCGCGTGCTCCTTGGCCCAAGCGTCTGCCCGCATCGATTCCCCTTGGTTCGGCTCAGGCCCAGTCTAAGCCTAGGCCCTTGGTGCTGGCCCGGGTCACACGCCATACACGTGGCGAATGGCGCGCAGAGCGTCCGTTGCACCCGCACCCGACCGGAGGTACAGCACGTTGTGCTGCGAGTCGAACGTTCCATGCGCGGGAGCGGTGAACACGCGCGCGAAGCCCCGGTGGCCCAGCCATTCGTCGAAGTCGGGTAACAGCGGCACCCCCACGTACAGCGGGATGGTGAATGCCTCGAGCTGGATCCCGACGCACGAGCCGGATCGAAGGAAGGCGTCTGCTCCCTTGAGGATCTCCAGATCCGCTCCCTGCGCGTCGATCTTGAGAAAGTCATAGTCGCTGGGTTCGTCCAGCGAGGCGAGGACGGCATCCAGGGTGGTCGTGTCCAGCGTGATCGTCCTGGCGGTGGCCGAGCGGTCAAACCACGAGTCGGCGTACTGCCGCGGTCCCCGCTCGCGCAGCTCACCGAAGTGCGCGCGGACGTACTCCGTATTCGGCGCCAGCAGTGAGTCGCCGGTCCCGTTGCCCCCCTGCGCGATGTAGAAGCTGCGCCGCTCGGCCGAGCTCCACAGGGCCGCAGGCACCGTCAGCACGGAGCCTGCCCGGCGCGGGGCCTGCAGCGGCTCGAAGTTCAGCAGCCGTCGCACCAGATGCTGGCTGTCGCGCCATTCGTCGGCGAGCCCGCCGACCGACCCGACATCGATCATGTCGACGACGCCGGCCCCGCCCTTGTTGATGACGTCCCTGCGCAGCACCCGGCGCTGCGCTGCGCGCCACACTCCGGCGACCTTGCCGCGCGCGCGCCCGGGCGCATCTCTGAGCGCCGTCACCCCAGCCGTCACGTGGTCCGTCGCACCGCACGCACGGCGAGCTTGTTGCCGATCGATCCCAGCACGCCGTTGAACGTGGTCACCGCGGCGCACGCCGCCCAGAAGCTCCGCCGGCGCGAGAAGAAGCGCATCCAGTGTCCCGGCTCGTGCTGGTAGTACATGGCGTAGCGATCGATGCCGACGACGTCCATGCCGTTATCGATGAGACAGGCGGCGATGTCGCCGGCCGCCACGCGCTCGACCCGATTGCCCGCATCCTCTTCCTCCAGGGCGATGCCCAGACGCACGGCGATATCCGTCACCGCGGCGCGCGACGGCTCGGTCACCATCACGCACGTCCGCGCGACGCGGCACATCTCGGCCAGACCGACCAGCGGGTCGCTGAGATGATGCAGGCCGTCGTGCACGTAGACGATGTCGACCGAGCGGTCCGCGAAGGGCAGGTGCTCGGCGTCCGCCACGACGCCCTCGATCGGCAGTGCCGCGCGCCGGCCGCGCTCGGCTGCCCGCTGGACGGCGCCGAGCGACAGATCGGAGGCGATGACGGTGGCCCCATGGCGCGCCAGAAACTCTGCGTCCATGCCCGAACCGCCGCAGACCGTCAAGACCGTGGCACCCGCCAGTTGCGACTCGAGCTCGCCGACGCTGTAGCGGAACTTCTGCTCCATCAGCCATCCGTACAGCTTGGGCTGGCCCTGCGGGCGCGAGATCTCGAACTCGGCCGCCTCCCCGTCGAAGAACTCGATCTGGCGGCGCTTGTACTCCGTGCCCGGATCGTCCTGCGCCAGATCGGACATGATCGGGATGGTGTCGACGATCGGATAGCGGCTGGTGCAACCGGCGCAGCCCAACTCGTGGCCGCCGTCATCCAGAGCGCCGCCGCAGCGAGTGCACATGAGCTCTACGCGCCCCGCCGCTCGAGTCACCCCGGCGCGGCGTCCCGGCTTGGCTGGGGGACGAGCGTCACCGACCACTACCGCGCCCCTCGCGCTTGGTGTCACCGAAACAACTCTGCCCCCAGCGCAGGCCCGCTCGGCACGGCGGCACTATGGTGGCAGGAATAGGAATTTCTCCAATACGGACCGTGTTGCGCTTGACGGAGGGCGGGCGGGATCGTACCAGCCAGCACGGGGCCGGCTACGCGAGCACGAGCGCGCAACGGTGGTCCACGCGGGGGCCACCCCGACCGCGCGCGGGGACGATGGTGGCCCATGCCAGCGCGATGATCTGAGGCTGCTGGCCCCCGGGCGGCGCCCTCGCCGGCGGCGGCTGGCCGGGCCGGACGCCCCCCAGCTGCTGCCACCGGACGCGCTCTAGGCTAGGTTGTCGGTCATGGTGCTTCACGGCCGATTGTTGACAGAAAAGCCAGCTTGCCGGCCCTGAGACGGCGCCGGACCCTGCGCACGCCCATGCCGGGATGACCTCCAGCCTGCGCATCCAGCTGTGGAGCTACAACTACGAGCCCGAGCCGACGGGCATCGGGCCGGTCAGCGCAGCCTGGGCGCGCGCGATGCGCGACCGGGGCCATCTCGTCGACGTCGTCGCCGCGCACCCGCACTATCCCGAGCCGGCGTGGGGGCGCTCGTTCAAGCCCTACCGCGAGAACCGCGACGGGATCGACGTCCTGCGCCTGCCGCTGTGGTTCGGCCGGGCGAGCTCCCTGGCCCGCATCCGCCAGGAGCTGAGCTTCGCCGCCATCCAGACCGCGGCACTGCCGGCGGTCCGCCGCCCGGACGTGATGGTCGTCGTCTCGCCGTCGTTTCCGGCGCTCATCCCGGCCATGCTCCGCGCCAAGCAGCATGCGGTGCCCTGGGTGCTCTGGCTGCAGGACATCCTGCCCGACGGCGCCGCCACGACCGGGCTCATCGCGGATGGCCGCGCCGCCGGGGCGGCGCGCCAGCTCGAGCACCGTGCCTACGCACGCGCCTCGTCGATCGTCGTGATCTCCGAGGGCTTCGAGCGCAACCTGCTGGCCAAGGGCGTCCGCGCCGACAAGCTGCATCGCGTCTACAACCCGGCCACGCTCGCCGCTGCGGCGAATGGCGCCACGCCCAGGGCCGACGCACGCAGACTGCGCCTGCTCGTCATGGGCAACATCGGCCACTCGCAGGGGCTCGAGGAGTTCGTGCGGATGTTCGAGGAGATCGGCGATCCCGACGCGTCGCTGGTCATCACCGGCACCGGCGTCGCCGAGGCGGCGGTCCGTGCGCGGATCCGCTCTGACCGCGTGCAGATGCTCGGGGTCGTCGACGGCGCTCGCCTCGAGCACGAGCTCTCGCAGGCGACGGCCGGCGTGGTGAGTCAGCGATCGGACATCGTCGAGTTCAACGTTCCGTCGAAGCTCATGAACTACATGGCGCGCGGACTTCCGGTGATCGCGCTCGCGCGCCCGGATGCCGAGGTGTCGCGGATCGTCACCGCCGCGGACGCCGGCTGGGTGGTGGCGGACAGGGCCGGTGTGGTGGCCGCCCTGACGGCGCTGCGCGACGTCGATCTGCGCCGCCGGGTCGGCCTGGCGGCCGCCGAGTTCGCGCAAGAGCGCTTCTCCGTCGCGCACTTCGCGGAGAACTTCGAGCGCGCGATCGAGGCCGCCGTCCGGTGAGGAGCGCTCAGAGGCGCCCACTAGTCTTAGGCCCGTGAAACGAGCCTTGATCACCGGCATCACCGGCCAGGACGGTTCCTACCTCGCCGAGCAGCTGCTCGACAAGGGCTACGAGGTCCACGGGATCGTGCGCCGCTCCTCGAGCTTCAACACCGAGCGCCTCGATCCCGTGTACAAGGACCCGCACGAGGACGGTGTCCGGCTGCGGCTGCACCACGGCGATCTCGCCGACTCCAGCCGCCTCGTGCGCCTCGTCTACGAGATCCAGCCCGACGAGGTCTACCACCTCGGTGCGCAGTCGCACGTGCGCGTGTCCTTCGACGTCCCCGAGTACACGACCGACGTCACCGGCATGGGCACCGTGCGCCTGCTGGAGGCGATCCGCGACGCCGGGGTGACGCCGCGCTTCTACCAGGCCTCGTCGAGCGAGATGTTCGGTTCCACGCCGCCGCCGCAGGACGAGCAGACGCCGTTTCACCCGCGCAGCCCGTACGCGGTGGCGAAGGTCGCCGCCTACTGGATCACGGTCAACTACCGCGAGGCCTACGGCCTGTTCGCCTGCAACGGCATCCTCTTCAACCACGAGAGCGAGCGCCGCGGCGAGACGTTCGTCACGCGCAAGATCACGCGCGCACTCGCCGCGATCCGGGCCGGCCTCCAGGACAAGCTCTTCCTCGGCAACCTCGACGCGCAGCGCGACTGGGGCTACGCGCCCGACTACACCGACGCGATGTGGCGGATCCTCCAGGCCGACGCGCCCGACGACTACGTCATCGCCACCGGCGAGACGCACTCGGTGCGCGAGTTCCTCGACGAGGCCGCCGCGTGCCTGGACCTCAACTGGCAGGACTACGTCGAGATCGACGAGCGCTACTTCCGCCCGACGGAGGTCGACGCGCTGTGCGGCGATCCGACGAAGGCGCGCGAGAAGCTGGGCTGGACGCCGACCGTGACCTTCAAGGACCTCGTGCGGCTGATGGTCGAGGCGGACGTGGCCGCGCTCGAGGATCGGCTCGCCGGACGCAACGTTCGCTTTTGAGCCCGCGCGACGACCCCAGCCCCGACTTCTGGAGCGGCCGTCCGGTCGTCGTGACCGGGGGCGCCGGGTTCGTCGGCGGCGCCGTCTCGCGCGAGCTCGAGGCGCTGGGCGCGGAGGTCACCGTCACCCGCTCGGCGCAGCACGACCTGCGCGATCCGGCCGCTGCCCGGGCCGCCGTGGACGGCGCGTCCGTGGTGCTGCACCTCGCCGCCAACGTCGGCGGCATCGGCTTCAACCGCCGCCATCCGGCCCCGCTGGTCTACGACAACCTCATGATGGCCGCCAACGTGTTCGAGCAGAGCCGCCTCGCCGGCGTCGACAAGCTCGTGAGCGCCTGCACGGTCTGCGCGTATCCGAAGTTCACGCCGTCGCCGTTCAGCGAGGACGCGCTGTGGGACGGCTACCCGGAGGAGACCAACGCGCCGTACGGCCTGGCCAAGAAGATGATGCTCGTGCTCTCCGACGCCTACCGGCGCCAGTACGCCTTCGACTCGTGCGCGCCGATCATCGCCAACCTCTACGGGCCCAACGACAACTTCCACCTCGAGAACTCGCACGTCATCCCGGCGATGATCCGCAAGTACGTCGAGGCGGCGGACCGCGGCGAGGACCAGGTCGTCCTGTGGGGGACCGGATCGCCGTCGCGCGAGTTCCTCTACGTCGACGATGCCGCGCGCGGCCTGATCCTCGCGGCCGAGCGCCTGGAGACGAGCGAGCCCGTCAACCTCGGCACCGGCCAGGAGACCTCGATCCGCGCGCTCGCCGAGCAGATCGAGGCCATCGTCGGCTTCGCGGGCGAGACCGTCTGGGACGCGTCGCAGCCCGATGGGCAGCCGCGCCGCTCCCTCGACGTCTCCCGGGCGCGCAGGCTGATGGGCTTCGAGGCTCGCGTCCCGCTCGCCGAGGGGCTGCGCCGCACGGTGGAGAGCTTCAAGGCCACCGCAGCGACATCGTCGTGAGCGCCCGCCGCGCGCTGATCACCGGGATCGCCGGACAGGACGGCTCGTACCTCGCGGAGCTGCTGCTCGGAAAGGGCTACGACGTCTACGGCATCGTGCGCAACTCGCCGCTCGCGCACCACCAGAACCTCGTCGCGATCCACGACGACATCACGCTCATGCAGGGCGACCTGCTCGACCAGATGACCCTGCTGGACGCGATCAGCAAGGCCGAGCCCGACGAGCTCTACAACCTCGCGGCGACGTCGTTCGTCCCGGCGTCGTGGCGCCAGCCGGTGATGACGGCGCAGTTCACCGCGGTCGGTGCGACGGCGATCCTCGAGGCGATCCGGATCACCCGGCCGGGCCTTCGCTACTACCAGGCCTCCTCGTCGGAGATCTTCGGCGCCACCGACTCCACCCCGCAGAACGAGACGACGCCGTTTCGCCCGCACAATCCCTACGGCGTCGCGAAGCTCTACGCGCACCTCATGGTGTCGACCTACCGCGCGCGCTACGGGCTGCACGCATCCAGCGGCATCCTCTACAACCACGAGTCTCCGCGCCGCCCCGCCGAGTTCGTCACGCGCAAGGTCACGCGCGGCGCGGCGGCGATCAAGCTCGGCCGGCAGAGCGAGCTGCGCCTCGGCAACCTCGACGCGCAGCGCGACTGGAGCTTCGCCGGCGACGTCGTCGAGGCGATGTGGCTCATGCTCCAGCAGGACGAGGGCGGCGACTACGTCGTCGGCAGCGGCATCGGGCACACCGTCCGGGAACTCACGGAGGTGGCCTTCGGGCACGTCGGGCTGAACCCCGACGACCACGTCGTCGTCGACTCGCAGTTCGTCCGCCCGCTCGATCCCGTCCCGCTCGTCGGCGATGCGTCGCTGGCGCACGAGCGGCTGGGCTGGAGGCCGCGCACGAGCTTCGAGGAGATGATCGGCATGATGGTCGAGCACGACCTCGCGGAGCTGCGGTCCAAGCGCCCCGCGGCGTCGTCGCTCGGATAGCGGCACACGGCGCAGCGGTCGCCAGATCACCCAAGCCAGTGGATGAAGCCGGGGTACGGCGGGTCCGCGCTCAGGAACGCGTCGAGCGGGGTCACGAGAGCCCCGATGGTCTCGGGTCGCTGGCGGAACCGGCGCGGGTGCAGGATGACGATCCCGTGGTGGTCGCGTCCCGCGTCGCGGTAGCGGCGATCCAGCGCGAGGAAGTCTTCGCGGTTGTACGTGACGATCCCGTGCGAGTCCCGTTGGGCGTACTCGAACAGATCCGGGTCGGAGCGTCCGCGCAGCTCAGGGCGTTCTGTGACGGCGACCACGGCGTGACCGCGGCTGCGGAGCTGCTGAGCGATCGCAGCCGGGAGCATCTCGTCGAGCAGGAGCCTCACCGCAGCGCATCGCGCTCACGCCGCCACCGCTCCTCCGCCATGTCGGCGTCGTCGAGGAGACGGCGAATGCGCTCGTCGATCTCATCGCGATACTCGGCGTAGTAGCGAACCGCGGCGCGCACCTGCGCCCTGGTCAGGCCGCCCCATTCGGCGGTCGCGGCGAGCGCAGCCTCACCCTCGAGGTCGCTCGCGCGGTGCGTGTCGATCACCTCCCACACGTCCGGCCCGCCGGCCAGACCGGCCCGCCGGCCGCCGGGACCATCGCGGAAGACCACGCCCGGATGATCCTCCATGCGCATCCCCTCGTCGAGGTAGCGCTCGGCCAGGCGCGACTTGTTGAGTCCCACGCTTGCGCCGCGGCGTTCGAGCCGATCGACCACCGAGGCATCCAGGCGTGCCGAGAACTGACGGGCTCGCGCCATGTAAGACACTGTAACGCAGCTCCGGGCGCGGCCCTATCTGCGCGATCGGTAGGTTCCACCCCGCATGAGCAGCAGGCGGCGCGTCGCGCTATGAGCAGAGTCCTCGTCACAGGCGGCGCCGGCACGATCGGCGCCGCGGTCGTCCGGCGCCTGCTGCGCGATCCCGACTACGAGGTGCGCGTCTCCGACCAGCGCGAGGCGCCGCAGTGGATCCGCGAGGGCTGCGAGGTCCACACCGGCGACCTGCGCGACCACGCTCAGGCGCTCGAGGCGATGCAGGGCTGCACCCACGTCATCCACCTCGCCGCGATCGTCGGCGGGATCGCGAACTTCCACAAGCTGCCGCACACGCTGACGTCGGTCAACAACGCGCTGTACGACGCGATCATCCAGGCCGCGCTCGACCACGGCGTCGAGCGCTTCGTCTACGTCTCCTCGTCGATGGTGTTCGAGCGCGCCACGCAGTACCCCACGACGGAGGCGCACGTCTGGGAGACGCCGATGCCGCGCTCGGCCTACGGCTTCTCGAAGATGGCCGGCGAGGTCTGGTGCCGCGCGGCGCACGACGAGCACGGGCTGCCGTACACGATCTGCCGGCCGTTCAACGCCTACGGACCGGGCGAGATGCCCGACGACGAGCCGGGCATCGCGCACGCCGTGCCCGACCTCATCCGCAAGGCGCTCTCCGGCCAGCACCCGCTGCAGATCTTCGGCTCGGGCGAGCAGACGCGCACGCTCACGCACATCGACGACATCGCCGACGGCGTCGTGGCGGCGATGTCCTCGCCCGCCGGGCTGCTCGAGGACTTCAACATCTCGGCGTCGGAGGAGCTCACGATCACCGAGATCGCGCGGATCATCTGGCAGGCCTGCGACCGCGACCCGGAGCAGTTCGAGCTCGAGCACCTGCCGACGTTCACCGTCGACGTGCAGCGCCGCTGGCCCGACGTGAGCAAGGCCAGGCGCATGCTCGGCTGGGAGGCGCAGATCGGCGTGCACGAGGGCGTCGCGCAGACGGTGCAGTGGCTGCGCGAGCGGCTCGCGGCGGCCGGCCCGTAGGACGCGTGGGGCGCCGGGCGCGCGAACCGCGCCACGGCGCCCGCAGCACCGCGCCTCTCCCCCAGCCAAGGTCGTGGACCCTAGCGCGGGTCAATACCTGCGCGCAAGCAGGATTTAGGAACGTCCCGCCGGGGCGCTCGCGAGCGCCTCGTACGTGAGCGCCAGCCCCTCGCCGATCGGGGTGCGCGCCTGCCAGCCCAGCCGCTCGCGGGCGCGGCCGGCGTCCAGGCACGAGCGATCGATCTCGCCCAGCCGGGCGGGGGCGAACTCGGGCTCGGGCGCACCCGGCCCGTGCAGCTCGGCCAGCACGCGGACGAGTTCGAGCACCGACGTCTCCTCCTCGGTGCCGACGTTCATCACGCCGCCCGCGCGCACGTCGCCGCCGCGGATGAGCGCCTCGACGAGATCGCCGACGTACACGTAGTCGCGCGTCTGGGCGCCGTCGCCGTAGATCCGCGGCGGGGTGCCCGCCCTGAGCTTGCCGCAGAAGATCGCGATGACGCCGGCCTCGCCATGCGGGTCCTGGCGCGGGCCGTAGACGTTGCCGAAGCGCAGCGCCAGCGTGGACAGGCCGTAGAGGCGCTCGTAGAGCCCGAGGTAGGACTCGGCGCAGAGCTTGCTCTGCCCGTAGGCGGCCATCGGCAGCGCGGGCTCCGTCTCCGGCGTCGGCAGGACGTCGGTCTCGCCGTAGATCGCGCCGCCCGTCGAGGCGAAGACCACGCGCTCGCTGGCGGCGGCGCGCGCGGCCTCGAGCACGTTGATCGTGCCCTCGACGTTCGTGCGCGCGTCGAACGCCGGATCGGCCAGCGAGCGGCGCACGTCGACCTGGGCGGCGAGGTGGAAGATCGCCTGCGGCCGCGCGGCCGCGACGAAGCCGTGCAGCGCCGCGCCGTCGCGGATGTCGGCCCGCTCCAGTCGCGCGCCGCCCGCCAGCGCCGCGGCGATGTTCGACTCGCGGCCGCCGGAGAGGTCGTCGACGATGGTGACCTCGTCGCCGCGGGCCAGGAGCGCGTCGACGAGATGCGAGCCGATGAAGCCGGCGCCGCCGGTGACGAGCGTCCGCATGCGGCCGCGGAGTCTAGACGGACCACTGGTGAGATCGTCGCCTGGGCTACTCTCGTTTGGCGTCCGGGGAGCCGAGGGTAGGCGCGTCTTCAGCGGGTTGCCTCGGGACGACAGGGGCCCATCACGACCAGGAGCACCTCAATGAAACTTGCCACGCGCCAGAACAAGAAACGCGATCAGGCGCTGGACGCCGTCGCCTCCGTAGCGAAGACGTGGTCCGAGTGGCGCCTCGGCGAGCGGGCGACGAAGACCGTCGCGAAGGGCACGAAGAAGGCGTCCAAGAGCGCGGCCAAGGCTCGCAAGAAGGCCTCCAAGGCCGCCAAGAACGCCGACGCCTCCAGCGTGGCCAACGCCATCAAGGGCACTCCGCTGAAGATCGCCGGGGCCGTGGCGCTCGTCGCCGGCATCGGCGCCGCGGTCGCCAAGAAGCTCAAGGGCGGCGGCACCGCCGAGCCGCTCTACACCCCGCCGCCGGCGCCCGCGCCGATGCCGCCGCCGGCCGAGCTGAAGGACGCCCCGCCGCCACCGCCGACGCCCGTCGTGGTCGGCGACCTCGCCCCGGACGACAGCGAGTCCGCTGCGCCCACGCCCGCGCCGGCCGACGACGACGCCGCCGCCGAGGCCGGCGGCGAGTCCGCCGTGGCCGCGAGCGAAGCGGCCGTCGCAGCCGCCGACCCGCTGCCCGACGACGTCACCCCCGCGCCGACCGTGCCCGACACCGATCCGGCCGCGGACGGCGGCGGCGCGGGTGACGCGACCGACGACGCAGACGCGGACGCCGACGCTGACGCTGACGCGGCCGACGCAGCGGTGAGCCCCTCCGACGACGCCGAGGCCGCCGACAAGAGCTGACCGCGCGCTACTTTCGCGCGACGAGCAGGTAGTGCGTCGCGAGATTCGTCGCGTTGCGAGCGCGAGCCTGCTCCTCGTACCAGAGGTAGGCGCGCGCCAGCAGCGGCGAGAAGCTGAAGTAGGTCGCTCCGACGAACATCGGCACGATCTCTACGGAGTCCCACACCGCCGTCATCCTCCGCAGCTGACGCGCCGAGCAGCGGTGATAGAAGGCCGGGAAGACGGGCCGGTCCGAGCGGTCCATCGCCCACTCGACCACGCGCCGCGCGAGGGCGTTGGGCATCGCCTGGTTGACGACGCCGAACGCCGACCACTTGCCCGAGAACAGGCTCACGAGCGTCCCGCCGCTGCGGAGGTAGGAGTGGATGTTGTCGAACGCGACGTCCAGCGGCTTGACGTGCTCGAACACCTGCCAGCTGACGGCGAGATCGACGCAGTCCACCAGGCTGGGCACCGGCTCCACGATGTCGACCACGTACGTCTCGTCGTAGGCCTCGTCCCCGGCTGCGACGAGCTCGGACTCCGAGGGATCCAGGCCGATGTACGTCGTGCCGGACGGACGGTCGCGCAGCGTCGGGTGCCGTCCGGCGCCGATGTCGAGGATCGTCATCCCCGGTCGCAACGCCGCGGCGATCTCGTCCTCGAACGGCTGTTTCCACCGGCTCCGGTAGCGAGGCGGCAGGTCGAGGCGGCCGGGCATCTGCCGCGGATGCTAGAGCGTGCGCGGCCCGGATCGCGGGCGAGCGGTCAGGGCAGACCACCGGGACGGCCGGCGCCCAGGACCGCGTCGTAGACCGCGCGCAGCGCCGGCGCGATCGCCGCGGGGCCCGCGAGCGCGATGATCCGCCGCCGCCCGCGCTCGCCGGCCGCGGCGTCGCCGAAGCGCGCCCGCGCGGCGACGGCGAGCGCCGCCGCGTCGCCCGGCGCGACGAGGCCGGCGGGCTCGCAGAGCTCCGGCAGCGCCCCGATCGCGCTCGCGACCACCGGCAGCCCCGCCGCCATCGCCTCGGCCGCCGCCAGGCCGAAGGTCTCCGCCGCGCGCGACGGCACGATCGCCAGGCCCGCCGTGGCCCGCAGGTCCGCGAGCCGGGCCGGGTCGACGCGGCCGACGAACGTCGTCTGCGTGCCCGCCGCGCGCGCCTCGAGCGCGGCTCGCTGCGGCCCGTCGCCGGCGATCACGAGCGGCAGGCCGGCGGCGGCGCAGGCCGCGATCGCGACGTCGACGCCCTTCTCCGTCGCCAGCCGCGACACGACGAGCGCGTGCGCGCCGGCCGCGGCGCTCGAGCTCGCGACGAACGCCCGCACGGCATGCCCGACGACGTGCACCGCGACGCCGTCCAGCGGCGCGCCGAGCGCGCGCAGGCGCGCGAGCGCGGCGTGGCTGGGCACGACGACGGCGTCGGCCTGCTCGACGAGCCGCCGCTGCCAGAGCGCCAGCGACGCGCCGTAGACCGCCGCCTCGGCGCCGGTCCCGCGGCAGTGCAGGCGCACGCCGGGCAGCGTGTCGCGCGCATGGCAGCGGGTGCAGTCCGCGCCGCGCGTGAAGCACGTGCCGACGGCGCAGACGAGCCGGTAGTTGTGCAGGTGCAGGACCGTGCGCGCGCCGGCCGCCCGCGCCGCCGCGAGCGCGCGCCAGCCCAGCGACGGATTGAGGTTGTGGGCGTGGACGATGCGCGCGCCGCTGTCGCGCACGGCCGCCGCGACCTGCCCGGGCGCGAGGCCCCCGCCGAGCAGACCGGCCGCGGCGCGCGCGCGGCCGATCCGGGCGCTGTCGCGCGCCAGCAGGCGCGCGTCCTCGCCGAGGTGCTCGCGCACGAGCCAGAGCAGGTCGTCGACGACGCGCTCCTCGCCGCCCGTCGTGCGGTAGCGGTTGTGCAGGAAGAGGATCACGTCCGGGCCGCCATGCGCGACCCAGAGTGTCCTAGGTGTGGCGCCAGTCCGGGTGCGTCAGCGCCACCAGCGGCGGCCGGCTCGTGCTCGGGATGTTGCGCCGCACCAGCGCGCCGAGGCTGCCGGTCTCCGCGATGATCTGCATCCCGCGCTCGGAGAACGTCTCCGGCCCGTAGATCTCGGGGGCGAACAGCGGGTTGGTCATGAGCTGCGAGAAGGCGTGCAGCCCGACGAGGCGCCCGACGAGCGGGCCGAGCACGGAGTTCGGTCGCACGTCCTCGGCCATGAGCCCGACGTAGAAGTCGACGTCGTCGACGCTGCCGTAGACCTTGCGCAACCGGCTGCTGGTCTCCGGGTCCGCGGAGATGTCCTCGAAGGACTCGGCGCGCGGGAACTTGCAGGCGACGCGGTACTCGTTGTAGCTGCGCAGGTTCACCTTGCGGCCGGCGCGGATCGTCGGCAGGTCCGCCATGTACAGCAGCATCTCCGACGTGTTGCTCAGGCCGACGCGGCCGGCCCGCTGGCGCGAGGCGCTGTCGCACAGCGCAGCGAGGCCGTGGGTGCTCAGCAGCTCGCGGGAGCGGAACGTCGAGTCCGGCAGCGACAGCGTCTGCGAGCCGACCTGCAGCTCGTCGGGGATCAGGCTGTGCCAGCGGTACAGGAGGTTGAACTCGACCGCCGTCCAGTTGGGCCGCATCCACGGCTGCTTGTCGAAGCCGCGCGGGTCCAGGCGGAAGCGGAAGTGGTAGGGGGTGATGTGGTTGATGTACTCCTCGATGACCACCTTGATCAGCAGGACCGTGAGGACGCTGCGCGCGGCGGCGAAGACGCGGTCCTCGCTCCAGCTCGGGTTGGTCTCGGCGATCTCGCCGGCGATGCGGTTGTGCTCGCGCAGGAACAGCGTGTTGAGCATCGCGTAGCCGATCTGCGTGTTGCCGGCGTCGCTGCCCATCGCCAGCAGCTGCGTCTTGTCCTTGACGTCGGCGCGGTTCTCGCCGATCGCGCGCAGGCTGGAAAAGCGCGCCAGCCGCGCGCCGGAGGCGTCGTACAGCGCCGGCGGGAGCTCCTCGCCGGGATCGCCCTGCGAATCGAGCAGGTAGGGCCGGCGCGGGTCGCGCAGCAGCCGCGTCTCGCGGTCGTTGAGGCCGTAGAGCTGGGCGATGTCGACCTCGTGCGTGGATTCGTTGCGCCTGATGTCGCGCACGTCGCCCGGGGCGGTGCGGTCGCTGCGCAACAGCCCGTCGGTGAACCACTGCGCCACGTAGGCGAAGAGCACCGTCGACTTCTCGCACGGGATGAACTCCTCGCGCTTGAAGAGCGTGGCGACCCGCTCGGGAGCGGGCAGCGAGGCCTGGCTGCCGGGATCGGCCGGCGGCAGGTGGCGCGTGTTGTACGTCTTGTCGGTCAGCGTGTCCTGCGAGGTGAAGTCGGCCTTCGTGCTGAGCCGGTAGGGGCGTGGCGGGACGACCTTGACGCCCTTGTTGATGAGCCAGCGGTTGACGGCGCGCTCGGTCAGCGGCGTGCGCTGCAGCAGCCGCCATATGGGTCCGAAGCGGGACGGCAGGCTCGCGAGGAACTCTCCCCGCTGGGGCATCTTCTGGCGACGCGGCGGCGCGGGGCGCTGCACGTCAGGCATCGGCTCGGCAAGCTGAGTGGTCATGACGATTCAGAGCGCTCACCGTACGCACTGATACACCCAATCGCTGCGATCACGCGCGGCCACCGGCGGTCTGCTGCACGGCCCGCCGGCGCAGGTCGTCCAGCCCGCGCGGTGCCGCCACCTCGTCGATGCGCGCCGTGAGCGCGGCTGCCTCGTCGCGGTCGCCGGGCTCGCCGCGGGCCCGCAGCACGGCGCCGAGCTCGCACTGCGTCTCGGCCGTCATCAGGATCGCGCCGATCCGCTCGTTGGCCGCGACGCCCGACCGGAGGTGGCGTTCGGCCACGTCGAGGTGGCCGAGGACCGCGGCGAGCATGCCGAGCTGGCGCTGCACCGAGCCCCAGTTGGCGGCGAAGATCACCTGCACGTAGCGGTCGGCGAAGGGGGCCAGCAGCTCGTAGAGCTGCTGCGCGCGACGGCGGTCGCGCAGCGCACAGCAGGCCTCCGCGAGCAGGACGACCGTGAAGAACCAGAACCAGTCGCGCGGCACCGCGCGGGCGCTCGCGGCGACGAGCGGCTCGTACTGCCCGCGCGCGGCCTCGGTGTCCCCCGTCTCGACCTGGGCGAGCGCGAGGGCCGCCTGCCAGGAGTGGTTCGCCGAGCGCCCGGCGACGAGCGACTGCATCGCCGGCAGCAGCTCGTCGACGCGCCCCTGCTGGCGGCGCAGCGTGAAGAGCATCCCCGAGAGGTACGAGCTGGCGTACCCGACCTGGGCGCGGTGGGCGAGCTCGTAGGAGCGCGCGGCGAAGCCCTCGGCCTCCTCGATGTCGCCGGCGAGCTGCGCGAACACGCCCTGCCAGCCGACCGCGAGATGCTCGAGCAGCGGCTGGCGCAGCTTGCCGCCGAGCGCCGTCAGCTCGGCGTGCAGGCGCCGCGCGTCCTCGGGCATGCCGAGCTCGAAGACGTCGTAGAGGTGCCAGTGCAGCGCCTCGGCGCGCAGCGCGCGATGCTCGCCGCTGAGCGCCAGCACCTCCTCGCTGAGGCGGCTGCGCTCGTCGAGGTGCTCGATGTGCAGCAACGTGACGTGACGGCTCATGAGCGTCATGACGAGCGTCTCGCGCTCGTCGAGGCGGCGCGCCATCGCGAGCGCGTCCGCGCTGAGCGTCGTTCCGTACCCCTCGTCGGCGGCGAAGTGCAGGATCTCCGCGTGGCGGCCCATGAGCCGCGCGCAGAGCTTGCTGTCCTCGCCGCTGAGCGACCGCACGGCATCGGCGATCAGCGGGGCGAAGCGCGGGTCGACGGCGTTGCCCTCCCAGTAGCGCTCGCCGAGACCGAGCGCGGCGCGCCCGAGCTGGACGGCGTCGCCGCGCAGCCGGGCGCTCGCGGCGACCTCGTAGAAGGTGGTGCTGGCCTCCGCGTCGCCCGCCTGCCACTGCACGCGGCCCAGCGCGAGCAGGATGTCGCAGCGCGTGGCCTCGTCGAGCACGGCGGCGACGGCGCTCGCCTCCAGCGCCCGGCGGTAGTGCTCGGCCGAGTCCTCGTAGGCCAGCGAGCGCGCCGCCTCGTCGCCGGCGAGCACGGAGTAGCGCACGGCCTGCGCGGCGCCGCCGACGTCGCGCGCGGCGAAGAACTGGTGCGCGAGCACGCCGGCGCTCGCGCCGAGCGTCTCGAGCGCCGTCGCGACGCGCAGGTGCAGGCGCACGCGGCGGGTGCGCGACAGGCGGCCGTAGATCGCGTCGCGGGCCAGCGCGTGGCAGAACGCGAAGCGGTCCACGGAGTCGGTGACCTCGATCAGCAGATCGGTGGCGATCGCCTCCTCGAGCGCCTCGATGACGCGATCGGCGGGCAGGTCGAGCAGCGCCTCGACGGCGGCGAGGTCGAACTCGCGGCCGATCGCGGCACCGATCGTCAGCGCCTCGACGGCCGGCTCGGACACGTGACGCAGCCGGCTGAGGATGACGTCGGCGACGCTGTCGGGAACGCCGATCGACGCCAGCGCGCTGGCCGGCGCCTGCGCTCCGGACCGCAGCACGTCGGATTCGACGAGCGCCCGCAGCGCCTCCTCGATGAAGAACGGGTTGCCCTCGGTCTGCTCGCGCAGGCCACGGACGAAAGCGGCGCTCGGCGCCGCGTCGAGGCGCGCGGTCACGAGCGCGTCGGCCTCGGCCACGGAGAGGCCCTCGACGTCGAAGCGGTCGAAGCGCTGCTCGCGGCGCAGGTCGCGTATGAGCTCCATCGCAGCGTGGTCGTCGCGCAGATCGACCCGCCGCGCCATGCCGAGCACCAGCAGGCGCGCGGGCTCGGGATGGCGCAGGAGGTGGCGCAGGAGCAGCAGCGTCGGCTTGTCGATCCAGTGCAGGTCGTCGAGGACGAGCAGCAGCGGCGCCTGCTCGGCCGTCCGGCGCATGAGCCGCGCGACGGCCTCGAAGAGGCGGTAGCGCTCGGCGTCGGAGTCCTGCGGGCGCGCCGCGGCCGCTGCGCCGGCGGGCGCATGCGCCCGCGCCTCGGGCAGGATCCGGGCGAGCTCCTCGAGATCGCCGGCGGCGGCCGGGTCGTCCGCCCAGGCGTCGTGGCGCAGCCCGTGGCGCAGCGCCTCGATGAACGGCTGGTAGGAGCGCAGCGGCTCCTGCTCGCAGCGGCCGTAGAGGACGGCGGCGCCCGCGCCGTGCACCTCGACGGCGAACTGCGCGGCCAGCCGCGTCTTGCCGACGCCCCCCTCCCCGAGCAGCAGGGCCAGCCGGCACTGACCCTGGCTGGCTCCCGCCCAGGAGGACTCCAGCCGCGCGATCTCGTCCGTGCGCCCGACGAACGCCGTCGCGGACGACGTCCCGCCGATGACCGGCAGCGGTAGCGGCCCGCGCGACCGCGCCGGGGGCGTGGAGGCCGGGCCGTCGCCGCCCGGCGGCGCCCCCGGCAGGCAGCCGCTGCGCAGAAGCTCCGCGTGCAGCGCCGAGACGGCCCCCGACGGCACCGTGCCGATCTCGTCGCGCAGGAAGACGCGCAGGCGGTCGTAGGCGAGGGTCGCCTCGGCCACGTTGCCGCGGCGGCCGTGGATCTCGATCAGCAGCGCGTGACCGGACTCGCGGAACGGATGGCGCTCGGCCAGCGTGCGCGCCACGCGCTCGGCGATCGCGAGGTGCTCGCGGTCGCCGACCGCGAGCGCGGCACGGGCCAGCACCTCGAGCAGGGCCGGTTCGAGCCCCTCGAGCTCGGCGCGCAGCGGCTGCATCCACTCGCCCTCGATGCCCGGCAGCAGGGGCCGCTCGATGATGTCCAGCGCCGCCTGGGCCGCGGACATCGCGGCGGGCGCGTCGCCGCCGGAGAGCGCGCGCTCCGCGGCCTCGGCCGCGGCCACGGCCTGCTCGGTGTCGACCTCGGCGTCGAGCGCGAAGCGCAGGTCCGCGCGGCCGGCGATGACGCCGTCGCCGAGCGCCCGCCGCATCCGCGCGAGCACCGTGCTCAGCCCGGCCTCGGGCGCCTCGGGCGGATCCTTGGGCCACAGGACCCCGATCAGCTCGTCGCGCGCGACCGGCCGGTGGCGGTTGACGACGAGGAACGCGAACAGCGCCCGCCCCTGGCGGCCGGGCAGCCCGGCGGCGACGTCGAGCCCGCCGATCTCCGCGCGCAGCGTGCCCGTGAGCGCGACCCGCGCAGGCGTGCCGGTGATGCGTTCGTGCCTCGGTTCAGCGCTCATGCGCGATGTCCTGTCATGACGCCTGCGGACGGCGCGGGGGGCCCTGCGTCGGCGATCTGTGGCTCAGGGTGCGTCGCGCCAATCTGACACCCCCACCGACGGACCGCAAGGTTTCCGCAGGGTCGCGACAAGGTGCCCGCGCGATGGTGCGCCCGTGTTCACCCAGGCCACCCATCCAGACACCGACGCCGGCCCACTCGTCCGGGCTGCGGCGTGCGGCGACGAGCGCTCGTGGAACGCGCTCGTCGACCGCTACTCCAGCCTCGTGTGGGCGATCGCCCGCAACCACCGGCTGTCCGCAGCCGACTGCGACGAGGTCTTCCAGACGACGTGGCTGCGCCTCGTCGAGCATGCCGCGCGGCTGCAGGAGCCCGCGAAGGTCGGCGGCTGGCTGGCCACGACGGCGCGCCACGAGTCGCTGCGCCTGCTGCGCCGCTCGGGCCGTCAGATCCCGATGGGCGACGATCTCCCCGAGCCCGACTCCGGCGGTGCGCCCGCGCCCGGCGACGACCTGCTGCGCGACGAGCGCGACCGGTCGCTGTGGGACGCGTTCTCCCGCCTGCCCGAGCGCGACCAGGCGCTGCTGCGCCTGCTCACCGCCGACCCCGCCCCCAGCTACGAGGAGATCGGCGCCGCGCTGAACATGCCGGTCGGCTCGATCGGCCCGACGCGGGCGCGCTGCCTGGAGCGCCTGCGGCGCGAGGCGGACCTGCTCGTGCTCGCAGGCTGAGATTCGCCACTGCTCACGGGTGGCCGGGCGCGCCCGGCCTCCCGCAGGCCCGCAAACCTAGACTGCTGCGGACGACATGGAGCCGACGGCGAGCATCATCGTGCCGACGCGCCTGCGCGCGGGCTACCTCGACGTCGCGCTGGCGTCGATCGCACCGCAGGCGGCGGCCGCCGGAGCGGAGCTGCTGGTCATCGACGACGGCCCGGATGCGGCGACGCGCGCCGCCGCCGCGAAGCACGGCGCGCGCTACGTGGCGCACGAGGCGTCGCGCGGGCTGAACGCCGCGCGCAACAGCGGCATCGACGCCGCCGCCGCGGACCTGCTCGTGTTCGTCGACGACGACGTCGAGGTGCGGCCCGGCTGGCTGGCCGCGCTGCTGGCCGCCGACGCCGCCGCCGAGCCGGCCGTCGGCGTGCTGACGGGGCCGATCCGCGCGCGGCTGGAGGATCACCGGCTGCGCTCCTGCGGGCGCGAGCTGCCGCCGATCACCACCCAGGACCACGGCACGCGCGACCGCGACGTCGAGCACGCGTGGGGCGCGAACATGACCGTGCGCCGCGCGGCGATCGCGCGCGCCGGGCGCTTCGACGAGACGCGCGAGCTCTACGGCGACGAGCAGGAGTGGCAGGGGCGCCTGCGCGCGGCGGGCGGGCGGATCCGCTACGTCGCGGCGGCCGCGCTGGACCACCGCCGGGCCGGCGACGACGCGCGCCTGCGGGCGCTGAGCGTCGCGGCCTACCGGCGCGGCGCGTCGAGCCGGCGCTACGACGTGTACGCCGGTCGCGCGCCGTCGCTGCGCCGCGAGCTGCGCGTGCTGGCCGGCTGCGCCGTGCACACGGTGCGGTTCGCCTGCCCGAGCGCGATCGTGCAGACCGCGCACTCGCTGGGGCGGCTGCGGGCGGCGCTCGGGTCGCCCGGGTCGCTCCGGTCGCTCCGGTCGCTCCGGTCGCTCCGGTCGCTCGTGGCGCTGGCACGGCTGCGGCCCGGCAACGAGAGGGGGTCGTCGAAGAACCGTCCACTGGGCAGACGTTTCTTCGACCACCCCCCTGCGCATGCGCCCGCCGCGCCGTCACAGGACCCCGATTTCCTGTCCGGCGAGAGCGGCACCGTGCGCGGGCTGCGGCGCCCGCCGCTGCGCGCGCTCGACGCGCTGCTGGACCTCGAGGCCCGCCCGCGCCAGCGGCGCATCGACGGCGCCTCGCGCGCGCGACCGCCGCGGCGCAGCGTGCTCGTGCTCGGCGTCGAGCGGCCGGGACGGCTCATGGACCGGCTGCGCGCCGAGCTTCACCGCACCCGCCACGCGGTGTACATGCACACCGTGACGATGGGCGAAGCGGGCAAGTTCGAGCACCTCAACGCGCTGCTCGCGCAGCACGCGGCGGCCGGCCACGACTGGCTGCTGCTCGTCGACGACGACGTCGTCCTGCCGGCCCGCTTCCTGGACCGCTTCCTGCTCTGCGCCGAGGACGCCGGGCTGCTGCTCGCCCAGCCCGCGCACCGGCGCCACTCCCACGCCGCCTGGGCCGCGACCCGGCGCCTGCCCGGCGGCGCGGTGCGCGAATCGCGCTTCGTCGAGATCGGCCCCGTGACGGCGTTCGCGGCGCCGGTGTTCGACACGCTGCTGCCGTTCCCCGGCCTGCGGATGGGCTGGGGCCTGGACGCGCACTGGGGCGCGCTCGCCCAGCAGCACGGCTGGCGCGCGGGGATCGTCGACGCGACGCCGATCCTGCACACGGCGCCGGTCGGCGGCGGCTACGCCCGCGACGCCGCCGTCGCCGAGGCGCAGGCGTTCCTCGCCGAGCGGCCGTACCTCACCCGCACGCAGGCACGCTGGTCGCGGCGCATCGGATGAGGGTCGCGGTCGTCGCGGAGTTCTATCCGCGCGCGGCGGACCCCGTGCTCGGGCTGTGGGCGCACCGCCAGGCGATCGCCGCCCGCGACGCCGGCGCCGACGTGCGCGTGCTCGTCCTGTACCGCCCGCTGCCGTCGCTCGCCGCCGCGCGCAGCGGCCCCGCGGCCGCCGCCCGCGCCACCGCCCGCGCGCTGGCTCAGCCGCCGCACGCGACGCTCGACGGCATCGAGATCACCTACGTCCCGTTCCTGGCGCCGCCGCGGCCGGCCACCTACGGCAGCTGGGGGCGCTGGGCGGCGCCGCCGCTGGCCGTCGCGCTGCGCGCGCTGCGCCGCCGCTTCGCCTTCGACCTCGTCCACGCGCACAGCGCGGTGCCGGCCGGCGAGGCGGTCCGCCGCGCCGGGCTGCGCGCGCCGCTCGCCGTCTCCGTCCACGGCGGCGACGTCTTCCACACCGTGCCCGGCTCCGCCGCCGGGGCCGAAGCGGTGCGCGCCGCGCTCGCCCACGCGCGCCTCGTCATCGCCAACAGCGGCGGGATCGAGCAGCGCTGCCGCGTGCTCGGCGCGCGCACGACGACCGTCGTGCGGCTGGGCAGCGACCTCCCGGCCGGGCGCGCGGTCCCCTACGCGGCGCCGACCGTCGTCACGACCGGCCACGTCATCGCGCGCAAGCGCCACGCCGACGTGCTGCGCGCGGTCGCGCTGCTGGCCGACCGCCACCCCGCCCTGCGCTACCTCGTCATCGGCGACGGCCCGCAGCTGCCGGCCCTGCGCGCGCTGGCCGGCGAGCTCGGCGTCGCCGACCGGCTCGAGCTCGCCGGTCAGCTCCCGGGCGGCCAGGCGCTCGCGCGCACCCGCCGCGCGACGCTGTTCGCGATGCCCTCGACCGACGAGGCGTTCGGCGTCGCGTACGTCGAGGCGATGGCCGGGTGGCTGCCGGCGATCGGAGCGCTGGGCGAGCCGGGGCCGCGGGAGATCGTGCAGGCGGGCGGTGGCGGCGACGGCACCGGCACCGGCATGACGCTCGTCGCGCCCGGCGACGCGCCCGCGCTCGCCGCCGCCATCGACGCGCTGCTGGCCGGCGGCGGGGCGGCGCTCCGCGCGGCCGGCGAGCACGCCCGCACGACGGTCGAGCGCGCCTTCTCGTGGGAGGTCTGCGGCGCGGCCACGGTCGCCGCGTACGAGGCCGCGCGCGCGGCGAACGGCGGCCGGACCACGTGACCCCCGGCAAGCCGGTGCTGTTCGTCACCAACCACGTCCCGCCCGACCGCGTCGGCGCGTTCGCCGCGCTGCACGCGCGCGTCCCGCTCGAGCTCGCGCTGTTCGGCGGGCGCTCGACCCACGCGACGGCGGGGGTCGCCGATCCCGGCGTGCCGCATCGCAGCGTGTCGCAGCGCGAGATCGGCCGGCTGGCGGCCTCGCGGCGCTACAGCGCCGTCGTCTGCGGGACGGCCGGCCGCGCTGCGCTGCCGGCGGCGTTTGCGGGCGCTCGCGCGGCGGGCGCGCCGTTCGTGCTGTGGAGCGCGCTGTGGGCGCACCCGCGCACGCCGGCGCACGCCGTCGCCGGCGCGCCGCTGCTGGCCGGGCTCTACCGCACCGCCGCCGCGGTCGTCGCCTACGGCCCGCACGTGGCGGCGTTCGCGCGCGCTCGCGGGGCCCGCAACGTGCACGTCGCGCCGCAGGCCGTCGACAACGCGTTCTGGGGCGCCCCGGTCTCCGGCAAGGCCGAGGCTTCGTTCCTCGGGGTGTTTCTCGGAAGGCCAAGCCGGGCAAAAGGCGCAACGGTGCTGCTCGATGCCTGGCGTCAGTCAGGGATCGACGCATCAGCCGCCGCGCTCGTCCTCGTCGGTGCGGGAACCGGGCCCCCTCGGCTCCCCACCGGCGGCGCGGTGGCCTTCGTCGGGCCCCAGCCGCCCGACCAGGTGCGCAACTTCCTGGCCGTCGCGCACGTTTGCGTCATACCGTCCCTGCGGACGCGCGACTTCCGCGAGCCCTGGGGCCTGGTGGCCAACGAAGCCATGAACCAGTCGACACCCGTCATCGCCAGCGACGAGGTCGGGGCCGTCGCCGGCGGCCTCGTCCGCCACGAGCGCAACGGCCTCGTCGTGCCCGCCGGCGACGTGCCCGCGCTGGCCGGCGCGCTGCGCCGCCTGCACGACGACCCGGCCCTGCGCGCGGCGCTCGGCGCCAACGCGCGCCGCGACGTCTGCGCCTACACGTTCGAGGCCTGGGCGGCGGGCTTTCAGCGCGCGCTGGCCTCGGTGGCCTCGCTACGGTGAACCGCACGATGCGCCGGCTGATCCTCCTCACGATGCTCGCGCTGCTCGCCGTCGCCGCGCCGGCCTCCGGCTCGGGCCTGGACGTCATCCGCGACTGCACCGACGACGAGGTCATGTCGAAGACCTACACGCAGAAGGAGTACCGCGACGCGCTGCGCAAGTTCGCCACCGACGGCGACCAGTACGGCAACTGCCGCGACGTGATCCGCCGCGCCCAGGCGGCGGCCGCGGCCGCCGCCGCCAGGAAGGCGTCCGGCGGCGACGACAGCGCCGCCGGCGCCATCGCGCCCGGCAGCGGCGGCCCGAGCGGCGGCGCCGGGGCGATCGGCAGCGCGCCGGCGGCCGAGCAGCTGGAGGCGGCCAGCGCCGCCGAGCGCCAGGCGGTCGACGCGGCGCGCAGCACCGATCCCGGCTCGGTCGCGATCGACAACGCCACGGTCGACCCCGCCGCGCTCGGCACCGCGCCCGGCCTCGGCGACGCCGCCGACCTGCCCACCCCGCTCGTCCTCCTGCTCGCGCTGCTGCTCGCCGGGGCGCTCGCCGTCGCCGGCCTTCGCGTCCGACGCCTTGTCAACACCCGCCGCGCTTGAGGACACCGGCCGCGCCGGCGCCCTGAGCGTCCCGGCGCCCGCCGTCCAGACGCTGCTGACGGCGGGCCTGGCGGCGATCCTCTGCGCGGTCGCGTTCGCCGCCGACGGCGGGCTGAACCTCGGGCGCGCGACGCCGGCCGAGATCGCGCTCGTCCTCGGCGGCGGGCTGACGGTGGCGGGCGCGCTGCTGCTGGCCCCGCGGCCTGAGCGGCTGTGGGGCGCCGGCACGCTCGTGGGGCTGCTCGCGCTCGCCGTCCTCACCGCGCTGTCGATCACCTGGGCGGTGAACCCCTCGGAGGCATGGGTGGAGACCAACCGGACGGTCGCCTACGCCGCCGTGTTCGCCGCGGCCGCCGCGCTCGCCCACAGCGTGCCGGGCCGCTGGAGCGTCGTGCTCGGCGCGATCACCCTGTCGGCGATCGCGATCAGCGCGTACGCCGTGCTGACGAAGGTCTTCCCCGGCGCGCTGAACCCCGACGAGATCTACGCCCGCCTGCGCGAGCCGTTCGGCTACTGGAACAGCGTCGGGCTGGCGGCGGCGCTCGGGGTGCCCGGCTGCCTGTGGCTCGGCACGCGGCGCGCGCGCCACCAGGCCCTCGACGCGCTCGCCTATCCCGCGCTCGGGCTGCTCGTGCTGACCATGCTGCTGTCGTTCTCGCGCGGGGCGGTGCTCGCGGCGGTGCTCGGCGTGGCGTTCTGGTTCGCCACCGTGCCGCGGCGCCTGCGCGGCGCGGCCGTGCTCATCGCCGGCGTTGCCGGCGGCGGCGTCATGGCGCTGTGGGCGTTCTCGCAGAACGCCCTGACCGACGACCGCGTGCCGGTCGACCTGCGCAACCAGGCGGGCCTCCAGCTCGGCCTGCTGGTGCTGGTCATGCTCGCCCTGCTGGCGGCCGCCGGGTTGGCCGTCGGCTTCGCCCGCGCCGCCCACACGCCGACCCTGCACCAGCGCGACCGCGCCGGCGTGGCGCTGCTCGCCGGTCTGGCGCTGATCCCGGTCGCCATCACGATCGCGCTGGCGCTCGGCGAGCGCGGCCTGTCGGGTTCGGTGTCGGCGCGCTGGAACCAGCTCACCGACACGTCGGCACCGCTTCCGCGCAACGACAACAGCCGCCTCACCGCCGCCGGCAGCGTGCGCGCGCGCTACTGGGACGAGGCGTTGCAGATCTTCGGCGACAACCCGGGCGTGGGGGTCGGCGCGGGCGGCTACGCCACCGTCCGCAAGCGCTACCGCACCGACGACCCGGCGGTCCGCCACGCGCACGGCTACGTCGTGCAGACGCTCGCCGACCTCGGCCTCGCCGGCCTGGCCGTCAGCCTCGCGCTGCTCGCCGCCTGGCTGGGGAGCGCGGCCCGCGCCACCGGCCTGCGGCGGCGCGATCGCGGGCGGCCGTTCGACGCCGAGCGGATCGGGCTGCTGACGCTCGTCGCCACCGTGATCGTGTTCGGCGTGTCGTCGTTCGTGGACTGGACGTGGTTCGTGCCCGCCAACGCCGCCGTCGCGCTGCTGGCGGCGGGCTGGGTGGCCGGGCGCGGGCCGCTCGGCGGCGCGGGCGAGGCGATGGCGGCGGGCGCCGGCGCGGGCGGCGGGCTCGTCGCGCGCCTGCGGACCGGCGCCCGCGAGCGTATGCGCGCCATCTGCGCGGGCGCCACGCTGCTGCTCGTGGTCGCCGCCGCCTGGGCGATCTGGCAGCCGCTGCGCGCCGACTCCCTGACGCAGGACGCCCTGGACTCGCTGGATCGCGGCAGCGCCGACACCGCGCGAACGCAGGCGCAACGGGCGCACGAGATCGACCCGCTCTCGCTTGAGCCCCTGTTCACGCTGGCGACGGTCGAGACGGCGGCCGGGCGCAACGTCGCGGCGCGGCGCGCGCTGGGGGAGGCGGTGCGCCTGCAGCCCTCCAACCCCCTACCGTGGCTGCGACTTGCAGATTTCGAGTTCAATACGCTGCGGCGGCCGGAGCTCGCCATGACGGCGATCCGTCCGGCGCTGTACCTCGACCCCCGATCTTCTGATGCGGTCGCTGTGTTCCTTGCAGCGCAACGCCAGACCACAGCACCGTGAAACCACTTCGCCTCCTCATCGCCGCCCTCCTCGTGCTGGCGGCCTTCCCCTCATTCGCGCTCGCGTCCAGGACGCAGGAGTCGACCTTCCAGGACGACCCGCTGCTCGTCTACGGCACCGCCGAACAGCAGATCGCCACGCTCGACACGCTGGCCGGCTTCGGCGTCGACCGCATTCGCGTGTCGGTCTTCTGGCAGCTGCTCGCGCCGGCCAACGACCAGCTGGAGAAGCCGAACGTCGACACGACCGATCCGGCGGCGTACCAGGCCCCGGTCTGGGAGCGCTACGACCGCCTGATCACCGCGGCGCAGGCGCGGGGCATCCTCGTGAACCTGAACTTCACGTCGCCGGTGCCGCGCTGGGCCTCGACGGAGTCGCCGCGCGCGGACCTGCAGAAGACGTTCAATCCCAACCCGGAGGAGTTCGGCAAGTTCGTCCGGGCCGTCGGCACGCGCTACAGCGGCACCTACAACGGGCAGCCGCGCGTCGACTACTGGTCGATCTGGAACGAGCCCAACCAGTCGGGCTGGCTGACGCCGCAGTGGAGCCCCGACCCGCGCAACGCCTCCAGCAAGGTCGACGCGGCGCCCGCGATCTACCGCAACCTCGTCGCCAATGCCTGGCAGGCGCTCGCCGACACCGGCCACGGCACGGACACGATCCTCATCGGCGAGACCGCGCCGCAGGGCCAGGGCAAGAAGAAGGACCTCTCGGAGTCGATCGACGCCCTGAAGTTCCTCCGCCGCCTCTACTGCGTCGACAACAACCTCAACGTGCTCAAGGGCGCACAGGCCTCGCTGCGCACCTGCCCCGGCGACGTCGCGACGTTCGTCGCGCAGAACCCGGCGCTGTTCAAGGCCACCGGCTACGCGCACCACCCCTACGCGCTGCTCACGCCGCCCAGCCGCCGCTCGCGTTCGGCGGACTGGGTCTCGATGGCCGACCTGCGCGCCCTCAGCTCCGAGCTCACGCGCATCTACCGCCGCTACGGCCAGAAGACCCAGAGCAGCCGCGGCGTGCCGCTGTATCTCACCGAGTACGGCTACCAGACCGCGCCCGACCCGATCACCAGGGTCTCCTTCAACAAGCAGGCCGCCTGGATCAACGAGGCCGAGTACATCGCCTTCAAGAACCCCAACGTGCGCGCGGTCAACCAGTTCCTGCTCACCGACGACGCGCCCGTCGCCGACGTCGACGCGAAGAAGAACCCCGGCCTGGCCTGGCGCACGTTCCAGAGCGGGCTGAAGCTGCTGACCGGCAAGCGCAAGCCCTCCTACAAGGCCTACATGACGCCGGTCTTCGTCAAGCAGCAGCGCGTCAGGCGCGGCCGCTCGACGGGCATCTTCGGGATGCTGCGCCCGGCCGCGCCGACGGTCCGCGAGCGCGCCCGCATCCAGTTCCGGATCCGTGGCGGCAAGCGCTGGACGACGCGCAAGACCGTCACCGTCGGCGGCCCGCGCCACTACTTCGAGACGCGCGTGACCGTGCCGGCCAGCGGCTACCTGCGCATCTCCTGGCGCCACGGCGCGCGCACGCTGACGAGCCGCGCCGCGGCCGTCACGGCGACGCGCTGACGCCGGCTGCGCTTCAGATCAGAGGGTCCCGGCGAGCGGCTGCGCGCCGCTGCTGCCCGCGCCCGCGCCGTCGACGAGCTCGGCCGGCAGGCCGCCCGGGCCGCCCATCTGGCGCACGCTGACGAGCAGCTGCTCGTACTCGTCGGTGACCGCGTCCCAGGAGTAGCGCCGGGCGCGCTCGCGAGCCCGGGCGCGGTAGTGCTCGACGAGGTCGGGCTCGTCGAACAGGCGCTCGAGCTGGGCGGTCAGCGACGGCACGCCGACCTTGCCTTCGAACGTCAGCCCGGCGTCGCCGACGGTCTCGACGTTGGGCGCGTGGTCGTTGACGAGCACGCAGTTGCCCGCCGCCAGCGCCTCGAGGATGACCGGGTGCGTGCCGCCGACCTCGGTCGGGGCGCAGAAGACGTAGGCGTGGTGCTGCAGCTCCCAGTAGCCGCGGCCGAAGACGTAGCCCGGGAAGATCACGCGCGGGTCGCCGGCGCGCTGGACCTGCTTGATGTAGTCGTGCGCGTAGGGCGCGCCGCCGACGACGACGAGCTTCATCCCCTTCGCGCGCTCGGCGGAGATGCGGCTGAACGCCTCGACGAGCACGTGCGGGTTGTTCTCGGGCTCCAGGCGGCCGACGAACAGCACGTACTTGCCGGCCTCGAGGCCGAGGCGGTCGAGCGTCTCCGTCCCGGTGTGGCCGGGATCCTCGACGCCGTAGGGCACGACGCCGATGCGCCGGCCGTAGCGCTGCTCGAAGATCTCGGCGACGGCGTGCGAGTCGGTGATCGCGGTGTCCGACCAGCGCGGCGCGTTGCGCTCGGCGAAGCGCAGGTAGGCCTTCGCCAGCGCGGGCCACTTCGAGCGGTCGGAGTCCAGCCCGTCGACGTTGATCACCGTCGGGATCCCGGCCCCGCGGGTGACGAGGCACATCGGGCTGTTGCCGGCGATGAAGAACAGCGCGACGTCGGGGCGCAGCCGCCGCGCGCAGTGCAGCGACGACAGGAACGTGTGCGTGAACGTGTCGAGGTACTTGTTGCGCACGGCCGGGATGTGCACGAGCCGCGCGCCCTTGTGCTCCTTCAGGCGGCGGTCGACGACGTGCGGGCGGCAGTAGACGATGACCTCGTGGCCGCGCTGGGTGAGGCGGCTGGCCAGCTGCTCGGCCGCCGTCTCGAACCCGCTGTAGGAGGCGGGGATGCCGCGCGTGCCGAGGATCGCGATCTTCACGGTGCGCCGCCGATCGCGGCGGGCTTCATGGCGCGCTCAGGCATGCGCCGCCAGCGTATAAGCCTCGATGTGGGCACGCGCCGACGTGCGCCAGGAGAACGCCGCGGCGCGCGCGCGGCCCCCGGCGGCGAGCGTGGCGCGCAGGGCCGGATCGGCGGCGACGCGGGCCAGCGCGTGGGCCAGACCCTCGGCGTCGTGTGCATCGACGTACAGCGCCGCCTCGCCGCAGGTCTCCGAGAGTCCCGGCGAGCGCGCCGCGATGACCGGCACGCCGGCGTGCATCGCCTCGAGCACGGTCAGGCCGAAGCCCTCGTGCAGCGCGGGGTGCACGAGCGCGGCGGCGCTGTGCAGCAGGGCCGGCAGATCGGGATCGGGCGCGAGGCGCACGCCCGGCTGGGGGGCGGGCTGCGCCCGGCCGGCGAGCACGAGCTCCAGCGTGGCGTCCGCGCCGACGGCCGTGCGGTAGCGATCGTGCGCGGCGAGCAGCAGCGCGAGGTTCTTGCGCGGCTCGTCGTCGCCGATGTAGAGGAAATGGGTCGGCGCGCGCGGCGGCACGGCCCTGACCGGCGGCGCCTGGCCCGGTCCGTGCGGCGCGACGACGATCCGCGCGCCGTCCAGGCCCCAGCGCGCCATCGCGTCGCGACGCGTGGTCTGCGAGACGCAGACCACCGCGTCCGCCGCGCGCGCGGCACGGCGGTGCGTGAGCGACGCCCAGCGCCGGAACGCCGGCGCGAAGTAGTCGGGCAGGCGCTCGAACGCGAGATCGTGGATCGTCACGACCTGCGGGCACGGCGCCCGGACGGCGTGCGCGGGCAGCGGGTGGTGGATCACGTCGGCCCGCACGGCCTGCGCGCGCTCGGGCAGGCCGACCTGCGTCCAGCGGGCGTCGTGGGCGAGGTTGCGCGCGCTGCCCAGACCGCCGCCCGCGGGCGGCGGGCGGCGCGCGTCGGCCGCCTCGACGACGTCGACGCCCTCCGCGCGCAGGGCTGCGGCGAGGCGCTCGACGTAGATCCCGGTGCCGCTGGGGCCGCGCAGCGCGTAGGTCGTGTCCAGCAGGACGCGCATGGCCGCGTCACGATACGCGCTCGCGCCGCGGGCGCCGGGGCCGGCGGTAGCTGGGACCTTCAGCCGCGGATCGCTCGCGCGAGGATCGTCGCGCCCGGACCGCGCAGCCGACCGGCCACGCGCAGCTGCGCGACGTCGAAGCCGAGGTCGTGCAGCAGCGCGCGCAGCGTGCGCGGCGAGAAGAAGCGCAGGTGATCCGAGCGCGGCTCGAAGTGCGCGTCGAAGCGCCGCCGGCTGAGCGCGAGCGCCAGCAGCGTCAGCGGTCCGTGGTGCGGCGTCGTCAGCAGGAGGGTCCCCCGCGGGCGCAGCACGCGGCGCACCTCCGACAGCCACGGCGCGACGTCGGCGACGTGCTCGATGACCTCGCCGGCCCAGACGGCGTCGACGCTCGCGTCCTCCAGCGGCAGCGGCTCGCCGTCGCGCCACAGCCGCAGGTCGAGATCCGGCGGGCGCACGGCCGCCCGCCGCAGCGCCTCGGCGGCCACGTCGACGCCGATCGGCAGCGCGCCGGCCGCGGCGAGCGCGGCGCTGAACTCGCCCGCGCCGCAGCCGAGGTCGAGCACGGTCTCGCCGGGACGCACGTGGCCGAGCACAAACGCGCGCCGCAGCTCGAAGCGCTCGGGGCGCGCACCCGGGGGCACGGCGGCCCAGACCGCGTCGTGCCGATCGGTCTCGGAGTGCACCGCAGCAACGCTACTGCGGCGACAGGGCACGCCCGCAGCGGAGGCAAACCGGCGGATCCGCTGGGTGACGATCGGCACACGACGATCCACATCGCCGCCCTGCGACGATCACGCGATGCGGATCCTCGCCGTATGTGCGGTCGCCCACCCGGGCGGCGCCGAGATCGGGCTGCTGCGCCTGGCCAAGCGGCTGCTCGCCCGCGGCCACGTGCTGACGCTGGCCACGCCCGCCGCCGGCCCGCTCGACGAGGCCGGGCTGCCGATCGTCCGGCTCGCGCTCGGCGGCCTCGAGCGCGGCGCCGGCGCGCGCGCCGCGGCGAGCTTCCCGCGCGCCCGCCGGCTGGCCGCCGCGCACGACCTCGTCTACCTCAACGGCACCGTCAGCGGACGGCTGCTGCCGGGCCTCGCCGGCCGCCGCACGATCCTGCACGTCCACGACATCGTCGATCGCGTGCCGCGCTTCTGGTCGCGCGCCGACGCGGTGCTGGCCGACTCCGGCGCCGTCGCCGCGCGCCTGCCGGGGCTGCACGCCCACGTCGTCTACTGCCCGGTCGAGCTCGACGTGCCGGACACGCCGCCGCCGTGGCCCGTCGACGACCGCCCGAAGCAGCGGCCGGTGGTCGGCTTCGTCGGACGCATCGAGCCGCGCAAGGGGCCGCTGGACCTCGTCCGGGCCGCGCCGCTGATTCGCGCGCGGATGCCCGACGTGCGGATCGTCCTCGTCGGCGACGACCCCTACGACAGCGACCCCGCCTACTCCCGCCAGGTGCGCGGCGCCGCGGGGGTCGAGCACATCGCCTGGGTGCCAGACGGCGCCGCCGTCATGCGCCACCTCGACGTGCTCGTCGCGCCCTCGCGCCAGGAGCCGTTCGGGACCGTGCTCGCGGAGGCGATGGCGGCCGGCACGCCGGTCGTCGCGACGCGCGTCGGCGGCCTCGACGAGGTCGTCGCCGACGGCGTCACCGGCCGGCTCGTCACGCCCGGCGATCCCGCCGAGCTCGCCGCCGCCGTGCTCGAGGTGCTCGCCGCTCGCGGGCGCATGGGCGCCGCCGCTCGCGCGCACGCCCAGCAGTTCGGCGCCGACGCCTACGCCGACCGCGTCGAGCGGATCCTGTTGCAGGCGGCCGCCGGATGAGGATCGTCTTCGACTCCCGCCCGACGGACGACCCGCGCGGGATCGGGCGCTACGCGAGCTGCCTGCTGGCCGCGCTCCAGGAGGCGGCGGCGCCCGAGGACGCGATCGTCCATGGCCACCGGCCGCGGCGCAGCGACGTCTACCACGCGCCGTGGATCGACGGCGCGCTGCTGCGCCCGCCGTGCCCGCAGGTCGTGACGCTGCACGACGTCGTCCCGCTCAAGCGCCGCAGCGAGTACCTGCGCAGCGGGATCCGCTTTCGCATGCGATATCTCGCCGTCGAGCGCTCCGCGCGGCTGATCGTGCCGACGGCGGTCGTCGCCGAGGAGGTCGTCGAGCACCTGCGGATCGATCCCGAGCGGGTCGTCGTCATCCACGAGGCGGTCGCGCCGAAGCTGTCCACGCGCAGCCCGCAGGAGGTCGCCGCCGCGCGCAAGCGCTACCAGCTGCCCGAGGAGTATCTGCTGTGGGTCGGCGGGCTGGAGACGCCCGACCCGCGCAAGCGGATCGCGGCGCTGGCGCGCACGCCGCGCGAGCTGCCGCTCGTGCTCGTCGGCGCGACGAAGCCGTGGGCCCACGAGCTGCCCGACGTCACGCTGACCGGGCGGGTGCCCGACGAGGACCTCGCGGCGATCTACACCGGCGCGCGAGCGCTCGTCTTCCCCTCCGACGACGAGGGCTTCGGGCTGCCGACGGTCGAGGCGCTGGCCTGCGGCACGCCGGTCGTCGCGTCGGACATCGCCGTGCTGCGCGAGGTGCTCGGCGACCGGGCGACGTTCGTCGACGGCGCGGACCTCGAGGGCCTGCTGGCGGCCGCCGTGGCCGCACAACGGCCGGCGCCCGCACCGCCGGCGTGGACCTGGGCCGACGCGGCGCGCACCACCTGGCAGGTCTACGCGGACGCGCTCGCCGCCCGCTGACCGCACCCGCCCTCAGGAACGACGAAACCCGCGCCTCCGACCTAGACTGGGGTCGGATGACGCGGGCGACGTGCGGTACTGCTCAGACGCCGGCGGGAACCAGCTCACGCTGCGGGGCCCACTCGGGCTCCGGCGTGACGGGCTTGGGCGTGAACTCACGCTCCCACTCGGTACGGGCGCGATCGAACGCGTCCCAGTCGATGTCGGACTTCGGCTTGGCCCAGTCGGGATTTTCGACCCGCTTGGCCCAATCGGGAATCTCGACCTCGTTGTCGGGGCCGGGTTCGGGGTCGACGGGCTCCTCTTCGGAGTCGCCGTCGGGATCATCGGCTTCGGTGGCCCAGAACCAGTAGCCGAGCGAGCCGAGCGCGAGCACGCTGACCGCTCCGAAGATGAGCGCGGCGGGGGCCAGGCCGATGCCGAAGCACAGCCCGGCGATAGGACACGTGACGGCCCAGGTGATCCCGGCGCGGCGTGGATAGGGGTCCTCGAACGAACCCCGGATGACCTCCACGAGCAGCCAGATGATTCCGGCTGTGAAGGCGACGAACGGTATGGCAAAGGCATCCATAGGCGAATGTCCTGTGGTTGTTGGGTGGGTTGCCTCCGTTATCGCCAATTCTGGCACGCCCTAGACCTGAGTTCGGCGATGAACGGACGTTCGTCCAGAATCCGCCGGGCGCTGCTGCTACGCGTCCAGGAGGGCGCGGGCGGCGTCGCCGCCCAGCCGGACGCTGTAGTTCGTCCCGCGGTCCTCGGGATAGATCTGCGTCGTGTTGGCCAGCACGAGTCCCGGCACGCCGGTCTGCAGCGGCGGGATGCGACGGTGGTAGCCGACCGTGACGATCGGCTGGGCGGCGGGCTCGCGGTGCAGCCAGCGCGCGACGATCCAGTCCTCGGAGAACTCCGGCTGGACGCGCCGCAGGCCGGGCAGGTAGGCGGCCAGCAGCTCCGCCGGGCTGAGCCCGAGCAGCGGGTCGCCGGGCGCCAGGTAGTTGGCGACGTAGAGAAAGCGCCGCCCGCCGTAGCGCTGCGGCGAGATGAAGTTCGTGTGCTCCACGAGGCCGACGAACGGCACCGCGGGGTCGGCGATGTTCGTCCAGTAGAACGGCGAGAAGCGGCGGTCGAGCTCGAGCAGCAGGCACAGCGCGGTGTGGTACTCGGTGGCCGCGAGCCGGTTGAGGTACTCCGGGCCGATCGCGGCGCGCAGGTCGTCGTCGAGCAGCGCGCCGAACACGTCGCTGGGGACGGTGGCGACGACCGCGTCGTAGTGCTCCTCCCCGTCGTCGCCCGGCGGCCGGCGCGCGAAGCCGCGCGGGTCGTGGCCCGCCCGAAACGACCCGCCGGCGCCCGCCGTGACGACGAAGCCCTCGCCCTGCGGCCCGCGTCGCAGCGCCGCCGCCGGGCGGTCGATCAGCACCCGCCCGCCGCCCGCGACGATCGCGTCGCGCAGCGCGTCGAAGAGCAGCTCCCACGAGTGCGCGGGATAGCCGAGCAGCTCCTGCTTGGCCTCGTCGCCCTCGAGCCGGCGGCGCAGCGTGAGCTTGCTCCACAGCCAGGCCATCGAGATGTCCTCGGCCCGCTCGCCGAACTTGCCGCGCAGCAGCGGCCCCCACACCGTGCGCCAGGGCCCGCGCCCCATCCGCCGCTCGATCCACTCGCGCGCGGTGATCGACTCGAAGGGTGCGACCTCCTTGGAGCGCTTCTGAAGCAGCAGCACGGCCAGGCCCATCCGCAGCCGCGCCGGCGGCGACAGCGGCCCGAAGCGCAGCAGGTCCAGCGGCCCGTTGAACGCCCACTGGCGCCCCTCCAGGAAGAACGCCATCGAGGATGGCTTCCACTCGAGCTCGTCGCCCATCCCGAGCTCCTCGTAGAGCGCGACGATGTGGCGATCGCTCGTGAACAGATGGTGGTAGTAGCGCTCGAGCAGCGCGCCGCCGCCGACGTCGAGCGTCGCCGCCTGGCCGCCGAGCCCGGGCCAGCGCTCGTAGACGTCACAGGCGTGCCCCTCCTGGGTGAGCCGGTAGGCGGCGACGAGGCCCGCCACGCCGGCACCGAGCACGGCGACCCTCACGCGCGCACCAGCGCCCGCATCCGGCCGACGCCGCCGTAGCGCGCGACGAGCACGACGAGCCCGATCAGCGTGATCGGGACCGTCACGACGAAGCGCAGCAGCAGCAGGTAGGCGAGCGCCTGCGCGCCGGTGTGGCCGATCGCCCGGACCCCGAACGCGATCGCCGCGTCGAACGTGCCGACGTAGGCGGGGCCGCTGGGCACGAGCGCGAACACCGAGGCCAGGCCCATGAGGTAGCCGACCTCGAGCACGGCGAGGTCGAGGCCGGCGGCGCGTGCCGTCAGCCACCACGCGATCCACTCGAGCGCCCACACGGCGAACGTCAGCCCCAGCAGGCGCAGGCCGTGGTTGGAACGCAGGTTGCGGGTCGCCTCGGCCATCGGCGCGAGCCACGCCAGCACGCGCCGGAGGTGCCCGCGGCGGTGCAGCACCCACGCCGCGATCATGATCGCCGCGATCAGCCCCGCGACGAGCAGCGCGGCGACCAGCAGGCGCCCGGCCGACGGCAGCTCGATCCCGCCGAGCACGCCGTAGGCGAGCACGACGAACAGCCCGACGAGCACGACGACGTCGAGCACCCGCTCGGCGACGATCGTGCCGATCGCCGTGCGCGCGTCGGTCCTCGCGCGCGGCACGATCATCACGACGCGCAGCGCGTCGCCGGCGCGCGCCGGCAGGATGTTGTTGCCGGCGTTGCCGACAGCGAGCAGCCCGTAGGCGTCGATCCGCCGCGGCTGTGCGCCGTTGTAGCGCAGCAGCTCATACCAGCGCTCGGCGCGCACGGCGCAGCCTGCGAGGTAGAACGCCACCGCGGCGCCGAGCTCGGCCAGCGGCCCGGGCTCACTGGGCAGCGTCGGCGCCTCCTGGTGGATCGCCCAGAGCACGAGCGCGACGAGGCAGGCGATCGAGAGGGCCGCGCCCAGCACCGTCAGCATCCGCGGGCGGCCGGGGCCGTCAGCCGCATCGCTAGACGGAGGTGTGCTCGCGCTCATCCTCTGCCGTGACCAGGTTGGTCCTCTCGCGCACGATGTACAGCGGACGGCGCTTGACCTCGTCGTAGATGCGCCCGACGTACTCGCCGATCAAGCCGATCGCCATGAGCTGGATGCCGCCGAGCAGCAGCACGGCGACGACGGTCGTCGTGACGCCGGGCACGAACGCCCCGAAGATGCGAAAGCCGATCGCGACCGGGACCGCGAGGAACGCGAGCATCGCGCAGACGAAGCCGGCGACGGTCGCGAGCTGGAGCGGGACGTTGGAGAACGATGCGATCGCGTCCAGCGCGAAGTGCGCCATCTTGCGGATCGGGAACTTCGTCGTGCCGGCGTGGCGCGCGGCGCGGCTGTAGGGCAGCGCGGTCTGCGTGAAGCCGACCCACGACGTCATGCCGCGCAGGTAGCGGTTGCGCTCGCGCATCGTCAGCAGCGCGTCGAGCGCGCGCCGGTCCAGCAGCCGGAAGTCGCCGGCGTTGGCCGCCAGCGGGACGTCGGAGAGGCGGCCCATGATGCGGTAGAACCACTCGGCGGTCTTGAGCTTGAAGCGCGACTCGCCGGTGCGGTCGGTGCGCGTCGCGTAGACGACGTCCGAGCCCGCGCGCCAGTGGTCGATCATCGTGCCGATGAGCTCGGGCGGATCCTGCAGGTCGGCGTCGATCATCACGACGACGTTGCCGGCCGCGTGGTCCAGCCCGGCCGTGATCGCCGTCTGGTGGCCGAAGTTGCGCGACAGCGAGATGACCCGCACGCGGCGGTCCTCGCGCGCGATCTCGGCGAGGATCTGCGCGGTCGCGTCGGTCGAGCCGTCGTCGACGACGACGAGCTCCCAGGGCAGCCCGTCGACGGCCGCGCACACGCGCTCGTAGAACACGCGCGCCGTGCCCTCCTCGTCGAGCATCGGCGCGACGATGCTCAGCAGGGCCAGATGCCGATCGGCCACGCCGGTGATCGTATTTGGTCCGGTCGCGTGCGTTGCCGACACGTGCGCGTAACCTGCGCCGCGTGACCTGCTGCGCAGCATGCGGGGCCTCCGGGCTCGTCCCGCACCTCAAGGTGGCCGGCGACGCGGGCCCCGACGGCCTGATCCCGACGACCGACCGCTTCGGCACGGCCCTCGCCGACATCGTCCGCTGCCCGGCGTGCGGGCACCGCCAGACCGACCCGATGCCCGCCGACGCCGTGCTGGAGAGCGCCTACGCGGACGCCGCCTCGGAGGAATACGTCGCCGAGGAGGCCGGCCAGCGCGAGACGGCGCGGCGCGCGCTGAAGCACATCGAGTCCAACCTGACGCCGGTCCCGATCCCGACGACGAACGGCGGCCCGCGCCACCGCACGCTGCTCGACCTCGGCTGCTGGGTCGGCTTCCTGCTCTCCGAGGCCGAGTCGCGCGGCTGGGCCGTCACCGGCGTCGAGCCGTCGGCGTTCGCCTCGGCGTTCGCGCGCGACCGCCTCGGCCTCGACGTGCGCACGGGCGACCTGTTCGAGACCGACCTGCCGCTCGGCCACTTCGACGCGATCGTCATGGGCGACGTCATCGAGCACCTGCCGCGCCCCGGCGAGGCGCTGGACCGGATGGCCGAGCTGCTGCGGCCCGGCGGGATCGCCTGGATGGCCCTGCCCGACGCGGGCAGCCTCGTCGCGCGGGGGATGCGGGCGCGCTGGTGGTCGGTGATCCCGACGCACGTGCAGTTCTTCACGCGCCGCTCGCTGCGCACGCTGCTCGAGCGCCACGGCTGGACGGTGATCGAGATCGAAACCGCGCCGAAGGCGTTCAGCGTGCGCTACTACCTCGAGCGCGTCGGCGGCTACTCGCCGGGGGTCGCGCGGCTGCTCGTGCGCGGCGCGCGGGCGGCGCGGCTCGTGGACCGCATGTGGGCGCCGGACTTCCGCGACCGCATGGCGGTCATCGCGCGCGCGCCGGCGCCGGTGGACGCTGACGGCGAGGACTAGTCGCGTGGAGCTCGGCCTGGAGGGCCGGGTCGCGCTCGTGACGGGCGCCTCGCGCGGGATCGGGCGGGCGATCGCCGATGCGCTCGAGGCGGAGGGCGCGCGCGTGGCGCGGGCCTCGCGCTCCTCGGCCTACGCCTTCGACAGTGACGACCTCGGGGCGGTCGGCGGGCTCGTCGACGCCGTCGAGGCGGACCTCGGCCCGATCGACGTCTACGTGGCGAACACCGGCGGTCCGCCGCGCTTCGCCGACCCGCTGGCGATCCCGACGGCGGAGTGGGAGGCCGCGCACCGCGCGCTCGTGGTCTCGCCGATGCTGGTCATGGGCCGCGTCGTGCCGGGGATGCGCGAGCGCGGCTTCGGGCGTGTGCTGGCGGTGTCGTCGAGCACCGTGGTCGAGCCGCTGCGCGGCCTGGCGCTCTCCACCGCCAACCGGCCGGGGCTGCTCGCGGTGCTCAAGCAGCTCGCGCGGGAGAACGCCGGCGCGGGCGTGACGTTCAACGCCGTCCTGCCGGGCCGGATCGCCACCGACCGGCTGGCCGGCGGCTACGGCGGCCTGGAGGCCGCGCAGGACGCCGCCCGCGGGCAGGTCCCGGCGGGGCGGCTCGGCACGCCCGCGGAGGTCGCCGCCGCGGCGGTGTTCCTGTGCTCGGCGGCGGCGGGCTACGTGACGGGCCAGTCGCTGCTCGTCGACGGCGGGCTCACGCAGTCCTGGTGATGGGCCAGTCGCTGCATCGTCGACGGCGGGCGCACGCAGTCCTGGTGATGGGCCAGTCGCTGCATCGCCGACGGCGGGCGCACGCAGTCCTGGTGATGGGCCAGTCGCTGCATCGCCGACGGCGGGCTCACGCAGTCCTGGTGATGGGCCAGTCGCTGCATCGTCGACGGCGGGCGCACGCAGTCCTGGTGATGGGCCAGTCGCTGCGTCGTCGATGGCGGGCTACCGCACCCATGGTGATGAACCGCTGGAGTCCCGAGCGGATGGTCGTCTGTACTTAAGTATTTTACTTCTGTATGCTGGCTCTCGTAAGTACACGAGAGAAGGGAGGGGCCGACATGACCGTCGAGCCCACCACGCAGGACAAGCAGATCACCATCGCCGTTCCCGAGGAACGGGTGGCCGAGTTCTACGCCCTTTACGGCCGCTTTCTCGCCAACGTCCCCGGACACCGCGGCCGCGGCCGCGGACATCACCGCTGCGGTGGCCCCCACCGCCACCCCGACGAGCGCGCCGCGACCAGCGGCGGCGAGACGCAGACGGCCTAGATGGCGGACAAGCCGATCACGGTCGCCGTCCCGGAGGAGCGCGTACCGGAGTTCTACGTCTGGTTCGCGACCTTTCTGGCGGCCGAGCCCGGCGCCTCGCCCGCCTGGGGCGGTCGCCGCGGCGCCGGGCGCGGCGGCCCGCACCATGCCTTCCGCGAGCCGGCGCCGTGGTCGGCCGGCGACGGCAAGCCGGCAGCCTGGCTGTACGGCAAGCTCGCCCCGCCCGCGCGGGCGCTGTTCGACGAGCTCATCGACGCGCCCGGCGAGCGCCGTGCCGGCAACGAGATCGCCGCGCGCCTCGGGCTCGACAAGGGCGCCCACGGCGTCGCCGGGGTGCTCGCCTGGCCCGGGCGCTACGCCCGCAAGGTCTCCCGCGAGCTGCCGATCGCCACCGAGGGCCGCCCCGACGGCGGCACCGACTACTACATGGAGCCGGCGGTGGCGGAGATCTTCGCCACGGCGCGGCAGCGCGTAAGGAGCGACGCCGGCTGATCGGGCGGGGCGCGCCGAGTGCGGATATCGCACCGAGCGCGCCCGGACCGTCCTCCGAGCGCGATCGTGACGCGCCCGGTGCGGATATCGCACCGGGCGCGTCAACACCACCGGCGCGGCAGCCGCTCGCGGCGCCGGTGCTGCACCCATAGCCGCCGCGCGGCCCTCAGCGCGGCGTCCACGCCGCGCCCCCGCCGGCCACTCAGCGGCGTCCACGCCGCGGCCCCGCCGGCCACTCAGCGCGGCGTCCACGCCGCGCCCCCGCCGGCCACTCAGCGCGGCGCGCGCAGCCCGAACGGCGGTCGTGCGCCGCGCACGCGCTGGGCCTGCACCACCCGCCGCCGGCGCCGCGTCGCGGGCAGCGCCCGCCACGCCTCGGCGTAGGCGCGCAGCAGGTGGCGCTCGCGCAGGATCACGTGGCCCAAGGCCAGCACCTCGTAGAACGCGATCCGGTGCAGGTCGCGGCGCACGTCGGCCCACGCGTCGTTCTTGGCCATCATCAGCAGCCGGTTGCGAAACTGCAGCCGCCGGTGCGCCTCGGGCAGCCCGGAGCGCGTGGTCGGCGAGTAGAAGCGCATGTGCCAGGCGACCGCCCGCGGCTCGTACATGCAGCGCCAGCCCAGCAGCCGCGCGCGCCACGCGACGTCGACGTCCGACGCCCACAGCTCGAGGTCCTCGTCGAACACCTCGCCGCCGATCGCGCAGGCGTCGAGCACCTCGCGGCGATAGAGCACGCACGCGCCGTCGCCGCCGAAGACCTCGGCCGCAGCGAGGTAGCCGGTCGCCGGCTCGTCGTGGCCGACCAGCGTGTTCTTGCGCCGCCGGTCGATCACCATGCCGGCGGCATCGAGCCGGTCGAGCCGCTCGTCCGCGCGCATCCCCGTCGCCCGCACGAGCCGCGGCGCCACCGACCCGACGCCGCGCTGGTCCAGGCGCGGACGGGCCGCGGCGAGAAAGCCGGCGTCGAGCACGCAGTCGGCGTTGAGCAGCAGCACCGCGCGGCCCTCCGTCGCGACGATCCCGGCGTTGATCGCCGCCGCGTAGGACTGGCGCTGGCGCAGGCTGACCAGTCGCGCCCCGCAGCGCTCGGCGACCGAGCGCGTCGCATCGGTGCAGGCGTTGTCGATCACCACGAGCTCGGCCTCCGGCTGCGCCGCCGCGGCCGGCAGCGAGTGCTCGAGCAGGGGCGCCTCGTCGACGCTGAGGACGAGGATCGTCGTCCGCGCGCTCACAACATCTCTTCGTACACGGCCACGGTCAGCGCCGCGCTCGCCGCCCACGACAGGCGGCGCGCGCGGTCGTGCCCGCGCCGCACGAGCTCCGCGTGGTGCGCGCGATCGCCGATCACGCGGCGGATCGCGGCCGCCAGGTCGCCCACGTCGAGCGGGTCGAAGTACTCCGCGGCGTCGCCGCCGGTCTCGGGCAGCGCGGTCGCGCGGGCCGCGACGACCGGCACGCCGCGCGCCATCGCCTCGACGAGCACGAGCCCAAAGCCCTCGTACAGCGAGGGGTGCACGAGCGCGTCGGCGCCGCGCATGAGCGCGTCCAGGCGCGCGTCGGAGAGGTAGCCGGTCAGGCGCACCGGCGCGCCGTCGGCCGCGGCGCGGACGCGATCGGCCTCGGGGCCGCTGTCGATCCCGGCGAGCACGAGCCGGTGCGGCAGCCCCTCCTTGCGCAGCGCTCCGAACGCCTCCACCAGCCGCAGCAGGTTCTTCTTCGGGCGCAGATCGCCGACGGCCAGCAGGTACGGACCGTCGTCGGGCACCGGCTCGTGGCCGATCGGCAGCGACGGCGCGTTGGGGATGATCCGCACCCGCGCCTCGTCGACGTCGTAGCGGCGCACGACGTCGTTCGCCGTGTAGCCCGACACGCAGATGACGCGCTGCGCCGAGCGCGCCGCACGCCGCGCGAACGTGCGGTACTTCCAGCCCGTGCGCTTGGAGAAGTCGTCGGGGAAGACCTCGAAGGCGAGGTCGTGGATCGTCACGACGCCCATGCACGGGCGTGCGAGCGGCAGGAAGCAGTTCGGCGCGTGGACGAGATCGGCGCCCTCACGGCGCAGCAGCCGGGGCAGCTCGACCTGCTCGAAGAACAGCTCCGGCCCGCGATCGCTGCCCGCCTTGATGATCCGATACTCCAGGCCCGGGCGCTCGGGCAGCGCGTCCACCAACTCGCGCACGTAACGCCCCCACCCCCGCAGCTGCGGGTCGAAGGCATCGCGGGCATCGATGGCGACGATCGGCACGGACGCAACGATGTCACGCCGTGATCGCCCGCACGCGCCCGATCACGCGTCCGGACACATGTCGTCCGGTGTCCGCGCGGGCCGGAACCACTAGGTTCCGGCGCATGGGCCGCCCCCGCCTGCATCTCTTTCGCAGCGACGACGACCGCTCGCCGGTCGAGCGCGCCCGCCGCCTCGCGCTGCAGGCGGCGAGCCTGGCGCGCCTGCCGCGGCCCGTCGCGGTCTTCTGGTACCGGGCGCTGCGCCGCGCGCAGGCCGAGGGCGACACCTGGAGCATCGACGTCGCCTGCCGCCCCGCCGAGATGCGCGTCCTGCTCGACGCGCTCGGCGGCGCGACCCGCGTGGCCGAGATCGGCACCGCCGCCGCGTGGACGACCTGCTGCCTGACGCTCGCGCAGGCCGGCCGCGAGGTGCACACCTGGGACGTCGAGGCGCACCCCGAGCGCGAGCGCTACCTGGACCTGCTGTCGCCGGCCGACCGCGCGCGGGTGCACCTGCACGACCGTCCCGGCGGCCTCGGGCCGGCCGACCCGCCGCCCGTCGACGCCGTCTTCATCGACTCCTCGCACGAGCTCGAGGAGACCGTGGCGACGTTCCGGACCTGGGAGCCGGCGCTCGCGCCGGGCGGCGTCGTGGCCTTTCACGACTACGCCGACGACGCCTACCCCGGCGTCACCGAGGCCGTGCGCGCGCTCGGCCTGAGCGGCGCGGCGCGCGGGCACCTGTTCGTCTGGCGCAAGCCGCGCTGAAGCGGTCTCCCCGGCCCAGCGGGTCCTCTACGATCCCCTGGTGCTCGTGACGGACCACTAGCCGTGCCTCAGGCCACGCAAGACCCCGCCGACCTCGCGCCGCCGACCCAGTCGCGGATCTTCGAGCTGCCGATCGAGCTCGGCCATCCCGACGAGCTGCTGCAGCGGATCGTCGGCTGGGTGGGTGGCGACGAGCCGACGAAGCGCGTCATGTACGTCAACGCGCACGTGCTCAACCAGTCGCGCGAGGATCCCGCGCTGCGCGAGGCGCTGGAGGGCGCCGACCTCGTCTACTGCGACGGCTACGGCGTGCGGCTGGCCGCCAAGGCGCTCAGCGCCGAGATCCCGCACCGGATGACCGGCGCCGACTGGATCTGGGATCTCGCCGCGCTCTGCGAGCAGCAGGACCGCTCGGTGTACCTGCTGGGCTGCGACCCCGGCGTCGCCGCGCAGGCCGGCCAGCGGCTGCGCCGCGCACACCCCGGGCTGCGCGTGGTCGGCACCCACCACGGCTACTTCCAGATCGGCTCGGGCCACGACGAGCGCGTCATCGAGGACATCAACGCGCGCCAGCCCGACATCCTGCTCGTCGGCATGGGGACGCCCAAGCAGGAGATCTGGGCGCACCGCACGGTCAACCGCCTGGATTGCGACGTGCTGTGGAGCGTCGGGGCGCTGTTCGACTTCGTCTCGGGACGCGTACCGCGCGCGCCGGCCTCCTTGTCCGACAATGGGCTGGAATGGATCTTTCGACTGGCGATCGAGCCGAAGCGGATGTGGCGGCGCTACCTGGTGGGCAACCCGGTGTTCCTGCACCGGGTGATGGCGCAGGCGCGCCGCCGCCACGACGAGCTCCGCTGAGCCGGCGCCTGCATCTGGCGCTCGTCGGGCTGGCGCTGCTGGGCGCCGGCTCGCTCGCGCTCGGCCTGGCCACCTACGCCGGCGTCCAGGGCCGCGGCGGGGTCGCCGACGCCATGCAGGTGGGCGGCGCCTGCGTCGTGCTGTTCGCGATCATCGGCTTCGGCCCGACCCGGCTGTTCCTGCCGGCCGGCCTGCGCCGGCACGAGCTGCTGTGGGTGCTGCCGGTCGGCGCCGTCGGCACGGCGCTCGAGCTCGCGCTGCTCGTCTACGCCTTCGTGCCGTTCGACGTCGCGCTGGCGATCGCGCTCGCCGGCGGCGTCGCGGTGGGGATCTACGCCTGGCGCCGCGACCCGGGGCTGCCGCTCGCGCGGTCGGCGCGCGCGGCCGGCCTGCACGTCACGTGGGGCACGCTGCTCGTGCCGCTGTACGTGGCGCTGCTGATCGGCGCGATCGCGCTCGTGCCGATGTTCCGCGGCGGCTTCGTGACCGTGATCGGCAACGGCTCGGACGCGCACCTCGCCGTCGGCACGGCGCAGTTCCTGCAGAGCCATCACCCCAACGGCGTCGCGCCCGACGAGCCGGTCGATCGCGTGCCGCTCGTATGGCGCTCCAAGCCGCCGATCTACCTCGCGTTCGGCGCCGTCGCGCGGGTCGCCGGGATGGAGCCCTACGCGGTCATCGCGACGCTGCAGGCGGCGTTGATGGCGCTCGGCGCGCTGGGCTTCTGGCTGCTCGCGCGGGAGCTGCTGGGCGCCGGCGCGTGGGCGGCGGGGGCGGCGATGGGCCTCGTCGGCCTGAACCGGATGACGCTCTTCACGGGGATGCACCCGTACTTCAACCAGACGTGGGGCTACATGGCGCTGCCGTTCGCGATCGTGCTCGCGTGGTACGTCGTGCGAAGACGCTCGCGCGGCGGGCTGCTGCTGTTCGCGTCGTTTCTGGGCGTGCTCGTGTTCGCCTATCCGCTGGCGATGCCGATCCCGCTCATCGCGGCGATCATCTTCTGGGCGTTCGAGCGCCGCCGCCAGGGGCGCTCGCTGCTGCGCCTGCCGCGGCTGCGCAACAAGCGCAACCTGCTCTGGATCGTGCCGCTGTTCTTACTGCTGCTGCTGCCGCTGCAGGGCGTGCTCGAGAAGGTGTCGGTCTCGACCCGGGTGCTCGCGCCGGGCTACTCGCTCGTCAACTGGGGCGGCGATCTGACGGGCTTCTTCCCGGAGCGCTACTTCCTCGGCTTCGACGAGGCCGGCATCGGCCTGGCCGGGATGATCATGCTGATCGGCGGGCTCGTGCTCGCCCTGCGCGCCGCGCCGCGCGACATCCGCTGGGGCCTGGGCGGGATCGTCGCCTTCGGCGTCATCGCCGCCTTCTACTTCCGCCCCCGCGAGTACGGCTGGTACTTCCACTACAAGGCGCTCGCCTTCGCGGCGCCGCTGGGCGTGGCGGTCGCGGCCACCGGGCTGGCGCGGCTGAAGTGGAAGTGGGTGAGCGCGCTCACGCTGGTGTTCCTGATCGCCGCGGCGCGCCTGGGCGCAGCGCAGGAGATCGGCCAGACCTTCGACCAGCTGCCCAAGAGCATGCTCGAGCTCAAGCGCGTCGACGCGCTCCTGCCGGCCGACCAGTCCGTGCGCCTGGACATCCCCGCCGACGGGCGCCAGCTGTGGGCCGGGATCATCCTCTCCGGCCAGCCGCTGTGCTCGCAACGGCCCGTGATGGAGACGAGCTACCCGCACGTGCCGGTCTCGCGGCCCGCCGACTACGTGCTCGTCGACGACGACTGGCGCAAGCCCTTCGACGCCGTCGGCCCGCCCGTGCTCACGCTCGACCGCTACGTGCTCTACCGCCTGCGCGCGGGGCTGCCCGGGCCCGACCGCTGCTCGCGCAAGATGGTGCTGACGGTGAAGAAGCTCTACGCCGGCGGCACGGACGTCGAGTAGCGGTCCTACACGATCGGCGCGCGCCGCGGGCTGGCGAGGTTGGCCTCGCTGCGCTGCAGGAGCTCCTCGAACTTCTGCACGCCGTGCAGGCGCACGAAGCGCGCCTCCGACGACGTGATCGGCACGAGCCACAGCACGACGACGCGGCGATCGGAGTCCGCGGCCTCGTAGACCTCGAAGCCCGCGCCGAACACGTACGGCGGCAGCACGAGCAGGTTCTGGGCCGCCGCCTGGCCGGTCCACGGGCGCTTGAGCGCGAGGATGCTGCCCACGCCCAGGCGCCGGTCGGGATCGGCGTTGACCGTCGCCAGCGCGGCGAGCATCTCGACCAGCACCGGGTCTGCGGCGGGGGCCAGCAGGACGTACTCGGCGCCGTCCTCGTCCGCGCCCATCGCCGCCGTCGCCCCGCTGGTCGCATAGATCCACGGCTCGCCGGAGGCGCCGGGCGCGATGCGGCGCACGCGGAAGCCCGGCAGCAGCTCGTCGAGGCCCGCACGCGCCGGGATGAAGTCCTCGTGCACGCGGTCGGGGTAGGCGCGCTCCAAGTGGTCGGCGAAGGTCATCGCCGGGCATCGTCACACACGCGCGGCGCCCGCCGGCACTTCGTAGCCTCTTATGCAGCCGTGCTGTGCTGTGCGAAGGAGCATGTGAGATGAAGGTCCTCGTGGTCGACGACGAACCCGGTGTGCGCTCCGCGCTGCAGCGTGCGCTGACGCTCGAACGCCACGACGTGCGGCTCGCCGAGGACGGCCAGGTGGCGCTCGACACGCTCGCCGAGGGCACCGTGGACGCGATCGTGCTCGACGTGATGATGCCGCGCGTCGACGGCCTCGAGGTCTGCCGGCGGCTGCGCGCGGCGGGCGACCGCACGCCGGTGCTCATGCTCACCGCGCGCGACGCGATCGACGACCGCGTCGACGGCCTCGACGCCGGCGCCGACGACTACCTCGTCAAGCCATTCGCGCTGCGCGAGCTCAACGCGCGCCTGCGCGCGCTGCTGCGCCGCGTCGACCCCGGCGGGCCGACGCTCGCCTTCGCCGACCTCGTGCTCGACCGCTCCGCGCACGAGGTCCGCCGCGGCCATCGGCCGATCGACCTCTCCAAGACCGAGTTCGCGCTGCTGGAGACGTTCCTCGAGCACCCGCGCCAGGTGCTGACCCGCTCGGTGCTGTTCGAGCGCGTGTGGGGCTATGACTTCGGCGCGACGTCCAACGCGCTCGGCGTCTACATCGGCTACCTGCGGCGCAAGACCGAGGAGGGCGGCGAGCGGCGGCTGCTGCACACCGTGCGCGGCGTCGGCTACGTCCTGCGCGACCCATGATGGCGCTGCGCCACCGGCTGACGCTGCTCGCCGCGGCGACCGTCGGCGTGACGGTCGTGCTCGTCGCGGTCATCGCCTACGCCGTCCTGCGCAGCGAGCTGCGCGGCCAGGTCGACGGGGGGCTCAGGGCGCAGTACGTGCAGGTCCAGCGGCGGCTGGCGTCCGGCACCGAGTTCGGTCCGCAGCTGCGCTATCGCCTCCCGCTCCCGTCGGTGCGCGAGGGCGATGCCAGCGGCCCGATCCAGCTGCTGACCGCCGACGGCCGCATCCTCCTGCGCGGGGAGGGCAACGTCTCCATCCCGGTCGACGAGGCGGACCGGGCGATCGCGGGCAGCGGCGGCGATCGCGCGGTCATGCGCGACCTGCGCAGCGACGACGGCGTGCACCTGCGCGTGCTGACCGTCGCGTTTCGCGACGGCGGGGCGATCCAGTTCGTGCGCAGCCTCGCCAAGGTCGACGCGACGCTCGGACGCCTGCAGCTCGTGCTCGTCCTGCTGTGCGCCGGCGCCACGCTGCTGGCGGCGTTCTTCGGGCGCCTGTTCGGCCGCCAGGTCATCCAGCCGGTGACCGAGCTGACCGCGGCGGCCGAGCACATCACGCAGACCGATGACCTCGGCGGCCGCATCGAGGTGCGCAGCGACGACGAGGTCGGCCAGATGGCGCAGCGCTTCAACGACATGCTCGACGCGCTCGAGCGCTCGCGCCGCGCGCTCGACGACTCCGTGCACTCCCAGCGCCAGCTCGTCGCCGACGCCTCGCACGAGCTGCGCACCCCGGTGACGTCGCTGCGCACGAACATCGAGGTCCTGCTGTCCGAGGGCGGCGAGCTGCCCCCGGACGACCGCACGCGGCTGCTCGAGGACGTCCGCGCGGAGACCGAGGAGCTGACGGCGCTCATCACCGACGTCATCGAGCTCGCGCGCGGCGACGAGCCGCTGCAGGGCGTCGACGACGTCCAGTTCGACGACGTCGTGGCGGAGGCCGTGACGCGCGCCCGCCGCAGGCGCGCGCGCACGACGTTCGATGCCGAGCTCGAGCCGACGGTGGTCGAAGGCCTGTCCGAGCGGCTCGGCCGCGCCGTCGACAACCTGCTCGACAACGCCGCCAAGCACGCGCCCGAGGACGGCGTCGTCGACGTCGTCCTGCGCGGGGGAGAGCTGACCGTGCGCGACCGCGGCCCGGGCATCCCGGCCGCCGAGCGCGCGCACGTCTTCGATCGCTTCTACCGCGGCGCGGACGCACGCGGGCGGCCGGGCTCGGGCCTCGGGCTGGCGATCGTGCGGCAGGTCGCCGAGACGCACGGCGGCTCGATCGCCGTCGAGGCGGCGCCCGGCGGGGGTGCGCTGTTCCGGCTGCGGCTGGCGCGCGCGAGCGAGTCGTTCACGACGCCTCCGGCCGACCACGACCACTCGACGACATAGCGCACCTTGCGCATGCGGGCCAGAGGGAGCGCCGTGCCTGTCTACTCGTCCAACTCCAGTATCGGCGTCAGGTCTCTGTCTTCCGCAAACGGCAGCGGCGGGCTTTCCCACAACGCTTGCATCTCGACGAGGCCGGCGCGGCGCTTCTTGACCGCGGACGCAACCCGCCTTGTGATGGACGCCCGAGTCCCCGCATCTCGCGGGACAGGGAGTAGTACCTGCCGCCATCGGTCCGCGATATTCCAAATGATTGTTTCGTAGAAAGTCTTGTGCTCATATTGTGCACGTACCTGAGGGTGGGCGAGCAGATACAACAACAGCTCCGGCGACACGCCGTGGTCATTCTGACGGTCAAGAACACGGACGATGTCGATCTCACCCGCGGTCAAGATGCGATCAAACCCCTCGTAAACAATCGCCACGTCACCAATACGCTGCTCGCCGCGTCGTACGAACAAGATGTCGTCGGCTCGCACCCGCGTCTTCCCCGGCGCCGCTGACTTCTTCTCGAGCAGCGCCTCTGGTACACGCATGACGTGGTTCGACTGATATTCGATCTCAAGCCCGCTAATGTTCGAGGTCCTAACGTAGGGGATCGGGGCGGCAGGGTCGTACCATTGCGACCTCATTCCCCCGTGACCCCGATAGACGCCCAGTGTCCCATCGGTTTCAAGCGCATTGATCTCGATTAGATCGCAGTCGTGTGTATCTGCGAACCCAGCCAACTTGGTGACGTACGAGCGATCGTAGTAGCGAGGAATGACAATACTTGATTCAAGCTGCGAGAGACTCACCCGAAACCCATGCGGGGTGTCCGCCGGGTCCTCGGTCTTCATCAAATCGAGCTGCTTGTTGACGAAATCAAGGTCGTCGTCTCGTACCATTGCGCCATCGACATTTTCCTGTGGCTTCAAGTTATCCGACAGACGATAGATCGGTGCGCCGCGCGAGTTATGGCCAATACGTCGGGCTTGCGACATAATGATCGAGTACTCGGCAGGAGGCGGCGATTTCTCGAGGAAGAGCACGCACGTCTTCGCATGGGTGTGCGGCTGAAAGGTTACATCCGGAAGGTCGATGACGGCCAAGACCTTGGCCTGACGCAGCAGCCAGCTCGAGATGTAGCGGTCCGTGGAGGTAGCGAGATGCCCTTCACTGAACACAATGCCAGCACGTCCCCCAGGCCGTAGGAGCTTGAGGCACAGCTCGAGAAACAGGACCCCGATCTCCTGGGTTTTCAAACGCTGGTTCGTCTTGTGCCATTCGCCAGAGTCAGCGTCCTGCTCGAACCTCCAGATGAGATCGTACTCAGCCGGGAGGTCATCGCAGTCGCGCTTCAGCTTTGAGCCGAACGGGGGATTGGTCATTACGACATCGAAGCTTCCGAGCTTGACCTTCTGCTTCATGTCCCCAGGCCAAGCGCGGAAGTCGAGGCTGTCTTGCCGGAACAGTCCTTGGTGGCCGTTGCCGAGTAGTGCTACCTCAGCCTTGGCAAACTTGATGTTCAATGCCTCCTTGTCAATCCCCCGCAGCTTCTTGTTGGCCCACTCGTGCTTCTTCTGCTCGATGTGGCTGATCCGACCTTCGTCGGTCAGCTGCCTCTCAAGACGCTGATAGACGTAGTCCAACACCGTAGCCAAGAATCCACCTGTTCCGCACGCGGGATCGATGAAGGACTCGGTGGGACGCGGATCAAGATATTGGACCATACTCTGGATCACGTTTCGGGGCGTGAAGTACTGACCCTCCTTGCCCTTGAGGGCATCCCCGATAAAGATCTCAAACGCATCCCCGATCGCGTGTCGGTCCGAGTTCGTGAGTTCGTACCGCTGAAGCTTTGCGACGGCAAACCGGATCGACGGCGGATCAAGCCGAATCGTATCCGTATCGCGTTCGTCAAATACTTCCTGGTAGTCAGCGCGGACCCGTTCGTATATACAGTTTAGGCGTGCGGCGACCTCCTCATCGCTGTCGTCGACAGACCAGTAGAAGTCCAGCGCGTCGTTCGGCCCGCGATCTTCGTCGTAGATCTTGCAGAGCAAGAGAGCAACGATCTCGCGAATGATCTCTTCGTCCCGACTCACCCGAGTATCAGAAGAATGAATCTGGTTGCGGATGTCGCGAAACAACTGCTTCAGGTTGGGTGCTTTGACGAGGTCACTTCCGCTTCAGGCTCCGTGAACCCAGATCGGGCTCCTCGCCCGCCCGAGGAAACGCTCGTAGCTCCCGCCACTGGATCTGATCGTCCTTGAAGTACTTGTAGAAGACGTGGGTGACACTGTCGGGGCCGATCCCATTTGTCAGGACGCCGATGCGTGGTGCCGCCTCGTTCTGGAGATACTGTTTGAGCTCTCGTTCTGCGTGCTCCAAGTCACGCGATGTCTTGAGCTTCGTCGGAGCCTTCATCTCAAAGATCGCCTGAACAGCTGAAGCAGTGCCCCTTTCACCGGGCGTGCCGAAGATCACGAGGTCACACGGCCACCCGCCACTCCTAGCCACCCCAGGCGAGCGAGGCACCCGCCACTGCGGCCTCGTCTGAAGCTGTTCCTTGCGATAGCCCAGTTCCCCGACAAGCCAGCGGCTGACGCTCTGCGTGACAAGCTCCTCAGCGGTTTCGCGCACTAGCTGCCCGCTGACGTAGTCCTCGATCTGTCGGCTCATGCTAGGCAGCTCGGAGCATACGGGCGGCGTTGCGCTCCGTGGCCTTTTCCCAGGCCTCTTCTTCGGTCGGGCACAGCGCGACAATGCGCCCGGTCGACGTCCGGAGCACGGCCCAACGGTCAGGTGTTCGCTCGCCATAGGCGTCGATGTGGCCTGGACTCGGCGCTACTCGATATGGACGCTTGGGCACGCGAATCGCCATCCGTGAACACAGTAGACACCGAACCGGATATCGCGGATCCTCGGCCTCCATGTTCATGCGGGCTGAGGATCCAGCCCCAGCCGGAACCCGAGCTCCAGCCTTCAAGAGGAGCCGATCCGAGCTGGGATCTGCCCTTGAGCTAAATTGGTCGTCATGACGCCCCGAACGGCGCACCCTAACGCTGGGATAGAGGGCCGCGGGCTGCGGGCTGGCCGGCGCGTCGCGAACGCCGCAGTCTGATGCGGCGGCATCGACCCCGCGCCGCCCATCGGCCGCCGGTCACCCCGGCGCTGTTCCACATCGAGGGGTCTACCTTCGAGCCGGCGAAGCGCAGCTCGCGGCGACCCGCGCGCTGCTGGCGCCGACGATCAACCCAAGAGCACCCCGAGGTCAGCCGCCCGTTCGGATGCCCTGGAGGCGAAGGCCGCCGCCGAGGGCGCTACTGCTCGGGTTCGACGCCGTCGCCTTGCTCGTCGGTGGCGTCGGCATCGCTAACGGCATTATCATCTCCGTGCTCGAGCGCCGCTCGGAGATCGGCTGCGCCGGGCGCTCGGCGCGACGCGGCGCGACATTGGCGCACCTTCATCACCGAGTCGCTGCTGCTCGGCGCCACCGGCGGCCTCGCGGACGCGCTACTCGCCGCAGTGGTGACCGGCGCCTACGCCGCCACTCGGCGTGCCGCCCTGCCCGCGGCGGGGGTGTTGTCGACGGAGGCGCTGCGTCCCGTGTAGCCGACGCGCGTCCACCGAGCGCAACTCGCGGCCCCCCGGACCCGTTACAGGGTCATGGCCCGCTTCCGCATCACCCTCGCCGCGCTGCCGGCGCTCGCCCTCGCCCTCGCCCTCGCCCTCGCCCTCGCCGCGCCCGCCGCGCAGGCCCAGTCCTCCGACGTCGTGCTCGCACCGGCGCCCGACAGCACCGCCATCACCGCCTATGGCGGCCACGTCGTGCTCTCCAAGCGCGATCCGCAGACCGGCAACTGGGCGCTCGTGCGCTGGCACGCCGGCATCGTCGACGTCCTGCCGGTCGCGCAGCGCTCGGTGCCGTTCGATGCCGACGCGGGTCCCGGCCGCGACGGCAAGCCGGTCGTCGTCTACTCGCGCTGCCGCCAGGAGCCGGCGCTGCCGTCCGGCCTCCCGCCGACCCCGGACTGGCAGACGGCGCGCGGCTGCGACGTCTACGAGCTGGCGCTGACCGGCACGCCGGCCGAGCGCAAGCTGACGGCGGTCAGCAGCGCCAGCCAGTCCGAGACCACGCCGTCGACGTGGCGCGGCGGCGTCGCCTTCGTGCGCCACGCCGGCGGCGCCTTCGTGCCGAAGATCCTCTACCTCGCGCCCGCAGCCAAGCGGCTGCGCACGCTGGGCGGCGGCTCGGTGCAGACCTGCTCTCAGGCCGCCAACTGCGGCTTCGCCCAGCGCCACGACGGCGTCGACCAGCTCGACCTCGGTCCCGCGCGGGCGGCCTACGTCTGGCGGATGACCGGCGGCGCGGTCTACGGCACCGGCCTCGTCTGGGAGCTGCGCGCCGTCCCGCTCGCCGGCGGGACCTCGGTGCTGCTCGACAGCGGCCTGATCAGCGGCGCCTGCGGCTTCGGCCTGCCGAGCGCGCCGAACGCGTCGCGCAACCCGATCGCCTACCTCGACGCCGGCGCGGACTGCGACGTCACCTTCACGCAGTTCGCCACCGCCGATGCCGTCACCGGCGCCCACGGCGCCGCCCCGACCCCCGCCGGCCTGGCCACCGGCGCGGCCCACGACGGCAACGCCATCTACTGGCTGCGCACGAAGAACGCCGACGACGTGCCGGTGCCGGGCGCGCTGAGCTGCACGGTCGCTGGCACCGCCTGCGAGCTCGTCGGCTCGGGGATCCCCGCCTACGGGCCCGCTCCGCGCCGGAACACCGCGCCGCTGGCGGACATCGACATCGTCGCGTCCGGCCTGGGCTACCGCTGGGTCCGCGGGCCCGCCGGCACGCGGCTGCTGCGCCCGCCCGCCCACGTCCCGTGCGCCCCGTCGCAGCAGGCGACCTACCTCTACACCTCGGCGCGCTGGAGCCGCGGCCGCCACACGGTGCGGGTCCTGCGCCAGGACCCGGGCAAGCCCGCGCGCTTCATCGGCTCGCCGCAGACGCGCGGCACCCCGTTCGGCCCGGGCTTCTCGCGCCTGCTGCGCTGCGGGTCTCGCACGCGCCTGACCTACGTCGTGAAGACCGGCCGCACGACGCAGCGCGTGCGCTTCACCGTCGCCCGCAACCCGGCCCCGAAGTAGCCGGCCGGGCTAGCGCTAGCTGGCGGCGGCCGGCACGACGACCG
>CAVPYM010000012.1:0-286470 GCA_963709935.1 uncultured Actinomycetes bacterium | reverse complement strand
GCACGCCGACGAGTCTCGATCCGGTCGCGCGCCGGCCCGATCGAGTCAGGACTCGCCGGCATGAGCGATCGCGCTGCGGCCACGCGCGTGCCGGTCCGAGTCGTGCGCGCGGGTGGCCGACAGCGGCCGATCCGCCGCCGCGACCGCGCCGGCCGGGCTTGCCGGCGCGGTCGCGGCGGCGAGATCGGTCAGGGAGCGTCGAGCTGGTCGGCGGCCGCCTGGCGCTGCCGGTTGGCCGCGTCGATGCGGCGGACACGTCCTGGGCCCGCTGGATCGCATCCAGCGGGGCGAGCGGAGTGTCGGACCGATCCGGCGTGCGCGGCTGCGGCGGCGATGGGGCCTGCGGCGGCGGCGAGACGACGAGCAGGTACACCGCGACGAGCAGGAACGCGGCCACGACGGCGGCGATCAGGGGACGGGAGGCCTGAGCCATGCGCACGATCTCGGCAGGCCGTCGCGCGGGCCTGAGCGCCGAGTGGTCGACTCGTACGCGTGTCCGGTGCGCCGTGGCGGCTCAGCGGCCGGCCGCGGGCGCCGTCATGGCGCTGCGCAGGCCCAGCTCGTGCAGCTGCCGGGCGTCGACCGGCGACGGCGCGCCGGTCAGCGGATCCGAACCGCTCGCCGTCTTCGGGAACGCGATCACGTCACGGATCGACGGCAGGCCGGCGAGCAGGGCGACGATGCGGTCGATCCCGAACGCGATGCCGCCGTGCGGGGGCGCGCCGAAGCGCAGCGCTTCGAGCAGGAAGCCGAAGCGCACCTCCGCCTCCGCCTCGTCGAGGCCGATCGCGGAGAAGACGAGCTGCTGCACGGCCGGGTCGTGGGTACGGATCGAGCCGCCGCCGAGCTCCCAGCCGTCGACGACGAGGTCGTACGCGCGCGAGCGCCAGACGCCGGGCTCTCCGCCGCGGCGAGCGCCTCGGCCGTGGCGCCGCCGGGCGCGGTCGGCGCCGTGAACGGATGGTGCGAGGCGTCCCAGCGATCCTCGTCCTCGTTGTAGCCGAACATCGGGAAGTCGACGACCCACAGCACGTCGTGACGGCCGGCGGGGACGAGGTCCCAGCGCTCGGCGAGGTGTAGCCGCAGCGTGCCGAGCGCGTTGGCGGCGACGGCCGGCTGGTCGGCGACCGCGAGCAGCAGATCGCCGGGCTGCGCGCCGAGCGCGCCCGTCACCGCGGCGATCTCCTCGGGCGAGAGGAACTTCGCGATCGGCGAGCGCCACGACCCGTCCTCCTGCACGAACGCCCACACGAGGCCGCCGGCACCGGCGCGCTTGGCCACCTCGGTCAGCTCGTCGAGCTCCTTGCGCGGCACCTCGCGCGTGCCGGCGTTGATCGCCCGCACGGCCCCGCCACCGCGGAGCACCGACGCGAAGACCTTGAACTCCGACCCGCGCAGATGCTCGGAGACGTCGGTGATCTCCAGGCCGAAGCGCGTGTCGGGCCGGTCGGAGCCGAAGCGCAGCATCGCCTCGTCGTAGCCCATCCGCGGATACGGCGGCGCCTGGACGTCCAGCCCGCCGACCGCGAACACCTTCGCCATGAGGCGCTTGTTGACGTCGATGACGTCGTCCTCCTCGACGAACGACATCTCGAGGTCGAGCTGGGTGAACTCCGGCTGGCGGTCGGCGCGCAGGTCCTCGTCGCGAAAGCAGCGGGCGATCTGGAAGTAGCGCTCGTAGCCGGCGACCATGAGCAGCTGCTTGAAGAGCTGGGGCGACTGCGGCAGCGCGTAGAAGCTGCCCGGTTGCAGGCGCGACGGGACGAGGAAGTCGCGCGCGCCCTCGGGCGTCGACTTCGTGAGGATCGGCGTCTCGACCTCGAGGAAGTCCTCGTCGCAGAGCGTCTCGCGGATCGTCCGCACGACCTCGTGGCGCAGCACGAGGGCGTCGATCATCGGTCGCCGGCGCAGGTCCAGGGTGCGGTGGCGCAGGCGCAGCATCTCGTCGAGCTCGACGTCGGAGTCCAGCGGAAACGGCGGCGTCTGCGACTCGGCGAGCAGTTGCATCTCGCCCACCTGGATCTCGATCTCGCCGGTCGCGAGATTCGGGTTGACCTGGCCGGATTCGCGGCGCACGACATCGCCCGCGACGCTGATGACGTACTCGGCGCGCAGTCGCTCGGCGGCGGCGAACAGCTCGGCCCCGTTCTCCGGATGGAAGACGAGCTGCACGATGCCCGAGCGGTCGCGCAGGTCGACGAAGATCAGGCCGCCGTGGTCGCGGCGGTGGTGGACCCAGCCGGAGACGCGCGCGCGGCTGCCCGCGCGCTCGGCGGTCAGGTCGCCGGCCCAGGCGTCGCGGTACGGGTTGGCCCGCGGAGCGGATCTCATCGCATGCCCCGATCGCGCAGCACGCGCGCCACCACGGCGCTCGCGGCAACGTCGCGCTGCTCGCCCGCCTGCATGTCCTTCAGCACCGTCATGTCGTCGCCCACGAGCGCAACGTAGCGAGCCCCGATCCGATCGGCGTGCTTGAGCTGCCCCTTGCGCGACCGTCCGGCGAGCTCGACCTGGGCGTTCAGGCGCGCGCGGCGGGCCTCGTCGACGACCGCGAACGCCGTTGCCCGCTGGGCGGCGTCGTCGAACGCGACGTAGAGGTCGACCGGCGGCGATCCGATCGGCCGGCCGGCCGACGCGAGCAGCATCCGCTCGATCCCCGCGGCGAATCCGCAGCCGGGGGCGGCCGGGCCGCCGAGCTTCGCGACGAGCCCGTCGTAGCGCCCGCCGCCGGCCACGCCGCTCTGCGCGCCGAGGGCATCGGAGGTGAACTCGAAGACCGTCCGCGTGTAGTAGTCCAGGCCGCGCACGAGCGTCGGGTCGACCGCATAGCCGATCTGCGCGCGGTCGAGCAGCTCGCGCACGGTCGCGAAGTGCTCGGCGTCGGCCGCGTCGAGGTTGTCGAGCAGCAGCGGCGCGTCCTGCATGACGGCGCGCGTGCCCGGATGGTCGGAGTCGAAGGCGCGCAGCGGGTTGAGGTCGATGCGGCTGCGCACGTCCTCGGAGAGCTCGCCGGCACGGGCGCGCAGGTGCGCCTGCAGCTGCTCGCGGTAGGCGTGGCGCGCCTCGAGCGTGCCGAGGCTGGCGATCCGCAGGCGCAGCCCGCCGACCTCGAGCTCCTCGAGCAGGGTCGCCAGCAGGGCGATGATCTCGGCGTCGACGGCGGGGTCGTCGGAGCCGATCGTCTCCGCGCCGATCTGCCAGAACTGCCGGAAGCGGCCGGCCTGCGGCTTCTCCTGGCGAAAGAAGCTCGACAGGTACCAGAGCTTCACGGGTTGGGGCAGCTTGTGCATGCCGTGCTCGGCGTACGCGCGGCAGATCGGGGCGGTGCCCTCGGGGCGCAGCGTCACCGAGCGCCCGCCGCCGTCGTCGAAGGTGTACATCTCCTTCTGGACGATGTCCGTCGAGGCGCCCACGCCGCGCGCGAACACGTCGGTGTACTCGAAGGCGGGGGTCTCGATGCGCTGGAAGCCCGCGCCGCCGAGGATCCGCCGGGCGGTGGTCTCGAGCGCCGCGCGCGCGCCAGCGTCGTCCGGCAGCACGTCGTACGTGCCGCGCGGAACCTGGAGGCGCTCGCTCACCTGGGCAGGTCGGCGAGCTGCAGGACGAAGGGGTTCGAGGCGCGCTCGCGGCCGAGCGTGGTGATGCCCATGTGGCCGGGGTAGACGACCGTGTCGTTCTCGAAGCGCTCCAGCAGGCTCGCGATCGAGCGCATGAGCGTCGGCCCGTCGCCGCCGGGCAGGTCGATCCGCCCGACGGAGTTCTGAAAGAGGACGTCGCCGGAGAACAGCGCCGCCTCGTCGCGGACGGCGTAGGTGACGTGGCCGGGGCTGTGACCGGGCGTGAAGATGACGTCGAACGTCAGCCCCGCGAGCTCGAGCGACTCGCCGCCGGCGACGGTGTGCTCCGGGTCCCACGACTCGTACGGGCCGAAGCCGGGCCACGGCACGAAGGCCATGATGTCCTGCAGGACCGGGACCTCGAGCTGCGGGCACCAGACCGGCGCGCCGGTGGCGCGGGCGACCGGGGCGACCGCGCCGACATGGTCGAAGTGCGTGTGGGTGAGCAGGATCGCGTCGAGCGTGACGCCGGCCGCCTCGATCGCCGCGAGCAGCCGCGGCGCCTCCTCGCCGGGGTCGACGATGACGGCGTGCTCACCGCCCTGCGGCCGCACGAGGAAGCAGTTCTCCTGCACCTCCCCGACGGTGAACATCCGGACGTCGAGCGCCACTACTTCACCTTGGCCTTCGGCTTGGCCGTGGCCTTCCCGGACTTCGCCGCCTCCGACTTGACGCGACGGCGATAGATGAACTGGTCGGTGTAGTAGCCCAGCGGGATGTAGAAGAGGAAGACCAGACCCGTCAGCGAGACCGCCTGCGCGGCCGGCGTGGCGAACGCGAACACGAGCAGCACGCCGAACACGACCGCCGCGAGCGCGGCGCGCGTGGTCGCCGACTTCCAGGTCGGCTGGCGCATCATCCGCTCGCGGCGGCGCTGGGCGGCGAGCTCCTTGTCGGTCTGCTTGCGCTCGGCGGCGCTCGGCGGGCGCCCTGTGCGACCGCGCGACTCGATGACGCCGGCGGCGTTGCCGCGGTGCTTGCTGCGACGCTTCTTCTTCGTCTGGGCCATGGTGTGCCTACGAGCTTAGAGCGTCCTCGAGGGTCCGGCGGTTGGCCACCGGCACGTCGTCCGGAAAGCGGTGAAACGCGGCCTGCGGGGCGAGTCCGACGAGCTCGCAGCGCTGCACCGCGGCGTGCCGTGCGACCGCCGCGACGAGCTGGGCCAGGGTCGTCGCGCGGTGGTCCTCGACGTTCGTGGAGACCTGGGCGACGGGGCGGTCGCGGGCGCTCAGCTGCACCCCGATCGCCCGCACGCCGGGCAGGCCCGCGGCGCCGCCCTCGCGGATGAGCGCGGCGATCGCGCGCGCGTCCTGGAGGGTGGCCGGCGGCGCGAGCTCGACGTTGAACGCCACCAGCGGGGGGCGGGCGGCGACGAGCGTCGCGCCGCTGCGCGGATCGGGATGCGGCGGGCCGAAGTCGGGTCGCAGCTCGTGCTGGGCGATGCGCTCGATGAGGGCGGCCAGGCCGCCGCGGCGCAGCTGCGCGCGCGTGCGCCCGCCGGCCAGCTCGCCGTAGAGGAACACCGGCAGGCCCGCGCGCCCGAGCTCCTCCCCCGCGACGAGCGCGGCCGCGCAGGCGGCGCCGCGCCGGGCGGCGTCGAGGTAGATGAGCGGGGCGACGTCGAGCGCGCCGACGTGCGGGTGGCGGCCGCGCTGCGCGCGCAGGTCGATGAGCCTGACGCAGGCGCGGGCGCCCGCGACCAGCCCGGCGACGAGCGTGCTCGTATCGCCGGCCAGGGTGTAGACGCTGCGGTGGTGGTCGGCGTCGGAGTGCACGTCGAGCAGCCGCGCGCCCGTGGAAGCGAAGGCGTCGCCGATCTCCGCGAGGACGGCGGGGTCCTGGCCCTCGGAGACGTTGGGGACGGTGAGCAGGGTGTTGTCGGGCACGGCCACGGGGCGAGACGTTCGCACACCGCGAGAGCGTTCTGCTGTGCGACCCGCGTCGCGCGTAACCCGAAAACGGGTGTCAGGTTACATCCGCGGACGTGTCGGAATCTGCCGGAGACATTCAACCGACCACCATGAGCACTGCCAGCATCGTGCTGTGCCCGCTGTTATGTAACTTGACGGTCGTGGAGGGTAAATAGCAGCTCGACAGCTCATCAAAGGAGTCAGTCATGCTTACAGGTGCCCCCCGGGCGCGCTCGCTGCTGCTCGCGCTCTCCGTCACCCTGATCGGCGCTCTCAGCACGACGCCGAGCCTCGCCGCAACGGCCGAGCAGGCCGATGTCACCGGAATTGAGAAGTGGGCGACCACCGTCGCGCTCAACGAGGTCGGCAACTACGAAGTCAAGACGAATCAGGTCAAGTTCCGGCGCGGCTACGGCGACTTCGGCGGCGCGTGGTGCGCCGACTTCATGCAGTGGGTCCTCGAGAAGACCAACATTCGCCATGATCTCGGCGGGCGTGGGACGTTCAGCTACCGGATCGCCCGTGCCTGGGGGGTCTACGGACAGAACGGCTACGGCCGCAAGCGCCCCGCTTCCACGAAGGACGCGATGCCCGGCGACCTCATCGTCCACGGCGACAACAACACGGCCAACACGGGCGGGCATGTGTCGATGGTGGTCCAGGCGACCAACGACCCCGCATGGGTGTGGACGGTCGGTGGCAACGAGAAAGACCGGGTCCGTTTGCGCAAGACGAACCTGATGGCCAAAGGCGGCTACAAGGCCCCGCGGTCCCTCGTCACACTTACCGAAATGCGCTTCCCGTCGATCGATCTGATGCGCGGGTCCACCAAGGTCGGCTCGGCCCAGCTGGAGCGCGTCGGCGGCGGCTACGGCCCACTCCTGCGAGTCAACGGGCTGACCTACGGGTCGTCTGCCTATACGCCTGCGCAGATCAACGAGAACTACAGGCTCGAGGCGGTCAATCGCGATACGGGCGCGCTGGTCAATCTGACGCCCACGTCCCTGATCTCGACGATCAACTATCGCAATATCCGCCTGGTTCGGCTGACGGGCGAGCGTGATTCCGCACGGGTGTCCTACCCCGCCGTGTCGCGTGCCGGCAAGGCGGCCAGCGATAACTGGTGAGCCACGGTCGTCCCCCTCCGCCCTGATCGGGCGGACGGGGGATGCGTCCGGTTTACCTCGGCGACCTGAGACATCACGTCTTGGCGAGCAGCCAGCGCCCGCCCTCGAGCACCTGCGTCGCACCGATCCACAGCGTCGGCTCGGTGACGACGACGTCGAGATGGACCGGCACGGTCACCGTTCCCCCGATCCCGGCGCTCGCGCCGAACGCGATGTGCGCCGTGCCGAGGATCTTCTCGTCCTCGAGGATGTTGCCGGTGAGCGTGGCGCGGTCGTTCGTGCCGACGCCGAGCTCGGCGAGGTTGCGCCCGAGCGGGCCATGGGCGTCGAGCATCGCGAGGTACTGCGCGGCGTCGTCGCCGATGCCGGTCGCGCCGGCGAGCACCCCGTCGCGGACGGTCAAGCGGACGGGCGCCGCGGTCAGGCCGGCGAGCCCGAGCGAGGACGTGGCGATCGTGCCCTCGCCGCCGATCGGCGAGACGAAGCCCTCGCCGCAGGGCAGGTTGCCGAACGCGCCGGGTGCGCCGAGGTCGCCCTCGTCGGAGATCGCCGCGCGCCCCCGCAGGTCCAGGCGCAGGTCGGTGCCGCGCGGGCAGGTCATGTGTGCCGCGTCGGCCTCGCTGAGCAGGTTCGCCACGGCGCGGCAGCGGGCGGTCAGCGCGTCGAAGTCGGTGCTCATGAGCCGGGCGAGCATGTCGGCGGTCACGCCGGGCAGCGTCGCGCCGCGGTGGCCGAGCTCGCACGCGCGCTTACGCGCGCTCGTGTGCGACAGCGACGGCAGGCACGGTGCGATGAATACGTCGGCCGCGGCGAGCGCCGCCGCCACCGGCGCCGGCGGCTCGGTGCCGCGGGCCGGGTTGGGCGGCAGGATCGTGAGCACGGCGTCGCCGCCGGCCGCGCGCGCCGCCGAGAGCAGCGCCTCGCCGATCGCCGTGCTCGCGGGGTCGGCCACGACGAGCACGGTCTCGCCCACCCGCACGCGCAGGCAGCGTTCGACGACCGTCGCGACGGCCTGCTCGAGCGCGCTCACGACGGCCGGCTCAGCCGCCGGAGTACACCGCGACCTTGATGCGACCGGAGCGATCGGACCGGGTCAGCTGGGCGCCGGCCGTCACGATGCAGCTCTTCGCCCCCTGCACGGGCAGCGCGATCGCGCGCGTGTCCGGAGTGCGCGTGCGGTACTCGCCGGTGCGCAGGCGCGACCGCCGATCCTTGAAGCAGCCGAGCTGCCAATTGACCCGGACGGTCTGCTTCGGCGCCGCGCTGACCCGGATGGTCACCCGTGACGGGGAGATGATCGTGCCGCGGGCCTGCGCGACGGCCAGCCGGCCCTCCCGGCGGGCCTCGTCGAGCTTGCCGCTGCGCACCGTCGGCGCCTCCTTGACGGGCTTCGTGTCGGCCCCCGGCAACCGGGAGCGGTCGCCCTCGGCGAACCCGCGGGCCGAGTCCGAGCCGTCGCCGTCACCGTCGCCATTGCCGCCGCCCCCGCCGAGCAGAACGATCCCGAGGACGATCAGCACGACGATCGCCACGACGGCGATGATGAGGTACAGCGGCTTGATCGCCGGCACCTTGATCGACGAGCTGATCTTCCTGACGAACTTCTTCACGCAGTTCCTTCCGTCGTCCTGGAGGCGGTCACCGACGGGCACCTTACGGCGAAGCGGCCGCACACGGCGCAGACGCCGACGCGCCGTTGCCGCCACGTCGCAGGCCCCGGCTACACTTCGCGCCCCCCGCCGGAGTAGCTCAGTCGGTTAGAGCAGCGGAATCATAATCCGCGTGTCGGGGGTTCGAGTCCCTCCTCCGGCATTTCTAGAATCTCCCTGCAAATCACACCTTTTGTGGCGGTTTGAACCCTCAACATATGTTGCTACAGGGCCGGGGAGTACCGCAAGGGAGTACCAAACGGCCCCTTGAATCCACTGATTAGGCGTAGCTACAGAGCTGCGCCGGGCCGCGATCCTATCGGCGCTGTAGAAGGTCCGTAGGCCCCCCACCCACTTTCCTGTCTGGGAGCGCGCTCGGACCGGTGCAGGCTGTAGTAGGGCTCTCGCTACGGGTTAGGTGTCAACTGGCGGTTGACGGGGTTCGCCGGTCAGCAGAGCCGACCCACGGCGCAGAACTTCGAGCCAGCCTGGAAGCCGCAGTACTCCTCGAAGCCGGGCCGTGGGCAGTGGAGGGCGGGTGCCCAATAGGCATTGCGAGGCACACCTTCTACGCGTCGTAGTTCCTCGCGCAGGTCGGCGTCACGACACGTCTGTAGCTCGGCCATCAGCACGTTCACCGCGCGCGCCACAGCGGGAGTGCCCGCGATCGTCATCCCGAAGCCGCGAGGGCTGTAGACCTTGCCGTCGATCTGCATCAGGACGGTCGGACCAGCGCTGCGCAGCGTTCGACGATCCTCATTGGTGTACTGCTGTGAGAGGCCCACGGCAGAGCGCGACTGGTGCACTAGACCGGCCTTTGGCCAGTTCCGCACGATGACCGCGAAGATCTCTTCGGCGGCCCAGTTCGCGTGCTTCGGGTGGCGATAGATCCCGATCAAGTAAGCGTCGGCGTCGGCAAACATCGCCAGCAACACGTCGTCGCCTCCTGCCGCAGCCGAGAGGTGGAGATGATGAACGCCCCAGTCGGCAAGCAGCACGTCTCGGTCTGTTCGGTGCTCCAACTTGGGAGCTGCGACGTTCTGGAACGGCTGGTGGATCCTCTTGCTGAGGTGAGCCGTCAAGTCTTCGCCCGAGGCGATCTTCTCGCGCAGCGCGTCGAGCGAGCGGCGATGCTCAACCGCCTTCGGGCTCGCCTGTAGCTCGGCCGACCGATGCACCTTGCGTGGCTGCGGTGCGATGAAGCGGCTGCGCCAGGTCTGGTACTCGACCAGGAGACTCGACAGTCCGAGGGGTTCGAGGCTGGACCGACCCTCCGCTGGCATCGCCCGGAGCACATGCCGTCTGATGACCCGCTCAAGCCTGTCCACGATCCCCGTCATTGCGGGCCGGACTCTAGGCGCGACGGGGGACGGAGGAGCACCCACAGATGGTGCGAATGGTTCTCATGTAACGCTTGGCTCGCCAGGTTTGAGTCCCTTCTGTCAAACTGATAATGGTTCTCACTATGCTGGTCGTTCTCGAACACGACACCTTCGTGTCCTTCAAGCTCCCGAGCGAGCACCGTCAAGCCCTGCGCCGCCTCGCAGCCTCGCAGGATCGCTCGATGTCGTCGGTCCTGCGGGAGCTGGTCGAGATCGCCCTGGACGGGTCGAGCTGGGAGGGCAGCTCGGAGCCCGAGACGCCGCCTGAGCGGCCAGCCAAGCCCTCGCCCTTCGTCCGGGCAGTGCAAGCCGCCAGAGAGGCCGAGACGAGCCCGCGATGAGCAGCATGGTCCAGCCGGAGGACGCGGCCCAGGTCGACGACCAGATCAGGGTGCTTCTCCCCGGCGATCTCGTCGACCAGATCAGGGCCTACGACCATGATCTCGTGTGGACCATCCGCCGCGCGCTGGCGCATCTCATCGAGGAAGAGGACCGGCAAGCCGCAGCTCTCGCATCCCAGAAGCGCCGACCTCCTGGCCGCAGGACCGTCGCCCGCTGAGCAGGTAGTCGGCCCGGCCCCCGACGCGAAAGGCAGATAACTCGCCGGAGGCCAGACCGAACCCGTGCGCGGCGTCGGCTGGAAGAGGATCAGCCGCGCAGATCCGCCGCGCAGCGGCCACGGTAGCAGGCCAATAGTGGGTCTCGGTCGACTCTCTGTAGCTACAGAAAGCCCTGCAAACACGTCATATTTGTCACCTTGCGCCCGTGACGCTGAGCACCTAACGTAGGCCGCCCAGAACGCACGACATAGGAAGGCACGATGGCGCAGAAGACGATCCACAGAACCTCATTCGCGCTCGACCACGGCACCCTGCGACAGGTCGACGAGTTCGCTGAGCGCAACGACCTGAATCGGAGTCAAACGATCCGGCGCGCCCTCAAGGTGCTGATCGCCAGCGAGGGCAGCGAGCCCGTCAGCAGTAAGCCGGTTCGGCCGCGCGCGCCGCGACCCCAGCCTGATCGGAATGGCAGCAGCGGACCATGACCGTCACCGGCGTCGTCAACAGCCTCGCGGGGTTCGCGCTGACTCAGATGCGCTACTCCGAGGAAGCCGATCTCGACGCCGCAGGATTCACGGTCTTGCACGTCCTGCTGCGCGCTGCCGACAACAAGAGTCGAGAGCTGCGGATGAGTCAGGAGGAGATCGCTCGACGGACCAAGCTGAGCGCCAAGACGGTCTGGCGAAAGCTGGCGCTGCTTGAGGAGCGCGGGTTCATCCTGCGCGAGTCGCAGCCGCCGACCAAGTTCGGACGCCGGAGCTGGGATCTCCTGACCATGGTCGAGCTTGACCACGATGGAGAGCCTGTATCAGCAGACTCAGTGTCCAGTGGTGGCGCTGTGTCAGCAGACTCAGTGACGAGTGGGCCACCGGACTCCGTGTCCTGTAGCAATGGACTGGGTGACGACGGTTCTACAGAAGAAGAAGAACCTAACGGTCCTCCTCCTTCTATTCCTCATCATCTGCTCTCTGCTGAATCTCCCGTCAACGTGTTTGTTGCGCGAGCTGCGGCGAGAGAGATTGAGGATCGCGCCCCGCACTCTGAGAACGGTCATGGAGAGATCCCGCCGCAGGAGAACCTTCTAGCCCCGCAAGATGTGCCACAAGAGCTTGCTAGGCCAGGTGCTCGCTCCGCTCGGTCCAATCTCCCAGAGGAAGGGCCACTGGACTCTGTGACTGCTGATACAGCCAGCACCAACGGCAACGGCACTGCCCACTCGGAAGCCGAGATCCGCGCAGTGCTGGCAGCCGTCCCGTGGGAGCGCATCCACGAGCCCGCAGACGACTTGGGCCTAGACCTGATCGACCTGGACGCTCTCGGCTTTGAGATCATGGCTAGCGGCCTCCTGATCGACGGGCCGAAGTGGTGGCCGCACCCGGTGAACGAGATCAACACGTTCGTGGCGGATGCGTGTCGCCATGGCTGAGCCGATCACCCCTCACTTCGCCGCCCGCGTGTTGTGCGTGGCTGAGGAGACCTGCCTGAACATCGCCTCCTACGGCGGCACACCACAAGAGCGGGCAGCCTCCGTCATCGCGGACTCCTATTGCTGGATACGTCCACAAGGTCCCGCCGAGCGCATCGCCCACCATCGCGGCATCGCCGCCGTGGCACATCGGATCTTGCACATGGTGGATGCGGAGAGGCTGCGCCATGGCCTATAGGCGCAAGCCCCCTCCCGAGCAGGAGAACGTGTTCGTCCGCCGTCACGTCGAGAAGATGGTCGGCGCTGGCAAGCCGCCCAAGCTCGACCCCGATCGTCTGTCCAAGGGAGGCAGCAAGCCGAGCCCTGCCCGATCAGCTAGCGCCGGTCGCGCCAACGCCATGGAGATCCGAGCGTCGATCCGCAAACACGAAGCCTTCATCGCCAAGAAGGAGCTACAGCGCCAACGAAAGAGAGAGGTCCAAGATGGCCAGTAAGAAGCGCACGAAGATCGTCAACCCGCCCGCGTCCGATCCGACGCTCACCAAGTCGCCCATGCCGTTCAGCTCGACCCCGTTCACCGTCTCGCCCGGCCAGCCGGTCCAGCCGCTGACGACGCCGAAGCTCAGGCAGATCGTCGCTGGCGGCCCCGTGACGATCATTCGCGGGAAGGGGCACTAGCACCATGTCCCTACAGCCAACGCAGAAGGAAGCCGCCACGGGTGGCATCTCGCCCTTCGATGTCTCGGCTTCTCAGGACTTCGGCCGTCTCATGGAAGGCTCGACCATCATCGACAGCCCGCAAGGTCGGCCCGGCTGGACAACCGTCGAGCACACTGCCGGTCGAGCCCCGCAGCCGTTCGATTCGTTGACCGGCGACCCGACCGCTACAGCATTCGGTCCAGACCAGCCACCTATCCGCGTCGAGCACCGTCCCCATGGTGAGGCGAGCCCACCACCTCCCCCCGATGCCCTCGCTCGCGCGCTGGCGATCGTCGAGCAGGCCAAGGCCCGGAGCGAGTCGTGAGCACGCATGTGGGATGGACCCAAGCGAAGGTCGACGGGCTGCCAGCCGACTCAGCGGCGAAGCTCCGTAGCGACCTGGCCAATCAGTCGATGTCGGCCGACGCTGGCCAGCGCCGCGACGCTTTCGCTCTCTTGAGGATGCTCGACGGCCGGAAGGATGGCGCTCGCTCCGTGGAGGACCGGGCGAAGGATGCCGCCGACTTCCTACATCCTGGCAAGTCGAGGGACGTGCGAGGTCGCGCGTTCGCCGCTGCCGTCGAGCTGTACGGCTCCGTGAAGGAGGCGAAGCGCCGGGGCTACCGAGACCCGTCCGAGGCGAGCGCATGAGCGCGAACGGCAACGCCCCCTCGTCAGCTCACAACGTGTTCGTGGAGCGCGAGCGCGCGAGGGCGGCTACTCGCGTGATCTGGACGCAACGTGAGGTCGCGGACTTCCTACGTCTACGGCCTTCTACTGTGGCCGATCTCGCCCGGCGCGGGGATCTCCCGAGCATCCGCCTTGGCCGACATCGCAGGTATCTGCAATCCGACGTGATCGCCTACGTAGAGCAACAGTGCCGGGCTCGCCCGTGAGGGCTCAGATGATGCCGAGCCTCAGGGCCACGAACATGACCACGGCGAAGATCGTGGCGAGTCGCGCCGCCTTCGGGTTGTAGTGCGGGTTGGGCACCGACAGGTTCTTGATCCTGATCGTCGGGCTTGTCGTGTTCATGCCATCGCCTCCTGCTCGACCTGCTGGACCGCCCCGGCAAACGCTGCGGTCAGTCGCGCGGCGTCGTGCGCTTGCGGCGCATGGTGGACGTACTGCATCGTCGTCGACACGTTCGCGTGACCCATCCACGCCTGCAACGTCGACAACGGCACCCCCGCTGCGGCGCATCGGCTCCCAAAGCAGTGGCGCAGGGAGTGGAACGGCAGGCGGTCGATCTCGTCGCCATCCTTCGCAGCCTTGGCGATCACGGCATCGCGGGCCTTCATGTAGAGGCGGCGCAATGTAGAAGGGTCTAGGTGCTCGCCCAGATCGCCGGGGAACACGAGGTCGGTTCCCTTGGTCCACAGCTCGCGCTTGCTCAGCGCATCGAGCACGGCCCCAGCTTGGTCGGACATCGCAACCGTGCGGCTGCTGCCGCTCTTGGGCACGTCCTCGCCTTCGCCAGCGACGTACGTGTGGCGCACCGTGATCGCTTGGCCGGTCCAGCTCACGTCGTGCCAGCGCAGCGCGATCAGTTCGCCTTGGCGAAGACCCGTCAGCGCAGCCGTGCGGATGAGCGCCCCCGTCTGCCCTCCCGCCGCGTCCGCGATCTGCTCGACCACATCGAGCGAGTAGACCCGGATAGCCGGTCGACGTGCGCGCTTGCTCTTCGCCTTCGGCCGGGTAGTCAGCGGGTTCGTCTCGATGTAGCCGCGCGTCACCGCATGGTCGAGAATCATGCTCACGACGACTTCGTACTTCCTACGTGTAGCTGGTGACAGCTCGGCCCCTCGCAGCGTGCGGGCGAAGGCGTCCACATCCTTGGCCGTCATGGTGGCCACGGGCACGTCATCGAACGCGCGCATGATCCACGCCCGGCGCTGGCGCGGCTTGCCGTCGTCGTCGCGCTTGGAGACCGACGCGTCGCTGCGCCCGCGCCCGCTGAGCGGATCGTCTGCGCGCACGAGCATCGAGCGATAGTCGCGGGCAGTGCTCGCCTTGAGCGCGTGATCCTTCACGTCTGCCGCGCGCTCGGCCAACCACTCGTCGGCCACGCGCCCGAACGTCACCTTGTCGTGACCGGCAGGCCGGACGACCCGCTCAGCCTGCGCCTGGATCGCTGCGCGCATTGCCACGGCCGCGTCGTCGGCAGTGAGCACGCCGGGATCGGGTCGCCCACGGGCCTTCCGGTAGCGCCGCTGCCAGCCGTCAGAGCCCTCTAGCGGCTCGTGTCGCGGCTCGACATGTGCTCGCCCTAGTCGGGCCTTGATCTGACGGCCAGAGCCGTCACGCCACTTCGCCTCGAAGTAGTGGCCAGAGCCGTTCTTGGCTGGGACCACGATCAGCGTTCCTGCTGGGTTCTTGGGCATCCGTTCCTCTCTAGCTACAGGGTTCCTCTGAGGGAGTACCAGAGGGAGTACCGACCGTATCTGACGCTACCTGTCGAAACCAGCCCGTAAACACTGGTTCTTTCAGCGCCTGTATGGAGGGTACCACCCATCGATCTCAATCATAATCCGCGTGTCGGGGGTTCGAGTCCCTCCTCCGGCACTCCCAAAGGCCCAGCAGACCGCTGGGTTTTCGTTTTGAACGTGCCGGTGGCAGGAATTGCCGGACCCCGTAGCGGACCCCGCGACAACGCCGAAGCCCCGCCGGGGTGGGCGGGGCTTCGGGCATGCGACGGCGTTGCGGTGCGAGCTAGGAGGCTGGTGTTTTTCGCGTCGATCGACATCCGGTTTTCCGAGGCGGCGATCTCCGAGATCAATTCACAAGGCGTGGTCGCCCGGAGGCCCGGAGACGGGCTTGCAGAGGGGTCGCTTGTTGCGAACTGTTCTCGCGGCCGAGGTTCGCCGAAAAGGGCCCGTTTGGCACCGGCCTCCTAGAAGCTGGCGATCTGCTCCGCGACGCCGGTAGGGAGGCGGTAGCTAGTGCGCTTGCCGCCCTGCGAATCGTCCCATTCGTAGTCGATCCAATCCAAGCGGATCGGAGCCTCGGTGCCGGTGTCGTCCTTCCACTTCCGCGCGGAGCGACCGGTCGTGCGGTGGATGCTCTGCGCGCTCTCGTACCTGCGGCCCATGCGCTCGGCCACGTCGTCGAGCGTGTACCGCGGGCCGGACTCACGCTCGCCCTTGGCGGCGGCGCGATACAGCTCACGACCGTTGTCGCTCAGGTAGTTGCGGAAGTACTCCTCGACATCGCCTGGCGCGGATTCGGAGGTGACGGTCCCGGCTTCGGGGCTCAGTTCCTCGTCGGGCGCTCCATCGGTCGAATACGTCGAGCCCTCGGGGACCTCGATCGTGATGGTGATGGTGGGCACTACTCCTCCTTGAGTTGGCGGCTGATGGGACAAAGGTAGCACAGGTGGTCTTTGTCGTGGACCTGCTCATCTACGCACCTTTGTCTGTCGCTCTGCGCGACCTGCCGCCGTCCATCCGATGCGCGTGTGAGGATGATCGCCTCGCCTCTTGCCGCTCCCCTCCGCGGGAGTCCGTCCGCGCGCCGTTTCGCGACTCCGTCCGCGACGGTTGATATCCCATGTGCGAGTCCAACTTGCGGGCTCGCCGCGAGCACCCCCGCTCGCTGGGAAGGAGGTTCAACATGGCTGGCAAGAGCAAGGGCTCACCCAAGAGCCCACCGAAGTACCGTCGCGCCGACGATGGGCGCTACACCACGCCTGGGTATGCCAAGAAGCATCCCAAGACGACGGTGAAGGAGAGCAAGTAGAGAGGGCGGCTAGGTAGCCGCCCTCTCCGCTGGGACCGCCGCGCCAAGTTTCAACGCAACAGCGCGGCGGTTCCGACTATCTAGCAGTATTGCTTCGGGGCCGCGGCGCAACCTCCTGCGATTGGCGCAGCTCTCGCACGTTGTCGGGCGGGGTCTGAGCCGCGGTGTGGGCGGCGTCGAGCGCGTCTGCGAGCGCGGCTCCGAGCCCAGGCAGAAGGTGCCCGTAGCGGTCGAGAGTCATCGTGATCGACTTGTGGCCGAGGCGTTCTTGGATCGCCTTGGGGTGCGCGCCCGCGCCGATCAGGAGCGCCGCGCAGGTGTGCCGGAGGTCGTGGAAGCGGATGCCCGCCTTCGCCGCCGGGAGGCACGCCCGGACGGCAGGCTTGAAGTACCGCCGGTAGAAGTTGGCGTGCCGAATCGGCGCGCCGGTCGGCATCGTGAAGACGAGCGCGTCGGCCTCGGGTGGGCAGGTCATCAGGTGCTCCGTGAGAAGCTCGCGCAGGAACGCCGGGAGCGTGATGGTGCGACGGGCGTGCGTCTTGGTCGGGCCGAACGTCAGCCCGCGCTCGGCCTCGGGCAACCGCGTCCCCGTCAGGTCCTTGAGCGCCTGGTTGACGGACAGCCGGCCACGGAGCAGGTCCACGTCCGACTGGCGTAACGCGCCCAGCTCCCCGGCCCGCAGGCCGGTGTAGGCGGCGACGTAGATCAACGCGCGGCAGTGCGGGTGGATCGCGTCGGCGAGTGTGCCGACCTCCTTCGCGCTCAGGAACAGCATTTCGCGGTGCGCCGGGCGCGGGAGCTTCGCGCCGATACACGGGTTGCTCGAGATCATCCGCAACCGGACGGCGGTATTGAGCGCGGCGCGGAGGGCGGCGTACACCGATCGAACCGTGCCAGCGGCCATCCCGCCGTCGGACAGCCGCCGTATGTACGCCTCGACGCGCTCGGGCGTGATGGTGGAGACGCGGCGGTCGCCGAACTCCGGCATGAGGTGTGCGGCGAGGATCGACTCATAGCCCGCCCGTGTCTTCGGCTCCAACGCAATCCACGATCGCCGCCATGCTTCGGCGACGGCGCTGAACGGCTTGTCGCCGCGCCGCGGGTCGATGTAGTCGCCGCGGTGAGCGTCGGTGTCCATCGTCTTGATCCAGCGGTCGGCGAGCGCGCGCGTCCTGAACGTCCGCTCGCGGCGCTCCTGCGTCGTCGGGTGTCGCCAGCGCGCTTGCCACTTTGTCGAGCCGTCTGCTCGCTTGCCGCGAGCCCTCGCATAGCCCGGCATCACGCCTCCTTGGTCGTCGTCTTGGGCGCGCCCGCAGCCTTCCGCGGGCGGGGCTTGGGGTCGGTGTGGCCGAGGCGCGCGCGGCCTTGCGGGCGAGCTTCGCCGTGGGTGTCGCGGGCTGCGACGCGGCCTCGCGGACGCGCTTCGAGAGGAGGCCGGTCGAGCGCACGTCGAGCTGCTCGCCGATCTTGTCCCATGTCATCCCGGACTCGCGGAGCTTCGCGGCGTCGGCGATCAGCTCGGGCGTGAAGCGCTTCGCGGCGGGGCGTTCGTTCTTGGCGGTCATCGTCGGGCTCCTAGCAGTCGTATGCGAACACATGTTCGTACAACGAACGATAGGCACCGGCATGCGGATTCCAAGCCCTCTCGGGGTCCGCCGCGGGGTCTCGCCGTCTGCGGCCAGCACTTCGCCCATCCGCCGTTGGGCGCTCGCTACACCCGACCCGCGGACTAGCGATCCGCTTCCACCATGACGGGTGCCGCCGGGGAGAGCTTTTCATCTTGTTCTTTTCCCCTGGTGTTCTTGATGATGTTGTCCGTAGCCCCAGCCATCGGGGAGGGGTCTTGGGTGGGCCGACGACGACCGGCCCTTCGGCCCTGCTTCTATAGAAGCTGCAGGGCCGCAGGGCTGCAACGGTCTAGCGGCCCTGAAGGGCTGACAAGGGCTGATAAGGGCCGCAGGGCTGCTCATACTCTTTCGACCCGCCGTTGGTGGAGTTTCCGGCCCTCGTCGGTCAGCGAGCACACCAGGGCTCGTCCGCGCTTCTCGCGGTAGATCAGACCTCATCCCTCGGCTTCCAGAATCCAGCGGCTCCGCGTGTTGGAGTCGCCGTCCATCGCCTTCTCCAACTCCTTCGTCCCGGGCGGCTCCCCGGCGGCCCCGAGGAGCGCGAGCGCGTCCACGACGTTCAACACGCCCTCATCTGCGCGGCGCTCCGTGCGGGTCTGGCCGGTCGCGCTGAGCCTCCGATCCAGCAAGAACTGAAGGTCGAGTGCCGGGACGTCAACGTCCCGGCCGTTCGCTCTCAGGGCGCGGCTCCCGTCGCGGTCCTTCGTCAGGTACCAGAGTGAGTCGGCCCAGTCCTCCAGTCGGGTCGCTCCGCGCGACTGTTCTTCACCTTCCTCGCGCTTCGCCCGACCCGTATGCGTTGCGAGGAGAAGGTTGGCGATCCCGGCGGCTTCCTTGAGCACGTCGAGCGCGTCCGTGAACGCGCCGACCTCCGTGTTGTTGTTCTCGTTCGTGACGAGCCCGCTCCACGCCCTCGCCGCGGGATCGACGATCAACCACTCGACCTCCTCGCCGCGCAGCCACGTCGCGAGCCGGTCCAGCGCTTCGGCCTCCCAGAAGCGCAGCGACCGGCCGCGAAGGTGAAGCGGGCGTACGACGCGCTCGGGATGGGCGATGTCAATGTCATCGGCCCATTCGCGGAACATGTCAGGGCTGATCTCGTAGTTGAAGAACGCGACGCGTCCTTCCATCGGCTGGACCGCGAAGTGACCGAGGAACGGATCGTCATCGGCGAGCGCTTGGACCAGATTCAGAGCGAGCGTGGTCTTGCCCGCCTTCTTCTCGGCGACCAGCAACGAGTTGCCGCCGGACGGGTGGAGATCGGCTACGGCGTACTTGGCTTGCTCTCGGCGCTCGGCGAGGTCGTCCACGAGCGTCTGCGTCTCACGCGCCGCCGGAGGCGAAGCCGCGCCGGGTCGCCGCCGCCGTTGAGGTAGTCGCTCAGGTCGCCCTTCGGCGCTTCGAGCCCCAGCGCGCGGAGATTGAGCCGGTGGGCGTCGATCCCTGCCGATCGCAGCGCCTCGACACGCTCGCGCTTGCTGTTCCTCGTTGTTGTCGAAGCAGACGACCACGCGCAGGCCGGCCAGGTCGGCGGTCCAATCGTCGCGCCAGTGTCCGGCACCGAGCGTCACCGACGAGGCGGGCAGCCCGGCCGAGCGCGCGGCGAGTGCGTCCAGCTCACCTGCGACCAGCATCGTCCAGTCTCTCCGCCGGTCCACGGGCGGGTACAACGGCCAAGCCCGGCCCTCGCCGGGCCAGGCGCGCATCTGTACGCCCGCCTTCGGCGCGCGGGTCTTCAGCGCCACCAGCTTGTGCGCGGGGTCGAACATCGGGAACGTGAGCCGGTCGCCGTCCCAGCCGATCCGCTCACGTCGCAAGACTGCGGGCGCGATCCCGCGCCGTTGGGTCAGGTACCCCAGCGCATGCCCGCTCCCGGCACGGCGTGCGTGCCATCCCTCAACGGTGGCGGCCGAGGGCAGCGGCTTTGCCTCCCGGCGGCGACCGGCGCGGCCGATGAGGCGCAGCGCAGAGACGATCTGCTCCTTGCTGGCGGCTTCCCCGAGCCCGAGCGCGTCGCCGAGCTTGGGCAGGTAGCGGCGGTCCCGCTCGCATTCGGGCGACCAGCAGCCGATCAGCCAGTCGTTGTCACCGTATCGCGTGGGCTTGTAGGTCGCGTCGCCTCCGCCATCACCGCAGACGGGGCAGCGGTAGTTGATGCGCTCGCCGAGACGCGGCTATCCGACTGCACGGCCGCTACCGTTCGTAGCGGAGTCCTCGACAGCCTCCTGTCGCCCGCCCTGACCCGGCGGGCGTCGCACTGTTCGGACTCTCATTCGCTTGCCTCCTCGACAGCCATCGAGATCGCCAGCAGCGCGAGGACCATCGAAACCTCTCGGGCACGCGAGCTCGTAGCCCTTCGATCCTCGGATCGGGCACGTTGTCGACGCGGACGTCGCGGGTTCCGTGGTAGGCGAGTGCTCGCATGGCGCGCCGAGTACCCGTGATCGGGCCTGACCGCAACGCGCAGGCCGGATGGCGCCCACAGAAGGCCCTGGGCGTCTCGCGAGACGCGCGCCGGGCACCTGCGAGCGGTACGAAAATCCACCGCCGGCGCCAGGGATCCTCTAGGGTTCCCGGCGGGAGGGTGATGGTCGAGCGCCCACGCGGCGTGGTGAGTAGAGGTGACGCGATGCGAGAACTGGGCATGTTCAGCGCCGTGCTGCCAGCGGCCGCGACCGCAACAGCTCGCGCGTCGCTGGCACGAGCGAGCGCAGCTCGTCAGTCAGCGCGCTCGCGATCGCCTCGGGCACTCCCAACGCGCGCGAACCCACAACAGGAAGGCACCACACATGTCAGCGACCCTTGACCCCACGGTGCTGTCAGTGCAGCAGCGTGCCGCCGTTGCCGCCGACGAGAGCTGGGGCGCCGGCAACCTGCTCGCCGCCGCCATCGCCTCCAACCCCCGCCCCGAGCTGGCGCTCATCCACTTGGTGCGGCCGCTGACGGACACCGATGGTCACCTGCTGCACGAGCTCAGCCTGCTCGATCTCGACCGCCTCGCCCAGAGCTGGTCGGTCTGGTACCTCGACCAGGGCGTCAAGCCGCGCGACCGCGTGGCCATCTACGTGCAGGACTCGTTCGCGTACACGATCCACTACTTCGCGCTGTCGGCGATCGGCGCGATCGGCGTGCTGATCAACAGCTGGGCGCCCGCCGCGACGGCGAACCTGCTCTGCCGGCGCACGACGCCGGTCGGGATCTACAGCGACGACGAGCGGCTCGGGCAGCTGTGGGCTCAGGACGCGTGCGCGCTGCACGACATGCGCTGGATCCAATCCGGCGATCAGCTCCCCGCGCCGCCGCCCGCCGCACTCCCCGACGCGCAGCGCTTCCCGCACGCGGCCGAGGACCCCGTGTCGATCCTGCACTCGTCCGGCACGACCGGCAACCCGAAGCCCGTGATCCAGACGCATCAGACGGGATCCGCCGGGCCGCGCTGGCGCATGACCGCCGACTCGATCTCCCCGGGCGAGCGATTTCTGACCTCGCTGCCGCAGTCGCACGTCGGAGCGATCGCGTTCACGTCCTATGCGCTGCTATGCGGCATCCAGGTGGTCGCGATGTACGACCCCCGCCCCGAGGAGCTGCTCGACGCGATCGGCGAGTACAGCCCGACCTCGGTCATGTCGTTCGCGCACGCGTACGCGGATCTCGCCGGGATCGACCTTCCGGCCGGGGCGCTGGACTCCGTGGAGCGCTGGGTCTCCGTCGGCGACGCCGTCCACGAGCCCCACATCAGGACGCTCCTCGCCCACCGCAGCGAGGGCCTGCCGCTGTCGACGTTCTACGACCGGCTCGGCTCGACGGAGCTCGGCTGGGCGCTGCTGCTGCACACGAGCACGATCCAGTCGCCGCCCAAGGGCCGCTGCGCCGGCCGGGCGACCGGTGCCGCGGAGGTCGTGGTGCTGCGCCCGGACGGCAGCGAGGCCGTCCCGGGCGAGCTCGGGCTGCTCGCCGCCAAGGGCCCGACGATCACCGTCGGCTACTGGAACGACTGCGACACGAACTACCGCAGCCGGCTCGCCGGCTACTGGCTGTCGGGCGATGTCGCGTACCGCGACGCGGACGGCCTCTTCTACCAGGTCGACCGCGCCGTGGACGCGATCACAACCCCCTCGGGCCTCGGGTACTCGGTCCTCATGGAGGAGGTCCTGCTCGGCGCCGTTCCGGAGATCTGCGACTGCGGCGTCGTGCGCGGCGTCTGGGGCGACGAGACCGTCGCCGTGACGCTCGTCCGTCCCACACCCGGCGTCGACGACGCCGATCGCGTGCTAGGCGCAGCCAACGACGCGCTGCGCGCGGCGGGCCATCCCGAGCTGGCGCTGCTGGAGATCGCGCGGACCGACGCGGACTACTCGACGGGCGTCACGGGCAAGGTGCTCAAGCGCGTCTGGCGCGAGCGCTACGGCGACCTCGAGCGCTATGTCGCACAGGGTTCGGACAGGTGCCTGGCCACGGCACGCCGGCCCGACGACGGGTAGCCATGAACGCCATGAGGCTCAAACCGGTGCGCCGGGTACCCGCTGACGTGATGCTCCAGATCACCCACTTCACGGATCCCGCGTGCCCGTTCGCGTTCTCGATGGAGCCCGTGCGCCAGCGCCTGCGCTGGCACTACGGCGACCAGCTCACCTGGGTCGACCGGATGATCGTGCTGACGCACGAGCCGGGTGAGGCCGAGAAGCTCGCCCACGGCGCGCCCGGGCTGCAGCGGGCGTACGGGATGCCGATCGAGCCGAGCGCGTACCCGCGCCCGGCCTCGTCGGAGCCCGCCTGCCGCGCCGTCACCGCCGCGCGGCTGAACGCACCCGACGCCGCGTCCGCGCTGCTGCGCCGGCTGCGGATGCGGACGATGGCCGGCGGCCTGCTCGACGACCCGGAGCTGATCGCCGGCGCCGCGCGCGACGCCGGCCTCGATCCCGCCGACCTCGAACGGTGGTCGCGGACACCGCCGGTCGACGCGGCGCTGCAGGCCGACATCGACGCCGCCCGGTCGCCCGACCCGGCGGCCCGCGCACTCGATCACAAGCTCGGCGGACCCCGGTCGCAGCGGCGCTACACCGCGCCGAGCTACGAGATCGCCGACGTGGAGCACGGCACGACGATCACGATTCCCGGCTTCAACCCGGTCGAGACCTACGAGGTCGCGATCGCGAACCTCGCCCCCGACCTGATCCGGCGACCGTCGCCCGCGAGCGTGCACGAGCTGCTGACCTGGGCCGGCGAGCCGCTCGCCACGGCCGAGGTCGTCGCGATCACGCGGCTCGACGACCAGCAGGCACGCGCGGCGCTCGCCAAGGTCGCGCGGGCGCAGGCCGTCGGCGCGGACTGCTACTGGGAGCCGACCGGTACCGGCGACGCGAACGCACCGTTTTCCCGTTCATGAACGGCGTGAAGCGGCTCGCGACGCAACCGCACATTCCGGGTTGACCTGCCGCCGAACCTAACTCTATGCTCGCCTCGTCCGAAGTCCTGATTCTGGGGGAGCGTGCGCATGCGGCTGGATCTGGCTGGTGGGTCATCTGTGGCGTCGCCCCGCGGCGGTCGCCGGCGCGGACACGACGGGCGCCGCCGCGTTTCGCCGGCGTCCCTGGGGATCGTCGTGTGCGCGCTGGCGCTGACACCAGCGGCGGCCTCCGCCGCCCCACCTCCCTCACTGCTGGACTCGGTTGCCGGGCAGGCGTTCTACTGCTCGCTGCACAAGACTGCGAAGGCCGAGGAGGATGCGGCGCTGACTCGAGCTGAGTCCTCCGGCTTGCGGGCGCAGGCTGCGCACAAGCGGCCCCCGCAGCCCAAGTGGATCACGAACCAGGAGTTCCGGGACCCGCCGGAGCTGCGCAGCCGCAACGGCGTGTTGAACATGACGCTGAACGTCGTGCGCAGGAAGGTGTTCATGGCCGGGCGGTCGTTGGTGGCCACGACGTACAACGGCAACTACGCCGGGCCGACGATGCGCGTCAAGCTCGGCGATCGCATCAACGTGAAGGTCGTCAACCTGGCCGGGAAGTTCACCAACCAGGACACCAACCTGCACTTCCACGGCCTGCACGTCTCGCCGAAGGTGCCGCACGACAACATCTTCGTGCACATCCCGCCCGGCCAGAGCCGCGACTACACGGTCACGCTGGGCAAGGGCAACTTCCCCGGCACGTACTGGTACCACAGCCACATGCACGGGGCCTCCGAGGCGCAGCTCGTCAACGGCATGTCGGGCGTCATCGTCGTCGAGGGCCAGCGCGCGCTCCTGCCCAAGCCGTTTCGCCACATCAAGGAGCGCGTGATCTCCCTGAAGAGCGCCCAGATCAACGACGGCGCCGTGTCAGCCGGCAAGCTCTCGGTGTGGGACACCGCCGACAGCCCGCCCGCGAACGCCAAGAACCCGATCCCGCCCAACGTGCGGCTCGTCGGCGACCAGCTGCAGCCGCGGATCAAGATCCGTCCGGGTGAGGTCCAGCTGTGGCGCATCGCGAACACCGGGGCCAACGTGCTCTACAAGGTGCAGCTCGAGCACAGCGCCTTCACGGTCATCAGCCAGGACGCCAACGCGCTCGATACGCCGCAGAGGATGAAGACGCTGTTCATGGGCGGCGGCCAGCGCTTCGACGTCCTCGTCACGGGGCCCAAGCGCGGGTCACTCGGGTTGCGGACCATCGGGTTCAGGCCCGACACGACGATCCTCGCTCCCACGCGGCGGCTGGCGACGCTGGTCAGCACCGGCAAGCCGATGAAGACGCCGCCGATGCCGACGAAGGGCATCCTGCCCTTCATCCGGCTCGACAACGCACCGATCGCGGCGCGCCGGACGTTCACCTTCGGCTCTGACCACGTCGGCGGCGGCCCCTTCCCGCGCTTCACGATCAACCAGGACGTCTTCGACGAGAACCGCATCGACGTGCGCGCCAAGCTCGGGACGGTCGAGGAGTGGACGCTGAAGAACACCACGGGCGTGCACCCCTTCCACATGCACCAGAACGCCTTCCAGGTGATGAGCGTCAACGGCAAGCCCTACAAGGCGCACAGCCGGGTCGACACGTTCGTGCTCCCGCGGACCGTGCCGGGCCAGCCGCCGGCGGAGATGGTGGTGCGCATCCCGTTCGAGACGTTCACCGGGAAGTTCGTGTTCCACTGCCACATCCTCGGCCACGAGGATCTCGGGATGATGCGGACGATCCAGGTCGATCGGTAGGCGGCCGGCGCCCCGCCCGCCGTGTGATGGATGTGAAGGCCGGCCCGCGCACGGGGTGCGCGGGCCGCGGCTCACCCGCGCGGTGGCGCCGAGCTACGTCAGCACGGTCGGAGCGCTGGTCATCGCCGCGAAGAGCTGCCGGCAGACGTCGCCGTAGTCGTCGCGCTCGGAGCCCATGACCCCGCGCAGCTCCTCGAGCATCGCCGCGAACTCGCCGGCGTCGCCGGCATCGACGACGTCGGCGAGCCGGCGCATGCCGGCCGCCAGCGCTGCCCGTGCGGGCGCGGCGTGCGCGTTGGCCGCCTGGACGTCCCAGTACGTCTCGGGTGCCGCCGACGTGATGCGGGCCAGGAGCGCCAGCAGCGTGGTGTGCGGCGGCGGCGCCAGCGCCCCGAGCTCGGCGACGTCGGCCTCGAGCTCGGCCAGCGCCAGGCCGAACGCCAGCACGGTCGCGTGCGTCAACGCCTGCGTCGTGGCGGCGAGCGAGTCGTGCTCGCCGGCGCCAAGCTCGACGATCCGCCCGCCGCGGTCGCGCAGGACCTCCAGCAGCTCCTGCGCGCGCTGACCGTCGTGCACGACGACCGCCGCGATCGCGCGGCCGTCGATCTCCAGCGACGGCGCGAACATCGGGTTGAGGCTGAGCACCTCGAGTGCCCCCGCATGCAGACGCGCGGCGGCCACGATCGGCTCCTTGACCGACAGCGTGTCGACCAGCAGCGCGCCCGGCGTCATCGCCGCGGCGACCGGCTCGACCGCCGCCAGGGCAACCGCCTCCGGCACGGCGAGCACGACGATCTCGGCCCGGCCGATTTCCGCCGCGAGCCGCGGGTCCGGCGCCAGGATGTCGCCGCGCTCGAACGCGATCGGCGTGGCGGCCCGCTCCGGCGCCGCGACCGTGTCGACGACGCACACCGCGGCGCCGGCGCCGACCAGCACGTCGACGAACATCGCGCCGACCGCGCCGGCCCCCCCGACGACGACGCAACGGCGTTCGCTCAGCGAACGCGGCGGCGCCGTCACGTGGCCCGTCCCGTCGGCGCCAGCTCGGCGGCGAGCAGCGCGCTGACCATGGCGCGCGACTTCACCACGGTCTCCTCGAACTCCTCGTCGGCATCCGAGAGCGCGACGATGGCGCCGCCGACGCCGAAGGACACCTGGTCGTCGGTGGCCGTCAGGGTGCGGATGACGATGCTCAGATCCGCGGCGCCGCTCAGCCCGAACCAGCCGAGGCAGCCGGAGTAGAAGCCGCGCGGGCCGGCCTCGAGCCGGTCGATGATCTGCATCGTGCGGATCTTCGGCGCCCCCGTCATCGACCCGCCGGGGAACGTGGCGCGCACGCAGCCGACCGCGGACACCGCCGGACGCAGCGTCCCGCGAACCGTCGAAACGAGTTGGTGCACCGGCGCGTAGGTCTCGACGTCGAACAGCTGCGGCACATGCACCGAGCCGATCTCACACACCGCGTTCAGGTCGTTGCGCACGAGGTCGACGATCATGAGGTTCTCGGCGCGGTCCTTGTGCTGGACGGCCAGGTCGCGCCGCAGGGCCGCGTCCTCGCTCGGCGTGGCGCCGCGCGGGCGCGTGCCCTTGATCGGCTTGGACTCCACGACGCCGTCGCAGCCGATCGAGAGGAAGCGCTCGGGCGAGGCGCTCAAGACGCTGACGCCCGGGAACTCCAGCAGCGCGCCGTAGGGCACGGGGCTGATCCGGCGCAGCTCGAGGTAGGTGGCCCGCGCGTCGATCGGAGCGCTCGACGTGACCGTGTTCGTCAGGCACACCTCGTAGGACTCGCCCTCGTAGATCTCCTCCAGGCAGATCGCGATGCGCTTCAGGTAGGCCGCCTGATCGTGACGCGGCGTGAGCAGCCGCTCGGCGGTCGCGTCCGTCATGCCGGTCAACCCGGCTGCGGGCGCAGGCGCGGGCGGCTCGTCGTGCGCGGGCAGCTCCAGCAGGCGCCGGCTGGTGTCCTCGATCCACGCGAGCGCGTCGGCGTCGTCATGGTCGTCGCTGAGCGCCATGAGGTAGCACGTGCCCTCGAGATGATCGATCGCGAGCGCGCGGTCGGCGAACACGAGCGCGGCGTCGGGCGTCCGCGCGCGATGGACCGCGTGGCCGCCCGTCTCCGCCTTCAGCTCATAGCCCAGGCAGCCGACGTACCCGAGGTTGAAGTCAAACGGCAGCTCCGGCGAGCGGGCCGTCGCGCGGCGCCCGAGCTGTTCGTCGAGATACTCGAAGAACGGCTGGCGGATGCGTTCGCGGCCGGCCGCGCTGTCGACCGTCACGACGCCCTCGGTGACGTCGTACGTCACGTACTCGGCGAGCGGCCCGGCGCCGTCGCCCATGAACGAGAAGCGCGACAGGCCCTCGATGACGGAGCTCGAATCCAGCCAGAAGCGGTGCGCGTCGTCGCTGAACAACTCGTCGTGCGCGGCCTCGGCGCGCGGAGCGGCGTCCAGCCTGCGCACGTGCACGGTGTAGCGCTCGTCGCTGCGCGAGGGCCGGTGGCCGTATCCGTTCCCGCGCCGGTGCGCGAGCGCGAGATCGCGGAAGTTCGCCAGCAGCTCGCGCCCGTGCTCGGTGCTGATCGACTCGGGGTGAAACTGCACGCCCCACAGCGGATCGCGGCGATGACGCACCCCCATGACGATGCCATCCTCCGTCCACGCCACCGCCTCGAGCTCGTCGGGCAACTCCGTGACCGCCAGCGAGTGATAGCGGACGGCGGCGAAGGGAGACGGCAGCCCGGCGAACACGCCGAGCCCGGTGTGGTGCACGGGCGAGATGCGTCCGTGCATGGGTTCCGGCGCATGTCCGACGACGCCACCCAGCAGGTGGCAGATGCCCTGATGGCCCAGGCACACCCCGAGCACCGCCAGCCCGCTCTCGGTGATCGCGCGGGCGCTGATGCCGAAGTCCAGCGGGCGCGACGGCCGCCCGGGACCCGGCGACACGACGATGCTGTCGAACCCCTCGATGTCGAGGTCCGACCAGCCGGCGTTGTTGCGCACGACGACGGGCGGGTTGCCGTTGACCTCACCCAGCAGCTGGTAGAGGTTGTAGGTGAACGAGTCATAGTTGTCGATGAGTAGCGTGCGCATCTGCGTCACCGTTGCGCCTCGAAGCCGAGACTCCTGTAGGGGGCGGGATTACTCGGGCTGGCTGGGACCCGATCCGATGATCAGGTCCTCCACGCGGCACGTCTCGGCGATGATCAGGTCAAACAGGGAGCGCAGGAAGTCGCCGTCGATCCCGTGCTCGGCCCCGTAGCGGGCCGCCCGCTCCTGCACGACCGCGATGCGATGCGGCTGCATCATCGCGACGTCGTCTCGGCGCTTGACGTCGGCGATCGCCACGCAGCACGAGATCCGATCGCGCAGGCACTCCAGCAGTCGCTCGTCGATGGCGTCGAGCTTGGAGCGCAACGTCTCCAGATCATCGGCCGTCATCGACACGCGGTGTTCTGAGGTTGTCACTGGGCCTCCTGGTTAGCCATCGGCTGCGGACCGACGATGAGTCATGCCGCGCCATATCCCCGCGTGCATCATGACAGCAGATGCCGGCGTTCAACACGAAATCCACTAATCTCGACACCCATAGTGGGACGGCGTCGCGGCCCAGGGCATCCTCGAGGACCTGGCGCGCGCGACGAGCTCAACACCGGCGGGAGTTGCACTTTGTAGTCTGGAAAGCCCGCCACGCCCCGCTCGGACGCCAGCCACCAAGGGAGCGATCATCCACCAGCTCGACAAAGCTCAGCGCCTGCTCGACCTGCACGTCCCGGGTTCCCCGCTCCTGCTGCCCAACCCGTGGGACGCCGGCTCCGCGAGGCTCCTGCAGTCGCTCGGGTTCGACGCGCTCGCCACGACGAGCAGCGGGTTCGCGGCGACGCTGGGGCGGCTCGACGGAGCGGTCACGCGCGACGAGGCGATCGCGCACTGCGCAGCGATCGTCGCGGCGACCGACCTGCCCGTCTCGGCCGATCTGGAGAACGGGTTCGCGGACGCTCCCGACGACGTCGGGCAGACGGTGCGCCTCGCGCTCGGCGCCGGACTCGCCGGCTGCTCGATCGAGGACTTCAGCGGTCGCGAGGACGAGCCGATCTACGACCTCGCGCTGGCCGCCGCACGCATCGCGGCCGCCGCGCAGGTCGCCCACGCCGGCCCCGTGCACCTCGTGCTCACCGCGCGCGCCGAGAACCACCTGCACGGCCGCGACGACCTGGCCGACACGATCGCCCGCCTGCAGGCCTACCAGGAGGCCGGCGCGGACGTGCTCTTCGCCCCGGGTGTCACGTCGCTTCAGGACATCGCCGCCGTCATCGCGGCGGTCGACCTGCCGCTCAACGTGCTCGCGCTGCCGGGCATGCCGCCGGTCGCCGAGCTCGCCGCCGCGGGCGTCGCCCGGATCTCGGTCGGCGGCGGGTTCGCCTTCGCGGCCCTGGGCGCCCTGGTCGAGGCGGCGCAGGAGCTGCGCACAGCGGGCACCTACGCGTTCTGGGAGCGTGCCGGCGTGGGTGCGGAGGCGGCGGAGGCCGCGTTCGGCGACTGAGCCGCGACGGGGAGATCGAGCCGGGGCGGGGGCGCGTCGAGCGACACCCAGCGGCCGCGCGCAAGACGATGCTCGCCCCAGTGCAGGATCGTCGCCGCCTGACCCGCCACGCGAAGGCTGAGCGGCACGCGGCCGGCGCCGCCCGGCGGTCGCCGCCACGTGCCGTCGCGGGGGCGCCAGATCTCCAGGCGGTCGCCCCGCTCGCGGCCGACCGCCTCGTCGTAGACCAGGGCGCCGCCGGCCGGTCCCGTCGCGGACTGCTCGGCTGGGCCGCCGGCGACCGTGCCGCCGGGGCGATCGTGCTCGATGAGCTCGACGGCGCAGAGGCCCTCGCAGCGCCCGCTCCACAGCTCCCGCGCGAGGGCTGCGGACACGCCAGGGCTGAGCGCGCGAGCCGCCGGGATCTCGCACCAGTGCAGCGGCGGAGTCGTCGCGCCGCGCGGCCAGCGCTGCGCGATCCACCCCGGTGGCGCCTCCTGCGCGCGGCCGCGATGAAAGCCCGCGTCCAGGCAGCGCAGCCAGGTCCGGGCGACGACGCAGCAGCGCGTGCCGTGGTCGGCGATCTCCGTCGGCTGCCGTCCGGCCTGCAGCCCCGGCAGCGCAGGCTCGAGGTCAGCCATCGCCGAAGCTGTAGGCCATGCTGCGGTCGTATGCGCCGGCGTCGGCGAGCAGCACGCGCGCGCCCGCGCGCAGTGCGTCGGGAATCGCGATGCCCACCCGCAGCACGTCGTCCTCCATGCACAGGCGTCCGACCACCCGATCCGGCCCCCGTCCCCATTGGTGCCAGTGGTGGCCGGCGCGACTGAGGATCCGGTGCGGGTAGACCCCCGCCCGCGGGATCTCGGCCAGCGACGCGTCGACGACGACCTCGCGCACGTCCCCGCGCTCGCGCACGTCGAGCACGGAGGCCTCGACGACCGACAGCGGCTGCACGAGCGCGCGCCCGGGCTCGAGCACGACCAGCTCCAGCCCCGGCAGCTGCGCAGCGCAGCGCTCGAGGAGGTCGGGGAGCCGCGGGAGCAACACGGCGTCGAAGTCGTCCGGCGACCAGCCGCCGCCGAGATCCAGGCAGCGGATGGATCGCCCCGTCAGGTCCGTGCAGGCCCCGGCCCCACTCCAGCGTGTCCTGGACCGTGTGAAACCACGTCGCGTGGCCGGCTTCGCTGCTGGACCAGTGAAAGTGCAGCCCGATCGACTGCGCGGCCGGCAGGCTCTGCAGCGCGCCGACGAGCCGGTCGAAGGTGCCGAAGTCGTCCAGCGCCACGCCGAACCGCGACGCGATCGAGGGGGGTCGCATCCGCGGCCCGAGGTACCGCGTCGACAGCTCGCCGGAGCGCGTGAGCTGCGCCAGCGTCGTGAGCTCCTCGGGGCTGTCGGCGAACGTCGCGAGCGCCGTCAGCGGCTCCGCGGACGGCGGCCAGCGCTTCGCGGGTCCGTTGAGGATGACCTCCTCGCCGGCGAAGCCAACCGCCAGCGCATGGCGCAGCTCGGCTGCGGAGATGGCTTCTGCCAGGAACCCGTGCGCCCGCGCGGCCGCGACCAGATCGGCGTGTGGATCGGTCTTGATGCTGTACGCGATCTCGACCCGGCAGCGCCCCGCGGCCGAGCGCACCGCCCGCGCGAGCTGCGACCAGCGCGGCGCCGGGTCGACCCGATGCACGTGCGGCGTGCTCGGGGGGCGTGGCAGATCGCCGACTGTCGCCAGCAGGGCGCCGGCGGGCCGCGCCGCAGGCTCACGCCGATGCGGCCCGCGCCCATTCGGTCGCGGCTGCGCAGGGTCGGGCATGCTGCCGAGGTAGGCGCCGGCCCGCACCGCCCCGGCGGCAGCGGCGGCGGGCTCGGCGAGCGGCAGTCCCTCCCGCAGGGGGATCTCGACGACCACCCGCACGAACGCCGGCCCCCGCGCCTGCGCGCGGGCCGGGTGGCGGCCGGTCGCCGCGCCGAGCAGCGCGCCCGGCAGGTTGACCCCGGTCAGCGTGCAGCCGTGGATCCAGCCGGCAAAGCGCGGGCGCCAGTCGATCAGCCACAGCTCGTCGTCGACCGAGCGGACGACGTCGATCTCGCCGCCGCCCGTCCATGCCGCGGCGGACAGCTCGGCGACGAGCCCGCCGGCGACGTCGGGATCCACGTCGGCGAGGTCCGCAACGCCGCCGCCCCAACTCGTGCCGTCCGCGGTGGCGATCGCGGAGCGCATGTGACCGGTGCCGAGCGTGGCGCCGCGGTAGGCCGCGAAGGCGATCGACTCCCGCGCGCCGTGGACCTGCGCCTGCAGGCGCAGCCCGGCATCCGCCCAGCCGTCGCCGAGCTCCGCACGTGCGCGTTCCAGCGCGCGCCAGCCGTCGATCGCGACGGCGGCGTGCCCCGGTCCCACCAGCCGCAGGCGCCATCCGTGCTCGCGCCCGAACGCGTTGAGGCGCCAGTCCTCCTCGCGCGTCGAGAGTCCCGGCGGGCAGCCCAAGCCCAGCCGGCGCGCCAGCTCCGCCGCCGATGCGTCGAAGCGCTCGAGCGCCGCAGACGTCGGCCCCAGCACGCCCGCGTGGCCGCCGGCGGCGCGGGCCAGCCAGCGGGCCTCGTGCGCCGAGCCCGGGATCCACCACGCCCCGCCGTCGAGCAGCTCGAGCAGCGCGGCGGCCGCGCCGTCGTCTGGACGCGGCTGCGTCCAGGGATCCTGCACGCGCACGGCGTCGAAGACGGCGTGGTGCAGTCCCGTCGACCGCGCCGAGTAGGCGACGCCGACGAGGTGCAGGTCGGCGAATGCCTCGCGCAGCGACCGGGCCACGCCCACGCTCACGCCCGCAGACGGATCGGCACCGCTGCGCGGGCCGCTGCAATAGACCGTCGTCATCGGCTCAGGTCGCGGCGTGCGAGACGCTCGCGAGCTGGATCCCCGACACCGTGACAACTCCCTCGTAGCCCGCGATCGCCGCCGCCTGACGACCCCGCGCGGTCTGGATGACGGCGTCGCGCACGGCCAGACCCCCGGCTTCCAGGAAGCTCTCGATCATGTCCTCGTGCACCTGCAGCGCCGTCACGGCGACGCCCGCGCAGTCCCAGGAGTGGGCATGCTGCAGGAACGAGAGCAGGACGAGCGCTTCGCGGCGGCCCAGCCCGGAGAAGTTGCGCAGCATCGCCAGGGACTCGGCCCGGTCGCCGGTCGCGGACTCCACGAAGAAATGCGACGACACGACATCGAACGCCCCGATCCACGCCGTGGGTGGCGGCTCGTGCCAGTCGACACGGACGAGCTCCCACTCCACCGCCCGCAGCGCGGCCACGGCGCGCTCGGGGTCGACCTGCGCGTTGGCCTCCAGCCACGCGTAGAGATGGGCGTACTCAAAGGCGCCGGGCCGGTCGTGCAGCCAGTCGTCGACCTCGCGGAGGTTGGACTCGGCGATGTCCGTGAAGACGATGCGCTGCGGGGGCGACTCCAGCGCCGCGGTCAGCGCCAGCAGCGAGAACACCGTCGGTCCGCCGGCGACCTCGATCAGCCGCGACGGCGCGAACTCCCCACTGCGGGCGTACCGGATGATCGCCGACATCATCGTCGCCGTTTCCGAGCTCATGTGCCCGTAGTGCTGATCGAGATACGCGCGGGCGGGAAACTGCGACCAATCGTCCAACGGATAACCCTTTCCTGGGCTGCGAGGAGTGCTCTTCGTTGGGGGTGATCATGCCGACCGAACGCCCGCGAAGGCAAGCCCAGCTACGACTCCGAGGCGATCACCGGCGGCAGGCGGCCGGCCGCCGCGCGTCGTGCGCCGACTCACCGCCCGCCTTGTAGTTGACGATGGCGTAGACGACAAGGGGGCGCTTGCCCTCGTTGCGCGCGAGGTGCGGCGAGTTCGCCGGCTCGAGAACGGCTCGCCCGCCGTTTGGCGAGTGCGCTTGCCGCCGCGCGGCCCGGACACGTAGTTCGTCAGCGTCCCCTGCTTGACGATGAGCACGACGGGCCCGCTGTGGGTGTGCCATCCGCTGTGGCCACCCGACGGATCGTCAGCCGGTCGATCTCGATCGCCGCTTCCCGCGTGCGGTACTGCGCGCCAACCGGCAGCTGGCCGTGGGCGAGCACCGCAACCGACACCTCGACGGAGGCATCGCGTGTGCGGCGCTGAGCATGGCGACGCTCGCCGTGACCAGCGCAGCCCCCGCCCCGACCGCCTTGAGCTGCCGGCGCCGTGGCGCCCGCGCGTCGGACTCCAGGCGTGCGCCGCCAACGGGTCGATGGTGGCTTCAGACGCATGGGGCAACCTCCTGATCGCGAGCGGCTGCGGGATTCGCAGCCGACATCTGCCGAGCATGACGCAGACCAGCGACACCGGTCATGGCGATGGAGGAGTTCACATGCAGACACACCATGGTGCAACGTGCCCGCTGGACGGCTATCCGGCCGTTGTCGTCACCGTTTCGGTGATGTGTGAGCCACGGGGAGGGAGCGTGCGGCCCCTCCCCGGACTCGAGCTCAGGCCTCCGTGCGGGACCGCAGCGAGCGCCACCGCGCGCGGCGGTTGGCCGTGTTCCAGCCGCTGCGGACGGCCTCGGTCCAGATGCGCCGGCGCTGCGCGGTCATCACGCGCCGCAGGACCCGGCGGCGAGCCGGAGACTTCGTGCGGTCGTACTCGGTGATCCAGCGCTTCTCCGCCGGCGTGTACTGCGCCCAGCGGTCGCGTGGCTTGCAGTCGCTGCCCTGCAGCTTCTGCAGGTAACGCTGGCGATCGGGGAACCCGTTCATACCGCCGTTGATCTTCCGGGTGACGCCCGCGAAGTCGTTCTGGTCGGCGAGCTCGTGGCAGCCGCGCGACTTCCAGTACAGGCCCGCGATGCGCCAGCCGATCGCGTGCTGTGACGCGATCTCCGGGTGCTGCTCGAGCTCGAGGCCCAGCTGGCGTCCGAACGAGGCGTAGTTCGCCCGGCCGGTCAGCTGGATCGGGCCGCGCCCCTTGAAGCGCTTGCCGTCGCCGGGCCGGGTGTTGCCGAGGTTCGGGTGGGTGTCGTAGCCGCGCTGGGCTGCGGTGGGTCCCCAGATCTCCTCGAAGAAGTTCAGTCCGCCGGACTCGTGCAGCACCTGCGCGAGGAACATCTGCGCGCGCGCCTGCGACGTGATCGAGAACTCCGTCATGGCCGCCTCGGCCCGCGGAGCTTCCTTCGTGGCGATCGCGGCGGGCACGCCGGCGGCGATCAGGGAGGTCTTGACGCTCATGCCCGACAGAGCGTCGGTGCGCACATCCTGATACGCCCACCGCTCACCCGAGCTGGGCGCCCTTGCGACCGTTGCACGGCGCGCAGAGGATCTGCAGGTTCTCGAGCGTGCTCGCCCCGCCCAGCGCCAGCGGGATGACGTGGTCGTACTGCAGGTCAAAGCGCGCGTCGCACTCCACGCAACGCCCGCCGTCGCGCGCGAAGACCGCGTGGCGCAGCTCGCGCGGGATCGGCTCGCGCCGGCTGCGCTCGGGCCGCGAACCCGCATGGAGCACCGCGCGGGCCCGCTCCAGCCGGCGCCGGCTGCGCACCTCGCGCTCGTAAGCGAGCGCGAAGACGTCCGCCGGCGGCAGGTCGTCGTCCTCGCACCAGAAGCGGTCGCAGCACCACCAGTAGCGGCGCCGGCCGTGCTGCATCACGCAGACTGCCTCGCTGCGCTGGACTGCCTCGGCGCGCGCGAACGCCGCCGCGCTCAGGCCACGCTCCGCGCGCAGCCGGCCGGTGCAGAAGACCCAGCGCCGCCGCAGCCACCCTCCCTGCGGCTCGAAGCCGGCGTCCTTGGCCTCGCGCAGCACAGGCAGGACCCCAACCGACGACCCGGACGCCGCGCAAGATCGCGCCCGGCCGGCGCCGCCGTCAGGACACGCGGCGGCGGCGCAGCACGCGCAGGAGCCGCAGCGGCAGCCCGGCGATGAGCGGGGCGTGCAGGCCGAGGTCCTCCCGGTTCTCGCGGTCGAGCGCCGCGGCGTAGCGCTGCGCCTCGGCCTCCGTGGCGTAGCGCTTCTCCCCGCCGGCGGCGCAGTCGCGCTGGCACTGCCAGCGCATCGTCGGCCCCTCGCTCGTGAAGCGAAATCGGTGCCCGAGCAGGCGACAGCGCAACATCGCGTCGCAGCGTATCCGCGCCCGGCGGTCGCGACGTTTCTCACGCGAGCCTGAGGGGGTACCGGCAGCCCGAACCTGACGGCGAGGAGGGGCCCATGAGCAGCGACGTCCAGCTCGGCACGATCCGAACGCGGATCCCGGCGCGCCTGGACCGCCTGCCGTGGTCGCGCTTTCACTGGCGCGTCGTGATCGGCCTCGGCACCGTCTGGATCCTCGACGGGCTCGAGGTCACGATCGTCGGTTCGATCGCGGCGCGGCTGACCGAGCCGGGCAGCGGCATCGCCATGACCGCGAGCGACATCGGCATCGCGGCCGCGGTCTACGTCGCCGGCGCCTGCGCGGGCGCCTTGTTCTTCGGTCAGCTCACCGACCGCTTCGGGCGAAAACGGCTGTTCATGCTCACGCTGCTCGTCTACCTGGTGGCGACGGTCGCGACCGCGTTCGCGTTCGCCCCCTGGTACTTCTTCCTCTGCCGGTTCTTCGCGGGAGCGGGCATCGGCGGCGAGTACGCGGCCATCAACTCGGCGATCGACGAACTGATCCCGGCGCGCAATCGCGGCCAGGTCGACATCACGATCAACGGCAGCTACTGGGTCGGAGCGGCGATCGGCGCGGTCGCCGCGCTGCTGTTCCTGAACACCTCGCTGTTCCCGGCCGACCTCGGCTGGCGGCTGGCATTCGCGATGGGGGGGATCCTCGGCATCGCGATCCTGATCGTGCGCCGCCACGTCCCCGAGAGCCCGCGCTGGCTGTTCATCCACGGCCAGGAGGACGAGGCCGAGCGGATCGTGGACGCGATCGAGGCCGAGGTGACCGACGAGACGCAGCAGCCGCTGGCGCAGCCCGGCAAGGAGCTGACCGTCCAGCAGCGCGCCACGATCCCCTTCCGGGAGATCGCCAAGGTCGCCTTCCAGCGCTATCCCAAGCGCGCGATCCTCGGTATCGCGCTGTTCGTCGGCCAGGCGTTTCTCTACAACGCCGTGACGTTCGACCTCGGGACGATCCTCAGCAAGTACTTCGATGTCGCGTCGGGCTCCGTGCCGTTCTTCATCCTGATCTTCGCGGCCGGCAACTTCCTCGGCCCGTTCCTGCTCGGCCGGCTGTTCGACACGGTCGGGCGCAAGCCGATGATCGCCGGGACCTACCTCGTCGCGGCCGGGTCGACCGCGGTGCTCGGCTTCCTGCTGCTCGGCGACGGCCTCACCAAGTGGTCGTTCATCGCGGTGGTCGGGGTCACGTTCTTCTTCGCCTCGGCGGGCGCGAGCTCCGCGTACCTCACCGTCAGCGAGATCTTCCCGATGGAGACCCGCGCACTGGCGATCGCCTTCTTCTTCGCGGTCGGCACGGCCGCCGGCGGCATCACCGGCCCGCTGCTCTTCGGCCATCTCATCGAGAGCGGCGAGACGTCCACGGTCGCGATCGGCTTCTTCATCGGCGCCGGGGTCATGGCGCTCGGCGCCGTCGCCGAGATCCTCTTCGGCGTGCGCGCCGAGAACGCGGCGCTCGAGGACATCGCCACGCCGCTGTCGGCGACCGACGAGGCGGACACGGCTGACGCGGAGACGACGCCCGCCGGGCCGTCGCCCGCCGCGGAGGACCAGTCGGCGCACGAGCTCGACGCGCGCATCAGGACCCGCCTCGAACGCCAGCGCGAGCGCGATCGCCGCGCCCGCTTCCGGCCCGGTCCCGGCTCCGGCCTGTACTCGCCGGGCATGATCGGCACCGCCAGCCGCTCGACGCCTGCCTCCGACGAGGATCTCGATCGCGAGATCGAGATCATCGCGCGCGCGCTCGGCGACCGCGGCACGATCCGCCGCGACGAGCTCGCCAGGGCCGTCGGCGCCCGCTACTGGGGGCCGGGCCGCTTCGGCCGGGCCGTGAGCGAGGCGGTCGAGGAGGGTCGCGCGCGCCGCATCGCGCGCAGCACCTACGCGCCGGCCGAGCCGCCCGACGGCGGCTGAACCGGCGCTCAGGTCAGGGCCGCGACCAGCTCGCGACGGCCCTTGATGCCGAGCTTCATGTAGACGCGCCCGAGGTGGTTCTCGACCGTCTTCGGGGTGACGAAGAGCTCCTGCGCGATGTCGCGGTTGGAGCGCCCGCCGGAGGCGAGCTCGGCGATCCGCCGCTCGGACGCGGTCAGCGAGTCGGCGCCGGAGAACATGAGCTTGCGCGGGCGGTCGCCGAGCGCGGCCAGCCCGTCCAGCGCCCGCGCGCGCAGGGCCCGCGCACCGCAGGCGCCGGCGATCGCGGCGGCGCGGCGCAGCGGCTCGTGGGCGTCCGAGCGCCGCCGCGCGACGCGCAGCGCCGCGCCGTAGTCGGCGAGCGCGCGCGCGAGCTCCAGCCGCCACGGGGCCGTCTCGAGCAGCGCGATCGACTCCTCGAGCAGCTCGAGGCGCCGCTCGGCGTCCACGCGCGCGTTGAGCCGCAGCGCCGCGCCGACGTCGCTCGCGGCGCCCCAGCGGCGCGCGAGCTCGAGCTGCTCGGCGGCGAGCGCGCGCGCCTGCGCCTCCTCCCCCAGCCGCTGCAGCGCGATCGCGGCCGGCGCGCGCCACGGCACCGACGGCGTGTCGATCCGCGCCGCGCGTACCTGCGCGCCGAGCTCGAACGCGTCGCGCCGGGCGAGCGCGGCGTCGTCGCGGGCGAGCGCCACCGCCGCGCGCACCTGGCGCAGCCGGATGACCGCGATGAGGTCGGGCGCGTCGGGGCAGTCGGCGTCGAAGCGCGCCACGGCCGCCGCCGCCGCGTCGACGTCGTCGCGCTCCAGCGCGGCGAGCACGAGAAAGCGCGCCGCCACCGCGCGCATCGCCACGATCGCCGCGCCGGGGTCCGAGAACGCCAGGGCGCTGACCGCCGCGTCGGCGTCGGCGTCGGCGCCCGCGACGTCGCCGCGGCGCCAGGCCACCGTCGCGGCGGCGACGCTGACCGCGGCGAACTCGACCGGCGAGCCGCCGCCCTGGCGCAAGCGCCGGCGGGCATGCTCAAGCTCCGCCGCCGCCGGCTCGACGCCGTCGGCGGCGACGAGCGCGGTGACCGCGTTGGCCCACGGGACCAGGCCGTCGGCGGCATCCGCGGCGTAGGCGCCGGCGCCGAGCGCGCGCTGCGCGAGCTCGGCGACCTCGGCCGCCGGGCGCACGTCGTACATCCCGCGCTGGGCCAGCAGCGCCAGCAGCGTGCGCTGCGCGCGGTCGCTCCCGGGCAGGTCGGCGAACGCGCGCAGGCGCTCGGCGTTGTGCTCGATCGCCGCGGGCAGGTAGGAGCACAGCGTGGCCAGCCGCGCCTCGAGGACGATCGCCGGCGGCTCGCGCGCCGCCTCCAGGGGCCAGGCGTCGAGCGCCGCCCGCAGCTCCTCGATCGCCACCGCCGGGCCGTCGAGCGCGAGCGTCGCCGAGGCCACGCCGGCGAGGCGGTCCGCACGGTCGGCGGGCGTGCGCGCCGCGCGCGCGGCCGCCCGCAGCTGCTCGCGCGCGGCGGCGAAGTCGCGGGTGCGCAGCAGCGCCGCGCCGAGCTCGGCCGCGATCGCGTCGTCGCCCGGCGCCTCCTCCTGCGCGCGGCGCAGATGGCGCGCGGCGGTGCGCGCGTCACCCTCGGCGAGCAGGTCGGCGGCGGCCGCGCGCAGCAGGGCGGCCGCCTCGGGCAGCGTGCCGGCGGGCGCCGACGCCAGGTGCGCGGCGACGCGCGGCGGCGGCGCGCCCGCCGCGTGCAGCGCGATCGCGGCGGCGGCGTGCAGCGCGGCGCGCTCGCCCGGGCCGAGCTCGGCGAGCACGGCCTCGCGGACGACCGGGTGCACGAAGCACAGCTCGTCGCCGCCGCCGTCGAGCACGTGCCCGGCGACGAGTGCGTCGAGGGCCGGCGCGAGGCGCGCGGCGTCGATCTGCGCGAGCGCGGCGCCGAAGCGCGCGTCGCTGCGGGCGCCGAGGACGGCGGCCGCGGCCGCGAGCCGGACGGCGTCGCCGGGCAGCCGCGACAGCAGCGCGCGCGAGATCGTGGCGGGCCCCAGCCCGGCGATCGCCGCCGCGGTCGCCGGGTCGTCCTGCGCCAGGCCGCGCGCGTCGAGCTCCGCGACGAGCTGGCCCGCGAGGAACGGGTTGCCGCCGCTGGCGGCGTGCAGCGCGGCGACCACGGCAGGCGCCGGCGCGACGTCGTCGCGCGCGCACAGCTCGCCGGTGGCCGCGGGCGAGAGCGGCTGTGGCAGCAGCCGGCGGCCGTCGCGCGCGGCCGCGAGCTCCGCCAGCGGGCCGCTGCGCTCGCCCGGCGGCCGCGTGCCGACGATCAGCACGATCGGCAGGTCGGCGATCCGCCGCGCGAGGTGGGCGATGAAGTGCAGCGACGGCGTGTCCGCCCACTGGGCGTCGTCGATCGAGATCAGCAGGGGTCGCTGCGCCGCGAGATCGGCGGCGATCCACCACAGCGCGTGCAGCGTGCGCGCCGGCGCGGCGTCGGCGGCGCCCCCCTCGCCGGGCGCGCGCTCGAGCGCGGCGAGCGCCGTGCCGGCGGGGCCGGCGAGCAGCTGCTCGCGGACGGTGCCGCGATAGCGGGCGATCGAGCGCTCGACGAGCTGGCGCACGACCGCCCACGGCATCGCGCTCTCGAGCTCGTCGCCGACGGCCCACAGGCGCCCGAAGCCGCGCAGCTTGGCCAGCGCGCGGGCATCGGCGACCAGCCGCGTCTTGCCGATGCCGGCCGGACCCTCGATGACGACGACGCCGCCGCGGCCGTCCGCGGCACCGTCGAGCGCGGCAGCGATGCAGTCAAGCTCGGTCTCGCGCTCCAGTGTCGTCGCCACTCGCGTCCCCCTCGGGGCAGACCGTACCGCGAGCGGCGGCGCTGCTCGGCGGGACTACGCCAGCACGGCCGGCCGCGTGGGACTACGCCAGCGCGGCCGGCCGCTGCGCGAGCTCGGCGAGAAAGTGCTCCAGCGGCTGCGGCTGGCCGAGGTGGAAGCCCTGGCCGTGCGTGACGCCGAGCTCGCGCAGCAGCGTGACGGTCGCGGCATCGCCGACGTGCTCGGCGATCGTCTCCTTGCCCAGGCCCCGGGCGATGTCGACGACGGACTGGATGACCAGGCGATCGGTCGGCGTCGAGCAGCACTCGCGGACGAACTCGCCGTCGATCTTCAGGATGTCGAAGCGCACGTGCTTGAGGTAGTAGAAGGAGCCGAAGCCGGCGCCGAAATCGTCGAGTGCGAAGTGGCAGCCGAGGGCGGCGAGCTGGTCGGAGAACTGGCGCGCGCGGCCGATGTTCGCGATCGCCGCCGTCTCGGTGATCTCGAAGATCACGCGGCTGGGATCGAGGCCGGTCTCGCGCAGCTCGCGCTCGATGACGCGCAGCATCTCCGGATCGCCCATCGAGGCGCCGGAGAGGTTGATCTCCACGCGCGGGCGCACGCCACCGACAGCGCCGGCGGCGGCCACGGCGCGGATCGCGCGCGCCACGGTCATCGCATCGATCTGCTGCACCATCCCCAGCCGCTCGGCCGTCGACAGGAACGCGCCGGGCGGGATCAGGTCGCCGTGCTCGTCGCGCATGCGCAGGAGCACCTCGAACTGCGTCATCACCCCGGTCCGCAGGTCGAAGATCGGCTGCGCGACATGGGTGAAGCGATCCTCCTCGAGCGCCACGCGGATGCGCTCGGCCCAGGTGATGCGGCCGCTCATGCGCGCCTGGGCGTGCTCGCCGCGGACGTGCAGCGCGACCTGGTTGCGCCCGGCCTCCTTGGCGTCGTACATCGCGAGGTCGGCCGACACGAGGACGTCCTCGCCGCGCAGATCCGCAGCCGCCTCGAACATCGCGATGCCGATGCTCGCGGTCATCGTGCGCTGGCCGGCTCCCGGCAGCGCGATCCGCTCTTCGCCCAGCGCGTCGAGCAGGTCCTGCGCGACCTTCTGCGCGGCCTGCACCGTCGCGCGCGGCAGCAGGGCCGCGAACTCGTCGCCGCCGAGGCGGGCGAGGACGTCGCTGTCGCGCAGCCGTCCTTGCAGCACGGTCGCGACGCGCCCGATGAGCTGATCGCCGGCGGCGTGGCCGAGCGTGTCGTTGATGTACTTGAAGTGGTCGAGGTCGAGCAGCAGCAGCGCGCCGTCGGAGCCGTAGCGGCGCACGAGATCGGCGTGCGCGTCGAGCTGGTTGGCGAAGCTCGCGCGGTTGTGCAGGCCCGTGAGCGGGTCGTGCGTGGCGAGGTAGTGCAGGTTCTCCTCGTAGTGGCGGCGGTGCGTGACGTCCTGCACCTGCACGAGGAAGCGGCGCGGCGCGCCCGCCGCGTCGGTGATCGTCGTCGCCTGCACCGAGACCCAGATCGGCGACCCGCTGGCGTGCAGGAAGCGCGTCTCGACCTTGTACTGGTCGCGCTCGCCCGACAGCAGCGCGCCGACGACCTGACGCTCCTCGCCGGCGTCGGCGACGAGCGTGAGGTTGTCGAAGCGCTGGCCGGCGAGGTCCTTGGCGCTGCGGCCGGTCAGGTCGCACAACGCGCTGTTGACGCGCACGACGCGGCCCTCGGCGTCGGCCAGCGCCATGCCGATCGGCGAGCCGTCGAAGGCGCCGCGAAAGAGCGCCTCGGCCGTGCGCAGCTCGACGAGCTCGCGCTTGCGCGCGGTGATGTCGCGGATGGCGCTGGACACCATCATGCCCTCGTCGGTCTCGATCGGGCTGAGGCTGATCTCGACGGGGAACTCGCTGCCGTCCTTGCGCAGCGCGTAGAGCTCGTGGTCGCCGCCCATCGGCCGCGCCACGGCGTCGCGGCCGTAGGCCTTGACGTGGTGGCGGTGCTCGGGCCGCAGGCGCTTGGGGATGAGCTCGGAGATCCCCTTGCCGACCAGCTCCTGGCGGCGATAGCCGAACATGCGCTCGGCCTGCGCGTTGACGAGCGCGATGTGACCGTGGCTGTCGACGATCACCATCGCGTCCGGCGCCGCCTCCAGCAGCGCGCGGAACTTGCGCTCCGAGCCCCACAGCAGCCGGTCGCCGCGCATGAGCCGGCGCAGGACCTGGTAGTAGAGGCTGCGGGTGCGATACAGCACCCAGCGCATGAACTCGCCGAGGGTGATCATCGCGACCGGCGCCCGCCGCGGGCGACCGGGTGCGGAGCGGCGGAGGGTCCGCGCCAGGCGGGCTCCTGCTCGAACTTCAGCAGCAGGTTGCGCTTGCGCAAGTGGCGAAACAGCGGGCCGTACGTGAAGCGCTGGAAGTTCGCGGCCGCGTTGCCCCAGGGGTCAGGGTCCATGAACGGCATGAACTTGTCTGGGAAGCCGGGCATCGTGCAGCCGATGCAGATGCCGCCGGCGTTGGGGCAGCCGCCGATGCCGTTGACCCAGCCGCGCTGGGGCACGTTGCAGACCGCCGCCGGTCCCTTGCAGCCGAGCTTGACCAGGCAGCGGGGGTCGTCGCCGTAGCTCGTCGCGAACTGGCCCTGCTCGGTGAAGCCGGCGCGGCTGCAGCCCTCGCGCGTCGTGCGGCCGAACAGCCGGATCGGACGCAGGCGCTCGTCCAGCGCCGGCGGCGGGCCCATCCCGCCGGCGAACAGCACGAGCTCGAGCAGCACCGTGGTCATGTTGTCGGGCTGTGCGGGACAGCCGGGAATGCAGACGATCGGCACGCCGAGGCGCGACCGCCAGCCCCAGCCGAGGAAGTCGGGCAGGCCCATCGCGCCGGTCGGGTTGTGCTTCATCGCCGGCACGCCGCCGTAGGTCGCGCAGGTCCCGACCGCGACGAGCGCGGCGGCCTTCGGCGCGAGCCGGTCGATCCAGTCGTTGACGGTGATCGGCTGGCCGTCGATCGGTTCGACGCCGAACCCGGTCCAATGGCCTTCGCCGCTGAGCCGCTCGTCGCCGATCGCGCCCTCGACGACGAGCAGGAACGGATCGAGCAGCCCCTCCTCCGCGTCGTACCACGCCTGCAGGAAGTCGGCGTCGGTCTCGTAGGCGAGCATCGGGTTGTGCAGGATCACGCGCGGGCTGTCGGGGATGACGCCGCCGAGGAGGTCCTCGAGGCTCGGCGAGGTGGCGCTGGTCATGGCGACGGACTCGCCGTCACAGCCGAGGCCGGCCGTCATCCACAGGACGTGGACCGTGTCCGGGCCGGGCGCGTCCGGCGCGGCCTGACCGTCGCCACCGTCAGCCGCCGGGGAAACGGAGCTTGCGTCGTTCGAATGAGTGGTTTCTCGATACAAGCTATGCAGACCTCGATGCAACAGTAGTCGGCAGATCGGCGACCGCGCATGAGTTTTCGGCCGATCCGCCGAGGGGCATTCGCGTTCTGAGCCGTTGCGGCCTGCGCCCTACGCGGCGCGGTGCTGCTCACGCTCGGCGTAGTACGCCTCGAAGGCATCGCAGCGCTCGCGGTGGGCCGCCTCGACGCGGGCGATGACGAACAGCGGCTCGGCGTCGTCGCTGGCGGGCTCCTGGCGGAAGCTCGTCCCGCCGCCGCAGCGCGGGCAGCAGCCGCCCTTCGCCTGATACGGCCACCAGTTCACGAGACACTCCGAGCAGAAGTACGACATGTTCATTACTTGTGCTTATCGACACAAGCGATCGGCGGGTTGATACGCGCCCGCGCGAACATCGGCGCTTTGTCGAGCCGGCTACGGCACGGCCGGCACGCGCGCCGCGCTCGCGCCCTGTACGTCGGCCGGCGTGAGCGTCATGAGCGCCGTGCGATCGGGCGTCCCGGAGCCCGCCAGCAGCCGCTGCGCCTGGTGGGCGACGACGTCGTCGAACAGGTTGCGCGCCGTGCGCGCGTTGCCGAAGTAGCGGTCGCGGGCGGCGTGCAGGCGCTCCATGACCCGCTCCAGCTCGGCGCGTGCGGCGGCGTCGAGCCCGTAGTCGGCGGCGGTCGCGAACGACTCGAAGATCTGCACGAGCTCGGCCGGGCCGTAGTCCTCGAAGTGGATCGTCTCGCCGAAGCGGCTGCGAAAGCCCGAGTTCGTGGCGAGGAACTCCGCCATCTCGTGCGGATAGCCGGCGGCGATGACCGCCAGGCGGTCGCGGTCGTCCTCCATGCGCTTGAGCAGCTCGACGACCGCCTCCGGCCCGAAGTCGCCCTGGCTGTCGGGACGCGCGAGACCGTAGGCCTCGTCGAGGAACAGCACGCCGTCGAGGGCGCTGTCGACCGCGGCGGCGGTCTTCGTCGCCGTCTGGCCGACGTAGCCGGAGACGAGATCCTCGCGCGTGACCTCCACGACGTGGTCGCCGGCCAGCAGGCCGAGGCTCTTGTACAGGCGGCCGAACAGGCGCGCGACCGTCGTCTTGCCGGTGCCGGCGCCGCCCTGGAAGACGAGGTGCAGCGAGACCCGCACGGTCTTCAGGCCGGCGGCGCGGCGGATGGAGGCGATCCGCAGCAGCTCGGCCAGGCGGCGTACCTCGGCCTTGACGGCGGCCAGGCCGATGAGGGCGTCGAGCTCGGCGAGCACGGCGTCGTAGGCCGCCTGGTCGAAGCGCAGCGTGGCGGGATCGGGCGGCGGCGGGCGCGGCCCGCGCTCGGCCGGCGCGTCGGCGCGCGTGGCGGCCGGCGTGGGGCTCGCGTCGCGGCCGCGCTGGCGGTCTTGGTCGCGGTCGGGGCCGGGGTCGCGCTCGCGGTCGCGGTCGGCCGGCGGTGCGGGCGCGCGGTTCGGGCGCAGGGCGTCGAGCGCGTCGCGGGCCGCCCGCGCGAGCCGGTCGCCCGCGTCGCCGGGGGCGCGCTCGGCGACGGCGATCGCGGCGCGCAGGCTCTCCTCGGCATCGGCGCGGCGCGCCAGCCGGCGCAGCGACTCGGCGCGGGCGATGTGCGCGGAGGCGACCGGATAGAACGCCGGCCCGATCGTGGCCGCGAGCGCGATCGCCTCGTCGAACGCGGCGAGCGCGCGCTCGTCGGCGCCCCGATGCGAACGCGCCAGCCCCAGGCGATGCAGCAGGTCAAACCGCTCGCGGCCGCCGCCGCCGGCCTCGCGCAGCGCGGCGATCGCCTCGCCGAACGCCGCCTCGGCCAGCGGGTAGTCGGCCTGGCGCATCGCTCGCTCGCCGCGGTGGGCGTGCAGCCTGGCCGCGAGCCGCGGCGGCGAGCCGAGCGCCTCGAGCGTCTGCCGGGCGAGCCGCTCGAAGCCCTCGGCGCGCGCGAGGTCGCCGTCGCGGATGAGCTCGGCGGCCTGGCGCAGGTAGGAGTCGAAGCGATCGGACACCGCCGCGAACGCTAGCGACGCTGTCCCTCGGTGGGTTCGGTCCGCCCCCCGGCGGCTACTTCTTGCCGATGGTGCCGGTCGGATCTTCGCCGGGCGCGGAGTTGCCGAAGAAGTCGTTGTCACCGCCGGTCAGGACCTTGCCGCTGTTCTGGATTCTGATGCCGACGCGGTTGCCCTGGATCTCGTTGCCGACGATCTGCAGCGTCGACTTGACACCGGTGGAGTGGATGGCGAAGCCGTCGGCGACCGGGAACCCGCCGCTGTTCGTGATCGCAGAGCTGCGGACGGTCACGAACGCCGTTCCTCCGAGCGTGCTGTCCGCGACGACACCGTTGCCGTTGTCGTCGAGATCCGTGCGCCGGATCGACGCGACGATGACGCCCGTGGCCGAGGGCGGTTTGACGACGATGCCGGCCCCGTTGTCGTGGATGGAGCAGTCCGCCACCGTGAGCTTGCTCGTCAGGTTGTTCTCCGCGCGGATGCCGGTCGTCCCGAACCCGAAGATCGTGACCTTCTCGATCCGCACGGTGCCCGCCTTGATGATCCTGATGCCGTTGATCCCTGGGCTGAACGTCCCGCGCACCCCGTTTATTCGCAGGTTGCGGATCGTCACCTTCGCGGTGTCGGTACTCGTGTTGATGACGATCCCGTTGGTCGACGCCCCGAGGATCGAGGCCATATAGCCGTGGCCGTCGATCGTGATCGACTTCGTGATGGTCACGGCGCCGAATCCGCCGGAATCGATGGCGTTGATCTCACCGCCGGCCGCGGTCTTGGAGATGGCGCCGGCGAACGTCTTGCAGGGTGCCGTACGGCTGCACGGATTGACGTCGTCGCCGACACCCGAGACCCACGTGCGCGTGGCCTGCGCCGAGGCGGCGGTCGGAAGGGCCAGCGCGAGCAGCGTCAGCGCCGGAAGGAGTATCGCGAGACGTTTCGCCCAGTTCGTGGTCATAGGCCAAACGTACCTCGGCCCGGCGCTCAATTGCAAGGTCGTGCATGACGCTCGTCCGAGCGGTGTCCCGAGCCGCCTCGCGGTGCCACGCGCGCGAGCGCCGGCGCGCCATCGAGCCGCGTGTAGCCTCAATGCATGGACGTCAGGCGGGCCACTCGCGGCGCGACAACCACGGTCGCGGTCGCCGCCGCCGGCTTGGCGGCGCGGCGGGCGTGGCGCTCCTCCCCGGCCACGCTCGCGCGGATGAGCGGCACGTCGATCACCGCGCCCGACGCCGTCGGCTGGGTGACCGACTTCCTCAACGCCGCGTATTACGCGCGCCTGGCCGAGCTGCGCGACGTGGAGGACCTGCGGCTGGCCTTCGCGATCCTCACGACACGCTGGCACCAGCACGGCCTGCACCGCCTGCACGCGCACGACGTGCTGGCCTTCCACCGCGCCTTCTTCCGCGAGCGCATCCTCGACAGCGCGCACACGCCGCGCGGCACGCTGGACCGCGAGCAGCTCTTCACCGGTGCCGCGCGCCTGATCGGCCCCTGGTTTGAGGAGGCCTACGCCGACGACGCGCGCCGCGCGCACGGCATCGTGTTCGAGACCGTCGCGGCGCGCGATGGCTTCAAGCCCGAGTTCCGGCTGCGCCACGCGAAGCTCGGCGAGCTCACGCCGCCGGCGCGCGATCGCAAGGAGCAGGTCTGGCATACCTACAAGCCGGTGCCGATCGCCTCGGCGCAACGCACGCTGGCCGCGCTGGCGCGGCCGGAGACCTGGCCGGACTACGGCAGCGACCTGGGCCGCTTCACGGCCGTGCGCAGCGGCGGCCTGGCCGGGCAGACCTTCGAGATCGAGATCATCAGCGCGCTGTCGCCGAAGACGCCGGCGATCCTGCGCGGGTACGTGACGGTCACGCGCTTCTTCACGCGCGAGGACGACCCGCGCGACCTCGAGCACTACGCCGCCCGCCTCAGCGAGCTGATGGTGCGCTACGGCCGCGACGAGCCGCCCGCCTACCCGCCCGGCTGCACGCCGCTGGCGGTCATCTGCGTCGACACGCACGCGGGCCACTTCATGGGCCGCGCCCGCAACCGGCTGCTCGCCTACGAGCTCGACGGCCAGGCCTACCTGCGCGCCGCGGGCACATGGGACGACATGCCCGTCACGCTGGAGCAGGCCTACCGCACGGCCGGCCGCAAGGCCCAGCAGGCGTTCTGGGGCGACGAGCGGCCGGAGTCGAGCATGCTCCAGCAGATCGCGCTCAGGACCGCGTAGGGCATGAGCGTCGACCGCTACGACGCGATCGTCGTCGGCTCGGGGCCCAACGGCCTGACCGCGGCGGTCACGCTGGCGCTCGGCGGGCGCTCGGTGCTGTGCGTCGAGGGCGCGGCGACGCTCGGCGGCGCGGCGCAGACCGCCGAGCTCACGCTGCCGGGCTTCCGCCACGACGTCTTCTCGGCCGTGCACCCGGTCGGCATCGCCTCGCCGGTCTTCGCGAAGCTCGAGCTCGAGCGCCACGGCCTGCGCTGGATCCAGCCCGAGCACGCGATGGTCCACCCGCTGCCCGGCGGGCGCGGCGCCACGCTCTCGCGTGACCTCGCCCACACGGTCGCCTCGCTCGAGGCGCACGCGCCGGGCGACGGCCGGCGCTGGGAGGCGTTCGCCGCGCCGTACCTGCACCACTTCGAGGCGGTCAAGTCGATGATGCTCGCGGGCTTCCCGCCCGTCGCGGGCCCCGTGCGGATGACCGCGGCGCTGAAGCTGGGCGGGATGCTCGAGTTCGCGCGGGTGCTGCTCATGCCGGCCGACGCGCTCGCCGGCGAGCTCTTTGAAGGCGACGGCGCGGCCTGGCTGTTCGGCTCGTCGCTGCACGGTGACGCGCCGCTGAACGCCGCCGGCAGCGCGATCGCCGGCGTGTGGCTGAACCTGCTCGGCCATGCCGTCGGCTGGCCGAGCCCGGAGGGCGGCGCCGGCGCGGTCACCGGGGCGCTGGCCGGCCGCCTGCGCGAGCTGGGCGGCGAGACCCGCACGGGCGCAGCGGTCCGGCGCGTGCTCGTCAACCGGCGCGGGTGCAGCGGCATCGAACTGGCCGGCGGAGAGCGGATCGCGGCGCGCACGGTCATCGCGACGACCACGCCGCACGGGCTCGTCGAGATCGCCGGCGACGCGCTCGGCGACGCCTACGTGCGCCGCGCCGTGCGCTTCCGCTACGGGCCGCACACCGTCAAGGTCGACTGGGCGCTCGACGCGCCGATCCCGTGGGAGAACGAGGACGCGCGCCGCGCGGGAACCGTCCACGTCGGCGGGACGCCCCAGCAGCTGCGCGCCGCGCTGCACGAGGTGGCGGGCGGCGGGCTGCCCGAGCAGCCGTTCATGCTCACCGGCCAGCAGTCGATCGCCGATCCGACGCGGGCCCCCGCGGGCCAGCACACCGTCTGGGCCTACACGCACACGCCGTCCGGCGTCGACTGGACCGGCGCGCGGCGCGAGCGCTTCGCCGACGCCATCGAGAACCAGGTCGAGCGCTTCGCGCCGGGCTTCCGCGACCGCATCCTCGCGCGCCACGTGATGACGCCCGCCGACATGCACGCGCGCAACGCGAGCCTGCCCGGTGGCGATGTCGGCCACGGCAGCTACGCGATGGACCAGCTCGTCTTCCGGCCGGTGGCGTCGCTCAAGCCGTACGCGACCCCCGTGCGCGGGCTGTTCATCGGCGGCGCGACGACGTTTCCCGGCGGCGCGGTGCACGGCGTCAACGGCCATGCGGCGGCGCGGGCGGCGCTGCGCGAGGCGCACCTGCCGCGGCTGCCGGCGCGGCCCCGCCGCCGCGCCTGATTGCGGCGTTGCGGCCCTGGACAGCAGGAGTAGCCTGCGTGCATGAGCCCAATTCCAGGTGAGCCGCTGCATCCCGTCCGGCCCGAGCTGGGCGAGCTGACGACGAAGGACGGGCGCAAGGTGAAGCTCAAGCTCCCCGGCATGCTGCCGCCGCGCATGAAGCCGGTGGCGACCGAGGAGCGCGGCGCCGAGGAGCCGCCGCGCGACAACCCCGCGCCGCCGCACAACCCGCTGCACGGGATGTAGCCACCTCGCCGCGCCCGCTCGAGGGCGTGGTGCCCACGCAGCTCTCCGCGTACGGCGCGCGCGCGAACATCCGGCGTCGCCCAGTTGGGAACGCATGGTTCGCCTGCCCGGCGCGGCCCGGTGGGCTGCGGAGCGGCGCGCTAGGTGTCGGCGGGGGTCGCCGGAGGCGCTGCCGCGGCCGCCTCCGCCGCCACGGGCAGGACGCTGGGCGGCGGCGCGTCGACGGACGCGTAGCCACCGGCCTCCAGGCGCTGCACGCGACCCTGCTTGACGAGCCGGGAGATCGTCGCCGCAGCGGCGTTGGCGGAGATCCCGAGCGCGGCGGCGACCGCCGTGCTCGTGCTCCCAGGGCCGCTGCGCAGTTGGTCGATCACGCGCAGCTGGGTCTGGCCCGGCGCGGCGCGCGCGGTGGCGGCCCGCGCCGCGCGGCGTCGCCGCGGGGCCGGCTGGGCGCCGGTGGCCGGGCGGGTCGTGGCGGCGGACGACGCCGGCGCGGACGTGCGATTCACCGGTAGCCGATCGAGCGCCTCGGCCGCGCGCTGGAGGCGGTCGAACTCCTCGGCTGCCGGCCTGAGCGCCGCGCGGCGTTCATTGAGCTCGCTGCGAATTCGATCCAGCAGGTTCGACACACGATCAGCATAAACATCACGCCGGCCGATTTGTGTGAAGTCGTACGACTTTCTGCGAATCGTTCAGCCGGTGCCGGGGTGCGAGTGGTTGCCGACCAGCACGGCCAGCAGGCTGAGCGCGATCAGCATCGAGCCGATCCGAACGCAGTGGGCCCCGTCCAGCCAGCGCAACCGCGCGGCCACCCGCCCCTGCGGGCGCAGCATCGCGACGATCAGCCCCGCCAGCAGCAGCTCGATCACCGTCGCCGTCAGATCCGTGATCGCCAGCGGCTCGGGCCGGCCGGCCCACGGCCCGATCGGCAGCCCGACCGTGCGCGAGACGAGCCACAGGCCGACCACGGCGAGGCTTGCCACGGCGACCGGCATCTGCCAGCGCCGCTCGTCGGGCCGGCGATAGAGCAGCAGCGCCCAGAACACCTGGGCGTAGGCCAGCACGCCGAAGAAGGCGCCGAACAACCAGTAGTGCGGCGCATGATCGATGGCCGCCTTGGCGTGGATGAGCCCGGCGGCGGCCGACAGGCAGACGAGCAGCATCGTGCGCTCCGAGCGGGCGGAGGACGTCGCCGGCGATCCCGCGCGCGTCTGTGCTGCGTCGATGGTGAGCTCCCCGTGCACGTCGCCGGTCATATACGCACGATAGGTCGCAGCGGCCATCCGCGGCGCCGGGTTGGCGCGCGTGCGTCATCGGGTGGGTCCGCCCGAGGCCCGGCGGCGCGCGCAGGTAAGAACCGCCGAACGGCCGACGCACAGGCCACATGAACACATCAGGTGGGAGGCGGCCGCGCGCTCGGACGCCGGCGGCTGCCGGCGGCTGCCGGCGGGGGCGCGCGAGGCGTGACCGTACGCACGTTTCACCACGCGCAGTGTCCGCCCGGTCGCCCGCGCGTGGAGCGCGCGGAGCGCCCGCCGCTGGCCGGCCTGCGGGTGCTCGAGCCCGGCCTTCCGGTAGATCGCGGTAGGGACCGCCGTCGCCGGCGGCCCCCCGCGCAGATCCCAGCGTGCGCTGCTAACGCACTGGGCTCCTCCCTTGGGTGCGGGCGTCGAAGCGCATGTGGGGCCAGGGATGCATTGGGCGAGCGGGCGGTAGCGATCGGTTGGCGATGCGGGTCATGCGCTCCCAGTTCAGGCGTGTGCGCTGGCTGCGGCGCCGTAGCGACCGGTACCAGTGCCAGATTGCCCGAGCGCGGAACGCTGCGACCGCATCGGTGTCGCCGGGCACGGCGTAGTAGGCGAGGTGCCCTCGCACCACGCTTGCAAGCCACTTGCCTTGCTCGGGGATCGCAGATGCCGGCGTCGCCGCAGTTCTTCCTTGACCTCACGCAGCTTGGCCTGCATCCGCTTCGCGATCGTGACGCGCTTGAGCATGAGACGCCCGTTCTTGTTCTTCGCGCACACGTGCCGTGCGTGAAGCCCAGAAAGGCGAACGTCTCCGGCCGACCAAGACCGCGCGCGTGCCGTCGCCGGGCGGCGTACCGCCCGAACTCGATCAAGCGCGTCTTCTCGGCCGCCAGCTCCAGGCAGAACGTCGCGAGTCTGTCGCGAAGGTCGACGAGGAACTGCTGTGCGTCGCGTTCGTGCTCGAAGCCCACGATGTAGTCGTCAGCGAAACGCACGATGATCACGTCGCCGTGCGCGTGCTGGCGTCTCCATCGGTCGGCCCACAGGTCCAGGACGTAATGCAGGTAGACGTTCGCGAGCAGCGGCGAGGCCGATGCCCCTTGCGGCGTCCCCTCAACGCTCTGCGACCAGATCCCGTTCTCGATCACTCCTGCCTTCAGCCACTTGCCGATCAGGCGCAGCATGCGCCTGATCGGCGATCCGGTGCTCGAGAAACCTCTCCAGCCAGCGATGATCCAAGCTGGTGAAGAAGTCGCGGATGTCCGCGTCGAGTACCCAGTTCACCTTCTTCTTGTCGATCCCGGCCGCGAGCGCATCCAACGCATCATGCGGGCTGCGCCCAGGCCGGAACCCGTAGGAGAAGGCGCGGAAGTCCGTCTCGTAGATGCTGTTGAGCACCTCACGACGGCACGTTGAAGAACCTTGTCCTCCAACGCGGCGACACCGAGCGGCCGAAGCCGCCCGTCCCGCTTGGGGATGTATGCCCTCCGCGACGGCTTCGCCCTGTAGCTCCCGCGATGGACCCTGGCGTGCAGGTCTTGGAGATTTGCCTCCAGGTCCTGTCCGTAGGCCGCCCACGTAACGCCATCCACCCCCGGCGCGGCCTTCGGGCGCACTGCCCGGTAGGCCGCCCTGAGACGATCGACATCGACGTGGTGCAGGAGCGCGGTGAACCGTGCCTCCTTGTCTTTCTGTGCGATGTGACGCACGCGGTCCAGCGCACTTGACGCGCCTTGCCCGGCTCTGTGTCCGGGACGCGTTTTGCTGGCCGCGTTCCCCTTGGGCAGGCCCCTTCTCTCCACCGCCTCCGCGACCGCTTGCGCGGCGTTGTTCGGCAGCTTCGCAGGTACTACGGGCCTGTCAGACTTCCCACGCTCGTGCATCTCAGCTTACGACCTCAGCCTTCCCTGAGCGACCCGGCTCCCCGGCCGATATGCCACCCCGCGATCCATCCTGGACGCGGCATCATCAGCGGGGACGGGCGACCGTGGGACCTCCCGGTTCTCGCGCATGGAGATTCCGTGCATGCACAGGTTCTTCGACCGCGCGGGGTCCGCTGACAGCTCGCGCATAACGCTGCCAGCGATGTTGCCTTCCGCGTCCGTTACCCGCGTCGGCACCCCGGAACCTTGAAAACTTTCGCGACTCAATAGCCCAGCCTGCACGTACCCCTGTCAACGCTTCGCCGATGTCCTCACGAACGCCGACGCATGACTCGGGGCCACCGTGGTGCGCTACTCCTTCGATGCCGGGCTCTCTCATCCCTCTCTCCATGCCGGTTTATCCCGGCGCTCCAACGGAACAGGAACGCACGCTAAGCCGATCCGTCGCCGCCGCGTAGCTGTCGCCGCTGGCCGGCGGCGAGCTCGTGCGGCAGCGTGAAGGGGAAGGTGCCGAGCATGAGGACGTGCTCGTGTTGCAGCGGGGAGAGCCGCGCGAGGTGCTCGTCGGTGATCTCGCGGCCGGTGCTGCGGAGGTGGCTGACGGCGTCGTCCATGTACTGGGTGTTCCACAGCACCAGCACGTTGAGCGCGAAGCCGAGTGCGGCGAGCTGGTCTTCTCGACCTTCGCGGTAGGGCTGGCGTAGTTCGCCGCGGTTGCCGTGGAAGATGATGCGCGCGACGGAGTGGCGGCCTTCGTGGCGGTTGATGTGCACGCCGATGGCGCGCCGGTAGGTGTCGCTGTCGACGTAGTGCAGCAGGTGTAGCGTCTTGGCAGCGCGGCCGAGCTCGGCGATCGCGCGCCCCAGCGGCGTCGGCCGTCCCCCGCCCTGCAGGACGCGCAGCAGCTCGCTCGCGCGCACCGTGCCGGTCGACAACGACGCGAGGACGCGCAGGATGTCATCCCAGTGCGCGACGATCAGCTTCGGGTTGACGCGATTGCGCGCGAGGCCATTCAGCGCGCCGTAGTCGGCGTCGCGGTCCAGGCACCAGAAGCGCTGGTCGGGAAGCCCGGCGGGGCGTGGGCTGAACTGGTAGCCCAGCAGCCACTACAGGCCGAAGACCTGGTCGGAGTAGGAGGCCTGGTCGGTGATGATCATCGTCGGGCAGCCGGCGCCGGGCGGCTGCAGCTCGAGCAGGCCGTCGAGCGTGATCAGGGAGTCGCGCAGGGTGCCGGGCACGACGATCGCGTGCAGGCCGGCGAACTGGTCGCTCATGTAGTTCAGCCATGTGACACCGCGGCCGGTGTCGAAGCAGCGCGGGTTGGGACCGGCGTGGATCGAGCGGACAGGGACGCGGAAGCGCATCCCGTCGACGGTCGCGATGTGCCCGTCGCCGAGCGCCTCGACGAGCGGAATGCGGGCGTGGACCTCACGCAGCAGCTCGTTGGCGGCCGCGATCGTCTCCGCGCGCACGTAGTTCTGGCTGACCCACGACAGCCGCGCGTAGGTCAGTGCCGGGACGCCAGGGTGCGCGACGTCGGCGAGGCTGATGTTGCAGGCCTCGGCGAGCAGCACCGCGCAGACGCTGACGTGCAGGTCTTCGACGCGGGCGCGGCCTTCGCTGAGGTGCGTGAACGCGTCCGCGAAGTTCGTCCATCGGCAGACCTCGAGCAGGATCTCCGAGAACGACGCGATCGGGCAGCAGCACGTCGACGTCGGCGCGCAGCTCGCTGAGCTCGGCCGGTTCGTCGAGGCGCTCCAGCGCGCTGAGGTCGGGCCGGTCCATGCCGCTGATGCGCTGGATCTCCAGCGCGACGTTTGAGTCCAGGCGCGCGGCGGTCTGCCGGTGAGCGCCGTCGAGCTCGGTGCCGAGGCGATCGAGGGCGTGCGCGGGGTCGGGGTCGTGGTTGAGGCTCGCGCAGATCTCGGGCCTTGCGGTTTCCCATGCCGCGCCGCTGAGCAGCTTCGCGCGCGGGTCCGTGAACCGACCGGATCGCGCGACGAACACGTCGCGGCGATCGAGGGCGCGCTGCAGCGCTTCGAGCACGCAGAAGGTGTACGCGCGACGATCCAGCTCGTCGTCGCCGAGCTGTGGGTTGGCGAGCACCAGGCGCTTCCACTGGCCGCCGACGAGCTCAAGCGAAACCGACGCCGCGGTCACCCGCCCCGGGCGGCCCTCGAGAGCGCGCAGCGCGTCAAGCGCGTCGAGGATTGGCTGGCCGGCGCCGGTCGCTTCGAACGGCATGATCTCAAGCAGCGCGGGCAGGAAGCGGCGCAGGCTCGGGTAGCGACGCAGTAGCTCTGCACTATACGCGGCGTCTTGGCCGCCTGTGTCGAGCTCGGGTGGTGTGAGGCGGCCAATCGCGTCGCTGGCGGCGTGCAGGTCGTCGCGGCTGACGCGAGCGTCGATCGCCGCCCACACCGCATCCAGCCCGCCCGGTGGCGGGTCGAGCAGCACGAGCACCGCCGCGCGCAGCCTGCGTGCCGCACGGTCCAGCTCGGGCAGCGCATTGAAGCGGGCGGCCTTGTGCTCGCGGGCGGCTTGCGCGAGCAGCTGATCGAGGATCTGGTCCAGCAGCAGGAGCGCGTCGTCGGCGGCGTCGAGCTCGAGCTGCCACAGCGCTGCGAGCAGGGTCGCGTCGCGGCGCTTGGCGCTCATCCGGCGCAGCGCCTGCGCCTTCGCCACGAGGCCATAGCGTGCCAGCGCGCGTTCGCGGCCCGCCGGCACATCCGCCGTGATCTGCCCGACGCCGACGTCCTGCACGTCGCGAAGGCGCAGCAGCTCGGTCGCGGTGAGCTTGCGCGGCCCCGCCCGCAGCCGCTCAAGCCCGGACACCTTCTCGCCCGCCACGACATCCAGCAGCGCTCGGAGGCGCTCACGCTGGCCGGCGGTGAGGGCGTCCGCGAGCGTCGCATACAACCGATCCGAGGCCTGATCGCAGGCCGCGGCGACGAGCCGGGCGAGCACGCTGGCGCCGGGCAGCAGCACCCTGGCCTCGATCAGGCGGGCGGTCGCGAGGTCAAACAGGACGCTCGGGCGCTCGGCGGTCGTCCACGCGCGCGCGTGAAACCAGGCGGCCAGCTCGGCCTGTGCCGTCGGTTCGGAGAAGTCGCGGTAGCCATAGGTGCGCTGGATCTCGCCGGCGTGCTCGCGATGCCTGCTCGCCGCGCGTACAGCGCCAGGCAGTCCGGGTCGGTGATCGCAAGCTCACGAGCGACCGTCCTGGCGACGACCGGCGGGACGTCGGCCGGATGTGCGAGGAACGTGCCGAGGAACCGCACCGTCGCGAGCTGGACGGCGAACCCGAGCCGGTTGTGATCGCCGCGACGGTCGGCGATCAGGTCGCGGTCGCGATCGTCGAAGTGAAAGAAGCGCTCGAGCTGGCGCGCCGAAGGCGGCTCGACGTAGCGGCCGTAGCCGGCGATCTGCGCCGCGCTGAGAAAGTCGACGGGCACCTGCGGTCAGCGACGCTGAAGCCTGAGCTCAGCGCCGGCGGCGATCGCGGTCATGCGCTGCGGTGAGCGCGGCGACGGCATCGGCGCTCGGCCGCGCGTAGCGCCGCGCGTAGCGCCGCGCGTAGCGCCGCGCGTAGCGCCGCGCGTAGCGCCGCAGCGAGCGCAGGCTCGTGTGGCGGCTCTTGGCCATCAGCAGCGCAAGGCCGACGTTGTCCTCGGCGAGATGCGTGATCGCCGAGTGGCGCAGCTGATGCAGCGTCCAGCCGCCTGACGCGGCGCGGAAGATCTCTTCCGCACGACGGTAAGACAGCCGCACATGACCGGTCACCGCGCACACATCGACGGTCGCTGGCGCCCGTCCGGGTGCGGGCCGTCGATCGGTCAAGAACACCGGGCCGGAAAGGCGCCCGGCGATCAGGCGCGGCAGCAAACGCGCGGAACCGGTCTGAAAGTGCAGCAGCTCGAGGTCGCCGCCCTTGCTGCGCACGACCGCCCTGCATACCGGCTCCCCCTTTGTACACGACCGCACGACGCGCGACCTCAGTCCATGACGGCGTGCCCAAAAAGCGAGGGGCGGCTTCGTGCTCTCGTGTCTAGAAATCGCGTCGGACGCGCATACGCTCAAGCGGCGGCACCGTAACCGACACCGATCGGACATGTCACCACGGTGATTGCGCCTCGTCGCGCCCGCGCAACTGCCTCGGACAGACGTTGCGGCCCCGCGCTGCTTGGCAGTCTGCGCTTGCTCGCCGGCACCGTCGCGGCCGGGCATCAGGATGCCGATGAGGGTGTAGTTGAGGGTCGGGATGGGGCATTACGCCGGCGGCGCCCCTTCCAGCGACGAGCTGTCAGATCGACCGGTGCGTGTTGGTCTAATCGGCGCGGTTCGATCGCTGTGACGATCGACCCGAGCCGGCTAGTGCTGGCGCGAGCGCTCTCGGGCGGTCGTGACGGCGCGCGCGACCGAAGCGCGCGACGTCACGCCGAGCTTGCCGAAGATGTGGCGCATGTGCGTTTCGATCGTCTTGTCGCCGAGGATCAGGGCGTGCGCGATTGCGCGGTTCGTCAGTCCGTCGGCGACGAGCGCTGCGACTTCGCGCTCGCGCGGGCTCAGCGATGCGAGGGCGACAGCGGGCGGAACTGTCGCGCGTTGGAAGCGGCGCCCGAGCCGGCGTAGCTCGCGTTCGGCCTCGTCGCGGTAGCGATCGGCGCCGCAGGCGTCGAGCAGTGTCGCGGCGCTGTGCAGTTCGGTGGCGGCGGCCGCGCGCTCGCCCGCTGCCACGAGCGCCCGGCCGGCGAGCGTGCGGGCTCGTGCGGCGTCGATCGACGCACCGATCTGCGACGCTGCCCGGGCTGCCGAGAGCGCGAGCTCGGCCGCCCCGCGCGCGTTGCCGGTCGCCAGCTCCACCGCCGCCCGCGCGCGGTCGGCGTGCATGCGCAGGCGTTTGACATCGGTGCGCAGCGCGAGCTCGTCGGCTTCGGCGGCCAGTGCGCGAGCGGCATCGATGTCGCCGAGCGCCAACTCGCAGCGCACGAGCGCCTCGTGATCCCACCCGCTGAACGGCTGGCGCCCGATCGCACGACGCAGCAACTCGCGTGCGCGCCCCGCGTCGCCGGCTTCGACGAGCGCCAACCCGAGGTGGTGTTGAGACATCGTAACCGCGATCTTTGCGCCGTAGCCTGCGTGCATCGACAGCGCCTCCTCGCCGGCGCTGATGGCGCTGTCGATGTCGCCGCGATACGTGTGAACCCAGCTGGTGCACAACAGGGCCCACCACGTGACGGCCGGGTAGCCGATCGTCCGCGCCGCATCGACGAGCGCGTCGCAGTCGCGCATCGCGTCGGCGAGCCGTCCGAGCACCGCCAGCCAATAGGCGTGTTGTTGAAGCAGCGGCACGATCAGCGCGCCCTGACCGGAGCTGCGCGCCACACGCAGCCCGCGCGCAAAGCGATCGACGCCGCTTGCGAAGTGGCCGGTGAGCGTCTCGCTCAAGCCGACATACAACGCGACGCTCAGCGCCCGCGCCAGCTGCTCGTCGCTGAGCGCGTCCATCCGAGCTGCGACGTCGGCCGTGCGCCGTAGATCGAGGTTCCCGGCGTAGGCTTGGCTGAATGCGATGACCGATGCGCCGGACGCGGCGAGCGCGCGGTCGCCAAGCGCGTCCGCCGCGCGCCATACACGCTCTCCCCACAGGCACGTCTGCTCGACGTCACCTGCATACGCGGCGCTGTCGGCCATCGTGATCATGAGGCCGATCGACTCCTCGCAGTGCCGGTCGCCGACCGCGACGAGTGCGCCCGTCAGCCTGGCGTGTGCGTCCTCGCGCCGACCGATCGTGGCCTCGATCCTCGCGCACGCGGCGATCAGGCGCATGCGCTGCGCGTCGGCGTCGGCCGGCAGCAGCTCCAGCAGCTCCAGCAGCGCGCCGCGGCTTTCGACGATCCGGCCGGTCGCGGCCAGCACCTCGGCGAAACTTGCGAGGAGCGCCGCGCGTTGCGACACCCGGACGTCGCTGTCGGGCGTGAGCCGCAGCGCGGCCGCATACCAGCGCGCGGCCGACGCGGGCGCTCGCGCGGCGGCCAGCTCGGCGGCCCGCGTGAGCACTGCCACCGCGTCCTCGTCGCCGCGCTCGGCGTGGCGCTCGAGATGGTGTGCGAGCTCACCCGGACCGCCACCACACGCCTGCAGCGCTCGTGCGCATCGCCTATGTCCCTCAAGCCGCCAGCCCGCGGGGATCATCTCGTAGACGACGTGGCGTACGAGCGGATGGCGAAATGCGAAGTCCCGCGGGGCGCCGGTGGGACGGACCAGCTCGCAGCGCACGAGCTCATTCAGCGCTTCGAGCGCCTCGCCCGCGGAGCACTCCGCCGCGGCGGCTGCGTGCTCGAGCGCAAACGGGTCGCCCGCGACGGCGGCGCCCCACAGCAGCTCGCGCGTCGCCGGCACGAGCGAGCGCAGCTCGTCAGTCAGCGCGCTCGCGATCGCCTCGGGCACTCCCAACGCTTCAACCGCCGGACGGGCGTTGGCGCCCGCCGACGTATGAGATCGCGACCGCGCGCCGCGTGCGAGCTGCTCGAGGTAGAAGGGATTGCCGCCGGACTCCTTCAGCAGCCTCACCGCCAGGCGCGCGTCGATGTCGGGACCGAGCAACGCTCGCGCATCCGCCGGCGGCAGGGCTCGCAGCCGGACTCGTGTCAGCGCCCGTTGGCGCTCGGCAGCTGCGAGCGCGGCGGCGAGCATCTCGTCGCCGGGATGCAAGCGCAGCGCAAGCGCGAGCAGCACGCCGCCTCGCGGCCGGCGGCGAAGGAGCGCGTCGAGCAGTTCGATCGAGGATCGATCGGCCCACTGAAGGTCATCGAGCGCGACCACGAGCGGCCGCGGAGCAGCAAGCCGCTCAAGGAGCGCACGCACGGACCGGTGCGCGCGGTAGCGCTCGTCGGTGAGCAACGGCGCGCGCGAGACAGAGAGGCCGGCCAAGGACGGGAAGACGGTCGCCAGCTCGCCCGCCATCTCGTCGCGCACGTGCTCGATGCCGCGACCGTCGGCGGTGGCGGCGACATGCGCGTCGATCGCATCGACGAACACGCCGAACGGCAGATCGCGCTCGAACTCCGCAGCTCGGCCGGCCAGCACCAGCCAGCCACGCTGTCCTGCGCGCTGACACAGCTCGTCGAGCATTCGCGACTTGCCGATACCCGGCTCACCCGACAGCGCGACGGCGCCGACACCCCCGTGCGTGACGCCCGCCAGCGTCCGCTCAAGCACGCCAAGCTCCGCTTCGCGCCCAATCAGGGCGCGCGTGGATGTGATGAACGCCCCCACCGTTCCTGTCGCACCATACCTCGCCGCCTCGACCGCTGTAAGGCCGCGGGCATCCGGCTGTTGATGAGGGGGCTGCTGAGGGTTCACAACCACCTCAATCTGTGGAGAATGCCTGACGCCGTATCTTACGACCAGCGATCGCACGCAAGATTGAGGCTCCAGCCATGACGATCACGCCTGCGACCGACCGCGCACGCACGGCCACGACGCGGGCCTTGGTCGAACCTGCGCGCCGGGCAGAGATCTCTGCAGATCTTCCGCTCGGCCGGATTACCACCTTTATGGAGCGTTTCGTGGACTCGATGCTGCCGCAGATCGCCAGTGACGACGCCATGGGCTCGTGCACTGGGATGGATCCCGAGCTGCGCAATTTGCTATATCGCCGGCCTGACCTCTATGAGCACGTGTACGACGAGGCTCGCGACGTCGCGCCCACGATGTGCGAGCGTCTGTTCGGCCGCTATCTCGAGACCTATCCCGCGAGCCTGCTGGACATCGGCTGTGGCACGGGGCGCGATCTGGCCGGTATGGCGATGCGCTGCGCCGACTGTGTCGGGGTCGACCTTCAAGAGAGCATGATCGCGTTCGGGCGCACGCGGCGCCCCGGCATCGACCTCCGCGTCGGGGACATGCGATCGCTGCGACTGGGACGGGCCTTCCAGGCGATCACGTGCATCGGCAACGCGCTCGGGAACCTTCACTCCGACGACGAGCTCGGCATGGCCTTCGCGACGTTCGCCGCGCACGCCGAGGCCGGGACCTTGCTCGTGCTCGAGACGCTGAACGCGCTCAGTGCAGACGGGGGCGGCGGCTTGAGCCCCCGGTTCGTCATCGATGCACCGGGGCTCAAGGCGAGCGCTGCCGCGACGTACGAGCACGACCGTCGACACCAGCTGCTCACGCGCCGCAGGGTGTGGACCGGCATCGAGGACGCGTCCATCGAGGACTTTGTGCGATTCCGAACGCTGGCACCCCGCGAGATCGAGCATCGCCTGAGGCAGCACGGGTTCGAAACGCTCGCCATGTACGACAACAGCGATTTGACCGAGAACGACCTCGCCGGTGTCTTCTTGATCGTCGTGGCTCGCTTCGTCGGCTCGTGCTGATGTCGACTGCTTGCGTCCCGCAACGCCGGATGGTTCAGATCGGGCCCGGCCCGGAGCGCCACGATCAGGAGTGAAACAATGAAAGATGACTTCATACCCGATTGGATCTTCGGCACTCGTACCCACGCGTTTGCGGGTCGCATGCAGCTAATAGCGGGGAGAGGGAGGGGGATATGGCAGTAGCCACGTCTGTCGGTTGGTCTCCGGTAAGCCTGGCCGAGACGGAGGCCGATCTCACGCGAAGGTTCGACGTTGTCGCCCAAGACGGCGGCGTCGGCGATCGGATCGTGCTGCTCGGCTTGGCGAACGCCGCCAGCGTGCCCATGCCTGAGGCCGCAGATGCCCGCCGGAAGCTGTTGGGCTGCAACCCGAGCCGCGTCATCGACGAAGCCGGCATCGACGCCGCCGACCTCGGGGCGTTTGAGCGGTTGTGGTACCGCCTCCGGGTTCCGTTCGGCGCAGCGCCGTTGTACTGGTGGTACCTGGTCACGCTCGCAGTCCGCGACCCGGACCGTCGTCTCGACGATGCGGCCGAGGCGCTCACGATGGCGCTCGAGCAGCTCGCGACGCGCTCCGCTCCGGAACGGGCGGCGTGGCTGGCGCGCGCGCTCGGCACGCTCTCCACCGACATCGTCGTCGCGCACGGCGACCTCACCGACATTGGGCTCTTGGCGGAGGCCGTCGCACTCGGCGTCCCGCTGGTGGTGGCCGTGGATCGCGCGGACGCGGAGGACCTTCGGGAGGCCGGTTGGACGATCGCCGCGGCTGGCGCGGAGGCAGGGGCCGGCGACGCGCTGCCCGGCGTCTTGGAGCTTGCGAACCGCCGCGCGCTCGACCTCGAGGGCCTCACCGCCCGCACGCGCGAGCGGTGGACGGTGCTCGCCGACGACGAGCGCACGCTCGTGCTGACGATGCTGCAGCAACGGCTCGGCGCGCTGGAACAGATGCGCTTCACATGCGGCGGGGACGTCCGCGAGAACGCGAGCGTCGTCGCGCTGCTCGAAAGCTGCAGCGCGGTGGTGCCCGCGGACTGGTCCTACGAGCAGCTGGCGGTCGCGACGGTCGCGTGGTGCTGGGAGCGCGGCGGCTTCATCTTGCAGGAGTTCAACCAGGCGCTCCTGAGCCTGCCGCTCATCGCGATGTTCCTCACCCGTCGGCTCGGAGAGTACGGAGCGATCAGCGGACTCGCCCCCCGGCCGTGCATGGACCTGCTTGCGCTCGCCGACGAGCTCGGTCGGTTGCGCCATGAGCTCGAGCGGTCGCACTGGCGCTGCATCCAGTTCGACGGTAGCAACTGGGAGCGGCGCGAGTTCCTCGTCCGCAAGGCCCTGCGCGATGGCCTGCTCGCGGTCCCCGACAGCCTCGCGGAGCTGCTGGCGGCGCGTTTCGGCGTCGAGCTCGCCGACCGCTCGGGCTCGGGCGCGGCATGGGACGGCTATCTCGATGCGGTCCTGGCTGCGAGTCACACGCCGACGCAGCTGCTCTGCGCCGTCGCCGACTGGGCCGCCAACGAGGACGAGCTCATGCCGATCGACGCGGCGATCTTCACAGTCCCGCACGGCATCAAGCTCGACCGCCCCTGGGAGCTCGAGATCGACGAGGTCTTCTGCTACACGGCGTTTCGCGACGGCTTCGACCCGCGCGACTACGGGATGCCACTCGACTTCACCGGGATGCGCAACGCCATCGGGCAGCGGATGCGCTACAACGTCGTCAAGAAGGCGCAGAACTACGCGCTCGTCAAGCGCTTCAAGCCGCAGTCCTTCAACCTGCCGGACATCGCGGTCGCCGAGGACGCCAACCACGCGGGCCACCGCGCCGGCGGGATTCGCTTGAGCATGCGCCTGCCGGCGTGGATCTCCTATCGCGGGAATGAGTGGAAGGGGATCGCCGATGTCCGCTTCAACCGCGGCGGCTACAGCCGCGAACGGCGCTTCCGACCGACCGACGTCGTCATCGGAAGTCGCTTCACCGCGTGGGAGAAGGGGATCGCCGACGCGACGTTCACCCGCGACCTGCTGTTCGATCGCCGTTTCTGCAAGAAGCTCAGCGAGCCGACCGACGCGCAGATCCCGGCATGATCGACGCGACTTCAACCCGCGAGGGCCGGCTGGTCGTCCGCTGTGCCGGCGGCCGGTCCATCGAGATTCCCAGCCGCTGCCCGCACCGCGGGGCGCCGCTGGAGGAGGGCCGCATCTTCGGCTCGTTCTTGGAGTGCCCGTGGCACGGCGCGACGTTCGACCTGCGCACGGGCGTGCTGTTGCGTGGTCCGGCGTGCGCCGACCTCGAGATCCGGCCAGGCGACGACGACCGCGCGCAGATCCTCGCCGGCGCGGACAACCAGGGAGGTGGAGCATGACCTACGTCATCACCGAGCCTTGCATCGGCGTCAAAGACGGCTCTTGCGTGGAGGTCTGCCCGGTTGACTGCATCGAAGGCGAGGGCCCTGAGCATGACCAGCTGTACATCGATCCCGAACGCTGCATCGACTGCGACCTCTGCGTGACGGTCTGTCCGGTCGACGCGATCTACGCCGAGTCGGCGGTGCCCGAGCGTTGGTTGGCGTTCGTTGACCGAAATCGATCGTTCTTCGCCGAGACGGTGAGCTCGTGAGCCCGCTTCGATCGCGCGCGGAATCGCTGCAGATCGTCGACTGGGCGATCGCGACCTGCGGCCTCGATGAGACCGAGGTCGCCGTCAGCCACGCCCCACGTCCGACCCCGATGCACGGGACTCGAGCCACGGGGGCGGCGCTCGTCACGAACGGTCAGCTCGGCGCCGACCTCATCCGCGTGCCCGCCGGTGGCGGTTTCAGCCCGCACACCCATCCCGGCGATCACATCCTCATCATCGTCGGCGGCGAGGGCACGATCACGTACGCCGGCTACGTCTACCCGACGACGGCGGGGCAGATCTACATGATCGACGGGCGCGTACCTCACGCTGTCGGCGCGATCACCGATCACGTCATCATCGCCGTTGGCTCGCCCCACCGCTCCATCGACGCGCTCGATCGGATGAAGCTTGTCGAGTACGAATCCGTCGTGGCTCCGGACGGCGAGTTCAGCTGCCTCATCTGCGGTCGGATGGCTGTGACGCCCGACTACCTGCACGATGCCGGTTGCTCCCACTGCCCCTGCGAGCTGTGCGTCAATGGCGGCGACCCCGCACTCGACGAGCTTCTCTGAACACGAGACCTCGCACGCGGCGGGCGTTCCTGCCCCGCCTGGCGTTGCGACGCCGCTCACCGATCCGCGGACAGGCCTGCCGCGCGGCGAGCGAGGCTGCGCTCGCGAGGACGATGTCGAGCGCGCGGTCGCGACGGCGCGCCGCGCGGCGGCGACCTGGTCGTTGACGACGCCGCGCGAGCGCGCGCGCAGGTTGCTTGCGCTCGCGGATCTCGTCGCCGATGCCGTGGACGACTATGCGGCGGACGAGTGCGCGGGCACGGGCAAGCTCGCGTCGCATGCGCGCGACGAGGTGCTCGAGGCGGTCGATCTCATCCGGTTCTATGCCGGCGCGGCGCGGGCCGAGCTCGCGCCCGCGAGCGGCGGATGGATCGCGTCGCACGAAAGCTGGGTGCGCTGGGAGCCGCTCGGCGTCGTCGCTGCCATCGTGCCGTGGAACTACCCCCTCATGATGGCCGTCTGGCGCGTGGCGCCGGCGCTCGCCGCCGGCAACGCCGTCGTGCTCAAGCCGGCCGAGACGACGCCCGACTCGGCCTTGCGGCTCGCCCGCGACGCGCGCGAGACGCTCGGCGGCGACGTGCTCGTCACGCTCCCCGGCGATCGGACGACCGGACGCCTGCTCGCAGCGAGCGGCGTCGACGCGATTGCATTCACGGGCAGTGCGCACGCCGGGGCGGACGTCGGTCGCACCGCCGGCGTGCGGCGCCTCAGCCTCGAGCTCGGCGGCAACTGCCCCGCGCTCGTCCTTCCCGACGCACCTGAGCACAGCTACGACGCTCTCGTCGGCGCGGCGATCTACAACGCCGGCCAGAGCTGTGCGGCGCCGGCGCGCGTCATCACGCTCGAGACGAGCTACGAGCGCGTCGTCGCGGGACTTGAGGAGGCGGTCGCCGCGACGCGCGCGGGCCGCGACTTCGGTCCGCTCAACAACCCCGATCAGCTCGCGCGCCACGACCGGCTCGTCCTCTCGGCCCGGGCCGGGCGGTCTGCGTGCGGCGCCGACATCGAGGCGAGCGATCTCGTAGACGGCTACTGGCGGCCGGCGCGCGTGCTCGCAGACCTGCCCGCGGACGACCCGGTCGTGCTCGAGGAGGTATTCGCCCCGGTCCTGACCGTGCAGGCCGTCGGCACGCTCGATGATGCGCTGAAGCTCGCCAACAGTGTGTCGCAGGCGCTCGCCGCCAGCATCTGGTCGACGGCGCTCGATCCGGCGATCCGGGCGGCGCGAGCGCTGCACGCCGGTGAGGTGTGGATCAACTGCCATCTCGTGCAGACGGCCGAGCTGCCGCACGGCGGCCGCGCCGCCTCCGGCACGGGGACGGACCTGAGCGTGCTCGCGCTCGCAGACTACCGGCGCCCGAAGACGATCACCGCGTACCTCGGCGCGTGAGCTCGCAGGCGCGGCTGCTGGTCGTGGGGAGCGTGTCGATGACGTCGTGGGGCCATGACCAGCTCGTGCGGCTTGCGGGGGAGGCCCGGGCGCGCGGGCTCGGGCTGATCGGATGCGATACGGCCGCGCAGCTTGCGGATCCCGGCGTCGCGTCGCGCGAGAACGCGTTGTACGACGAGGTCGTGGCGGTCGACGTCGACGATCCGGCGGCGTGCGTCGATGCGGTCGTCGGTCGCACGGATGTCGCGGCGGTCGCGACGATCCGCGAGCTGTCGGTGGCGGCGGTCGCGGCGGTCGCGGCGGCGCTGGGATTGCGTGGCAACGATCCGACGGTCGTGGAGCGCATCCGTCACAAGGACCGTTGCCGGGCGTGGTTGCGCGAGCACGGCTTCGCGCAGCCGTCGACGCGGCTATGCGCGAGTATCCAGGACGCGATCGCGTTCGTGGGCGAGACGCCGGGTCCGTGGATCGTCAAGCCGCGTGACGGTCTGGCGAGCATCGGCGTGTCGTTGGTCGCCGAGCCGACGGCGCTGCCGACGGCGATCGCGCGGGTCGGCCCCGGGCGGCCGTTTCTCGTCGAGACGTTCGTCGACGGCGAGGAGCTCTCCGCGGAGGGCGTGATGCTCGAGGGCGTGCCGACGGTCCTCGCGCTGACCCGCAAGCTCGTCGGCGACAAGGGCGACTTCGTCACCGCGCGCCAGCGCCAGCCGGCGGGCCTGACCGACGAGCAGTCCGCGCTCGCATGCGCAGAGGTCGCTCGAGCCGTCGCGGGGCTCGGGGTGACGCACGGCCACTTCCACGTCGAGCTCTGGCTCACGGCCGACGGGATCGTGCTCGGTGAGCTGCATGTCCGCGGAGGCGGGGACTTCATCCACCTGCTCGTCGAGGCGACGCACCCCGGGGCGCGGATGTTCGGGCTGCTGGTCGACGACCTGCTCGGCCGCCCCGCGGGACCGGTGGGCACGGCGGCGGGCGCGGCGGGAGCGGCGTTCTTCACCCTTCCGCCGGGCACGATCACGGACATCGCAGGCTGGGAGGCGATCCGCTCGCACCCGCGCGTCATCGCATGCGACCTGCAGGTCGGCGTCGGCGACGCCGTCGCGGCGGCGCCGGGCTCGTTCGACCGGCCCGCGGTCGTCGTCGTGGCGGCGCCGACGCTCGCCGACGTCGAAGCCGTCACGGACGAGCTCGAAGCCACGCTGGTGGTGTCCGTCGAATGAGCATGCGGCTGCTGGTCGTCGGGAGCGTGTCGATGACGCCGTGGGGCGCTGACCAGCTCGTACGGCTCGCCGAGCAAGCGGGCGTCCGCGGCTTGGGGCTGATCGGGCTCGACACGGCCGGCCGGCTCGCGGGCCCGGGCGTTACCTCGGGTGAGAACGCGTTGTACGACGAGGTCGTGGCGGTCGACGTCGACGATCCGGCGGCGTGCGTCGATGCGGTCGTCGGTCGCACGGATGTCGCGGCGGTCGCGACGATCCGCGAGCTGTCGGTGGCGGCGGTCGCGGCGGTCGCGGCGGCGCTGGGATTGCGTGGCAACGATCCGACGGTCGTGGAGCGCATCCGTCACAAGGACCGTTGCCGGGCGTGGTTGCGCGAGCACGGCTTCGCGCAGCCGTCGACGCGGCTATGCGCGAGTATCCAGGACGCGATCGCGTTCGTGGGCGAGACGCCGGGTCCGTGGATCGTCAAGCCGCGTGACGGTCTGGCGAGCATCGGCGTGTCGTTGGTCGCCGAGCCGACGGCGCTGCCGACGGCGATCGCGCGGGTCGGCCCCGGGCGGCCGTTTCTCGTCGAGACGTTCGTCGACGGCGAGGAGCTCTCCGCGGAGGGCGTGATGCTCGAGGGCGTGCCGACGGTCCTCGCGCTGACCCGCAAGCTCGTCGGCGCGGGTCCCGGCGTCATCGGTGACGGCTTCGTCGAGACCGGGCACCGCCAGCCGGCGCTGCTCGACGCGGAGATCGCCGAGCGCGCGCACGACGCCGTCGTCCGCGCGCTCACGGCGGTCGGGGTGACATGCGGGATCTTCCACGTCGAGTTCTGGCTCACCGCGGACGGGATCGTGCTCGGTGAGCTGCATGTGCGAGGAGGCGGGGACTTCATCCATCTGCTCGTCGAGGCGACGCACCCCGAGACGAGCCTGTTCGGGCTGCTGATCGACGACCTGCTCGGCCGCCCCGCCGGTCCGGTCGGCAAGGCTGTCGGCGCAGCCGGCGCGACCTTCTTCACCTTGCCGCCCGGCACGATCACCGCGATTACGGGCTGGGAGGCGATCCGCGCGCACGCGCGCGTCATCGCATGCGATCTGCAGGTCGGCGTCGGCGACACCGTGGCGCCCGCTACGGGCTCCTACGACCGGCCCGCGGTCGTCGTCGTGACGGCGCCGACGCTCGCCGACGTCGAAGCCCTCACAGACGAGCTCGAGGCCGCGCTCGTCGTGTCCGTTCGCTGACGGCGCCGGGGCATGCGGCGGCGGCGGGCCGGCCTTGCGGTAGTGGCAGCGGTCGCCTATGCGCCCCCCCGTTTTCTTTGACGCGGCCATGCCGGCGTCTCGCGAGCTCGCGCTCGACAACGGCGACGCCGCGCTGGCGTCCCCTCCGGCCGCGCCTGCCCTGCCGAACGCCCCCGCTCGAAGCCTCGCGAGCAGCGGAATGCGTCACTGTGAAATCCAGGCGTTTGAGCACGCGATGCCCTTCTTGAGCTACGCGTGCATTGCCGCAAGTCGCTGGCCTCCAGGCGCGGCGCTCGGCTCGCCGGTGCCGAGCGGTCTGACACCTCCCCAGCCGCCGAGGCCTCGGCCCAAAGCCCTGTGCTTCCAATAGCGGAACTCCCGCGCTTCTGCTCGGATGCTAAGGCGGATCCCGACAGCCTCGCCTGGGCGCTCGCTCCGCTGAAGGCGGGCTATCGTCGACGTGCCGTCGCTCATTCCGGCCCTTAGCCCTGATCCACCGATCGGGTAGGTCGGGTCCGTCCGGACCAGAGTGAAGAATGACCTCCTGTGCAGGGCTTTTTCGGCTGTGTCGGGCAGCCGGGGCCTGCGGCAGGAGGTCACCTTCATGGTGCAGGATGCCAAGCCGGTCGGACTGGACGGCACACGGGTCTGTTTCGACGACGAACGGGCGGTTTCGGATGCCGGGGTTCTGCTCGTCGCGACGCTCGCCGAGCGACTCGGTATCGAGGCGCTCGCGCAGGATGGGGTGCGGCTGCGTCGTGACCGGGCGGGCGCTGCGAACGCCGGGCGCAAGGTGATGGCGCTGCTGTACGCGATGGTCTTGGGCGCCGACAGCATCGATGACTGCGATGTCTTGCGCGCGGGTCGCACGGGCCGGCTGCTCGGCGGCTGGGTGCCGGCGCCGTCGACGCTCGGGACGTTTCTGCGGGCATTCACGTTCGGGCATGTGCGCCAGCTCGACTGGCTGCTCGGCCGGTCCGTTGAGCGCGCCTGGCAGGCAGGCGCCGGGCCGGGTGACGACCGCCTCGTCGTCGACGTCGACAGCTTCGTCGGCGAGGTCTGCGGCCGCCTGAAGCGCGGCGCCAGCTACGGGTACACCCGGCTGCTGGGGTATCACCCGATCCTCGCGACCCGCGCGGACACGCGTGAGGTGCTGCACATCCGGATGCGCAAGGGGTCGGCGAACACGCAGAAGGGGATGCTGCGCTTCTGCCAAGAGCTCGCCGCCCGCGTCGACCGCGCCGGCGCCCGCGGCGAGAAGCTGCTGCGCGCCGACTCGGGGTTTTGGAACACGAAGGTCTTCGACTACCTCGAGCAGATCGGCTGGCAGTACTCGATCGGCGTGCGCAACATCAAGAAGGTCCAAGTGGCGGTGCAGGCGATCGACGAGGATGCCTGGCAGCAGATTGCCTACCCCGTCGGCGGCGAAGCGCAGATCGCCGAGACCGTCTACGGCGACCGGCGGCTGATCGTCCGCCGCACCCGCCTCGTCGGTGCCCAAGCCGAGCTGTTTCCCGACTGGCGGCACTTCTGCTTGATCACCAACCGCAGCGAGGCTCTCGCCGTCGTCGAGGCCGAGCATCGCGATCACGCCGTCGTCGAGCAGGTCATCGCCGATCTCAAAGACCAGGCCCTCGCACACTTTCCTTCCGGCGACTACGACGCCAACGCCGCGTGGACCGTGCTCGGCGCACTCGCGCACAACCTGCTGCGCTGGACCCAACTGCTCGGACTGCCCGACACGACCATCCGCGCGGCCCGCACCCTGCGCCGCCGCCTGCTCGCCGTTTCCGGCCGTCTGACCCGTCACGCCCGCGGCTGGACGCTGCATCTCCCCGCCCGCTGGCCCTGGCAGCACGACTACACCCGCGCCCTTGACCGCATCCGCGCGCTCCCGACGCTCGCCTGACCGCTCGGCACGCTCACCGACAACGACGCGATCGACCCCGCCCACCCGGCGCGCGAACCGCTGCCCGCAAACATCCCCAAACGCCTCAACGGACACCCGACCACGCCGCCACCAGCATCAACACGCCAACTCGGAGGACTCGCGCGCCGCCAACCCGCCGCACAGACGGCCCGCCCCCGATTTCAGCACGCCGACCCGCCCGATCGGTGGATCCGGGCTTAGCGTGCGTTCCTGCTCCATTGCTACCGCGAAGCCAGCCCGCCCCGTAGGGCGCGCACGCCATCGTGCAGGCCGGCGGCGGCGGCGCGACTATCGTCGCGCGCCGTGGTTAGAGCGACGATGGCCCGCAGCCCCCACCGCCGGCGTCGCCTCGGCGCCGTCGTGAGCTGCGCGCTCGCGCTCGGCGTTCTCGCCGTGCCCGCGAGCGCGCCCGCTCAGGCGCCCTGCCCCGGCGCGACCGGCGCGACCGGCGCCTGCCCGTACACGAGCGGCTCGCAGATCGGCCAGCGCGGCGGCGGCGTCCTGCGCTTCCCGCAGACCGTCGCGATCGGCCCCGACGCAGCGGTGTACGTCGGCGACCAGTCCTCCAGCGTCATCCAGGTCTTCACCCCGCAGGGCCAGTTCGTGCGCGAGGTCGGCCTCGCCGGCCTGCGCCCCGGCGAGTTCACGTCGGTCGGCGCCGTCGCCGTCGCCGCCGACAACTCGCTGTTCGTCGCCAGCAGCGGCCACAGCCGGATCGACCGGTTCAGCCCTGACGGCCGGCTCATGCACTCCTTCGGCAGACGGGGCACGGACGTCGGCGAGTTCAACTTCGGCCCCGGCGGCGGCAACGACGCCCCCGCCGGCGGCGGCCTGGCCATCGCCGGCAACTTCCTGTTCGTCTCCGACAGCCAGAACGACCGGGTGCAGCGCTTCAACCTCGACGGCTCGGGCGCGACGGAGATCGTGCCGCCCGGCCTGCTCGCCAACCCGCGCGGCCTCGCCGTGCGCGGCCAGCGGCTGATCGTCGCCGACGACCACCATCACCGCCTCGTCGTCATGGACTTCGGCGGCCGCGTGCTGCGCACGGTCGGCAGCGGCCAAGGCGCCGGCCGCAACCAGTTCAGCTTCCCGTTCGGCGTCGCGGTCGACCCGCAGGGCCGCGTCTTCGTCGCCGACGACATCAACCAGCGAATCCTGCGCTTCGGCCCGCAGCCCGACTACAAGTACCGCGCGCGCTGGGGCAGCTACGGGACCGGGCCAGGTCAGCTCGCCTACCCTCGCGCGATCGCATCGGACCGCAGCGGGGCGCTGTACGTCACGAACACCGGCAACGACCGCATCGACGTCTTCGATCGCGGCGGCCGGCTGCTGCGCTCCTTCGGCGCCTCGGGCCGCGGGCCGGGCCAGTTCAACGCGCCGATGGGCGTCGCCGCCGACGCCAACGGCCTGGTCGCCGTGGCCGACTCGGTCAACGGGCGCATCGAGCTGCTCAACCCCGACGGCTCGCTCGCCTCCGTCTGGGGCTCCCCCTCCCCCGGCCCGACGATCCTGCGCCGGCCCGTCGCGGTCGCCTTCGACGCCGCCGGCGACGCCTACGTGCTCGACCAGCGCCGCGCGCGGATCTTCGTCTTCGCGCGCTCCACCGGCCTGCCCGCGCGCACGATCGGGGCGCTGGGCAGCGGTCCCGGGCGGCTGACTGACCCGTCGGCGCTCTCGATCGACGCCAACGGCGTCATCAGCGTCGCCGACACGGGCAACCGGCGCATCGCCCGCTTCACCACCGCCGGCGACTACCTCGGCGCGTGGACGGACGCGGGGACCGTGCGCGGCGTCGCGGCGAGCCCCGACGGGACGCGCGTGTACACCAGCGCGACGAACCACCGGATCACCGTCTACGACGCCGCCGGGGCGCGGGTCACCCAGTTCGGCGGCTCCGGGCGCACGCTCGGCAAGCTCTCCGCGCCGGCGCAGATCTCGCTCGACGGCGCCAACAACCTGTGGGTCGCCGACCGCGGCAACAACCGCGTCCAGCAGTTCGGCCCCAACGGCGAGCGGCTGGGGATGTTCGGCGAGCGCGGGCTCGGCCCCGGCCAGTTCATCAACCCGACCGGCCTCGTCGTCGACTGCACCGGCACGCTCACGGTGACCGACACGCGCAACAACCGGGTGCAGCGCTTCCCGCTCGCCGCGCCGGCGGCGCCGCCCTGTTCCGCGCTGGCGCCGATCGGCCACCCGCCGCCGCCGCGGATCCCGACGCTGCCGCCCCCGCTGGGGCCGGAGCTCAGCGTGCGCGTCCTGCGCACCGGCAGCCTGTTCACGACGCGCACCCTCCCCGTCCGCGTCGGCTGCGACACGATCTGCGCCGTCGAGGTGACCGGCACGCTGACCGAGCGCGACAAGCCCCGCAAGCGCAAGCGGGCGTTCTCGATCAGCCTGCGCCCGGCCACGACCCGGCTGCAGGCCGCGGAGTCGAAGATCGTGCGGGTGCTGCTGACGCGAACGCAGGTCGCGCGGCTGCGCAGGGCGATGGGCCGCCGCCGCGGATTGACCGTCACGCTGCAGGTCGAGGCGACCGCGGACGCGGGCGATCCGACGACCGTCAGCCGCCGCTTGACGGCACGCGGATAATCTCGTCGGGGGGCCGCGCGGGACGGCCGTCGTCAAAGGAGATTCATTGCCTTCACGGACCGAGGACGAGGTCATGAGCGCGGCTGGGCGCGGCAGGACGCGGGGCATCGCCGCGTGCGTCTGCGCGGGCCTGCTCGCGCTGGTTTGCCTCCTGCTCGGCTTCGCGGCGCCGGCGCTCGCCGGCGACTCCGACGTGCTCGTCGTCGGCGACTCGCTGGCGGTCGGGACGCTGCCCTACCTCGGCCCGATGCTCGGCGGCCGCAACATCGTCTCCGCCGCGAAGAACGGCATCACCACACCGCAGGGCATGAAGCTCGTGCGGCGCGAGCTGCGCGTCGTGACGCCGAAGACCGTCGTCATCAGCCTCGGGACGAACGACGGCAGCGACGCCCAGCGCTTCGCCGACCGCGTGCGGCGCACGATGTCGCTGCTGCCCGAGAACGCCTGCGTCGTCTGGGCGACGATCATCCGCCCCAAGCGCAAGGGCGACTACCGCGGGCTGAACCGCGTGCTGCACCAGGCCAAGCGGCGCGACCCGCGGATCGTCGTCGTCGACTGGGAGCACGCCGTCGCCGGCGGCGCGGTCTACCTGCCCGACGGGCTGCACGCCGACGCGGCGGGCTACCGCTACCGCAGCGCGATGATCGCCGACGCCATCGAGCTCGGTTGCTGAGCGATCGTCAGTCCGGCTTCATGCGGGCTGTCGCAGATCATCGGGCAGAGGCTCGCCGTATAGAAAGAGACGGTTGAGCGCACGCGCGGACGCGAACTCGGCCACGCGCGTCTCGGGCAGGCGAATGCCCGCGCCGACATACAACGGCGCGCGGCAGAGATCGAAGCAGGCCCGTACTTCATGTCCCCAGCGCTCCGCGGCGTTGGTCGCAAGCCGGTAGAGCACATAGGCGACCACCCACGGGGTCAGGTAGACCCATGCCCATGGCCACGCGACCGGTGAGTGCATCACCTGATCGACCCCGAGCACGATCCCGACGAGCAACGAGCACGTTGCAGCGTTGAGGAAGAAGTCGACGTCGGCGCGCGCGGAGGAGACGAGTTCCTGCTGTCGGTCCGTCAGGAGCAGCTCCACCCGTTTGCAGACAGTCTGTCCGTCCAACCCGTAGCGGGAGCGCGGATACTGCATGAACGCGGCCACCACGTTGCCAAACTGCGTCGGCATGAGGTCGCCGCGGCGGATCGGGAACCACCGATCGAGGCGCTGCGCGGCGATCGTGCGTTCACGGGAACGCGGCCGCGTATCCCGCACGAGGCGCAGCTGTTCGTAGCGCCTCAGCTGACGGCCGATAGCTATCCGATAGATGAGACCGAGCAACCGGATTCGCGTCAGCTGCTCGAGTGGATATCCCTGCCACGCGAGCTTGATGGGGGCGTGAAGGCCTGACAGCAAGAGCGCGATGAAGATCGCTGCGCCGCCGATCGCCAAGATCTGGGCACCGCCCTTGGCGTCTACGTACTCGTGCGGGAGCATGTGTGGCGAAAGAAGCCGGCTGAGCAGGAAGATCGCGAAGAAGACGGGCGCAAAGAAGCCCACCACGAAAAGCCTGCTGAATACGCCTGCGACCTTGTCGAGTCCCATCAGTCGCTCCCGCTCCTAACGGTGCGGCGTCAGAACACCTCGTCGGCGTCGCCGGGAAGCCGGCCGCCCCACACCGTCCCCTTGACGGGCCCGATGGAGATACTCTGACCGCGAATACTCACGGAGCCCGGTGCATCTTGGCTCAGGAGCGCGACCTGCCGCTCTATGTCGCGACGGAAGTCTGGATCGTCGCGCACGACCTCGTCGAGCGCGTCCTCGAGGGCCGCCTGTCGGCGAGGGTTCTCGGGGTCGTCTTCAAGCCGGGTCAGCGCCGTCTCGGCGTACGAAGCGTGGGCAAGCCGGGCGTGAAGTCGCTCTCGAAGCATCTCGGCCGCGTCCACCTGTTCCTGGGAGTTGGCGAGCACAGAGCCCTGCTTGCCCATCAGGCCCCCGGCGAGGATTGCGACCGCAGCTGCCGCGACGTCAAGCATGCGAGATAGCTTACGCCGCGCGGCGGCGCTGCTGCACGAATTGCTCCTGACACGGCTGGACGTCGCTCACCAGGACGACGACATGCGCTCCACGGCCCGCGTCAGCGGCGGTCCGAGCGTCTCGGCCCACGGAAGCGTGAAGTGGTGCAGGTCCTTGAAGACCAGCGCTCCTCCCACGACCGGGAAGCACAGCCGCTCGCTGCAGAAGCGGTCGGTCAGGTCGATGACCTGCGTGCGAGCCGAACCCGAGGTACGGGCGGCGACGGCCTGCGGATCGGCCTCCAGCGCCGCGCCGCGCGCAATCGCGCAGGCGATGTCCGCGCGCTTGCCGGCACCGATCGCGCGCTCGACGCAGTCGACCGTCTCGCTGGCGACCCGCGGCGTGTCGCGGATGACCACGATGTGCTTGACGGTGTCGGGCAGCGTGCGCCAGGCGTTGCGCACGCCGTTGACCTTCGCCTCGAACATCGTCCGGCCGGGCGGCACGTTGACCGTTCCGCCCGTGATCCCGACGACGAAGACCGTGTCGATCTCGGGGTGCGCGCGGAAGTAGCCGGGCAGCTTGCCGACCCAGTCCTTGCACTGCGAGAACGTCGGCTCGTCGAGCTTCTTCGTCGCCTCCGAGAAGGGGCAGCTCGTGCGCGTGATCGACACGCCGTGCCAGCCGTTGCGGTCGGCGACCAGGTTGAGCGGCGTGCGCCAGTGCGAGGCGTGGCTGTCGCCGACGAGGGCCACCGTCCGCGACGCCTTCCCCGCCGCCACCCCGAAGTCGCACTGGCTCAGCCCGCCCTCGCGGTGGAAGCGCTCGCAGGGCGCGTAGTCCTCGCTCTGCGCGGCCACCGGCAGCGGCACGACCTTCGCGTGCAGCGCGGCGTTCTCGCACGGGTTCTCCTCGTCGCGCGCGGCGGCGCCGAAGCACGCCGGCTTGTTGTCGGCGACCCGGGCGGACTCGCGCTCGGCCTCGTGGATCTGGGCCTGCACGTGCGTCGCGCCGCTGGCCAGGACGCCGGCCACGAGCGCCATCGCCGCCGCGCTGCAGGCGAACGTCATGCGCGGCTGCGCCGACAGCCAGGCGCTGCGGCGCACGGGATCCTCGACGACGACCTTCGTCACCCAGCCCAGCAGCACCGTCAGCACGATCACGGCGACGCGGGTCTGGTCCAGGCCGGGCTCGACGAACACGAACGGGGCGAACACGATCAGCGGCCAGTGCCAGAGGTAGACCGAGTAGGAGATGTCGCCGAGGAACTGGCCGGGCTTGAAGCGCAGCAGGGGCGACGGCGCCCAGCGCGCCCGCGGCGTCCCGGCGAGGATGACGACGAGCGTCCCGACCACCGGCACGAGCGCCGCCGAGCCGGGGAACGCGGTGTCGGTGCTGTAGAAGATCGACGCGTAGAGCACCGCCGCCAGGCCCGCCCACGACAGCCCGGCGCGCAGCTGGTCGGGCAGCTGCCAGGCGCGGGCGCCGAGCAGCGCGAGCAGGCCGCCGGCGCCGAACTCCCAGGCGCGGGTCGGCGTCACGAAGTACGCCGCCGCCGGGTTGGACGCCGTCTCGGTGATCGAGTACGCCAGGCTCAGGCCCGTGACGAGGCCGAGCACGAGGAAGATCGCGGTGCGCCGGGCGGACAGCCACGCGCCCAGCGCGATCAGCAGCGGCCACGCCAGGTAGAACTGCTCCTCCGCGGATAGCGACCAGAAGTGCTGCACCGGTGACGCGCGGTTGTCCGCGGCGAGGTAGTCGACCGCGTCGGACGCGAGCTGCCAGTTCTGGAAGTAGGCGGTGCTCGCGCCGATCTCGGTGAGGAACTGCTGCCAGTAGACCTGCGGGATGAGCAACAGCGTCCCGACGGCGCAGACGAACAGCGTCAGCAGCGCCGCCGGCAGCAGCCGCCGCGCGCGCCGGGCCCAGAAACCCCACAGCGAGAGCGCGCCGGTGTTCTCGACCTCGCGCAGCAGATGGGCCGTGATGAGGTAGCCGGAGATCGCGAAGAACACGTCGACGCCGACGAAGCCGCCGGGCATCGACTCCGGCCACACGTGGTAGAGGACGACCGTGAGCACGGCGATCGCGCGCAGCGCCTGGATCTCGGGCCGGCGCTCGGAGCGCTTGGTCTCCGGCACGGGCAGCGGATCTGCATCTGCCCGTGCGGGGTCGTCTGTACCGCGCCCTGTCACGACCGTACTAACCGGTGACTCCGCGCCAGGGTTGCGCCGCGGACTCGATCAGCGGCGTCGTGCGCGGCGGAACCTGGCGCGTGAGCACGATGTAGCTCGTGCAGCGGCGAATGGCGGGGGTTGCGGTGAGCTGGTTGACGATGTCTTGCAAGTGTTCTGTGTCCTGGGCGACGACGCGGCATATGAGGTGCCTGGGGTCCGGAGATCGCGTCGGCCTCGAGCAGCTCGGGAATTGACTGCATGATGGCGACTGCGGCGGCGAGTTCGCCCTGCGCCAGCTCTATCAGGATGAACGCGGTGATGGGATACCCCATCGCGGCGGGGTCGACCTCGGGCCCGTGGCCGGTGATCACGCCCCGCGCCTCGAGCTTCGCCAGGCGGGCCTGAACGGTGCCGCGCGCGACGCCGAGCTGGCGCGCGACCTCCAGCAGGCCGACGCGGGGGAACCGGCGCAGCGTGGCGATGAGCCGGGCGTCGAGCCGGTCGATGGTTTGGTTGGACATGTTGACCAGTATTTCATGCGCTCTCGTAGCTGTGCTGCGCGTCTTGACCTGCCTGGATGCGCACACTTGCAAACGGGGCCGGATGGGTCGACGCTGTCCGTACGAAAGACAGGAGTGCGTCGTGTTCGAAGAAGCCCAGCTCTACTCACCGGTTACGACCGGCGCCCGCGGCGAGGTCACCGTCCACCTGCACGCCGGCCACCCCGGCGCGGGTGACCCGCGCTACCGCCGCCGGCGCAGCGAGATCGCCGCGGCCGCGCTTGCCTGGCGCCCCGGCGAGCCGGCGCCGCCGATCGCCTACGACGCGACCGAGGCGGACGTCTGGCGCACGGTCTGCCGCGAGCTGGCGCCGCTGCACGCGCGCTTCGCCGTGGGCGAGTTCCGCGCCGCGCTGGAGGCGGTCGCGCTGCCGGCCGACCGGATCCCCGGCCTCGACGACGTGAGCGGGCGGCTGGCGGCGCTGGGCGGCTGGCGCTACGTGCCGGCCGCCGGCCTCGTCGACCTGCGCACGTTCTACGGCGCGCTCGCCGAGCGCACGTTTCACTCCACGCAGTACGTCCGCCACCCGGCGCAGCCGCTCTACACGCCCGAGCCGGACATCGTCCACGAGGTCATCGGCCACGGCCACCTGCTGGCCACGCCGACGTTCGGCGATCTGCACCGCCGCGCGGGCGACGCGGCGCGCCGCCTGGCGCACGCCGCGTCGCTGCGCTTCCTGTCGCGCGTGTTCTGGTTCACGCTGGAGTTCGGCGTCGTCGTCGAGGCCGGCGAGCTGCGCGCCTACGGCGCCGGGATCCTCTCCAGCTTCGGCGAGCTCGGCGAGTTTCGCGCCATGCAGCTGCGCCCGCTGGACCTGCTGGAGATGGGCACCGCGGAGTACGACATCACGCGCTACCAGCCCGTCCTGTACCGCGCCGAGTCCGTCGCGGAGATCGAGGCCGTCGCCGGCGGCTTCTTCGACACCTGTACCGACGAGTCGATCAAGGAGATGTGCCGTGAGCACGCTGTCGCTTGACCAGAGGCGAAACCCGGATGTCCGCGACTTCATGCCGCTGCACGGCATCGACCACATCGAGCTGTGGGTCGGCAACGCCGCCCAGGCCGCCTACTACCTGTGCCACGCGTTCGGCTTCACCGAGGTGGCGTTCGCGGGCCTGCAGACGGGCCTGCGCGACCGCGTGTCGCACGTGCTCCAGCAGGGCCGCATCCGGCTCGTGCTGACCGGGGCGCTCGTCGACGGGACGCAGATCGGCGATCACCAGCGTCGCCACGGCGACGGCGTCAAGCGCGTCGCGCTGTCGGTGCCCTCGGCGGCCCGCGCGTACCGCGAGGCGGTGACGCGCGGAGCGATCGGGGTGCGCGAGCCGTACGAGCTGCGCGACGGCGACGGGGTCGTGCGGCTCGCCGAGATCGCGGCCTACGGCGAGACGGTGCACACCTTCGTCGAGCGCGCCGACTACGCCGGGACGTTCCTGCCGGGGTTCGCGCGCGTGCCCCACGACGGCGACGCGTCGCAGCCCGGGCTGCTCGCGGGCATCGACCACGTGGTCGCCAACGTCGAGCTCGGCGCGATGGATCGCTGGGTGAAGTTCTACGAGGACGTCTTCGGGATGACCGAGCTCATCCACTTCTCCGACGAGGCGATCTCGACGGAGTACTCGGCGCTCATGTCGAAGGTCGTGACCAGCGGCGACGGCCGCGTGAAGTTCCCGATCAACGAGCCCGCCGACGCCGCCCGCAAGTCGCAGATCGACGAGTACCTCGAGTACTACGGCGGCCCAGGGGTGCAGCACATCGCGGTCTCCACGACGGACATCGTGCGGACGGTCGAGGCGCTGGCGGCGCGCGGCGTGGCGTTCCTGCGCACGCCGGAGTCCTACTACGAGAGCGTTCCGGCGCGGGTCGGCGCGATCGACCAGTCGCTGGAGGACCTGCGGCGGCTGGGGATCCTGGTCGACCGCGACGACGAGGGCTACCTGCTGCAGATCTTCACCAAGCCGCTCGGCGACCGGCCGACGATCTTCCTGGAGATCATCGAGCGCCACGGCGCGCGCGGCTTCGGGGAGGGCAACTTCAAGGCGCTCTTCGAGGCGATCGAGCGCGAGCAGGCGCTGCGGGGGAACCTCTGATGCGCTACGTGTCGCTGGGAGCGGTGCCGGCCAAGCGCCACACGCAGGTGCGCGACGACGACAGCGGCGAGCTGCTCGTCGAGGAGGTCATGGGCTACGAGGGCTTCTCGGGCAACGAGTCGATCCTCTACCACCTGCGGTCGCCCTGTGACGTGGCGCAGGTCGGCTCGTTCTCGCCGATCGTGCTCGAGGAGTGGCTGCCCGACGCCCACGTGCATCGGCTGACGCAGAGCGCGGGCCTGGCGCCCGGCGGCGACGCCGTGTCCGGTCGCCGCGTGCTCATGTACAACGACGACGTCGAGCTGGCCCTGTGCAAGCCGGTCGACGAGATGCGCGGCTTCTATCGCAACGGCGAGGGCGACGAGGTGGTGTTCGTCCACGAGGGGTCGGGGGTGTTCGAGACGATCTTCGGGGCGCTGCCGTACCGGCGCCACGACTACGTCGTGATCCCGCGCGGCACGACCTATCGCGTCCGCATGGACGACCAGCCCCAGACGTGGTTGACGTTCCACACCCCGGGCGAGATCGAGACGCCCAACCGCTACCGCAACCGCTACGGCCAGCTGCTCGAGCACGCGCCGTTCTCGCAGCGCGACTTCCATCCGCCGGTGGCGCTGGACACGCACCGGGGGCGGGGCGAGTTCGAGCTCGTCGTGCGCGCGCGGCGGGGGTATCAGCGCTTCGTCCTGGACTACCACCCGTTCGACGTCGTCGGCTGGGACGGCTACGTCTATCCCTACAGCTTCAACATCCACGACTTCGAGCCGAAGTCCGGGCGGCTGCACCAGCCGCCGACGGTCCACCAGACCTTCCAGGGGCCGAACTTCGTGATCTGCTCGTTCTGCCCGCGCCAGCTGGACTGGGACCCGCTCGCGGTCCCGCTTCCCTATCACCACTCCAACCTGCAGTCCGAGGAGGTCATCTACTACGTCGACGGGCAGTTCGGCTCGCGCGCTGGGGTCGGCGCGGGCGCGCTGACGCTGCACCCCAGCGGCCTGCCGCACGGCCCGCAGCCCGGCCGCGTCGAGGCGTCGCTGGGCGCGACGCGCACCGACGAGCTCGCGGTCATGTGCGACACGTTCCGGCCGCTGCGGCTGACGACGCTCGCGCGCGACCTCGACGACCCCGGCTACGCGCTGAGCTGGCACGCGGGGGCGCGGGCGCGGGCGCGGGTGGGCTGACGCGGCCGGCGCGGCGGTCACGGCGCGCCCGTGGTGACGCGCCGGGTGCGCATATCGCACCTGCCGCGTCATCGGCGCTGCGCCGCGCTCGGTGATGACGCGCCGGGTGCGCATATCGCGCTTGGTGCGTAATGGCGCGCTCACCCAAGGAGCGCACGCAGTTCGGCCGCGGTCTGCTCGCCACGCTCAAACACGTCACCCCACGTGAACGGCAGGTGGCGCGATCGGCGGCGGCGTGTGTTGTCGTTCTCGAAGCCCCAGCGGGTGGCATGGAAGCGGTAGCTGTGCAGCTCGACGGTCAGCTCGTGGCGCGGCCAGTGGCAGTCGACCTTGTCGCCGGCGAGATCGATGTTCGTGCGCGGGCGCGGCAGGCTGTGGCGGTCGAGCAGCACGAGAAAGCCGGACTCGAGCTCGCTGAGCGTCGTGTCCGCGCCGCACGCCCGGCGCAGCTTCGCGGCGCCGGGCTTCGTCGGGTTGCGTGTGATGCACGCCTCGATCTGCGCCGGCGTCACGCGACAGCGAACCCATGCCTCGTGACACGCGCGACACAGAACGGACGGCTCGAGCGTGGGCGCGACATCGAGCAGCGCGCGGGGCACCGTCGTCATCGCGATTGCCTCGAAGATCATCGTGTCGCGCGGTGGAAGTGACATCCGCCGATGCACCACGATGCCCTTCTGACGCCGCCCGCCAGGCGTTGGCACGCTCACCTCAGGTCTCGACGGAGCCTCGCGCACGATTCCTCTCGCGTGCAGGACCGAGCGATGGCTGGCATGGGCGCCGTCGCCACATGTCAGAACCGCGGCCATGAGGTCGGCCAGAGGAACGGTCGCGGTGTGTCCGACGGCGTAGACGCCGCGATACACGGGGCGCAGACGGCCGTCGGCACGCCAGCGCTTGATCCGGTCGCGGTCGATACCGGCAGCCAGCATCTGGGCGTGTGAGATGCGGCCGTGCTGACGGCCGGCGACCTGCGCCACGACTTCGAACAGCGGGCTCACATCTGAGGTAGTCGCCGGCGCGCCGAAATTCGCCCCCTCCGCCACACCTCCCGCGTTCACGGCAGGGGGAGCGCGGGTTGCGATGACGCGCCAGGTGCGGATATCGCACCTGGCGCGTCAACGGGCGTGCTCGCCCACCGGGCGCCCGTCCTCGCGAAACCTCACCAGGGTGCCGGCGCCGCAGGGCGGGCGGCCGGGCGCGTAGGTTGCGTCGGGCCGATGACGCGACCGCCCGACGACCCGCCCGCACCGCTGCTCCCGTACGGCGTCGTGCGCGTGCGCGGTGGCCCGCCGCAGCCGGCGCTGCGCGACGGCGACGACGTGCTGCCGCTCAGCGAGCTGGCGCTCCCGGCGGACGCCGGCCTCGAGGACGCCGTCCGCACCCCCGACCTCAACGCGCTCATCGAGCTCGGCCCCGCCTCCTGGTCCGCCGTGCAGCATGCGGCGGCCACCGCGGCCGCGCCGTCCGCCACGCCACCCACCGCCCGCGTCGCCCTGCGCGACTGCGAGGCGCTCCTCCCCGTCCGCGTGACCGACTTCGTCGACTTCTACGCCTCGCTCGAGCATGCCACGAACTTCGGGCGCATCTTCCGCCCCGGCACGCCGCCCGTGCGCGACAACTGGCGGCACATGCCGGTCGCCTACCACGGCCGCGCGTCGACGATCGTCGTCAGCGGCACGGACATCCGCCGCCCCAGCGGGCAGACGGTCCCCGGCACGCTCTCCCCCACGGCGCAGCTCGACCTCGAGTGCGAGCTCGGCTACGTCTGCGGGCCCGGCGCGCGCGGGCCGGTCCCGATCGACCGCGCCGAGCAGCACATCTTCGGCGTGGTGCTCGTCAACGACTGGAGCGCGCGCGACGTCCAGCGCCTGGAGTACGAGCCGCTGGGCCCGTTTCTCGGCAAGTCCTTCGCCACGTCGATGTCCGCCTGGATCACGCCCCTGGCCGCACTGCACGCCGCTCGCACGCCGCCACCGCCCCAGCACCCGCCGCCCGCGCCGTACCTGACCGCCGGCGGTCCCTGGCTGCTCGACGTCGACCTCGAGATCGAGCTCAACGGCACCGTCGTCGCGCGCCCGAACGCCGCCGCCCTGTACTGGACGCCGGCGCAGATGCTCGCCCACCTGACCGTCAACGGCGCCCGCCTGAGCGCGGGCGATCTGCTGGCCACCGGCACGATCAGCGGGGCGCGGCCCGGCAGCGAGGGCTCGCTGGCCGAGCGCTTCGCCGGCGAGCGCTGGCTGGCCGACGGCGACGAGGTCGTCCTGCGCGGCCGCGCGGGCGCGATCGAGCTCGGCGAGGTCCGCGGGCGCGTCGTCGCGGGCCGAGGCGCACCGTCACGGCCTGAGCTACGCTCGCGGCGGTGGCCGCACGGGTGACGGACGGGGAGATGGGCGCGGCAGCGCCGCGCACTCCCGAGCGCAGCCGCCGGCTGCGACCAGCCACGCGGGTCGAGCTGATCTGGGCGCTGGTGACGGCCCTCGTCGCCACCCTTGTCGCAGTGCTCGACCTGAAGCTGTGGAGGATGGATCCGCACGTCCCGCTCTTCGACCCGACGGGCGACGCGTCGTACTACATGGCGACGATCAAGGGGGTCCTTGAGCACGGCTGGTTCTGGCACAACCCCGACCTCGGCGCGCCCTTCGGACAGGCGAACTTCGACTTCCCCGCGCCGTTCGGCGACCTCGTCCACTACCTCGTCGTCGTGCCGCTGGGGCTCGTGCTCGGCGACCACGTCCTCGTCTTCAACGCGTTCTTCCTGCTCTGCTTGCCGCTCATCGCCGTCATCGCCTACGCCGTCCTGCGCGACCTCGGCGCCGACCGCCCGGCGGCGCTCGTCTGCGCCGTGCTGTTCGCCTTCCTGCCCTACCACCTGCTGCGCAACCAGGCGCACCTGTTCCTCACCTCCTACTACTCGATCCCGCTGGTGGTATGGCTCGCGGTGACGCTCGCCGAGGGCCGAGCGCTGATCGATCGCACGGCCAAGCGCCGGACCATGCTCGTGGTCGGCGTCTGCCTGGTCGCCGGTGCGGCGTCGAACTACTACGCGGTCTTCGGGCTCTGCGTGCTGGCGGTCGTCGTGCCGGTCGCCGCGATCGCGCACCGGTCGCGGCGGATCGCCGCGCAGGGGGCCGTGGTGATCGCGCTCGTCGGCGCGAGCTTCGCGCTGTGTCACTCCCCCGCGATCGTCTATCCGATGATCCACGGCGCCAACGACGCGGTCGCCGAGCGCATGCCCGGCGAGAGCGAGCTGTTCGGGCTGAAGCTCGCCTACATGGTGATCCCGCGCCCCGAACACCGGATCGGCTTCATGGCGCGCCGCGGCGAGCGCTACTTCCGCACGACGGCGCTGCGCTCGGAGGGGTTCGGCCCGTCGCTCGGCCTGGCGGCGACGTCCGGGCTGATCGCGGCGATCGTCATCCTGCTGTCGACGGGCATCGCCGGAGCAACCGCGTCGCTGCGCCGGAGGCGGATCGCGGCGGCGGGCACCGTCGCGCTGGTCGCGTTCGTCGTCGGGACCGTGGGTGGGATCTCGACGCTCATCGCCTTCGAGATCTCACCGCAGGTGCGAGCCTGGAACCGGCTCTCGCTCGTCGTGGCGTTCGCCGCGCTGCTGGCGCTCGCGCTGCTGCTGACCGCGCTCGGCGAGCGGCTGCGAGCGCGCGGCCGGCCGGCCTGGCTCGCCGTCGCCGCCACGGCCCTCGTCGGGGTGCTCGGCATCCTCGACCAGACCTCGCCGCGCGACGCGCCCGCGTACGACGCGGTCGCCGCCGCCTGGAAGGTCGACGACGACTTCGCCCAGGCGATGCAGGACCGATTCCCGGCCGGCACGAAGGTCCTCCAGCTGCCGTACATGAGCTATCCGGAGCACGGCTCGGTGGTCGGCGTCAAGGACTACGACCACCTCCAGGGGTACCTGCATTCGGAGGGCCTGAAGTGGACCTACGGCGCGATCCACGGTCGCCCGTCCGATTGGCTGGCAGAGCACCAGGGGCTCGCGCCCGAGCAGCTCGCGACCGCCGCCGCAGCCGCCGGCTTCGGCGCCGTCTACCTCGATCGGGCGGGCTACTCGGATGGCGGCGCCGCGATCGCCGGCGCGCTCGAGACGCTCGCCGGTGCCGGCAACTCCGGCCTGTCGTCCGACCGGCGCCTGCAGTTCTTCGACCTGCGCCCGGCCGCCGGCCGCCTGGCCCGGCAGTCCACGGCCGCCGAGCGCGCGCAGGTGCGCGCCGCGCTCGTCTATCCCGTGGTGGTCGGCTTCGGCGCCGGCGTCTCCTACCAGGAGCTGTCCGGGTCGACGCCGTTTCGCTGGGCCTCGGCCGACGCGCGGCTGACGCTCGAGAACCCGCTCGAGGGCACGCGCACGGTGCGCCTCAGCGCGCAGCTCCTCGGGGGCGGCGCGGCGCCGTCGACCGTGAGGTTCACGTCGCCGGACGGCAGCATCCGCACGGTCACCGTCGACGCGGCGGGCAAGCGCATCAGCGTGCCGCTGCGGCTGAAGGAGGGGCGGTCGACCCTGCGGTTGCAGACGAGCGGTCCCGCCGCGCCCAACCCGGCCGGCAACGTGCGCGACCTGCGCCTGCGCATCCAGGCGCAGCGGATCGAGTACGCGCCGCTGGCGCCGAGCCGGCTGGCGCGCTACGTCGCCGCGGCGACTCCCTGAACGACGCGCGCGACGTCGTCGTCCGTGAGGCCGACCCACAGCGGCAGGCGCAGCAGCGTGTCGGCCGCCGCGTCCGTGACGTCGAGCGGGCCGTGGGCGCGGCCGAAGCGCCGCCCGGCCGGCGCCGAGTGCAGCGGGACGTAGTGGAAGTAGGCGCTGATGTCGTCGGCGGCGAGCGCGGCGATCACCGCGTCGCGCGCCGCCCGGTCGATCAGCATGATCCGGTACAGGTGCGCGTTGTGGCCGGCCCCGGGCGGCACGACGGGGCGGCGCAGCACGCCGGCGCGCTCCAGCGGCTCGAGCGCCGCGTGGTAGGCGTCCCAGATCCGCAGCCGCGCGGCGGTGATCTGCGCGACGCGCTCGAGCTGCTCGGCCAGCAGCGCGGCGGTGACGTCCGACATGAGAAAGGACGAGCCGACGTCGACCCACGTGTAGTGGTCGACCTCGCCGCGCGCGAAGCGCTGGCGGTCGGTGCCCTTCTCCTGCAGGATCTCGGCGCGCTGGGCCAGGCGCGCGTCGTCGACGAGCAGGGCGCCGCCCTCGCCGCAGGAGACGTTCTTCGTCTCGTGGAATGAGAGCGTGCCGAGGTCGCCGATGGCCCCCAGCGCGCGACCGTCCAGCGTGGCGCCGATGCACTGCGCGGCGTCCTCGACGAGCATCAGCCCGTGCTCGCGCGCGATGACGCCGAGCGCGTCCATGTCGCAGGCGATGGCGCCGTAGTGGACCGCCACGATCACGCGCGTGCGCTCGGTGACCGCCGCCGCCGCGCGCGCCGGGTCGAGGTTCAGCGTGCCGGCGTCGACGTCGACGAAGACCGGCGTCGCGCCGCGCAGGACGAACGCGTTGGCCGTCGAGGAGAACGTGAACGACGGCATGATCACCTCGTCGCCGGGGCCGACGTCTGCCAGCAGCGCGGCCATCTCCAGCGCGCCGGTGCAGGAGTGCGTCATCAGGACCGTCGCCGTGCCCGTCAGCTCGCGGATGAGCGCCTGGCAGTGCTCGCTGGCGGGGCCGTTGCCGCCGGTCCAGCCGCGCTCGAGCGCGGCCGCGAGGCGCGCGTTCTCCCCGCCGGTGCGCAGCGGCCGGTTGAAGGGCAGCCGGCGAGGGCTCATGCCGGCCGGCCCGCCGCCGGAGCCGCCGCGCCGGTGAGGACGTAGAGATGCTCGCGGCCGCCGGGGATCGGCGCGTGGAAGGCGACCGCGCCGGCGAACTCCGGGCCGCGCATGAGCGCGCCCAGCGAGCCGGCGTCGAAGCGCTGGGCCTGCGCGCCGCCGACGGTCGCGGCGGCGCCCGCGCCGAGCCGCGCGACGAGGCCGAGGCGGCTGGAGGCGAGGTTGCGCACGGGCTCGGCGACGATCACCGAGGCGCGCGCGGCGGCGCGCATCCGGCGCACGATCGCGTCCGCGGCGGGCAGGAAGTGATAGAGGCTCGCCTGCATGACGACGACGTCGGCGACCGGCAGCTCGGCGGTCGCGACGTCGGCGCGGCGGGCGTCGACGCCGCGCCGGCGCAGGCGTGCCACGAAGCGCTCGCTGGCGTCCAGCGCGACGTACGGCCCGATCCGCCCGCGCAGCTCGCGCTCGTAGAGTCGGGCCGGCCCGCAGCACAGCTCGAGCACGCTCGCGCCGTCGGGGACGTGCGCCGCGACGGCCGCGTCGCGCGCCGCGTAGTAGCGTCCGTACAGAACGCGCATCGCGAGGCCGTAGCCCCACGCGCTGCGGTAGACGAGGCTCTCGGACAGAGCGCGAGAATAGCCACAGCAGGGCGTGCCAGCGTGACCGAGATCAGCGTCGTCATCCCCGTCTACAACTGCGCGGGCTGCCTGCGCGCGCTGCACGAGCGCCTGACGGCGACGCTCACGGCGCTCACGCCCGACTACGAGATCGTGCTCGTCGACGACCGCTCGCGCGACGGCGCGTGGGAGATCCTGACCGAGCTCACCCGCGCCGACCGGCGGCTGCGCGTCGTGCGCCTGAGCCGCAACTTCGGCCAGCACGCCGCGATCACCGCGGGGCTGACGCGCTCGCGCGGGGCCTGGACCGTGGTCATGGACTGCGACCTGCAGGAGCCACCGGAGGAGATCGCCCGGCTGTACGCCAAGGCGCAGGAGGGCTACGACATCGTGCGCGCCGTCCGCGAGGGCCGCCGCCACACGGCGTTTCGGCGGTTGTCGTCATCGCTGTACCGGCGCATGCTGTCCGAGCGCGAGGGCGGCGAGATCGAGTTCTCGACGCTGTCGATCATCTCGCGCAAGGTCGTCGACGCGTTCCTGCAACTGCGCGACCGCGACCGCGAGTACCAGCTCGTGCTCGACTGGCTGGGCTTCAGCCAGGCCACGATCGGCTTCGACCACGCCGAGCGCGAGGGCGACGCGCCGAGCGCCTACGGGCTGCGCGAGCTGTTGAAGGTCGCCCTCGACGGGATGTTCTTTCGGACGACCGTGCTGCTGCGCTGGATCGTGCTGCTCGGCTTCGTGGTCGCCGTGCTCGGCGGCCTGCTGGGGCTCTACGCGATCTACTCGCGCTACGTCGAGGACACGCCGCCGGGCTACACGAGCATCGTGGTCCTGCTCGTGCTGCTGAGCGGCTTCATCATCATCTCGCTGGGCGTGGTCGGGCTGTACGTGGGGCGGATCTTCGACCAGGTGAAGGGCCGGCCGCTGTTCGTCGTCGACGAGCAGATCGACGGCGACGCGCCGCCGCGCTGATGGACGACGCGCTCGAGCGCTTCACGTTCGACGTCGAGGAGCGCCACTGGTGGTACCGCGGGCGGCGGGCCGTGCTCGACGCCGTGCTGGACGGGCTCGGCCCGTTGCGGGCGGGCGGCGAGGCGGCGCGGATCCTCGATGCCGGCTGCGGCTCCGGGCGCAACATGGTCGAGCTGGCACGCCGCGGGGCGGTGACCGGCGTGGAGCTCGCCTCGCAGTCGCTGGAGGTGGCGCGGGCTCGCGAGCTCGGCCCGGTCGTCCCCGGCTCGCTCGACGACCCGCTGCCCTTCGACGACGGCGTTTTCGATCTCGCCGTCGCACTCGACGTGCTGGAGCACGTCGCCGACGACGGGGCGGCCCTGCGCGAGCTCGCACGCGTGCTCGCGCCCCGCGGCCGGCTGCTCGTGACCGTGCCGCAGTACCGCTGGCTGTGGGGCGAGCACGACGTCCTCGCCCACCACCACCGCCGCTACACCCGACCGCTGCTGCTCGACCGGGCGGCCGCCGCGGGCTTCGAGGCCGAGCGTGTGACGTCGTTCAACGCGCTGCTGCTGCCGGCGATCGCCGCGGCGCGCCTCGCGCAACGGGCGCGGCGGCGAGCGGAGCCCGCGTCGGATCTCGGACGCACCCCGCAGGGCGCCGTCGACGGGGCACTCGAGCGCGTCCTGCGGAGCGAGGCCGCGGCCATCCGCCGTGGCCGCGACCTGCCCTTCGGGGTGTCGCTGCTGGCGGTCCTGCGCCGGGGGCGGCCGACGGGATAGAGGTCGAGCCCTCCCGCACGCCGGGGTGGGGCGAATCATGCACGCGCCGCGACACCCATTCGCCAGACCTCCCGTGACGCGCCGTGCGACCGGGAGTTCCGCCTCCCGCGACGCTCCAAGCGCCGGTAGCAGTTGTGCTACCTTGGCCCCGTGCCGACGATTCCTCAGAAGGAGCTGCGCAACAACGTCTCCGACGTGCTCCGTCGCGCCGAGGCCGGCGAGAAGTTCACGATCACGGTCGCGGGCCGTCCCGTGGCCGAGCTCGGGCCTACCGCCCGGCGTCGCTGGGTTCGTGGCGAGGACCTCGCGCGCGTCTTCGCCACCCCCGCGCCGCAGACCATGGCCGACGATCTCGAGGCCATCGGCGCCGAGCTCGCCGATCCGTTTGCGTGAAGCGCGTCGTGCTGGACACCTCTGTCCTGATCGGGGCACGCGATCCGGGTGAGCTGGAGGGGGCGATCAGCGCCGCCTCCCTCGCCGAACTGCACTTCGGGACGCTCGTCGCCACCGATCCCGAGGAGCGCGCGCGCAGGACCCAACGCCTCGGCATCGTCGAGGCGACGTTCGACCCGCTCGCCCTCGATGCCGCCGTCGCACGCGAATGGGGCCGGCTCGCGGCCGCCGTCGCTCAGCGCGGAGGACGGCCTCGACGCCGCACCGTCGACCTCGTCATCGCCGCCACGGCGAACGTGCACGGCGTTCCCGTGTTGACCGCCGATGTCGCCGATCTGGCCATCATCGACGACCTCGTCGAGGTGCTGCCGATGCGGTGATTCCCGCGAAGCCGCACCGCGCCCGGCGCCGACGCGCCCGTCCGAGCTACGCTCCGACGGTCATGGCCGACGCCGACGCACGGTTCGTGGTCGCGCGCAACCCGGACCCCGACAGCACGCTGCCGTTCCTGCTCAGGCTTCCGCTGGAAGGCGGCATCCTGCTCAAGGCGCGCCATCGCTGGCCCGCCACCGCGCGGGTGTACTGCCACCCGCTGGAGCACTGGCCCGCCGACGCGGAGATCCTCGAGCAGGTGGCGGTCCGCGAGTGCCGGCGCCGGGGGGCGGCGATCGACCTGGTTCTGGACCGCGTGCGCGAGAACCGCTCGCAGATCGTCTTCACCGAGCCCAACCAGGGTCGTCAGGGCGGGCGGCCGATGATCTTCTGGCAGACCGCGCGGACCGCTCGCCGGGCCCGACCCGGCCAGCGCGTCCCGACCCGCCGCGCCTCCGAGCTCGACACGCTGACGATCGCCGTCGACACGCGCGAGCGCTACCCCTACCGCTTCGCCGGCCGCGCCGTCGAATGCGAGCGCCGCACGCTGCGCGTGGGCGACTACGCCGTCCGCGTGGGCGACGAGCTCATCGCCGCGGTCGAGCGCAAGACGCTGGAGGACTTCTGCAAGGCGCTCGTCGACGGCGCGCTGAACTACGCGCTCGCCGACCTCGCCACGCTCCCGGCGGCCGCGGTCGTCGTCGAGGAACGCTACGGCGCGCTGCTGCGCAACGAGCACGTGCAACCCGGCTGGCTGCTCGAGCTCGTCGCCCGGCTCCAGGTCCGCTACCCGGCCGTCCCGATCGTCTTCGCCGACTCACGCAAGCTCGCCGAGGAATGGACGTACCGCTTCCTGGCCGCCGCCTCCGTGCACCACGCCCCACCCATCACGGCTCCGGACCCCGGGCAGACGTGAAGCGGACGCGGAGCATCGCGACGCCCGGTCGCCCCGAGGACGTGTTCGCGTCCTGACCGATCCCGCCGAAGCTGTCGGTGCCGCGGGGAGAGCACCGAGTTCGTGGTGTACGAACCCGGGATGCGGTCCCAGCCTGGCCGGCCAGCGCGCGTGCGGGCGATCCGCTCATAGCGCTTGACGGCGAGATTGGGGACGTAGGTGACGCCGAGCACCACGCTGCGCTCGCGGCGCGTACAGCGCCGTCCGCGAGTCGCCGGAGGGTTCAGGCAGACGACCCAGACGCCGCCGATCGCCAGCGCCACCGCCACGCGAATGAGCCCGGCCGCCCGCCCGACGGCCCACCCGACCGCCGCGACCGCGGCTACCACCAGGACGACGAGGCCCCAGACCGAGACGCCCGCCGAGGCGAACAGGAGCACGGCGAACAGCCAGCCCACGAACAGCAGGCTGGCCAGCACCCCGACGCCGTGCGCGATGGCCACCTGCCGCAGGCCCGTCGCCATGCGGCGGCCGCCACCGCCGCGGTAGGTGGTCATGGCTGTTCGTCGACTCTCACGCTGAGGGGCTACCCGGGGCGGCCGGTGCACTCCGGGCTCGGGGTCGCCCGACGTCAGCCGCGGGCGGAGCGAACGCGCCGGATCATGCGGATCTCCACCCGCGCGGGCCGCGCGGGCGCCGCCAGCGAGAGGAAGTCGCGCACCGGCGCGACGTGACGGCAGAACGGGCAGTCCAGCGCCACCGAGAGCTTCAGCGACCGCCCGCCGAGCGAGACGGGCGCGTCGCAGCACGGGCACGCGAGCGTCGCCGGACCCAGCCGCCACGGTCGCGCGGCCCGGCGCTCCGCGTGCGCACCCGCCGGCGCGGCGACCGGTTGTGCCCGCAGGGGCTCGGAGCCGTCCATGCCACGCTGAAACGCCACCCCGCGAAGTCTACGGCCGGCCCGACCCTTCGTCCTGCGCCTATACGTCCCGGCGAACCCCACCAGCGCAATCATTCACAACTGGACGAAGACCGCCACCGATCCGCCAGGTACCCTCGATGGCATGAGCGCCGTCGCCACCGCCGAAGCCGCCCACCGCACGTACGCCGACGACGAGGCCCTGCTCGGCGGCGTCCTCGACGAGGTCATCTGCGCCGTCGAGGGGCCGGAGGCGCTCGAGCTGCACCGCGAGGCGATCGAGCTCGGGGAACGCTCGCGTAGCGGCGACGCGCAGGCGGCCGAGCAGCTCGCCCAGCTGGTCGCGGGCCTGCAGCTCGAGCAGATCGTGCTGCTCATCCGGATGCTCACGCGCTGGTTTCAGCTCATGAACCTCGCCGAGGACCTCGACCGCGTGCGCCGCATCCGCAAGCTCGACGCGCAGCCCGGGCCGCGCCGCGGCTCGCTGCACGCCGCCGTCGCGCAGCTCGCCGCCGACGGCACGAGCGCCGAGGAGCTGCACGCCACGCTGGCCGCCGCCGAGGTCCGGCTCGTGCTCACCGCGCACCCGACGGAGGCCCGGCGCTACACGACGGTCAGCAAGCTCGCACGCATCTTCGCGCTGCTGCGCGAGCTCGACGAGCGCCGCCCGGGCCACGGCAAGCGCGAGCAGATCCGCCGCCAGATCGCCGCCGCCGTGCAGGAGATGTGGGGCTCCGACGAGCTGCGCGCCGTGACGACGACCGTCCTCGACGAGGTCCGCGCCGGGCTCATCTACTTCAGTTCGACGCTCGCCGACGTCGTCCCGGACGTCTACCGCGACCTCGAGGCGACGATCCGCACGACGTACCCGGACTACGACGCGCCGGTGCCGCCGCTGCTGAGCTTCGGCTCCTGGATCGGCGGCGACCGCGACGGCAATCCCAACGTGACGCCGCAGATGACCGCCGCCGCGCTCGAGCTCATGAAGGACGCCTGCGTGCGCCACCACGAGGCGGCGATCCGGGCGCTCGGCAGCCGCATCACGCTGTCGGCGCGCGTGGCCGGCGAGCCCGAGGAGCTGCGCCGGCTGCTGGAGGATCTCGAGCGGCGCTTCCCGGAGGTCGCCGCGCTCGCGCGCCGGCGCAGCCCCGAGGAGCCCTACCGCCGCCTGTTCAAGCTGCTGGTCGCGCGCCTGCGCGCGACGCGCAAGGGCTGGGAGGACGGCTACCGGAGGCCCGAGGAGCTGCTCGCCGACCTGCGCGTGGCCGAGCAGTCCCTGCGCAGCCAGAACGCGTCGTTCGTCGCCGAGGATGCGCTGCGCGACGTGATCCGCCAGGTCGAGGTCTTCGGCTTTCACTTCGCGCTGCTCGACGTGCGCGAGAACTCCGCCGTCCATCGCGCCGCGCTCGACGAGATCCTCGGCGTGCTCGGCGTCCAGCCGGGCTACGCGCAGCTCGGCGAGGACGAGCGCGTGGCGATCCTCGCCCGCGAGATCGCCGACCGCCGCCCGCTGATCCCGCTCGACATCAGCGGCTTCAGCCCCGCCACGCGCGAGGCCGTGCAGACGTTCCGCACGCTGTACGAGCTGCTGCGCGGAGAGCACCCCGGCACGATCGACTCCTACGTCATCTCCAACACGACGTGCCCGTCGGACCTGCTCGAGGTCCTGCTGCTCATGAAGGAGGTCGGGCTGGCCCGCGCCGGCGGCGCGAGCGCGCAGCTGCGGATCGTGCCGCTGTTCGAGTCCGGCGAGACGCTCGAGAACGCGGGCGAGACGATCCGCGCCCTGCTCGAGACGCCGGTCTACCGCGCCGCGCTGGACGCGGTCGGCGAGCAGGAGGTCATGGTCGGCTACTCGGACTCCAACAAGGACGTCGGCTACGTCGCGTCGGGCTGGCACGTTTACCGCGCGCAGCTCGAGATGGCCGCGGTCATGCGCGAGCACGGCGTCCCGTGGCAGTTCTTCCACGGCCGCGGCGGCGCCGTCGGCCGCGGCGGCGGACCGAGCTACACGGCGGTGCGCGCGCAGCCCGCGGGCACGGTCGCCGGGCGCCTGAAGGTCACCGAGCAGGGCGAGATGCTGTCGGCGAAGTTCTCGCTGCCCGAGATCGCCCACCGCGAGCTCGAGCTGACGACGAGCGCGGCGCTGGTCACGACGCTGGACCGCTCCGCCGACGAGCAGCCCGAGCGCCAGCAGCGCTTCGAGGCCGTCGTCGCCGAGATGGCCGAGGTATCGACCGCTGCCTACCGCGGCCTCGTCTACGGCGACGCCGACTTCGCCGACTTCTTCCACACGGTCACGCCGGTGCGCGAGGTGTCGCGCCTGCAGCTCGGCTCGCGTCCCGCCAAGCGCAAGGCGACCGCGCGGATCGAGGACTTCCGGGCGATCCCGTGGGTCTTCTCGTGGACGCAGTCGCGCGCCGTGCTGCCGGCCTGGTTCGGCCTCGGCACCGCGCTCGAGCATGCCCGCGAGCGCCACGGCGTCGAGCTGCTGCGCGCGATGGAGCGCGACTGGCCGTACTTCGCGGCGCTGATCTCCAACGCCGAGATGGCGTGCGTGAAGGCCGACCTGGACATCGCCCGCCGCTACGCCGAGCTGTGCTCCGACGCGGAGGTCCGCGACCGCGTCTGGGGCACGATCGAAGCCGAGTTCCGCCGCACCGTGCGCGAGATCGGCGCCGTCTGCGACGAGGAGCGGCTGCTCGACCGCGAGCCGATCCTGCAGCGCGCGATCGCACGGCGCAATCCGTTCATCGACCCGCTGTCGTTCGTGCAGCTCGAGCTGCTGCGCCGGCTGCGCGCGCCGGGCGGCGATCCCGACGACCCCGGCCTCGTGCGGGCGAGCCTGCTCGCCATCAACGGCATCGCCGGCGGGCTGCGCAACACCGGATGACGCGTGTCTACGTCTGCGGGCACCGCAATCCCGACACCGACTCGATCGCGGCGGCGATCGGCTACGCGGAGCTGAAGAACCGCCTCGACGAGGACCAGACCGAGTACGTCCCGGTCCGGCTCGGGGCCGTCAACGCGCAGACCGAATGGCTGCTGGAGCGCAGCGACGCGCCCCTGCCCCGCCACCTGCCGCACGCCTACCTGCGCGTGCGCGACGTCATGCGAAGGGAGTTCCCGATCGCGCACCGCCGCGACCCGGTCCGCACCGTCGGCCTGCTGATGGCGTCGGAGGGCATGGACCTCGTGCCGGTGGTCGACGACGACGGCGTGCTGACCGGACTGCTGACCGAGCGCGGCCTGGCGCGGCGCTACATCCGCGAGTCGCGCGAGGCTTCGCGCCTGGACGTGCCCACGCCGGTCGGCTCGATCGTCGAGGTGCTCGGCGGCACCCTGCACGTCGGCGACGGCAACGTCGAGATCAAGGGCCGCGTGTGGGTGCAGGCGATGCACTCGACGGCCAGCAGCAAGGTGCAGCCCGGCGACGTCGTCGTCATCGGCGATCGCCCCGACGCGACGGAGAACGCGATCGCGCGCCGCATCGCGCTGCTCGTGCTCAGCAACGACACGGCGCCGACCGACGCCGTCCTCAAGCTCGCCGCCGACCACGGCACCTGCGTCGTGACCTCGCCGCTGGACTCGTACGTGACGAGCCGGATGATCACGCTGTCGGAGCCCTGCCGCGCGCTCGCCGAGGCCGACCCGCTGACGGTCGGCAAGGACGATCTCGTGCGCGACATCGCCGACCAGATCAAGGACGTCCACTACCGGGCGGTCGTCGCCGTCGACCGCGACGGCAAGCCGGTCGGCGTCGTGACGCGCTCGGATCTCGTCAACCCCGAGCCGCGCCGCGTGCTGCTCGTCGACCACGGCGAGCGCGCGCAGAGCGTGCCCGGCATCGAGGAGGCCGAGATCGTCGAGATCCTCGACCACCACCACATCGGCTCGATCGAGACGAAGCTGCCGGTGACCGCGATCTTCGACCCCGTCGGCTCGACCGCGACGCTGGTCACCGAGCGCTTCCGCCAGGGCGACGCCGAGCCGACGGATCCCACCGCGACGATGCTGCTCGGGGCGATCGTCTCGGACACCGTCCTGCTGACCTCGCCGACGACGACCGAGCGCGACCGCCAGGCGACGCACTACCTCGGGGGGCTGCTCTCGCTCGACGCCCAGCAGTTCGGCCGCGAGATGTTCGAGCACAGCTCCGACGTCGCCGACGTCTCCGCGTCCGATCTCGTGCGCCGCGACCTCAAGGAGTACGAGCTCGACAACGGCAAGACGCTGAGCGTCGCCCAGATCGAGACCGTCGGGCGGGCGGTGTTCGAGCGCTCCGAGGAGCTGCTGGCCTCGGCGGAGCGGCGCCGCGCGCGCCACGACCACGTGCTGTTCGCGGTCATGCTGACCGACATCCTCGCCCAGCACACGCGCCTGCTGGTGACCGGCAACGAGAGCCTGGCCGAGCGCGCGTTCGGCGAGCCGGTGGTCGACGGCGCGATCGAGCTGCCCGGCGTCATGAGCCGCAAGAAGCAGGTCGCGCCGGGGCTGCTGGCCGCCGCCAGCGGCTGACGGCGTAGCGCCGATCGACAGCGGCGGCGGCCTGCCTTCAGCAGGCGGCCAGGGCGTCCGCGTAGAACCGCAGGTAGCGGTCGAGGTGCGCGCGCCAGTAATCGCCCTCGTGCGCGCCGGACCAGTGGCGCAGCGTGATCCCGAGCGCGGCGGCGAGCGCCTCGCCGCCCGCCCGGAACGGATCCTCGGTTCCGCCGTCCAGCCACACGGCGCTTGCGCGCGTCGACCCTCACCGCCGAGACCGTATCCGCCGACTTCCCCTACCGGCCGCGCGGCGTGCTGCCACCGGGACCGGCTCACACCGGACCGTCGGGCTCGCGCCGCTACGCAGCGTGCGGTGGCGCAGATCGACCGGGGTCCGCCCGGCTTCCAGCGAGCGGGCCTGCTCACGGTCGACGCGCGAGCAGCGACCGCGCACGTATCCTGCCCGCGATGCCTGCTGCCCCAGTGAAGATCGCGGTCCTCGGCGGCGGCTACGGGGCCAAGGTCCCGCTGCCGGTCCTGTCGAGCCTGCACGAGTTCGCGCCCGTCGCCGTCTGGTCGCGCACGCCCGCGCGCGCCGCTGAGCTCGCCGAGCAGCACGACCTCGAGCTGGGCACGAGCGACGTCGACGAGCTGCTCGCCCATCCCGGCCTCGAGGCGGTCCACGTCGCCACGCCGGTGGCGACCCACGCCGAGATCGCGATCGCCGCCGCGCGCCGCGGGCTGCACGTGCTGGTCGACAAGCCGCTCGCCATGGACCTCGCGCAGGCGCGCGCGGTGCGCGACGCGATCGCGCAGGCCGGCGTCGTCGGCGCGGTCAACTACGGCCGGCGCTTCCAGGCGACGCGACAACAGCTGCTGGCGCGCGTCGCCGAGGTCGCCGGCGCGCCGCGGATGGTCTCGATCGCGCTCGTCTTCGACGATCACGCGCTGCCCGAGTCGCGGCCCTTCACGTGGGTGCAGGACGCCGCGCTCGGCGGCGGCCGGCTGCAGGGCTACGGCGTCCACGACCTCGACCTCCTGCTGCACGCATTCGGCGAGGTCGACGCCGTCGCGGCGGCGACCGAGGTCGGCGTGCGCGAACGCGAGACGCCGGACGGAACGCCGAAGACCGTCACCGCCGAGGACGCCTACGTCATCCTCGTCCGCTTCCGTGGCGGCGGCCTCGGGCACGTCAGCCTGACCGCGACCGCGCGCCACCAGCGCGGCGACGTCATCGAGGTCCACGGCACCGATGGCACCGTGCGCCTGGATGCCGACAAGCGCCTGCACTGGGGCCGCGCCGGCGCGGAGCTGCAGGTCGAGGGCCCGCTGAAGGCCGACTCCAAGCAGGCCTACGCGCAGGTGGCGCGCAACTTCCACGCCGCGATCCGCGACGGCGCCGCGCCCGACCCGGGGCTCGACGCGGGCCTGCGGGTGCAGGCGCTGCTGGACGCGATCCGGCGCGCCGACGCCGAGCGGCGCTGGGTCGAGCCCGAGCCCGTCTGAGCGGTCGATGCCCGCCCGCACCGTCACGCTCGTGCGCCACGGGCAGACCGCCAGCTCCGCGCGCATGGCCTACTCCGGCCGCTCGGACATCCCGCTCACCGAGACGGGCCGTGAGCAGGCGCTGCACGCGGCCCAGCAGCTCGTGGACGCGGATATCGACGCCGTCGTCACGAGCCCGCTGATCCGCGCCCGCGACACCGCGCAGGCGATCGCGGACGCCACGGGCGCGCCGCTGACCGTCGACGAGCGCCTCACCGAGGTCGACTACGGCGCCTTCGAGGGGCTCGACCGCGCCGCCGCGCGCGCCGCGCTCGGGGCGCCCTTCGACGCTTGGCGCGCCGACCCGTTCGGAGCGCCGGTGCCGGGCATGGAGCCGCTGGCCGACGCCCTGGCCCGCGCCCGCGCCGCGACCGCCGACGCCCTCGCCGCGCACGAGCACCCGGTGATCGTCGGCCATCAGGGGATCCTGCGGATCGTCCTCGTCGCGCTCGGCCAGATGCAGCCGGGCGACTACTTCGCGACCCGTCTGCACGAGGCGCAGCCGCTCGTCGTCTCCAACCCCGCCGTCCGCTGATCGCCCGCTCGGCGCAACGGCGCGCGCAAAAGCGGTCCGCTCATGCTTGACGGCGCCCCGGCGGCCGTGTGTGCTTGCCTCCGTGAAGCTCGAGTTCAAGAACCTGGGGCCGTGGATCTTCGGCACGGAGCAGCTCAAGCGCTTCACGCAGGACTCGCCGGTCATGCCCGACGTCTGGCTGCAGTACGGCCGTGAGCCCGCCAGCGCGCTCGACCTGCTGCTCGAGCCGCACGAGGACTCGACCACCGGCGAGCTCGCGCAGGCCGTGCTCGAGGCCGACCACAGCCCGACGTCGCCGGCGCCGATCGAGCTGGCCTACAACGCGTCGCACGTCGCGGCCCGGCTGACGTTCGAGCAGATGCTGCGCAGCGTCCTGCCGCTGTCGGAGTGGTGGCAGGAGCACCTCTGGCCCGGTGACGGCGAGTCCGCCGCGGCGATCCTCGAGGCGCGCCGCGCCGAGATCATCGCCGGCCTGCAGGAGCCCATGCGCGAGCAGGGCCGCCGGCCGACCGGCGCGGGCGAGCTGTCGGGAACGCTGATCTGGTTCGTCGGGCTCGTCGGCCGGATCACCTGGGAGGCGGCGCACCCCGGCGCCGACCAGCCCGACGACGAGCCGCCCGCGGGGCTGACCTACGACGGCCTCGTCGACCTCGCCGCCGAGGCGCTCGGCGACGCGCCGCGCGTGCCGCCGCCCGGGCGCCCGCTGCTGTGGTCGATCAACCGCAACCGGCCGGCGCGGCCGGCGCTGTGGCGCTCGCGCAACACGATCAAGGCCGACGCGGCCACGCTGCTGTTCGGCCTGCGCTGCACCGACATCACGTGGGCGGTCGTCGATTCCGGCGTCGACGCCTGGCATCCGGCCTTCACGCTGCGCGGCGCCGACGGCACGCCGACCGCGGGCCGGACGCGCGTACGGGCGACGTACGACTTCACGCGGCTGCGCGGGATCCTCGCCGGCACGGACGCCGACCGCGACACGCTCGGCGGCAAGGCGGCCAAGCAGCGCAAGGAGATCGAGGCGCGGCTGCGCAGCGGGCGCGCCGTCGACTGGGGGCTGCTGGCCGCCCAGCTCGAGGTCGCGCACGACCCGGCGACGTACGTCGCGCCCAAGCACGAGCACGGCACGCACGTGGCGGGGATCCTCGGCGCCGACTGGCTGGCGAGCGACTCCGAGCCGGCGCGCAAGAACGACCTGCGCGGGATCTGTCCGGACATCGGCCTCTACGACCTGCGCGTGTTCGACGACAGCGGCGCCGGCGACGAGTTCGCGATCCTCGCCGCGCTGCAGTTCGTGCGCTGGCTGAACGGCAACTCCCCGACGCCGGTCGTCCACGGCGTCAACCTCAGCCTGTCGCTCGACCACGAGGTCGGCTCGTACGCCTGCGGCCGCACGCCGGTCTGCGACGAGTGCGAGCGGCTGATCGGCAGCGGGACGATCGTCGTCGCGGCGGCCGGCAACGAGGGGCGCGCGTTCGTCTCGATGAGCTCCGGAATCACCGAGGGCTACCGCCAGATGTCGATCACCGACCCCGGCAACGCGAGCGGCGTCATCACCGTCGGCGCGACGCACCGCCACCAGCCGCACACGTACGGAGTGTCGTACTTCTCCAGCCGCGGCCCGACCGGCGACGGGCGCTGCAAGCCCGACCTCGTCGCGCCGGGCGAGAAGATCACGGGGCCGGTGCCCGCCGGCGGCCTGAAGAGCCTGGACGGGACGAGCATGGCCGCGCCGCACGTCTCCGGCGCCGCGGCGCTGATCCTCGCGCGCCACCCCGAGCTGATCGGCCAGCCGGCGGAGATCAAGCGCGTGCTCTGCGCCACGGCGACCGACCTCGGCCGCGAGCGCTACTTCCAGGGCAGCGGCGTCGTCGACGCGCTGCGCGCGATCCAATCGATCTGAGGAGCTCCCCGCCACGTGATCTTCTCGCTCGAAGCCCTCCAGGCGTTTCATGGCGATGCGCTGCTCGTCCACGCCGGCACCGCCGCCGCGCCGGTGCTGCTGCTCGTCGACGGCGGGCCGTCTCACACATGGGAGACGAGCCTGCAGCCGCGGCTGGAGGAGCTGCGCGCCGAGCGGTCCGGCGACGGCGCGCTGCAGATCGATCTCGTGATGGTCAGCCACATCGACTCCGACCACGTCGCCGGGGTGGTCGACTTCGCCGGCGACCTCGTCACCGAGCAGCAGGACTCCAAGCCCCTGCGCTACGAGGTCGGCACGCTGTGGCACAACTCCTTCGACGACGTCCTGGGCGACGCTGCCGACGACCTGCGCGCGGCCGCCGTCGAGGTCCTGTCGGTGCCGGTGGCCGACCGGGTGGCCGACGAGATCCGCGCCGCCGGGCTGGCGGTCGTCGCGAGCGTCGCCGAGGGCCGCGAGCTGCGCGACCGGGCCGAGACGCTCGGCTGGAGCGTCAACGAGCCGTTCGACGGGCCCGTCGTGCTGCCGAAGGAGGGCGTGCGCACGATTACGCTCGGGCCGCTGAAGCTGACCGTCGTATGCCCCCACGCCGCGCAGCTCGAGAAGCTCCACGCCGCCTGGGAGGAGTGGCTGAAGGAGCATCCCGCCGCGGCCGCCGCCGGTCCCGCCGCCGCGCAGCCCACCCGCGACAACTCGCCCTACAACCTCTCGAGCATCGTCGTGCTCGCCGAGTGCAAGGGCAAGCGGATGCTGCTGACCGGCGACGCGCGCGACGACCACGTCCTCGCCGGCCTGGACGAGACCGGCATCGCCGAGGACGGCAAGACCCACGTCGACATCCTCAAGCTCCCCCACCACGGCTCGATTCGCAACCTGCGCGCGGAGTTCTTCGAGCGCATCAGCGCCGATCACTACGTCATCTCGGCCGACGGGCGGCACGGAAACCCGGAGACCGCCACGCTGGAGCTGATCGCCGCCAGCCGCTCCGACGACGACTTCGCGCTCCATCTGACCAATCGCGTCGGCAGGAGCGACCTCAAGCGGCGCCTGGACCGGTTCCTCGCCGCGAAGGAGCGGGCGGGGCGGGGCTACGGCGTGCGCTTCCGCGCCGAGGACGCGCTGTCGCTGCGCATCGACCTGCTCGACGGTGGCCAGGGCTGAAGCGGCGAGCATGACGACCTGCGCGGGCGCTTGCAGCCGGTGCTGCGCTACGACTCCAACCAGCAGCTCTTCGCCGACAGCGCCGAGCAGTACACGGCCCTCGAGGAGCATCGGAACGAAAAGTCACGATAAGGACCGTGTCGGCGCGGGCAATCCACGGACCTGCGGGTCTCGAGTCTCAGCCTCGCTGCGACCCTGTCATTGATCGACACTTCCTAAGCAGACGCGGCAGGGTTGTGCTGCCGGCGGATGGCAGCGAAGCGGGCCTCGTCGGCCTCGACGCCCCAGCCTCGTACGGCGAAGACCCCAGCGTCCCAGGCCTCAGCCACGGTCCGCGCGAGCGCGCCGATGCTGGCGTACTCCAAGTGCCGGTCGTCGGGGTCGTCGCCGGCGATGAACCACACCGGCGACGCCGCAGGCTGTTCGCACGCCACGACGAAGGTACTCGCGGCGAAGTCGACGAAAACCGGCAACCACGACGGGTCCCACAGCATCCCCGGCTCGAGCCCGGCATCGGCGGCAACCGTCTCCGCGGTGAGCAGGGCCTGCTGACGCATGGCGAGAGCCTCTTCGAACGGCAGCCAGAACCCACCTGGAAACAGCTCCTGCTCGGATGCGCCGTCGCCAGCCACCCCGTTTCGCCACCCGTACAAGGCGACGAGCTCATCCGGCAGCGGGACCGGCAGGTCGCCGGCGAGCTCCGAGATCTGCTCGACAGCCAGCCCGGGCTGGAGCAGCGGCGCCATCGGCGAGCCGCCGCGCTCAAGCGCTGCGAGCAGATGGTTCAGCGTGTTCTCAAGATCCGTCATGGCGGGCTACTTGCAGGTCCAGACCGTCGTCGGCGCTCCGGGCACGACTCCGAACCAACCTTCGACGGGATCGTCGGCGATGACCTTGCAGAGGCGGAAGAACGCCGACAGGTAGGTCGCCTGGAGCGGGAACTGCTCGTACGCAGGCACCAGCCGCAGCGACGCGCCGGGGCCGCCCTCCTTCGTGGAGTAGAACGGGTATTCATCGTAGTACTGCGACTTCGAGCTGCCGACGCAGTTCGGGTCGTTCTTGTACCACCTGCGAGCGTGGCCGTTGCTTCCGCGGCGAAGGTTGGCCGGGCGGCCGGAGACGATTGCGTCGGCGATATGAGCTGTCGTCTTGGGCGTGTCCGCAACGCCCGGATAGATCACGTTGTGCTTCGTCACGTCGCACAGGTTGCCCGACCCGAGTGCGGTCACCGCCGAGACCGCGGCGCTCAACGCGCATGAGGTCACGGCCGCCTTCGCGACGGTGAGCAGCACCGATCTCAACAGCGCGCCGACGGCGAACGTCGGGAGCGAGATCGAGATCGCGGGCATGCTGAAATCGAAGGACGCCACCCCCGCGAACTGGCCCGTGGGGTCGATGTTGTTGACCGGATCGCCGTTTGCGTAGACGTAGCGGTTCAGCGCCAGCGGCTGCTCGGTCTCGCCGACGAGCAGCGGGTCGATCCCGAGGAAGCGGCCCGTGGCCGGGTCGTAGTGACGCGCGCGGAGGTTGTAGGCGTCGAGCTCGGGCACCAGCTGCTCGCCGGCGAAGCGCAAGTCGTTCGCGGCCGAGCCAGAGGACCCGGCGTCTGCTCCGAAGGCGCCGTAGGCGTAGGTGTCGGTCGTGGCGCCCCCGGGCCCGGTGAGCGCGCGCGTGCTGGCGAGCGCGTCATGGTGGTAGTACGACGTGGTCGCGCCGCGGCGCTGGCTGACGAGGGTGTCCGCGAAGACGTAGTGCGCGGCCGCGGATCCGTCGTTCGAGCGCTCCTCCAGGACTCGCGCGAGCGGCGCGTTGGCGTCGACGAGGTAGCTCGTCGTCCGCCCACCCGACGTGACGGAGGTGCGGTTGCCGGCGGCGTCGTAGCGGAACTGCGCGGTCGAAGCTCCGGCGGCCGTGCCCACGAGGCGGTTCGTCGAGTCGTACTCGAACGTCCTAATCTCCCCCGACGGATCGGTGCGGCGCACGAGGTTGCCGTTGTCGTCGTATTCGAAGGCCGCGCCGGCCGCCGACAGCAGCCGGTCGTCGGCGTCATAGGCGTAGGTGGTCGTCGTCGCCCCCGACGTGTCCGACAGCCGGTTGCCGGCTGCGTCGTACGTGTAGCTCGTGAGTCGATCGCCGTCGGAGGGATCCGTCACGTCCTCCTCGATCAGGCGTGACAGCGGGTCGTAGCGGTAGCGAATCGAGCGACCGCCCGCCTCGGCCACCGCCAGCTGCCGTCCGGTGTCGTCGAGCGTGTAGTCCAACGAGCCGATCACCGTGTCGTCGGCGCGCACGTGCCGGATGCCGGTCATCCGATCGCGCGCGTCGTACTCGTAGGTCGTGCGCGTACCGTTGGGCAGCGTCGCCGAGATCCGGTTGCGGTCGGCGTCGCAGCCGTAGCGCGTCTCGCCGCCGGACGGGTCGCGGACGTTGCGCAGGCTCCCGCGTTCGTCGTAGATCGACGCGACGATGCGCAGGATGTCCTCCCAGTGGCGGCGCACGCGGCCCAGGTCGATGCGCCCGCGCGCCGCGGTGGTCAGTGGGCCGTAGTCGGCTGCGGTGTCGATGCGCCATGAGCGCTCGTCGGGCATGTCGGCGAGCTCTGGCCGGTACTCGATGCCCAGCAGCTGCGCGAGGCCGAAGACGAGGTCGCTGTAGGTGCCGGTGTCCGCAACGATGACGTCCGGGCGCTGCCCGCCGTCCTGGCTGTAAATCACGTCGATCATGCGCAGCGACTCGCCGCGCGTCCCCGAGACGACCTTCGCGACCAGGCCGGAGCCCTGGTCGTTGACCATGTTCATCCATGTCGCGCCGCGTTTGGAGCCGAAGTACTTGCGGTTCGGGCACGCGTAGATACTCGGCACGGGCACGATGAAGCGCATCCCGTCGATCCCGGCGACCAGGCCGCCGCCCCACGCCCGGGCGAGCGCGATGCCGGCCTGCGCGGCGATCAGCCACACGTTCGCCGAGCGCGTACGTTTCCGTGCCGAGGTAGTTCTGGTTGACGTGGCTGAGGCGGTCACGCTCGAGCGCCGGGAGCCCTTCTTGACGATCGGCGAGTACCCGATGTTCAAGGCGTGCCCGGTCAGGCACGCCGCGATCGTCACATGCACATCAGCCAGGCGCGTCTGTCCACCGGACGCCGCGACGAACCCGGGCTCCCACGACATGACCTCCAGGATCACCTCCGGCAGATCGACGCGGGGCAGCAACGCGTTGACGTCACGGCGAAGCTCGATCAGGCTCGCCGGCTCCTCGAGCGCCTCGAGACGCTCGATGTGCAGCTGGCCCTCGCTGTCGAGGCCGACCGCGGTGTTCGCCTCCAGGCGCGCGCCGACGGCGCGGTAGGCGCCATCGAGCGTCCGCGCGTGCCCGGCGAGCAGATCATCCGGTGTCGCGGGTAGCGACAAGGCGGTCAGCACGGCGGGCTTGGCAGTCCTCCACGCGTCGCCGGCGAGCAGCCGGGCGCGCGGGTCACGCCACCGTGTCGAGGCGTTCGCGTAGATCTCGCGGCGCTTGAGATGACGATGAAACGCCGTCAGCACGCAGAACACGTACGCGTTCTTGTCGACCGCGCCATCAGGCAGCCCCGGGGCAGCGAACACGAGGCGCTTCCACGAACGATGAATCAGCGACCCGTCGACGTCAGCGCTCGTCAGGTTGCGGGCGCGCAGCAGCTCGGGCATGCGCTGCATCTCGCCGAGGACCGCTCGGGCGTCGGCGGTTGCGCCGAACTCGATCACCGCGGTCAGCGTCTTGAAAAACCCGGTGACGGTCGCGATCCGCGTCGCGAGCTGCGCGCGCTCGACGCCCTCGTCGTCGCTGTCCGGGGGCACGAGCTCGCCGATCGCTGCGACCGCCGCGCGCAGCTCGCCCCGCGATACGACGGCGTCGATCAGCTCCCACACCTCATCGAGCCCCAGCTCCCCGCTCTCGGCGGTGTCCAGGAGCACCTCGACCGCGGTCGCGAGCTTCGCCGACGCGCGCGCCAGACGCGGGTGCTGGCGCGCCTTTCCTTGACCGATTCGCGCTGGGCCTGGCCCAGCAGCTCGGTGACCATCAGCAAATCCAAAAGCTCCAGGCAGTCATCGGTCGCCTTTGGCTTTCAACGCCACGACGGTCGCCAGCAGCGTCGCCAAGCGCCGCGATCGCGGATGGCGACGCAGCGTCCGCGCGTTCGCGGTCATCCCGTAGCGCGCGAGCTCAACCAGACGCCGCTGCGCAACCACGCCATCCAGACCGACGCCGGCAAGGCCCAGCGCCTGGATCTCCGCGACCTCGCGATCGCCCGCTCCAGATTGAGGCCCGACGGCTTCGCCGGCCCCCGGTGCCAGCGCTCAAGATCCGAGAACCGCCCACCGTCCGGGACCGTCAGCAGACGCTCGAGCCGCCGGCACTGCCCGGGCGTCAGCAGCCCGGCAAGCGTGTCCCACAGGCGCTGGGTCGTGTCGTCACGCACGCGCGCGACCAGCCGCGCGAGCGTCGTGACGCCCGGCAGCAACACGCCGCGTTCAACCAGCCAGCCGATCGCATCGTTGAAGATCGCCTTCGGGCCATCGCCCGTCGTCCACGCTCGCGCGTCTACCCACTCCTCAAGCTCCCGCGCGACCTCGGCGAAATCGCGCAGCCCGCCTGCCTGTTTGATCTCCTCGGCATGCTCAAAGCGCGTCGTGCGACGCTCGGTGCAGCGCGCTACGCACGACGCGTCCGCGATCTCCAGCTGACTTGCGAGGTAGTCCAGCACGACACCGCGGCACCTCGAGCGGATCGGCGAGAAACAAGCCCAGCGACCGGACCGTCGTCAGCTGCAGCGCGAACCCGAGCCGGTTGTGCTCCCCGCGATGCCGTCCGATCAGCGCCCGGTCCGCGTCGTCGAGGAAGAACGCGCGCGCAAGCTCCGCCCGCGGCGGCGACCCACCAAATCGCCGGGGCGACCCGATGTCGCCGTTGCGGTGGAAACGACCGCCGCGATCCCCCAACACCGGGCTGAAGGTCTACGCCCAACTCGACGACCGCGTCTACGAGAAGGGCGTCGAGGTCAGCGACGAGCAACTCGATGCCGTCAACATCACGCGCAACGCGTTTCACGGCGAATGGAACTACGCGATAATCCCCGCACCAATCACGTCGTGAGCCCTTATCGTGACTTTCGTTCCGATGCCCCTCAAGGGCCTACACCGAGGCGCCCGGCGATGCCGATCCTCTCGCGGGGACAGCGCATGCTGATGCGGATCAGCCGCATGATCGCCGCGCTGCGCGGCGATCGGCGCCGGCGCCGGCGCTGATCGCGCGGGGCGCCGGCTCATGAGCCGCTCAGCGCGCGGCGGCGCGCGGCCTGCACCGCCGCGCGCACGATGCAGCCCGCGACGTGATCGTTGACGATCCCGGTCGCCTGCATGAGCGCGTAGGCGGTCGTCGGGCCGACGAAGCGAAAGCCGCGGCGCTTGAGCTCGCGGGCGAGCGCCTTGGACTCGGGCGTGGTCGCGGGCATGTCGCTCAGCGAGCGCGGCGGCTGCATCGGCGCAGGCTCGGGCGCGAAGGACCACAGCAGCGCATCGAGCGTCTCCCCCGCCTCGTGCAGGGCCACCGTCGCGCGGGCGTTGGCGATCGTCGCCTCGATCTTCGCCCGGTTGCGCACGATGCCGGCGTCGCTCATCAGCCGCTCGACCTCCGCCTCGCCGAACCGCGCCACGACCGCGGGGTCGAACCCCGCGAACGCCGCGCGGAAGTTCTCGCGCTTGCGCAGGATCGTGATCCAGGCCAGGCCGGACTGGAAGGCCTCGAGGCTGATGCGCTCGAACAGCCGGTGCTCGTCGCGCACCGGCCGGCCCCACTCGTCGTCGTGGTAGGCGATGTAGAGCGGGTCGGTCGTCGGCCAGCAGCGGATCGGCGCGCTCACGCCGTGGCCTCCCGCTCGTCGCCGGACGCCGTGCCGGCCTCGTACCCGCGGCAGCGCAGCACCGGCAGGCGCGGGTAGCGCGGGTAGCTGTCGTCCTCCTTCCAGCGCCGGCACAGCGAGAAGGTCGACCGCTTCGTGCGCACGACCTGCTGGTGGCGACAGGAGTCGCAGAGTCCCGCGGGTGGGCTCGGCATGCGGGCAGCGTAGTGCCGCCCGCGCGCCATGCCGACAAAGTCGTTGACCAAGCAACTACAATCGCCGTACATGGCCACGTTCATCCGACTCTGCAAGATCCTGCGCGACTACAAGCGCGGCGTCTGGTGGTCCGGCATCCTCGCCGCGCTGGCGATGGTCGCCACCGTGGCGATCCCCGGCCTGACCGGCGCGGCGATCAGCGCGATCGAGCGCGGCGACCGCGCGGAGCTCAAGCTCCTTGGCCTGGTCATCGTCGGCGCCGGCGTGCTGCGCCTGGCCCTCACGGTCGCGCGCCGGCTCGTCGCCGGGCGCGTCTCGCTCGGCGTCGAGGTGGACCTGCGAAACCGCGTCTACGAGCACCTGCTGGCACTCGAGCTCGGCTTCTTCGACGCCCAGCAGACCGGCCAGCTCATGTCGCGCGCGACCGTCGACCTGCAGTCGGTGCGCTTCTTCCTCGGCTACGGCCTCGTGCTCATCTCGCAGGCCGCGCTGACCGTCGTGTTCGCTGCGGTCGCGGTGATCGTCATCGACCCCACGCTCGCGCTCGTCTCGCTGTTCCCGATCCCCTTCGTCATCTGGATCGCCAATCGCTACGGCCGCCGGGCGCGCCCGGCCCTGCAGGAGGTCCAGCAGCGCATCGGCGAGCTGACCGCGGACGTCGAGGAGAGCGTCGGCGGCGTGCGGGTGGTCAAGGCCTTCGCCGCCGAGGAGCAGCGCCAGCGGCGCTTCAGCGACAGCGTCACCCGCGTCTTCGAGCAGTCGATGATCTCCACGCGGCTGCGCGCGTTCTACAACCCCTTCATCGGCTTCCTGCCGCAGCTCGGCCTCGCGGCGCTGCTGCTCGTCGGCGGCCGGATGGTCGTCGACGGCAGGCTGACGCTCGGCGAGTTCACGGCCTTCTACGGCTACCTGCTCATGCTGCTCGCGCCGGTCCGCACGCTCGGCTGGACGCTCGGCCTGGCGCAGCGCGCGACCGCCTCCGGCGCGCGGCTGTTCGAGCTGCTCGACCGCGCGCCGCGGATCGTGGCGGCGCCCGACGCCGCGCCGCTGCCGCCCGGCTCGGGCCGCGTCGAGCTGCGCGACGTCACGCTCGCCTACAACGAGGACGCCGACAGCCACGCCGAGCCCGCCCTGCGCGGCGTCTCGCTGACCGTCGAGGCCGGCACGACGCTCGCGCTCGTCGGCGCGACCGGCTCGGGCAAGACGACGCTCGTGCAGCTCATCCCGCGCCTCTACGACCCCACCTCCGGCGCGGTGCTCGTCGACGGCGCCGACGTGCGCAGCGTCGACCCGCACGAGCTGCGCGCGCAGATCGCGGTCGTCAACGACGACCCCTTCCTGTTCAGCGCGACCGTCCACGAGAACATCGCCTACGCCCGCGCGGAGGCGACCCGCGAGGAGGTCGTGGCGGCCGCCCGCCGCGCCCAGGCCCACGACTTCATCGCCAAGCTGCCCGACGGCTACGACACGCGCGTCGGCGAGCGCGGCCTGACGCTGAGCGGCGGCCAGCGCCAGCGGATCGCGATCGCGCGGGCGCTGCTGGCCGATCCGCGCGTGCTGATCCTCGATGACGCGACGTCCTCGATCGACGCGACGACCGAGCGCGAGATCAAGCAGGGCCTCGAAGCGGCGATGGCCGGCCGCACGACGTTCGTCATCGCCCATCGCCTGTCGACGATCGCGCTCGCCGACGAGATCGCGATCCTCGACGCCGGCCGGCTCGTCGACCGCGGCACGCACGACGAGCTGCTCAAGCGCTCGCCGTTCTACCGCGAGATCGTCGAGAAGGGCCTGCCCGACCAGGTCTTCCTCACGCGCAAGCCGCTTGAGCCGGAGGTGGCGGGGCTATGAGCCGGGCCCCCCAGGCACCGGGTGCCCGCGACGCGGTGAGCGCCCAGCTCGCCGGCGACGGCGACAAGCCGCTGACCACCGCCGAGCTGCGCCGCCGGCTGCGCCAGACCGGCGGGCGCGGGCGCAAGCTGCGCGGCCTCGCGGTGCTGCTGAAGCCCTACCGCTCCAAGGTCATCCTCATGTTCGTCGCGCTGGCGGCGGCGACGGCCGCGACGCTCGCCCCGCCGCCGCTCATCAAGTTCGCGATCGACGACGGCATCAAGCAGGGCGACATCGGCACGCTGAACCTCGTCGTCGGCCTGTTCGTGCTCAGCGCGCTGGTGTACTGGGGCGCGACATACGCGCAGACCTACCTCGTCGGCTGGGTCGGTCAGCGGGCGCTGCAGGACCTGCGGCTGCGCATCTTCGCCCACCTGCAGTCCCTGCCCGTCGGCTTCTACGAGCGCCGCCAGGCCGGGCAGCTGATCTCCCGGATGACCAACGACGTGCAGGCGCTCGACTCGCTCGTCACCGACAGCGTCGTGACGCTGTTCTCGAGCACGATGACGCTGCTCGGCACGATGGTCATCCTCGCCCTGCTGGACCTCGAGCTCGCGCTGCTGACGTTCCTCATCTTCCCGGTCATGGCCCTGGCCTCGCTGGCCTTCCGGATCGCCTCCGCGGACGCCTACGCGCGCACCCGCGAGACGATCGGCTCGATCACGGCCTACCTGCAGGAGTCGCTGTCGGGGATCCGCGTCGTGCGCTCCTTCAGCCAGGAGCCGCGCCACGTGGCGCGCTTCCGCGCGCTCAACGAGCGCAACCGCGAGGTCAACATGACCACGGTCAACCTCAACGCCGCGTACTTCCCCGGCGTCGAGCTGCTCAGCGCCGTGGCGACGGTCGGGATCCTGCTCTACGGCGGCGTGCAGGCGATCGAGGGCGACATCACGCCCGGCGTCATCTTCGCGTTCGTCGCGGCGCTGAACCTCTTCTTCGAGCCGATCCAGCAGCTCTCGCAGCTCTACACGACCTACCAGGCCGGCATGGCCGCGCTGGACAAGATCTTCGGCCTGCTCGACGAGCAGTCCGACCTCGTCGACGCCCCCGACGCGATCGAGCTCGGCCGCCTGCGCGGTGAGATCGAGCTGCGCGACGTCGGCTTCTCCTACGGCGCGGCAGACGACGCGGTGTGGGCGCTGCACGGACCTCTCGCTGAAGATCCCGCCCGGCCAGACCGTGGCGCTGGTCGGCGCGACGGGCGCCGGCAAGTCGACGATCGCCAAGCTCGTCGCGCGCTTCTACGACCCGACGACTGGCGCGGTGCTGGTCGACGGCCACGACCTGCGCACGGTCACGCAGGGCTCGCTGCGCCGCCAGCTCGGCGTCGTGCCGCAGGAGGCCTTCCTGTTCAGCGGCACGATCGGGGAGAACATCGCCTTCGGCCGCCCCGGCGCCCCGCTCGAGGAGATCCGCGCGGCGGCCCGCGCGGTCGGCGCCGACGGCTTCATCGAGGCGCTCGAGCACGGCTACGACACGCCGGTCGGCGAGCGCGGCACGCAGCTGTCGGCCGGTCAGCGCCAGCTCGTCGCGTTCGCCCGCGCGCTGGCCGCCGACCCGCGCATCCTGATCCTCGACGAGGCGACGTCGAACGTCGACCTGCACACCGAGGGGCGCATCGAGGAGGGCCTGCGGCGGCTGCTCGCCGGGCGCACCGCGGTGGTCATCGCCCACCGCCTGAGCACGATCCGCCAGGCCGGCCGGATCGTCGTGCTCGACGGCGGGCGGATCGTCGAGCAGGGCACGCACGACGAGCTGCTGGAGGCCGAAGGCCCCTACTGGCGCCTATACCGCGACTGGATGGCGCAGGCGGCGGCGTAGGTTCTCGCGGCGACTGCCGGGCAAGGACTCGAACCTTGAATTCCAGGGCCAGAACCTGGCGAGTTGCCGATTACTCCACCCGGCAAGGCAGCGCGGCGAGTATAGCCACGAGGGTGCTCCCCTCAGGGTACGAGGAGACCGGGTGAGCGAGATGAAGCAGCGGATGCAGCGCGGCGAGCTGTACGTCGCCGACGACGCCGAACTGGCGGCCGACAACGCGCGGGCGCAGGCGCTCGTCGAGCGCTACAACGCCACCGCCCACGACGCCGACGGCGAGCGCGAGCGCCTGCTGCGCGAGCTGCTGGGCGGCGTGGGCGAGGGCGTCGTGGTCAAGGCGCCGTTTCGCTGCGACTACGGCTCGTACATCACGATCGGCGCCGGCACCTTCGTCAACTACGACTGCGTCATGCTCGACGTCGCGCCGATCGCCATCGGCGCCGCCTGCCAGATCGCCACGCGCGTGCAGCTGCTCACGGCGACGCACCCGGTCGACCCCGGTCCGCGCCGCGCCGGCTGGGAGTCCGGCGCGCCGATCACGCTCGGCGCCAACGTCTGGCTGGGCGGCGGGGTCATCGTCTGCCCGGGCGTGAGGATCGGCGACGACACCGTGGTCGGCGCGGGCGCGGTGGTCACGCGCGATCTCCCCGCCGGCGTCGTGGCCGTGGGCAACCCCGCGCGGGTGCTGCGCGAGATCGGCGCGGCCGACCGCGTGCAGATCCCGCGGCTGGAGGGGGGTGTGTGACCTTCTCCGCGCTCCGCGCGAACAAGGTGACGCACCCCCCCTCGCGATGCCTCCCCCGCGCCGCGTGTGTGGCGTCCTGACCCCGGATGGCGGGGTCAAGGTGCCACGCACAGCGCCCGCGCGACTCAGCCGGGGCGCCCGTTGGGCGCGAATTGCGCGGTGATGTACGGCTCGAGGCCCGGATCGAGCACCACGAGGACCTCGTCGCCGGGGTTGATGACCGTGTCGCCCTTGGGCACGAAGCCGGCCTTGCCCTGCGGCAGCACCGAGATGATCAGGCTGCCGTCCGGCAGGTCGATCTCCGCCACGCGGTGGCCCGCGGCCGGGGCGTCCGGCGTGACCTCGACCTCGATGATCTCGAGCTTCTCGTCGGGCAGGTCGAGCAGGTGCACGAGGCCGTGGCCCGGCACCTCGTGCTCGATGAGGTTGAGGATGAGGTCGGTGGCCGAGACCGCGGGCTGGATCCCCAGCAGCTTGAAGTGCTGGAGGTTGCGCGGGTTGTTGCAGCGGGCGATGATCCGCTCGCAGAGGTACTTCTCCTTGGCGACCTGGCAGATGAGGATGTTGTCCTCGTCGTCGCCGGTGACCGCCACGACGAGGTCCGCGCGCTGGATGCCCGCGCGCTCGAGGACCCACAGCTCGGTGCCGTCGCCGTACTGGATCGCGTGCTCGAGCTCCTGCTCGATGCGCAGGTAGGCGCGCCGCTCGCCCTCGATGAGGGTGACCTCCTGGCCGTTGCGGATCAGCTCCCGTGCGAGGTTGAGCCCGACCTTGCCGCCGCCGACGACGATGACGTACATCAGCGGGCGCTCGCGATGTCCGCGATGGCCTTCTCGAACATCGCGATGCCGAGCTTCACCGCGCAGATCGTGTGCAGGCCCTGCTCGGAGTACCAGTCCGAGCGGGCAGGGTCGAGCACGCGCACGATCACGTGCGGCACCTCGAAGCGCTTCTGGGCGACCTGCGCGACGAGCAGGTTCGTGTTGTCGCCGCGCGTCGCGGCGATGAACACGTCCGCCTCCTCGACCCCCGCCGCGAGCAGCGCGTCGATCTCGATCGCGGTGCCGACCGTGAAGCGCCCGCCCGCGTCCTCCCAGGACGTCGCCTGGCCGGCGTCGAGGCGTTCGTGCGAAAGCGGATCCTCGTCGAGCACGGACACCGTGTGGCCCGCGGCAAGCAAGGACTTGGCGACGGCCGAACCGACGCGGCCGGCCCCGACGACGAGGACCATCATGCGCCGGATGCTAGTACACCCATCCGCAAGTTCTGCGGGTTTTCCCGGCGCCCGATCCGTGCCTGACGGCCGCCAGCGCCCGCCCCCGTGCCACCAGCACGAAGGCGGGTCACCGGCGACCGTCAGATCACGGCCGGGCATCCAGGAAAACCTCACCGAACTTCCGGCCGGGTGCAGTAGTCGGTCTCGGACCTACGCAGGCGGCTCAACGCCCGGGTCGGGGTCGCCCGCCGGCGCGGTGAGGATGACGCGACAGGGCGCCTTGCGCACGACGTACTTCGTCGCGTCGCCGACGAAGTTGTCCAGCGGACCGCCGATGCCGCCCAGGCGCGCGCCGCCGCGGATCCGCGACGGCTCCTCGGCGGCGAGGACGATGAGCTCCACCCCGCGGCGCGTGGCCTCCTCGACGATCCCCTCGCCGGCGCGGCGCGCGCGCACGGTCGCCGTCGCGACCTCGACGCCGACGTACTCCTCCCCCACGGCCTTGGCTCGTGCCAGCGCCGCCCGCGCGGCCTTGAGCTGCTTCTCGGGCAGGCGCGCGTCCAGCGGCAGCGAGAGCGGCACCTCGAAGACCCAGATCGCCTCGATCGTCGCGCCGTGGCCCTCCCCCTCCTCCGGGTTCTCGGCGGCGGCGAGGCGCCCGGCGGTCTGCACGATGTCGTCGTCGAGCGGCGTGCCGTAGATCGGGACGAGGATCGAGCCGTACTCCGCGCGCGCCGGCTCGGAGCGCAGCGCCGCCTCGGACAGCACGACGCGTTCGAGCAGGGGCATCTCCGCGCCGCGCCGGTAGCCGACGTAGAGGGCGATGCCCGTCACCATCCAGATGGGCCCGATCGTCCGCGCGCCCTCGTGGAAGCCGACCAGGCTGGCCAGCCCGACCGCCGCCATCAGCGCCCCGAGCACCGCGGGCAGGGGCAGGTCGCCGCCGCCGATCCGCACCGACAGCGGGATGCGGTACGGCCGCGGGCGGTCCGGCTCGCGGTAGCGCAGCACGCAGATCGACACGTGCGCGATGAGGAACGCGAGCATCGCGCCGAACGCGTAGATGCCGACGAGGAACTCGAGGTCGCGCGGGACGACGAGCGCCGTGGCGAGCACGGCGGCGAGCACGATCACCACGTACGGCGTCCCGTGGCCGGGGTGCAGGCGCCCGATCGCGCTCGGGATCTGGCGGTTTCGCGCCAGCGAGTACGACAGGCGCGACAGCCCGAGCATCGCCCCGTGGGCGGCGACGACGAGCGTCACCGTCGCCAGCGCAGCGACGATGTAGCGCAGCGCCTCGGCCAGCCACGGCGGATCGAACGTCGAGACGAGCGCGAGCACCGGCGCGTTGAGCGCGTCGCCGGTCAGCGGGGACGCGCCGGGCGTGATCGGCAGCGAGGCGACGGCGACGAGCGAGATCCCGACGTAGATCACGAGCACCGACACGGTCGAGCTGAAGATCAGCCGCTTCAGACCGCGGCGGCTGACGCGGACCTCGCCGGCCAGGCCCGACGCGGACTCCAGGCTGGTGAAGGCGACGGCCGACACCGTCAGGGCGAAGAGCAGGTCGCGCCAGCCGGGCGACGTGCCGAGGTCGATGGTCTTCGTCAGCGCGTCGATGTCGACGACGAGCACGGCGCCGAGCACGATCACGAGCAGCTGCAGGACGACGTCGAGGACCGCCAGCGCCGAGACGCGCTCGATGCCGCGGCTCGCGCTCGCGCCGCGGATGTTGCGCGACGCGACGTAGCCGATGATCACGAGCGCGGCCACGAGCTCGGGCGCGCCGCTGCCCAGCGGTGACCAGACGGCCGCCATGTAGTGCGTCGCGACGAACGCCGTCACCGCGATGAGGATCAGGAAGTCCAGCAGCACCGCCCAGCCGGCGATGAAGCTCCACAGCTCGTTGAACGCGTAGCGCGCGAAGACCGTCGCGCCGGCGCGCTCCTGGTGCAGCGACGCCCCCTCGACGTACGTCATCGCCGTCAGGACGAAGAAGATCCCGGCGCCGAGGAAGACGACGGGCGTCATTCCGAGCGCGTTCTCGGCGACGATCCCCAGCGAGAAGTAGACCGCCGCCGCGAGCGACGACCACACGATCGCGAACAGCGCCGGCGAGCCGAGGCTGCGACGCAGCGCCGGCTTGGGCTCGTTCGGCGCGGGGCCGGCCACTACAACCCCCGCCAGGTGAAGTACAGCCGGCCGCCGCCCGCTGCGACGAACAGCACGCCGAGGATCGCGCCGAGCGCCAGCGGCCCGCCGCCGGCGGAGAACGTCTGGGCGAGGATCGCGAAGCCGAGCACGACCATCGCCGCCGACAGCACGAGCGTCGCCGAGCGATGCAGCCCGCGGCCGGAGGGAGGCGACTCAGGCAGCGGTCGGCTCGCTCTCGATGATCACGCGGCAGGGACGGTCGGCGAGGACGATCTCGACGGTCTTGCCGAACAGCGTCGTGCCGGTGCGCGGCGGCAGCGGCATGACGAGCGCGTGGGCGCGCATGGCGCGCGCCTCCTCGACGATGAGCCGGCCGCTGCCGCCGGGCCGCACCCGCTCGACGTGGCCGTTCACGCGCCGCCCGCCCTGCAGCCGGGCCTGCTCGATGATCGCGCGCGCGGCGATCTCCTCCTCGGGCAGCGCGGCGTCCAGCGGTGACGCCTGCGGAACCGTGATGAGCACGAGCACGTGGATGCCGCGGCGCTTGCGACCGGCGAGCTTCGTCGCGGTGGCGATCGTCGACGACGAGTAGTGGCGCGCGTCGAGCGCGACGAGCACCGACTCGTACTCCGCCTCGCTCTGGGTGACCGGCTGCGGCACGGTGACCTGGTGGGTGGACACGAAGTCCAGGTCCTGGCTGCGGCGGTACAGCAGGTAGCCGCCCATGCCGAGCGCCATCCACGTGACGCCGGCGGCACCGACGGTGAGGTCGAGCACGCTGACGACGACGAACGACAGGATCGTCCCGGTCAGCCCGATGATCGCGAGCGGCGGCAGCTCGGTGCCGCGCCAGCGCACGCGCCCGGGGCTGCGATACGGGCGCCGCGCGTCCGGGTCGCTGACGCGCAGGCAGATGAGCGACAGGTGCGCCATCGAGAACGACAGCATGGCCCCGAACGCGTAGATCTTGCCGAGGAAGTCGGCCTGGCCGGGCAGCAGCGCGATGATCGCGAAGCTCGAGAAGACGAGGATCCCGACGTACGGGGTCCGGTAGCGCGCGTGCAGCCGGCGCATCGTGTCGGGCAGCTGGCGGTACATGCCCATCGAGTAGGTCAGCCGCGAGACGCCGAGCACGCCGGCGTTCGTGGCGGCGATGAGGATCGTCACTGCGAGGATGCCGACGTAGACCTCCACCCCGCCCTGAAACCAGCCGAGGTCCATTCCCGAGACGACGCCGATGATCGGGTCGTTGGCGTAGCCGCCGTCCTGCGGCTTGACGCCCAGCTGCGTCTGGCACTCGCCGCCGACGCACTCGACGGGCAGCGCCGACAGGGCGATCAGCGGCAGCGTGAAGTAGATCGCGAAAACTGCGATCATCACTCGGCGGATCGCGCCCGGGATCGTCGTGTCGGGGTCGCGGGCCTCGCCGGCCATGTTCGAGATCGTCTCGATCCCGGTGTAGGCGACGGTCCCGATCGGGATCGCCAGCAAGAACTGCGTCAGCGTCGGGGTCTCGCCGAAGAACGCGAGGTTGTCGGTGAGGATCTCGGGGCTGAAGACGAGCACGGCGCCGAGGCCGACGATCGCCAGCTGGCTGAGGAAGTCGATCACCGCGAGGACGAGGTTCACGCTGACGGCGTCCTTGACCCCGCGCACGTTGATGAGCGCGAGCAGCGCGACGACGCCGGCCGCGAACGCGATGTCGCCCGGCGACTCGTTGAAGCCCTCCCACAGGAAGCGCCCGGCGTAGTGGGCCGCGAAGAACGCCGAGATGGCGATCGTGATGATGTAGTTGAGCATCTGCGCCCAGGCCGTGAAGAACGACCACAGCTCGTTGAACGCGCGCCGGGCGAACAGCGAGGAGCCCCCCGCCTCGGGGTACATCGCGGTCGCCTCGGCGTACGTCGTGGCGGTGCAGTAGAACAGCGCGCCGGTGATGAGGAAGACCAGCGGCGTCAGGCCGGCGGCGAGCGCGGCGACCAGCCCGAGGGCGTAGTAGATGGACGAGCCGACGTTGCCGTACGCGGTCGAGAAGAGCGCATTGACCCCCAGCACGCGCTGCAATCCGTGGAGCTGGCGCTCTGCCATCCGCGGCGGGAGTCTACGCCGACCCGCTCAGTGGTCCGGGCGGCGGCGAGCTCCGCCGGCCGGTCAGGTCATGGGCAGCACCAGACCAGCGGGAGGGCCGCAGCCGATCCGGACGCGGAGAAGGTGAACGTGCGCGTCGTGCCGCCCGTGTCCTTCAGCACCCAGTTGCTGGTGGCCGGGGAGAATGTGCCGATGCCGTTTCCGTCGTTGCCATCCACCGATGCGTCGGCGGCCCAGTTGACCGTCTCGACGCCCGCCGAGAGTGCATGCGCCCCTACCTCGCGATGCGATGGCGGTTCATCACATGAGGACGAACCAGGAATCTCTTACCGTACAGCCCTGAGGACCGCGCAGCTGACAACAATTCTCGCGCAGCGAGAGCACCCGCCGCCCACCGCCGGCCGCCGGCCGCCGGCCGCCATCGCCCGGGGCGGTGTGTGCAGGTGGTGAGGCGCCTGATCCACGGCGCGTTCGGGCGAACATGATCAGGTGACGAGGCAGCCGCGAACGCTCGCGCGCGCGGCCGGGTCGGGCAGGTCGACCCACACGATGTTGATCGCCCCGTGGCGCTCGACGGCGGCGCCGCTCGTGCGCTGCGCGTTCTTGCGCAGCTGCATGGCGACGCGCCTGGCGCGCGAGGTGTTCCTGTAGAAGCCGATGTACCCGCCGCCGCGCGGGCCGCTGAAGACGATCTGGTAGTCCGGCGCCTCGCTGTCGGAGGCCTGCGAGGCCCCGCCCTGCAGCCGGTAGCCCGCCTGCGTGAGGCAGGTGCTGAGGCGGTCTCGCTCGGTCGGCGGCGTCGTGGCCGTCGTGGCCGTCGTGGCCGCGGGCGTCGTGGTCGCGGTGGCCGTCGTGGCCGCGGCGCCGGCGTTCGCCGACCCGCCGTCGCCGCCGCCGCAGCCGGCCGGCAGCGCGACGAGCGCCAGCACCGCGATGACTCGGACGCACCACCGCATCGCTCGTGCCCTAGGCCTGCTCGACGAACTCGATGAGGGCCTCCAGCGTCACGTCCCAGCCGAGCGTGTCGCCGCCGCCGGGCAGCGCCTCCTGCCAGTCCAGGCCGAAGTCGCGGCGGTCGACGATCGACGACAGCTCGACGCCGACGCGGTTCTCGGGGCTCAGCAGGCCCGGTCCCGGCAGGCCGATCCTGCCGTTCGCCGTGACGGTCTGCGTGTGGCCGTGGATCGACAGCTCGCCGGTCGCGCTGATCACGCGGCTGTCGTCGCCCGCGAAGTCCGTCACGACCCAGCGCACCTCCGGGTAGCGGGCGGCGTCGAGGAACTCCGCCGACAGCATCCGTTCGCGGATGACCGGGTTGTTGAGGTCCAGCGACGCGATCGGCACGCTCGCGGTGAGCGTCCCGGCGGCCGGGTCGAGCGTCGCCTCGATGTCGCGAAAGCCCGCGCGGTAGTCGCGGGCGCCGAGATGGCGGACCTTGAACGTGACCGACGAGAACGGCGCGTCGGCGCGCCACGTGCCGTCGCCCAGATGCTCCTCGAGAAAGCTCACCGGCGGGGACTGTAGTGCGGCGGCGGCGGCGGCGCGCACGACCCGCCGTCAGGCGTCCTGCGGCGCCGGGCGAGGGGCGGCGGCGGCGGCGCGGACGACCCGCCGTCAGGCGTCCTGCGGCGCCGGGCGACGGGCGGCGGCGGCGCGGTGCGCCCGCACACCGCACCCACGGTGACCTTCGTCGTCGTGCGATCCGGGCGGAACCTCAGGCCGCGCTCGGAGGCGCGCTCGCCGCGCTCGCCACCGGCTCGGAGGCGGCGGGGGCCGGCTCGCCGGCATCGAGTCGGGCGAACAGGGCGTCCCCGACGGCGCTGCCGATCGCGGCCAGGTGCTCGGCCTCGGTCGCCAGCTCCCGCAGCTGCTGCTCCCAGGCGCCGTCGTCGACCCCCGCCACCGTCCGCACCTGCGTGTCCTCCAGCAGCATCCGGACGTGCGTGAACAGCTGCAGATGACGCGCGACCGTCAGGCGGCCGGCGTGCTCGGCGATGACCCGTTCGCGCGCTTCGGCCGGCATCGCGAACCACGCGAGGACCCGCCGGCGGTCCGCCTCGAACGGCGTCTCGGGCGGCGCGACCACAGCGGCCGTCGCCCCGCCGGCCTGCGCAGCCGACGGACCGCCGGCCCCGCGCGCCGCCAGCGCCACGCGGGCCCGCCCGGCCACCGAGTGCAGGATGCGACGGGGCTTGACGAACGCGCTGCCCGCGCTGCCGACGCCACTGGCGCCCTCGCCACTGCTGGGGCTCATCATCCACTCCGTCCTCACGAGCTATGGACTGGCTCCGAGGCACGAACCTACATCCGCCCTCAGGGGCGCGTGTGAGCGTTTGGTCACAGACCAGCGGTGAACCCCGCCGTCGCGCCCGCTCGCGGCGTCATCCGACCGCGGGGCGCCCGCCCGGGCGCCCCGCCCGCACCCACCCGCTACGCGACCAGCGGGATGATCAGGATCGCGACGATGTTCGCGACCTTGATCATCGGGTTGATCGCCGGGCCCGACGTGTCCTTGTAGGGATCGCCGACCGTGTCGCCGGTGATCGAGGCCTCGTGGGCGAGCGTGCCCTTGCCGCCGAACGCGCCCTCCTCGATGAGCTTCTTCGCGTTGTCCCAGGCGCCGCCGCCGGCCGTCATCGAGACGGCCATGAACAGGCCGACGACGATCACGCCGATGAGCAGGCCGCCGAGCGCCTCGACGCTCAGCAGGCCGATGATCAGCGTGAAGACGATCGGGATCAGCGACGGGATGATCATCTCGCGCTGCGCGGTCTTCGTGACGATGTCCACGCAGCGGGCGTAGTCGGGCTTCTCGGTGTTGTCCATGATCCCGGGGTGCTCCTTGAACTGCCGGCGCACCTCCTCGACCACGGCGCCGCCCGCGCGGCCGACGGCCTCCATCGACAGCGCGGCGAACAGGTAGACCATCATGCCGCCGATGAGCAGGCCGATGAGCACCTCGGGCTTGTCGAGCAGGAACTGGATCGGCTCCTCGCCGCCCTCGGCGAGCTCGGCGTTGAGCTCGATCTTGAACGCGGCGAACAGCACGAGCGCGGCCAGCACGGCCGAGCCGATCGCGTAGCCCTTCGTGACGGCCTTCGTCGTGTTGCCGACCGCGTCGAGCGGATCGGTGACGGCGCGGACCTCCTCGGGCATCTCGGCCATCTCGGCGATGCCGCCGGCGTTGTCCGTGATCGGCCCGAACGCGTCGAGCGCGACGATCAGGCCACACAGGCCGAGCTGCGCCATGACGGCGACGCCGATGCCGTAGATCCCGCCGAGCTCGTAGGCGCCGTAGATACCGAGCGCGAGGACGATCGCCGGCAGCGCGGTCGCCTGCATGCCCTGGGAGAGGCCCGAGATGATGTTCGTCGCGTGACCGGTCTGCGAGGCGTCGGCGGTCTTCTTGACCGGGTTGAAGCGCGTCGAGGTGTAGTAGTCGGTGATGAGGAACAGCAGCGCCGTGACGGCCAGCCCGATCAGCGAGCAGAGGTACAGGTCGCTGACGGAGGGGGCGAAGACGTCGACGCTGGCCGTAGCCGTGCTGAGGCCGTCCATCATCCACTTCGTGATCGGGTAGAAGGCGATCGCGGCGATGATCCCGGATGCGATCAGGCCCTGGTAGAGCGCGCGCTCGACGTTGCCGGCGGCGGACTTGACCGCGAAGGTGCCGAGGATCGAGGCGATGATCGCCACGCCGCCGAGCACGAGCGGATACAGCGCGACCTGCGACGCGTTGTCGCCCGCGAAGGTCAGCACGCCGAGCAGCATGACCGCGACGGCCGTCACCACGTAGGTCTCGAAGAGGTCGGCCGCCATGCCGGCGCAGTCGCCGACGTTGTCGCCGACGTTGTCGGCGATCACCGCGGGGTTGCGCGGATCGTCCTCGGGGATGCCGGCCTCGACCTTGCCCACGAGGTCGGCGCCGACGTCGGCGCCCTTGGTGAAGATGCCGCCGCCCAAACGAGCGAAGACGGAGATCAGCGAGCCGCCGAAGCCGAGCCCGATGAGCGCGTCGACGGCTTCCTTCTGCGTGCTGTCGAAGACCGCCGTCAGCAGGCCGTAGTAGCCGGCGACGCCGAGCAGCGCCAGGCCGACGACGAGCATGCCGGTGATCGCGCCGCCGCGGAACGCGGCGTTCAGCGCGGGCGGGATGCCGCCGCGGGCCGCCTCGGCGACGCGGCAGTTGGCCCGCACCGACACGTTCATCCCGATGAAGCCGGCCGCCGCCGAGAGCAGGCCGCCGAGCGCGAAGCCGACGGCGACCTCGATGCTCTGCAACGGGATCAGCACGACGAACAGGACGACCCCGACGATGGCGATCGTCGTGTACTGACGGCGCAGGTACGCGGAGGCGCCTTCCTGGACGGCCTTCGAGATCTCGACCATGCGCTCGTTGCCGGGCGAAAGCGCCAGCAGCGAGCGTGCGGTCAGCGCGCCGTAGAGCACTGCAAGGGCGCCGCACAGCAGGGCGACGACGACCCCATGGTCCATCAGGAAATCACTCAAGGGAAACTGCCTCCGTAAATCTTTGGTGCCGAGGACACTAACCCACCGCGTGGCGGGTGTCAATGGCCCCCAGCCACGGGAAACGCGCGCGGATACTAACCGGCTGGACGGATGGCGCGTCTACTGACCCGGAACCCACAGCCCGCTGCCGCCCCGCGGCGTGCTGCCGGGGGTCTGCGGCTCACCGGGGCGCGGCGCGTCCGGCGGCGGGACGGCACCCGAGCGGGCGTACGCGAGCTGCAGCTGCGAGAGGGCGTCGCGGACCTGCTTGGCCTCCGCTCCGAGCGACGGTTCGACCAGCGGCAGCAGCGCCCTGGTGGCGTCGATCGCCTGACGCACCTGCTCGAAGTCCGGCTCCTCCTCGGCGCCCGTGAGGCCGGCCTTGCGGGCGGCGAGGTTCAGCAGCGAGACGACGGTCTGCACCAGCACGTCCTCGACGCGGACGCGGGCGATCTCGGCCTCGTAGGCCGCGCGCAGCTCCTCCTCGCTGAGGTCGCTCAGGTCGGCCTCGTCGAAGCCGGGGTCGCCGGGCTGCGGCGGTTGCACGTCGTCGTCGGCCGTCATGCCGGAACCTCCTGGGCGTAGGTCGTCATCGTCTCGCGCACGCAGTCAGCGTAGACCGCGCGCAGGTCGCCGCCGTCGCGCAGCGCCGCGCGCTGGCGCTGGGCGCCGGTCGGCCCCTCCAGCGCGACGTCGACGCGCGCCTCGGCGCGCGCGGGCGCCGTCCACGTCCACAGCCCGTCGAGCGCGGCGCGGGCCGGGATCTCGATGCCGCGCTCGAGGTCGATCATGTCCCCGTCGAGGCCGTGGCGGATCGCGCGCCACATGTTCTCCTCGACCAGCCGCTGCGGCGGATGCGCGAATGCCACCCCCTCGTCGATGTCGCGCAGCGCCTGGCCGACGCAGGCCACGATCAGCGCCGCCAGCCCCTCGGACTCCGCCGCCGTCACCTGCGCGTCGCAGATGCGCACCTCGACCGTCCCGTAGGAGGCGTGCGGGCGGATGGACCACCACACCTGGGTGTACTCGACGATCGAGCGCGTGGCGATCAGCAGCTCGACGTAGTCGCGAAACGTGCGCCAGTCGCCGAACGCGTCGGGCACCCCGCAGCGCGGAAAGGACTTCGTGAAGATCTGGCTGCGGACCGAGTGCAGGCGCGTGTCCTGGCCCTCGAGGAAGGGCGAGCTGGCGCTCACGGCCAGCAGCAGCGCCAGCACGGGGCGCAGGCGATCGCAGACCGCCACGGCGCGATCGGCGCCGCGCACCCCGACGTGGACGTGCAGCGAGAACGTGTTGTTGCGCCGCGCGACGTAGCCCAAGCCCTCGACGACGCGCCGGTAGTGGGCGGTGTCGATGTTGCGCTGTTCGCGGTAGTCGGCCCACGGATGGGTGCCGGTCGACCCGAGCGCGACACCGCGGTTGGCGGCGAGCTTGAACAGCCGCCGGCGCCGGTCGCGCTGGTGGGCGATCGCGTCGTGCAGGTCCTCGCCGCGCCCGGAGATGATCTCGATCTCCGAGGAGATCAGCTCGCCGGTGATCGCGTCGTGCAGGACGGGATCGAGCTCGGCGGCCGCGTCGCGCAGCTCCTCGAAGCGCGGGACGAGGTCCAGCGTTCCCGGGTCGAGCACCGCGAACTCCTCCTCCAGGCCCACGGTCAGGTCCGTGGACGCGGCGAACATCTCCTCCGTGTTGTCGAGGTCGATCGGCAATGGGCGATTTTTCGGCGCGGGACGCTTCTACGTCAAGTAGAAGTACAGCGCGTAGAGCAGATCGACCGCGGGAGACGAGGTGTGGACGGTCACCTCCGGCGGCACCTGCAGCAGCGCCTCGGAGTAGTTGAAGATGATCTTCACGCCGGCCTCGACGAGGTCGTCCGCGATCGACTGCGCGGCCGCCGTCGGCACGGCGAGCACGCCGACCACGATGTCCTCGAACTCGACCATCGACTTCAGCTCGGAGGAGTGGCGCACGGTCGTCGTCCCGACCTTCTGGCCGATCTTGCGCTTGTCGGTGTCGAAGATCGCCACGACGCGGAAGCCGTGGTCGGCGAAGATGTCCGACGAGGCGATCGCCTGGCCCAGGTGGCCCGCGCCGAAGAGCGCGATGTTGTGCTGGCCGGAGGTGCGCAGGATCTTGCGGATCTGCGATACCAGCGCGTCCACGTTGTAGCCGACGCCGCGCTTGCCGAACTTGCCGAAGCCCGAGAAGTCGCGCCGGATCTGGGTCGGGTTGACGTGCGTGTAGTCGCTGAGCTCACGCGAGGAGATCGTCTCCTTGCCCATCTTCTTGGCCTGCGTGAGGACCTGCAGATACCGCGAGAGGCGGGCCGCGACACCGAGGGAGAGGCGCTGGCCGCCCGCGACCGCGCTGTCACGGGAAGCCGGGTCAACCGCCGTGGGAGCGCGTTCGCCGGTCGTCATCGACGGCGCACTTTACTCAGAAGATGACGCAGCGCGGCTTCATCCACGAACAGCTCGAAACGCTCGACGCCATCGAGCACGACCACCGGGATGCGCTCGAGATAGGTGGCGTGCAACGCGTCGTCGGTCGTGATGTCGACCTCGGCGAACGGCGCGCCGGCGCGCTGCAGGACCAGCCGCGCGTCGTCGCAGAGATGGCAGCCGGGCTTGCCGAGGAGGACGAGCCCGGGGCCCAGCCCGGCCGCCGGCGTCACGCCAGGGCTCGCTCGCCCGAGGCGTACGCGTCGAGCGCGAGGTAGTCCGGGAACGGCTGCGCCGGCACGTAGCGCGCGGCGGATGCGATCATCGCGGCGTTGTCGGTGCACAGCTCGCGCGGCGGGATGCCGACGGTGGCGCCGAGCGTCGCGAGCCGCTCGCGCAGCGGGCCGTTGGCGGCCACGCCGCCCCCGATCGCGAGGCGGTCCAGGCCGGTCTGCGCCAGCGCCTGCTCGCAGCGCGCGGCCAGCGCCTCGACGATCGCGTGCTGAAAGCTCGCCGCGAGGTCGGCCGCCCGCTCGCCGGCGCCGTCGGGACCGAGCTCGCGCACCTTGTACAGCAGCGACGTCTTCACCCCCGCGAAGGAGAAGTCCAGCCCCGCGAGGTTGCGCGCGACCGGGAAGGCGAACGCGCCGGGGTCGCCGTCGCGGGCGAGCCGCTCGAGCGCCGGGCCGCCGGGGAACGGCAGGCCGAGCAGCCGCGCGCCCTTGTCGAACGCCTCGCCGGCGGCGTCGTCGAGGGTGCGGCCGAGCACCTCGAAGCCGTCGTGCGCCTCGACGCGGGCCAGCAGCGTGTGGCCGCCGCTGGCGACGAGGCAGACGAACGGCGGCTCCATGATGGGGGCAGCGCCGTCGCCTCCGGCACCCGCCGGCATGCGCAGGAAGTTCGCGGCGACATGGCCCTGCAGATGGTCGACGGCGGCCAGCGGCAGACCGCGGGCGGCGGCGAGCGACTTCGCGGTGGCGACCCCGACGAGCAGCGCGCCGACGAGCCCCGGCCCCTGCGTGACGGCGACCAGGTCGACGTCGCCGAGCGTCGCCCCCGCGCGCCGCAGCGCGTCGTCGACGACCGCGTTGGCGAGCTCGAGGTGATGGCGCGAGGCGATCTCCGGCACGACGCCGCCGTACTCGTCGTGGATGCCCTGCGAGGAGATGACGTTCGAGCGCACCGCGCCGTCGCCGGTGACCACGGCCGCGCAGGTGTCGTCGCAGCTGGTCTCGAGGGCGAGGATGAGGGTCATGCGGGCTTCGCCCCGCCGGGCGCGGCGTTGGGCACGTCGTCGAAGCGTCCCGCGAGCGTCGACTGCGTGCGCCACATGATCACCGCGTCCTCGCCGTTGTCCTGGTAGTAGCGCTTGCGCCGGCCGGCGGCGCGAAAGCCGAAGCGCTCGTAGAGCTCGATCGCGCCGGCGTTGGACTCGCGCACCTCCAGCGTGAACCGCGCGCCCTTGCCGTCGATGCGGCGCAGCAGGTCGGTCAGCAGCGCGCCGGCGATCCCCTGGCGGCGGCGGTCGGGGTCGACGGCGACGCTCATGAGGTGCCAGACGGTGTCGTAGCGCGAGCAGATGAGAAAGCCGACCATCCGCCCGCCGCGCAGCGCGGCCAGGCACACGCTGGCCGGCTTGGACAGCTCGAGGACGAACATCGCCAGCGACCACGGCGTCGGGAACGCCCGCCGCTCGATGGCGATGAGCTCCGGCAGGTCCGCGTACGTCAGGCGACGGATCTCGAGCGGTCCCTCGGTCACGTCACTCCGGGACGGTGGCGGGCGAGCACGGCATCGGGCAGGCGCAGGTAGTCCGGGACGACGAGGTCGCGCGCGATCGGCTGCGACACCAGCAGCGCCAGGTCGCAGATCGTGCGGGCGCTGACCACATGCTGCTCAGATCCGTCCGCTGCAACAGCGCAGCCGGCGCCTTCCAGGTCGGCTCGAAATCGTAGCGCGCCATCCCCCACCGCCAGCCACGCTGCGCCCTCCGCAGCGACCCGCTCGGCGAGCGCGGCCGGTGCCAGCGCAGCCTGCTCGATGATGGGCTCGCCGTCGCGCCAGCCGGCGGCGAAGGCCTCGCCGCGGCGCGCGTCGATCACCGCCAGCACCCCGCTGCCGGGCGGCGCCGCGGACTCGGCCGCCACCGCCAGCGCGCGCAGCGTGGAGACGCCGACGAGCTCGGCGCCGCTGCCCTGGGCCAGCGCGCGGGCGGTGGCGACCCCGATCCGCAGGCCGGTGAACGTCCCGGGCCCGAGCCCGACGGCGATCCGCTCGACGTCGGCGAAGCGCAGCCCGGCGTCGCCGAGCAGCTCGGCGGCCAGCGCCAGCAGCTGCGCCGCGTGGCCGGGCCGCTCGCCCGGGGCGGGCAGGTGGCGGCGCTCGGCGGCGGCCTGCGGGTCGGCGTCGTCGAGCAGCGCGACCGCGGTCGCGGGCGTCGCGGTGTCCAGGCCGAGGACGATCACGGCGCGGCGGGCGGTGGCGGCGGCGCCCGGCGCTCGTTGACGACGACGAGCCGCCGGTCGCCGCCGCGGTGCTCGAGGTGCACCTCGGCGACCACGCGCTCGGGGTCCAGGCCCACGGGCGCACCGACCTGCGGCCACTCGACGAACGCGACGCGATCGGGGGCCAGCTCGTCGGCCAGCAGCGCGGGATCCTCGTCGGCGAGGTCGCCGAGGCGGTAGAGGTCCAGGTGCGAGACCGGCACTTCGCCGTCGTAGCGGCGCGCGATCGTGAAGGTCGGGCTGGTCACCGCGCCGGCGATGCCCAGCGCGCGGCAGGCGCCGCGCACGAACGTCGTCTTGCCGGCGCCGAGCTCGCCCGACACGAGCACGACGTCGCCGGGCCGCAGGCGCTCGGCGAAAGCGGCCGCCAGCGCCTCGGTCTCGTGGGGTGCGGACGTCTCAGTAGTCGTCGGCATCGACGGTGCGCAGACGCAGCCCGGCACCGAGGAGCGACATGGCAAGACCCGTGAGGAACAGCATGCGCGGGTCCGAGCCCGTGTTCGGAAGATCGCTGCCGGCGGTCGCCGGCTCGGCGCCCGCGGGCCGGCCCTCGCCGGGGAGCGGGACGGGCGGCGTCGTCGAGACCCCGGCGCCGTCCTCGGGGATCGTCGAGTTCTGCGCTGCCGCGGAGGCGGGCAGGGCCAGCATCATGACCGCGAGCGGCACGACGACGAGGCGGCGGGGAGACCACGACACGCCGCGCACTCTAATGCCTCCCGCGGCGAGATCCCGGGCGGCTCGGACCACCACCGGCTGCGGTAGCGTCGCGTCCGTGCTCAGCCCCGCCCAGGTCGCTCTCCTGCAGGCCTGCACGCGCGTGCTCGTGGCGCCGGCGCGGGTGGTGCTGACGGGCAACGTCTCGCCCGACGCCGTGGCCGCGATCGGCAGCGAGGCGAGCGCCGGCGTCGAGGTGCTGGTGGTCGACGCCGGCTCGGTCGCCCGCGTCGACGGCTCGATCGACGTCCTGTTCATCGGCCCGGCGGCGCCCTACAGCGCGGCGGCCGAGCTGTTCGGGCGCTGGGCGGGCCGGGTCGCGCCGGGCGGGCTGCTGTTCGTCCACGGCGCGTTCGCGGCGCCGCCGCTGACGGCCGCGCTGCTGCGCACGGTCGGCTCCTCGCGCAACTGGCGCTACTACGGGCGCGAGGGCGAGCTGGCGGAGTACGTACGGGCGGATCTCACGCACGGCGAGCGCGTGCTCGACGCGATGGCGCAGGTTGCCCAGGTCGGCTACTTCGCGCGCCGCGTGGCGCGGCGCCGTTTCGCGCGCCAACCCGCGTAACGCCGGCCACTCTGCCTCTACATTGGAGGCATGAAGCACACCCCGATCGACGCTCCCGTCAAGAAGACCGACGACGAGTGGCGCGCGGAGCTGACGCCCGCGCAGTACGACATCCTCCGGCGCGCCGGCACCGAGCGCGCCTTCACCGGCCCGTACGTCAACGAGAAGGCCGACGGCATGTACGCGTGCGCGGGCTGCGGCGCCGAGCTGTTCGCCTCCGACACGAAGTTCGACTCCGGCACCGGCTGGCCGAGCTTCACCGATCCCGCCGTCGCCGAGGCGGTCACGCTGCGCGACGACAACGGCATGTTCATGCGCCGCACCGAGGTGCTCTGCAGCCAGTGCGGCGGGCACCTCGGCCACGTCTTCCCCGACGGTCCGGGCGCCAGCGGCCAGCGCTACTGCATCAACGGCTGCGCGCTCGAGCTCAAGCCCGCGGACGGGGGCGCGTAGCGCCGCGCTGCATCTGGCGGTGCACGGGGGCGCTTCTGTGGGTAGGCCTTCGGTCTGACCCGCCGGAAAGGAGCGCTCCCGATGCAGTACTGGTTCGCGACCTCGACGGAGGAGTTCACCCCGTCGCAGATGCTCGAGCAGGCCAAGGCCGCCGACCGCGCAGGCTTCGACGGCCTGGGCACCTCCGACCACTTCGCCCCCTGGTTTGCGGACGGCCAGGCGGCCCAGGCCTGGGTCTACCTCGGCGCGCTGGGGCAGGTCACGCAGAAGCCGATCGGCACCGGGGTGACGCCGATCGTCCATCACTATCACCCCGGCCTCGTCGCGCAGGCGTTCATGTCGCTCGAGGAGCTCTACCCCGGCCGGGTGTTCCTCGGCGTCGGCTCCGGCGAGGCGGTCAACGAGACGCCGCTGGGGATGGACTGGCCGCCGTACGACGAGCAGCGCCGCCGCCTGGAGACGGGTCTGGAGGCGATCACGCGCCTGTGGAACGGCGAGACGGTGACGATGGACGCCGGCTGGTTCAAGCTCAAGGACGCGCGGCTGTGGACACGCGCCGAGACCCGTCCGAAGCTCTACGTCTCGGCGTTCGGGCCGCAGTCGGCGCAGGTGGCGGCGCAGTTCGGCGACGGCCTCTGGACCCTGGGCGACCCCGAGAAGGCGCCGGCGGTCGTCGAGGCCTATCGCGCGGCCTGCGACGACCACGGCAAGGAGCCCGGCGAGATCATCTTCCAGGCGGGCTTCGCCTGGGCCGACGACGAGCGGGCGGCGATCGACGGCGCGCGGCACTGGAAGCCGACCCAGCTGCCCGAGCTCTACCTCGAGGACATCGCCGATCAGGCCGACATGCAGCGCCGCGCCGACGAGCAGATGAGCGACGAGGAGTTCGCCCAGGAGGGCTTCCTCGTCTCCTCCGACCCCGAGGAGCACGTCGAGCGCATCCGCGAGATGGAGCACGCCGGGGCGACGGTGATCTGCCTGCAGCTCATCGGCCGTGCCGACCCGTTCGGCTCGATCCGGACGTACGGCGAGCGCGTGCTGCCCGCCCTGCGGTCCGTCCGGGCGTAGAACACGGGGTCAGAAGAGGCCGAGCTGGCGGTCGTCGGGCTCCTCGCGGCGGGGCGGTGACGCGGGCGGTGATGCGGGCGCGGGCGCGGGCGGCTCGGGTTCGCGCGGAGGCGCCGGCGGTTCCGGCTCGGCCGCCGCCGCGAGCGCGGGTTCGGGCACCGCGGGCTGCGGCGGAGCGATCGGCTCGGGCTGCGCCGGCGGGTCGAGCGCCAGCAGCGCCGGCAGGCGCGCGAAGTCCTCGCGCAGCGTGTCCAGCAGCGAGCGCGTGTAGAGCGCCGCGGCCGGGTGAAACAGCGGGTACAGGCGCACGGCGCGGGCGCCGATCACGAAGATCTCGCCCTGCCCGTGCAGCCGTGAGATGCCGGTCGGGTCGCCGCGCAGGAGCTTCGTCGAGAAGTTGCCCAGCGTGCAGATCACGCGCGGCTGGATCAGCTCGACCTGGCGCATGAGGTAGTCCGAGCAGTTGTCGATCTCCCCCGGCAGCGGGTCGCGGTTGCCGGGCGGACGGCACTTGAGGACGTTCGCGACGAAGACGTCGTCCCGCCCCAGCCCGACCTCCTCGAGCAGCTGGTCGAGCAGCTTGCCGGCCGCGCCGACGAACGGGATCCCCTGCTCGTCCTCCTTGGCGCCCGGCGCCTCGCCGACGAACATGAGGTCGGCGCCGGCGTTGCCGGCCCCGAACACCACCTGCGTGCGGGTGCGCGCCAGCTCGGGGCAGCGCGTGCAGCCGCGCGCCTCGCGATAGACGCCGGCCAGCCGGGCGCGGCGCTCGTCCTTCGTGGCCACGGGCGGATCGTAGAGGCCGCGGCCAGGGATCCACGGTGGGCGGCCGCGGGAGGCTGGCGGCTTGATGTTCGCTACGAGCAGCTTCGCGCCACGCTCCTCGGGCGATCCCCCTGCGCCCCCGCCTCGCGGGGGGACGCGGCCGGCGACCCGGGTCGGCTACCCTGTGAGACGCGGCGGCGCCAACCGCTCGCACATCACGACCGCGACCGGTACCTCCTGGAGGACTGGACCGACACGATGACCACGCAGCCCCAGCTTTCGCTGCCTGCCCAGGCATGCGCCCTCGATCGCCTCGCGATCGTCGGGGCCGGCCGGATGGGCAAGGCGCTGGCCGGCGCGTTGAGCGCCGCCGCAATCGATGTCCACGGCCCGCTGCGCCGCGACGACGCGCCGTCCGCGGCCGCCGACGCGGTCCTGCTGTGCGTCCCCGACGGCCAGATCGAGGCCGCCGCCGCCGCGCTGCCCGCCCGCCCCGGCCGGCTCGTGGGCCACACCTCGGCCGCCACCCCGCTCACCGCGCTCGGCCCGCACGAGGCGTTCTCCCTGCACCCGCTCATGACCGTGACCGAGCAGGGCGCGGCCTTCGACGGCGTCACCGCCGCCATCGCCGGCGCCACGCCGCGTGCGCTCGCGACGGCGCAATCGCTCGCGCGGAGGCTCGGCATGCACCCCGTCCATGTCGCCGACCCCGATCGCGCCGCCTACCACGCCGCCGCCTCGATCGCCTCGAACTTCCTCGTCACGCTCGAGGGGTTCGCCGAGCGGCTCGCGCGGACGGCCGGGATCGAGCGCGAGCCGCTCGTCGCGCTCGTGCAGGCCAGCGTGGCCAACTGGGCGCAGCTCGGCGCCGCGTCCGCGCTCACCGGACCGATTGCGCGCGGCGACGAGGCCACGGTCGCGCGCCAGCGCACCGCCGTCGCGCAGCGCCTGCCCGCGGACCTCGCCCTCTTCGACGCGCTGACCGACGCCACCCGCCGCCTCGCGGCCAGCGGCGACCATCCCGTCGCGGTGACGGCATGAAGACGCTGCGCACGACCGGCGCGCTGCGCGCCGCGCTCAACGGGCCGCGCCGCGCCGGGCGCAGCATCGGCCTCGTCCCGACGATGGGCGCCCTGCACGAGGGCCACCTGTCGCTGATCCGCGGCGCCCGCGCGCAGTGCGACCTCGTCGTCGTGTCGCTGTTCGTCAACCCCGCGCAGTTCGACGATTCGCGCGACCTCGCCGCCTATCCGCGCGACGAGGCGCAGGACGGGGCGCTCGCCGCCGAAGCCGGCGTTGACATCCTCTTCGCCCCGCCGGCCGGCGCGGTCTACCCGCGCGGCTTCGCCACGACCGTCACCGTCGATGAGATCAGCGCGCCGCTGGAGGGCGCGCAGCGCGGCCCGGCCCACTTCGCCGGCGTCGCCACCGTCGTCACGAAGCTGCTGAACATGGCCCAGCCCGACGTCGCGTTCTTCGGCCAGAAGGACGCCCAGCAGGTCGCGGTCATCCGCCGCGTGGTGCGCGACCTCGACCTCCCCGTGCGGATCGAGGTCGCCGAGACGGTCCGCGACGCCGACGGCCTGGCCCTGTCGAGCCGCAACGTGCGACTGCACGGCGACGACCGCCGCCGGGCGCTCGCGCTGCGCCGCGGCCTGGAGGCGGTGCGCGCCTGCCACGCCGCGGGCGAGCGCGACACGACCATCCTCGCCGCGATCGGTCGCGCCGCGATGGCCGAGCTCGCGGTCGAGCCCGAGTACCTCGAGCTTGTCGCGCCCGACACCTTCGCGCCGATCGACAGCGTCGGCGACGCACCGGTGCTCGTCGCGGTCGCCGCCCGCGTGGGCGACGTGCGCCTGATCGACAACGACATCCTCAACGCGAGCCGTTAGGGAGACCCCACATGCAGCGAACGATGCTCAAGTCCAAGATCCACCGCGCGACGGTGACCGACTGCGACCTGCACTACGTCGGCTCGATCACGATCGACGCCGACCTGCTCGACGCCGCGGACATTTTCGAGCACGAGCAGGTCCATGTGGTCGACGTCGACAACGGCGCGCGCTTCGAGACCTACACGATCGCCGGCGAGCGCGGCTCGGGCACCGTGCAGGTCAACGGCGCCGCCGCCCGGCTCGTGCACCGCGGCGACACGATCATCGTCATCTCCTACGCCCAGTACGACCGCGCCGAAGTGCGCGAGCACGAGCCGCGCGTCGTCCACGTCGAGGCCGAGACGAATCGGATCCTCGGCGTCGACGACGCGGTCGCCACCCTGCTGACGTTCGGAAAGGAAGGCCGCTGATGTCCAGCCACCCCAGCCAGATCGCCGCCAGCGCGGTCGTCGACCGCCTCCCGGTCACGCTGCCGCGCCTGAACGAGATGAAGCGCCTGGGCGAGGCGATCGTCATGGTCACCGCCTACGACTTCCCCGGCGCGCGCGCCGCCGAGGCCGCCGGCGTCGATGTCGTGCTCGTCGGCGACTCGGGCGCGATGACCGTCCTCGGCTATCCCTCGACGGTCGGCGTCGAGCTCGACGAGATGCTGATGCTCGCCCGCGCCGTGCGGCGCGGCCTGCGCACGCCGTTCCTGGTCGGCGACCTGCCGTTCGGCTCCTACGAGGTCTCCGACGAGCAGGCGGTCGCCACGGCGCTGCGCTTCGTCAAGGAGGCCGGCTGCGACGCGATCAAGCTCGAGGGCGGCGGCCCGGCGTCGTGCGCCCGCGCGCAGGCGATCGCCCGCGCCGGGATCCCCGTCATGGGCCACGTCGGCCTCACCCCGCAGACGGCGACCGCCCTGGGCGGCTACCGCGCGCAGGGCCGCAGCGCCGAGGCCGCCGCGCGCGTGGCCGCGGACGCGCTCGCGCTGCAGGCGGCCGGCTGCTTCTCGATCGTCTTCGAGGCGATCCCGTCGGACGTCGCCGCGGTGATCATGCAGCGCATCGCGGTGCCGGTGATCGGGATCGGCGCCGGCCCGTCCACCGACGGGCAGGTGCTGGTCTTCCACGACCTGCTCGGCATCCGCGAGGGGCTCGGCGCGCGCTTCGTCAAGCGCTACGCCAGCCTCCAGGACGAGATGGTCGCGGGCGTGGCGTCGTTCGCCGCCGACGTGCGAACGCGCCGCTACCCGGCGCCCGAGCACGGCTACGCGATCGACGCCCAGGAGCTCGCGGCCTTCGGCGCGCGCCTGCAGGCGTAGCCCGGCTTGATCGGCCGCGACCACTAGAGTCCGGGCCATGGCTCGGCTCTCGCAGGTCTTCGCCCCGAAGGACCGCGTCTTCTTCGGTCTCTTCGAGGAGTCGGCCGCCAACGTCCTGCGCGCCGCGGAGCTGCTCGACGAGATGCTGCGCTCGTTTCCGGAGACGCACGGCTGCGCGCGGGCGATCCTGCTCTGCGAGCAGGAGGGCGACCGGATCACGTACGACATCATCCAGCGGCTCAACGCGACGTTCGTGACCCCGATCGACCGCGAGGACATCCTCGAGCTGGCGTCGGGGCTGGACGACATCGTCGACCTCACCGAGGAGGTGGCCGACTATCTCGGGCTCTACCGCATCGAGGCGCCGATGGAGCAGGCTCAGCGCCTGGCGCACATCCTCATGGAGGCCTGCCGCAAGATCAACGAGGCCGTCCCGCGCATGCGCGGCTTCCAGGACGTCACGCACTACACCAACGAGATCCACCGGCTGGAGACCGACGGCGACCGGGTCACCCGGGAAGCCGTGGCGTCCTTGTTCGACACCGGGATCGATCCGATGGTCGTGATTCGCTGGAAGGACATCTTCGAGCGCCTGGAAGAGGCGGTCGATGCCACCGAGCACATCGCGAACGTCATCGCGAACATCGTCGTCAAGAACTCCTGATCCTCTTCCTCGGCTAGCTCGTGGATAGCGACATCATCCTGGTGATCGTCGTCGCGACGGCGCTCGCGTTCGACTTCACGAACGGCTTTCACGACACCGCCAACGCGGTGGCGACGTCGATCTCCACGCGTGCGCTCGCGCCCAAGACGGCGGTCAGCCTGTCGGCGATCCTGAACTTCGTCGGCGCCTTCATCTCGATCAAGGTGGCGGCGACCGTGGCCGGCGGGATCGTCGACGCCGATCTGGTCACGACCACGGTGATCTTCGCCGGGCTGATCGGCGCGATCACCTGGAACCTCGTGACCTGGTTCTTCGGGCTGCCGTCGAGCTCCTCGCACGCGCTCATCGGCGGCGTCGTCGGCGCCGCGCTCGCCGCCAGCGGGCCCGACGCGATCTTCGGCGGCGGCCTGCTGGAGAAGGTCATCGTGCCGGCGCTCGTGGCGCCGGTCGTCGCGTTCCTGACCGCCGGCATCTGCATCCTGATCACCTACCGGATGGTGGGCCGGCTGCGGCCGGGCTCGGTCAACCGCGGCTACCGCCTGGGGCAGATCGCCAGCGCCAGCCTGCTGTCGCTGTCGCACGGCACGAACGACGCGCAGAAGACGATGGGCATCATCACGCTCGCGCTCGTCGCCCACGGGACGCTCGAAGGGCCGAGCCCGGACCCGCCGTTCTGGGTCATCGTCTCGGCGGCGACGGCGATCGCGCTCGGCACCTACACCGGCGGCTGGCGGATCATCCGCACGATGGGCAGCAAGATCTACAAGATGGACCCGGCGCAGGGCTTCGCCGCCCAGGGCGGCGGCGCGGCGGTGCTGCTGACCGCGTCGCACCTCGGCTTTCCGCTGTCGACGACGCACTCGATCACCGGCGCCGTGCTCGGCGCCGGCGCGGCGAAGAACCTGTCCGCGGTCCGTTGGGGCCTGGCCGGCAACATCGCCGTCGCGTGGGTGCTGACGCTGCCGGCGGCGGCGGCGGTCGGCGCCGTGACCTACGGCGTGAGCCGGATCTTCGGCACCGGCGCGCTCGGGCCGCTGCTGATCTCGGTCAGCCTGCTGATGCTCATCGCGGCCATGTTCGGCCAGCGGCTGCGGCAGGGTCCGCCGATCGCCGCGCCGCCGCCGGCCGCCCCGGCGGCACGGGCGGACACATGATCTGGAGCGTCGACTCCGCCGCGCTGCTCGAGCTCGTCTGGGCCGCGCCGCTGGCCGCCATCACGGTCGTGACGGCCTGGGGCCTCGTCGTCTACGGGACGGCGCGGGCGGGCGAGGCGCGCCGCGAGGGGCGCAACGCGATGGCGGCGCTGCACGTCGTCATGGCGACGCTCGGCGGGACGCTGTTCGTGGCGGCGATCGTGCTCGGGCTGATCGTCACCACCGCCAAGGGCTGAGCCGCGGCGGCCGGCCCAGCCGCTGCACCGTGACGTGCAGGGCGTCGTAACTCCGCGCGCAGATGTGAAAACCCGCCGCTCGCGAGGCATGGTGACCACATCAGCCACGAGAGGAACCCCATGCGCGCACTGCGAAGCAGCCTCGCTGCGGGGGCGATCGCGCTGCTCGCGGCGCCGGCCGCGCACGCCCACGTCCTGCACGCGGTCATGCCCGGCGAGACGCTCTGGACGATCGCCGCCCAGTCCAACCTGACGACCCGCACGGTCGCGGCCTACAACGGCCTCGGCGAGAACGCGCACGTCGTGCTCGGCTCGACGATCAAGATCCCCGACGTCGCCGAGGGCCGGGCGGCGCTCGCCGGCGCCGGGATCGTCCCCGCCGCGCCGAAGGTCGCTCCGCCCGCGGCGGCGGGCGCGGCGGTGCGGGCCGCGCCGCAGGCTGCCGCGGCAGGCGCGCCCCAGGCGCTGGGCGCCTACATCGTCCGCCCCGGCGACACGCTGAGCGCGCTCGCCGCGCAGACCGGCGTGGCGGCGGCGCAGATGGCCTACATGAACGGCCTCGCGGCTGACGCCCACCTGCTCATCGGCACGGTGCTCAAGCTGCCGAGCGGGGCGCCCGCGCCGGCGCGCGCAGCGATGCCCGCCCCGGCGGCGCGCGTCATCCCACGGGCCAACCCGATGCCCACCGCGGCCCACCTGGACAGCGCGCAGATCAAGGCGCTGGCGGTCCAGCACGGCGCGCCGGGGGCGCTGGCGGCGGCGATCGCCTGGCAGGAGAGCGGCTTCAACAACGCCGCGGTCTCGTCGGCCAACGCGCGCGGGGTGATGCAGATCCTGCCCGGCACCTGGGACTGGGTGAACCGCAACCTCGCCCCCGGCCCGCTGGACCCGGCCTCGGCCTCCGACAACGTCCGCGCCGGCTCGCTGTACCTCGCCTCGCTGCTGCGCGAGACGGGCGGCGACGCGCGCATGGCGGCGGCCGCGTACTACCAGGGGCTCGCGTCGGTGCGCTCGCGCGGGCTGTTCGAGGACACCAGGCGCTACGTCGACAACGTGTTCGCGTTGCAGGGTCGCTTCGGCGGCTGAGCGGCGCGGCGGCGAGCGGTCGCGCAGCCGGCGGCGGCCACCGCGTCGTCGCCGGCCGGGGTGTGGAGAACCAGGCGATGTCGGCGATCGTGGGCTCGCGGCCGAGCCCCGGACCACCCGCGCGCGATCCGCTCGGCGAGCAGATCTCGCTCGATGGCGTCGAGATCGCTCATCTGACCGCGCGCAGCACCTTCGCCGGCGCCCCCCCGGCGATCGAGAACGGCGGGATGTCCTGCGTCACGACGCTGTTGGCGCCGATCACGCAGCGCTCGCCGATCGTCACCCCGCTCGTGACGACGACGTTGGCGCCGAGCCAGACGTTGTCGCCGATCCGCGTCGGCCCCTTCGACGTGAAGCCCTGCCACGGGACGGGCTTGTCGGGGTCGTCGAAGCGGTGGTTGGCGTCGGTCACGAAGCAGCCGTTGGCGAGCATGCAGTGCGAGCCGATCTCGACGTGCTCGTGCGCGGCGACCATCACCGCGATGTTCAGGAAGGTGCCCTCCCCGATCCGGACGGTCGCGTCGTCGCCGATCGTGATCCACACATCGGGCTCGAAGAGCGTGTTCGCGCCGATCTGCAGGCGCCCGTCGCGCAGCGCCTCGAGGACGTTGCCGTGCAGCGGCCAGCGCGCGAACGCCTCGCGGCGCATGAGCTCCCAGTGGATTCGTGCGCGGTTGTGCGGCAGGACGTTGCGCTGATACCAGCGCCACTTCTGGGCCCAGAGCAGGGACTGGCGTGCGAGCTTCTGCATCGGCGCTTGAGGCTATGGCACGCGCTGGCCGCGCGGCGGCGGGTGGTCGGGCCGCGTCAGGGGGCGCGGCGTGAGCGTGCGCAGCGCCCACTCCCCGGGTCGAGGCACATGCCGAATCCGGCTCGCCGCCCCGCGTGAGTGGATGTCGTGGCTCCCGCTCAGACCGCGGCCGCGACCTTGCGACCGCGCCCGCGCTTGGCCTTCGGCGCCGCCGCCGCGACGCCGGCCTCCGCCAGGAACGCGCCGGTGTACGAGCCGGGCGTGCCGGTGACCTCCTCCGGCGTGCCGGCCGCGACGACCTCGCCGCCCTCCTCCCCGCCCTCCGGACCCATGTCGATGAGGCGGTCGGCGGTCTTGATGACGTCGAGGTTGTGCTCGATGACCACGACCGTGTTCCCTTGGTCGACGAGCCGGTGCAGGACCTCCAGCAGGCGCTGGACGTCGGCGAAGTGCAGGCCGGTCGTCGGCTCGTCGAGGATGTACAGCGTGCGGCCGGTGGCCACCTTCGACAGCTCGGACGCGAGCTTCACGCGCTGCGCCTCGCCGCCCGACAGCGTGGTGGCCGGCTGGCCGAGCCGGATGTAGCCCAGCCCGACGGCCGACAGCGTCTCCAGGCGGCGGCGGATCTTCGGGATGTGCTGGAAGAACTCGAGCGCCTCCTCGACGGGCATGTCGAGCACGTCGGCGATCGTCCTGCTCTTGAAGTGCACGTCGAGCGTCTCGCGGTTGTAGCGCTTGCCGTGGCACTGCTCGCACGGGACGTACACGTCGGGCAGGAAGTGCATCTCGATCTTGATCTGGCCGTCGCCGCGGCAGACCTCGCAGCGCCCGCCCTTGACGTTGAACGAGAAGCGGCCGGGCTTGTAGCCGCGCACCTTGGCCTCCTGCGTCTTGGAGAACAGGTCGCGGATGACGTCGAACAGGCCGGTGTACGTCGCCGGGTTGGAGCGCGGCGTGCGCCCGATCGGCGACTGGTCGACCTGGATGATCTTGTCGAGCTGGCCCAGGCCGAGGATCGCGGTGTGGCGCCCGGGCCGCGTCCGCGCGCGGTGCAGCCGGTTGCCGACGGCCTTGAACAGCACCTCGTTGACGAGCGTCGACTTGCCCGACCCGCTCACGCCCGTGACCGCCGTCAGCACGCCGAGCGGCACCTTCACGTCGATCGCCTTGAGGTTGTTGGCGGCCGCGCCGCGGATCTCGACGTAGCCCGACGGGGTGCGCCGCTTGGCCGGGATCTCGATCACCCGCGTGCGCGCCAGGAACTGCCCCGTCAGCGACTCCGCCACCGCCTCGATGTCGGCCGCGGTGCCCTGCGCCACGATCTCGCCGCCGTGCTCGCCGGCGCCCGGGCCGATGTCGACGACGTGGTCGGCGGCGCGCATCGTCTGCTCGTCGTGCTCGACGACGATCACCGTGTTGCCGAGGTCGCGCAGGCGCTCGAGCGTGCGGATGAGCTTCGCGTTGTCGCGCTGGTGCAGCCCGATCGACGGCTCGTCGAGGATGTACAGCACGCCGACGAGCGACGAGCCGATCTGCGTCGCCAGCCGGATGCGCTGCGCCTCGCCGCCGCTCAGCGTCGCCGCCGCGCGCTCCATCGACAGATAGCCGATGCCGACGTTCTCCAGGAAGTTCAGGCGCTCCTCGATCTCGCGCAGGATCAGCCGCGCGATGTGGCGCTCGGTCTCGGTCAGCTTCACCTCGGCGAGCCAGGTCAGCGCCGCGCGGACGCTCAGCCGCGTGAACTCCGGGATCGGCATCCCCGCCACCAGCACCGCGCGCGACTCGGGCCGCAGCCGCGCGCCGCCGCAGGCCGGGCAGGGCCGCACGCTCATGTACTCCTCGATCTTCTCGCGCGAGAACTCCGAGTCGGTCTCGCGGTAGCGGCGCTCGAGGTTGGGGATGATCCCCTCGAAGCGCGTCTGGTAGGAGCGCCGCCGGCCGTAGCGGTTGCGGTAGGTGACCTGGACCGGCTCGCCGTTGGTGCCGTAGAGGAACAGCTCCCGGTTCTCCGCCGCCAGCTGCGCCCAGGGCGCCTCCAGGTCGACGTTGTAGCGCTCGGCGATCGCCTCGGTGATCTGCTCGTAGTAGTTCGACGAGCTGTTGGCCCACGGGACCAGCGCCCCCTCGGAGATCGACAGCGCCGGGTCGGGCACGATCAGCTCGGGGTCGATCTCGCGCTGCGAGCCCAGGCCGGTGCAGCGCTCGCAGGCGCCGTGCGGCGAGTTGAAGGAGAACATCCGCGGCTCGAGCTCGGGCATCGACGTGCCGCACTTCAGGCAGGCGAAGCGCTCGGAGAACGTGAGCGTCTGGCCCTGGCCCTCGCGCGGCGTCAGCTCGACCTCGACGATCGCCTCGGCCAGCCCCGACGCCGTCTCGATCGAGTCGGCCAGGCGCTTGCGCACGTCGTGGCGCATGATCAGCCGGTCGACGACGACCGAGATGTCGTGCTTGAACTTCTTGTCGAGCTCGATCGGCTCCTCGAGCAGGCGCAGCTCGCCGTCGACCTTGGCGCGCGTGTAGCCGTCGGCGCGCAGCTCGTGAAAGAGCTTGCCGTACTCGCCCTTGCGCCCGCGCACGATCGGCGCGAGCACCATGAAGCGCGTGCCCTGCTCGAGCTCCATGACCTGGTCGACGATCTGCTCGACCGACTGCCCCTCGATCGGCGCCCCGCAGACGTGGCAGTGCGGCTTGCCGATCCGCGACCACAGCAGCCGCAGGTAGTCGTAGATCTCGGTGACCGTGCCGACCGTCGAGCGCGGGTTGCGCGACGTCGTCTTCTGGTCGATCGAGATCGCCGGCGACAGCCCCTCGATGGAGTCGACGTCGGGCTTGTCCATCTGGCCGAGGAACTGGCGCGCGTAGGCGCTCAGCGACTCGACGTAGCGGCGCTGGCCCTCGGCGTAGATGGTGTCGAAGGCCAGCGAGGACTTGCCCGAGCCCGACAGCCCGGTGATGACCACGAGCGCGTCGCGCGGCAGCTCGAGGCTGATGTCCTTGAGGTTGTGCTCGCGGGCACCCGAGACGACGATGCGATCGTGCTTGGCCACCCCGCCATTGTAGAAGGGCGAACAGACGTTCGGATCCGGTCCCCGGCGCCGTCCCCGCATTGTGCGACGATCGGTGCGATGTTCGAGCACTTCGACGAGCGCGCGCGGAGCTGCGTCGCGCTGCGCGGAGCGGCACGCGCAGTCCACGCGCACGCCGGCCCGCCGAGCACGCCGCTGCGCTGCGCGGCGAGCACAGGCTCGACGAGCCGCGGCCGCGGCTGCGCGAGCGCCTCGGCTCGCCCGACGCCGGCGGCTGAACGCCGCGACCGGCGCTACCCCTCGACGGTGGCGTAGACCTCGTCGAGCAGCGCCGCGCGGTCGCTGAGGTCGAAGTTCTCGGCCAGGTACCTGTCGGTCTCCTCGCGCGACTGCCCGTTGAGCGCCATGTTGAGCGCGATCAGGCGCGCGCCCTCGACGTCGTCGTCATCGTCGGCGCCCACGGCGGGGGCGGCGTCGGCGACCGGGGCCACGGCGCGCGGGCGGGGCGCAGCGGGCGCAACGACCGGGGCGGCCGCGGGCTCCGGCGGCGGCTCGGTGGCGGCGGGGGCGTCCTCGACGATGTCCATATCCTCGACGAGCGGCGGCGCATCGTCGTGGCGCGACGCGCGGCCGGAGGCGTCGTAGAGCTCGCCCATGTTGCCCGACAGCAGCGACAGGTCGGCGTTCAGGCGGTTGGCGCCAGTGCGCAGGGACTCGACCAGCGCGCTGAGCTCGCTCTCCATCGCGTCGACGCGCTGCAGCATGAGCGCAGTCGCCTCGTGGACCTTGCCGACGTGCTCCTGGGAGCGCTCGACCGCGTCGTCGCGGGTGCGCTGCGCGTCGCGAGCCGCGTCCTTGGCCGCCTGCTCGGCGTTGTCGCGGGCCTCGCGCTCGATCGCGTAGGCACTGCCCTCGGCGGCCTCGACGATCGCCTGCACCTGGGCGCTGGCGACGCTGGCCAGCGACTCGCCCCCACGGCGGCCCTCGGCGGGCGCCGCCGGCCCGCTCGGCTTGGCGCGCTTGAGGGCCTCGACCTCGCGCGCGACGGTGGCGAGGTGCGCGTCGACGGCCGCCGGCTCGTAGCCGCGGCGGCCGATGGGAAAGTCTCGCTTCTCGATGGACTGGCGGTCGAGGGCCAAGGTGCCTCCGGGAGTTTCTTCGCAGACGGACGGACGAGCGAGCCAGACCCTAGCGCGGAGCGCCCGGGAGTCCCAGCACCGTACCGCGGCGCTCGACGAGGCCGTCGCGCTCGAGCCCCGCGAGCACGCGCTCCAGCCGCTCGGGCGCGATCGCCTGCGGCGGGTCGGTCCCGGCGGCGAGCGCGGCCACGACCCGGCCGCGCGCCCAGCGATCGGTCTCCTCGAAGCGCGGCCGCGGCCCGCGCGGGGCCCGCGCGGCAGGCTCGACGCGTCCGCGCGACGGGCACCACGGCGCCGCCGGACAGCCCGTGCAGCGCGGCGCGCGGGCGGTGCAGACGCGCGCCCCGAGCTCCATCGCCGCCTGGTTCCAGTCGTCGTGGCGGTCCCGTGGCAGCAGCGCCTCCGGCCCGGCGCCCAGCCGCGCCGCGACCCGCCGCACGTTCGTGTCGACGGCGGCCGCGCGCTCGCCGAAGGCGAACGAGGCGACCGCCGCCGCCGTGTACGGGCCGACCCCGGGCAGCGCGCGCAGGCCGCGGCTGTCGCGCGGCCAGCCGTCGCGGGCGACGATCTCACACGCGGCCCGCAGCCGCAGAGCGCGCTGGTTGTAGCCCAGCCCGACCCACTCCGTGAGGACCTCGGCGGGCGTCGCGGCGGCGAGGTCGCCCGCCGTCGGCCAGCGCGCCAGCCAGCGCTCGTAGCGCTCGAGCACGCGCGCGACCTGCGTCTGCTGGGCCATGAACTCCGAGACGAGGATCGCGTAGGGATCGCGCGTGCGCCGCCACGGCAGGTCGCGGCCGTGCCGGTCGTACCAGGCCAGGACCGCGGCCTGCAGGGGCTCGTGGCCCGCGGCCACGGCTACCCCAGCGCGAAGCGGGCGACGAACGAGCCCGACGGCTGGCGCGACATCGGGGCCACCTGCCAGATCGCGGCCAGCTGCTCGATCCCGAGCGGCTCCCACGACAGCACGACCTGCTCGCCGGCGGCGAAGACCTCCTCGTCGGCGTTGAGCGTGTCGGCGGTGAGGGTCGGGGTCGCGAGCAGCGTCTCGATCGCCCAGCCGAGCAGGCGCTGCTGGCGCCCGGCCTGCGGCGACCATGCGGTCAGCAGGTAGTGCAGCTCGAGCGCCGCGGTCCGGCTGACGCCGCCGGCGGACGCAGGGTGGTCACGGGTGGTGTCGAGGCTCACGTGATGCAGGTACAGCGAGATGCCCTCGCCCATCGGCGCGGTCAGATCGGCGGCGCGGTAGGCGGCGCAGCGGATCGCCGGCAGGCCGCTGGTGGCGACCGCCTGCGTGAGCAGGGCGATCAGCGCTGCGGTCGTCGTCTCGATGCCTCGGTGGCCGGTCATCGCGCCCACGCTACTGCCTGCGGGCGCGCCGCCACCCGCCGCCCCGGCCGCGCGCGGGTTCAGGCCGGCGCCTCGTTGGCCTGCGCGGTCAGCAGCTCGCGGCGCAGGTCGCGGATCTCGTCGCGGATCCGGGCGGCGTACTCGAAGCGCAGCTCCTCGGCGGCGGCGAGCATCTCCTCCTCGAGCTCGACGAGCGTCTGCTCGAGCTCGGACAGCGACATCGCCTCGACGGTGCGCTTGGCCGCCCGCCGGCGCCGCTTGCCGCCCTTGCCGGGCACCTTGGACTCCGACTGCAGGAACTCCGCGATGTCCGAGATCCCCTTGACGATCGTCGCGGCGGTGATGCCGTGCTCCTCGTTGTAGGCGAGCTGGATCGCGCGGCGGCGGTCGGTCTCGCCGAGCGCGGCGCGCATCGCATCGGTCTCCTTGTCGGCGTACATGAGCGACCTTGCCCTCGATGTTGCGCGCGGCGCGGCCGATCGTCTGGATGAGCGAGGTCTCCCCGCGCAGGAAGCCCTCCTTGTCGGCGTCGAGGATCGCCACGAGCGAGACCTCCGGCAGGTCGAGGCCCTCGCGCAGCAGGTTGACGCCGACGAGCACGTCGTACTCGCCCAGCCGCAGGTCGCGGATGATCTGGATGCGCTCGAGCGTGTCGATCTCGGAGTGCAGGTAGCGGACCTTGAAGCCCATCTCCAGCAGGTAGTCGGTGAGGTCCTCGCTCATCTTCTTGGTCAGCGTCGTGACGAGCGTGCGCTCGCCGCGGTCGACGACGATGCGGATCTCGTTCATGAGGTCGTCGATCTGGTTGCGCGTCTCGCGCACCTCGACCATCGGGTCGACGATCCCCGTCGGGCGGACGATCTGCTCGACGACCTGGCCCGAGTGGGCCTTCTCGTACTTGCCGGGCGTGGCGGAGACGAACACCAGCGTCGGCGTGATCGTGAGGAACTCGTCGAACTTCTGCGGGCGGTTGTCGAGCGCGCTCGGCAGCCGGAAGCCGTAGTCGACGAGCGTCTGCTTGCGCGAGCGGTCGCCCTCGAACATGCCGCCGATCTGCGGCACGGTCTGGTGCGACTCGTCGAGGAAGCACACGAAGTCCTCGGGGAAGTAGTCGATCAGGCAGTACGGGCGGGCGCCCGGCTCACGGCCGTCGAGGATCCGCGAGTAGTTCTCGATGCCGTTGCAGAAGCCCATCTCGCGCAGCATCTCCATGTCGTACTGCGTGCGCTGGCGCAGGCGGTGCGACTCCAGCAGCTTGCCCTCGGCCTCGAGCTGCAGGCAGCGGTTGTTGAGCTCGCGCGCGATCTCGGTGACCGCGCGGTCGATGCTGCCCTCCTTGACGTTGTAGTGCGTCGCCGGCCAGACCGCGACGTGCTCGAGGTCGTCGGCGATCAGCTCGCCGGTGAGCGGGTCGAAGTGCTGCAGGCGCTCGACCTCGTCGCCGAACAGGGTGGCCCGGAACGCCGTCTCCTCGTAGGCCGGGAACACCTCGAGCGTCTCGCCGCGCACGCGGAACGTGCCGCGTCCGAGCGCGGTGTCGTTGCGCTGGTACTGGATCGAGACGAGCTTGCGCAGCAGCGCGTCGCGGTCGATGACGTCGCCCTTGCGCAGGACCTGCATGTTCATCTCGTAGGTCTCCGGCGAGCCGAGGCCGAAGATGGCGGAGACGCTCGCGACGATGATCACGTCGCGGCGGGCGAACAGCGCGGCGGTGGCGGCGTGGCGCAGCCGGTCGACCTCCTCGTTGATCGCCGAGTCCTTCTCGATGTACAGGTCGCGCGAGGGGACGTACGCCTCGGGCTGGTAGTAGTCGTAGTAGGAGACGAAGTACTCGACCGCGTTGTCCGGGAAGAACGTGCGGAACTCGTTGCAGAGCTGGGCGGCGAGCGTCTTGTTGTGGGCCAGCACCAGCGTCGGGCGCTGCAGCTCCTGGATGACGCCGGCCATCGTCATCGTCTTGCCGGTGCCGGTCGCCCCGAGCAGGGTCGTGAAGCGGTCGCCGCGCGTCACGGCAGCCGAGATCTCGCGGATCGCCTTGGGCTGATCGGCGGCGGGCGTGAAGATGTCCTCGAGCTTGAACTTCGGCATGGGCCGCGATCCACGATAGCCGCGGTTGCGGCCAGCGCGTGTCCTCGATCGGCTTCAGGCCAGCGCGTGGATCGCGTCGAGGATGCGCTGCGCCGTCTGCTGAGACCGCTCGCGCGACGGGTGCGGGTCCCGCTCGACGTGCAGCGGCGTTCCGATGACCACGCGCACCTTCGGCCAGCGCCACGGCGTGTACAGCGCGCGGGTGCCGTCGAGGTACAGCGGCACCACGGTCGCGCCGGCCAGATGGGCGATGTGCCCGACGCCGGACTTCGCGGGCACCCGCTCGGCGTGCACGCCGCCCTCGGGGAAGATGCTCATCACCCGCCCGCGTGCGAGCACCGTCGCGGCCGTCTCGAACGCCTCGGCGTCCCATACGCCGCGCTGGACGGGAAATGCGCCGAGCCGGTTCAGCAGCCCCGCCCAGCGTCCGCCGAACAGCTCGCTCTTGGCCATGAACCGGATCCGCCGGCGGAGCGCCAGCGCGACGAGGAGCGCGTCGAGCGTGGAGGGGTGGTTGGACGCGGCGATGTAGCCACCGTCCGGGATGTTCTCGCGGCCCGTGACCCGCACGCGCGAGATCAGCGACAGCAGCGGCGCCAGCCCGAGCAGGACAAGCGTCTGCAGCCACGGCACGCGCCGGCGGGTGCGCCGGTGGTAGCGCTTGAGCAGCTCCGCCGGCTGGAGCTGCCGCGCGAGCGCGCGCGTCGCGGTCTGGCGGGGCACCGCCGTGAGGCTACGCGGTCCGGCGGTCCTCGCCCACGCGGCTCGATCCGCGCGCGTAGACGACGTAGACGACGAGCCCCAGCACCATCCAGGCCCCGAAGCGGACCCAGGTCTCGGCCGGCAGCGTGACGGCGAGGTAGACGCAGCCGGCGATCGCCAGCAGCGGGACCGCCGGCGACAGCGGCGTGCGGAACGGCCGCGCGCGGTCGGGGTCGGTCGAGCGCAGGTACAGGACGCCGGCCGCGACGAGCATGAACGCGAACAGCGTGCCGATGTTCACGAGCTCGGCGAGCGTCGACAGCGGCACGAAGCCGGCCATCGCCGCGACGACCACCATCGTGATCAGCGTGATCTTGTGCGGCGTGCCGTAGCGCTCGTGGGTGCGACCCAGCCGCTCGGGCAGCAGGCGATCGCGGCTCATCGCGAACGCCACCCGCGACTGGCCGAGCATCAGCAGCATCACGGTCTTCAGCGTCGCCGCGAGCGCGCCGACGTAGACGATCGCGGCGATCCAGTCCTTGCCCAGGCTCTTGAACGCGTCGGCGATCGGCGCGTCGCCGTTGAGCTGCTTGAATGGCGCGATCCCCGTCAGGACGCCGGACACCAGCATGTACAGCAGCGTGACGATCCCCAGCGAGCCGAGGATGGCGATCGGCATCGAGCGGCTCGGGTTCTTGCACTCCTCTGCGGTCGTGGCGACGATGTCGAAGCCGATGTAGGCGAAGAACACGAGCGCCGCCCCGCCGACGACGCCGGAGAATCCGAACGGGAAGTACGGCCCCCAGTTGCCCGTGTCGACCTCGGTGACGCCGGTCGCGAGCACGAGCAGCAGGACCGCGATCGTGACCGCGACGAAGGTGATCGTCGCCTTCGCCGTCATCCCGATCCCGCGGATCAGCAGCAGGCCGACGAACAGCACGATCCCGATGGCGAAGATGTTGACCGAGCCGCCGTCGCCCGGCGGGGCGGTGATCGCGTCGGGCAGCGTGACGCCGAAGACCTGGTCGAGCAGGGCGTTGAGATAGCCCGCGAAGCCGACGGCGACCGCCGAGGCGCCGATCGTGAACTCGAGCACGAGGTCCCAGCCGATGATGAACGCGACGAGCTGGCCGAGCGTCGCGAACGTGTACGTGTAGGCGCTGCCGGCGACCGGCACCATCGCGGCCAGCTCGGCGTAGCAGAGCGCGGCGAGGGCGCACACGACGCCGGCGAGGGCGAACGACAGCGTGATCGAGGGACCCGCCTCCGTCGCCGCGGCCTGCCCGGTGAGGACGAAGATCCCGGCGCCGACCATCGCGCCCACGCCGAGCACGATGACGTCGAACGTGCCGAGGTTGCGGCGCAGCTTGTGGGTCTCGAGCTCGGTGCTCGCGAGCGTCTCGTCGATCGTCTTGCGCGGTCCGAAGAACGCGCTGGCACCCGCCGCCATGGCGCGGTCCCTACCCGCCCGCGCGCGCGGTCAAGCCGTGGCGAGCGGCCGGCGCCGCCGCGGGCGACGGCGGGTCAGCCCAGGCCGAGCTCGCGGCTGTACTTCTCGCGGTAGCTGACGCGCGCGTCGAGCACCCGATCGACGTACTCGCGCGTCTCGGTGAAGGGGATCTGCTCCTTGCCGAACGCGCGCTCGGAGAGGCTCGCCTCGGCCAGCCAGCGATCGACGTTGCCCTCGCCGCCGTTGTAGGCGGCCAGCGCTAGGACGGTGTTCTGGTCGTAGCGGCGCAGCAGGTAGCGCAGGTAGAAGGCGCCGTAGGAGATGTTGACCTGCGGCGTGGAGAGATCGCCCTGCTCGAACGCGGTCCCGCCCGACAGGTTGGCGATGTAGCGCGCCGTCTGCGGCGTGATCTGCATGAGCCCGCGCGCGCCGGCGTGCGACGTCGCGTCGCGGAACTTCGACTCGGCGTAGATGACGGCGGCGAGCAGCGACGCGTCGAGCTCCTTGGCGTCGGCCTGCTGGCGGATGATGTCCTCGTGCGCGAGCGGCAGCGCGAGCTCGCGCACGACGTCGGGCAGGCGCGGCACGACGACCGCGGCGGCCAGCGCGGCGAGCAACGCGATGCCGAGCGTGAGCGTCACGCGGCGCCGCCGGCGGCGGCGAAACGCTTTGCGCGCGCGGCGCTGCGACACGGCTCGGGTGGTCATGGGGCGGGCGCTCATCGGTCCCTTAAACTCGCGAGTACCCCGGACAGCTCGCCCGCGAGCTCCTCCAGCGTGCCGCTGTTGCGGACCGTGTACGTCGCCCGGCGGGCCTTCTCCGCCTGCGGCAGCTGGCGCGCCGCGCGGGTGTCGACGCCGACGTGACCGCGGGCCGCGGCGCGCCGCGCGCGCACCGCCTCGTCGGCGATGACGGCGATCGTCGCGTCGTAGATGCCCTCCATGCCGGCCTCGAACAGCAGCGGCGTCTCGACCACGGCCGCAGCCGGCGCGGGCTCGCGGGCGGCGATCTCCGCGCGCCAGGCGGCGATCCGGGCGGCGACGCGCGGCCAGATCTCGCCCTCCAGCCAGGCGCGCTCCTGTGGCGTGGCGAACGCGTGCGCCGCAATCGCCGCGCGGTCGACGACGCCGCCCGGCGCCACGTCCGCCCCCCAGCGCGCGACGACGGCATCGCGCAGCTCAGGGGTGGCGTACAGCTCGTGGACGACCGCGTCGGTGGAGAGCGTCACCGCGCCGAGTCGCTCGAGCACCTCGAGCGCGGTCGACTTGCCTGCTCCCAGTCCCCCGGTCAGTCCGACGAAGGGGACCGCTGCCAACGGCTGCGTCAGGTCGCGGCTGGCTCGTCCTCGGCCTCGGCGGCCGCGGGGTCGCCGGCCTCGGGCTCGACCGGCTCGGGCTCCTCGGCCGCAGCCTCGGGCTCGGGGTCGGGCTCGAAGATGGCCTCGGGCTCGGCGGCGGTCGCGGCCGCCGGCTCGGCCTCGGGCTCGACGGCCTCGGTCTCGGCTGCGGGCGCGTCGGTGGCCTCTGACGCCGCCTCAGCCGGCTCGGCCGGCTCGGGATTCCCGGCGAAGACCTCTTCGCTCAGCCCCAGCTCCGGCACGTTGTCGAGATCGCCGGCGCCGTGCTCGCGGGCAAGCGCCTCGTCCTCTTCGCTGGCGGTCGCCTCGAGCTCCTCGGGCGGCAGGATCTTCGGCTCGAGGACCTGGCCCTCGACGCGCTTGACGCTCAGCGACAGGCGGCGGCGCTCGGAGTCGATCTCGAGGATCTTGACCTTGACCTCGTCGCCCGGCGCGACGATCTCGCGCGGGTTCTCGACGTGGTGCGGCGCGAGCTCGGAGATGTGGACGAGGCCCTCGACGCCGTCGAGGATCTCGACGAACGCGCCGAACGTGACGACCTTGGTCACCGTGCCCTCGAGCTCGTCGCCGACGTTGTAGGTGTCCACGACGCGCTGCCACGGATCCTCCTGGGTCTGCTTGAGACCCAGCGAGATGCGCTGGCGGTCGCGGTCGATGTCGAGCACCTTCACCGCGACGGTGTCGCCGATCGAGAGGATCTCGCTCGGGTGGTTGACGTGCGACCACGACAGCTCGGAGATGTGGATCAGGCCGTCGATGCCGTTGAGGTCCACGAACGCGCCGAAGTCGACGATGTTCGAGATCTGGCCCTCGACGATGAGGCCCGGCTGCAGCCGGTCGAGGATCTCCTGGCGCTGCTCCTTGCGCTCCTCCTCGAGCACGGCGCGGCGGGAGAGCACGACGTTGTTGCGCGAGCGGTTGAGCTCGATGACCTTGCACTCGATCTTCGTGTGCAGATACTCGTCGAGGTTGGGCACGCGGCGGATGTCGACGAGCGAGGCGGGCAGGAAGCCGCGCACCCCGAGGTCGATGATGAGCCCGCCCTTGACGACCTCGATGACCGTGCCCTCGACCGGCTCGCCCGACTCGGCGGCGGCCTCGATGCGGCGCCAGGCCTTCTCGAAGCGCGCGCGCTTCTTGGACATGATCAGGCGGCCGTCCTGATCCTCCTTGGTGAGGACGAGGGCGTCGACCTCCTCGCCCATCTCGACCTCGTCGTGCGGGTCGACGGCCTTGCGGATCGAAAGCTCGTTGGAGGGGATGACCCCCTCGCTCTTGTAGCCGATGTCGACGAGGACTTCGTCGTTGTCGATGCGGACGACGATGCCGGTGACGACCTCGCCCTCCTCGAAGAGGGTGAACGTGGCGTCGTAGTTCGGAACGATCTGCCCGTCGATCTCGAGCAGCAGGCCGTCGGATCCGGCGACGACCTTCGCTTCTGGTACAGCCTCGGTGATGGTTGTCATGTGCGGGGGAGGTTAGCGCTCCGGGGCGGCAATCGGGGGATCCCGCCCGACCTCCACCGCCGGGCATCGCGACCGGCCGCGCGCCGGGAGTGCCGTGCCCGCCCGCCCGGAGCGGATCGCGGCTTTACAATCCCGCCGCGATGCCGATTCGAGCCACGAAGCGCGGCGAGGCGCGCACGCCCCTGCAGGGAGATTGGGACGTGCTCATCTGCGGCGCCAGCTTTGCCGGTCTGACGGTCGCCCGCGAGCTGGCGCGGACGGACGCGCGGGTGCTGATCATCGACCGCTACGAGATCGGCGAGCGCCAGACGAGCGCCTGCGCCGCGCCGACGGCGTGGCTGGAGCGCATGGGCCTGATGGACGCGGTGCAGCAGACGTTCGGCGACCTCGTCGTGCACACGCCGGGGCGGACGCAGCGCTGGCCGCTGCCGTTCACCTTCTCGACCTTCGACTACCGCCGGATCTGCAACCTGCTGCGCGAGCAGTCGGAGGGCTCGGCGGTCTTCGAGACGGCGAAGGTCGAGGGCCGCACCGGCTTCACCGTGCACACCGACCGCGGCGACCTGCGCGCCCCGCTGATCGTGGATGCGCTCGGCTGGCGGCGGATCCTCGGCGCCGGCGACAACGTCCAGCCGCCCAACGCGCGGCTGTCGCGCGGACTGGAGGTCCACCCCCACGCCGGCGGGGACGACCTCGAGCTGTGGATCGATCCGAAGTACGTCAAGCGCGGCTACTCGTGGTCGTTTCCGGCCAACGGCGAGCTACGCGTCGGCGTCGGCTCGTTCGACCCGCGCGACCACGTCAAGGCGCCGACGCTGCAGCTCGCCTCCGACGTCGGCGTCCCCGCCGAGCGCTGGCAGGGCAACTGGATCCCCCACCAGCTGCGCCCCGCCGTCGAGGACGGCATCTTCTTCGTCGGCGACTCCGCCGGGCACTGCCTGCCGACGACGGCGGAGGGCATCCGGCCGGCGTTCTACTTCGGGATCGCGCTCGGGCGCGAGCTCGTCGACGTCGTCGAGCGGCGCCAGACGCGCGAGCAGGCCCTGACGCGCTACGGCGCCTTCTCCGGCGATCACCTCTGGCAGTACCGCTGGCTGCTGCGCGTGCAGAACTGGGTCGGGCGGATCACGCCGACGCGCCTGCTGACCCCGGCGATCCGCGCGATCAGCCCGCCCGGGCTGGTCCGCTGGGCGTTTGGCAACTACCGCGACATCTGCCCGCCGGAGTACGTGCTGAAGGCGTCGTGGCCGCCGGCCGCGGTCGCCGGCGCCGGCGATGTGGACGTGGCCGAGCGCGAGCGCGAGCCCGCCGCGACGGCCGCGGCCTGACGCGATCTGCGGCGTGAGCCGGGTCTCGTGGGCCGGCGTCCGTCAAACGGCATCTCTGAGGGGTCCGGTTGGCGGTGGTGTCGGCGTCCGCCCAACGGCATCTCTGAGGGGTCCGGTTGGCGGTGGTGTCGGCGTCCGCCCAACGGCATCTCTGAGGGGTCAGGTTGGCGGTGGTGTCGGCGTCCGTCCAACGGCATCTCTGAGGGGTCCGGTTGGCGGTGGTGTCGGCGTCCGTCCAACGGCATCTCTGAGGGGTCCGGTTGGCGGTGGTGTCGGCGTCCGTCCAACGGCATCTCTGAGGGGTCCGGTTGGCGGTGGTGTCGGCGTCCGTCCAACGGCATCTCTGATCTGAAGGGAACGTCCTCGGACTTTCACGCCGCCGCGGGTGGCGAAGCCCCGCCAGAAACGACTGATCTGACCTAGATCAGTGGGTAGCGGCTGAGGGTGCGGCCCGCGAGCGGCGACGCGATCGGGCTGGAAATGGAAAAGCCCCGCAAACGCGGGGCTTTCCGTCCGCCTCGACTGTCAGGTTACGGGGTGTGAGAACCAAATCTGACGGTGAGGTGGCGTCACCTTGCGGGTGAACGCCGATAACGATGCCACGGGCCCCGGACGGCTTGAGATTCGCGCTGACGATCTGAACCTGACGCCGTACGCGGGGCTGGCGATCGTCGGCGAGCTGGCGCGCCGCACGAGACTCGTCGAGCTGATCGACGCGGAGCTCGCTGTGGCGCGCACGGAGCGCGCGGTCAAGCGCCGGCGACGCGGCCTGACGGCGGGCGCGTTCGCGGTTTCGCTGGCGGAGTGCCAGATCGCCGGTGCGGACTGCTTCGATGATGTCGAGAACGTTCGCGCCGACCGTGCGGGCGCGCCGTTGCGAGCGGTCGCTGCGACGCCGTCGGCGCCGGCGGCGCGTCAGCTCGCGCGACGCTTCGGGCCGGGTCACATCCGCGCGATCGAGCGTGCGCAGGCACGCGTCGGCGAGCGCCTTGACTGCGAGGTCGGGCGCGACCGGGCCGAGGATGTGAGCTTCGATCTCGACGCGCCGAGACCGAGGTCTACGGACGCAAGAAGCACGGCGCGGCGCGCAGCCACACAGGCGCGCTGGCCTACAACTCCTACGTCGTGACGTGGGCGCAGCGCGGCCGCGCGTTGACGAGCGAGCTGGTCGGCGGCAACCAGGCGCGGATCAGCGCCCTGGAGTCCGCGGCGATGATCGCCCGCGCCACCATGCTGCTGCCCGCCGGCCACGGCCAGGTCACCGTCCGCGGCGACAGCGGCTTCTACTCGGTCGAGCTGATGATGAGGCTGCGCGAGCAGCAGACGCGCTTTACGCTGTCGGCGTCGCGGACCACCAGGATGTGGCGTGCGCGGCGCGAGATCGGCGAGGATGTGTGGGCCGACGCGACCGGGATGCGTGGCGCGCAGGTCGCCGAGACCGCGTTCACGCCCGACGGCTGGAAGCACGAGGCGCTGCGCCTGATCGTGCGTCGCGTCGCCGTCAGCGCCGCCGACATCCAGGCCGGCAGCCCCAAGGCCAGGCGGCGCAGCACGATCCCCGCCGACCAGCTCGCGATGATCCTCGACGGCCAGCTCGCATCGACGTACGCCTACAGCTTCATCGTCACCGACATCCCCGCCAGCGAGAAGACCACGACCATGGTCGAGCACTACCACCGCCAGCGCGCGCAGATCGAGGAGCGCTTCAAAGACGCAAAGCTCGGCCAGCCGCTCAGACACCTCCCCAGCGGCAACATGGACGCCAACCGCCTGTGGCTCGCGTGCTGTTTGCTGGCGCTGAACATCACCGCGATGATCTGCGACATCAGCCCCGCCGCCGGCGCCTGCGCCAACGCACCCGAAGGCACGCCGCTGCGCCGCCACGCCAAGGCGCTGCGCCAGATCCTGTTCTGCGTCCCCGCCCGCATCACCCGCACGGCACGCCAAACGATCGTGCATCTACCCGACGGCTTCCGCCACCTGCACGTCTTCCAAGCGACCTACCACGCCGCCTACGCGCTCGGCGCCCCGTAACACCCCGCCGTTTCCCTCGCCGACGACCAGCCCGCTGCACCCGCCCAACTCGGCGACCCCAAATCCACGCTGACCGCGGCCCGAGCGCAATACCCGAACGCCGATCATGCCGCCCGCACTCCAATCAACCGTCCGCGAGCGCCGCCACGGCAACCAACGCCACCAAGACGACACCAGACACGCCGTACCCACTGATTTAGGTCTGAGGGGGTCGGTTGGTGGGGCTGTCGCGTTCGTTCCGGGCCTTTGTGGATGGGGTCGCATGAACGAGCGACCACTCGAGCGGCTGCGGTGATCGATCTGTCGCTGGTTCAGCACATACGTGAACGAGCGACCACCGGACGAATCGATGTCGTCGACGTGTCGCTCGTTCATGCGTCGCGCGAGCGCGCTCGCTCCCGCTCGAGTGCACAACTGCCGGACCGAGGTGCGCCCGCACGATCGCCGGCACTTGTGCACGCATGGCATGCAGTACTGCCGGTCGTGCGCCCGAGCCTGAGCGAACCGGCAGTTGTGCACCCTCGCCGGCGCTCATCACCCCGCCCGACGCGCCTTCAGATCAATCGTTCTGGCGGGGCTTCGCCACCCGCGGCGGCGTGAAAGTCCGAAGGACGTTCCCTTCAGATCAGAGATGCCGGTTGACGGACGCCGGTGATCAGACGGGGTCAGCGCACCCGGGGGCGTCGCCTACTTCTCGCGCACGACGAGGTACGTCCCCAGCCCCAGCAGCACGACGCCGACGACCTTCGCCAGCGTGATCGGCTGCTTCGCCACGCCGATCAGCCCGAAGTGGTCGACGACCACCGAGACCGCGAGCTGGGCGGCGACCGTCGCCGCGACGATGCCGCCCGCGCCCAGTGTCCGCACCGTGACGAGGATCGACGTGACGTAGGCGGCGCCGAGCAGGCCGCCCGTCAGGTAGTACCAGGGGACGTGACGCACCTCGCCGAGTTGGCCCAGCCCGCCGGTGGCCAGCGCGGCGATGCACGCCAGCGCCATCGTGCCGATCGCAAATGACAAAAACGCCGCCTGCCACGTGCCGATCGAACGTCCCAGGAGCGAGTTGACCGGCGCCTGCAGTGCGACGAGACCGCCCGTGAACGCCGTCAGCAGGACGGCGGCGCCGCGGTCCATCCCGTCCCTGTCACTTCGCCTGCATCCACGTCGGGCCCACCCCGATCTCGACGCCGAGCGGCGGGTCGTGCTCCCAGAACGCGCACATCTCGTGGCGGATCAGCTCGCGCACGCCTTCGATCTCCCCGGCCGGGCCCTCGAAGAGCAGCTCGTCGTGGACGGTGAGGATCGGCCGCACCGGCGAGTCGCGCAGCGCGGCGTCGACGCGCACGAGCGCGAGCTTCATCACGTCGGCCGCCGTGCCCTGGATGACGGTGTTGACGGCCAGGCGCTCGCCCAGCGTGCGCACCTGCCAGTTGCGCGCCTTCAGCTCGGGGATCTGGCGCCGGCGGCCCCACAGCGTGGTCACGTGGCCGTGCTGCGTCGCGCTGGCGATCGTGCCCTCGATGAACGCGCGCACCGCCGGGAAGCGCTCGAGGTACGTGTCGATGATCTCCTTGGCCTCCTCGCGCGGGATGCCGAGCCGGTCGGCCAGGCCGAAATCCGACAGGCCGTAGACGATCCCGTAGTTGATCATCTTCGCCTTCGAGCGCTGGCCGAGGTCGAGCTGGTCGGGCGGGGTGTTGAAGACCTTCGACGCCGTCGCGGTGTGGACGTCCTCGCCGCGCACGAAGATCTCCTTCAGGACCGGCTCGTCGGCGATGTGGGCGAGCACGCGCAGCTCGATCTGCGAGTAGTCGGCGCTCAGCAGCAGGTGGCCCTCCGCGGCGTCGAAGCAGCCGCGGATCTCACGCCCGAGCTCGGTGCGGATCGGGACGTTCTGCATGTTCGGGTTCGTCGAGGCCAGCCGGCCCGTCGTCGCCGCGGCCTGCAGGAACGTCGTGTGGATCCGCGATCGCTCGTCGACGAGCTGCGGCAGCACGCTGAAGTACGTCTTGTCGAGCTGGTTGAGCTCGCGCCAGCGCTCGATGAGCGGGATGATCGGATGCTCGCCGCGGATCGCCTGCAACACCCGGGCGTCGGTCGAGAAGCCCGTCTTGCCGCGCCGCTTGCGCGACAGCTCGAGCTTCGTGAAGAGGATCTCGCCGAGCTGCTGGGGCGAGCCGATCACGAACTCCGTGCCGGCGTGCTCCCAGATCTCGAGCTCCAGCGTGCGGATCTCCTCGCGCACGCGCGTGGTGATCTCGCGCAGGCGGCCGGTGTTCAGCCGCACCCCCTCGCGCTCCATCCGGCGCAGCACCGCCACCAGCGGCAGCTCGATCTCCTGCATCACCGTGACGAGGTCGCGAGCGATGATCTGCTCGCGCTGCCACGCCGACAGCTCACCGACGAGCAGCGCCTCGCGCGCGAGCTCGTCCTCCACGCCCGGCGCGCCGAGGCCGCGCTCCTCAAGCAGCTCGCGCAGCGGGTAGCCGCGGCGCGCGGGCTCGAGCAGGTAGGCGCCCAGCAGCGCGTCGTGGACGAGGTTCGGCGGCACCGCGTCCAGCGCCTTGGCGTCGTAGGCGACCACCGGCCGCTCCCCCGCCGCGGCGACGAGCTGCGCCGGGTCGTCCATCGTCCCGGTCAGGATCTCGCGGCCGGCCGCGACCGCGAAGCGCCACGTGCTCTCGAGCGCGAGCAGCTCGCCCTCCGGGATCTCGGGCGCGCGGGCCGCCAGCACGAGCTCGGCCCCGGCGCCGCCGAACGCCGCGACCTGCGCCAGCGTGCCGATGCGCACGCGCGCGCTGACCTCGGTCGACGCGACCGGCGCCGGCGCCGCCTCGTCGGCGCCGAGGAACTCCTCCAGGCGGCGCAGCGGGTCGCGCAGCTCGAACTCGCGGAAGACCTCGCGCAGCTTGGAACGGTCGGGCACCTGCGCGGCGGCCTGCGCGACGTCGAGCGGCACGTCGAGGTCGCGACGCATCGTGGCCAGCACTTTCGACAGCCGCGCGTCGTCGGCGTGGTTGACGAGGTTCTCCTTGCGCTTGGCGCCCGTGATCTCGTCGACCGAGCCGAGCACGCCCTCGAGGTCGCCGAACTTCTGCAGCAGCTGCGCCGCGGTCTTGTCGCCGATCCCCGGCACGCCCGGGATGTTGTCGCTCGTGTCGCCCTTCAGCCCGTAGAAGTCCGGGATCAGCTCCGGCGGGATGCCGTAGCGCTCGACCACCGCCGCGTGGTCGTAGAGCTTCGTGTCGGTGATCCCGCGCGCGGTCGCCATGACGCTGACCAGCCCCGTGGGGTCGATGAGCTGGAAGGCGTCGCGGTCGCCGGTCACGATCACCGTCGGGATCCCCTGCTCGCGGGCGCGCTCGGCCAGCGTCGCGATGACGTCGTCGGCCTCGAAGCCCTCAAAGCGCGTGTTCTTGTAGCCGAACGCCTCGACGAGCGGCTCGAGGTGCGGCCACTGCTCCCGCAACAGGTCCGGTCGCGTCGACCGGCCGGCCTTGTACTCGCTGTAGACCTCCTTGCGCCCGCTCGAGCCCGCGTCCCAGACGACGATCGTCGGCTTCGTGCCGTGCTCGGTGAGGATCTTGACGAGCATCGAGGCGAAGCCGAAGATGGCGTTCGTCGGAAAGCCGGTCGACGTGGCGATCGACTCGGGCAGCGCGAAGAACGCCCGGTAGACGAGCGAGTTGCCGTCGATGAGGTACAGCTCGTCGGGAGGGTCGGCCATCGCGGGGCCACTTTACGCACACCGTCCATACCGTCAGCCGCAGGCGTTAGATTGCACGGTAGGAGGAGTCACAGCAAGCAAGGACGAGCCCCCATGAGCCTCATCTACACCTGCAATCTTTGCGGCGAGATGATCGACCGCGAAGCGCCGTACGTCACGCTGAACGGCAATGGCGACCGGGCCCGGGACTTCTGGCGAACCGGGTACGTCGGTCACTACCACGCCGACCCGGAGGTCGGCTGCTGGAACCGCATGCTGGAGGCGATCCGCCTGTGCGACGCCCCCCGCCTCGACGCGATTCCGACCGCGACCTACCAGTCGATCACCGCCCGCCGGCGCAAGCATCGCCCGCTGGAGCCCGACGACGGGATCGCGCCGCCCGCCTGAGCACCGTCTCGCACATCCAGGCAGGTGAGCCGGTCCGTATGCTCGTTTGATGAAGGTCACGGTCACGGGAGCGACGGGGCGCATCGGTCGCCATCTCGTCGCGGCGCTGCATGCTCGTGGCGACGAGGTCGTCGCGCTCTCGCGCGATGCCGACAAGGCGAGCGACCTGCTTGGCGTGCCAGCGCTGGCCTGGGACGTCAAGCAGGAGGCGGTGCCCAAGGCGGCGCTGGACGGCTGCGACGCGGTCGTCCATCTCGCCGGCGAGGACGTCGGCCAGCGCTGGAACGACAAGGTCAAGGCCGAGATCCTCGACAGCCGCGAGAAGAGCACGCGCAACATCGTCCACAGCATCTTCGAGACCAAGCCGCGGCCGAAGGCGCTCATCTGCGCGTCGGCGTCGGGCTACTACGGCGCGCGCGGCGACGAGCCCGTCGACGAGTCAGAGCCGCCCGGCACCGACTGGCTGGCGGAGGTCTGCTATCGCTGGGAGCGCCAGGCCGAGACGGCGAAGATCGGCGCGCGCCTGGTGATCGTCCGCACCGGCATCGTGCTCGACGCCGAGGGCGGCGCGCTGGCGAAGATGCTGCCCCCGTTCAAGGCCGGGCTGGGCGGCCCGATCGGCAGCGGCAAGCAGTACATGCCGTGGATTCACCGCGACGACCTCGTCGGGATCTACCTGGCGGCGATCGACGACCCGACCTTCCATGGCCCGATCAACGCCTCGGCACCGGAGCCGGTGACCAACAAGCAGTTCGCCAAGGCCCTCGGGCGGGCGATCAACCGGCCCGCCGTGGCAACCGTGCCCGGTTTCACGATCAAGGTCATGTACGGCGAGATGGCGCAGATCGTGCTCAAGGGCGTGCGGATGGTGCCCGGCCGCGCCGCCGAGCTGGGCTACGAGTTCCAGCACCCCGATCTCGACGAGGCGCTGCGCAGCACCCTCGACGCCTGAGCGGGACTCCGCCCGCTTGCTCGCCGGCCCGCCCGCCCGCGCCGCCGGCGAACTCAGGCGCGCCCGCGCTCGCGCTCGCGCTTGCGCCGTCCCCAGTCCGACGTCGGCTTGGACGGGACGCAGAGCCAGATCAGCACGCCGACGAACGTCAGCAGCAACCCGCTGGCCAGGCCGATGCGCTCGCCGTAGCCCTTCTTGCCCGACAGGAAGCTGGCGATGATCGCCGACAGCAGCCAGCCGTAGAGCAGGTACAGCGCGCCCTCCCCGATGACGGCGACGATCGTCATCCGCCGAGGTAGGCCTTCTGCACGTCGGGGTTGGTCCGCAGGGCGTCGGAGCGGTCGCTCAGCGCGACCTTGCCGGTCTCGAGCACGTACGCGCGCTGCGAGACGCCCAGCGCGTAGTTGGCGTTCTGCTCGACGAGCAGGATCGTCGTGCCCTGCTCGTTGATCTCGGCGATCGTCTCGTAGATGCGCTCGACGAGGATCGGCGCGATGCCCATCGACGGCTCGTCGAGCAGCAGCAGCTTCGGCCGCGCCATCAGCGCCCGCCCGATCGCCAGCATCTGCTGCTCGCCGCCGGACATCGTGCCGGCCTTCTGGCGCTCGCGCTCCTGCAGGCGCGGAAACAGCTCGAAGACCCGCTCGACGTCCTCGGCGATGCCGTCCTTGTCGCGGCGCAGGTAGGCGCCCATGTCGAGGTTCTCGCGGACCGTCATGCGGGGAAAGCAGCGCCGGCCCTCGGGCGACTGCGAGATCCCCAGCTTGACGATGTCGGCCGGCGGGGTGCGGGTGATGTTCTCGCCCTGGAAGCGGATGTCGCCGGTGCGCGGCGGGGTCAGGCCGGAGACCGAGCGCAGCGTCGTCGACTTGCCGGCGCCGTTGGAGCCGATCAGCGTCACGCACTCGCCCTCCTCGACCGTCAGCGAGATGCCCTTGAGCGCCTCGATGTTGCCGTAGTACGTGCGGATGTCGTCGACCTCGAGCATGGCCATCAGCCGACACCGTCCTCGCTGCGCTGGCGCTCGGCTTCCTGCTTGCCGAGGTAGGCCTCGACGACCTTCGGATCGGTGCGCACGCTCAGCGCGTCGCCCTCGCAGATCTTCTCGCCGTGGTCGAGCACGGTGACGTACTCCGAGACGCCCATGACGACCTTCATGTCGTGCTCGATGAGCAGGATCGAGAGGCCGAGGTCGTCGCGCAGGCGCTCCATGAAGCGCGTCAGGTTCTCGGACTCCTGCGGGTTCATGCCCGCCGTCGGCTCGTCGAGCAGCAGCAGCTTGGGTTCCGACGCCAGCGCGCGCGCGATCTCCACGCGGCGCTGGTCGCCGTAGGAGAGGTTCGTGGCGAGCTGGTCGTGCAGCTTGGCATTCAGGCCGACGTACTCCAGCGACTCGGCGGCCTTCGTGCGCACGCTCGCCTCCTCGCGGCGGACGTGCGGGGGCCGGAAGATCGACCCGAACAGCCCCGCCTTCATGCGCGAGTGCTGACCGACCATGACGTTCTCGAGCGCCGTCATCGTGCCGAAGAGGCGGATGTTCTGAAACGTCCGCGCGACGCCGAGGGCCATGATCTTGTCCGGGCGGCCGGACGTGATGTTCTTGTCGTCGAAGCTGATCTGCCCCAGCGTCGGCTTGTACAGCCCGGTCAGGATGTTGAAGAACGTCGTCTTGCCGGCGCCGTTGGGGCCGATCAGCGACACGATCGCGCGCCGCGGGATCGAGAACGAGACGTCGTTGACCGCGGTCAGGCCGCCGAACTGCTTCGTCACGCCGCGCGCCTCGAGGATCGGTCCCTCCGGGTCGCCGGTCATGGCACCCTCGCCTGCACGACGGCCGCGTCGTCGACCGCCATGTCCTCGATCCCCTCCGAGAGCTCCAGCTGGCGTCGTCGCTCCGGGATCAGGCCCTCGGGTCGCAGCACCATCATGATCACGAGCAGGAAGCCGAAGATCCCGAACGACAGCTCGGTGAGGTCGAACTCGAGGCCGATCTTGGCCGGCACCCCGTTGAGCACGTCGGGAATCAGGCGGTTGTTGATGAACGACAGCGCCACCGCCCCGACGACGACGCCCCAGATCGAGCCCAGGCCGCCGAGGATCACCATCGCGAGGATGAAGATCGAGAACGCGAACTGGAACTGGTCGGCGTTGACCGTGTTGAGGTAGGACGCCAGAAACGCGCCCGAGACGCCGCCGAACGCCGCGCCGGTGCCGTACGCCAGCAGCTTCGTCTTGACCAGCGGGACGCCCATGCTGACCGCGGCCACCTCGTCCTCGCGCAGGGCGATCCAGGCGCGCCCGAGGCGCGAGTCGCGCAGGCGGAAGTTCACGAACAGCACGATGAGCACCATCGCGAAGGCGACCCAGTACCAGGGCCGAAGGTTCAGCGAGGTGAACGGGTCCATGAACGGCAGGTCGATCTTGTCGACCGGCGTGATGCCCTGGCGCCCGTTCGTCAGCTTCGTGCCGAAGCCGGTGATCTCGTCGCCGTTGATCGCGATGCGGCCGACGATCTCGCCGAACGCCAGCGTCACGATCGCGATGTAGTCGCCGCGCAGCCGCAGCGTGGGCAGGCCGATGATCATGCCCGCGATCGTCGTCGCGACGATCGCGAGGATCGCGATCAGCAGGAAGTTCAGGTGGATGCCGGGCAGCTCCGCGGCGATGCCGGTGACCAGCACGTGGATGCCGTCGCCGCCGTTGGCCTCGATGTGAAACAGCGAGCCGAAGTAGCCCATGGTGAAGGCGCCGATCGCGAAGAACGCGACGTAGCCGAGGTCCAGCAGGCCCGCGAAGCCGACGATGATGTTCAGCCCGAGCGCCATGACGACGTACGCCAGCGCGAGCGTGGCGTCGTCGATGAAGCCGCCGCCGCTGGCGAAGAAGAACGGCAGGATCGCGCCGGCGACGATCGCCGCCGCGGTGATCCCCAGCTGGACCCGGCGCGGCAGCACCGGCGCACGCCACTTCGTGCGGGGCGGCGGGGGAGCCGCGGGCGGCTGCTTGGTCGGCGGCGCAGGGGCCTTGCCGGTCACCGCTCAGCCCGCCTCACGGGTCTCCTCGCCGAGCAGCCCCGACGGCTTGAAGACCATGATCAGGACGAGGTAGGCGAAGACGATCGCCGGCGTCCACTGGCTGCCGATCCGGTTGTCGGAGGTCTGTTGGATGACGCCGATGATCAGCCCGCCGAGGACGGCGCCGCGGATGTTTCCGATCCCCCCCATGACGGCCGCGGTGAACGCGATCAGGCCGGCGGTGAAGCCCTGGAAGTACCAGACGGTGGTCTGGTAGAGCGCGTAGATCAGCCCGGCGGCGCCGGCGAGCATGCCGCCGAGCAGGAACGTCGCCGAGATCGTCGTGTCGACGTTGATGCCCATGAGGCGCGCGGCGTCGGGGTCCTGCGCCGTCGCGCGCATCGCCTTGCCGAGGCGGCTGCGCGCGATGAAGGTGGTCATCGCGAGCACGAGCGGGATCGTGACCGCGATCGCGAGCATGTCGCCGTGGGTGACGCTCACCCCGGCGACGAGGAAGAGCTCGTCCTGCGACTTGATGAGGTCGACGATGCCCTGCTGCGATCCGCCCCGCCACAGCAGGCCGACGTTCTGCAGGATGAACGAGAAGCCGACGGCGGTGATCAGCGGCGCCAGCTTGGGCGCGTTGCGCAGCGGGCGGTAGCCCACGCGCTCGATCATGACGTTGAGCGCTCCGGACGCGAACATCGCCACCAGGAGCGTGAGCAGCAGGCCGACGACGAGGCCGGGCACGCCCGTCGCCGCGGTCAGCCCGAGCGTGCCGAAGAAGCCGGCGGACACGAACGAGCCGATCATGAACACCTCGCCGTGGGCGAAGTTGATGAGCTCGACGATGCCGTAGACGAGCGTGTAGCCGATCGCCACCAGGGCCCAGATCGAGCCGTTGGAGAGACCGTCGAGCAGGTTGTTGCCCAGGCGCGAGAGGTCGCCCTCCTCGCGCAGGTCCTGGATGCCGAACGCGACCGGCAGGGCCAGCAGCAGGAGGATCAGCCCGTACGTGCCCAGGAAGGCACGCACCGCGCGCAGCCGATCGGGCCGTGGACTCGGGAGAGTGGCGGCTGCCATCGCGAAGCCTTGGGGTCGTGGTGGGTGCGGGCGGCGCCGAGGGGGCGAGGCAGAGCCCCGCCCCCTCCACGCGCCGGTCGTCTAGGTCGCGGCCTTGATCGTCTCGAGGAAGGACGGGTTGCCGTCCTTGATGTCGTAGACGCCGTAGTCGGTCAGCGTCGTGTCGCCGTCGTCGTCGATGGAGTACGTCCCGAGCACGCTCGTGCGGTCCTCCGTGTCGAACAGCGCCTTGACGATGTCCTCCTTGTTGCCGGTGCCGGAGCGCTCGATCGCGTCGAGCGCGAGCTTCATGGCCTCATAGCCGTAGATGGAGTACGGGTTGGGGTTCTTCTCGCCGTACTTCTTCTCGTAGTTGGCGAAGAACTGCCGGCCCTCGGGCGGGTAGCTCGCCGGATCGAGCGTCGCCACGGTGACCTTGACCCGCTTGGCGACGCTGGCGGGAATGCCGCCCTCCTTGGGATCGGTGAAGCCCGTCTCCGCCACGCCGTCGGGGCCGTAGAGCTTGGCCGTGGGCAGCGCCGCCGCGAAGTCCTTGAAGATCTGGACTCCGTTGGAGGCGGTGATGCCGCTGAACACGAAGCAGTCGGCTCCCTGCTGCTTGGCCCGCGAGGCCAGCGAGCGGTAGTTGGGGGCCTTCGTGTCGATGCCCTCGTTGAACAGGATGTCGAGGTCCTGCTCCTTGGCCGAGTTGGCGATGTTGCGAGCCAGGCCGGCGCCGTAGACCTCCTTGTCGTTGGCCATCGCGACCTTCGTGCAGTCGTCCTTCTTCATGACGCTCGCGAGGGCCGCGCCCTGGATCGTGTCCTTGGGCACGATGCGGACGTAGTTGCGAAATCCGGTCGGGTAGTACTTGGCCGGCTCGCCCTTGTCGGCGCCCGGCTCGTCGGAGGTGAGGCCGACCGCGGTGTTGGCCGGGGAGATCTGCGGCACCTTGGCGTCGCTGAGGATCGGGATCGAGACGGCGCTGCCGCCCGAGTTGAACTCACCGATGTAGGCACCGACGTTCTCGTCCTGCGCCGCCTGGCGGGCGTTCTGAGAAACGGCCTCGGGCGTCCACGAGCCGGCCTGAGCCGTCGAGTCGTCCTTGGACTCGTACTTGATGGTGAACTTCCCGGCCTTGTTGTCGGCCTCCGCCAGCGCGAGCTGGATGCCCTTCACCATGTCGGTGGTCTGCGGGCGCTGAGCGCCCTGCAGCGGAAGGCTCGAATAGACCGTCAGCGTCTTGCCGCCGGTCTCCTCAGTGGTGGTGGTGCTGGCGCTGCCGCCACTCGGCGTGTCCTCGTCGTCATCGCCGCAGGCGGCTACACCGACGGCCAGTGCCGGCACCAGCAACCACGCCGCGGCTGCTCCTCTGAAACGCAAGATGGGTCCCTCCTCGGTGGAGCTGAAACTGAAGCGCGCCGATCGTACACGTGTTCAGCGCGAGTTTGTGCGGTTTGGTCGCAGGCGTGCAGACCGGCCCACCAGGCGTCAGCGGCGCACCTCGAGCAGCTTGTCGAGCACGAACTCCGAACCGCTGACACGGTTTCCGGCGTATCGCGCGAGGCTGGTGTCGCCGAAGCGGTCGATCGAGTAGCGGCCGAGCACGGACTCGCGATCGCGGATCGCGAAGAACGCCTTCGTGACGGCGCGGCGGTCGTTGCCCTGCTCGCCCGCCGCCCGGATCGAATGCAGCACGGCGCCGGCGGCCTCGTAGGCCTGCAGGGCCTCCGGCGCGGGCTGCCGGCCGAACGTCTTGCGGAAGCGGTCGCGGAACGTGCGCGCCGCGGCCGGCAGCAAGCGCGGCGGCAGCGCCGACGTGGTCACGTGCATGCGGCGCTGGACGGACGCGGGCAGCGCGTCGGCGAAGGCGTGGTCGGCGACGGCGGCGGGCCCGAACAGCTGCATGCTCGGCGCCGCCGCGGCGACGGCCTTGAAGATCCCGGCCGCACCGGTGTCGGTCGTTCCCGCGAACAGGAACGCGTCGGCGCCGGTCTCGGCGACCGTGCGCGCGGGGCCCGAGAGGTCGTCCTCGAGCGCGTCGATGTGCCCGCGGTCGAAGACCTCGATGCCCTGCCGCGCGGCGGCCTTCTCGACCTCGTCGGCCAGCCCGCCGCCGTAGATCGCGCGGTCGGCGAGCAGCGCAAGGCTGCGCGCGCCCAGCACCTTCATGTAGCCGATCAGCGCCGAGGCCTGCACATGGTCGGCGGGCACGACGCGGCCGAACGTGCGCTCACCCGACGGGTAGAAGCGGTCGGGCTCGCCCTGGCGGCGGCTGGCGCGGGTGAGCCCGTCGTACGTGCTCGACGGGCTGACCTGCAGGATGTTGCCCTCGTTGGTCAAAGGGACCGACAGCGCGGTGGCGGCGGAGTCGCGATCGCCGATGTAGGCGATCGCGTTGAGGTCGCGGACGGCCTGGCGGGCGTTGTCGAGCACCTTGTCGCCGGTCCAGGTCGTGGCCCCCGGCTTCGCCGCGTCCAGCGAGACGTAGGTGATGGTGAACGGGCCGACCTTGCCGCCGACCTCCTGCAGGGCGAGCTTGATCGCGTTGACCATGTCCCGCGCCCGGGTGCGGTCGGGGCCCTGGAGCGGCAGGCTCGAGTAGATCGTGAGGGTGTCCGGGCCGCTCTTGACCGCGCTGCGCTTGTCGTCGCCGCCGCAGCCGGTCGCGGCGGCCCCCAGCACGAGTACGCCGAGGATGCAGGCGATGGCCGCCCGGAGCCTGCGGGGCATCGGCCCCCTAGAGGTCCTGCTGTGGACGACCCGGCAGGTACGGGGTGAGGATCCTGGCCGTCGCGCCCATCGTGACGATCACGATGGTGACCAGGAAGGCGTCCAGCGACTTCCAGCCGATCGCCCAGAGGACGATCCAGGCGACGAGACCAACGGCGGTGGCGATGACGAGACCCATTGCGGCGCCAGACTAACGGATGAGCCCGGCGGCGAGCTTCGCTACGAGCGCGCCGGTGGCGGCGGCCGGGTCGTCGGCCTCCGCCGCGGCACGCACGAGCCGCGTGCCGACGATGACGCCGTCGGCCCCGGCGCGGGCCGCCTCGGCGGCGTGCTGCGGCGTCGCGATGCCGAAGCCGAGCGCGACGGGCATCTCGGTGTGGCGCTTGACGCGCCCGAGCAGCGCGGCGAAGTCCGCCTCGCGGCTGCCGCGCTCGCCGGTGGTGCCGGTCACGGACACCGTGTAGATAAAGCCGCGCGCCTGGGCGCCGATCGATGCGAGGCGCTCGTCGGTGGTCGTCGGCGCGACGAGCGGCACCAGCGCCACGCCGTGCTCGGCGCAGGCAGCGGTGATCGCCGGCTCCTCGCCCATCGGCAGGTCGGGCACGATCAGGCCGCTGATCCCCGCCTCGTGCAGGCGCCTGACGAACGCGTCGGCGCCCGGCGCGAGCACGAGGTTGACGTAGCACATGAGCACCACCGGGACGCGCCGCGCGAGCGTCTCGCCGATCTCCAGCACGCCCCCGATCGTCGCGCCGTTGCGCAGCGCGGTCGTGCCGGCGGCGTGGATCGTGGGGCCGTCGGCGAGCGGGTCGGAGTAGGGCACGCCGAGCTCGACGAGGTCCGCGCCGTTGGCCGCGTAGGCCTCGCCGATCGCGCGCGAGGTCGCCATGTCGGGAAAGCCGCCCATGAGGTACGGCATCAGGGCGGCGCGGCCGCGGCGCAGGGCGAAGGCGGCGGCGATGCGGTCCTCGCCGGTCTGCGGCACGGCCGGGACGCGGTCGCGCGCGGGCTTACCCATCGTGGTCGTGCGCGTGGTCCTGCGCGATCACCTCGGCGAGGTCCTTGTCGCCGCGGCCCGACAGGCAGATGAGGTCCAGCGTCGAGCCCGCGCCGTCCTCGTGGATCGCGTAGTGCAGGGCGTGCGCCGTCTCGAGCGCCGGGATGATCCCCTCCAGGCGGGTCACCTCGCGGAAGGCGCGCAGCGCGTCGGCGTCCTGCACCGCGACGTAGCGCGCGCGGCCGGAGTCGCGCAGGTAGGCGTGCTCGGGACCGGAGCCGGGGTAGTCCAGGCCGGCCGAGATGGAGTGCGCCTCGGTGACCTGGCCGTCGTCGTCCTGCATCACGGCCGACAGCGCGCCGTGCAGGACGCCGGCGCGGCCGCCCAGCGTCAGCGGCGCGCCGTGGCGGCCGCTGTCGAGGCCCTCGCCGGCGGCCTCGACGCCGATCAGCGCGACGTCCGCGTCGCCGACGAACGGCGTGAAGATGCCGATCGAGTTCGAGCCGCCGCCGACGCAGGCGATGACGCGGTCGGGCAGGCGCCCGGCGCGGGCGAGCAGCTCGCGCCGCGCCTCGTCGCCGATGACGCGCTGCAGGTCGCGCACGATCGCCGGGTACGGGGCCGGGCCGACCGCCGAGCCGATGATGTAGTGCGTCGTGGCGACCGACGAGACCCAGTCGCGGATCGCCTCGCTGACGGCCTCCTTCAGCGTGCGCGCGCCCGCCTCGACGCTGACGACGTTCGCGCCGAGCAGCTGCATCCGCTGCACGTTGGGGGCCTGGCGGCGGATGTCCTCGGCGCCCATGTAGACGATGCACTCCAGGCCCAGCAGCGCGCACGCCGTCGCGCTCGCGACGCCGTGCTGGCCCGCGCCGGTCTCGGCGATGATCCGGTGCTTGTTCATGCGCTTGGCCAGCAGCGCCTGGCCGAGCGCGTTGTTGAGCTTGTGCGAGCCGGTGTGCATGAGGTCCTCGCGCTTGAGCCACAGCTCGCGCCCCGCGAGCTCCGACAGCCGCTCGGCGAGGTACAGCGGCGTCGGCCGCCCGGCGAAGTCGCGCAGCAGGCCGTTGAGCTCGCCGAGGTAGCCGACGTCGTCGCGCACGCCGACCCAGGCCGCCTCGAGCTCGTCGAGCGCGGGCAGCAGCGTCTCCGGGACGTACTGCCCGCCGTAGGGGCCGAAGCGGTGCTCGACGCCGGACTCCACGAACGGCGCGCGGTCGCTCACGATGCGGATCCTCCCGCCGGGGCGGCGCTCACGGCCGCGCCCTCAGCGGCGGATGCGGCGCCCTCCGTGCTCCGGACGGCCTCGTGGAGGGCCTGCAGCTTGGCGGGATCCTTGACCCCGGGGGCGGACTCGGTGCCGCTGGCCACGTCGACGGCGAACGGCTCGGTCGCGGCGATCGCGGCGGCGACGTTGCCGGGGTTCAGGCCGCCGCTGAGGATGACCGGCGAGACGAGCTTCGCGCCGCGCACGAGCTCCCAGTCCATCGTGCGGCCGGTGCCGCCGGGCACGCCCTCGACGTGCGCGTCGAGCAGCAGGAAGTCGGTGTGGAAGGCGGCGGCCGCCTGCAGCGTCGCGCGCGACTGCACGCGGACGGCCTTGATGATCTTCGCGCCGCTGCGGCGCGCCACCTCGCTGCAGAACACGGGCCCCTCGTCGCCGTGCAGCTGCACGTGCGACAGCCCGGCCGTCTGGACGGCGAGGTCGATCTCCTCCAGGCGCGCGTTGACGAACACGCCGACGAGGTTCAACGTGCGCCGCAGCGCCGTGCCGATGAGCTGCGCCTCGTCGAGGTCGCAGCGCCGCGGCGAGCCGGCCCAGAAGATCATCCCCAGCGCCCAGGCGCCCGCCTCGGCGGCGCGGTGGGCGTCCTCGACGGTCGTGATCCCGCAGTGCTTGATGCGCGTCGCCATCCCGCCCAACTGTAGAGCGGGCGGTCGGACGGCCGCGTGGCCTGATGGGAAATAGGGTTGGGGTCAAGCAGCGGCCGGCCTCGAGGACGCGGGCTCCAGGGTGACGTTGTGTCCGAGTCGTTGCAGCTGAGCGATGAGGCGCTTGGCCTCGCGCTCGGGGTCGCGACGGCGCTCGAAGTAGTCGCCGCCGGGCTCGCGGTACAGCTCGCCGGTGCTGAGCATGTGCCAGGCGGCGACGAGGATCGAGTGCTTGACCGCGCCCAGGGCGCGTTTGTGGCCGCGGCGCGGCCGTAGGCGGCGGTATTGCGCGGCGAGGTAGGTGTCCTTCGTGCGCGTCGACGCGAGCGCCGCTTCGGTCAGCGCGATCCCCAGCCAGCGCGATCCCTTGCGCGTGCGCCCGGAGCGGCGCTTGCCCGCGGACTCGTCGTTGCCCGGGCAGGCGCCGGCCCATGACGCGAGGTGCCGTGCGCTCGGGAAGACGGACATGTCGCCGCCGGTCTCGGCGATGATGACCTCCGCGGTTCGCTGCTGCACGCCGGGGATCGTGCACAGCAGCTCAACCGCTTTGGCGAAAGGGCCCAGTTGCTCTCCGATCGCGTCAGACAGCCGGTCGATCTGCTCGTCGAGGAAATCGAGGTGCGCGAGGATCGCCGAGACGATCAGCGCGTGCTCGACGTCAAAGCGGCCCTCCAGCGCCTCCCTGAGCGCCGGCAGCTTCGCGCGCAGCCGTCCCTTCGCCAGTTCCGCGAGGACGGTCGGGTCCGTCGTCCCGGCAACGAGCGCGTCGAGCATCGCGCGACCCGACACCCCGAGGATGTCCGACGCGACGCAGTCCAGCTTGATGCCCGTGTCCTCCAGGATCTTGTGCAGCCGGTTGGCCTCGCGCTGGCGCTCCTCGATCTGCGTCTTGCGATACCTGGTGAGGTTTCGCAGCATGCGGATCGGCTTGGGCGGCACGAGACTCGCGCGCAACAGCCCGGCCTCCAGCAACTGCGCCAGCCACGCCGCGTCACCGACATCGGTCTTGCGGCCCGGGACCTGCTTGACGTGACGCGCGTTGACCAGGACGCACTCGAAGTGATCCTCAAGGATCGCCCACACCGGCCGCCAATACACGCCGGTGGCCTCCATCGCCAGATGCGTGACCCCGTGCGCCGCCAGCCAATCGCGCAACCCCAGCAGCCCCCGAACGGTCGTCGCGAACTCCGCAACGTCCTGCAAACGGCCGCGCTCGCCGTCGGGCACCCTGACCGCTGCGGTCACCTGCGCCTTGTGGACATCGAGCCCCGCAACCCGTTCATGGAGCCGATCGAACACCTGCTGCATCACACCCTCCTCCCCGTCGATCAATAACGCGTCTTGATCGCCAGGAGAGCCCCCTGAGAACAACGAGTCTGATGGTCGTGCTCAAGGGCACAGTCCGGGGTACCGGGGAGGCTCCCACGCCAAACTAACATCGGGCTCGCAGGCACCAAGGCGAAACCGGCGTCAACAGGCGACGCCCAAAGCATGCAGCATTTCACTCGCCGCGGGTGGCCGAGCGGCCATGACAACTAACGCGGGATCTCGCCGGTCTCGTCGGCACCGGTCAGCGCGCGCAGCGCGGCCTGCGGGTCGGGCGCGCGCATGAGCGACTCGCCGACGAGCACGCCGTCGACCCCGACCCGCTCGAGCGCGTCGAGCTGCTCGCGCGAGTGAAAGCCCGACTCCGACACCACGGTCTTGCCGGCCGGGATGTCGGCCAGCAGCTCGAACGTGCGCTCGATGTCGACGCTGAAGTCCGCGAGGTTGCGGTTGTTGATCCCGATCACGTCGGCGTCGATCTGCTCGAGCGCGCACTCGAGCTCGTCCTCGTCGTGAACCTCGACGAGCACGTCGAGGTCGAGCGTGCGCGCCTCGGCGTAGAGCGCGGTCAGCGCCTTGGCGTCGAGCGCGGCGACGATCAGCAGGATCGCGTCGGCGCCCGCCGCCGCGGACTCGTAGACCTGGTAGCGGTCGACGATGAAGTCCTTGCGCAGGATCGGCAGCGGGCAGGCCGCGCGGGCCTCGCGCAGGTCGTCGAGGGAGCCGCCGAAATGCCTGCCCTCGGTGAGGATCGAGATCGCCGCCGCGCCGCCGCGCTCGTAGGCCAGGACGACCTCGGCGACCGTGGCGCCCTCGCGGATCGTGCCGGCCGACGGCGAGCGGCGCTTGTGCTCGGCGATGACCGAGATCCCCGGCAGCGTCAGCGCCTCGGAGAACGGGCGGTCGTCGCCGCGCCCGGCGAGCGCTGATTGCAGCGTCGATAAGGGCACCTCCTCGCGCCGGCGGCGGACGTCCTCCCGCGTGGAGGCGACGATGCGCTCGAGCACGTTCATGCCGGCGCCGTCGCCCCCGCGAGCTGCTGGGTGCGCGCGACGAGCGCGTCGAGCGTGCGCATGGCGGCGCCGTCGTCGAGCGCGGCCTGGGCGGCGGCGACGCCCGCGCGCAGGTCGTCGGCGCGGCCGGCGGCGTAGATCGCGGCGCCGGCGTTGAGCACCGCGAGGTCGCGGCGCGGGCCGCTCTCGCCGGCGAAGATCGCGCGCGTCGTCGCGGCGTTCTCGGCGGGCGAGCCGCCGAGCGTGGCCTGCGGGTCGCTGCTCGTCGTCAGCCCGCAGTCCTCCGGGCTGACGGTGTAGGTGTTCAGGTCGGCGCCGTCGACCTCGACGACGGTGGTGGGCGCCGCGATGCTCATCTCGTCGAGCGCGTCGTGCGAGGAGACGACCAGCGCGCGGTCGGCGCCGAGCAGCGCCAGGGCGCCGGCGATGACCTCCAGGAAGGCCGGATCGGCGACGCCGATGAGCTGGCGCCGGGCGCCCGCCGGGTTGGTCAGCGGGCCGAGCAGGTTGAAGATCGTCCGGACGGCGAGCTCCTTGCGCACCGGGATGACGAAGCGGGTCGCCTGGTGATGGCGCGGCGCGAACATGAAGCCGAAGCCGAGCTCGTCGATGCAGGTGCCGACGGCCGCCGGCCCGAGGTCGATCCGCACGCCGAGCGCCTCGAGCACGTCGGCCGAGCCCGAGCGGCCGGTCGCCGAGCGGTTGCCGTGCTTGGCGACCGCGCAGCCGGCGCCGGCCGCGATCAGCGCCGCCGTCGTGGAGACGTTGAACGTGGGCCGGCCGCCGCCCGTGCCGGCGGTGTCGACGAGCTCGTCGCGCAGCGTCGTGACCGGGTCGGCCAGCGCGCGCATCGTGCGCGCCAGGCCGGCGACCTCCGCGACGGTCTCGCCCTTCGTGCGCAGCCCGATCAGCAGGCCCGCGATCTGCGCCTCGGAGGCGTCGCCGGCCATGATCACCCCGAGCACGGCGGCCGCCTCGTCGGCGCTGAGGTGCTCGCCGGACGCGACCTTGTCGATCGCCGGCGTGAGGACTGGGTCGGGCACCAGGGCGCGCAGCCTAGTGGGTCATTCGGGTGTGCGGGCGGCGAGCTTGCGGTGCTTGCGGCCGGCGATCGCGATCGGGGCCAGCCGGCGGATCTGCTTGACGACCCGCGCGGAGTGCTCGCCGGGCGTCTCGCCCTCGCGCAGCCCCTCCGCCGGGGGGAGGAACCGGACGTGCAGGCGCGGGCGGCGCAACGGGCGCGTGATGTCGACCGAGCCGGTCACGGCGACCGGCACCACCACCGCCTCGGGCACCGCGGCGACGAGGCGGCCGAACCCGCTGCGCGGGCGCAGCTCGCGGCCGAGGCTGCGCGTTCCCTCCGGGAAGATCCCGATGCAGCTGCCGCCGCGCAGCTCGGCGATCGCGCGATCCAGGGCGCCGGCGTCGCCGCTGCCGCGCTCGATCGGGATCTGCCCCATGCCGTCGAGCACCTTGTTGAGGCCCTTCACCTTCCACAATGAGGATTTCGACAGCGCCCGGATCTGGCGGCGCTCGATCGCGCCGATGCCGATGACCACCGGATCCCAGTAGGAGTCGTGGTTGCCGACGATCAGCAGCGGGCCCTCGGCGGGGATGTGCTCGACGCCCTCGACCTGCAGGCGGCCCCACCACCGCACGGTCGGCACGCAGATGCCGAGCGCGACGCGGTACGTGCGGGTCATCGGCTGGCGGTCGCTCACGCTGGGATTCTAGGTCGCGGGCGGCGGGGTGGGCGCGCCGTCGCGCAGCGGAGACGTCCGTCCGTGCGGGTTCCGCATTCGGGCACCGGGGTACCAAGCTGGCATGGAGATCCTTCTCGTCCTCATCGTCCTCGCCGTCATCGCCGCAGCCGCGTTCATGTGGATGCGCTCCCGCAACGCCGGTCCCGGCCTGTCCGGAGGCGGGAAGGGCCCCGAACTGCGCGGCCGCCGCGGCGCGGCCCGCGCCTCCCGGAACGACCCGATGGCCGAGGCGGTCGAGCGTCATGCGCAGGCCACCGACCCGCACGAGGCCGCCCAAGCCGAGCTGCACCTGCAGGCCCAGGCCAACCGTGTCGCAGCCGAGCTGCATGCCCAGCAGGCGTCGGCGCTGGAGTCCGAGGCGGGCGGGCGCGGCTTCACGGGCCGCTCGGCATCGGCCGACGCCTACAGCGCACCGCCGGCCTACGACGAGGCGGGCCGCCCGGTGTACCAGGACGGCGCCTCGGACCCGGCTTACCAGCAGGATGATCAGGGGGTCTACGAGGGCAGGGACGGCCGGACGATCGACGCGATGGGCCGGCCGGTCCACGTCGACGAGCCGCCCGTCTCCGACAACGACCGGCCGGCGGTCTACGAGGACGGCACGCCCGTCGCCGAGAACGATCGCGCCGCCTACTACGACGAGCAGGGCCGCCCCGTCCACCCCGAGGACCGCCCGCGGTACTGACCCTTAGGGCGTTGGCCAGCCACGTCCCGCCACCGGCTGGACGACGCTAGACATCCGCCGGAGAGAGGGCCTGATCGGCCGGTGCGAGGTCGAACGCGCGGGCGACCCGCTCCAGGCCCGCGATGCGCCGGTCGGCGTCGACGACCTGCGAGACCAGCATGAGCTCGTCGGTGCCGGTCCGCTCGACGAGGTCCAGCAGCTCGGCGTGGACCGTCTGCGGGCCGCCGATGATCGCCCGGCCGATCGCGTCCTGGACCACCGCCAGCTCGCTCTCCCCCAGCTGCCGGACGAGCGCCTCGGCGTCCTCCACGCTCGGGATCGGGGCGGGCCGGCCCTGGCGCAGGCGCAGCATCGAGACGCCGCCGGGCAGCGCGCGGCGCAGCGCGTCCTCGTCGTCGTCGCCGACGACGATCCCCGCCGCGACGATCACCCGCGGCGCGCAGAGCAGCTCCGACGGCTCGAACCGCCCGCGGTAGAGCTCGAGCGCCGGCTCGGTGAAGTGCGGATGGAAGTGGTGGGCGAAGACGAACGGCAGCCCGAGCTGCGCGGCGATCCGCGCGCCGCCGTCGGTGGAGCCGAGCATCCACAGCTCGGGCACGGTGTGCTCGCCGGCCACCGCGCGCATGGCGCCGTAGCCGTTGCCGAGATGGCCGCGCAGCTGCGCGAGCTGCTCCTCGAAGCGCTCCGGCGACGTGCTGCGCAGTGCCAGCGCGGTGCGCTGGTCGGTCCCGGGCGCGCGGCCGAGGCCGAGGTCGATGCGGTGGGGGTGCAGCGCCTCGAGCATGCCGAAGCGCTCGGCGACGGCCAGCGGCGCGTGGTTGGGCAGCATGACGCCGCCCGAGCCCACGCGGATGCGCTGCGTGTTCGCGGCGATGTGGGCGATCAGCACCTCGGGCGCGGTCGACGCCACCGAGGGGATGTTGTGGTGCTCGGCCACCCAGAAGCGGGTGTAGCCGAGCTCGTCGGCGCGCTGGGCCAGGCGCGTCGTGCCGGCGAGCGCGTCGCCCGCGCTGCGGCCGGCGCCGACCGGCGCGAGATCGAGGACCGAGAGAGGAACGCTCATCGCGCTCAGGGTAGGCCGCCGGGCGCCGCCGTCAGCCGTCGAGGAAGTTGCGCAGCAGCGCCTTGCCCTCGTCGGTCAGCACCGATTCGGGATGAAACTGCACGCCCTCTGCGGGCAGCTCGCGGTGACGCAGGCCCATGAGGACGCCGTCGCCCTGCGCGGAGATCTCCAACGCGTCGGGCAGGCGGTCGGGATCGACGACGAGCGAGTGGTAGCGCCCGACGGTCAGGGTCGGCGACAGGCCGGCGAAGATCGTGCGCCCGTCGTGCGTGATCTCGCTCGTCTTGCCGTGGATCGGCTCGCCGCGGATGACGACGCCGCCGAACGCCTGAGCCAGCGACTGGTGGCCGAGGCAGACGCCCAGCGTCGGGATGCCGGCCTCCGGGAAGCGCCGCATCGACGCCACCGAGATGCCGGCCTGGCTGGGCGTGCAGGGGCCGGGCGAGACGACGACGCGGTCGGGCTGGCGTTCGAGCAGCTCGTCGACGCTGGCCACGTCGTTGCGCACGATGTCCAGCTCGGCGCCCATCTCCCCCAGGAACTGGACGAGGTTGTACGTGAACGAGTCGTAGTTGTCGACGACGAGGACGGAGGTCATGGCCAGTCCGGCTGCTGGGAGGCGAGCTCGACCGCGCGCAGCACCGCTCCCGCCTTCGCCTCGGACTCGGCGAACTCGTAGGCCGGAACGGCGTCCGCCACGGTGCCACCGCCCGCCTGCACGTGCGCGCGCCCGTCCTTCATGACGACCGTGCGGATGTGGATGGCGGTGTCGAGGTCGCCGGTGTAGGCGAGGTAGCCGATCGCGCCGCCGTAGCCGCCGCGCTTGATCGGCTCGAGCTCGTCGATGATCTGCATCGCGCGGACCTTCGGCGCGCCCGACAGCGTCCCGGCCGGCAGCACCGAGCGCAGGGCGTCCATCGCGGTGACGTCCGCGCGCAGCGTGCCCGACACGCTGGAGACGATGTGCATGACGTGCGAGTACGTCTCGACGGCCATGAAGCGGTCGACGCTCACGCTGCCGTACTCGCAGACCCGGCCGAGGTCGTTGCGGCCGAGGTCGACCAGCATCACGTGCTCGGCGCGCTCCTTCTCGTCGGCGAGCAGCTCCTCGGCGATCCGCTCGTCGTCGGCGAGCGTCGCGCCGCGCGGCCGCGTGCCGGCGATCGGCCGCGTCGCGACATGGCGGCCGGTGACGGTCAGCACCGGCTCCGGCGACGCGCCCGCGACCTGGAAGTCCAGGAAGTCCAGGAAGTACATGTACGGGCTCGGGTTGACCACCCGCAGGCCGCGGTAGACCGAGAACGGGTCGATGTCGAGGTCCGCCGACCAGCGCTGCGAGGGCACGACCTGGAAGGCGTCGCCGGCGTGGATGTACTCGACGATCCGCGCGACGTTGGCCTCGAACTGCGCGCGCGGCATGTTGGACTCAAACCGCGGGCGCGGCCGGGCGGGCGTCGGCGCCGGCCGCGGCACCGGGCCGGCGAGCAGCTCGCGGGCCATCGCGATCGTGGCGACGGCGTCGGCGTAGGCGGTCTGGAGTCCGGTGCCGTCGTCGTCGTCGGCGTAGACGTTGACGAGCACGCTGATCGTGTGGCGCAGATGGTCGAACACGACGAGCACGTCGGAGAGCATGAGCGCCATGTCGGGCAGCCCGACCGGGTCGGGGTTGGGCTCGCCCAGCGGCTCGACCGTGCGCACGAGGTCGTAGCCGAAGTAGCCCACCGCCCCCCCGGCGAACGGCGGCATGTCCGGCCACGGCGCCTGGCGCAGGCTGGCGACCTCGGCGGCGGCGTGGGCGTACGGATCGGCGGGCTCGTCGCCCAGCGACCAGCGCACGACCTTGCGCGGGCGCACGCCGATGAAGCTGTAGCGCCCGACCTCCTGGCCGCGCTCGGCGGACTCCAGCAGGAACGCCTCCGAGCTCGGCTCGGTGCCGCGCAGCTTCAGGAAGGCCGAGACCGGCGTCTCGGTGTCGTCGATGAACGAGTGGCGCAGCGCGATGAGGTTGAACTCGCGGGCGAGCTCGCGCACCTCGTCCAGCGATGGCTGCACCGGCAGCGCGCCGCTGCCGCCGGCGGACTGCGACCGGTCAGCCGCGACGGCCATTGAGCACGTCGTAGGCGTCGGCGAGCGAGCGCCCCCGCCCGCGCAGCAGGACCGCGAGGTGGTAGAGCACGTCGGCGGCCTCGTCGTCGACGCGCTCGTCGGTCTCCTCGCGCACGGCGCGCGTGACCTCCTCGGCCTCCTCGCGCACCTTCTCGCCCGCGAGCTGCGGATCCTCCAGCAGCGTCACGGTGTAGGAGCCGGCCGGGCGCTCGGCGGCGCGCTGGACCAGCGTGCGCTCCAGCCCGGGCAGCGCCTCGTGCGGCGCCGGCGGCTCGATCTCGCCGTGATGAAAGCACGTGCGCTCGCCGGTGTGGCAGGCCGGTCCCGCGGGCTCGACGAGCGCCAGCAGCGCGTCGCCGTCGCAGTCCAGCCGCAGGGCCCGCACCGCCTGGGTGTGGCCGCTCGTCGCGCCCTTGTGCCACTGCTCCCGGCGCGAGCGGCTGTAGAGGTGCAGCTCGCCGCTCGCGCGCGTGCGGCGCACCGCCTCGGCGTTGGCGTAGGCCAGCGTCAGCACCTCGCCGCTGCGCCAGTCCTGGACGATGACGGGCACGAGCCCCTGGCTGTCGAAGGTGATCTCCACGAGGATGGGAGTCTAGGAGCCACCGCATCCTGCGCCGCCCCCCGGCGTTGTGACTGACATGCGTGCCTTCCTCGCCATCGCCCTGCTCGCCGTCCTGGCCGTCGCCGCGCCGGTCGCGGCCGCACCCAAGCGCGGCTTCGAGGGCCGCGCCTGCACCCCGCCGAAGGGCCACAGGATCGCCGACTGCCGGCTCGGGCGCCACGGCACGCCCGATCTCAGCCGCGCCGCCTGGCGCGCGCTGCGCAACGCCGAGGTGACGATCAGCAAGAAGTTCGACGGGCTCGCGCCCAACCCGGTCGCGGGCGGCGCGCGCAGCTGGCCGCTGATCGACTCGCTCGCCCAGCCGATGGGCCGGCTGGCGCTGAACGACGCCGGGCGCTTCATGCTCGTCGCGCTCGACGGCACGGCGTTCCGCGCGACGACCGTGAACGTGCGCGGGCACGGCTGCGCGGCGAGCGCCGCCCAGTCGGCGCGCTTCGCGCTCGTGCAGATCATCGCCGGCAAGGCCAACGGCGGCGGTACGCAGGCGTTCCTCGACAGCGCCGCGATCGACCGCAGCACAGCGCTCGGCGCGGTCGCGTTCAACGCGTTCGCGCGACAGCGCGGCGGCGGCACGGGCTGCGGGCCGAGCGGGCGCGAGGTCGGCAAGGTGCGCAGGCTGGCCAACCCGAACGTCGACCCCGCCGCCCACGCCCGCCTCTCCAACGGGGCGATCAACGACGTCAAGGAGTACGACGCCAAGCCCGACTTCGGCAACGTCGTCTACTTCATGACGAACACGACGAACGTCTCGGTCGGCGGCGTCGCACGGGGCATGGTGCGCGTCGGGACGCCGGTCGCCAAGGTCGACTCCTTCACGACGTGCGACCCCAACAGCGACGGCACGCTGACCTGGCGCTACTGGTCGATCCGCACCGGCGTCGCCGCGCGCCCGCGGCTGTACGGGTGGATCCCCGGGCGCTGCCCGAAGCGCTGAGCGCCGCTCACGCGTCCGGCAGCTCGCCGACGCTCCCGCCGGCGCCGATCAGCTCACGGGCGACGTCGAGGTCGTCCGCGCGGCCGACCGCGAGCGCGCCGACGACCTTCCCGGCCTGTGCGTAGAAGACGCTGAACGCCCCGCTCGCCGGGTCCCCGCGGACGATCTCCTCGTCCCAGCTCGCCGCGGCGCCGACGTACTCGAGCGTCGCCCAGTCCGCCAGGTCCGACCAGAAGTACGGGATCTCGCGGTACGGCGCGTCGGAGCCGAGCATCGCGCGCGCGGCGTGGCGGCCCTGCGCGGCGGCGACCTCCTCGTGCTCGATCCGCACGCGGCGGCCGTGGACGACGCTGTCGTACTCGCACATGTCGCCGGCCGCCCAGACGTCAGGGGCCGACGTGCGCAGCGTGGCGTCGCAGCGGACGCCGCCGCTCTCGCCCAGCTCGAGCTCGGCCTTGCGGGCGAGCATGACGTCCGGCGTGGCGCCGACGCCGACGACGACGAGATCGGCCTCCGCGCGCCGCCCGTCGGCACAGACCACGGCGCTGACCGGCTCGTCGCCCTCGCCCGCGCCGGCGAACTCGACCACGTCGGCCTCGGCGAGCACCTCGACGCCGTGGCCGGTCAGCAGGTCGTGGGCGAACTGCCCGGCGACCGGGCCGAAGCCGCGCTCCAGCGGGAGCGCCTCCTGCATGACGAGCGTCACCCGCTTGCCGAGCACCGTCATCGAGGCGGCGACCTCGGTCGCGATGTACGAGCCGCCCACGACGACGACGCGCTCCGCGCCGTCGATCTCGTTGCGCAGCTTGTCGGCGTTGCCGAGCGCGCGCAGGTAGTGGATGGCGTCGCGCATGCCACCGTCGACCTGCAGCCGGCGGATCCCGCCGCCGGTCGCCAGCAGCGCCTGTCCGAAGCCGACCACCGCGCGGCCGAGCTTGGCCGTCTTCGCCGCGGTGTCCATGTCCATGACGGGCGTGCGCGTGCGCACCTCGACGTCGTGCTCGGCGTACCACGCCGCCGGGTGGATGAGCGTCGAGGGCCGGTCCTCGCTGCCGCGCAGGTAGCCCTTGGTCAGCGGCGGCCGGTGGTAGGGCGCGTCCATCTCGCGCGTGACGAGCAGGATCGAGCCGCCGAAGCCCTGCTCGCGCAGCTCGGCGGCGGCGTTCGCGGACGCGATTCCGCCGCCGATCAGCAGGATGTCGACCGCCGGATCGCTCATCGCCTGGCCGCCACGGTGTCGGACGCGGACGTCTTGGCGTCGAGGTTCTTGATCTCGATTCCGCGGAACGTCAGCGCGACGTCCTCGAGCTCGGCCTGATCGAGCTCGCCGTCGTCCTGCGCGGCGACGTACTGGTGGATCCCGGTCACGGCGGCGTCGGTCAGCCCGATCGTGTGGAAGACGTGCTCGACGCCGACGTCGTTGGTGCGCACGAACTCGAACAGCGCGCTCGTGATGACCTCGCTGGTGACGAGCGCCGTGAACAGCTGCGGCGAGGCGGCGCCCCACTCCTTCGTGAACGTGACGGCGCCGTGCTGGCGCTTGCCGGTGGCCTGGCCGCTCGCGGCGTCGCGCGGGGAGCTGACCTCGTAGCTGAAGCCGATCCCGGCGAGCGTGCCCTTGTGCGTCTCGCGCGTGGTCTCCCCGGCGAGCCGGCCCTGCTTGCTCGCCTCGATCGTCACGTAGAACTCATAGGCCATCGCGCTCGTCTCCTCTGGTCGTCGGGCAGGACTGTAGCCCCGCGGCCGCGCTCGCTACTCGATCCCGAGCCGATCGAGCAGGCCGTCGTCGCCGCGCCAGCCGCGCCGCACGCGGACGGCGAGGTCGAGGTGCACCTGCACGCCGAGCCGGCGCTCGAGCTCGCGCCGCGCGGCCGTGCCGATCGCCTTGATCATCCGGCCCTGGGCGCCGATCAGGATGCCCTTCTGCGACTCGGCCTCGACCCAGGCGCGGGCCTGCACGCGCACGAGGTCCTCGCGCGAGTCGTCGATCTCCTCGACGACCACCTCGACGGCGTGCGGGACCTCCTGGAACGTGCGCCGCAGGATCTGCTCGCGGATGAGCTCGGCGAACAGCACCTCGTCGGTCTGGTCGGACGGGTCGTCGACGTCGAACAGGTAGGGGCTGTGCGGCAGCAGCGCGACGAGGTACTCGACGAGCTCCTCCACGCCCGTGCCCTTGCGCGCCGACAACGGGAAGATCTCGTCGGACACGCCCAGCTCCGCCGCCGCCTGCAGGGCGGCCAGCGTGTGCGCCTCGTCGAGGCGGTCGATCTTGTTGACGACCACGGCGACGGGGACCCCGGCGCGCGCGAGCGCCCCGGCGATGAAGCGGTCGCCGGGCCCGACGCCCTGCTCGCCGTTGAGCAGCAGCAGCGCCACGTCGGCATCGCCGAACTCGCGCTCCACGCGCGACTGCATGCGCTGCGTCAGCGCGTCGCGCGGACGCTGCACGCCGGGCAGGTCGACGAGCACGAGCTGGGCGTTGCCGCGCATCGCGATCCCGCGGATCGCGCGGCGCGTCGTCTGCGGCTTGTCGGAGACGATCGCGACCTTCTGGCCGACGATCGCGTTGACGAGCGTCGACTTGCCGACGTTCGGGCGCCCGGCCAGCGCGACGAAGCCGGCCCGCGTCGGGCCGGCGTGGGCGCCGGCGGCGCTCACGGTGCGCTGTCGGGCGAGACCCAGGCCAGGATCTCGCGCTGGACGGCGAGCATCTCGCCGTCGTCGGTCTCGTGGTCCATCCCGGTCAGGTGCAGCGCGCCGTGGACGATCGCCTCACGCAGGTCCGCCGTGTGCTCCTCGCAGATGACGATGTCGCCCAGCTCGCACGGCCCCGGCGAGGGGTCCTCGCCGTCGATCGGAAACGACAGCACGTCGGTCGGGCCGTGCTCGCCGCGATGCTCGGCGTTGAGCTCGGCGATCCGCGCCGCGTCGACGAACTGGACCGCGACGTGGCCGCTCTCGATCCCCGCCGAGGCCAGCGCCAGCGAGAGCAGGCGGTCGATCTCCTCCAGCGGGAGGTACGCGGGTCCGCCCTCCGGTCCGACGACGTCGATCTCGAGGTGGTGGGAGGAGGTCAAGCGCGGCGGCGATCGGCCGGACGCAGCTCGGCGGTCTGGCTCTCGGCGTGCTCGGCGTAGGCCGCGACGATCTTCTGCACGAGCCGGTGGCGCACGACGTCCTCGCCGCCGAAGCGCACGAACTCGATGCCCTCGATGTTCTCGAGGATGTCGCTGATGACGACCAGGCCGGAGCCCTCGTTCTTGGGCAGGTCGATCTGCGTGACATCGCCCGTGACGACCATCTTGGAGTTGAAGCCCAGCCGCGTGAGGATCATCTTCATCTGCTCGGGCGTCGTGTTCTGCGCCTCGTCGAGGATGATGAAGCTGTCGTTGAGCGTGCGGCCGCGCATGAACGCCAGCGGCGCGACCTCGATCTGGCCGCGCTCGAGGTAGGTGGAGACCTTCTCGGCGTCGAGCATGTCGTGCAGCGCGTCGAACAGCGGCCGCAGGTACGGGTCGATCTTCGCCATGAGGTCGCCGGGCAGGAAGCCGAGGCGCTCGCCGGCCTCGACGGCGGGGCGGGTGAGGATGATCCGGTTGACCTCGCGGCGGCTCAGCGCGGCGGCGGCGAGCGCGACGGCGAGGAACGTCTTGCCGGTGCCGGCCGGGCCGATGCCGAACGTGATGATGTTGGTGCGGATCGAGTCGACGTAGCGCTTCTGGTTGACGGTCTTCGGCGCGACCTGCTTGGAGCGGTGCTTCCAGACGACGTCCTCGAGGATCTCGGCGGGCGAGCGCTTCTGGTCCAGCGCGCCGGTGACGGCGGCGATCGTGCCCGGGGCGATCTCGTGGCCCTGCTCGATGAGCTCGGCGAGCTCCCTGACGACGGTCGCGGCGGCGTCCACCGCCTCCTCCTCGCCGTCGAGGGTGAGGATGTTGCCGCGCAGCCACAGGTCGCACGCGACGTGCCCCTCGAGCGCGCGCAGGACGGCGTCGCGGCTTCCGGCCAGCTCCGTCGCGGCCTGGTTTGAGAGCTCGATCTGCCGGCGCATCAGTGCGTCAGCGCCTCTCGCACGAGCGCGGACACGCGCTTGCCGTCGGCGCGGCCGTCGACGGCGGCCATCGCGGACTTCATGACCTGGCCCATGTCCTTGGGCGACTGCGCGCCGGTCTCGGCGACCGCCGCGGCGACGATCGCCCGCAGGCTGTCGTCGGGCAGCTCGGCCGGCAGGTAGTGCTCGATGAGCCGCGCCTCGGCCTCCTCGCCGTCGGCGAGCTCCGCGCGGCCGGCGTCGCGAAACGCCGTCGCGGACTCCAGGCGGCGCTTGCGCTCGCGGCGCAGCACGACGAGCTCGTCGTCGCCACCCTCCTTGGCCGCCTTCTGCAGCTCGCTGAGCACGAGCCGCAGCGCGCCGACACGATCCTTCTCACCGCTCCGCATCGCGGAGACGAGATCCTGCTTCACCGTGTCGGCCAGCGTCATCTGCCGTTCAGGATACGCAGCCCGCGGATGACTTCAGCGCAGGCGGCGGCGTGCTGCCCGGTCTGAGCAGCGGGCGGACGTCCGCCGCGCCCGCCACGCGCGTCAGCGGCCGGTCGCGGTGACGTCGCCGGCGCTCGCGGCGCCGCCGCCGGCCGTGGTCCCGTTGCCACCCGCGCCCGCGGCAGCCGCGTCGGCGAGCGGCGCGGTGACCGCACGCGGCTCGCCGATACGGCCCAGCTCGGCGGTGTCGCGGCCGAACAGCAGGCCGATGTTCCAGTCCACGAGCAGCCGCGCGCGGCGGCCGGCGCCGGGCATCATCACGAGGTGGTAGGAGCGCGCCAGCATCCAGGCCGGCATCCCGCTCCAGGTGATCGGCCCGGTCGTGGCGACGGCCTTGCGCCGGCCCATGTCGACGAACACGCCCTTGGTCTTGTAGGTGAAGCGCCGCGGGCGGCCGCCGCCGCCGATCGCGTTGGCGACGTTGCGCCCGGCGACCCGGCCCTGGCGGATCGCGTGCTGCGCGGTCGGCGGGCAGGGCTGGCCGGGCCGGGCCGGGTCGGGCACGGCGGCGCCGTCGCCGATCGCCCAGACGTTGTCGAAGCCCGCGACCCGCAGGCGGCTGTCGGTGACGATCCGGCCCCGGTCGGAGAGCGGCAGGCCGAGCTCGGCGATGACCGGGTTGGGCTTGACGCCGGCGGTCCAGACGAGCGTGCGCGTCGGCACGACCTCGCCGTCGCTGAGCGTCGCGGTCGTTGCCGTGACCGCGTCGAGCGTCGTGCTCGTGCGGATCTCGATCCCGCGGAAGCGCAGCTCGCGGACGGCGAAGTCGGCCAGCTTGGCGCTGATCTCCGGCATGACGCGGTCGTTGGCCTCGACGAGGATCCAGCGCATCCCGGTCACCCCGCAGCGCGGGTACAGGTCGATGACGTCGGCGGCGAAGTCCTGCAGCTCGGCGAGCCCCTCCAGGCCCGCGTAGCCCGCGCCGACGAAGACGTAGGTGAGGTACTCGCGGCGGGCGTCGCCGTCCTCGAGCGTCTCGGCGATCTCCAGCGTGCGGATGACGTGGTTGCGCACCGCGATCGCCTCGGGCAGCGACTTGAGCGCCATGCCGTGCTCCGCGAGGCCGGGGATCGGCAGCGTGCGGCTGACGGAGCCGACCGCGACGACGAGCTGGTCGTAGGCGAGCTCCTCCTGCGTGCCGTCCAGCGAGCGCACGTGCAGGACGTTGCGCTCCGGCGAGGCGCCGGTGATCTTGCCCAGGCGCAGGTGGATCGAGGGATCGAGCTCCTCGCGCAGCGGCACGACGACATGGCGCGGCTCGAGCGTGCCGGCCGCCGCGCCGGGCAGCAGCGGCGTGTAGAGCATGAAGTTGTCCTCGGTGACGAGGCGCACGCGGGTGCTCTGCGGGGGCAGGACGCGGGCCAGCGTGCGGGCCGTGTAGAAGCCGCCGAAGCCGCCCCCGGCGATGATGACGTTCCAGGCCATGCCGCCTGGAGGGTAGCCCCGTCAGCGCCGCTTGAAGCCGCGAATGCTGAAGTACTGCTCCTCGTCGATGACGTTCTGGTAGGAGTCGATCGAGAGCTTCTTCGGCACGCCGTGGGTGCCGTAGGTCACCGTGAGGTCGTGCGCCTTGCGGTCGATCGCCCGCTGGATCTGGCGAAACAGGCGCGGCACCGTGGCGATGTCCTTGACGGTGGAGTGCACGCGCTCCGACGGGGCGCCGCGGCGCACGTTGACCACGTGCCAGCCGGTGGTCGGGCAGAAGCAGGTGCGGCGCGCCTCGTAGCGGTACGAGCTGATCTTCGCCTTCTTCCACGCCGTGCGCGCCTTGTCCAGCGCGGCCTGGGCGCGGCCGTCGACGATGTACGGATCGGGCGGGTTGGGGGGCTCCTGGGCGGCGACGGGGCCGGCGGCTGCGGCCAGGGCCGTGGCGGCGAGCAGGAGGACGAGCAGCAGGGGGGTTCGCTTGGCCATTGTGCTGACACTAACGGCCGATCGAACCCCGAAGTTTCGCTGTCTGGACAATCGGGCGACCGTCGCCGGCGCGGCCGCTACGGCGCGGCGGCGCGCGCGCAGACCTGCGCGAGCAGCGCTTCGAGGATCGCCTCGTTGTTGGCCTCGAAGTAGCGCCGGTCGCCGGCGGCCTGCGCGTCCAGCCGGTTGGTCAGCTGCACGCAGGCGTTGATCTCGAAGACGACGAGGTCGCCGTCGGGCGGCAGCGCGAAGTCGATGGCGCCGAAATCGAGCTGCAGCGCGCGAAACTGGTGCATCACCCGCGCCTCGACCGAGCCGCGCTCCAGGGTCACCGGCCGGTTGATCCAATCCTGCTCCTCGGCGGCGAGCTCGGGCCGGTCGCCCATGAACTCGCGGGCGGCGCGGGTGAGGTTCCACGCGCGGTCGGTGAGCACGTGGCGGCGGAACAGGCGATCGCCCGCGTAGACCATGCGGTACTTGCGCCACAGCCCGTCGCCGGAGCGGAAGTCCACGAAATCGGTCACCGTGCAGGCCCGCAGCATCGCCGGGTGGCGGCTGATCTCGCCGGGGTCGTCGACCCGCACGAGCCCGACGCTGCCGTGCTTGCCCGGCGGCCGCAGCAGGACCGGGTAGCGATGCGCATGGGCCTCGATGTGCTCGGGCAGCGTCAGCGCGCCCGCCCGGAAGAGCGTGCAGTGCGGCGCGTGCACCCCGGCCTGATGCGCCAGCCGGCGCGCGATCAGCGGGCGCGCCGTCGCGGCCACGGCCCAGGACGGGTTGACCAGCGGAAGCGCGGTCTCCAGCTCGAAGCGCGCCACCTGCTGCAGGGCCAGACGCAGGTGCGGCTCGCAGATCAGGTTGACCAGCACCCGCCCGCGGGTCCGCTCGGACAGCCGCCGCGCGTCCGCCTGGTCGAGCCGGCCCATCGATCCGAACATCATCACCGCGAAGGGGTGCTGGCGCTCGCGCAGCCAGGGCAGCAGGGTCGTGGTGATGCCGCTGTTGCCGACCAGCCCCTTGCCGTGGAACCGCCGCGTGGCCTCGTCGCGGGTGATGCCGTCGGGCGCGCCGACGGCGAGCACGAGCTTCGGCCGCGGCTCGCGCGCCGCCGTCACGGCACGAGCTCCAGCACCATGACCTCGAAGCGCACGCCCGGAAAGCGCTCGTCGACACCGGCGCGACCGGCGCCGCGCCAGCCGCGGCGCGCCAACAGCCGGCTCATCGCGGGCGACGACTGGCGCACGGCGAACGCACAGCCGGCGGTGTGCGCCCCGGCGTCCTGCGCGTCGAGCAGCTGCCAGGCCAGGCCGTGACGACGCGCCGCGGCCGCCACGACGACGCGGGCGGGAGCCGCGATGCGGCCCTCCAGCCGCAGCCCGACGGCCGCGTACTCCTCGGCCTCCGGCACGTCGGCCAGCCGCTCGTGCACGCTGAGGCGCGCGGCGGCCACGAGCGCGTCGCCGTCGCGGACCACCCAGTGCGTGCTGGCCGGGTCGTGCTCGTCGCGCCAGCGGCCGTCGGCGAACGCCGCCTGGGCGATGTCCCCGGTCTCGCGCCACACCGCCGCCCGCAGGCGGTAGATCGCCTCGAGCGTCGCCGTGTCCGTCGCGGTGACACGCTCGGGTCCGTCGAACGTCACGCGTCAGCCCCGCGGCAGCCCGAGCCTGGCGCGGACCTCGGCCGGCGTCGCCAGCGGGCGCTCGAGCTGCTCGGCGAGCCGCGCGACGCGCTGCACGAGCTGCTCGTTGGTGGCCGGCGTGGTGCGCGCGCGATCCCACCAGATGTTGTCCTCCAGGCCGACGCGGACGTGGCCGCCCGCGGCGATCGCCATCGCGTTGGCGGGGAGCTGGTGGCGGCCGATGCCGGCGGCCGCCCACGTCCAGTCCTCCGGCAGCTCGGCGAGGAAGCCACCCAGCGATCCGGGCGACAGCCGCGAGGTGCCCGGGTTGCCGAGCAGGATGTTCACGTAGCAGGGCGGCTCGATCAACCCGCGCTCGACGAGGTGGCGACCGAAGGCCACCATCCCGGGCTCGAACACCTCGAGCTCGGGCTTGATACCGCGCTCGCGCATGCGCTCGGCGAGGCCGCAGATCGTCTCGGGCGCGTTGACGGAGGCCTGCCTGGCGAAGTTGTTCGAGCCCAGCGTCAGCGACGCCATGTCCGGCTTGGCGTCGCCCTCGAGCGACAGGACCTCGGCCCTCGACTCGAGGTCGACCGCGAACCGGCCGCTGCAGGTCACGCACACCACCAGCTCCGGGTCGATGGCGCGGATGCCCGCCACGATCGGGGCGAAGTGCTCGGCGCGGTGCGACGGCCTGCCGTCGCCGTCGCCGTCGCGCGCGTGCACGTGGACGATCGCCACGCCGTGCGCGCGGCAGCGCTCGACGTCCTCGAGGATCTCCTCGGTGCGCAGCGGGACGTGCGGCGTCGTCTCCTTCGTCGGCACCATGCCGGTCGGGGCGAGGTTGATGATCAGCGCGTCTGCGTTCATCGCGGCGAGCAGCCTAACCGCGGGTCAGCCGCGGGCGAGCGTCAGCGCCGCCCATTCGCCGAGCTCGCCGCGAGCCCGCTCGTGCAACCCCTGCTCGCGCGCGAACGCGGCGGCGATCGCGTCGGCCTCGGCGCGCAGCAGGCCGCTGACGATCAGCGTCTGCGGTGGCTCGCCGGCGAAGCCGGTCCGCGCGATGTGGGCCAGCAGCGGGCGCAGGAGGTTCGCGACGACGGTCGGCGCGCTCGGCGCCGGCGCGCCGCCGTGGAGCAGGTCGCCGGCGCGCACGTCGAGCGCCACGCCGTTGGCCTGCGCGTTCTCGCGCGCGGCTACGACCGCGGCTGCCTCGTGGTCGAGGCCGCCGACCGGGCCCCAGCCGAGCTTGGCGGCGGCGATCGCCAGCACGCCCGAGCCGCAGCCGAGGTCGATCAGCGGGGCGGGCGGGACCGGTTGCGGCAGCGCGAGCAGCGCCTCGAGGCACAGCCGCGTCGTCGCGTGCGCGCCGGTCCCGAACGCCTGGTTGGGGTCGATGACGATGTCCAGCAGCGGCGCCGAGCCCGCGCCGGCCGGCGGGTCACACCAGGGCGGGCGCACGTGCAGCCGCTCGCCGATCGTGACCGGCACGTGGAAGTCGCGCCAGCGCGAGGCCCAGTCGTCGGCGACCTGCGTCGTCGTGACGTCGACGAACGCGGCGCCGGCGGCCGCCCGCACGTCGGGCAGCGAGGGCAGCTCGCCCTCGGCGCCGTAGACGGCGTACTCGATCGTGTCGCCGCGGTCGACCTCCTCGACCCCGGCGGGGGCGAGCGCCAGCAGCTCGGCGAGCGCGACCTCGGCGTCGGCGCGCGCGACGCGGATCGCCAGGCGGATCACCCCTGCAGCACGCGCTTGAGCTTGGCGAACATCGATTCCTCGGACTTCGTGTTGCTGTCGGTCATCGTCTCGGCCAGCCGCACCATGAGCTGCTTCTGCTCGTCGGTGAGCTGACGCGGGATGATCACGTTGGCGACGACGCGCAGGTCGCCGCGCCGGGCCGGGCGGCGCAGGTGCGGCATGCCGCGGCCGCGCAGCACGTAGGACTCGCCGGGCTGGGTCCCGGGGCGGACGTGGACGTCCTCGGCTCCGTCGAGCGTCGGCACCCCGAGCTTGGCGCCGAGCGCCGCCATCGGCGCGGGCACGTCGAGCACCGTGATGAGGTCGTTGCCGTCGCGCAGGAAGCGGTCGTGCGGCGCGATCGCGACGTGGACGTAGAGGTCGCCCTGGGCTCCGCCCGCGTCGCCGGCGTGGCCGCGCCCGGTCAGGCGGATGCGCTGGCCCTCGGCGATGCCGGCCGGGATGTCGACGCTGACGGCGTGGGTGAGCACCTCGCGGCCGCGGCCCTCGCAGCGCGTGCAGCGCTTCTCGGCGACCTTGCCGTCGCCGCCGCAGACGTCGCAGGAGACCGTCCGCGCGATCTGCCCGAACGGCGTGCGGCTGACCGCCTGCAGGACGCCGTTGCCGTGACAGCGGTGGCAGGTCTTGATCGGGGTGCCGGGCTCGGCGCCGTTGCCGTGGCAGCGCTCGCAGCGATCGACGACCTCGTAGCGCACGTCGATCGCGGCGCCCGCGGCCGCCTGCTCGAGGGTGATCTGCGTCGTCGCCTGCACGTCGCCCCCGCCGCGCGGGCCGCCCATCCCGCCGCCGCCGCCGCCGAAGCCGCCGCCGAAGAACGTCTCGAAGAGATCGGAGATCGAGCCGAAGCCCTCGTAGTTGGGCGCCTGGCCGCCGCGCCGCAGGCCCTCGTGGCCGTAGCGGTCATAGACCTGGCGGCGCTCGGGATCGGAGAGGATCTCGTACGCCTCGGCGCACTCCTTGAACTTCTCCTCGGCCTGCGGGTCGTGGTTGTTGACGTCGGGATGCAGCTCGCGGGCGAGCTTGCGAAAGGCCTTCTTGACCTCGGCCTCGTCGGCGTCCCGGCCCACGCCGAGCACCTCGTAGCAGTCGCGCTTGGTCACGCCGCGTCGTAGACGTCTTCGACGAAGCGGGAGAGCTGCGCGGCGGCCTCGCGCACGACGCCGATCGTGCCGGCGTAGTCCATCGCCACCGGCCCGATCAGCGAGACCGTGCCCAGCGTGCGCAGCGGCAGGCCGTAGCCCGCGGCGACCATCGCCAGCGAGCGCAGCCCCGGGGCCTCGTTCTCGGCGCCGATGCGCACGACGACGTCGTTGCGGTCGCCGAGCGCGCTGCGCAACATCTCCAGCAGGGCGACCCGTCCTTCCAGCATCCCCATGAGGGCGTTGATCTGCGAGAGGTCGTGGAAGCGGTGCTCGTGTAGCAGCCGCGCCGCGCCGTCGACGTAGAGCGTGTCCTCGGCGGTGGCCGCGAGGTCGGTGAACGCCGGCATCAGCGCGTCCAGGAAGCGGCGCTCGCTGTGCGACAGCGTCCGGTCGGCGAGGCGCGAGTGCAGCTTGCGGGCGCCCAGGCCGATGCCGGCGAGCTGCTCGTTGAGGAACTCCGCCGCCCACGTGACGAGACCGCTGTCGACGGCGCGGGGGAAGGTCAGCATGCGCTTGGACACGCCGCCCGTCGACGTGATGATCACCACCATCACGATCTGCGGCTGCAGCAGCAGCACCTCGATGTGGCGGATCGTGGCGGTGTCCAGCGGCGGCGCCGAGACGATCGCCAGCAGGTTCGTGATCTGCGACAGCGTCTCGGTGGTGGCGCGCATCGCCTCGTCGACCTCGCGGCGGGTCAGCTCGAGCTCCAGCGAGGCGCGCTCGCGCTTGGCCGGCAGCAGGCGATCGACGAAGTAGCGAAAGCCCATGTCGGTCGGCACGCGGCCCGCGGAGGTGTGCGGATGGGCGAGCAGCCCGTGCTCCTCGAGCATCGCCAGCTCGTGGCGCACGGTCGAGGGACCGGCCAGCAGATCGGGGTCCGCCGCGAGCGTGCGCGATGCCACCGGCTGGACGGTCGCCTGGTAGGCGAGCACGACCTTGCGCAGGATCAGCTCTTGGCGGGGCGTGAGCACGCCTTCGATTGTACGAGCGGGCTCCCGCGACCCGCGTTCGCCGCCCCGGGTGCGCGTTCTGCGCGCGGTTGCGCGCGAAGTTGTGACACGGCGGTGGTGATCCGGCACGCGATCGGCGAACGCCATCATCACGACGCGGCAGCTCGCAGCGTGCGGCCTGGACAGCGGCGCGATCACCGTGCGCGTGCGGCGGCGGTCAGCTGCATCGCATCCACTGGAGCGTCTACGCCGTCGGGTTGCCCGTGCTGAGCGTGCGCGGCACCCTCACCGCCCGGGTCCTGCGCAGCACCTGGCGCCAGCTCGCCGAGCACCCGCGGCAGACGCTCGCCCGCATCACAGCGGCGTCAGGAATCGAGTCGTAGCTCGCCCTCGGCGTTGCGGATGATCCGCTTGCCGTCCTGCTCGCAGCTGCTCTCGGTCACCGCGATCGCGTCGTCGCGCACCGCGGTCACCGTGCCGGTCACGGTGAGCTCGACCTCGGGCACGCCCATCCCGCGAAACTGCACGCTCAGGCGCTTCAGCGACGCGGGGCCGCCGCCCGTCTCGGTGTGGGCGCGCGCGACCTGGGCCATCGTGTACAGGCCATGCAGGATGCGCCCCGGCAGGCCGACCTGCCTGGCGAAGTCCTCGTCGATGTGGATCGGGTTGAAGTCGCCCGAGGCGCCCGCGTAGCGCACGGTCAGGTACCGGTCGGGGGTCACGTTGAGCGGCGTGAGCTCGTCGCCGGGCTGCATCAGGCGGCCCGCACGATGTTCGACCACAGGCCGGTGCAGACCGTCTCGCCGCGCCCGTTGACCGAGATCGACTCGAAGACGAAGAAGGCGTTGCCGCGGCGCTCGCTGACGTCCTTCAGCGACGCGGTCGTTGTGATCTCGTCGCCGGCCACGACGACCGGGCCCCACTCGAACGCCTGGCCGCCGTGGACCATGCGGGCGAAGTCGATCCCGACCTCGTCGTCGAACAGCGCCGGCCAGACGGCGGGCAGGCTGTAGACCACGGCGAACATCGGCGGCGCGACGACGTCGTCGTAGCCCGCGGCACGCGCGGCGTCGACGTCGAGGTACAGCACGTCGGTCTCCCCCACCGCGTGCGCGTACTCGCGGATCTTCTCGCGCCCGACGGCGTAGGTCGCGGGGTCGAAGGTCTTGCCGATCGCGTCGGTGTTGACGGCCATGCGGTCGCCAGTTCTAGCAGGCGACCGCCCGTGACCCCGCGTCCGCCCGCCCGCTCAGATGATCGTGGCGACCGTGCCGCCGTCCGCCGACCAGGCGGCGCCGGTGACCGTCGAGGCGCGCGCGGAGCAGAGGAAGACGATGACGGACGCGATCTCCTCGGCCGAGGCCATGCGGCCCAGCGGGATCTTCGCCGCCTGCGCGGCGAGCGCCTCCTCGGGCGTGATGCCGCGCGCGGCCGCCGCCTGCTCGGCGAGGCCGCCGGGCGCGGTCCACAGCGGCGAGGCGACGGCGCCGGGCGCGACGGCGTTGACGAGCACCGCGTCCGCCGCGTAGCGATCGGCGAACACGCGCGACAGCGACAGCTGGGCGGCCTTCGTGACCGCGTAGGCCGGGTTCGTCAGCGACGGGCGCTTGCCCGCCGACGAGCAGACGTTGACGATCCGCCCGCCGCCGCGGGCGGCCATCAGCGGCGCCGCCTCGCGCATGAGCCGCATCGGACCCATGACGTGCAGATCCCACTGCGACTGCCAGTCCTCGTCGCTGAGCTCCTCCAGCGAGCGCACGAAGCTCGTCCCGGCGTTGTTGACGAGCACGTCGACGGTGCCGAAGCGCTCGACGCAGGCGGCGACGATCGCCGCCGTGTCCTCGGGCTTGGTGACGTCGGCCTGGAAGACGTCCTTGCCCGAGCGCGCGACGGCGAGCACGTGCGCGCCCTCGGCGTGCAGCAGGCGGCTCGTCTCCAGGCCGATGCCGCGCGTCGCGCCGGTGACGATGCAGGCCTTGCCCCGCAGCCCCAGGTCCATGCCCGCCGCCTACCCGTCCTTGCGCTCGACCGCGCCGCCGGCGTCGCCGCGCGGCGGTCTCCAGCCCGGTGGTGGCGGCGGCGCGTCGGGCCGCGGACGGGCGCGCGAGCGCGCGCCGTCGTCCTGACCGGCCGGCGCCGCCGGCGTGGGCCACAGCACCTCGTCCGCAGTCGTGCCCGGCGCGGGCTCGGCGACCGTCGGCGCCGCCGTCGCGCCCGACGGCGCGAGCGCGCCGTCGGCGCCGATCTCGCCGGCCAGCCGCTCGAGATCGAGCTCCTCGGTCCGCACGCGCGTGTCGAGGTACAGGACCGTCAGCAGCGCGGCCTGAAACGGCGCGCTCAGCGCGAGGCCGACGATCCCCGCGAGCGTGCTGAGCACGAGCACGAGCGCGTCGTCGTCGCCGATCGACATGCCGATGAGGAACACGGCGCGGGCCAGCGTCGAGATGACGATCGCCAGCAGGAATCCCAGCGAGATCACGCCGAAGGTCCGCCACCACCGCCCCCGCACGAGCGTGTAGGAGCGCCGCATCGCGGCCGGGCCGCGGAGTCCCTCGACGAGCAGGACCGGCAGCGCGAACGCCCACGCGATGTAGAGCCAGATGCCGGGCACCAGCATCGCGATCGCGCCGATCGTCACGCCCCCCACGTAGATCGCCGTGAGCGCGAGCAGCGGCCCGGCGTGGCGCAGCGCGTAGCGCAGCGAGGCGCGCCAGTCGGGCAGCTCGCCGAGGTAGGCGGAGACGATCGCCCGCAGGCACGCGGCCGTCGCGAACGCCAGCGCGACGATCTGCAGCAGCCCCGAGATGATCAGGCCGTCGATGTGGCGGTTGAGCTCCTCGATCGCCTCGCGCGTGGTCTGCTCGGAGTTCGAGCCGACGGCGAACGACGACAGCGTGTAGTCGGCGGTGACGAGCGTGCTGAGGATCTGCACCGGCACGATGACGACGAGCACCGCCTTGAGCAGCGTCCGCCAGTGCGCCAGGCAGATCTTGAAGGCGACGTCGAGCAGCTCGCCCAGCGCGAGCTCGCGCAGCTGCGGGCGCTTGGCCTCGGACGCGCTCACGCGGTCTGCCGATCGTGTCGCACGGGCGCATTGTGCAGCACGCGCGCCGCGCCGCCGCCCGGCCGGCCGCGGCCGGCTGCCGATCGCGTGCGCCACCATGCCGGGCCATGCGCTCTCACACCGTCTATCGCACCTTCACCACCGACCAGCGCCGCCAGTTCGTGCGCATCACCGAGGACGTCGAGCAGGCCGTCCGCGATTGCGGCGTGCAGGAGGGGATGGTGCTCGTCTCGGCGATGCACATCACCGCCGGCGTCTGGGTCAACGACGACGAGCCCGGCATCCTCGAGGACACGCTGGAGTGGCTCGACAAGCTGGCCCCGCCCTCCTGGCGCCCGCCGGCCAACGACGTCGCCGCGCAGCTCTCGCCCGATCCCGGCGACTACCGCCACCATCGCGGCGGCGAGGACAACGGCGACGCGCACTTCAAGAACCTGCTCGTCCATCACCAGGTCGTGCTGCCGATCACCGCGGGCCGGCTCGACCTCGGCCCCTGGCAGGCGGTCTTCTACGCCGAGTTCGACGGCGGCCGCGCCAAGCGGCTCGTGATCAAGGTGCTCGGGGAGTGACGCAGGCGGCCTCGGCGAGGCGCGTGTCGGCGAGCCGCCCGGCCTGCTGGGCGGCGCGCGGCACGCCGGCGACGAGGGCGAGGAAGTCCTCGCGCTCGAGCACGTAGAGCGACACCGGCTCGGCCGCGGTGACCGTCGCCATCCGCGGCGTGCCGCGCAGCAGCGCGATCTCCCCGAAGCACTCGCCGGGCCCGAGCCGCGCGACCTCGCGCCCGTCGGCGTGGACGGCGAGGGTGCCGCGGTCGACGAGGTAGAAGCAGTCGCCGGGCTCGCCCTGACGCATGACGGCGGCCCCGGCGTCGACGACGAGCGGCTGCAGGCGCAGCGCGAGGTTCTCCAGCGTGCCGAGCGGCACGGCCCCCAGGAAGCCGACGCCGCGCAGCAGCGCGAACGGGCGCTCGGGCAGCGGCCGCACCTCCTCCAGCCGCGCGAGCGAGCGGGCGCGCAGCGCGACGAGCCCGATCAGGCCGCCGCCGGCGACGGCGAGCGCGCCGCGCACGCCCAGCCACGCGATCAGGACCGGCGCGACCGCGGCGCCCAGCCCGGTGGTGATCCAGTACAGCGTCTCCGTGACGCCGAACGCCCGCGCGAGCAGCTCGTCGGAGGCCAGGCGCTGGACGAGCGTGAGCTCGGCGATGTCGACGAGCGCGTAGCCGATCCCGAAGACCAGGAGCAGCGCGAGCCCGGCGCCGGCCGACGGGACGGCCGCCAGCGCGAGCAGCGCCACGCCGCCGAGCGCCGCCCCGCCGGCCAGGCCCGCGGCCAGGCGCCCGCGGTGCAGGAGCGCCAGGCCGGCCACGCCGCCGGCCAGCCCGCCCGCGCCCCAGGCGGCGTTGAGCCAGCCGGTGCCGGCCTCGCCGAGGTGCAGGATCGTCAGCGCGCCGACCACGACGAGCACGTCGACGATCCCCTCCACGAACGTCGTCACGGCGACCGTGCCGATGACGAGCCCGAGGGCGCGGTCGTGGCGCACCGCGCGCAGCCCGCCGGCCAGCTCGCGCGGGCTCGCCGCGCCCATGCGCGGCTCGGGCACGGGATCGCGGGCGATCCGCGCCAGTGCCGCGGCCGCCAGGAGAAACAGGCCGGCCGTCACGCCGAAGACGACGGTCGTCCCGGCGGCCGCGATCAGCGCCCCGCCGAGCAGCGCGCCGAGCAGGAAGCTCGCGTTGTCGAGGCCGGTCCACGCGGCGTTGGCCGCCGCCAGCTCGAGCGGCGTGCGGGCGAGGTGCGCGAGCAGCGCCGCCTGCCCGGGGCGCTGCGCGGTCTGCAGGACGGTCAGCAGCGCGGCGAGGGCCAGCACGACGCCCAGGGGGGCGCGCGCCGCCACCGCACCGGCGATCGCAGCGACGACGACGGCGCGGCCGGCGCACGACGCGACGAGCACGTCGCGGCGCGAGCAGCGGTCGGCGACGAGGCCGACGAACGGCGCGGCGAGCCCGGCGGGCAGCATCCGCAGGAGCGCCGCCAGGCCGACGGCAGTGGCGCCGCCGGCCTCGTAGGCGTAGACCGACAGCCCGACCATGAACGCCCAGCCGCCCGTGCAGCTCGCCACCGAGGCCAGCTGCAGGCGGCGCAGGTCGGCGGTCGCAAGCGCGCCGCGCAGGCCCCGGCCGATGCCCGCGTCCCCGAAGGCCACGGTCCTAGCAGGCTGCTCCGGCGTGCTCGGCACGTCCCATCGCGCGGCGGTCCCCGGCGGCGCGCACCCGGCCGGCGCTCAGCGCCGGCGCGGGTCGGGCAGCACGAGCTCCACGTTGCGATCCTGCGGCCGGCCCTCGGCGCCGCTCTCGACGCCCACCTGCGGATCGTTGTAGGCGAACTCGCGCCCGAGCGCGGCGAGCGCCTCCGGGCCGAAGCTCGCCGCCGGCGTGCCCGGGACCGGCGGCGCCAGCGTGGCGGCGTGGTCGATCATCGTCCCGAAGATCGACAGCGTGCCGTCGCGGTTGTCCATCAGCTCGATCAGCCGCGACTGGATCGGCCAATCGAGCTCCGACGCCGACTCGATCGCCCAGAAGCCGCCCGGCCGGTCCCCGCCGCGCCGGACCGCGGTGATCCGGTTCTCGTGCGTGTGGCCCGCGACGTAGGCGATCACGTTGGGGTGCGCGAGCGCGAGCGCCCGCAGGTCGGCGCCGAGGCGCAGTGGCCGCGACTTGCGCGGGTCGAGGTCGCAGCCGGGCCCGGTGACCGCCCGCAGCGCGCAGTCGCCGGCGTCCTCGTCGGGGGCCTGGTTGGTGAGGCTGCCGATCGGGTGGTGGCCGTAGACGACGATCAGCTCGCCGCGCTCCTCGGCGGCCTCGATCTCGCGGCGCAGCCAGCGATACTGCGGGTCGTCGAGGTTGCCCTCGGAGTTGATCACGTCGCCCTCGGCGACGGTGTTGATCGCGATCATCCGCAGGCCTGGCTTGGGCGAGAACGCGTAGTAGGCGGCCTGCCCGCGGGAGGCCTGCAGCTCGCCGCGGTCGACGAAGGCGAAGCCGTGCGCGTCGCTCTGGCCGCCCGTCGCGTGCAGTGCCTTGTAGGCCGGCCGGTCAGCGAAGCCGCGCCGAGGATCGGGCGGCACGACGATCGTCTGCCCGGGGCTCGTCGTCAGCGCGCCGAGCCCGGAGAGGCCCGACAGCGAGAGCGGCTTGACGCACCCCTTGGCCAGGACATCGAGCACGCCGAGCGCGTGCAGGTTGCCCTGCACGGTGCCGTCGTGGTTGCCGAAGGTGACGTAGCTGGGCCGGTTGAGCCCGGCGGCCTCGAACGGGACCTGCGCGCGGTCCATCAGGCCGGGGTAGCGCGGCCAGGCGGCGAACGCTCCCGACGGGCGGTCGGGGTCGTAGAAGCGGCCCGACTCGAGCACGTCGTCGTCGTCCTGGACGCCGGTATAGCGCGCAGCCTCGCCCGGAGGGCCGGCGAGCGCGCCGCAGGCGGCGCTCTCGACGCCCGAGTTCGGGTTCAGCGAGCCGCCCTCGAGCAGCCGCACGACCCACTGCACCTCGTTGATCTGCTGGCTGTCGGCCGAGTCGCCGGTCGTGATCGTCAGCGCCATGCGCGCGCGGCGCCGCGTGCGGTTGCGGATCGGGCTCTGGTCGAAGCGGTTGACCTGGCGGATCGCCTCGTCGACCGTGTGCGGCGCGAGCGCCTCCTGCGGGCGCCACGCCGACGTGAAGGCGCTGTTGGCGAGGTCGAGCACCTCGGCGCGCACGGGCGACTCCTCGTCGGCGAGCTGGAAGTCCGAGAGCTGGGCGAAGTAGATGAGCGAGCGCCGGCGCGCGAGACGGCGGCGCTGCGGCGCGGCGCCGAGGTCGTCGCGCACGACGCGCTTGGAGCCGGGCAGCAGCTTCAGGCCCGAGTACGGCGCCGCGGGATCGCCGCCGATCGTCGCGTAGGAGGTCGTCGTCTTCTCCAGCGACGCGGCGGGCGCGGACGCGGTCGTCGCGGCGACGAGCACCGCGACGGTCGCAAGCGAGGCGGCAAGTGCGCGGCGCATCGCGCAAACGTAGCGCTGCTCAGGCTGCGCCGCAGCGGTTGGTTCCCCGCCCGACGATAGATATTCGTTGCTAGATATCAATTTCATGATATGGTGAGCTTTGTTGAGCCGTAGACGGTGAGCAGAGTCGCAGTGCCCCCGGCGCTGCGCCCTGACACCGGCCCGCACGTCGAGAGCGACGTGCTCGTGACGGCTCGGCGGCAATCAGACGCGCCGTTGACCGTCCCTGATCGGGAGGCACAGCCGGCGCGTGAGTTCGTGGTGCGAGGCGCGCCTGGACTTGGGGAGCCCACCGCCTCACAAGGAGAGACCATGAACATGCACCCCCACGGGATCCGCACCGGGCTGCTCGCCGGCACGGCTGCGATCGCCATCGGCCTGGTCGGCGGCGCGACCGCTGCTCACGCGGCAGCCGACTGCGTCACCTCCGGGCAGGGCGTGACGCAGACCGAGACGACCGTCACGGGTACCGTCAACAACGACACGATCGACTGCGGCGGCTCGGCCCCCGGCAAGACGATCGTCGGCCTCGGCGGAAACGACACGATCACTGGCACCGCCTCCAACGACACGATCAGCGGCGGCGACGGCAACGACACGATCACCGGCAACATCGGCGACGACAAGCTCGACGGCGGCCTCGGCATCGACACGCTCTCCGGCAGCGCCGGCGCCGACAACCTCATCGGCCCGTCCAGCGACGGCAGCATGGACAGCCTCGACGGCGGCCTGAACATCGACGACTGCCAGGGCCCGGCACCGGATCCGGACCACCACGAGAGCTGCGAGAACGCGACCGTGCCGCCGGTCTCGGGGCCGGGTTCGGCGCCGGCGAACGCCGCGGCGCTCTGCCAGGCCAGCGGCGGGCTGTTCGTCGACCTCTCGCCGGTGGCGTACAACTGCGTGTTCCTCATGTGGGGCACCGATCAGCGGCGCCCCGAGGCCGGCCGGATCTGCTCCAACAGCGGCGGACTGTTCGTCAACCTCAACCCGCTGGTGTATTCCTGCGTGCTGCCGTAGTCGCAGCATCTCGCTGAGCTCGAGCGAGCACAGTCGCCGGATCGAAGGGGCCGCTCACACAGCGGCCCCTTCGGCGTTTGAACGCTCGGCGCCCCGTTAGGCTCGATGCGGTGAGCAGCTTCCCGATCGGACGCAACACCGCGCTGCTGTCGAGCTCTCAGGCGATGAGCTCCGCCACGCTGCAGCTCTCCGCGGCCGTCGCCTCGCTGACGCTCGTGAGCGTGCTCGACATCGACGGCCTGCTCGGCCTCGGCCCGGCGATCGTGCTCGCCGCCGGCGCGCTGGCCGCCCTGCCGGCCGGCCTGCTGATGGACCGGATGGGCCGCGTCCCGATCCTCGCCGGCGGCTTCGGGTGCGGCATCGCCGGCTGCCTGCTCGCCGCGCTGGGCACTGCCCAGGGCTGGGCGATCGCGGTGCTGGCCGGGCTCGTACTCGTCGGCACGGCGACGGCCACCAGCCTGCTGGCCCGGACCGCCGCCGGCGACATGTACCCGCCCGAGCGGCGCGCTCGCGGGATCGCGCTCGTGCTCTTCGGCTCGGTCTTCGGCGCGATCCTCGGGCCGGCGGTGTTCAGCCCGCTGCTCGCCGGCCGCGACCTCGACGGCGACGCGCTGAGCACACTGTGGATCGCCGCCAGCGGGTTCATGATCGCCGGCCTGGCGATCGTCCTCGCCGTGCGGCCCGATCCAAAGCTGATCGCCGAGCTGCTGGCGCAGGAACGCGGCCAGGATCAGCCTGGGGAGGCTGCGGCCGCGGCCGAGCCCGACCCGCCGCCCGGCCTGGCCATCACGGCCTCGACGACGCCGATCGGCGAGCTGCTGCGCCGCCCCGGCGTGATCCCGGCGCTCATCGCCGCGCAGGCCAGCTTCGCCGTCATGGTGGCCGTGATGACGCTGACCGGCGCCGTGGTCGTCGACCACCACCACCACTCCGCCGGCAATGTCTTCCCGATCATCGCAGCGCACGTCATCGGGATGTTCGGGCTGATCATCGTCGTCGGAGACGTCGTCGATGCCGTCGGGCGCACGCGCGCGCTCGCCGGCGGGCTGCTGCTCATGGCGGCGTCGACGATCAGCCTGCTGTGGATCACGAGCGTGCCGGCGTCGATGGTGGCGCTGTTCGGCCTCGGCCTGGGCTGGAACTTCTCGTTCGTCGCGGCCACCGCCGTGCTGTCGGACATGACCGAGCCCTCCGAGCGCGGCAAGCTGCTGGGCTTCAACGACCTGCTCGCGGGGCTGACGGGCGCAGGTCTCGCGCTGCTCGGCGGCCTCGCGCTGACCGCCCTCGGCGTGGCGGCGCTGGCGATCGGCGGGACCGTGCTCGTGGCGTTGCCGGCACTGTGGATCCTGCGCCACGGCCGGCTGGCGCAGCCCGCGCCGGCCTGAGACGCAGCCGTGGCCCCGGCGGGTCGCTGCGCGCTGGGGCCACGGTGGTGCTGCGGTTCGCGCAGCTCAGAACGTGAGGACCGCCCACGTCTGGCCGGACCGGTTGCCGCCGACGACGTGGGCACACCGGCGTTCCGTGGGCGCCGGGAGGTTCGACGGGCCCTCACGCCCTCCCTACGAACGCGAGCTGCTCGCCATGCCGGTCGATCAGTGAGATTCGCGTGCTCCCCAGCCTTGCTACCTGGATCACTGTATCATGATACCTGTGTCATGCTTTGATAAGCTTTCCTCATGAGCGGAGACCCCCTGCCCGGCTGGACGTTCCTGACCAACCACGCCCAGGTGCTCGTCTGCATATCCGGCGACCCCGGCATCCGCCTGCGCGACATCGGCGACCGCGTGGGCATCACCGAGCGGGCCGCGCACCGCATCGTCGGTCAGCTCACCGACGCGGGGTACATCACGCGGCGGCGCAACGGGCGGCGCAACCAGTACGCGGTCAACCCCGACGTCCGCCTGCCCGACCCGATCGCGCGCGAGCGCAGCGTCGGCGAGCTGGTCGAGGTGCTGACCCGCGGCCAGCCACCGAGCTGATCCCGGGCATCGCCACCTGTACGGGTGGGTAGAGACGGCCCAACCAATCGCAGAGGTGCAACGGTGTCGGTCTTCTCCAAGCTGTCGAACATGGTGCGCTCGCTGACCTCCAACAAGGCGAACACCGACGTGCCCCCGGGCACGCACGTGCCGGCGCCCGAGGACGGCGCCGTGCCGCGCCCCGACCGCGAGCCGATGGTCGGGCACGAGCCGGAGCGCCACGACGGCTGAGCCGCCGGCGCGGCGGCGGGTCAGTCGCCGAGCTCGAGCACTGCGAGGAAGGCCTCCTGCGGCACCTCGATGCGACCGACCTGCTTCATGCGCTTCTTGCCGGCCTTCTGCTTCTCGAGCAGCTTGCGCTTGCGTGAGATGTCGCCGCCGTAGCAGCCGGCGATGACGTCCTTGCGGTAGGCCTTGACCGTCTCGCGGGCGATGATCGCGGCGCCGATCGCGGCCTGGATCGGGACGTCGTACTGCTGGCGCGGGATCTTCTTCTTGAGCTTCTCGACCATGTTGCGCCCGACGTCGTAGGCCTTGTCGCGGTGGACGACCATCGACAGCGCGTCGACCTGCTCGCCGCCGAGCAGGATGTCGAGCTTGACCATGTCGGAGACCTGCATCTCGCCCAGCTCGTAGTCCAGCGAGGCGTAGCCGCGCGTGCGCGACTTCAGCGCGTCGAAGAAGTCGATGACGATCTCCGCCAGCGGCAGGTCGTAGGTGAGCTGGACGCGGTCGGCGGTCAGGTAGTGCATCCCCCTGTGCGTGCCGCGGCGCTCGATGCAGAGCTCCATGATCGGCCCGATGTACTCCTTCGGGGTGAGGATCGAGGCCGCGATCATCGGCTCGCGGATCTCCTTGATCCGGCCCGGGTCGGGGAAGTCCGACGGGATGTGGACCTCGATCTCGGACTCGTCGGTCAGCGTGACGTCGAAGCGCACCGACGGCATCGTCGCCATGAGCTCGATGTCGTACTCGCGCTCCAGGCGCTCGCGGACGATGTCCATGTGCAGCAGGCCGAGGAAGCCGCAGCGAAAGCCGAATCCGAGCGCCTCGGACACCTCGGGCTGCCAGGACAGGGCGGCGTCGTTGAGCGTGAGCTTCTCGAGCGCGTCGCGCAGGTCGGGGTACTCGTCGGAGTCGATCGGAAACAGGCCGCAGAAGACGACCGGCTGCACGTCGCGGTAGCCGGGCAGCGGCTCGGTCGCCGGGTTGAGCTTCGTCGTGAGGGTGTCGCCGACGGCGAGCGCCGAGACCTCCTTGATGCCCGTGATGAGAAAGCCCACCTCACCGGCGGTCAGCTGCTCGGTCACCACCATCGCCGGGGTGAAGAAGCCGATGTCGTCGATGTCCGCCTCGGTCGTGCCGACCATCGCCTTGATCGCGTCGCCCTTGCGGAACGTGCCGTCGACGACCCGGATGTAGGCGATCACGCCGCGGTACTGGTCGAACTCGGAGTCGAAGATCAGCGCGCGCGCCGGGGCGTCGGGATCGCCCGCCGGCGGCGGCACCTGCGCGACGAGTTGCTCGAGCACGTCGACGACGCCCTCGCCGGTCTTGCCCGAGATGTGCAGGATGTCGTCCATCGGCTCGCCGAGCAGGTCGGCGACCTCCTCGGCCACGCGCTCGGGCTCGGCGCCCGGCAGGTCGATCTTGTTGAGCACGGGGATCAGCTCCAGGCCACCCTCGACGGCGAGGTACGTGTTGGCGAGCGTCTGCGCCTCGACGCCCTGCGAGGCGTCGACGACGAGCAGCGCGCCCTCGCAGGCGGCCAGCGAGCGGCTGACCTCGTAGGTGAAGTCGACGTGGCCGGGCGTGTCGATGAGGTGCAGCTGGTAGGTCTCGCCGTCGCGGGCGTCGTAGAGGACGCGCACCGCCTGGGCCTTGATCGTGATCCCGCGCTCGCGCTCGAGGTCCATCGAGTCGAGCACCTGGGCGCGCATCGCGCGCGGGTCGACGGTCTTCGTCATCTCGAGAATGCGATCGGCGAGCGTCGACTTGCCGTGGTCGATGTGCGCGATGATCGAGAAGTTGCGGATGTGGGCTTGGTCTGCCACGGGACTACAGGGTAGGGCGCACCTCGCGAGGTCCGGCGTATCAGGCGCCCGCGAGGACCGCTCATCTCTGCATGGTGTCGACAGCCCCCATTCCTCGCGTTCCTTCTGGTGGTCGCTGCGCGGCTTCTTCGCGTCGACGCTGAGCAGCGCGGACGACGGATCCGAGACGGACGGCGAGGGCGATGCGCTGACGCCGGAGGCGGATGCCGACAGCGCCCGCTTCGACATCGCGGTCTCCCCCGCGGCCGCCGGCTCCTACGGCGTTCGCTTCGTGCTCAGCGACCCGGACGGCGTCGAGCTCGAGCGCTTCACGACCGAGCCTTCGACGTCGCTGGAGCGGCGGCGCCGCAGGTGGCGTCCGGCACCGGCCCCGACGCTAGCCTGCCCGATCCGCGCGACGCGATCCTCGCCGCCGCGAACTACCTGCGTCGCTCCGGTGCCCGCGAGGACCTCGGCCCGCGCGCTGTTCGCCTACAACCACTCGACGTCCTACGTGCGCGCCATCCGCCGCTTTGCGCGCGCATGCGCACCGGGGAGCGCGCGTTTCTCACGTACTAGCGCGTGGCAGGTGTTCGTCGGCACGCCGACCGGGACGCGGCGGCTGACCGGACCGGACCGCAGTCAGACCGGGTAGCGCGAGCCGCTGGGCGCAGGAATCCCAAGCTGGCGACAGATGCCGCGGGCGGTGGCCGGCTTGATCTCGCGATGGCGTGGTACGCCCGTGGCCTCGCTGGCCCACATCTCGTGCTTGGCGGCCTGGCGCAGGAGCGCGCACCCATGCGCAGTCATGTGGCGCTCGAGCTCGCGCCTCTTCACGAAGCGATCTCGAGCGGCTCGACCAACGCCCACCCTGTGGGCGCAATGGTCTCCCCGCGAGCGCGACGCTCGTCGAGCACGAGCGTGATCGCATCCCTGGCCATCGCCCGCGCCTCCTCGAGGTCCACGCCTTGCGCGTGGACCTCCGGCAGCTCGGGGACGTGGGCGTAGACCCAGCCCTGGCCTGCGTCCTCGCACTCGACGTCGAACATCAACGCGCTCATCGGGCGTACGGTACCGGCAGCTGCGCGCGAGCCGATGATGGGGACCTATCGGCCACGCCGCAGCCGCGCCGCGACGAGGTCGCGGATCTGCTGCGCCTCCGGCACGCGCAGCGCGAGCACGGCGGCGCAGTAGACGGCGATGCCGGCGACCAGGCCGGTCCCGACCGACACGACCTGCGCCGGCAGCGTGCGCCCGAGCAGATCGTCGAGCCCGCGCCACACGACGTAGGCCACGACGCCCAGCACGACGGAGGCGGCGAGGATTCGCCCGACGGCGCGGGCGGTCTCGCCGCCCTCCAGGCGCCCGCCCAGCTCGCGGCGCAGGTAGTACGCCTGGCCGGCGGTCATCGCGGCGCTGGCGACCGCGGTGGCGAAGACGATCCCGCCGGTCCCGAACGGCCCGACGAGCGCGAGCGCCACGACGATGTTGATGACGAGCGTCGCGGCGCCCAGGCCGGTCGGCAGCCAGGGGCGCTGCAGCGAGAAGAACGTCCGCGTCAGCAGCAGGTTGACGCCGGCGAACGGCAGGCTGAAGGAGAACCAGAACAGCGCCTCGGCCACGATGTCCGTCGAGTCCGGCCCGAACTCGCCGCGCTCGTAGACGAGGCGGGTGATCGGCTCGGCGAGCACGAGCGTGCAGGCCGCCGCCGGGATCAGCAGCAGGAAGATCTGCCGCGTGCCGGTGCCCGTCAGCTTGCGCAGGCCGTCGAAGTCGCGCCGCGTCGACAGGCGCGCGAGCGCCGGGAACAGGACCGTCGCGACCGCGACGCTGAACATCCCCTGCGGAAGCATGTACAGCCGGAAGGCCGCGTCGATCGCGCGCGGCACGGCGTCGGAGACCGTCGCGCCGAGTGCCGAGTTGATGAACAGGTTGAAGTTGATGAGGCCGAGGCTCAGCGTGATCGGCAGCATCAGCGCGAGCACCTGGCGCACGCGCTCGTCGCGGAAGTTGACCTTCCACTCGAACTCGAACTCCAGCCGGCGCAGGACCGGGAGGCACATCGCCAGCTGCACGAACGTCCCCGCCAGCACGCCGATCGCGTAGGCGTACATCTCGTTGGGACCCTCGAAGTACGGCTTGAGCACGACGAGCACGCCGATGATCACGACGTTCCACACGAGCGGTGCCAGCGCCGGGATCGTGAAGTGGTCGTAGGCGTTGAGGATCCCGACGAACAGCCCGTTGAGCGCCAGCAGCAGCACGATCGGAAAGAGCACCTGCGACAGGCCGACCATCAGTTCGTCGAGCTGCGGCGTGAACTCGTCGCCAGGCGTCAGGGCCGGCATCAGCACCGGGGCGATGAGCACGAAGAAGACGCAGATCGCCGTCAGCGCCGCGACGATCAGCACGACGAACGTCGACGCGAGCTGGAACGCCTCGCGCTTTCGGCCCTTCTCCAGCAGCTCGGTGAAGACCGGCACGAACGCGGCGCTCAGCGCGGCGTCGGCGAACAGGCTGCGCACGAGGTTGGGGATCTGGAAGGCGAACGTGAACGCCGAGAACGGGCCGCTCGTCCCGAAGTAGCTGGAGGCGACGACCTCGCGGACGAGGCCGGCGATTCGGGACAGCCCCGTCAGGATCGAGAAGATCGCCGTATTGCGGGCGATTCGCCCCGCGGCGCTGGAGGGGGCTGGCGCCATGATCGGTGCGCTACTCTAGGGACCGCCGCGGCTCACCCCGCGGCGCCTTCACGCTTATGGCCAACATTCACTCACAGAAGAAGCGGATTCTGCGCTCGGAGCGCGAGCGCCTTGAGAACCGCCACTACACGTCCGCGGTCCGGACGTACTTCCGCCGCCTCGAGGCCGCCGTCGCCGCCGGCGACGACGCGACCGCCGACACGGAGCATCGCGCGCTCGTCAGCCTCATCGACAAGGCCGTCAAGCGCGGCGCGCTGCATCGCAACACCGGCGCCCGCAAGAAGTCCCGCGCCTCCCGCGTTCGCCGCGGCGGCGCAGCGGCCTGAGCCTGCGCCCCGCGGACTCGCCGCGACCGCCCGCCTAACGCGCCGCCGGCGCGGGCGCATCGGCCTCGCGCTGCGCGCGGTGGACGGCCTCGACGACCACCGCCGGGCTGGCCACGCCGGCGAACTCGAAGTCGAAGTCGTCGTTGGCCGCCGTGTCGAAGTTCACGTTGCCGATCATCAGGAAGCGCTGGATCACCGACTGGTGCGTGTTGACGTTCTGCACGCGGTTGATGAGCGTCTGCTGCTCGGCCCGCGCGATGATCCCGCGCCGGATGTGCAGGCGGTGATCGGAGATCGTGTACGTCGTGAACAGCCGCTTGACCCAGCCCGCCACGAGCACCAACACCAGCAGGACGATCGCCACCAGCGTGACCAGCCCCGTGTCGACCTCGTCGTTGGCGATCTTCGTCGCGACGCCGGCCACCGCGGCGGCGACGGCCACGAACAGCACGCCCTTGATGTAGAAGCCGAGGATCGACCGCCACGAGGGGTGGCCCTGGAAGATGATGTGCTCGCCCGGTTCGAGGTCCATGGCGCGAGCATACGCGGGCGCAGCGACGCCTGCGCGCGAATTCGAAGCGGCCGGCGGATCCGGGCTTGACCGCCATGGCGGATTGCGCGCAGAGCCCGAGCGCCCGCGCGCGCCGGCCGCTGACCCGCGCCTTCGCGAGGGCGTCCTACCCCGCGCGCTCGGCGCTGTGCAGCCCGCCGCGCGCCCACCCGACGACGAGGGTGAACAGCGCGGCGAGGCAGGCCGCGCTGATCGCGACCTTCGTCGGCTCGCCGGAGACGAAGCCGCGCGCGGTCTCCAGCAGAGCCGTGAACGGGTTGAAGCGCGCGATGTCGTGCACCCAGCCGGCGACGAGCTCCAGCGGGACGTAGACCGGCGCGAGGAACAGCAGGATGAAGATCGGCATCTGCATGACCGGGCCGGCCTGCATCGTGCGCAGGCGCATCGCGATGCCCGCCGCCCACAGGGTCGAGGTCGCGCTGACCGCGAGCCCCAGCACGACCAGGGCGAGCAGATCGCCGATCGAGCCGTCGATGCGCATGCCGCTGATCAGCCCCGCGGTGAACACCACCAGGAGGACGAACATCGCCCGGACCAACGCCGCGAGCACGTAGCCGGCGACGATCCCGCCGCGGTTGGGCGCTGCCAGCAGCAGGCGGCGGGCGAAGCCGAACTCGAAGTCGGCGGCGATCGCGAAGCCCGTGAACACGCCGCCGAACGCGGCCGACTGGACGGCCACGAACGCGAACTGAAACGACGTGTAACCGGACTTGAAGTCGAAGTCGGGGGCGTTCTGCACGCCCGACAACCCGCCCGCGAACGCGATGAAGAAGAGGAGCGGGAACATGACGCTCGGCAGCAGGATCGCCGGGTTGATGAACGCGTTGTGGATGCTGCGCCAGGCGACGGTCAGGGCCACCGAGCGCGTGCGGGCGAGCATGCTCATGTGCGCACCAGCCGCGTCCTCAGTGCGCGCGCGCTGAGCGCAAGGAAGGCGACGATCGCGATCAGCGCGATCGCGAACGCCTGGGCCAGCGCCTGCCCGTCCCAGCCGGCGATGACCAGGCTGCGGATTCCCTCGACCATGTACGAGACGGGGTTGTACGTGGCGATCACGCGAAACCAGTCCTGCTCGATGAGGTCGCGCGGAAAGAACGCCGAGCTGAGGAACAGCAGGACGAAGAAGAGCGGAAAGAAGCCCTGCACGGCCTCGCCGCTGCCGGCGCGCAGCGCCACGAACGTGCCGAAGCAGGCGAACGCCGACGAGATCGCCAGCGCGAGCGCCAGCAGGACGAGCGCGCCGGTGACGCCCGTCGCGATCCCGACGCCGAAGGCGACGCCGACGACGAGGTACAGGACGGCGCTGATCAGGCCCATGAACAGCGCCCCGCCGAGCTGGCCGGCCAGCAGCGCGGCGCCCGACAGCGGCGTCATCGCCAAGCGGTCGAGGAAGCCGCCCTCGATGTCGCGGGCGAGGTCCTGGCCGCCGTTGAGCGCGGCGAACAGCGCGCCCTGCATGAAGGGGATCGCCAGCGCGAAGTCGAGGTAGCTGTCGGAGGGAAAGCCCGGCAGGTCCGTCGCCGCATCCAGGCCCGACGCGTTGACGGCGAGCAGGACGAGCGGGAAGACGAGCGGGAACACCATCTGCGCGGGGTTGCGCACGATCCGCCGGATCGCGCGCGCGGCAAGCAGACCGACCTGGGCCGGCATCGTGCTGTGGACGAGGGTCGTCACGCTGCGGCCGGCTCGCGGTCTGGCTCGGGTGCGGCGTCGGCCGCCCCTTCGAGGCTGCGGCCGGTCTTGGCGAGGAAGACGTCGTCGAGCGTCGGCTCGTGCAGTGCGAGGTTCGCGACGGCGATGTTCGCCTGGTCCAGCGCGCGGACGATGTCGGCGAGCTGGTCGGCGCCGGAGTCCAGCCGCACGGCGACCGAGCCCGTCATCCGCGGCGCCACGTGCTCGCCGAAGGGCTCCAGCGCCTGCTTGGCGGCGCCGCAGTCGCCGGCGTCGCGCGGGACGACCTCGACGGTGGGCTTGGCGACCTGCGCCTTGAGCTGCGCGGGCGTGCCCTCCGCCACGAGCGTGCCGCGGTCGATGATCCCGACGCGGTCGGCCAGGACGTCGGCCTCCTCGAGGTACTGCGTCGTCAGGAAGACCGTCGTGCCCTCCTCGCGGGCGAGCCGCTCGACCTCGTCCCACAGCGCGGTGCGCGACTGCACGTCCAGCCCGGTGGTCGGCTCGTCGAGGAAGAGGATGCGCGGGTGGTGCAGCAGCGCGAGGGCGAGGTCCAGCCGGCGCTTCATGCCGCCCGAGTACGTCTTCGAGCGCCGGTCGGCGGCGTCGGACAGGCCGACGCGCTCGAGCAGCTCGTCGCCGCGCCGCGTGCGCTCGGCGCGCGGGATCCCCTGCAGGCCGCCCTGCAGGCGCATGTGCTCGCGGCCAGTCAGCATCGGGTCCAGCGCCACGTCCTGCAGCGCGACGCCGATCGAGGCGCGCACCTTGGCTCCTTCTCTGGCGACGTCGTAGCCGGCCACGGTCGCGCGACCGGCGGTCGGCGGCAGGAGCGTCGTCAGCGACCTTGACGGTCGTGGACTTGCCGGCGCCGTTGGGTCCGAGGAAGCCGTAGATCTCGCCCGCCGCGACGTGCAGGTCGATTCCGTCGACGGCCCGCACGCCGCCCTTGAACTCGCGCACGAGCCCCTCTACGTCGATGCCACGCTCTTCGGTCATGCGGCGCATCCTAGACAGCGCTAGTTGAGGTTGTCAACTATACGGTCAATCTACTATTGTGTCTGTCAATGACTTCGCCCGTCACGCATCCCGCGGCGGTTCAGGAGGCCTGGACGCTCATCGGCCGGCTCTTCTGGCAGATGCGCCCGCGGATGCTCCGCGTCGCCGGTGAGCTCGGGCTGACGCCGCCGCAGATGTTCGCCCTCCGCGCGCTGGACCCGCAGAGCCCGGTGCCGATGCGCGAGCTGGCGGCGCAACTGCAGTGCGACAGCTCCAACGTCACCGGCCTCGTGGACGGACTCGAGGCGCAGGGGCTCGTCGAACGCCGGCCGGCTGAGCACGACCGGCGCGTGCGGATGCTCGTCGTGACCGCGCGCGGCGCGCAGGTCCGCGAGCGCATCAACACGGTGGCCGAGGAGGTGCCGCCGGCGCTGGCGGCCCTCGGCATAGAAGATCAGCGCGCGCTGCGCGACATCCTGCGGCGCGCGCTGCGATCAGGCTGAGCCCGTCCGGCGCGGACGCCGGACGCCGGACGCGCTCCGGGCCTGACCCCAGCCGGATGGCCGGGGCCAGCACGAGCCGCTGCTAGCCGTCAACGGCGTCGTCGTCGCCGCGCTCGTCGGAGCCGGGCGCCGGGTGCACCGGGGTGCCGCCGCTCTTGGGGTCGTCGTTCTCGTCCGTGTCGGTTGAGTCGGCCGGGTTGGTGCCGACGCCCTGGTCGGCGATGGCCGCGCCATCGGGGGCGCCCGGTGTGTCGGCGTCCATCCGCTTGACGTCGTCGTCGGCCGCGGTCGGCGTGGCGTTGTCCTCGTGGACAGTCTCGTCGGACATGTGGTTCTCCTCCTCGTCGGGTACAACCGGCCTACCCGACGCCTGCGGCCTTCGAACGCGATTGCGCCAGGCCGCGGCGCGCTACGCGGCGATCCGCGCGAGGGCCCGGATCGCCTCAGTCGGATCGCTCAGCTCGGTCGCCCCGTGCGATGCCAGCTCGAGGTCGGCGAGCACCTCGAGCGTGCGGCTCAGCCGCCCCACCTCCGAGCGGCGCGCCTCGGCGATGCGGCGGTCCAGCGCCCACGGGCTGCCCTTCGTCGAGGCCTTGATCTGCTGCGGGTTCTCGCCCGCCTCCAGGCGCTGGGCGATCGACAGCACCTCGCGCACGCGGCGGGCGAGCAGCGGCACGAGCCGCGCGAGCGACTCGCCCTGTGCGGCGAGCTCGAGGTAGGCGCGCATGGTCGCCTGCCCGTCGCCGGCCACGAGCGTGTCGACGAGCCCCCACACCTGCTGCTCGGCTGAGCGCGCGGCGGCGCCGTCGACCTCGTCGGCGCCGATGCGCGCGCCGGGGCCGAGTTCCAGCGCCAGCTTCTCGAGCTCGCGCAGCAGCCGCTGCTGGCGATCGCCGACGTGCGCGACGAACGCCTGCGCGGCGTCGCGGTCCAGGGTGACGCCGAGGCGCTTGGCCTCCCCCATCAGCCACTTGGGCAGCTCCCTGGCCTTCAGGGTCCGCTCGACGGCGACGCTGCCGCCCGCCTTCTCGACCGCCTTGACGAGCTTGTCGCTGACCTTGTAGCGCCCTTCCTCGCGGGCGAAGAAGGCGATCGTCGTCTCGGGTCCGATGCCGGCGATGGCCGGCAGCAGATACGTGGCGATCTCCGCATCCTTCCAGCGCTCGGCGCCGTCGACGATGAGAAAGCGCCGGCCGATCGCGAACGTCATCGCCGCGAGCGCCCCCGCGACGACGTCCGGCGCGGCGTGGTCGCCCTCGAAGCACTCGACGCCGTTGGAGCCCGACGCGCGCTCGGCGAGCGCGCGCAGGGCGGCGCGCCGCTCGGTGATCCGGCCGTGGTCGTCGCCGTGGATGAGGTAGGCGGGCTTGAACTCGGGCATCGAGGGCGAGTGTAGGCGCCGTCGCGGGCGGTGGCGCCGGCGGTGGTGACTCGCAGCCCTCAGGGCATTTTCGCCGCATGCTCCGGCGGCTTGCCGTGTCGGGCGGTGCGGTGGCTCGACGCGGACGGCGCCGTCCTCGCACCGCCCGGGCGGCGGCCCTCTGGGGCGCCGGGCTGGGTCAGTCGCCGCGCGCGTCGCTCACCCGCAGCCGCCCCTCGCGCACGGTCATGCGCACCGTCCCGTCCCGGTCGGTGCGGCGCACGATCGGGATGCCGGCGGTGCGCAGGGCGGCGAGCGTCGAGGGAGTCGGGTGGCCGTAGCTGTTGCGGGCGCCGACCTCGATGACCGCCGCCTGCGGGCGCAGGCGCTCGAGGATCCCGGGCAGACCGGGGTCGTCGCTGCCGTGGTGGGAGACCTTCAGCGCCTCGACCGGCGCCAGCGCCAGGCCACCGAGCACGTTTGACTCCGCGTCGGCGGTGAGCAGCAGGTCGAAGTCGCCGTCGCGCACGTGCAGGACGGTCGCGCGGTCGTTCGGCTCCGCGCCGGCCGTCGCCGCCGGGAGCCGGCGCGGCCACAGCACGCGCAGCTCGAGCGGCCCGGCGCGCAGGACCTGGCCGGCGTCGGAGGCGATCCGCCGGACGCGGTGCGCGGCCGCGAGGGCGTGCACCGACGCCTGCGCCGTGGCCTCCTCGCCGTCGAGCACGAGGTCCACCGGGAGCGCGCCGAGCACGTCGCCGGCGGCGCCGTCGTGGTCTGTCGCGTCGTGGGTGAGCACGAGCAGATCCAGTTTTCGGATGCCGGCGTCGCGCAGGCGCGCGAGCACGGGCCCGTCCGGCGGGCCGGTGTCGACGAGCACGGCGGTGGCGCCGTGCTGGATGAGCGTCGCGTCGCCCTGGCCGACGTCGAGGAACGAGATCGTCAGGTCCCTCGGGGCGCCGGGCGGGCGCGCGAGCAGGGCGAACGCCGCGACGGCGACGATCGTTGCGAGCGCGAGCCCGCCGCGGGCGCGCCGGCGCCCGCTCGCGGGCAGCCGGCGCCAGGCCAGCACCGTGGCAGCCGCGATGGCGTAGATCGCGAGCACGCCCAGCGGTCCGGGCGACGGCACGGCGACCTCGGCGAAGGGCAGCGCGGCGAGCCGCTCGGCCAGCCAGGTCAGGTAGCCGAGCGGGAGGGCGGCGAGGGCGGTGACGGGCTCCGCCAGCGCCGGGCTGGCCTGGCCGAGTGCGCCCGCGATCGTGCCGAGCCACATCACGGGAGCGACCGCCGCCGCGGCCAGCACGTTGGCCGGCAGCGACACGAGCGAGAGGCGCTCGAAGTGCAGCGCGATCAGCGGTGCGGTGCCGAGCGTCGCGGCGATGGTGATGGCGAGCGCCTCGGCGAGCCCGCGCGGCAGGCCGGCGGCGGCCAGCCGCGTGCGCAGGACGGGCGTGAGGGCCAGCAGCGAGAGCACGGCGGCGAAGCTGAGCTGCCAGCCGGGGTCGGCGGCGGCGTGCGGGTTCCACGCCAGCGTCAGCGCCGCGGCGAGCAGCAGCGCGTACCAGCGCGAGGCCGGCCGGCCCGCGAGCGCCGCGACGAGGCCGGCGATCCCCATCACCGCCGCGCGCTGGATCGACGGGCCCGCGCCGGCGAGCGGCACGTACGCGGCGACGAGCGCGATCGCCAGCCACAGGCGGGCGCTGAGCCCGAGACCGGCGGCGGCACCGAGCGCGAGCACGAGCGTGGCGAGCAGGATGACGTTCGCGCCGCTGGCCGCGACGAGGTGCGCGAGGCCGGTGGCGCGGAAGTCCTCGCGCACCGTGTCGGTCAGCGCGGCGTCCTGGCCGAGCACCATGCCGCGCGCGAGCGCGCCCTGCGGCGCCGGGACGCCGGCGGTCAGCGCGCGCTCGGTGCGCGTGCGGACGCGGTCCAGCGCGCCGAGCAGGCCGCCGCGATGTGCGCCCGTGGTACGGATCGACTCCGATCGCAGGATGGCGTGGGTCCCGCGGCGGCGCTCGTACTCGTCGTGCTCGCCGAGCGCGGCGAGTCGTCCCTCGACGGCGACGACGGCGCCCGGCGTGGCGGCCGGCGCCGGCCAGGGCACGCGCGCGGGGGCCTTGACGAGCACCCGCTCGCCGTGCACCCGAGCCGCGGCGACGCGGGTTCCGAAGGCACGGCGGCGCGGATGCTCGAGCAGGGTGGCGTGCGTGCTGATCTGCGCGGGCGCGGCGAGCGTGCTGCGATCGAGCGCGGCCAGCCGTGCGTCGGCGATCGTGGCGCCCGCCAGCAGCACGGCGATCATGCCCGCGGCGAGGGCGCCGTGGCGCACGGCGAGCAGGACGAGCGCGATGGCGGCGGCCACGATCGCCGGCGAGCGCGGCCCGGCGAGCAGTCCGGCGACGAGCGCGGCGAGCAGGGCGTGGCGCGGGTGGGTCGCCAGCGCGTCGCGCACCGCGCCGGCCGCGGCAGCCAGCGCGCGGCGGGTCGCTGCGGTGGCCCGTCGACGGCGCGCGTGCCGCGCTCGGGCGGGGTTCTCGCGGCCGGCTCGCGCGCTCACCTCACACCGTCACGAGCGGCGTCAGCGTCGCCAGCCGCTTGGCCCCGATGCCGGGCACCTCGCCCAGCTCCTCGACCCGGCTGAAGCCGCCGTGCTGCTCGCGGTAGTCGAGGATCCGCTGGGCGATGCCCGGCCCGACGCCGTCGAGCGTGTCGAGCTGCTCGAGCGTCGCGGTGTTGAGGTTGATCTGGGCGGTGGGCACGGTGCCGGGAGCGCCGCCCGGTGCGGCCGGCCCGCTGCCCGGCCCGGCGGCCGCGCCTCCCGCGGCCGGCGCGCCGGCCGCAGCGCGCTCGGGCACGAGCACCTGGCGACCGTCCTCGAGCTTGGCCGCCAGGTTGACCGCCGTCAGGTCGGCCCGGCCGCGCGGCCCGCCGGCGCTGCGCAGCGCGTCGTCGACCCGCGCGCCAGCGGCCAGCCGGTAGACACCGGGCCGCCGTACGGCGCCGGCGACATGCACGGTGACCCGGCCGCCGTCGGCGCGCTGCACGCTGACCGAGGAGGACGTCCCGTCGGGCGCCCCGCCCGCCGGCGCCGCGCCCGCGCGGGCGCCGCCACCGCCTGCGCCCGCGGGCGCGGGCGCGGGCGAGGACCGCTGGTTGAGCAGGTAGCGGCCCCCCAGCAGGCACACGGCGAGAGCCAGCGCGACGTAGAGCGCCAGCCGCGGGCGGTCGAGGTCGGACACGACTCGAAGCTAGGCGGCCAGGTGCGCAGGCGGACGCGCGGTTCGTGACGATTCAGCGCGAGAGCTGCGGCGGGGACCGACCGCGCTCATTCGCCGCCGGGGGGTGTGTCACCTTCTTCGCGATATACGCGTACTACGTGCGCCACCCCCGGTTCCGGCCGCCCAGTGCCGGGGGCACGCCCGCGCGGGCGCCGAGCTCGCCCCGGCGCAGCCGATATGCGCTACCGTCATCGGTCGCGGTTCACGCGGGCGTTCGAAGATCAGGCAGCGTGGCTGGCGGTGAACACGAGCAAGTCCGCGGTCGCCGAGCTGATGCGTGTCGCGTGGCGCACGGTCGGCGGCATATGCGAACGAGTCGCCGACGAGGCGCAGCGTCAGACCGACCTGCTTGACGGCCTTCGCCGGATCGGGATCGATGAGATCAGCCATCGCAAGGGCCAGCGGTACCTGACCGTCGTCGTCGATCACGACACCGGCCGCTTGGTGTGGGCCGCGGCCGGACGTGACCGCAAGACCGTTGAGGCGTTCTTCGACGCCCTCGGCCAAACGCGCTGCAAACAGATCGAACTGGTGTCCTGCGACATGGCCGGCTGGATCGCCGCGCCCGTCGCCGATCGCGTCCCCGACGCGGTTCGCTGCGTGGATCCGTTTCACGTTGTGATGCTCGCGACCGACGCGTTGGACGAGGTCCGCCGCGAGGTCTGGAACGAGGCGCGCCGGACGCAATCTGCGACAGCGGCTCACGACATCACGCCGGTCGGTGATCGCCAGCCCGCACGCGGAGATCCGGTCGCGGCGGCCGTCGCGGGCGCGGACGAGCCTGCCGCCGTCGACACGATCCGCCCGGGCGCCGGGGTCGACGATCGCGGCGAGCGACGCGGTGATGAGGTCGTTTGCGCCCAGGCCGATCCGGTCCGCCCCGCCGGCGCCGTCGATCTCGTTGGCGCCCCCGCCGCCGCGCAGGACGTCGGCGAACTCCGTGCCGCCGAGGTTCTCGACATCGGTCCGGATGCGATCGCGCTCGCCCGCCGAGCCGTCGTCGGCGCGGCCGTCGAGGCCCGCGCGCACACCGCCGCGGCGTGACGAGCCGAGCGGCGGGTCGTAGCTGCCCCGCCCCGCCCGACAGGACGTCGGCGCCCGCTGCGCTGAACAGCGCGTCGTCGCCGCCGCGGCCGGACAGCCGGTCGCGGCCGGGGCCGTCGAAGAGGCTGTCCTCGCCGGCGCTGCCCAGGACGACGTCATCGCCGGAGCCGTCGCGGATGCCCGATCCCTCGGCGACGCCCGGCGGCGCACCGACGATCGCGATCCGGTCGCCGCGGTCGCCGAGCTCCCACTGATCGCCGAACTGGCCGGCGCCGCGACGGGCGCCGCCAATGCCAGCCCCAGCGCGATCGCCACTGCCGGTGCCCGCCTGCGCAGACCCATCGCGGCGCAACCTACCGGCTCGGCGCTCGCTTCACGCCGGGAACCGCGGGATCGTCAGCGCGCCGTCGTCGGTGAGCGCGAACCCCGGGTTGTGGGCGATCTCCCACGCGTGGCCGTCCGGATCGGTGAAGACGCCTGCGTAGCCGCCGTAGAAGGTCTCGGCGGGCGGCCGGGTGACGGTCGCGCCGGCCGCGGCGGCGGCCGCGACGATCGCGTCGACCTCGCCCACGGAGCGCACGTTCTGGGCGAGGACGATCCCGCCGAAGCCGGGCGGCGGCGACGACGGCGGCGGCAGCGGCGACGGCCCGGCGGCGAGCCCGCAGTCGGCGGCGAGCTTGTCGCGGCTCCAGAGCACGAGCGCCAGCGCGCCGGCCTGCACGAACACGGTCTCCTGCACCTCCTGCCCATGCCAGCCGAGCTGCGCGTAGAACGCCTTCGCGCGCGCAAGGTCGCGCACGCCGAGCGTGACGAGGCTGATGCGTGGCTCCATCGCAGCGCGCATCATCGCGGCAGGCTCAGCTCGAGTCCAGGAACGTGACCACGGCCGGCACCCGCCGGTGATCTTCCGTGCCGGCGGGGATGCGCAGCTGCGCCATGACCTGCGTGACGTGCTTCTCGACGTGTGCTCGGTGATGACGGGTCGCTCGGCGATCGCCGTGTTCGAGCGACCATCCGCCATCGCGCCCAGCTCCTCGTGCTTGCGCGCGGTGAGCTCCTCGAGCGGGTCGCGGCCGTGGCGCGGGCGACAGCACGAGAATCGCGACCGCGGGCCAGCGCGCGCGGACGGCCCGCGCCGCCCGCAGCCCCTCGTCGGTGTGGCTCGGCGGCATGCGGACATCGACGATCGCGACGTCCGGCGCCATCGCGATGTCCTAGAGAGGCACCCGTGCCCCCACGCGCGCGAACGGCCTCACGGGACCGGCGTCGTCGCGGTCGGCGGCGGCGGCGCCGGCTCGGCCGGGGGCGCCGGCGCCGGCTCCTCGGCGGGGGCAGCAGGCGTGGTCTCGGCCGGCGGCGCCTCCTCCGGGGCGGGTGCGGGGGCGGGCGCCGCCTCGGGCGCCCCCTCGGGCGCCGGCTCAGGCTCGGCGGCGGGCGTGGTCGTGGTCGTCGGCTGCTCGGCGGGCGTCGTGGACGTCGCGGGTGGCCGGACCTCCTCCTCGTCCTCCCCGACCGGCCCGATCGTCCCGCGCTCCCCGGCGCGGCGCTCGCGCACGGTCGGCTCCCGGCCGTGCTCCAGCTCGCGCGCCGGCGTCCACGCCGGCCGGCCCGACGGGATCGCGGTCACCGACGCCGCGACCTCCGAGAGCGTGCCGCGCTCGCCCGGGCGGATCGGCTCGTAGTCGCCGTTGGGCCACCAGGTCCACGCGGCGAAGCCCGCCACGGCCAGCGTGGCGCCCGCCGCGAACGCCGTCCGCGGAGCGCTCCCCGCCGCCCACCGCAAGAGCCCGCTCGCCACCCGGCGGCCGATGCGCGACGCGGTCAGAGCGATCGCCAGGCATGGCAGGACGAGCATGAGGAGCCTGCAGCACGCCGAGCGCGGCGAGCGCCACCGCCCCGTCGGCGACGGCATCGCCGATCCGGTCGGCCTGCAGCCCGAAGGAGTCGTAGGCGGTGGCGAAGATCCGCGGCGCGCTCATCACGAGCACGACGAGCAGCCCCAGCAGCGTGGGCACGAGCAGCACGACGTACGTCGCGACCACCCGGCGCACCCACGGCTTGAGCTCGGTCACCCGCGGGCCGGGCGCGCGGCGGGGCACCAGGCTGGCCAGGATCGGCTTGATGCGACCGAGGATGTCCGGCACCCCGGTGAGGTCGCTGAGCACGTAGTAGCCGTCGAAGCGCAGCGCCGGGATGAGCTGCTGCAGGACGATCAGGTGCTGGCCGAGGATCACGAGCACGAGCGGCTCGAAGCCGGTGACCAGGAAGGCGGCGGCGACCGCCACCGTGAACAGGCCGTTGAAGTAGATGCCGCCGAGGTCGGTGCGCAGACGCCCGCGCCGGCTCAGCCGGTACGCGTCGGTGACGTCGCAGTAGAAGGCCGGCCAGACGAGGTAGATGCCGGCGCCGAGCACACCGGGCTTCGCGCCCCCGTAGCGGCACGCGGTCGCGTGCCCCACCTCGTGCCAGGCGGTGGCGGCGATGACCGCGCCGAACAGCCCGAGCATGATGACCGGCTCGTACAGCGCCGAGCGCAGGCTGGCGGCGACGCCGTGCTCGAACAGCAGCCACACGTCGAAGGCCAGGAGTCCGCCGAGCGCCGGCAGCAGGACGAGCGGCGAGAACAGCCAGGCGAAGACGCGCGCCAGCCGCTGCACCGCTGGCGCGGGCACGAGCGCGGTGCGGTACTTGAGCGCCAGCAGCGGGTCGGCCTTGCGCATCCGCGGGCTGGACCCGTCCGCAGCGGCGAGCACGCCGAGCGGGCGCAGCTTCTTCTCGACGAGGAAGCGGATGTTGTCGGCGCTGACGCGGCGCCCGAAGCGCTCCGACACGGCGTCGGCCATCTGCGCCTCGTCGCGCTCGCCGTCGGCAGCCTCCGCGACGAGGTGCAGCAGCTCGGTGAGCTGGATGACCTGCCCGTCGGAGCGGCGCGCCAGGTGCGGCGGGTTCTCGAAGCCCGAGTCCTCGAACTCGCCGAGCAGCTCGACGCCGTCGGCGAGCCGCGGCGGCAGCGTGCGTGCGCGCGACCGGCGCGCGCCGGCATGGCCCGTGTCGATGGCCATGCCGGCGCGCCGGTGCTAGCTGTCGTCTTGCTGGTCGTCGTCGCGCTCGCGGGTGCGGCTCGGCTTGCCGCTCTTCGTGACCAGCTCTTCGGTCAGCACCTGCAGGACGCGGGCTTCCTGCGCCTCGACCGCCGCCGTCAGCGCGGCGACATCGAGGTCCTGGGCTTCCAGCGCGGCAAGGTCCCGGCGCACGTCGACCAGCGTGTAGAGACCGTCGCGGGTGATGCGCGTGTCATCGGAGACGACGCGGACGAACTGGCGCGCGCCCGCGTAGACGACGCAGCGCGTGCACTGGTCGTTGATCGCGACCGCCTGGTTGTGCGGGATCAGCTGGGAGGGGCTGTCGCTGACGAGCACGATTTGAAACGCGATCGCCGTCGCGCGGCAGTCCGTGCAGCGGGCTGCGGCGTTGGCGACGTTGCGGTGGTCGATGACGCCGCCGCGCTGATACTCGACGGAGTACGAGAAGTCGAACGCCCGCGCACCGTCCTGCTCGATCGTCGCGACGGCGAGGTTGTCCTTGTCGCGCGCGGCATCCTGGGCCTGCGCCACGCCGAGCGGCGCGACGCACGCCAGCAGCGCGACGCCGGCCGCCACGCGGTGGCGCAACCGGGTCACGGAGTGCTCCCCGTGCCCGCGTCGGCGGCCTCGCCCTGGTCGATGTTCGACGTCTGGTCGGGGTCGGCGATCGCCACGCCGTCGAGCTCCTGGTTGATGACCGACGTCTGCGACGCCACGGCCACGGACTCGGCGTCCGGCGACAGGATGTTCGCGCTGACGGCAGCGTCGATCGGCGCCGCGATGTTGGCGTTCGCCGCCACGCCCGCGTTGACCGGGGCCGCGGCGTCGGCGTTGAGATCGACGTTGACGTCGAGGTCGAGCAGCCCGCCGGCGGCGAGCGCCGACGGATCGAGGATCGAGCCGGGGTCCAGCGTCGACATCGCTTCGCGGTCGGGCAGTGCCGCGGCGTCCTGCGCCTCGAGCTCCGCGGGGGTCAGTCCCTGGTCATCCATGGTCATGAGCCTTCCGTCGTCGGGGTGGTGGCGGTGCCGGCGGGCGTCTCGCCCTGTGAGATGTCCGACGTCTGGTCCGGATCGGCGATCGCGACGCCGTCGAGTTCCTGGTTGATGACCGAGACCTGCTCGGCCTGCGCGCCGGACTCGGCGCCCGGCGACAGGATGTTGGCGGAGACCGCGGCGTCGATCGGCAGCGCGGCGTTCGCGTTGGCGGCGATGCCGGCGTCGACCGGCGCGGCGAGGTCGAGCGCCGCATCGACGTTGACGTCGAGGTCCAGCAGCGACGTCGGGATCGTCGACATCGCCTCGCGGTCGGGGAGCGCCGCGGCGTCGTGGGCGTCAAGCTCGGCGGGCGTCAGCCCCTCGTCGGTCGGGCTCATGACTCCACCTCGGTGTCGACCTGCCCGATGATCACCGTCTGGTCGGCGTCAGCCACCGCGACGGAGTTCACGGACTGGTTGTTGATCGCGACGGCCTCGTTGATCGGCATCGCGAAGTTGTCGATGCCGGTCAGGTCCAGCCCGATCGTGGACATCGCCTCGCGATCCGGGAGGGCGGCCGCGTGCTGCTCGCTGAGTTCCTCGTCGCTCAGGCCGCCGGCCTGCTCGACGGATCTTCCGATTTCCTGTTCCATGAAGGCAGCGGTACCCGACGACGCGGCGCCGCATTCGGACGCAACGGCGTCCTCACGATCTTCCGATACCGCGCCGGGAGCGACGGTGCACGCCCCTCCCGGCGCTGAACCGGCCGCTAGCGGACGGGCCGGCTGCGCGCGACCGCGACGGCGGCCGCGGCCCGGATGCGCCGCGCTGGTCGGTGCGACGGCGGCGGCTCCGGCGCCGCTTGAACGGACTGCGGCGCGCAGTGACGGCGGTCGCGATCCGCGGTCCGGCGCAGCTCGGCGTTGCGCGCGTTGACGGCTTCGACGTTGATGAACAGCATGGCGTCGCTCCTGCCCTCGGGGTCACTGCTTAGGAGCACCCCGGCAGCGAGCAGATACACCCGCTGCGGCGACCGGCGCCGGCGGCGGCGCCGTCTACGCCGGGCGCACGACGACGTTGACGAGCTTGCCCGGAACGACGATCTCCTTGACGACCTGGTGGCCGTCGACGAACTGCTGCACGCGCGCGGACTCGCGGGCGAGGGCGATCAGCTCGTCGCGCGACGCATCCGACGGCGCCTGCACGCGATCGCGGACCTTGCCGTTGACCTGCAGGACGAGCTCGAACGTCGCCGCCGCGATGAAGCGCGCGTCGGCCGACGGCCACGGCTGCTCCCAGACGCGGTCGCCGGTCAGCCGGTGGTAGGCGTCGGTCGCCACGTGCGGGGCGAACGCGAACAGCAGCGACGCGGCGGTGCCCAGCGCGAAGCGCACCGCGCCCGGCGAGGCGTCGCCGCGCTTGGCCGGGGTCACCTCGTTGACGATCTCCATGACCGCGGAGATCGCCGTGTTGAAGTTGAAGCGCTCGCTCATGTCGCTCGTGACCTTGTCGATCGCCCAGTGCGCCTTGCGCATGAGGCGCTCGTCGTCGGCGTTCAGCGCGTCGAACGCCGGCAGCGGATGGTCGGGCAGCTCGGCGGCGGCCTCGGCGCTCAGCCGCCACAGGCGCCCGAGGAAGCGGTGCACGCCCTCCATGCCGCTGTCGGACCAGTCGGCGTCCTGGTCGGGCGGGCCGATGAAGAGGATGTAGGCGCGCGCGGTGTCGGCGCCGTAGCGCTCGACGATCGTCTTCGGCGAGACGACGTTGCCGCGGTTCTTGGACATCTTCTCGCCGTCGCGCAGGATCATGCCCTGGGTGAACAGGGCCGCGAACGGCTCCTGGATCTCGGCCGGGAGGTGGCCGAGGTCGGCCAGCGCCTTGGTGAAGAAGCGTGCGTAGAGCAGGTGCAGGATCGCGTGCTCGACGCCGCCGATGTACTGATCGACGGGCATCCAGCGCGCAACGGCCGCCGAATCCCACGCCGCCTCGTCGTTGCCGGCGTCGCAGTAGCGCAGGAAGTACCACGACGAGTCGACGAACGTGTCCATCGTGTCGGTCTCGCGCTCGGCGGCGCCGCCGCACTGCGGGCAGGTCGTCTGCACCCAGTCCTCGGCCGCGGCCAGCGGCGAGCGCCCGCGCGGCTTGTAGTCCTCGACCTCGGGCAGCACGACGGGCAGGTCCGCGTCGGGCACCGCGACGGCGCCGCAGGCCGGGCAGTGGACGATCGGGATCGGCGTGCCCCAGTAGCGCTGGCGCGAGATGAGCCAGTCGCGCAGGCGGTAGTTGACCGAGGCGTGGCCCTTGCCCTCGCGGTCCAGCCAGCTCACGATCGCGGGCAGGGCCTCGCGGTTGTGCACGCCGTCGAACTCCGGGGCGGAGCTCACGAGCGGCCCGTCGCCGCCGTAGGGCAGCTCGTCGCTGCCGGCCGGGTCCTCGATGACGCGCTTGATCGACAGCCCGTAGGCCCGGGCGAAGGCGTGGTCGCGCTCGTCGTGCGCCGGGACGGCCATGATCGCGCCGGTGCCGTACTCCATGAGCACGTAGTCGGCGACGTACATCGGCAGCGCCTCGCCGTTGACGGGGTTGATCACCGTGCGGCCGAGCGGGACGCCCGTCTTGGCCTTGTCGACGTCGCCGCGCATGGTCTTGTCGGCGGTCAGCGCGCGGTTGACGTACGCGCGGACCGCGCCCTCGTGCTCGGTGCCCGCGGCGAGGCGCAGCACGTCGGGGTGCTCCGGGGCCATGACGAAGAACGTCGCGCCGAACAGCGTGTCCGGGCGCGTCGTGAAGACCGTGTAGTCGACGCCGAGGTCGTCGTTGCGAAAGACCACCTCGGCCCCCTCGCTGCGGCCGATCCAGTTGCGCTGCATCGTCTTGACGTGCTCGGGCCAGCGGATCGCCTCGAGGTCCATCGAGCAGGCGGTCGGCGTAGTCGGTGATCCGAAAGAACCACTGCGTGAGCTGGCGCACCTCGACGAGCGCGCCGGAGCGCTCGCCGCGCCCGTCGACGACCTGCTCGTTGGCGAGCACGGTCTCCTCGACCGGGTCCCAGTTGACCGCAGCCTGCTTCTGGTAGGCCAGGCCCGCCTTGAAGAGCGCCGTGAAGATCCACTGCGTCCAGCGGTACACGCGCGGCTCGTGCGTGCCGAACTCGCGCGTCCAGTCGATCGAGACGCCCCAGCGGCGAAACTGGCGCTGGAACTCCTTGATCGCCGCCTCGGTCGAGTCGCGCGGATGCTGGCCGGTCTTGATCGCGTGGTTCTCGGCCGGCAGGCCGAAGGCGTCGTAGCCCATCGGATGCAGCACGCGGCGACCGGTGCGGCGGTGGAAGTGCGCGACGGCGTCGCCGACGGAGTAGACCTTCAGATGCCCGATGTGCGGCTCGCCGCTGGGATAGGGCAGCATCTCGAGCACGTACGACGTCGGCCCCGTGGCGGCCTCGTCGTTGGAGACCTCCCACGTGCCCTCGTCGGCCCACACCTGCTGCCAGCGGGGCTCGATCTCGTCAGGGTCGTAGTGGTAGTCGGCCATGCGACAGCGCAGGATAGAAGCCGGCACGGGTGCGCCCGCGTGCGGCTCGAACCGGTGCGTCAGCCGAGGAAGATCGTGGCGAGCGCCACGGCGAAGCCCGGCAGCTGCGGCGAGGTCAGCGTGTCTCCGCGGCCACGCTCGAGTGCGACGTCGAACAACCCGACCATCGGCGACGTTCGACGGAACGCGAACAGGTCCTCGGCGACCGGATCCACGAGCCAGAGCTCCGCCAAGCCGTTGCGCTCGTACGCGGCCTTCTTCGCGCCGATGTCGTAGCGCAAAGTGGACGGTGAGCGGGCCTCGACCGCGAGGTCCGGCATCGGGTACGGACTTCGACCAGCTGGCTGCGGACACCGTCGTACGGCACCGCGAGGTACTCCTGTGCCGTCATCCGCTGCGCAACCGCCATCGGGTTCATCGCACGGGTCTCCTCTGCCGCGGGCCGCCACTCTCCAGCGGCCGCGGGCGCGCGCGATTCGCCCCCCGAAGGCGAACGGCGTGAAACTCAAGACCGGCGCGCCACCCCCCGATGACGCGCCGGAACTGAGCCGAGAGCTTGGGCTATACGGCCTGAGCGCTGAGGCCGGCGGCCTCGCGCAGCAGGTCGGCCTTGCCGGTCTGCTCCCACGTGAAGTCGGGGTCGTCGCGGCCGAAGTGGCCGTAGGCGGCGGTCTTCTGGTAGATCGGCCGGTGCAGGTCGAGCTCCTGGCGAAACGCGCCGGGGCGCAGGTCGAAGTGCTCGTCGACGAGCGCGACGATCTTCTCGCGCTCGATCTTCTCCGTGCCGAACGTCTCGACCATCACGCTGACGGGGTGGGCCACGCCGATCGCGTAGGCGACCTGCAGCTCGACGCGGTCGGCGATCCCGGCGGCGACGAGGTTCTTGGCCACCCAGCGCGCGGCGTACGCGGCGGAGCGATCGACCTTGGACGGGTCCTTGCCGCTGAACGCGCCACCGCCGTGGCGGGCCATGCCGCCGTACGTGTCGACGATGATCTTGCGGCCGGTCAGGCCGCAGTCGCCGACCGGGCCGCCGATGACGAAGCGCCCCGTCGGGTTGACGAGGAACTCCTTGCGCAGCTTGTTCTCGTCGAACATGTCGGCCGGCAGGATCGGCAGCACGACGTGCTCCCACAGGTCGTCGGTGATCTGGTCGCGGGTCGCGCTCTCGTGATGCTGCGTGGAGATCAGCAGCTTCTCGACGGCGACGGGGACGCCGTCGCGGTAGCGCACCGAGACCTGCGTCTTGCCGTCCGGGCGCAGGTAGTCCAGCGTCCCGGCGTGGCGCACCACCGCGAGCTGCTTGGCGAGCTGGTGGGCGAGCGAGATCGGCAGCGGCATGAGCGAGTCGGTCTCGCTGGTCGCGTAGCCGAACATCATCCCCTGGTCGCCGGCGCCGGCGACGTCGAGCTCGTCGTCGTCGTTGGGGTCGGTCTGCGTCTCCCAGGAATGATCGACGCCCTGGGCGATGTCGGGCGACTGCTTGTCGATCGTGTTGAGCACGGCGCACGAATCGGCCGAGAAGCCCAGATCGGCGTCGATGTAGCCGATCTCGCGGATCGTCTCGCGAGCGACCTCCTGGATGTCGACGAACGTCTCCGTCGAGATCTCGCCGGAGACGACGACGAGGCCGGTGTTCACCAGGGTCTCGCAGGCGACGCGACCCGTGGGGTCGTCGCGCATGACGGCGTCCAGCACGCCATCGGAGATCTGATCGGCAACCTTGTCGGGATGCCCCTCGGTCACCGACTCGGATGTGAAGAGGTACTCGTGCTCGGCGAAGTTGGTCATGCGCGGAAGGCTAGCGGGCCTCGCTGCGGCGAGCCGTGCGCCTGCGTGTCACCGTATTTCGCTGCGACGGGCCTTGCGCTCGTTGAAGTCGATGATCAGCGGGATGCCGTCCATGCCGAAGCGGGCTCGCATGCGGTTCTCCACGTAATAGGCGTAGTCGCGGGTCACCCGCTGGCGCGAGTTGACTGCGATGGCGAAGCGCGGCGGGCGCTCGCCGATCTGCGCGGCGTATAGCAGCTTCAGGCGGTGGCCCTGCTTGGCCGGCGGCTGGCGCGCCTGCACGACCTCGCCGATGAAGCGGTTGAGCTCGGGCGTCGGGATGCGGCCCTGCATGCGGTCGCCGAGCGCGATGACCTCCTTGAGCAGGCGCTCCATGTTGCGACCGGTCAGCGCGCTGGCGGTCAGCACCTTCGGGCGCAGGCGCAGCTTGTTGGCGACGTGCGCGCGCTCGTGGTCGAGGTCGGCCTCGGTCATCTCGGCGCTGTCCCACTTGTTGAGGACGATCGCCGTCGCGCAGCCCGAGGTCATCGCGAGGTCGGCGATGCGCAGGTCCTGCTGGGTGACGCCGTCGTTGGCGTCGCAGACCACGAGCGCGACGTCGGCGCGCTCGGCGGCGCGCTGGGAGCGCAGCGTCGTGTAGTACTCGACGGACTCGCTGACCTTCGACTGGCGCCGCATCCCCGCGGTGTCGACGACGACGATCGTGCGCCCGTCGATCTGCAGCGGCAGGTCGATCGCGTCGCGCGTCGTGCCCGCGACGTCGGAGACGATGACGCGGTCCGACCCGACGAAGCGGTTGACGAGCGAGGACTTGCCGACGTTCGGGCGCCCGATGACCGCCAGGCGGATGAGCGTCTCGTCGACCTCCTCGTCGTCTTCGGGCAGCAGGTCGACGAGGCGGTCGAGCAGATCGCCGGTGCCGAGCCCCTGGGCGGCCGAGACCGCCATCGGCTCGCCGAAGCCGAGCCGGTGCGCCTCCACGGCGAGCGGCATGTCGGTGACGCTGTCGATCTTGTTGGCGGCCACGACGACGGGCATCCGCGAGCGGCGCAGCAGGTCGGCGAGCTCATCGTCGCCGGGGCGCAGGCCGGCCTTGGCGTCGAAGACGAACAGCGCGACCTGCGCGTCGGCGAGGGCGGCCTTGGCCTGGTCGCGGATCGAGCCGGAGATCGGGTCGGGATCCTCGTTGTCCATGCCGCCGGTGTCGATCAGCGTGAAGCGCCGGCCGTTCCATTCGGTGGCGATCTCCTTGCGATCGCGCGTGATCCCGGCGCGCTCGTGCACGACCGCCTCGCGTGAGTTCGTCAGCCGGTTGACGAGCGACGACTTGCCGACGTTCGGATAGCCGACGACCGCGACCTTCATCGGACGACCTGCACGAGCTGCGCGATGCGCGCCACGACCGCGTCGACGCCGAGGCCCGTCGTGTCGACGCGCAGCGCGTCGGCGGCGGGGGCCAGCGGCGAGTGCGCGCGGGTGGAGTCGCGCTCGTCGCGCTCGGTCTGCTCGGCCAGGACCTGCGCCGGATCCGCCCCGGTCTGCGCCGCGCGGCGCTGCGCGCGCTCCTGCGGCGAGGCGGTGAGGAAGACCTTCAGCTCGGCGTCGGGCGCGACGACCGTGCCGATGTCGCGGCCCTCCGCGACGAAGTCGCCGTCGCGGATCATGCGGCGCTGCAGCGCCACGAGATGGCCGCGCACCTCGGGCCGCGCGGCGATCTCGGAGGCGCGGGCGCTGACCTGCGGCGTGCGGATCTGGTCGGTGACGTCCTCGCCGTCGAGCGTCACCTGCCCGTCGCCGAACGCGATCGCGCACGCCAGCGGATCCTCGGCGCCGCGCAGCTCGGCGAGCGCGATGCAGCGGTACATCGCCCCGGTGTCGAGGTACGTGAAGCCGAGCGCGCCGGCGACCGCGCGCGCGACGGTCGACTTGCCGGCCCCGGCGGGGCCGTCGATGGCGATCAGCATGATCTGAGCATAGGAGGGGGCGCGTCGCGGACGGCGGCGCCTACGGCGTGGCGCGGTCGAGCGTGCGCTACCCGAGTCCGGCGAGATCGTCCATGAAGCCCGGATAGGAGACCGCCGCGGCCTCCATGCCGACGACCTCGACGCCCTGCTCGGAGGCGAGCCCGGCCACCGCACCGAGCATCGCCATCCGGTGATCGCCGCGGGCATCGATCGTCCCGCCTCGCAGCGCTCCGCCGCCGGTCACCACGAAGCCGTCGTCGGTCGCCTCGATCGCCGCGCCCAGGCCGCGCAGGCCCTCGACCACGCCAGCGATCCGGTCGGATTCCTTGACGCGCAGCTCCTGCGCGCCGCAGACGACCGTCTCGCCCTCGGCGAAGCAGCCCAGCAGCGCCACCAGCGGCAGCTCGTCGATCGCCAGCGGCACCTCCTCCGCCTCGACGACCGTGCCCACCAGCGGCCCGGCGCTGACCTCGACGTCGCTGATCGGCTCGCTCAGGGCCACGGCCGCCGACGGCGCCTCGAGCTCGCCGACGACGACCGCCCCCATCCGCTCGAGGATCCGCAGAAAGCCGGTTCGCGTCCAGTTCACCCCCACCCCGCGCACGACGAGCCGCGAGCCCGCCACGACCACGCCCGCCGCGATCATGAACGCGGCCGAGGAGAGGTCGCCCGGCACCACGAGGCTCTGCGCGTCGAGCTCGTCGATGCAGGCGACCGACACCGTCAGCCCGTCGCGCGCCACCGCGACGCCCGCACCCGCGAGCAACCGCTCGGTGTGGTCGCGGCTCGGTGCCGGCTCCACGACGCTCGTCGTCCCCGCCGCGGCGAGGCCGGCCAGCAGCACGCAGGACTTCACCTGCGCGCTGGCCACCGGCATCGCGTAGGCGATCGCCTCAAGCGGCGTGCCGTAGACGACGAACGGCGGGAAGCGCCCGTCGGTCGCGCGGATGTCGGCGCCCATCCGGCGCAGCGGCTCGGCGATCCGGTCGACCGGCCGGCGGCGGATCGAGCTGTCGCCGTCGAGCACGAAGATGCGCCCCTCCTGCGCCGCCAGCCAGCCCGGCAGCAGCCGCATGAGCGTGCCGGCGTTGCCGACGTCGATCGGCCCGCCGGGCTCGCGCGCCTCGCGCAGGCCGTTGCCGCGCACGACGACGGTGCCGTCCGCCTGCTCCTCGACGAGCGCGCCGACCGCGCGCAGCGCCTCGAGCGTCGACAGCGTGTCCTCCGCGCGCAGGTAGTTGGAGATCCGCATGGGCTCGCGCGACATCGCGCCGAGCAGCGCGGCCCGGTGGGAGATCGACTTGTCCGGCGGCGCGCTGACGCTGCCGCGCAGGGGACCGGAGGGCTCGAAGCGAACGGTCGCCATCCGCCTACGCCGCGGGGTACCCCAGCTCGGCGATGAGTCCGATCGCCCGCTGCGCCGCGGCCGGGTCGAGCCAGAGCATGACCATGCCCGTGCGGTTGTCGGCCTCGGGCGCAAGCGACATGTCGGTGATGTTGATCCCGGCCCGCCCGAGCGCGAGCGCGATCTCGGCCACGACGCCCGGCTGGTTGGGGACCACCGCGGAGATCTGCTGCACGGGCCCCGCATCCGCGCCGGCCAGGCCGACCTGCAGCAGCGCGTGGCGCTGCTGGGAGGCGACGTCCTGCCACGCCGCCAGGTCGGCGCCGTCGCCGGCGTCCAGCAGCGCGCGCACCTCCCCCAGCCGGTGCACGAGATCGTCGATCTGCGCGCCCAGCGCGTCGCGGTTGGCGGCGTAGATCTGCGCCCACAGGGCCGGGTTGGAGCCCGCGACGCGGGTCGCGTCGCGAAAGCTCGGGCCGGTCGCGGGCAGCGTCTCGCCGCCGAGCGCCTCGGCCGCCTGGGCGACGAGCAGGTTGGCGACGACGTGCGGCAGGTGCGAGACGACCGCCATCAACCGGTCGTGGTCGTCGGGCGCGATCGCGGTCGGCACCGCGCCGAGCCCGGCGACGAAGCGCGCCAGGCGCTCGTAGAGGACGCCGGGAGTGTCGGCGCGCGGGGTCAGGTACCACGTGGCGTCGTCGAAGAGGTTCGCGCGAGCGTGCGCGACGCCCGTCGCCTCGGCGCCCGCCAGCGGGTGGCCGCCGATGAAGCTCGGCGAGTCGATCGCGGCCATGAGCGCGGCCTTCGTCGAGCCGACGTCGGTCACCACCGCACCGGGCAGCGCGGCGCAGAGCGCCCGCACGGTGGCCGGCAGCGCGTCGACCGCGACCCCCGCGATCGCGACGTCGGCCGTGCCGATCGCGTCGATGCTCGTGACCGCCTCGTCGATGGCGCCGCGCTCCAGCGCGAGCTCCAGGGGCCCGGGGCTGCGGTTGTAGCCGACGACATGGGCGCCCAGCCGGGCGCGGGCGGCGAGCCCGATCGAGCCGCCGATGAGGCCGACGCCGGCGAGCGCGACCCTCACGAGCGGCGGCGGCCGTCGATGCCGTCCACTACGAGCGGCGGTCGCGCACCGCGTCGGCCAGCCCGTCGAGCACGTCGACGGTCGCGTCCCAGTCCATGCAGGCGTCGGTGATCGACTGCCCGTACGTCAGCTCGTGGCCGGCCGCGATGCTCTGGCGGCCCGCGACGAGGAAGGATTCGAGCATGACGCCCACGATCGCCCGGCTGCCGGCGGCGACCTGCTCGCCGATCTCGGCGGCGACGCGCGGCTGGCGCAGGTGGTCCTTGGCGCTGTTGTCGTGCGAGGCGTCGATCACCAGGCGCTCGGCGAGCTTCGCGCCGCGCAGCTTCCCCAACGCCTCCGCCACGTCGGCGGGGCCGTGGTTGGGCGCGCCCGAGCCGCCGCGCAGGATGACGTGCCCGTCCGGGTTGCCCGTCGTGTGAAGGATCGCCGGCGTGCCGCTCAGGTTGACGCCGGCGAAGGAGTGCGAGGCGGCCGCCGCGCGGACGGCGTCGACCGCGACCTGGACGTTGCCGTCGGTGCGGTTCTTGAAGCCGACCGGCATCGACAGGCCCGAGCCGAGCTGGCGGTGGATCTGGCTCTCGGTCGTGCGCGCGCCGATCGCCGCCCACGAGACCGTGTCGGAGATGTACTGCGGCGTGATCGGGTCCAGGAACTCGCAGCCGACGGGCAGACCGACGCGCAGGACCTCGAGCAGCAGCTCGCGCGCGGCGCGCACGCCGGAGTCGACGTCGCCCGAGCCGTCGAGGTGCGGGTCGTTGATGAGGCCCTTCCAGCCCGTCGTGGTGCGCGGCTTCTCGAAGTAGACGCGCATGGCGATCAGCAGGTCCGGCTCGTGGCGCTCGGCCTCGACGCGCAGCCGCTGGGCGTACTCCATCGCGGCGTCGGGATCGTGCACGCTGCACGGGCCGACGACGACGAGCAGCCGGTCGTCGATCCCGTCGAGGATCGCCTCGACCTCCGCGCGCCCGCGCAGCACGAGATCGGCCATCTCGGCCTCGAGCGGCAGGCGCTCCAGCAGGTCGGCCGGCGTCGTCAGCGGCGACACCCGCGCGATGCGGGTGTCGCGGACGGCGCCGGGCTCGACCACGCTGCCTGCTCGCGGTTTGCTCTTCATCTCGATCACAGTCTTACTCACGGGTCCTTTCGAAGATTGAACGCCTGGCTGCGGCAACTGCGGGGCGCTCGGCGAAAGGGGCGGAAAAGCGGGGTGCGGTGAGCCGAGCGCCTAGATAAATCGCCAGGCGAAATACCGACGCGCGAACGGGAAGGTGGTGCGGGCGCTGTCGGTGAACCGGATCATCGAGGCCGAGCTTAGAGGACTTGTGCGAGCGCGTCGAGGAACTTGGTGTTCTGGGGCTGTGTGCCATACGTCACACGGAGCGCCCCCGCCCGGCCGAGCGCCGTGCCGGCGCGGACGAGCACGCCGCGCTCGGCGAGGCCCGTGACGACCGCGGCCTCGTCGGCGTCCGCGGGCAGGTCGAACCAGCAGAAGTTCGCCTGCGACGCGGCCGGCTCGATCCCCAGTGCGTTCAGGCCGGCCTCGACCTCGACGCGGGCGACGATCGCGCGCTCGACCCGCTCGGCGACCGCGTCCTGGTGGCGGAGCGCCTCGACGGCGGCGGCCTGGGCGGCGGCGTTGCAGAAGAACGGCTGGCGCACCGCGTCGACGGCCTGCGCGAACGCCTCGCTGCCGCACAGCGCGAAGCCGACGCGCAGGCCGCAGAGGCCATGGACCTTGGAGAACGTCCGCAGCAGCACGAGGTTGGGGTGGCGCGGCAGCAGGTCGAGCGTCGCGTCGGGGTCGTCGAGCAGGCTGAAGTCGCAGTAGGCCTCGTCGACGATCAGCGCCACGTGGCGCGGCACGCGCGCGGCGAAGGCGGCGATCGCGTCGAACGGCACGGCCGTGGAGGTCGGGTTGTTGGGATTGCACACGACGACCAGGCGGGTCGCGGCGGTGATCTCCCGCGCCATCGCGTCGAGGTCGTGGCGCTGGTCGCCGTCGAGGTCGACCGTGATCGCGCGGGCGCCCGACGCCGCCGCGAGGTGCGGGTAGACGCTGAAGGAGGGCCAGGCGTAGACGAGCTCGGCGCCCGGCTCGAGCAGCGCCTCGCCGGCCGCCAGCAGGATGTCGCACGAGCCGTTGCCGATCGCGATCCGGCTCGGGGCCACGCCGTAGCGGTTGCCGAGCGCCCGCCGCAACGTGGAGTTCGACGGGTCCGGATAGCGGTTGACGCCGGCGAGCGCCCGCTGCGCCGCCGCGACGACCGCCGGCAGCGGCGGGTCGGGCGACTCGTTGGACGCGAGCATCGCGACGTCGTCGGGCAGCGAGTAGCCGTCCGCCACCGGATAGACGGGGATGCGCCGTACCCGCTCGGAGAACTCGATCGCCATGCCCGCATTGTTCCGCATCGCGGTCGCGGGCCTGCGGCCGGGCGGGCTACAGCGCCACGGCGATGAGCACGGCGACGAGGATGAGGGCGACGAGCACGCCCGCGCCCAGCCCGTACTTCGGCCACTCCGCGCGCCAGAAGTCGGGGTCGGCCTTGTCGCGCGTGTGGAAGCCCTCGGGCGGCGTGCCGACCCAGTTCTCGTCTTCGTCCTTCGTGGCGGGACTCATATCCGTTCCTTTGGTTCGATCGGTTCCGACGCGATGCGGTAGCCGCCGTAGGCGACGAGGATGCCCGCGAGGATCGCGCTGTAGGCGCCGTAGCCGAGCGAGTCGGTCAGCCGCACGAGCTTGATGACGAGCACGACGGCGACGAAGATCCCCAGGATCAGGTGGATCTGCGACCACGGCACGGGTGGGTCGGGCAGCCGCGCGGACAGCACCCTGGCGAGCACGATCTGAACGACCATGAGCGCGGTGAGGACGACCGCCGCGATGCCGTAGCCGGCATAGGGCTGCTGCACGCCGGTGAGCGTCGTGTCGACGAGGTCGTCGAGGCCGGCGCCGAGCACGACGTCGTGCCACGGCAGCAGGAGGAGGTCGGCGATCAGCAGCAGCCCGGCGACGAGCACGATCGCCTCGCCCTGCGCCAGCCGGGCGAGCTTCACTGTGCGCCCTCGAGGTCCTCGCGCAGGGCGCGCGCCTCGCCGAGGTAGACGTGGCGCGCGAGATGGTTGTCGGGCGCGTGGTAGTGCATGAGCACGCGGATGACGCGCGGCAGCGCGCCGGGCACCGGCACCTCGCGCGCGCAGAGCAGCGGCACCGCCGAGAAGCCCATGTTGCGCGCCGCGACGGCGGGGAACTCGGCGTCGAGGTCCTCGGTCAGCGTGAAGATGCAGCTGACCACGTCGCTGGGATGCAGGTCGTTGAGCTTGAGGATCTCGCGCAGCAGCCACTCCGTCGCCCCGATGATCGCCTGGGCGTCGTTGCGGTCGACCGACGAGGCCCCGCGCAGAGCGAAGAGCCGCATCAGTGGGCCGTCCTGAAACGTTGCGCCACTGGCTCGACCCTACCCACTCGGCGTGCGGCGCAGGTTCTCCACCTCGGCCGCCTTCAGGCGCCGGTGGGCGCCCTCCGGCAGGTCGTCGAGGCGCAGCGGCCCGAAGCGGATGCGCTGCAGCGTGTTCACCCGGTGGCCGACGGCCTCGCACATCCGCTTGACCTGGTGGTTGCGGCCCTCGTGGATCGTCAGCTCGAGCACGCCGGGCTTGACCTGGCGCACCTTCGCCGGCGACGTGCGGCCGTCGTCGAGCTCGACGCCCTCGCGCAGCGTGCGCAGCGCCCGCTCGGGGACGGGCACCGGGCGCACGGTGGCGCGGTAGGTGCGCGGCACCTCGAAGGAGGGGTGCGTCAGGCGCTGGGCGAGGTCGCCGTCGTTGGTGACGAGGATGAGGCCCGTGCTGTCGGCGTCCAGCCGGCCGACCGGGTACAGCCGCGCGCCGCGCGACGGGACGAGGTCGACCACCGTGCGGCGGCCGTGCGTGTCGGCGGCGGTCGACAGGACGCCGGTCGGCTTGTTGACGAGGAAGACCATGCGCTCCTCGGGGCCCTGGAGGAACTTCCCGTCGACGGCGACGCCGCTGTCGATGTCGACGTCGCGGGCGGGATCGGTGACCGTGGTTCCGGCGATCGACACGCGGCCGGCGCGGATGATCTCCTCCGCGCCACGCCGGGACGCAACGCCGGCGTGGGCGAGGAATTTGGCGAGGCGCACGCCTACGATGGTAGGCAGTGCCTCCGCAGCCCAACCCCTTCTATCCGGAGATGATGCATTTCGCGCTGCCGCTGCACGCGACGCGCGAGGAGCTCATCGCGCTGGCGGCGGGCTGGGCCGACGCCCACGAGCTGCACGTCTCGCTCGAGCGGTTCTTCCCGGACTACCTCGTCGGCGCGGTCCCGCGCGGCGGCGACCTCACCGCCTCGATCGCGCAGTTCGAGCCCGTGCGGCGCATCTGCCTGCGCGAGTCGCCGTTCGACATCGTCGCGTCCAACCACGTCCAGCACGTCGCGATGAACCGCGAGAGCTTCACGATCGTGCTCGAGCCGCTCTCGGAGGACGGGCTGCGGGCGACCGCGCTGGCCTCGAAGATGGGCGACGAGGAGAAGCTGCGCTGGTGGGTCGGGCTTGCCCGCGAGGCCGCGGACGGCTGGTGTCGCGGTGCGTGGGCGGTGGAGCCCGGCGGGCGGCGCAAGTTCGTCTCTGACCACTGGTACACGACGGGGGCCTACGCGCTGGCGGGCGACGGCGTGCCGATGCTGTCGGCGCACGGCAACGCGATCTTCGAGTTCGACGCGCCCCCGAGCTGAGCGCCGGAGGGGCGCCCCTACGATGGGCGCATGGATCTCGAGCTGCTCGAGCGCACGCTCGCCGACGCGGGCGAGCCCGCCTTCCGCACCCGCCAGGTGTGGTCGTGGGCCGCGCGCGGCGCCGCCGGCTACGAGGCGATGACCGACGTGCCGGCGGCGCTGCGCGCGCGGCTGGCCGGCGCGGTCCCGTTCTCCACGTTGACGGTGGTGCAGGAGGCGCACGCGCGCGACGGCACGGTGAAGTCGCTGTTTCACACCAATGACGGGCGGGCGGTCGAGGCCGTCTTGATGCGCTACCGCGACGGCCGCCGCTCGCTGTGCCTGTCCTCGCAGTCGGGCTGCCCGCTGACGTGCACGTTCTGCGCCACCGGCGCGATGAAGTTCGGCCGCAACCTCACCGCCTCGGAGATCCTCGACCAGGCGCTGCACTTTCGGCGAATGCTGCGGACGGCCGGAGGAGGTCCGACGTCATCGGACCGCGGGGCCGGACGCCCCGCGGAGGACTGCCCCGATCACGTCGTGTTCATGGGCATGGGCGAGCCGATGATGAACCTCGACCACGTGCTCGCCGCCTGCGAGCGGCTGCCCGACGTCGGCATCACCCACCGCCGCACCGCGATCTCCACGGTCGGCTGGATCCCCGGCATCGACCGCCTGGCCGAGACCGCCATGCCGATCCGCCTCGCGCTCTCCCTGCACGCCGCCGACGACGCCCTGCGCTCACAGCTCATGCCGGTCAACGAGCGCTATCCGCTGGCCGACGTGCTCGCGGCGTGCCGGCGCTTCTACGCCGCCAAGCGCCGGCTCGTCTTCGTCGAGTACGTGATGCTGGCCGGCGTCAACGACCGCTACGAACAGGCGGTGGCGCTGGCCCAGATCCTCGACCCGAAGGTGTTCAAGGTGAACCTCATCCCGTACAACCCGACGGGCTCCTACGACGGCTCGAGCCCGGACGCGATCGGGGCGTTTCGCGCGGTGCTCGAGGGGCACGGGCTGCGCGCGACGGTGCGGCTCACGCGCGGGCGCGACATCGCGGCGGCCTGCGGACAGCTCGCGGCGGCCGGGGGCGGCTGAGCCTCAGGCGCCGGCGGGCTTGGCGGGGGGACCCCCGGCAGGCACGGCGGGGGGCTCCTCCACGTCCTCGGGCTTGGGGTTGTCGCTCAGGACCCGATTGGGCTTCTCGGGGATGCCGGCACCACGCTGCCGGCTCAGGCGACTCAACAGGTCAAACCAGAACGGCGCCCCGAGGTTGAGCGCGGCGATCGTGATGAGCCAGCCGGCCAGCGCGCCCACCCAACCCCCGAACCCCGACGGGCGGTTCTCCGCGCTCCAGCCGACCGGCAGCTGTAGCTGCTCGACCTGCGACACCGCATCGGCGGCCACGTTGGCGGCCTGGCCGGGCTGGGCGGACTCGTCGGACCGCTGGGCTTCACCCGCCGCGTCGGCCTGCACCTGGCTGACGACCGCCGTGCGCACCGCCTCGTCGTTGTAGAGGTGCTTGGCCACCTGCACGCTGTTGACGTTCAGGCCGATCGCGAAGATCGCCGCCAGCACCCCGAGGACGAGCTGCGCCTTGCGCTTGTACCAGCCCGACGCGCGCTGCATCGAGTCGTCGAACGCGGTTTCGACGTTCCGGCGAAAGTGCTCGAGCTCACCGTGCGCGTTGACCGCCGCCTTCTGCAGCACCTCGCGCTGATTGGAGCTCGGGAAGCGCTGGACGACCTGCTGGAGGGCGGCGAGGATCTCGGCATCGGTGCGCTGCCACGGGGTCTCGCCGGCTGTGGTCGCGGGCGCCGGTGCCGGGGCCGCCTTCGCCGCGGTCGCGGACGCCGATTTGTCCTCTCGGCGCCGTCGCGGGCACCGGTGCCGCCTTCGCCCCGGACCCGGTCCCGGGCGCCGGTGGGTCCTGCGCCGCGGCAGCGTCCGGCGGTGGGGGCGCGTGGAGCGCAAGCGTCTCCGCGATGGCCAGCGACAGCGCGCGCGGCGGGAGGTAGGACGGCCGGCTGCGCCGCCGCAGGTTGGAGTCGGGATCGCGCACCAACCCCTTGATGCGCCAATGCTCGAACACCGCGGTGGTGAGATCGGCGGGCACCCCCGCCTCGGCATGATCTTTCACCACGCCGGCGTCGATGACCCCCTTCTTGTCGATGCGCCCGAACCACTCCTTCACACCGCGCTTGACCTTGGGGTTGCCGAGCATGGTCCCGACGGCGTCCTCGAGCGTCTTGGCCCGCCACCCCAGCACGCTTGCGAGCATCTCCTGTGCCGCGGAGCAGGCCGTGCTGAGCAGGAAGAACACGAAGCTCAGCCCGATCAGCACCTCGACTGCGGCAAATGAGCTGATGTCGCCCACGGGCCGATACTCCCATGGCACACCCGGTCAAAGCAATGGCAAAAGGTGAGCGTTCGCCGAGCCGCGCATTTCGCTCAGCCGAGGGCGCCGGAGGGCGCGCTGCGCCGCTGCTCAGGCGGGCGTGCCGGGCGCGTCGGCCATGCGCTGCTCACCCGCGCGCAGCAGCCGGTCGCGCAGGTCGGCCTGCTCCTCGGGCGACGGGTCCCACTCCACCACGCTCGGCAGCGCGTTCAGCGAGTCCAGCCCGAAGAGCTTGAGGAAGAGATCCGTCGTGCGGTACAGGACGGCGCCGAACTGCGAGCGGCCGGCCTCCTCGATGAAGCCGCGCTCCTCGAGCGTCGCGGTCGCCGACTCGGCCGCGACGCCGCGGATGCGCGTGATCTCCGGTCGCGAGACGGGCTGCAGGTAGGCGACGATCGCCAGCGTCTCGGCCTGCGCCGGCGTCAGCGGCGGCGTGCGCGGCTTGGCGAGCAGGCGGCGCGCGGCCTCCTCGCAGATCGGATCGGTCGCCAGGGCGATGCCGCCGCCGACGCGCTTGATCTGCAGCCCGCGCGCAGCGGGCGCGTACGCCCGGTCGAGCTCGGCGACGGCGGCGGCGACCTCGTCGGGCTCGCAGCCGGCGGCGTCGGCGAGCTCCGCCGCGGTGACCGGATCGGGCGACAGGAAGAGCAGCCCCTCGACGATGCGGGCGAGCTCGCTCAGCGCGGTCATGGCGCTGCCCCCGCCCACGCCGGCTGCACCGCGCGGGCGACGGGCGCGATCGCGATCTCGCCGAACGGCTCGGGCTGATCCCAGGTCGCCTCGCCCTGCTTGTAGAGCTCGAGCAGCGCGAAGAGGGTCACGGCGACGGTGACGCGGTCGGCGCCCCGCACGGCCTCGTCGAACGTCGTGGCGCCGCGGCGCAGCAGCGCGCGCAGGTGCGCCAGGCGCTCGGCGGTCGTCACGCGCGGCGTCGACAGATGGTCGAGCGACAGCCGCGGCGGCACCCGCAGCAGCCCGCCCAGCGCCGCGCCCAGCCGGCGCGGGTGGTAGACCGCGCCCGCCTCGGCGAGCTTCGTGCGGCGCAGCGCCGGCGGCAGCGGCGCGCAGCGGTAGCGCACGCCCTCCTCGCCGGCCAGCCGCGCCGCGAGGTGCTCGGCGGCGCGCCGGTAGCGCTGGGCTTCGAGCATCCGCGCGAGCAGCTCCTCGGCCGCCTCGCCGGGCTCGAAGTCGGGCAGGTCGTCGTCCTCGCGCGGCAGCATGAGCCGGGACTTGAGCTCCAGCAGCGCGGCGATCAGCACGAGGAACTCGGTGGCGACCTCGAGGTCGAGCTCGCCGCGCGCCTCGAGGTGGTCGAGGTAGGCGATCACGATCTCCGCGAGCTGCACCTCGAGCAGGTCGATCTCCTCGCGCAGGACGAGCGTCAGCAGCAGATCGAAGGGACCCGAGAAGACCTCGAGATCGAGCTCGAGCGAGGCGACGGTCACGCTGCGCAGGCTAGCGGCGCGACCGGACCGCTCGCGCGACACCGTCGAGGCCGCACCCGCCCGCCCCCCGGAGGCGGCCGGCGCCGTCGCCATCACGCCGTTTCACTGAAAGTCCTTCGCGGCGGGTGCGTCCGCTGTTACCGCGCACACTCGCACGGCCGCTCGGTGGCGGCGGCACTCCCCCCGATCACGTGTGCCTACGACGCGGCGATGAGCAGCGAGATGCCGAACAGACCGAGCAGGATCACGAGGATCATGACTACGTCGAAGGCGCCGAAGCTGCCGCGTTGATCTCTTAGGTTCATGTGGGCGACCCTAGCGCCTGCAAGCCAAGAATGCCATACGCCCTTCAGGGCGGCCCGACGGCCTTCGGCACGACGCCGAGCGACAGGCTGGTGTGCAGGCGCGGCGCCCGCCAATCCTCGGGCAGCGTCTTCTCGATGCACAGCTGCGCGACACGCCCGCGGATGTCCAGGCGCGCGATCTGATTGTCGAACGTCGGCGCCTGCGCGAAGCTCCAGCGCATGCCCGGCGCCGGCACGCCGGCGGCGCGGGCCAGGCGGCGGGCGCAGGCGGCCACCGGCCGGGTGAACGCCGACCGCAGCGCCCGCCGCTCGCGCTGGTCGAGCGGGTTTCGCACCGGCGAGCACGTCGCCTGCAGGACCCGGCTGGTCACCTCGCGCCCGGGAAACCAGGCCTCGGCGAGGTACGCGTGGTGCACGTCGCCCGACAGCAGCGTGATCGTCGCGGGAGCGGGGCCGCGCCGGCCCGCCGCGATGTCCTCCAGCAGCACCGTCATGCGCGCGAAGCAGCCCTGGAACGCCGCCCAGTGCTCGAGGTCGAGCGCCTGGCGGACACGTTCGCCGGCGCGCGCCGCCAGGCGGCCCCACGCGCCGTCGCAGACCGCTTCGCTGCAGGCCTCGAGGTGGTGCATCCCCGGCGCCAGCATCACCGGCAGCGACGTCCCGATGACGACGTGGTCGAAGTCGCCGGTGCAGCGGTCCTCCACCCAGTCCCATTCGGCGTCGGAGAGCATCTGGCGCCGCCCCTCTGCGAGCACGCGGCCGGCGCGCGAGTCGACGACCACGAGCCGGGTGCGGCCGAAGTCGCGGCAGTAGCTCCAGCGGGCGCCCGCGATCTCGCGCACCGCCGTGCGGGCGAACTCGCGCACGAGCTGCTCGCAGTCACCGTCGGCGTCCTGCACGGCGCAGAAGATCGGGTCATCGAACAGCGCCGCAGGTGAGAGGTTGCCGAGGTGCTGGTAGATCCAGTACGACACATACGCGCCGACGACGCGCTCCTCCCACCAGGGCTTGGCGCGCATCTGCGCGATCCACGTCTCGGAGATGTTCCAGTCGTCGTGGACGTCGTGGTCGTCGAAGATCATCGCGCTGGAGACCGTCGACAGCAGCCACCGCAGCGCGGGGTCACACCAGCTCTCGCGGTACAGCGAGGTGTACTCCTCGAAGTCACCCACCTCGTCGGCCGGCGGGCCGTGGGGGCCGCGCCGGGAGGCGATCAGCTGCTTGGTCTCGGGCGACACCTCGTCGGCGTAGACCTGGTCGCCCAGCAGCAGGATCGCGTCGGGCCACTCCGCGCTCGGCTCGCGGCGCATGCGCTCGACGAGCGCCAGCAAAGCGTCGACCTCGCGGCCGGCCGGGTCGTCGTCCTTGCTCAGCACGTAGGGCTCGGTGTGGGGCACCGAGACCCGGCAGGAGCCGAACGCCAGCCGCAGCTGCTCGTCGTGCGCGTGGGTGCGGATGACGCACGGCGGGTACGGATCGCCGGGCCGCGGCCAGCGCGCGTCGCCGTCGAGCGCGACCTCGTAGGGCAGCGTGCTGCCGGGCGGCAGGCCGTCGAGCAGGACGAGCGCGTAGTGGTGGCCGGCGACGGTGAACGTCGTGGCGCTGTGCTCGAGGACGGTGACCTCGCACGGGGTGTCGGTCTCCACCCACACCGTGGCCTCGGTGTCCGAGACGTAGCGCAGCAGCGGGCCGAGCACGAGGTCGGGCATGTCCGCGGTCCTACCCGGTGCGCGGCAGCGGGGGTCCGACGCCCATCGCCTCGCGCACGTCGGCGAGCGTCGCCGCCGCCATGGCGCGCGCCTTGCCGGCGCCGGCCGCCAGCACGTCCTCGAGCGCCCGCTCGTCGCCGCGGATCGCGCGGTAGCGCTCCTGCAGCGGCGCCAGCTCCGCCACCACGGCGTCGCCGACGGCGACCTTCAGGTCCCCGTAGCCGCGCGCGCCGGCCAGCTCTGCCTCGACGGATGCGGTCGTCGCGCCGCGCATCACGGCGAGGATCTCGATGAGGTTCGTCACGCCGGGCTTGTCGTCGCCGCAGCGCAGGACGGGCGGGTCGTCGGAGTCGGTCACGGCACGCTTGAACTTCTTGCGGATCGCGGCGGGGTCGTCGAGCAGCAGGACGGTGCCCTGCTCGGTGCCGCCGGTCGTCGACATCTTGCGCGCGGGCTCCTGCAGGTCGCGCACGCGCGCGCCGACCGTCGGGATGCGGTGCTCGGGCATGACGAGAAGATCCTCGCCGAAGCGCGCGTTGAAGCGCTTGGCGATGGTGCGCATGAGCTCGAGGTGCTCGCGCTGGTCCTCGCCGACGGGCACCTCGTGGGCGCGGTAGGCGAGCACGTCGGCCGCCTGCAGGACCGGGTACAGCAGCAGCCCGGCGGCGGCGAGCTGACGCTGGGACGCGGACTTGTCGCGGAACTGGTGCATCCGGTTGAGCTCGCCGTAGGCCGTGACCGACGTCAGCAGCCAGCACAGCTCGGCGTGCTCCTTCACGTCCGCCTGGCGAAAGAGGACGCAGCGCTCGGGGTCGAGGCCGGCGGCGAGCAGGATCGCCGTCGTGTCGTGCACGCGGTCGCGCAGCTCCTTGGGCTCGTACGGCAGCGTGGTCGCGTGCAGGTCGACGATGCAGTAGATCGCCGGGTCGCCGCGGTCCTGTCCGGCGACGTACTGCTGGATCGCGCCGATGTAGTTGCCGAGGTGCTTGCGGCCGGTCGGCTGGATGCCGCTGAAGATGATCGGTGCCACGTGGGCGCAGGCTATCCATGCGCCGGCCGCGGCGCCCGAGGCCCGGCTCGTTTCCGGGGTATGCGGGTCGTCATCGGGGACGGTCGACGGGTGAAATCGCAGGTGGCCTGAGCTTCGCGGGAGGCGGACGCGGGCGCATGAGGGGCGTTCGCTCAGCCTGCGGCCTGACCTCGCACGCCGGGCGACGTCCGGAGCAGCACCGCCCAGACGTCGGCGGCGAGCTCGCCGGGCCGCTCGTCGAGGTCGATCCACGTGGCGCGCACGACGTGCCAGCCCACCGCGGCCAGCCGCCGGCTACGACGGCGGTCGCGCTCGAACGAGGGGTCGTTGTAGTGATAGGTGCGGCCGTCGAACTCGAGCGCGACCCGTTGCTCAAACCACACGACGTCCAGCATGAACGGCTCGCCGTCGACCTTGATGACGAAGTTGCGCTCGTACGGCGGGAAGTCCTGGTCGCGCAGGAACGCGATCGCCCGGCGCTCGAACGCCCCGACGGGCACGCCGCGGCCACGGTCGTGGCGGGCGACCGCCCGGCGCAGCGCGCTGATGCCGTGATGGCCGGGGGCGCGCGCGATCGTCGCCTCGATCGACGGCAGGTGCAGCTTGCGCTGCACGCGGGCCTCGTCGACGGCGGCCTGCAGCTCCGGTTCCCTCATCTCGGCGGCGAGGTCGAGCAGCGTCCGGGCGACCGTCGTGAACCTCAGGCCGCGGCGCGTCGTGATGTCGAGCGGATGGATTCGCGCGCTGTGGACCCGGAGCCCGCCGCGCGGCTTGCGACGCGCCGGCGCGGTGACATCGACGGCGCGCGGCGGCCGTCCGCGCAGCACGGCATGCTCGCGGCCTGAGGTGCGGTGCGTCAGCGCTGCGTCCGGCCCCATGGCCAGCAACGCGGCCCAGAGGACGCCGTCCGCAGTCAGGGCGCCAACGCGGTAGATGCCCTTGTGCTCGCGCACGAGCCAGCCCTGCGCGGCAAGGCGGTAGATGCGGTCGTCGTCTACGCCCAGGGCGACGAGCTGGGCGCGTGCGACGGCGCCGCCCTGGCGCCGGCTGAGGCGCGCGACCCGCTCGCCCACGGGGGGTATGTCACCTTTTCCGCTATATCCGCGTACTCCGTGCGCCACCCCCCGAGCGTGCCATGCGAGCCGTCACGAAACCGCCCGCGATCGCCACGATCCTGCGGCGAAACGGCTCGAACGTCGCCGCTCAGCCCGTTTGCGGCCAGGGCGATGCCGCCGCTCAGCCCGCTGCGACCCTGGCAAAGGTCGCCGCTCAGCCCGTGGCGGCCCTGGCGACGCCCGCCGCTCAGCCCGCTGCGACCCTGGCAAAGGTCGCCGCTCAGCCCGTGGCGGCCCTGGCGACGGCCGCCGCTCAGCCCGCTGCGACCCTGGCAAAGGTCGGCGCTCAGCCCGTGGCGGCCCTGGCGACGCCCGCCGCTCAGCCCGTGGCGGCCTTGGCGAGGTTCACCCGCCCGAACCCGAACTGCGGGTCGCGGCCCGCCGGACCGAGGTCGTCGACGGCGCCGTCGAGCTTCGCGCGCCACGCCGCCGGGCCGCCGGACGGGTGGAGACCGGCGATGATCGCCGCCACCCCGGCGACGTGCGGGGTCGACATCGACGTGCCGGTGAGCGTGTTGTAGGCGCCGGCGTTCGCGTTCCACGCAGAGGTGACGTCCACCCCCGGCGCCGCGATCTCGACCTTCGCGTTGGCGGTGGAGAACCCCGCGTGCGCATCGCGCCGGTCGGTGGCGCCGACCGACACGACCTCGGGATAGCCGGCCGGGTACTCCGTCGTCGCGGCGCCGCTGTTGCCGGCAGCGGCGACGAGCAGCGCGCTCTGGCTCGCCGCGGCCACGGCGTTGCGCAGCGTCACCGAGCTCTCGGTCGTCCCGATCGACATCGAGATGACCTTCGCGCCGGTCGCGGCGAGGTAGGCGATGCAGTTCGCGATCCCGGCGATCGCCCCGGCGCCCGAGCGGTCCAGCGCCTTGCACACGGCCAGCGGCGAGTTGAACGCCACGCCCGCGATGCCGCGCGCGTTGTTCGCGCGCGCCGCGGCAATCCCGGCGACGTGGGTGCCGTGGCCGTTGTCGTCGGTGCAGCGCCCGCCGACGATCGTCGGGTCGGCGAACAGCGGCAGCGTGATGAGCCCGAGCAGGTCGATCCCGAACGACTTCACCCCGGCGCAGTCGTAGACCTTGCCGGCGAGGTCCTCGTGCGTCGCCAGCACGCCCGTGTCGACGAAGCCGATCTTCGCGCCGTTCAGCGCCGTCGGGAAGGCGCCGAGGCCGGCGGCATCCCAGCCCTCGGGCGCGTCGACGTCGGCGTCGGCGCTCCCGCCGCTCTGGCCGGTGTTGTGCAGCCCGTACAGCTCGCCGAAGCGCGGGTCGTCGGGGATCGCCGTGGCGTGGGCGATGAAGTTCGGCTCGGCGTAGAGGACCGCGCGCGAGCCGTTCAGGCGCGCCGCCACCGCGGCCGGATCGCCTGACACCCGCACGACCTCGGCGCCGACCGCCCGCACGCTGCCAAAAGTGGCAACGACGCCCGCGAGCCGGCCGGCCAGCGAGCGTTGCGCCGACGAGGCCCCGTCGGCGTACTTGACGATCAGCGTGTGGGCGTCATATCCGGCCCCCGCCGCGCTCGCCGCGCTCGCCGCGCTCGCCCCGGGCGACGCGGCCGCCACCGCCACCGCCGCCGCCAGCCCGATCCACACCGTGCGCTTCATGTTCTTCACCTTCGCTCGCCCGCCACCGACCATACGGCCGCGCGCGGCGGTATGGCAAGCACGAACCGCCGGGCGCTACAGGGCCTGGCGCACGCGCGGGCGCTTCGCCGCGCCCGCCTCGTCCAACCGCCGCACGGGCGTCCCGTAGGGCGCGTTGCGCGCGATCTCCGGGTCCTTCTGGGCCTCCGCGATGATCGCCACGATCGCATCGACGAACTCGTCGAGCGTCTCGCGCGTCTCGGTCTCGGTCGGCTCGACGAGCAGCGCCTCCTCGACGACGAGCGGGAAGTACACCGTCGGCGGGTGCATGCCGTGGTCGAGCAGCCGCTTGGCCAGATCGAGCGTGCGGATGCCGAGCTCCTTCTTCATCGGCGCCCCGCTCAGCACGAACTCGTGCATGCAGCGGTCGCCGAACGCCAGCGGCAGCGTGTCGCCGACCTCGGCCCGCAGCCGCGCCAGCACGTAGTTGGCGTTCAGCACGGCCACCTCGGACACGTCCTTCAGCCCCTCCGCGCCCAGCGAGCGGATGTACGCGTACGTGCGCACGAACACCCCGTAGTTGCCCTGAAAGCCGCGCAGCTTGCCGATCGACTTCGAGTCCGGCCCGGCCCGCTCGTCGAGGTCGTAGACCGGCGGTCCCCCGACCACCCGGCCGTTGGCCCCCCCGCCGTTTGCGGACGCCGGCTCGTCGCTCGGCGTCCCCGGTGGGCGGCGCACGACCTGCGGGCGCGGCAGGAACGGCTCGATGCGGTCGGACACGGCGATCGGGCCGGCCCCCGGTCCGCCGCCGCCGTGCGGCTGGGTGAACGTCTTGTGCAGGTTGAAGTGCACGATGTCGAAGCCCATGTCGCCGGGCCGCGAGTAGCCCATGATCGCGTTGAGGTTCGCGCCGTCGTAGTACAGCGTCGCCCCCGCCTCGTGGACGATCTTCGCCATCTCCTCGATGTTCTGATCGAAGATCCCCAGCGTGCTCGGGTTCGTGAGCATGAGGCAGGCGACCGACTCGTCGGTCTTGGCGCGCAGGTCGTCGAGGTCGACACCGCCGTCGGCGTCCAGCGCGACCTTCACGACCTCGTAGCCGGCCATCGTCACCGTCGCCGGGTTCGTCCCGTGGGCGCTGTCGGGCGTGAGCACCTTCGTGCGCTCCTCGCCGCGATCGGCGTGGTAGGCGCGCGTCAGGAGCACACCGGCGAGCTCGCCGTGCGAGCCGGCCGACGGCTGCAGCGAGACATGCGGCAGGCCGGCGATCTCCGCCAGCGCCTGCTGCAGGTTGAACATGAGCTCCAGCGCGCCCTGCGCGCGGCGCGGCGACTGCAGCGGGTGCAGGCGCGCGTGGCCGGGCAGCGCCGCGACCCGCTCGTGCAGGCGCGGGTTGTGCTTCATCGTGCACGAGCCGAGCGGATAGAAGCCCGAGTCGAGATCGAAGTTGCGCTTGGAGAGGTTGACGTAGTGGCGCACGATCTCCGGCTCGCTGGCCTCCGGCAGCCGCGGCGGCTCGGCGCGGCGCAGCCCCTCCGGGATCAGCCCGTCGACGGGCGGCACGTCCAGCGCCGGGGCGCGGAACGCCCGCCGCCCGGGGGCGCCCTTCTCGAAGATCGTCGTCGCGTGCTCGCGCTGCTGCGGCGTGGAGCCCGCCTGGGTGGTGGCCGGGACGGTCACGCGCTCACCCCCGCTCCCGCGCGGGCGGCGTCGCGCTCGGCGGACACCGCCGCGCCCAGCACCTCGGCCAGCCGGTCGATGTCCGCGCGCGAGCGCTGCTCGGTGATCGCCACCAGCAGCCCGTCGCCGTGCTCCTCGTAGGAGTGCCCCAGCGCATAGCCGGCGTTGATGGCGCCGCTCGCGCAGCGCTCGAGCACCCGCTCGACGCCGTCGAGCCCGTCGACGTCCAGGCGCAGCGCGAACTCGCGCACGACCGGCCGGTCGTGCAGCTTGCTCACCCCGTCCAGCGCGGCGAGCGTCTCGCGCGCGTAGTGGGTGCGCTGCAGCATGAGCTCGCCGATGTCGACGATGCCCTGGCGGCCGAGCCAGCTCAGGTACACGACGCCGCCGAGCGCGTTGAGCGCCTGCGACGTGCAGATGTTCGACGTCGCCTTCTCGCGGCGGATGTGCTGCTCGCGCGTCTGCAGCGTCAACACGAAGCCGCGCCGCCCGTCGGCGTCGGTCGTCTCGCCGGCGATCCGGCCGGGCATCGCGCGCAGGTGCTTCTCGGTGGCGGCGAAGAAGCCGAAGGAGGGGCCGCCGTAGTCCAGGCGATTGCCGAGCGTCTGGCCCTCGCCGACGCAGACGTCGACGCCCTGGTGGCCGGGGGCCTCGATGACGCCGAGGGTCAGCGGGTCGGCGGCGCAGATGACGAGCGCGCCGTGCTCGTGGGCCGCCTGCGTCAACGCGGCGACGTCCTCGAGCGCGCCCAGGAAGTTCGGCTGCTGGATGACGATCGCGCTGACGTCGTCGCCGAGCGCGTCGCCGAGCGCGACCGGATCCGTGACGCAGTCGTCGAGGCCGACCGCCTCCACGGTCGTGCCGTAGCCGACCGCCAGCGTCGCCAGCGTCTCGCGGCTGTGCGGGTGCACGCCGCGGCTGACGAGCACGCGCGGGCGCCGGTTGGCGAGCTTGGCCATGTACGCGGCGGCGCCGACGGCGCTCGGCCCCTCGTACACCGAGGCGTTGGAGATCGGCAGGCCGGTCAGCTCGGAGATCGCCGTCTGGTACTCGAACATCACCTGCAGCCCGCCCTGGCTGACCTCCGGCTGGTAGGGCGTGTACGGCGTGAGGAACTCCGAGCGCGACATCAGCATGTCGACGATCGACGGCACGTAGTGGTCGTACATCCCGGCGCCGAGGAACGTGATCTCGTCCTCCGCCGACGCGTTGCGCTCGGCCAGGCGGCGCAGCTCGGCGTAGACGGCCTGCTCGGGCTCGCCGGGCGGCAGGTCGATCGGGCGACCCAGCCGCAGGCTCGCGGGGATCGCGTCGAAGAGCGCCTCGACCGAGTCGACCCCGATCGTGGCGAGCATGTGCTCGAGGTCCGCGGGGGTGACGGAGGTGTAGCCGGCCACTACAGCGATCCCACGTAGGTGTCGCGATCCATCAGCGACTCGGTCTCGGACGGGTCGCTGAGCTTCACGCGCACCATCCAGCCGGCCCCGTAGGGATCCTCGTTGATCGGCTCGGTGTCGTCGGCGAGCGCCGTGTTGACCTCGACGATCTCACCCGACAGCGGGGCGATGACCTCCGAGACGGCCTTGACGGACTCGACCTCGGCGTAGTAGTCGCCGGCGGCGACCGACGACCCCACCTCGGGCGGGTCGAAGAAGACGACCTCGCCGAGCGCATCCTGCGCGAACCACGTGATGCCGAAGGTCGCGACGCCGGCTTCGATGCGCGCCCAGTCGTGCTCGGCGTGGTAGAGCAGCTCGTCGGGATAGCTCGCTTCAGCCATCGGTCTCCTTGGTGTAGAGGGGCTTGGGTGCGATGACCGCCGTACGTACCTTCCCGCGCACGTCGATCTCGAACGTCTGGCCGACCGCGGCGCGCTCGGCCGGCACGTAGGCCATGCCGATGCCGATGCCGAGGCTCGGCGACATCGTCCCGCTCGTGACCTCGCCGCCGCCGTCGACGGGGTTGCCCTGGCGCGCGATGCCCGGGCCGGTGAGCTTGAAGGCGACGAGCTTCTGCGCGGTGCCGGCCTCGCGGGCGCGGCGCACGGCGCCGGAGCCGACGAAGCCCGTGGCCTCCTTGCAGGCCCAGCCGAGCCCGGCCTCGATCGGGTTGCGATCCGACGAGAGGTCGTTGCCGTAGAGCGGATAGCAGACCTCCAGGCGCAGCGTGTCGCGCGCCGCGAGCCCGCACGGCACCACCCCGCGGCGCAGCAGCTCGTCCCACACCGAGGCCGCGCCGTCGGGTGCGACCAGCAGCTCGACGCCGTCCTCGCCGGTGTAGCCGGTCCCGCACACGAGCGCCTCCTGGCCGAAGACGATGCGCCGCGCCGCCTGCATCCGCGGCGGCAGCGGGCTGTCGGCGATCTGCTCGACGATCTCCCGCGCGCGCGGGCCCTGCACGGCGAGCATCGCGTAGTCGCCGGCGACGTCCTCGACCTGGACGTCGAAGTCGGCGGCCTGGTCGCGCATCCAGGCGAAGTCGGCGTCGTGGTTGGCGGCGTTGGTGACCGTCAGGTAGCGATCGCCGGCGAGGCGGTAGGTGAACAGGTCGTCACGCAGCCCGCCGTCCTCGTTGCAGAGCATGGAGTACTGCGCGCCGCCGACCGCCATCTTGGCGACGTTGTTGGAGAGGACGTGCTGCAGGAACGCCTCGGCGTCGGGCCCCACGGTCTGCACCTCGCCCATGTGCGAGACGTCGAAGACGCCCGCCCGGTTGCGCACGGCCTCGTGCTCGGCGCGGATGCCGTCGGTGTACTGGACGGGCATCTCCCACCCGGTGAACGGCACGAGCTTCGCGCCCGCGGCCACGTGCGCGTGAAAGAGCGGCGTGCGCTTGAGCGTCGGCGTGGTCACACGACGAGGCTAGTACACCCATCGGCAGGTTCTGCGGGGTTTTCGCGGCCGGGTGCACCAACACAGCGCGCGGCGCCGCGCGCGCCGGGAAACGCTCGAAATCCCGCTCGCTCCCAGCGGCCGGCCGAGGACCGCGGCCGCGACTATGGTGGGGCCCATGGACCCCTTCGGCCGGCCCGATCCGCCTCCGGCCGCCGCGTCCGGCTGGTATCCCGATCCGGCCGGCTCGGGCAGCCTGCGCTTCTGGGACGGCACCGGCTGGACGGAGGCGATCTCCTCGGCCGTGCCGCCCGCCGGTCCGCACAACGCGCGCGACGACACGCGCTCCTGGGCGCTCGCCGCGCATCTGTCGGCGCTGCTGAGCCTGGCGCTCGGCGTTCCGTTCGCCGGCCCGCTCGCCGTCTACGTCGCCCGCAAGGACGACCCGTTCGTGCGCCGCCACGCCGCCGAGGCGCTGAACTTCAACCTCTCGGTGATGCTCTACGCGATCGTCCTCGGCGCCGTGACCCTCGTGCTCGCCCTCTTCGCCGTCGCCGGCCTGGCGCTGATCGCGGTTCCCGTCCTGGGCCTCCTGGCCTGGTTCGGGCTCGTCTGCCTCGCCGCGCTGCGGGCGGGCCAGGGCGACGAGCACCGCTACCCGCTGACGATCCGCTTCGTGCACTGAACGCCAGCGCCGCCGCCGGCGTTCAGGGCAGCGATCGCGCGAACACCCGGCAGGCCTGGTCGTGCGCGAGATCGCGGGCGACGGCCGCCGCGTCGCCCAGCGTGAGCCGGTGCTCGCAGACCAGCCCGGCCAGAAACGAGCAGTCCACGCGCCGCGACGTCGTGGCGCGCCGGGATCGAGCAGAGCGCGCGGGCGTCGTCGACGAACCCGGCGGTGCGGCGAAAGCCGGCACTGTCGGTGACCGCCTGGCGAAAGCGCAGCATCCCGGCCGGGGAGTCCAGAAACCACCACGGCGCGCCCAGGTAGACCGAGGGATAGAAGCCCGCGAGCGGCGCGAGCTCGCGCGAGAACGCCGTCTCGTCGACGGTGAACAGCACGAGGCGCAGGCGCGGGTGCGTCCCGTAGCGCCCGAGCAACGGCCGCAGCGCGCGCGTGAACTCGGCCCGCAGGGGGATGTCGGCCCCCGCGTCGGGGCCGTGCGCCGTGAGCGTGGCGCGATGATGGTCGCGCAGGACGCCGGGGTGCAGTTGCATGACCAGGCCGTCCTCGCAGGACATGCGCGCCATCTCGTCGAGCATGTGCGCGCTGAACGGGGCGGCCTCGTCGCGAGTGTGCTCGCCGCGCAGCGCGGCCGCGAAGATCCGCCGCGCGGCGCCGTCCTCCAAGCGCTCGGTCGACAGGCACTGCACGCCGTGGTCGGTGGCGACGGCGCCGTGCTCGGCGAAGCGCACGCGACACGCCGTACCCACCGATCTAGGTCCGTGCGGACCGGCAGCTTCAGCGAGCCGTCGGACGCCACCTGGCAGGCCCGGTGCTCGAGCGCGGCGTTGGCGAAGCGCCCGAAGAGCTGCTCGACGTACGCGGCCACGTCGAGGTCCGGCGGCGCGGCGAGCGTGGGCAGCAGGTCCGCGTGGAGCGCGTGCTCCGCGGCAGCGCGGATCGCGGGTCGACCGACCGCCTCGGCGATCGTCCGCGCGCCGGCGAGCAGGCCGAGGTAGGCGATCAGTGAGTGCGTGGCGTTGAGCAGGCGCAGCTTGAGCTGCTCGTAGCGCCGCACGTCGTCGCTGAAGATCGCGCCGGCCGCCTCCCAGCGCACGCCGACGACGAGCGGGTCGCGCGCGCCGCCCGACCCGAGCTCGAGGATCGCGTACAGCCCGTCCTGGGCGCGCAGCGCGTCGGCGACGTGGTGCGAGCGCCCGGCGACGCCGGCGATCCCCCACGGCGCCGGCTCGTGCTCCAGCGCCAGGGCGGTGTACATCGCCTGGTGGGCGCGATGGAAGGCGCCGAGCCCGAGGTGGACGATGCCCGTCTGCGCCGGTGCTTCGCGCGGCGTGCAGCGGCGCCCGCCGAGGCCGCGGCGCGTCAAGGGTGCGGTCGCCGGGCTGCTCACCAGTCGTGCATCGAGCCGTCGGTGAGGCGGTTGACCGGGAGGTACGCGGCCACGTACGGATGGCGCGCCGCCCGCGCCTCGTCGAGCGACACGCCGCGGCCGGGCGCGTCGCCCGGGTGCAGCAGGCCGTCGGCGAAGCGGTAGGCGTGCGGGAAGACGGCGTCGACCTCCGGCGCGTGGCGCATGTGCTCCTGGATGCCGAAGTTCGGGATCGCCAGGCCGACGTGCAGCGCCGCCGCCATGCCGACCGGCGAGATGTCGGTCGCGCCGTGACAGCCCGAGCGGACCTGCGACAGCGCCGCAGTCGCTGAGCCCGGACATGCAGAGCGTCGCGCTCCGCGAGCGCGAGGATGCGCCGCAGGTGGCTGATCCCGCCCGCGCGCGTGGCGGAGGTGCGGATGTAGTCCAGCAGGCGGTCCTACAGAATCGTGCGGCACTCCCAGATCGAGCTGAAGATCTCGCCGACCGCGAGCGGGATCGCGGTGTGCGCGCGCACGTGGCGCAGCCCCTCGGGGTTCTCGGGCGGCGTGACGTCCTCCAGCCAGAAGAGGTCGACGTGCACTACCGACCCGTCTGCCAAGACCACTCCCCTGCATTGCCCGGCTCACGTCGACGAAAACGTGAACGCGTGGCCCCGTGCAGGGAACATACCGCCGACGCGCCGGTTTCACCACCCGCCGCGACTGTCTGTTGCGACGAGGCGTGAACGCGGCGATATGCCGGCAACTACCGGTGCAACGCGCGGGAGCCGCGCGAGCCGCGCGCAGCGCCTAGCGCAGGAACGGCGGGATCTCGATCTCGTCGTCGGGGATCTCGAGCGACGAGCGCTGGCGGTCGTCGATGCGCGGGTTGCGATCCAGGCGGCTGACGCTCTGCCGCGTCTCCTCGCGGGCGGTGCGCGGGCGCGCCCGTCCGTGATCGAAGCCCGTGGCGATGACGGTCACGCGGACCTCGTCGCCCTGGTTCTCGTCGATGACCGCGCCGAAGATGATGTTCGCGTTGGGCGCGGCCGCCTCGCGCACGATCTCGGCGGCCTCGTTGACCTCGAACAGGCCGAGGTCGCGGCCACCGGTCATGTTCAGCAGGATGCCCGTCGCGCCCTCGACGTCCTCCTCGATGAGCGGGCTGGAGATCGCGATCCGCGCGGCGTCGGCGGCGCGGTTCTCGCCGTTGGACGTGCCGATGCCCATGAGCGCCGAGCCCGCGTCCTGCATGATCGTGCGCACGTCGGCGAAGTCGAGGTTGATCAGGCCGGGGATCGTGATGAGGTCGGTGATGCCCTGGACGCCCTGGCGCAGGACGTTGTCGGCCTCGCGGAACGCGTCGAGCATCGTGGTGCGCCGCTCGACGACCGACAGCAGCTTCTCGTTGGGGATGACGATGAGCGTGTCGACGACCTCGCGCAGGCGCTCGATGCCCTCCTCGGCCTGGCGGGTGCGCTGGCTGCCCTCGAACTCGAACGGCTTCGTGACGACGCCGACGGTCAGCGCGCCGATCTCGTTCTTGGCGATCTCCGCGATGACGGGCGCGGCGCCCGTGCCGGTGCCGCCGCCCTCGCCCGCGGTGACGAAGACCATGTCGGCGCCCTTCAGCGCCTCCTTGATGTCGTCACGCGACTCGGCGGCCGCGCCGAAGCCGACCTCCGGGTTCGCGCCGGCGCCGAGCCCCTTGGTCAGGTCGTGCCCGATGTTCAGCTTGATGTCGGCGTCCGTCATCTGCAACGCCTGCGCATCGGTGTTGGCCGAGATGAACTCCACGCCACGCAGACCTGCGTCGACCATGCGGTTGACCGCGTTCGTACCACCGCCGCCGACGCCGACGACCTTGATGACCGCGAGATAGCTGCTGCTGGATTCCATGAGGAGACGTCCGACCCTTGAGTAATTGTTGAGGGATTTGGCTCCCCCAACCCGGTTCCGGGGAAACCACAGTACGCACGGGCTGGAACTCGTGTCAACGCGAAGTCTACAACCGCAAGAACAGTTGCAAAACGCCGGACTCTCAACCCGAGCAGGAGAATCGCCGATTCGCCGCAGTCAACCTAAAGTGTAGGTTGAGTCTCTACTCCTCGGGGCTGGAGGCCGCCGGCCACCGGGCGCTCCGGGATCCGCAGATCGACGTACGAGGCTCCGCGCGACGTGCTGCTGGCCAGCACCTGTGCCGCCGCGCGCCACTGCGCGTCGGGCCGGTCGGCCCCGCCGAAGTAGAGTTTGGGCCCGTTCTCGGTCGTCGCCGTCAGGCCGCGCGGTCCGCGGTAGATGCGCGCCACGCGTCCGCGCAGGTCGCGCGGCGCGGCCGCCAGCACGCGCACCGCCACCAGGGCATCGCCGCGGCGTATCCGCTCGCCGCCGCGCTGTGCGCGGATCGCCACGACCGGCAGATCGCGCGTTGCGCTGCCGCGCAGCAGGGTGCCGTCCCCGGCGACGGCGGTGAGGCCGCTGCCGGCGCGCAGGGCCGCGACGGGCTCGTAGGCGTTGATGGTGATCCGCAGGCCGTGCGGGAAGTCGGTCTCGGTGCGCAGGCTGCGCACGACGGGGTACGCGGCGACCGCGCCGAGCAGCGCGTTGTGGCGCACGTCGAGGGTGGTCATGTCCCGTCCCGCCGCCTCCAGGGCGCGCGTGATCTGCGCCGCCTGCGCGCCGTCGATACCGCTGACCGAGACGTCCTCCACGCGCACGAGCGAGCTGTTGCGAAGCCAGAGCGCGAGCAGGACCAGCACCGCGAGCAGCACGGCGATGCCAAGGACCACGCGCGTTCGGCGGCGGGCGAACGGGGCCATCGCACGCGGTCTTCGCCGCGCGGCGGGCGGACCCTGCCTCGCGCGGGGACCTCGTGTGGGACCCGCGCCAACGTTGCACGCGAGACCCACTAGCGTCCTCGCGCATGTCCGCCCCGCCCCTGTCCGAGCTGACGACGCTGCGTCTCGGCGGGCCGCCGGCGCGCCTGCTGTCGATCGACAGCGAGGACGCGCTGCTCGAGACCGTCCGCGCGGCCGACGGCGCCGGCGAGCCGCTGCTGCTGCTGGCGGGCGGCAGCAACGTGGTGGTCGCCGACGCGGGCTTCGCGGGGATCGTCGCACGGGTGCTGACGCGCGGCGTCGAGGGCGTCCACATGGCCGACGGGCGCATCCGGCTGAACGTGGCGGCCGGCGAGAGCTGGGACGCGATCGTCGCCGCCTGCGTGGCCGACGGGCTGGCCGGCATCGAGGCCCTGTCGGGGATCCCCGGCAGCGTCGGCGCGACGCCGATCCAGAACGTCGGCGCCTACGGACAGGAGGTCGCCGACGTGCTCATCGCCGTGCGCGCGCTGGACCGGGTCAGCGGCGCGCTGCACGACCTCGACACCGAGGAGTGCCTGTTCGACTACCGCTCGAGCGTCTTCAAGCGCGATCCGGGGCGCTGGGTGGTGCTCGGGGCGAGCTTCGCGCTCGAGCCGACCGGGGTCTCCGAGCCGGTCCGCTACGCCGAGCTGGCCGCCCGCCTGGGCGTCGAGATCGGGGCGCGCGCGCCCGTCGCCGAGGTGCGCGAGGCCGTGCTGGCGCTGCGCCGTGGCAAGGGCATGGTGCTCGACCCGCTCGATCCGGACACCGTCAGCGCCGGCTCGTTCTTCACGAACCCGATCCTTCGCGCGCGGGACTTCGACGCCTTCGCGCAGCGCGCCGCCGAGCGACTCGGCGACGGCGCCAAGCCCCCCGCCTGGCCCGTCGAGCCGCGTGCGGTCAAGATGTCCGCCGCGTGGCTCATCGAGCGTGCCGGCTTCCGCCGCGGCTACGGCAACCCGGACGGCATCGCCATCTCCTCCAAGCACACGCTGGCGCTGACCAACCGCGGGGCGGGCACGACCACGGAGCTGGTCGGGCTCGCGCAGGAGATCGCGGCAGGCGTGCGGGAGGCGTTCGGCGTCGAGCTCGTGCCCGAGCCGGTGTTCGTCGGCCACACGTGGCCGCCGGAGGCCTGACCCGGCGGACTTCGACGCGCCGCGACCGGCAGCGGGTGACGACATCGCCGCAGTCCCTCGGATTGGCCCTCAAGTCGTACGTGAGACACGTGTACGCACGTGATCTGAGTCTCTACCTGAGCCTTAGTCTTAGCCTCGTTAGGCACCCCATTGCAGGGAGTTCGTGGTCAGCGCAGCAGCTCGACCAGCCGCCGCCCAAGCTCGTCGACATCGCCCGCGCCCATCACGAGACACACATCGCTCGGCGTCAACCACAGCCCGAGCACACGCTGGGCCGCGTCGAAACCGGGGGCCCAGGCCACCGGCCGGCCGCGCCCGGCGTCGGCCGCCGCCTCCGCGATGACCATCCCCGTGACGCCCGGGAAGTCCTCGGCGCGCTCGCGCGACGGGTAGACGTCGAGCACGACGGCGGCGTCGGCCGCCGCGAGGGCGGCGCCGAACTCGCGCGCGAGCAGCTGCGTGCGGGAGAACAGGTGCGGCTGGAACACGGCCACGACGCGCCCCGGCGCGAGCGTGCGCGCGGCGGCGATCGTCGCGCGCAGCTCGGTCGGGTGGTGGGCGTAGTCGTCGACGACCAGGGCGCCGGAGCCCGCCGCCGCCCCGAGGCGCTCGAAGCGCCGCCCGGCGCCGGCGAAGTCCGCCAGCGTGCCGGCGACCTCGCGCGGCCGCGCGCCGGCGATGACGCACGCCGTCAGCGCGGCGGCGGCGTTGGCGACGTTGTGCAGGCCGGGCACCGCCAGCGCGACCGCCTGCCCCGCCCAGACGAAGCGCGCGCCCGCCGCCGTCAGCTCGATCTCCGAGGCGCCGAAGAACGCCGACTCGTCGATCCCGACGCGATCGAGGAACGCCTCGGCGTCCGCGGTGTCGGCGACGACGCTGCGCAGCCCGTTGCGCAGGAACTGCGCGAACGCCAGCTCGAGCTCGGCGTGCGAGGCGTATGTCGTGTGGTGGTCGAGCTCGATGTTCGTGACGACGGCGACCTCCGCCGACAGCTCCAGGAACGAGCGGTCTGACTCGTCGGCCTCGACGACGAGCCACTCGCCGCGGCCGAAGGCGGCGTTCGTCCCCCGGTCGGTCTCCCCCGGCCGGCGTAGCTCCCCGCCGATGACGTAGGTCGGATCCCAGCCGAGCGACAGCAGCGCGTGCGCCGCCATCGACGACGTCGTCGTCTTGCCGTGGGTGCCGGCGATGGCGATCGTGCGCCGCCGGCGGCTCAGCTCGCCCAGCAGCGCGCCGCGGTGGATCTCCCGCAGGCCGCGCGCGCGCGCCGCCGCCCGCTCGGGGTTGGCCCCGCCGATCGCGGTCGAGACGACGATCTCCACGTCGCTGCCGCTGGGCACGTTCCCGGCGGCGTGGCCGACGACCGCCGCGATCCCCGCGGCGCGAACGCGCTCGAGATACGGCGAGCTCGCGCGATCGGAGCCGGTCACGACCGCGCCGAGCGCGTCGGCGATCAGCGCGAGGCCGCTCATCCCGGCCCCGCCGATGCCCACGAAGTGCAGGCGGCGCCCCGACCATTCGCGCGCGGGCGCAGGCGCGGTCATCCCGCAGCCCGCCGCCCGGCGGCCGCCGCGGCGAGCACCGCGTCGGCCACGGCCTGCGCGGCGTCCGGCCGGGCCAGCGCGGCCGACGCGCTCGCCATCGCCGCCAGCCGTGACGGATCGCCGAGCAGCGCGCCGACCTCGTTGCCCAGGCGCGCCGCCGTCAGCTCGGCGTCGGGCACGATCACCGCGGCGCCGGCCTGCTCCATCCAGCGCGCGTTGGCGGTCTGGTGGTCGGCGCTGGCGTGCGGGTAGGGCACGAGGATCGCCGGCTTGCCGGCCGCGGCGATCTCGAAGATCGATCCGCCGGCGCGCGCCACGCACAGCTCGCAGGCGGCGAGCGCCTGGCCGAAGTCCGCGATGTACGGGCGCAGCTCGTAGTGCGCGCCCTCGACGCGCGGGGCGAGCGCGTCGTGGTCGCGCGTGCCGGCTGCGTGCAGGACGCGAAAGGGCGCCGCGCGAAACGCCTCGACGGCGGCCTCGTTGATCGTGCGCGCGCCGAGCGAGCCGCCGAAGACGAGCACGCACGTCTCGCCGGGGTCGATCCCGAACCGCGCCCGGGCGGCGGCGACGTCGCTCACCGGCGCCGGCACCGGCCGGCCGGTCACGACGAAGCGCGGCCCGTCGCGCCCCTCGATCGCGAAGGCGAGGCAGACGCGACGCGCGCGCGGCGCCAGCAGCCGGTTCGTGATCCCGAGGTGGCTGTCGGCCTCGGTCAGCACGAGCGGGATGCGCCGCGCGAGCGCCGCCAGCCCGACCGGCCCCGCCACGTAGCCGCCGCCGCCGAGCACCGCCGCCGGGCGCAGCTCGCCCAGGATCCGGTTGGCGGCGCCGACCGCCGCGCCCGCGCGCAGCAGCGCCCGCGCGGCGCGCAACGGGTTCGTGCGGCTCAGCCCCTCGACGCGGATCGGGCGCAGCTCGTAGCCGGCGGCCGGGACGAGCTCGGCCTCGGCCCGCTCGCCGCCGACGAACGTGACCTCAGCTCCCGCGTCCCTCAGCCGCTCGGCGACTGCCAGCGCCGGCACGACGTGCCCGGCCGTCCCGCCCGCCGCGATCACCACTCTCAGCACCGCGTGATCCTCGCGCATCGCCGCGATCTTCGGCTGGGTGGGGCAGCGCCGCGAGGTGGGTCGTGCTGCGTGCGGCGATGTTCAGCAGCAGGCCCATCGTCGCCATCAGGGTCAGCAGCGAGCTCGAGCCAGAGGAGATGAACGGCAGCGGGACGCCGGTCAGCGGCGCGATCCCGAGCACGGCGAAGACGTTGAGCAGCGCCTGGCACATGATCAGCCCGGTCAGGCCGGCGGCGAGCAGCTGGGTGTAGCGCGTCGCCGCCGCCTTGGCCGTGCGCAGGCCGGCGTAGCCGATCAGCCCGTACAGGAACAGCAGCCCGCAGATGCCGGCGATGCCGAGCTCCTCGCCGATGACCGCGAGGATGAAGTCCGTGTGCGCCTCGGGCAGGTAGAAGACCTTCTGGACCGACTCGCCGAGGCCGACGCCGAAGACGCCGCCCGAGCCGAGCGCGATCTGCCCCTGCACCGACTGAAAGCCCACCGAGTCGGCGTGCGCCCAGGGGTTGAGGAACGCCGTCAGCCGCGCGGCGCGGTAGGGCTCGACGAGGATGAAGATCAGCACGAGGCCGGCGCCGACCCCGGCGAGCTTGCCGAGCAGGCCGATCGGGATCCCCGCGACGAGCAGCAGCGCGCCGAGCGTGAAGGCGATGACCAGCGCCGTGCCGAGGTCCGGCTGGGAGGCGATGAGCAGGATCGCGGCGCCCGCGACCAGCAGCAGCGGGCCGCTGACGCCCTGGAGGGTGCGCAGCCGCGCGGGCGTCGTGGCGAGCAGCCCCGCCGCGTAGAGGACGAGCGCGAGTTTCATGAGCTCGGAGGGTTGAAACTGCAGCGGGCCGGCGCCGAGCCAGCGGCGCGCGCCGTTGATCTCGACGCCGACGCCGGGGATCTTCACGGCGACGAGCATGAGGAACGAGACCGCCAGCAGCGCCGGCGTGAGGCGCGGCAGGAGCTCCAGCCCGCCGCGCGCGAGGAGCTGCAGGACGACGAGGCCGACGGCGCCGAAGACGAGGTACTTGACGAGGTACACCGTCCCGTCGCCCTGGCCCTCGAGCAGCGTGCGCGCCGACGACGCGCTGTAGACCATCACCGCGCCGGCCGCGAGCAGGCAGAGCGTGGCCGTGAAGAGGATGTTGTATTCGACCGGCTTGGCCTTGCGCCGGGATGCGGGCGCGGCGGGAGAGCGGATCGGCCGGGCGGCGGAGGCCATCCGATCAGCGTTCGACGCGCGCGCCGCGAGTCCTCGCCGCCGGGTGCCGGCACAACATTCGTCCGGCTGGCTGACGGCGTGCAGCTCGCGTGCACCCACGCCCACGTCCTGCGGGGCGGGTGGGCTAGCGATCCACGTCCGTCGCGATGCGCAGAAGCGGCAGCTCGCGTCCCGTCGACGGCGAGCGTTGCGTGCCGATCCGAACCGCCCCCTGGGAGCGATAGAACGGCTCGGCGTTCGGGTCGCTGACGATCAGCAGCTCGCTCAGGCCACGCGCATGGGCCGCCGCGAGCGCCTGTCGCAGCAGCGCGCGTCCGACGCCGGTCCCCTTGTGGCTCGGATCGACGAACAGCAGGTCGAGCTCCGGGGGCTGGGCCGCGTGATCGACGCCGCCGAACCCGGCGATGACGTCGCCGACCTGAGCCACGAACACATCGCGCTGGGCGATGTCCTGCTCGCTGACCGCGAGCTCCGCAGCGGCAAGGCGCATGAACTGCTCGTCATAGCCCCACAGCGCCTTCGAGCGCAGCGCCAGCGCGGTGAGCTGCCCCGCCTCACCACACGCGGCGCGCCGCACGACAAGCGGCCCTGCGGTCACGCGCGGGCCTCGGCAGCAGCGAGCGCATCGATCGGCTCCAGACGCTCGGCACCCACCACGGACATCGCGCGCACCATGATCGCGCACGGCTGCGCAGCGGTTCACTGAGCCGGCGGTGAGGAGGGCGCATCCTGGCGGCTCGCGCGGCGCGACGTGGCGAGCGCGGGCCGGCGCATGGCGCCGGCGCGCGCACACTGCGCGTGTGGCTCAGCCGCCGCCGAAGATCGTCTCGCAGCCCATGAAGTCGATCTCGCCGTAGCACGTGTCGCTGAGGCCGCCGTTGCCCTGGACCTGATCGAAGCCCGTGCCGCCGATGACCGTGTCGTTGCCGGCCCGCCCGAACACGTTGTCGTTGCCGTCGACGCCGGTGAGTGGTCGTTGCCGTCGCCGCCGAGCAGGATGTCGTTGCCGCCGAAGCCGTAGATGACGTCATCGCCGCCGCCGCCGTCGACGCTGTCGTCGCCCGACGACCAGCCGACCGTCGTCTGCAGGCGATCGTCGCCCGCGCCCAGGCAGACGAGATCGTTGCTGGCGTCCTCGCGGTAGGTCTCGTTGCCGCCGAGCAGCACGACGACGTCGGCGCGCGTCGGGTCGCCCCGAGAGGTTGTCCGCGCCGGCCGTTCCGACGATGTTGGCGGGTTGACCCATGCAGGTCTCGGCCGCCATGGCGCCCGCGGGGGCGATGACGAAGAGGCCGAATCACCATGCACCCGAAGGCGGTGATCACGGCGTGGCGGGCTGAGGTGAACGTGCGTGACATGGTGACTCCTGTCGTTGAGTGGTGATCGCTCACCGAAACGGGTGAACGATGCGAACCTACGAGCGAGCCGGTGCACGGTCATCGGCCACTTGGCCTATCGCTTTCGTGCGGAGCATCACACATGTCACGGTCGCCGCGCCCGCGCGATCGCCCTGGCGAACGCGTCGTGGGGATCGTGCTGCTGGGCCCGGCTGCGGGTCGATGCCCGCGGTCACGGGCGCGGTCGGGCAGGGTGAACCGACCGCTTCAGACCGGCCAGCGCTCGCCGTTCCAGGCCATCTCCCAGAACGCCAGCTCGTAGCGGCTGGACGTGACGAAGGCCCGTTCCAGCCGCGCCCGCCCCTCGGCGACCAGGTCGGCGCCGAGCCGATCGACGAGCGCCCGGCACCACTCGGCCATCTCACCGAACTCGGCCGAGGCGTACATGTCCACCCAGCGCGCGTAGCGCTCATCCGGCGAGCGGCCCTCGGCCGCCAGCCCCCGCCCGATCTCCGCGTAGCCCCACATGCACGGCAGCAGCGCCGCCGCGAGCTCGGCGAAGTCGCCGAGCGCCGCCGTCCGCACGAGGAAGTCCGTGTAGCCCTGCGTCGTCGGCAACGGCGTCTCGGCCTCCAGCTCGGCCGCCGGTATGCCCAACTCGGCGGCGAACGAGCGATGCAGGTCCATCTCGACCGTGAGGATCTCCCTGGTCAGCTCCGAGAAGCGCGTCATCGTGGCCAGGTCGGGTGCCCGCGCCGCGCCCAGCGCCAGCAGCCGCGCGTACTCGACGAGGAACACGTAGTCCTGGCGCACGAAGCGGGAGAAGCGCTCCGGCGCGAGCGTGCCGTCGGCGATCCCGCGCAGGAACGGGTGCTCGCGCTGGGCCTGCCAGATCGGGTCGGCCGCGCGCCGCAGCCGGGTGGAGAGGGCGACGGCGCTCATGTCGGCGAGACTAGAGCCCAGGCCTCCGGGCAGGCCGCATGCCGGCCGGTGCGGCTTCGCCTGCGTCGATCCGCACTGGCCATGCGGCGGGACTCTCGCCCGGCCGCCGCGGCCCTACCCGACGGTGATGACGAGCTTGCCGCGGGCGTGACCGGCCTGCATGCGGCTGATCGCCGCAGCGGTCGCGGGCAGCGGGTACGTCCGGTCGATGGCGGGTGCCAGCGTCCCGGCCTCGACGAGATCGCTCAGCACCCGCAGGTCCGCGGCGTTCTCGGACGCGATGAACGTGGCGAGCTTCTGCTTGACCAGCGGCGAGAGCGCCAGCGCCCGGATCGAGCGCTCGCTGCCGCCCAGCAGCCGCCCGCCGGTCTCGCCCCCGACGAGGACAAGCCGGCCCCGGGCGCTGAGCGCCCGGCGCAGGTGCGACAGCGGGCGGTTGCCGCCGGTGTCGACGATCACGTCGTAGCGGCGCCCGCCGCCGGCGAAGCCCTCGCACGTGTAGTCGACGACGTGGTCGGCGCCGAGCCCCCGCACGAGATCCAGCTTGTCCGTGCGGCAGACGCCGGTGACCTCGGCCCCCAGGCCCTTGGCGATCTGCACGGCGAGCGTGCCCACGCCGCCCGACGCGCCGACGACCAGCACGCGCTGCCCGGCCTGGACTCGCCCCTGGTCGCGGACCGCCTGCAGCGCCGTGAGCCCGGAGACCGGCAGCGCCGCCGCCTGCTCGAAGGAGAGGCTCGCCGGCTTGGGCGCCAGTCGGCCCGGGCTGGCGCTCGCGTACTGCGCGAACGCCGCCCGCACAGGTGCCGAAGACCTCGTCGCCGGGCGCGAACGCGGTGACGCCCGGCCCGACGGACGCGATGGTGCCCGCGACGCTGCGGCCCGGGTTGAGCGGCCTGGGCGCGCGCAGCCCGAACCCGGCCAGCCGGATCGGGTACGGCACGCCGGCCATGATGTGCCAGGTCCCGCGGTCCACGCTGGCGGCGCTCACGCGTACGAGGACCTCGTCGACGGCGATCGCCGGCCGGTCGACGACGTCCGCGAAGCGCAAGACCTGCTCGGCCACCGGCCCGTACTCGTCCTGCACGATCGCCCGCATCGACGCGGCTTCGGACGCGGTGAGCGCCGGCTCCGCCGGCGGGTCGAGCGATGCGGCCTGCATGGCGGGTCTCCACGTGAATACGGCGGTCGCGCTGACCCTACACCCGCCGCCGAGCCGCGCGACCGCGGGTCTTCGACCGACCGCCGGGGCGAACTCGAAGCACCCTCGTAAGCGCCAGAACTCGGACAAACTCGCCCCGTCTACACAAAACTTATGCCGAACTCTTGACAAAACGTTGCGGACTTCGGCACAGTTGCGCCGATGTCACCCGTCGGATCAGGCTCGTTGGAGTCCCTCCGGGAGCGCAACCGGCGCGAGCTGGTCGACGCGCTGCGCCGGCTGGGCAGCGCGAGCCGGGCCGATCTGGCCCGCCTGACGGGGCTGTCGCGCTCGACCGTCTCGACGCTCGTCTCCGAGCTGCAGGCCGGCGGCCTGGTCATCGACCACGAGCCGCCCGCCGACGCGCGCGCGCCCCAGCAGGGCCGGCCCCCCACGCTGCTGACGCTCGACCGCTCCGCGGGCCTCGTGCTCGGCATCGACTTCGGCCACGAGCAGATCCACGTCGCGATCGCCGACCTGTCGCGCACGATCCTCGCCGAGCGCACGCAGGCCGTCGACGTCGACAACTCCGCCGCCCGCGCGCTTGACCTCGCCGTCGAGCTCGTCGACGCGGTCATCGACGCCGCCGGCGTCGATGCCGACCGCATCCTCGGCGCCGGCGTCGGCCTGTCCGGGCCGATCGACATCACGGCCCGCACCGTGCACACCGGCAAGATCCTCCCCGGCTGGGCGGGCGTGCGGCCCGCCGACGAGCTCGCCGCCCGGCTCGGGCTGCGCGTGCACCTCGACAACGACGCCAACCTCGGCGCGCTCGCCGAGGTCACGCTCGGCGCCGGTATCGGCGCACGCGACGCGATGTACCTCATGGTCTCCGGCGGGGTCGGCGCCGGGCTGATCCTCGGCGGCGAGCTGTACCGCGGCACGGGCGGCACGGCCGGCGAGTTGGGTCACGTGCTCGTCGACGAGAGCGGCCCGATCTGCCGCTGCGGCAACCGCGGCTGCCTGGAGATGATGGCCGGCGGGCGCGCGATCACCGCGCTGCTGCGCTCCAGCCACGGCGACGACATCACGCTCGACGAGGTCATGGCGCTCGTCGCCGACGGCGACTCGGGCGCGCGCCGCGCGATCGCCGACGCCGGCCGCGTGCTGGGCCGCTCCGTGGCGGCGATCGTCAACGCCTTCAACCCAGAGCTCGTCATCGTCGGCGGCGCGGTCAGCGCCGCGGGCGACGTCCTGCTCGACCCCCTGCAGGAAGCCGTCCACCGCTACGCCATCCCGTCGGCGGCGGCGGACGTGCGCATCACCCGCGGCGTGCTGGGCGAACGAGCCGAGGTGCTCGGCGCGCTCGAGCTGGCGGCGCGGCAATCCGACGTCGCAGTCCCGCCGGCGTCCGGCCGGACCACGACCACGACCACAGCAGACCAACAGCAACGAGGAGAGGCACACAGATGAGGGTCATGCGCGGAACCCGTCGGCGCACGCTGCCGATGACGCTGGCAGCCGGTGTTGCGGCGCTGGCACTCGTCGCCGCAGGCTGCGGCGACGATGACGACAACGACGGCGGCGGCAGCGCCAGCTCGTCGTCGGACGGCACGAAGGCCGGCAAGGTCGCGGTCCTGCTGCCCGACTCCAAGTCCTCGGTGCGCTGGGAGACGGTCGACCGGCCGTTCCTGAAGGCCGCCTTCGACAAGGCCGGCGTGGAGTCCGAGATCCAGAACGCCGAGGGCGACAAGTCCGCCCAGCAGCAGCAGGCCGAGCAGGCGATCACGAACGGCGCCAAGGTGCTGCTCATGGTCAACCTCGACTCCGGCAGCGGCGCGGCGATCGCCGCCAACGCCAAGTCGCAGGGCGTCAAGGTCATCGACTACGACCGCCTCACGCTCAAGGGCGACTCGGACTACTACGTCTCCTTCGACAACGAAGAGGTCGGGCGCCTGCAGGGCCAGGGCCTGGTCGACTGCCTCGAGAGCGCCGGCGGCAAGCCGGCGGTGGCCGTGCTCAACGGCTCCCCCACCGACAACAACGCCACGCTGTTCAAGGCCGGCTACGACTCGGTCATCAACCCGAAGTTCAAGTCCGGCGAGTGGACCGAGGTCGCCGATCAGTCCGTGCCTGACTGGGACAACCAGAAGGCGCTGACGATCTTCGAGCAGATGCTGCAGAAGGCGTCCAACCAGGTCGACGGCGTGCTGGCCGCCAACGACGGCCTCGGCAACGCGGCCATCTCGGCGCTCAAGCAGCGCAAGCTCGGGCAGATCCCGGTCACCGGCCAGGACGCCACGCTGCAGGGCATCCAGAACATCGTCGGCGGCGACCAGTGCATGACCGTCTACAAGGCCATCAAGCAGGAAGCCGACGCCGCGGCCGCCCTGGCGGTCTCGCTGGCCAAGGGCGAGGAGCCGACGGGCGTCGACGAGACGGTCAACAACGAGTCGCGTGACGTCCCGGCGATCCTGCTCAAGCCGGTCGCGGTCACGAAGGACAACATCAAGGAGTACCTCGGCGAGGCCGACTTCCCCAAGCAGACGGAGATCTGCGCGGGCAAGCTCGCCGCCAAGTGCAAGGCGCTGGGCCTGTCATGACCCCGTCCACCGACGCTGGAGGGTCGCGCGAGCGGCCCTCCGGCGCGGTGCCGATCCTGGAGCTCAAGGGAGTCTCCAAGCGCTTCGGCGCCGTCCAGGCACTGCACGAGGTGAACTTCGACGTCCGCGAGGGCGAGGTGACCGCGCTCGTCGGCGACAACGGCGCCGGCAAGTCGGTGACGATCAAGTGCATCGCGGGCATCTATCCGATCGACAGCGGCGAGATCCGGTGGGAGGGAACGCCGGTCTCGATCGGCGGGCCGAAGGACTCCGCCGCGCTGGGGATCGAGGTCGTCTACCAGGACCTCGCGCTCGCCGACAACCTCGACGTCGTGCAGAACATGTACCTCGGCCGCGAGGAGCTCACCCCGTTTCACGCGCTCGACGAGACGAAGATGGAACAGCGTTGCAGTGAAACGCTGAAGGGACTTTCGGTGACGACGATCCGCTCGGTGCGCCAGACGGTGGCAGGGCTGTCGGGCGGCCAGCGCCAGTCGATCGCGGTGGCCAAGGCGGTCATGTGGAACTCGCGCCTGGTCATCCTCGACGAGCCGACCGCGGCGCTCGGCGTCGCGCAGACGCGGCAGGTGCTCGACCTCGTCCGGCGCCTGGCCGACCAGGGCCTCGCGGTCATGCTCGTCTCGCACAATTTGCACGACATCTTCGAGGTCGCCGACCGCATCACGGTCCTGCGCCTCGGCCAGGACGTCGCGCGCTTTGCCACGAAGGACACCACGCAGCGCGAGGTCGTCGAGGCGATCACCGCCGGCAAGCTCAGCACGGTCCCCGGCCAGGAGGACGCGGAGGTGCAGGTGCAGCTATGAGCGCGATCACGCCACCCCTCCCCACGCCGGCCGCCGACCCCACCGCCACGATCGGCGCCTACGCCCGGCGCTGGGTCGAGAACGTCCGCGGCGGCGAGCTCGGCAGCCTGCCGATCATCATCGGCCTGGCCGTCATCGCGATCGTCTTCCAGGTCCAGAACGACCGCTTCCTGACCGCCGGCAACTTCGTCAACCTCATGGTCCAGGGCGCGCCGTTCGCGCTCGTCGCCATGGGCATCGTGTTCGTCCTGCTGCTCGGCGAGATCGACCTCTCGGTCGGCTACGTCTCGGGCGTCGGCGGCGTCATCACCGCCCTGCTGCTGCTGCCCGACGGCTCGGCCGTGCCGGCCGGCGTCGCGATCGCCGTCGTGCTCGCGAGCGGCGTCGCGATCGGCACCCTGCACGGGCTGGTCATCACGAAGATCGGCATCCCCTCGTTCGTCGTCACGCTGGCCGGCCTGCTGGCGTGGAACGGCGTCGTGCTGCTGCTCATCGGCAGTCGCGGCACGGTCGTGCTGCAGGACGACCTGATCATCGGGTTCGCCAACGACTTCGTGCCCAAGCCGACGGCGTGGCTGCTCATGCTGCTCGCGGTCGGCGCCTACGCCGCCGTCCAGCTCTGGGGGCTGCGCAAGCGCGCGACGGCCGGGCTGTCCAACGACCCGCTGCTGATCGTCGGGCTGCGCGTCGCCGGGCTGCTCGTGGCGCTGGCGGCCGTCGTCTGGGTCGTCAACCAGGATCGCGGCCTGCCCTACGTCGCGGTGCTCGTCGGCGTGCTGCTCGTCTTCTGGACGTACGTCCTGCGGCGCACGCGCTTCGGGCGCCACGTCTACGCCGTCGGCGGCAACGCCGAGGCGGCGCGGCGCGCGGGCATCGACGTCGACCGGATCAAGATCGTCTGCTTCGCGATCTGCTCGCTGATGGCGGTCGTCGGCGGCATCGTGCTCGCCTCGCGGCTGCGCTCGGTGGACACCAACGCGGGCGGCGGCGCGATCCTGCTGTACTCGATAGCCGCCGCCGTGATCGGCGGCACCTCGCTGTTCGGCGGCCGCGGGCACATCAAGTCCGCGCTGCTCGGCGCGCTCGTGATCGCCAGCATCGACAACGGTCTCGGGCTGCTGGGCCTGAGCTCGGGGACGAAGTTCGTCGTCACCGGCCTCGTGCTCCTGCTGGCCGTCGCCGTCGACTCCTTCTCGCGGCGGGGCCGCGAGCAATCGGGCAGAGCATGACCGGGGTCACGGAGGGCCTCGAGCCCGGATCCGCCGGGCTCACGGGGAAGGTCGCGCTCGTGACCGGCGCCAGCCGCGGCATCGGTGCCGCGGTGGCGCGCCGGCTGGCCGACGCCGGCGTCGCGCTCGGGCTCGGGTCGCGCAGCGGCGACGACCTCGGGATCGCCGGCGCGGTCGCTGCGCCCACCGATGTCCGCGATCCCGCGCAGGTCGACGCGCTCGTGGCCGCGACCGTGGCGGCGCACGGCCGGCTGGACATCGTCGTCGCCAACGCCGGGGTCGGCGCCTACGGGCCGTTTCTCGAGCTCGACCCCGAGCAGCTCGAGCTCATGATCGACGTGAACCTCAAGGGCGTGCTCTACACCGCGCGCGCCGCGCTGCCGCATCTGATCGCGGCCGAGGGGGGCGGGGACTTCGTGTCGCTGGCGTCGGTGGCCGGCGTCAACGCGTTCCCCGGCGAGGCGGTCTACAACGCCTCGAAGTTCGGCCAGGTCGGCTTCGTGCGGTCGCTGGACATCGAGCTGCGCGAGCACGGCGTGCGCTGCTCGAACATCTGCCCCGGCGGCGTCGCGACGGACTTCGCGATCGGCACCGGGCGCACCGAGGGCATGCCCGAGCTCGAGGGGATGATGCGCCCCGACGACGTCGCCGAGGTCGTTCTGTTCGCGCTGACCCGGCCGCGCGGCATGCGCCTGATGACGACGACGTTCCGGCCGATGAGCGAGGGGTCGTGGGGCTAGTGGTCCGCTGGGGCATCCTCTCGACCGCGCGGATCGGCCGGCGCCTGGTCGAGGGAGCATCGAGGACCGGCGCGGCCGACATCGTGGCGGTGGCCAGCCGCGACGGCGCGACGGCGCAGGCGTTCGCCGACGGCCACGGCATCGGCCGCGCGCACGGCTCCTACGAGGCGCTGCTCGCCGACCCCGACGTCGACGCGATCTACCTCCCGCTGCCGAACTCGATGCACATGGACTGGACGGTGAAGGCGCTCGAGGCCGGCAAGCACGTGCTCTGCGAGAAGCCGATGGACCGCCGGCCGGAGCAGGTCGCGCGCGCCTTCGACGTCGCCGAGGCGCACGGCCTCGTGCTCACGGAGGCGTTCATGTGGCGCCACAGCCCGCAGACGCTGGCGCTGCTCGAGCTGCTCGACGCGGGCGCGGTCGGCGACCTGCGGCTCGTCCGCGCGTGCTTCTCGTTCGCCCTCGCCGGCGATAGCGACGTGCGGCTGGACCCGGCGCTGGACGGCGGCGGGCTGATGGACGTCGGCTGCTACTGCATCAGCGGCGCGCGGCTCGTCGCGGGCGAGCCGGCCAGCGTGTCGGCGCACGCCGTGACCGGCCCGACCGGCGTCGACCTGCGCTTCGGCGGCCTGCTGCGCTTCGCGGGCGACGTGCTCGGCGTCATCGACTGCGGCCTGGACGAGTACAGCCGCAACGAGCTCGAGGTCGTCGGCTCCGAAGGCCGGCTCGTGCTGCCCGACCCCTGGCACGCGCGGGATCCGCGGATCGTCGTCGAGCGCGGCTTCGAGCGCGAGGTCGTGGCGATCGACGCCGCCGACTCGTACACGCGCGAGCTCGAGGACATGGCGGCCGCGATCGGCGGCGAGCGCGCGCCGCGACTCGGCCGCGCCGACGCGCTCGGCCAGGCCCGCACGATCGAGGCGCTGTACCGCTCCGCCGAGGCGGGGTGCGCGGTGACGCTGGCATGAGCCACCCCGGTGCCCTGCGCGTCGCGATCGCCGGGTTCGGCCTCGCGGGCGAGGTCTTCCACGCGCCGCTCGTCGCCGCCACCGAGGGGCTGGCGCTCGTCGCGGTGACGACCTCCGACGAGCGGCGCGCGGCGCGGGCGCGCGCCGCCTACCACGGCGTCGCGGTCAAGCCCGATGCCGAGACGCTGCTGCGCGACATCCCCGACCTCGACGTGCTCGTCGTGGCCACGCCCAACCGGCTGCATGTCCCGATCGCCCTGGCCGCGCTGGCGCGCGGCATCGCCGTCGTCATGGACAAGCCGCTGGCGGCCGAGGCCGGCCCGGCGGCCGAGCTGGTCGACGCGTTCGCCGCCGCGCGGGTCCCGTTCACGGTCTTTCAGAATCGCCGCTGGGACGGTGACTTCCTGACGGTGCAGCGCGTCGTCAGCTCCGGCGCGCTCGGCGACGTGACGCGCTTGGAGTCGCGCTACGAGCGCTTGCGCCCACAGGTGGACGGCGAGGCGTGGCGCGAGCTGGCGGACGCGGCCGAGGGCGGCGGGCTGCTGCTCGACCTCGGCGCGCACCTCGTCGACCAGGCGTTGGTGCTGTTCGGCGCGCCGCTGCGCGTGTACGCCGAGATCGACGCGCGGCGGCCGGGCGCGGCCGTCGACGACGACGTCTTCGTCGCGCTCGAGCATGCCGGCGGCGTGCGATCGCACCTGTGGATGAGCGCGATCGCGCCGGTCGGCGGGCGCTCGCTGCGCGTCAGCGGCACGCGCGCCGGGATCGAGACGCCAGGCCTCGATCCGCAGGAGGACCAGCTCGCCGCGGGGCTGCGGCCCGGCGACGCGAACTGGGGCGAGGGCGAGCCCGCGCGCTTCGCCGACGACGGCGGCGAGCGCTGGATGCCGATCGAGCCCGGCGCCTACGAGCGCTTCTACGCCGGCGTGCGCGACGCGTTGCGCGACGGGACGGCGATGCCGGTCGATCCGCGCGACAGCGTCGCCACGCTGCGCGTCGTCGAGGCGGCCCGGCACAGCGCGCGCGGCGGCGCCGTCATCGACATGACCGACGAGGAGGCAGGGACATGAAGACGAGCCTGGGGATCTGGGCGATGGGCCCGATGGTGACCCGGTTCAACCCGGCCGGCTACAAGCCCGAGCTGGCCGGCGCCGGCACCGCCGAGTACGTGCGCACGGCGGTGGCGGGCCTGGAGGGCCTGATCGACGACTACGAGTTTCACTATCCGCAGGAGCTCTCCGACGACAACCTCGACGAGGTGCGCTCGGCGCTCGGCGGGCACGGCATCTACGCGATCGCCAGCGGCATGCACCTCGACCACCGCTTCGCCCGCGGCGGCCTGTCGTCGCCAGACGACGCGACGCGTGCCGAGGCCGTGCGCCAGACCGTGGCGTGCGCCGAGTTCGCGGGGCGCCTCGGCGCGCGGATGATCGTCTGGCCGGGGATCGAGGGCTACAACTACCCCTTCCAGACCCCGTACGCGCAGAGCTGGAAGGGGCTGATCGACGGGATCGGCGAGGCCGCGAAGACGCTCGCCGCGTACGGCCAGGTCCTGCTGCTGGAGCACAAGAACTCCGAGCCCGCGATGAAGATCCACATGGGCAACGTCGGCATGACGCTGCACGTCATCCACACGCTGCGCGCCCGCGGGATCACCAACGTGCAGGTGAACATGGACTGGCAGCACCTGATCATGAACGGCGAGAACCTCGCCGAGTACGCGGCGCTGCTGCACGCCGAGGGGCTGCTCGGCCACCAGCACGCCAACTCCGGCTGGGGCACGTTCGACGACGACAACATGGTCGGCGCGACGGCGTTCATGGAGACGCTCGAGCTCGCCGTCGAGTTGCGCCGCGCGGGCTACGGGGAGCGCGGCGAGCGGCTGGGCTTCGACCTGTATCCGTACACCGAGGACGCCGTCGAGGTCGTGAAGCGCAGCGTCCTGCAGTGGCGCTTCATCGACGGCGCGGCGTCGCGGATCGACGACGCGGCGCTGCGCGAGGCGCAGTCGCGCAAGGACGCGATCCGCGCGTACGAGCTCGTGTACGCGGCGCTGGGCGCGTAGCGGCGTGGCGAATCCGTGTCGCTCCGCGGGCATGATTCGCCACACCCCCTGATGCCGGCACACGCGCTGCTGCGATGACGCTGCTCGCCGGCCTGGACATCGGCACGTCGTCGGTCAAGGGGCTGCTCGTCTGCTCCGACGACGGCACGGTGCTCGCCCGCGCCGAGGTGCCGCACCGGCTGAGCACCCCGCGGCCGGGCTGGGCCGAGCAGGATCCGGAGGACTGGTGGGCCGGCGCCGAGGCGGTGCTCGCGCAGTTGGGTCGCGCCGGCGAGATCGGCGCGATCGGGCTGACCGGGCAGATGCACGGCCTCGTGGCGCTCGACGCGGCCGGCCGCGTGCTGCGCCCGGCGATGCTCTGGAACGACGGGCGCACGGGCGCGGAGTGCGCGGAGATCGAGGCGACGGTCGGTCTGGACCGGCTCATCGCCCTGACCGGCAACCGCGCGCTGACGGGCTTCACCGCCCCGAAGCTGCGCTGGATGGCGCGCCACGAGCCGGAGCTGTTCCGGCGCATCGACCGCGTGATGCTGCCCAAGGACTACGTCCGCCTGCGGCTCTGCGGCGAGCACGCGACGGACGTCGCCGATGCGTCGGGGACGCTGCTGTTCGACGTCGCGCGGCGGCGCTGGAGCGAGGCGATGCTCGAGGCGCTCGAGATCGATCCGGCGTGGCTGCCGCGGGCGCTCGAGTCGCCGGCGCTGAGCGGCCTGACGCCGGACGGCATCCCGGTCGCGGCGGGCGCAGGCGACCAGGCGGCGGGCGCGCTGGGCGTCGGCGTCGACCGCCCACCGCCGGCGCCGGTCTCCGTTGTGCTCGGCACCTCGGGGGTCGTGTTCGCCGCCGCCGACGCGTTCGCGGCCGACCGCGCGGCGCGTGTGCATTCGTTCTGCCACGCCGTGCCCGGCGGCTGGCACAGCATGGGCGTGATGCTCTCCGCCGCGGGCTCGCTGCGCTGGCTGGCCGACGCCCTGGCCGTCCCCGGCAGCGGCGGCGCGGACATCGGCGCGCTGGTCGAGGAGGCGCGGGCCTGGGAGCCCGGCGTCGAGGGGCTGACGTTCCTGCCCTACCTGGCAGGCGAGCGCACGCCGCACGCCGATCCCGATGCGCGCGGCGCGTTCAGCGGGCTGTCGCTGCGTCACGACCGCGGCGCGCTGACGCGGGCAGTGCTCGAGGGCGTCGCCTTCGGCCTGCGCGACGGCCTCGATCTCGTGGCGGAGACCGCGGGGGCGCCACCGAGTCTCGGCCGGGTGTCCGGCGGCGGCGCGCGCAGCCCGCTGTGGACGGCGATCCTCGCGTCGGTGCTCGAGCTGCCGCTGCAGCGCGTCGCGGTCGACGAGGGCGCGTCGTTCGGCGCGGCGCTGCTCGGCGGGGTGGCGGCCGGCGCGTTCGGCGACGTGCACGAAGCCGTCGCCGCGTGCGTGCGCCCGGGCGCGGTGATCGAGCCGGTCGCCGCGTGGATCGAGCCCTACCGCGAGGCGCGCGAGCGCTTCGTCGCGCTGTACCCGGCGCTGCGAGCGGCGCGCGGACCGCTATCCTCGCGCGCCGTGAGCAAGAAACCGAAGGATCCGATCAAGGCGCTGCTCGCGGACATCGCGCCGGCGCTGTTTCTCGGCAACCCCTCGGGCACGGTGGCGATCATGCAGGACAAGGTCGTCGACGCCGGCGGCGATCCCGACGAGGTTCTGGCCTGGGTGCGCGAGCACGGCGGCTTCCCCGACAAGACGTTCGGCGTCCGGGCGCGGCAGGGGTTCGACATGCGCCCCAAGGCCCCGAGCAAGCACTACTACGTCGTCCCCGAGGACGCGCTGAAGTAACGGTCAGCGCGCGCTTACGGCGACATCGCCGGAGTCGCTGCGCGCGTGGATCGACTGCAGGGAGCGGTCGTTGCGCTGCAGGCCGCGCACGTCGGCATCGCCGGAGTCCGAGAGCGCCCGGATCCGGTAGGACCCGCGCGGCATGGTGACGTCGACGTCGCCGGAGTTGCTGCGCGTGACGACGCGGCGCGGCAGGCCGCCGATGTCGGCGGTCACGTCCCCGGAGTCGGTCTGCGCGTCGACCGCGCGCACCGAGCGCGTGACGAGATCCACGTCGCCCGAGTCGCTGCTGGCGAACACGAGCGTCTGGCGGCCGGTGAGGTCCATCTCGATGTCGCCGGAGTCGCTTTCGACGTGGGTGCTGCGCACGGCGGTGCCGCGCAGGTCGATGTCGCCGGGACCCGTCTGGACTGTGACCCGCACGCCGGCCGGCACGGCGACCCGCAGGTCCGAGTAGCACTTCACGACGATCCGCTCGGCGGTGCAGCTGCTCTTGATCCGCAGCACGCCGTTGCGGCGCGTCTGCTCGAGCTTGGGCTGCGACACCACCCAGTGCCGGGTCTCGCGCACCTCGATGAGCCGGCGCGCGGCGACGAGGTCGACGTCGCCGGCGTTGGACTCGACGACGATCTCGCGGACCGCGCCGTACACGGTGTCGGTCTCGACCTTCGTCTGGTCGAAGCCGAAGTTCGCGGCGGCCCAGACACCGCCGATGACGACCAGCACGAGGACCAGCACCAGCACGAGGTTCTTCATGATGCGCGGACCCTCTCACATGGCCCGCGCCCGGCGCGGCCACGTCGCCGCGCCGGGCGCTCCTACCGGCCGGGGGACGGCTCGTCGACCGAGTCGCCGCCGCTCGCGGTGCGCCACTCGCCGTTGGAGCACTCCGGGCACGGCGGGAGGCTCTTCGTGGACCCGCACGTCGATCTCGTTGCCGCAGTTCGTGCAGACGTAGGTGCCTGCGCTGACGTCGCTTCCGGCAGGAACGGGCTCGGCCATGACGATCTCCCTCGGTCGTGTGTCGCAAATGCTGCGACGTGTGGTACCCGCTAGCGGCGGGAGGCGAAAGTCACGCGGACTTCTGACTCACGACACTCACTCGAGATGTGTCTTGAGATCGCTCAGCGCGCGGCGGATCACCGCGTCGGAGATCGCCTTGCGCAGAGGCCCGGCACGAAGCGCCCGGGATCGCTCCGCAGGTCGAGCTCGACGCGCGTGCGGTGCCGCCGGCAGCGGCTCGAAGCGCCACTCGCCGCAGAAGTCGCGAAAGTCGCCGCCGAGGTACTCGCTGGCGAGGCGGACGGGCTCGTCGTAGACCTGGCGCAGGCGGTAGCGGACGGTCTTCACGCGCGCGTCGACGACGTACTCGACGATCGTCCCGCGGCCGGCGCCGTCGCGTTCGAGCACCTCCACGTCGCGCACCGCGCCCTGCCATTCGGGCAGCCGCTCGAAGTCCGTCAGCGCGTCGAAGCAGGCCTGCGGCGGCGCGTCGATCTCGGCGGTCTGGCAGTCGCCGTAGGACGCCATGTCACCCCGCGCGTCGGCGCCGCGGCGATCTGCTCCAGGCGCCGCAGCGACTCGGCGTTGCGGACCATCGTGAGCAGATGCACGAGCGGGTTGAGCCCGAGCACGGATGACAGCCCGTCGGGGGTCTCGGTCATCCGCACGAAGGGCGTCGCGCGCTCGGCACCGCGATGCCCACGCTTCGGAGCGCCACGCGATGCCCACGTCGTCGTAGGTCAGCGGCCTGCGCCATCCGCGACGGCGCACGGCGTCCCACGACCGCTGCACGGCGCCGGTCGACGGCGCATCCAGACCGCTGCGGGGATGCCTCGTGGTGGCCACGGGCGCGGGCTACCCGACGCCGGCCGGACCGGGAACGGGCGCGGCGCGGGCGGGGGCCGACGTGTTGCATCCGCGGCCCGGCGGGTAAGGAGCATGTGTCACGCGGCGGGCAAGGCACGGTGAGGCGGTGCCCGCGGCGGACATTGGTCACCTGAAGGCAGCATCGAACGCTTCGCGGTTGCGGCTGGACTCGGGTCCCCCTCCGACCATCGACGAGGACCCCAATGGCCGTGGACCTGCGCGATCTCGACCGCGACGACGCACCGCAGCAGAACACGCTCAGCGCGATCTCGAACGAGATGGTGCGGATCTACAAGGCGCAGTTCGGGCGCGGCCCGACGAAGACCCGCACGAACTGGGCCGGTTCGGACGTGCTCGTGGTCACGCTCGAGGAGACGTTCACGCCGGCCGAGCGCAGCCTGCAGCGGCTGGGCAAGCACCGGGAGCTGCGCGACCTGCGCATGCTGTTTCATTACGCCGAGGGAGGCGTTCTGCGAGCCCGTCGAGCGGCTGACGGGCCGCAAGGTGCGGGCGTTCGTCAGCGGCATCGACACGGAAGCCGACCTCGCCACGGAGCTGTTCGTGCTGCACCCGCGCGGCTACGACGGCCCCGGGCGCAGCGACGGCGCCGAGCGAGTACGCGACGTGCGAGTCGCTCGATCGCCCGCTCAGCCCGCGCGCACCGAGCGCGCGATCCGCATGAGCTCGCCCACCGGCTGCTCGGCCTCGAGGCGCAGCAGCAGCCCGTCGCGCTCCCACATGAGCGTGTTCTTCGCCAGGCGCGCCTCCTGCATGCGCGGCTCCTCGCCCCCTCGCCGTCGCCGTCGAAGAAGACCGCGTGCGGCCCGCGCAGCAGCAGCCCCGGCCGCCCGCCGATCCGCACCCGCGGCGTGCTCCCGGTGACGAACTTCTGGACGTAGCGGCCGGCGCTGCCCGGCACCTGGGTGAACAGGATCGGCCGGCCGGAGCGGGCGCGGTAGGCGAACGTGACGACGCCGTCGTCGACGTAGACCTCCCGGGCGCGCCGAGCGCGGCCGGGCGCAGGAGCGCGAAGCCGGCCAGGCGCTGCGCGGCGGCGAGCGTGTAGCGCTCGCCGAGCGCGAGCGGCCCGCCGAGCGCGGTCGGCGGCAGGCGCTGGACCTTCGTCACGCTCGCGTTCCTCAGCCCCAGCCGCTCGAGCAGGCCCGAGCCGACGCCGGGGGCCGCGAGCACGCCGCCGCCGACGAGCAGCGCGAGCAGCGCGGCGAGCAGCGGCCGGCGCGAGCGCGACGCGCGACCGCCACCACGCGCGCGGCCGCGCCGCGCGCGCCGGCTGCGCCTCGATCGCCGCGCGCACGGGCGCGGCGAGCTCGGGCGTCGGCGGCCAGTGCGCCTCGGCGGCCAGCCGCGCAGCGCGTCGTGCAGGTCAGGCATCGAGGCCCCCGATCTCCGGCTGCGCGCGCAGCCGCTCGAGCGCCCGCGACAGGCGCGACTTCACGGTCCCGGCCCGGCAGCCCAGCGCGGCGGCGGTCTCCGCCTCGCTGAGCTCGAGCAGGTAGCGGCACGCGATCACCTGGCGGTCGCGCTCGTCGAGGCGCTCGAGCGCGGCGGCGAGCGCGGCATCGCGCTCGGCGACGAGCAGCGCGGCACTCGGGCGAGCCGGGGCCGGCATCGCTCCGCGCCCGCGCCTCGCCGCCGGCGCGCACCGCCAGCAGCTCCCGCCGCCCCGCCCCGCGCCGCCGGTTGCGCGCCTCGTTGGCCACGATCGCCAGCAGCCACGGCCGAAACGGCCGCGCGGCGTCGAAGCGTGCGAGCGCGCGCCAGGCCTTGACGAACGCGTCCTGCGCGGCCTCCTCGGCATCCGCCGCGTTGCGCGTCAGCACGAGCGCGGTGCGAAAGGCGATCTGCTGGTGAAGGCGGACGAGCTGCTCGTAGGCGTCGAGATCTCCCCCGCGGGCGCGGGTGAGCAGGACGGCTTCGCTGGGAGGTGGCGGATGCACCACCGCAAGCTCTACACCGCGGCGGCGGCGCGCGTTCCGCAGACACGCGCCCCGGTCCGGCCGCGAGCTACGGACGAGCGCGCGGAACGCGCGCCCGCGCGCCTCGAAGTCCGTCGAACTGGTCGAAGCTCGCGCAGGCCGGCGAGAGCAGGACGACATCGCCCGGGCGGGCCGCCGCGCGCGCGCGCGCCACCGCGGTCGCCAGGTCGCCGCAGCGGCTCGCCGCCCGCCTCGCGGCCGATGCGCTCGGCGTCCTCGCCGATGAGGTAGATCGCGCGTGCGCGCGGCCGCGCAGCGCCGTGAAGTCCTGGCCCTTGCCCTGCCCGCCGAGGATGAGGTGCACCGGCGCGTCCGCGAAGCTCGCCAGCGCGACGAGCGTCGAGGCGACGTTCGTCGCCTTGGAGTCGTTGACGAACAGCACGCCGTCGACCGTGCGCGACCTCCTCGAGGCGATGCTCGACGCCGGCGAACGTGCGCAGCGCCGGCGCGCACGGCGTCGGGATCGATCCCGCGCGCGAGCGCGATCGCCGCCGCGGCCGCCGCGTTGGCGCGGTTGTGCGCGCCGCGCAGGCGGATCTCCTCGTGGGCGATCAGCGGCTCGCCGTCCCACCACAGATGGCCGGCGCGGTCGTCGAGCTCGCCGCCGGGGCCGAACGGCACGCGCCGCGCGCAGCCGCCGAGGTCCTCGACCGCCAGCCCGAACGGCGCCACCGCGACGTCGTCGTTGCCCTGGCGCGCGAAGATCTGCAGCTTCGCGGCGAGGTAGTCCTCCAGCGTGCCGTGGCGGTCGAGGTGGTCGGCCTCGACGTTGAGCAGCACCGCGCCCTCGGGCGCGAAGGCGAGCGTGTCCTCGAGCTGAAACGAGCTCGCCTCGCAGACGACGATCGTCTCGCGGCGAGCAGTCGCCGGCGAGGGCGCTCAGCGCCGTGCCGACGTTGCCGGCGACCGCGACCGGCACGCCCGCCTCGCGGTGGATGTGGCCGAGCAGCTCGACGGTCGTCGTCTTGCCGTTCGTCCCGGTCACCGCGACGAACTCGTTGGGCAGCAGCCGCCAGCCGAGCTCGAGCTCGCCGAGCACCGGCACGCCGCGCTCGCGCGCGGCGGCGATCACCGCCGCCTCGCGCGGCACGCCCGGCGACTTCACGACGGCGCGCGCGTGCGGCAGGAACGCCAGGCCGTCGGTGCCGAGGTGCACCTCCAGGCCCTCGGGCAGGTCGGCCGCGCGGCGCCGCGAGCCGCTGTCGACCGCCACGACCCGCTCGCCGCGCGCCAGCAGCGCCCGCGCCGCCGCGATGCCCGAGCGCGCCAGCCCGACGACGAGCCACGGGCCCGCGGGCAGCGGCGGTCGCGGTCGCGCCCAGGCACTACGCGATCGACGCTTGGTACAGCGTGAAGCCGATCGCGCTGCAGATCGCGGCGATGATCCAGAAGCGCAGGATGATCTTCGTCTCAGACCAGCCCAGCAGCTCGAAGTGGTGGTGGATCGGCGCCATCAGGAACGGCCGCTTGCGGAAGGTCTGAAAGGAGAAGACCTGGATCATCACGCTGAGCGCCTCGACGACGAAGATGCCGCCGAGCAGGATCAGCAGGATCTCGGTCTTCGTCATGACCGCCAGCCCCGCGATCGCGCCGCCGAGCGCGAGCGAGCCGGTGTCCCCCATGAAGATCGTCGCCGGGAACGCGTTGAACCACAGAAAGCCGACGCAGGCGCCGACGACGCACGCCGACAGGATCGCGAGGTCCTGCTGGCCGGTCGTGATGAACGTGATCCCGATGTAGGCCAGCGCGACGATCGCCGCGCAGCCGGCCGCCAGCCCGTCGAGGCCGTCGGTGAGGTTCACCGCGCTCGTCGTGCCCGCGACGACGATGTAGATCATCGCGAGGAACGGCAGCCCGGCGAGGAAGCTGAGGTCGATCTGGTAGTCGACGACGCGCAGGCGCAGCGTCTGCTGCAGGCCCGCCTTCTCGGTGGCGATCCACCACAGCCCGATCGAGATGACGATCGTGATGCCGAGCTTCATCCGCGCGCTGCAGGCCCAGCGAGCGGCGCCGGACGATCTTCGTGTAGTCGTCGGCGAAGCCCGAGCAGGGCGCAGCCGACGAGCGCGCCGAAGACCCCCACCGAGCGCCAGTCGTACTCCGACAGGATCAGGAAGGGGATCGAGATCGAGAAGACGATGATGATCCCGCCCATCGTCGGCGTGCCCGCCTTGACGTGGTGCTTGGCCGGCCCCTCCTCGCGGATGAACTGGCCGAACTCGCGCTGCTGCAGGAACGCGATGAACTTCGGCGACAGGAAGATGCAGATGAGCAGCGCCGCGGTGCCGGCGATGAGGACCTCGCCCATGCACGCTACACCCCCGCCGCGGCGCGCAGGCCCTGCGCGACGACCTCGAGGCCGACGCCGCGCGAGCGCCTTCACGAGCACGGTGTCGCCGGGCGCGACGAGCTCGCGCGACGAGCGCGGCCGCCGCGGCCGCGTCGCGCGTCGCGTGGTGCTCGCCGGCGGCGCCGTAGCCGGCCGCCATCGCGCGCCGCCAGCGGGCCGACCGTGACGAGCACGTCGACCCCGCTGCGCGCCCGCGTGGGCGCCGATCTCCTCGTGGAAGCGCGCCTCGTCGGGCCCGAGCTCGAGCATGTCGCCGAGCACGGCCACGCGCCGTCCGGGCGCGGACGCGGCGAGATCGTCGAGGGCGGCGCGCATCGACATCGGGTTGGCGTTGTAGCAGTCGTCGATGACGAGCACCGGCCCGGGCAGCTCGATGCGCTGGCCGCGCAGCGCGCTGAGGCGCACGTCCAGGCGCCCGCTGCGGCTCCACGCCGACCGCCCGCGCGGCGGCGAGCGCGGCCAGCGCGTTGGAGCGCATGTGCGCGGAGGTGAACGGCAGCTCGAGCGCGCGCGGGAGCTCGGCGACGTCGCCGCCCGGCCCGAACGTCACCGTGTGCAGGTCCTCGCGCAGGTGCGCGGTCGAGCAGCGGCTCGTCGGCGGGCAGCACCGCGGTCGCGCCGGGCTGCAGGTCGGCGAGCAGCTCGGCCTTGGCGGCGGCGATCGCCTCGAGCGAGCCGAGCAGCTCGAGGTGGACCGGCCCGACGTTGACGATGACGCCGACGTCGGGCTCGGCGATCGCCGCCAGCTCGGCGATCTGGCCGGCGCCGCGCATCGCCATCTCGAGCACGAGCACCTCGGTGCCGGCGCGGCGCGGCGAGGATCGTCAGCGGCAGGCCGATCTCCGTGTTGAGGTTCTGCTCGGTGGCGGCGACGCGGCGGCCCTGGCGCGAGCATCGCCGCGAGCAGGTCCTTCGTCGACGTCTTGCCGGTCGAGCCGGTGATCGCGATCGACCTGCGGCGCCGAGCGCGCGCCGCCACGAGCGCGCCAGCGCCTGCAGCCCGGCGAGCGGGTCCTCGGTCGTGAGCAGCACGCCGGGCTGCTCGCGCAGCGTCGTCGCGCGGCGTACTCGGGCGCGACGAGCACGCCCCACGCGCCGGCCGCCAGCGCCGCCGCGGCGAAGCGGCCGCCGTCGACGTTCGCGCCCGCGCAGCCCGACGAACAGGTCGCCGGGCCGCACGTCGCGCGAGTCGATCGTGACGCGCGCGGGCCCGGGCGGCCCGTCGGGCGCGAGCGTCGCGGGGCGCGCGAGCTGGACGCCCGCGGCCTCGGCGACGCGCTCAGGCGACCAGTCGCGCACGCAGTGCCTCCCGCGCGACGCCGACGTCGTCGAAGGGCAGCTTGCGCCCGTCCTCGAACTCCTGGCCCTGCTCGTGGCCCTTGCCGGCGATCGACGACGACGTCGCCCGGCGCCGGCCAGCGCGACCGCCCGCTCGATCGCGGCGTGGCGGTCGACGATCGCCTCCACGTCGCCTCGGCGCCGGATCCGCGATCCCGGCGAGGATCTCGTCGACGATCGCCGCCGGATCCTCCGAGCGCGGGTTGTCCGAGGTGACGATCGTGTGGTCGGCCAGGCGGGCGGAGATCGCGCCCATCTGCGGGCGCTTGCCGCGGTCGCGGTCGCCGCCGCAGCCGAAGACGCACGAGCAGCCGGCCCGCGGCCAGCGGCCGCGCGGCGCGTCAGCACGTTCTCCAGCGAGTCGGGCGTGTGCGCGTAGTCGACGAGGACGGCGAAGTCCTGGCCCTCGTCGACGGGCTCGAAGCGGCCCGGGCACGCGCCCGGCCTCGGGCAGCGCGGCGACGATCGTGGCGTCGTCGACGCCGAGCGCGCGCACCGCCGCCACCGCGCCCAGCACGTTCATGACGTTGAAGCGGCCCGGCAGCGGCGAGCGCAGCTCCAGGCCGCCGGCGCGGAACGTCGAGCCGGCGAAGCTGCTCTGCGATGTCGGTCGCGCGCAGGTCGGCGTCGGCGGAGTCGATGCCGACCGTGACGAGCCGGGCCGCTCGTCGCGCCCGCCGCCGCAGCTCGCCGGCCAGCCGCGCGCCGTACGGGTCGTCGACGTTGACGACCGCCACCGCGCGGCCGGCCCTCGCGAAACAGCCTGCATTTGGCGGCGAAGTAGTCGTCCATCGTGGGATGGAAGTCGAGGTGGTCCTGCGTGAGGTTCGTGAAGATCGCCGCCGCCCAGTGGATCGCGTCGGCGCGGCCGAGCGCGAGCGCGTGGCTGGAGACCTCCATGACGCAGTGCGTGTCGCCGGCCGTCGCGCATCGCGCGCGAACGTCGCCTGCAGGTCGATCGCCTCGGGCGTCGTGCGCGCCACCGCGTGCTCGGCGCCGCCGATCGACCGAGGTCACCGTGCCCAGCAGCCCGGTCGGCTCGCCCGCGGCCTCCAGCAGCGCGCGCACGAGGTAGGCGCTCGTCGTCTTGCCGTTCGTGCCGGTGATGCCGATCGTGCGCAGCGTCGCCGTCGGGTCGCCGTGCAGCCGCGCGGCGGCGGGCGCCATCGCCGCGCGCACGTCCTCGACGACGACCTCGGGCACGCCGAGGCCGAGCGGATGGTCGACGACGAGCGCGACGGCCCCGCGCGCGACGGCGTCGGCGGCGAAGTCGTGGCCGTCGCGGGTGAAGCCGCGCACGCAGAAGAAGACGCGTGCCCGGCGTCGACCCGGCGGTTGTCGTAGGCGAGCGCGGTGACCTCGACGTCGGCGGCGTCCGCGGCGGCGGCGCCGAACACCTCGCGCAGCGTCATCGACGGCGTCACGGAGATCTCGTCGGAAATCGCGGTCGCCGGATGGCGCCAGGATAGTTGCGGCGGGGCGTCGGGATCAGCTGCCGGGGCGACGCCGAGGTACGGCAGCGCGAAGCGCATGATCTCCTGGAACGCCGGGGCCGCGACCTCGCGCGCCGTAGATCTCGCCCTGCGGCTCGTCGACCATGACCGTCACGAGCAGCTTGGGCTTGCGCGCCGGCGCGAAGCCGACGAACGAGGCGATGAAGCGCGTCTTGGAGTACTCGCCGGTCTTGCGGTCGATCTTGTTGGCCGTGCCGGTCTTGCCCGCCAGCGTGTAGCCGGGGATCGCCACCTCGCTGGCGCGTGCCGCCGGCCTCGACGACGCCCTCGAGCATCGTGCGCAGCTGCGCGGCGGTCTGCGCGGAGATCACGCGCTTGCCGCGCGGCATCGCGGTCGCGCTCGCCGTCGATCTCGGAGATGATCCGCGGCCGGCGCAGGATCCCGCCGTTGGCGATCGCCGAGTAGGCCGTCGCGAGCTGCATCGGCGTGACCGACTCGCCCTGGCCGATCGGCAGGTTGCCCATCGACGAGCCGGAGTACTCGTCGACGCTTGAGCACCTGGCCGGTCTCCTCGCCGGGCAGCTCGATGCCGGTCGTGCGGCCGAAGCCGAAGCGCCGCACCCAGCGGTCGAAGCGCGTCGCGCCGAGCCGCTGGCCGATGCGCACCGTGCCGACGTTGCTGGACTGCGCGAGGATCTCGCGTCGTCGAGAGGTCGACGGTGCCGCGGTCGTGCGCCTCCTTGATCGTGCGGTCGGCGACGTCGATCGTCGGCGGCAGGTGGAAGATGTCGGTCGGGCGTGACGACCTTCTCCTCGCAGCGCGCCGGCGACGGTGAACGGCTTGAACGTCGAGCCCGGCTCGTAGTTGAAGCCGACGGCGCGGTTCTGCGCCGCGTACTCGGGCGCGCCGCCGCGGTCGTTGGCGTCGACGCGCGGCCAGTTGGCGAGCGCGAGGATCGTGTTGGAGTACGGGTCCATGACGAGCGCCGTCGCGCCCTTGGGCCGCCACGCCAGGCCGACCTCGGCGAGGACGTTCTCGACCTTGCCCTGCAGCTCGGCGTCGAGCGTCAGGCGCAGGTCCTTGCCGGGCTCGGCGCGCTTGGTCTCCTGCAGCACGATCGGCTCGCCGAGCGCGTCCTTGACGATGCGCCGCTCGCCGTCGCGTGCCGCGCAGGACGTCGTCCTTCGCGTACTCCAGCCCGGCGAGGCCCTCGCCGTCGGTGCCGACCCAGCCGAGCACCTGCGAGGCCAGCCACTTGCGCGGGTACTCGCGCCGCGAGCTCGGGATGAACTGCAGCCCGGCGATGTCGAGCTTCTTGATCTTCGCCGACTGCGTGCCGGGCAGGTTGCGCGCGAGGTAGACGAAGCCGCCCTTCTGCTCGAACTTCGCCAGCAGCTTGCCCTGCGTCGTGTCGAGCAGCGGCGCGAGGCGGCGGGCGACGCGTCAGCGGCTCCTTGATCAGGTACGGCGTGGCGGCGATGTCGTCGGCCGGCTCGGAGACGGCCAGCTCGATGCCGTTGCGGTCGGTGATCGCGCCGCGCCGGGCCGGGCACCTTGAGCACCTCGACCTGCTGCGTGGCTGGCGACCGCCTGCAGCGACTCGCCCTTGACGAGCGCCCAGCCAGGCGGCGCGCGACGCCGCGATCAGCAGCAACGCCAGGAAGATCGCGAACAGCAGCCCGATCCGCCGTTCGGTGAGGCCGACTATGGCGTCGTCACCCCGCCGGCGGCGTTGGTCGGGGGCGCGGCCGGCGCCGGCGCTACGGCGCGTGCCGGTGGCGGCGGTGGCCGGCGGCGCGGTCGTCGCCGCGGCGTCGTCGTGGCGGCTGGCCGTCGGCGTCGCTGCGGTGCGGCGGTCGCGGCCGGGTCGGTCGTCGGCGGCGCGGCGGTCGTGCCCGGCGGCGGTCGTCGGCCGGCGGTCGCCGGCGCGTCGCGTCGGCGCCGGCGTCGCCGGCTGCCGGCGACGCCGGCCGCGTCGGCGCGCCGGCGCGCGTCCGGCGCTCTGGCCGCGGCGACGGCGCCGGCCGGTCCGGCGATCGCCGGGTCGGGGGCGCGCATCCGGCGCGCGGCGCGGAAGCCGTCGGAGCGCTTGTCGCCCGCGCGCAGGTACGTGACGTCGGCGGGCTCGGGCATGAGGAAGCCGCGCTGGCCGGCGAGCGACTGGATGCGGTCGCCGGAGCTCAGCCGCGACACCTCGGCCTTCAGCGAGGCGTTGCTGCGCTCGAGCGTCGCGACGGTGTCGACCGCGCGGCCGATGCCGGAGTTGAGCTTGAGCATCGAGACCTGCATCGCGACGATCCCGATCAGGCCGACGCCGATGATCACGACCCACGCGCGGCTGCGCACGAGGCGGTCCATCGTGCGGCTGCCGGAGACGTCGAGCGCCGAGTCGGCGACGCGCAGCGCGATCGCGGCGCCGCCGGCGGCGAGCCGCAGCGGCGGGCGCGCCGGCAGCGCGGGCGCGGCGCGGCGTGCGGCGGCGCGCGCGGCGCGCGGCGCGGGCTGCGTGGATCCGCGCTCGGGCGGCGCGCGGCGCGCGCGCGCGGCGGGGTGCGGCGGGGCGGGCGGGACCGGACGCGCCGCGCGTGGCGCGGCGCCGTGCGGGCGCGGCCGGCGCAGCGCGCGCTCGTCGTGGTGCTGCGTCCGTGCGGCGGCTGAGCGGCTCATGCCTGGTCCTCCCGTAGCTTCGATGCGACGCGCAGGCGCGCCGAGCGCGCACGCGGGTTGGCGGCGACCTCGCCCGCGCTGGGCGCGATCGCACGACGGCTGACGAGCTCGGCCTCGGGCTCGCGGCCGCAGGCGCAGATCGGCAGGTCCGGCGGGCAGATGCAGCCCTGCGCGCGCGCGACGAGGAAGCGCTTCACGCGCCGGTCCTCGAGCGAGTGAAAGGAGATCGCGCCGAGCTTGCCGCCGATGGCGAGCACGTCCCAGGCGAGCGGCAGCGCGGCGTCGAGCTGGCCGAGCTCGTCGTTGACGGCGATCCGCAGCGCCTGGAAGACGCGCTTGGCGGGGTGCCCGCCGGCGAAGCGGGCCGGCGCGGGCACGGCGCGCGTGATGACGTCGACGAGCGCGATCGTCGAGTCGATCGGCGCCTTCTGGCGGGCGCGCACGATCGCGCGGGCGATCGGCCGGGCGTAGCGCTCCTCGCCGAGGTCGCGGAAGATCGTCTCGAGGTGGCGCGGCTCGGACTCGTTGACGAGCTCGTGCGCGGAGCGCTCGAGGCCCGGGTCCATGCGCATGTCCAGCGGCGCGTCGTAGGAGTAGGAGAAGCCGCGCTGCCACGTGTCGATCTGCATCGAGGACATGCCGAGGTCCATGAGGACGATGTCGGCCGCGACGCCCTCCTCGCGCAGCCGCTCGAGGCCCTCGACGAACGACGCGCGGATGAAGCGCGTGGTGCAGGCCAGCTCCTGCGCGAGCTCGGCGAAGCGCTCGGCGGCGATCGGGTCGCGGTCGATCGCGATCAGCGTGCCGGTCGCGCCGATCCGCTCGCCGAGCAGGCGGGCGTGGCCGCCCGCGCCGAACGTGCAGTCCACGACGGTCTGACCGGGCTGCGGGTCGAGCAGCTCGATCGCCTCGCCGGCCAGCACCGGCACGTGGGGAATGGTCATGTCAAGCAGTGTTGCCAAGGGATGAGGTGATCTCGTCGACATCGGATGCGAGCACGTCGTTGTAGTCCGCCCAGGTGGCGCGGTCCCAGATCTCCAGGGCGTCGCCGGAGCCGGTCACGACGACGTCCTTGCCGAGCTTGGCGTGGTCGAGCAGGAAGGCCGGCAGCATGATCCGGCCGGCGCCGTCGAGCTCGGTGTCCAGCGAGTTGGCGCTGAAGAAGCGCGTGAGCTTCTGGGCTTCCTTGGAGAGCGGATGGAAGTCCGCGAGCGCGGCGGCCGTGTACGCGTCGTAGGCCGCGGGCGTCCAGACGGCGACGCAGCGCTCGAGGCCCTTGGCGAGAACGACGCCGCCGGAGAGCTCAGACGCGAAAGCGAGCTGGCACGGTGAGGCGGTTCTTCGCATCGAGCGTGTGGTCGAAGGTTCCGCGAAAGGCCATGGAAGGGTGCGCCTAAGGTTGGAGCCGGGATGGAGGGGTGGGAGGAGCCCCTCCATCCCGGCTCGCTGCGGCGAAGGTATCCCACCTTCTCCCACTCCGCAACCCATTTTGCATGCTTTCACCCACTCTGCAACCCCGCTCTCCCCTCCTCATCGGCGAATATGGGGCTGAGCAGGGACTTTCGCCAGTCCGTCCGGACGCTCCTTCTTCCGGGTGATCGGCGGGCGCGCGATTGCAGATTCTGCCGGCGGGCGCGTTCTTGCAGCCGGTGAAGGATTCCGCCGGTCGATGTGCATGCCGCGGGGCGTCGTGGGGCGCGTCGTGGCGGCTGCCGGCGGCGCCGGTGGGGCGTGGTGGGAGATCGCGTCGCGGCTGCCGGCGCGCGCGCGTGGGGCCGGCGGCGTGCCGGCTGGTCGGTGTGGCGGCGTTTGCCCGCTGGTTTGAGGTTGGTGGCGGCGGCGGCGAACTGCATCGCTGAGGGTGTCAGTTCGTGCCGCGTTGCGGTCCGTTCCGGGGCTCGCGTCGGGGGCTGGGCGCCTTATGCAGGTGGGGCATGAATAAGGCGCCCCGGCCTCGCTGTGGCGCTCACCAGACCAGCTCGCTGGAACCCACCTCCACGCCGAACAGACTCACCCTCTCAGCGATGTCGTTCGCCGTCACTCCAACCACGCGGAACCAGCGAGCGAACGTGAGGTGCCAGCGGGCGCGCTCAGGGAAACTCGACGCCACGCTCAGTCCGCGGCGCCCAAGCCCTGCACGAGCACCGCGCCCACGAGCAGCATCACTGCCGGCACGAGGACGAGCGCCACGACGAGCTGGATCTTCGGCGCGGCGCGCGCGGCGCCGTCGCGCAGGCGCCGGCTCTGCTCGGCGCGGGCCTCGGCGGCGAGCGCGCTGAGGGCGGGCGCGAGCGGCGCGCCGTGGCGGTCGGCGCGGGCGATCGCGGCCGCCAGCGTCGCCACGCCCGGCCCCGGGCAGCGCGCGACGAGCTCGCGCAGGACGTCGCCGCGCGGCACGCCGAGCTGCAGGCGCACGGACGCTGCGGCGAGCTCGCCGGCGAGGACGCCGCGCATCCGCCGCCCCACCTCGCCGATCGCGCGCCCGACCGGCAGACCGGCGCCGACGGCGACGCGCAGCAGGTCGAGCACGTCGGCGATCTCCTCGGCGATCCGCTGCTCGCGCGCGCGAGCGCGGCGCGCGAGGAAGAACTCGGGCGCGACGTAGCCCGCGACCGGCGCGGCGAGCAGCGCGGCGAGGCCGAGCCGGCCGGGCAGCAGGCCGTGCAGGGTGAACGCGCCCAGCAGCGCCCCCACCGCACCCGCGCCCTTCAGCGCGACGATGTCGCCGGCGCCGAGGCCGAGCGGCGCGCCCGCCGCGGCGATGCGCGCGTCGAGGTCGCGCGGCGCGGCGCGCATGCCGGCGCGGCGCGCGAGGCGCGCGAGCAGCACGGTCATCCCGGCGAGACGGCCGATCGGCGGCGGGTGGTGTGTCGAGTTGATCGCGTGGAGCGCGACGAGTTCGACACACCCCTCGGCACGGCGAGCGCCTCGGTGATCGCGGCCGCCGCGCTGACCGCCGCCGCGACGGCGAGTAGCACCGCGACGCTCACGCCCGGCGCTCCGACGCGCCCGATCCGTGCGACCCAGACGAACGCGATCGCCTGCAGCGCGAGCGCGACGAGCGACCATGACCGCCGTGAGCGGCTCGGAGACGAGCGCCACGACGAAGCCGGGCTGGACGAGCTCGCCGAGCGCGAGGCCCGCGACCGGCAGCCCGGAGACGAGCAGCGCGGTGAAGCGCGCCTGCGCGGTCGCCGAGCGCGCGTCGGCGACGACGCGGCCGCGTTCCTCGAGTGCGGCGGCGAGATCGCGCAGCAACGCGGCCAGGTCACCGCCCGCGTCGCGCTGCAACAGGATGGCGGCGACGAGCGTGTCCAGCGTCCCCGTGCCGGCGCGCTGCGCAAGCGCGCGCAGGACGTCCTCCGTCCGCTCGCCGAGCGCGAGCCCCGCCGCCACGCGGCGCATCTCCTCGCCCGCCGGCCCGCCGATGGCACCGTCGCGCGCGGCCGCCGCCAGCGCGCCGCGCACCGAGTGACCGCCCGCGAGCGCGTCGGCGAGCGCACGCGCGATCGCCGGCGCACCGGCCGCCACCGCGGCGGCGCGGCGCCGCGCGCCGCGTCCTGACCACCGCGCGCGCCACCCACGGCGCCGTCGCCGCGAGCGCGAGCGCGGCCCACGGCCCGGCCACGAGCCAGCCCGCGCCGAGCAGCGACAGCGTGCCGAGCGCGACGAGCCGGCGGCGCTCGGGGCTCGTCGGCTCGCGCCCGGAGCGCAGCATGTCGAGCACCGGCGCGCACCAGCGCGCGTGCCGCTTGCAGGAGCGCGCTCCTGCTCGGCCGCCGCGATCGCCTCCCAGGCCGCGAGCAGCGCGCACGCGCCGGCAAGGCCGGCGAGCAGCACCGCCGCGCTCATGCCGCGCGCGGCTGGGGTTGCGCCGCCGCCAGCCGGGCGGCGAGCGTGTCGCCGAGCGGCGCGCGCCAGGTCGGGCGGCCGTCGCGCAGCGCGTAGAGCTCGCGGGTGGCGGCGCCGCCGGCGACGCGGACGACCTCGCTGACGGCGACGACGCGGCGCGTGCCGTCCGCCATCCGCGCCTGGTGGACGACGAGGTCCAGCGCGCCCGCGACCTGCGCGCGGATCGCCTCGTGCGGCAGCCCGAGCCCGGCCATGAGCGCGAGCGTCTCCACGCGGCGCAGCGCCTCCTCGGGCGAGCCGGCATGGACGGTCGACAGCGAGCCGTCGTGGCCGCTGGACATCGCGCTGAGCATGTCCAGCGCCTCGGCGCCGCGCACCTCGCCCACGACGATCCGGTCGGGGCGCATGCGCAGCGCGTTGCGCACGAGCCGGCGCACGGTCACCTCACCGCGTCCCTCCAGCGACGCCGGCCGGGCCTCGAGGCGCACGACGTGGGCGTGGCGCAGGCGCAGCTCGGCGGCATCCTCGACCGTCACGATCCGCTCGCCGTCGCCGATGAACTCCGTCAGCGCGTTGAGCGTCGTCGTCTTGCCCGAGCCCGTGCCGCCGCTGATGAGCACGTTGCAGCGCGCGAGCACGGCGCACTGCAGCAGGTCGCGCAGCGGCGCCGCCCACGTGCCGTTGGCGACGAGGTCGTCGGGACCGAAGCCGCGCGGCCGGAAGCGGCGAATCGTCAGGATCGGCCCGTCGAGCGCGAGCGGCGCGACGACGACGTTCACCCGCGAGCCGTC